>UBXV01000041.1:0-36773 GCA_900469625.1 Hyphomicrobiales bacterium
GCAGGCCATCCCGCCCATGGCGGCGATGGCCTGCCGGGCGACAAAGAGTAAGACGGCTGGCGCGAAAGCGCCGACCCGCTTGTCGACAATGACAGTACAAACAAGAAGGCCACCGTGGAAACACGGTGGCCTTTTTCATTCCGGTTCTGCGGCGATCGTTACTCCGGCATGCGGTAGTCGACGATCTTGTCTTCGCGAACGATGTAGAGCTTGCCGGTCTCGGTCTGATCGGGGCCGACCAGTGGCAGAAGCTTGGCTGCGACCTCGGAGGGATGTGGCACGGTTTCCGGATCTTCGCCGGGCATCGCCTGGGCACGCATGGCGGTGCGTGTCGCACCCGGATCGACGCTGAGGATGCGCAGCGGAAGCCGCTGGGTCTCGCCGGCCCAGGTGCGGGCCAGCGCCTCGACTGCGGCCTTCGAGGCGGAGTAGGGGCCCCAGAACGGCTTGCACTTGTGCGCAGCGCTTGACGAAAGGATGAGCGCGCGTCCGGCGTCGGACTTGATCAGCAACGGCTCGAGCGTGCGGATCAGGCGCCAGGTGGCGTTGACGTTGATGGTCATCACCTTGTCGAACACCTTGGCCTCGACATGGCCGATCGGCGAGATCGTGCCGAGCACGCCGGCATTGGCCACCATGATGTCGAGCTTGCCCCAGCGCTCGTTGATCGCGCCGCCGAGCTTGTCGATCGCAGCCATGTCGGCGAGATCGAAGGGAACGAGCGTGGCCGAGCCGCCGACAGCCTTGATGGCGTCGTCGAGTTCCTCGAGGCCGCCGACGGTGCGGGCGCAGGCAACCACGTGGGCGCCAGCCTTGGCAAGTTCGAGGGCCGTGAAATAGCCGATACCGCGCGATGCGCCGGTGACGACGGCGACCCGGTCTTTCAAATTGATCGTCATTTTATTGTCTGATTATCCGTTGCTGGCGAGAACCGAGAGTTTGCGGACGTTGCTGGCGCCTTCCTGGTCGAGAAGGCGGGTCGGATAGTCCCCGGTGAAATAGTGGTCGGTAAACTGCGGTGCCTTGGGATCGCGCTTGACGCCGCCGACTGCCTCGTAAAGCCCGTCGATCGACAGGAATTCGAGCGAGTCCGCACCGATGAAGCGGCACATGGAGGCAAGGTCGGCGTGCTGGTTGGCGAGCAGCTTGTCGCGGTCCGGCGTGTCGATACCGTAGAAATCGGGATGGAAGATCATCGGGCTGGCGACGCGCACGTGGACTTCACTGGCGCCGGCATCGCGGATCATCTGCACGATCTTGACCGACGTGGTGCCGCGAACGATCGAATCGTCGACGAGCACGACGCGCTTGCCCTCGATCATCGCACGATTGGCCGAGTGCTTCAGCTTGACGCCGAAGGCGCGGATCTGCTGCGTCGGCTCGATGAAGGTGCGGCCGACATAATGGTTGCGGATGATGCCGAGTTCGAACGGAATGCCGCTCTGCTGGGCGTAGCCGATCGCGGCGGGCGTGCCGCCATCAGGCACTGGCACGACGACGTCGGCTTCGACAGGCGCTTCCTTGGCGAGGTTCTGGCCCATGTTCTTGCGCGCGACATAGACGTTGCGGCCGCCGACGACCGAATCCGGCCGGGCGAAATAGACGTATTCGAACAGGCAGAGCCGCTCCGGTTGCGGGGCGACCGGCTTGCGGGCGTCGATCGAGATCGAGCCGTCGGCCTGGATCTCGCAGATGATGATTTCGCCGTTCTCGACGTCGCGAACGAACTTGGCGCCGATGATGTCGAGCGCGCAGGTTTCCGAGCAGAAGATCGGCTTGCCGTCGAGCTCGCCCATGACGAGGGGACGGATGCCGTGCGGGTCACGGGCAGCGATCAGCTTGGTGCGCGTCAGCGCCAGCATCGAGTAGCCGCCTTCGACCTGGGCGATCGCATCGGCGAAGCGGTCGGTGGTCGAGGCATGCTTGGAGCGGGCGATGAGGTGAAGCACGACTTCGGTATCCGAGGTCGACTGACAGATGGCGCCGTCGGCGATGATCTGGCGACGCAGCGTCAGGCCGTTGGTGAAGTTGCCGTTGTGGGCAATCGCAATGCCGCCTTCCTGCAACTCGGCAAAGAGCGGCTGGACGTTGCGCAGGGCCACTTCGCCTGTGGTCGAGTAGCGGGTGTGGCCGATGGACATGAAGCCCGGCAGCTTTGCAAGCGTCGCGGGGTCGGTGTAGTGATCGCCGACGAGACCCATGCGCTTTTCGGTGCAGAACTGCTTGCCGTCGAAGGTGACGATGCCGGCTGCCTCCTGGCCACGGTGCTGGAGCGCGTGCAGGCCGAGCGCCGTGAGCGCCGCTGCATCCGAATGCCCGAGGATGCCGAACACGCCGCACTCTTCGTGCAGGGTATCGCCATCGATTTCGTCATGGATTTCCGTGGATCTCAGATCGGTCATCACAGTCGCCTTTGCTCCGTGCCGGTGCGCATATCGTGATCGGGCCCGCCGTCTTCAAGCAATCTTAGCTGAAAACGGACGTTAGCGTTATTCCCAAAAGGACAAAGCCCGCGCAGCGGGCTTTGTCGGCAGTTTTTCCTTGTCTCAGCCGTTGGTGGCCGGGGCGTCGTTGACCGGCGCCTGATCGGGCGAGCCAGCAGGTGCCTGTCCGGGCGTGCCGGCCGGAGCCTCGCCTTCGCCTTCGCCGGTCGTGTCCTTGCCGCGCAGGCGGTCGAGGATCGTGGCATCGGCTTCTTCGGGCAGAAGGGCAATCAGCTTGTTGCCGAGATTGTCGAGCAGCGGCTTGGATTTCGCCTGCGTGACCCAACCCGGCTGCTGCTGCGGAGCGACCAGCCAGTTGAAGAACAGCATGGCGACGACGACAAGCAGGATGCCGCGCGCGGCGCCGAAGAGAAAGCCGAGTGTACGGTCAAGGGCGCCGATGCGGCTGTCGATGATGAAGTCGGCGACGCGCATGGTGATGAAGGAAATGATGATCAGTGCGACCAGGAAGATGACTGCCGCCGAGCCGATCAGCGCGACGGTGTCGCTGCTGGTGTATTGCTTGGCGTAGGGCAGGAGGTGCGGGTAGAGGAAGTAGGCAGCCGCCGCAGCGCCCACCCAGCTGGCGACCGACAGGACTTCGCGCGAGAAACCTCGAACCATGGCCAGGATGGCTGAAAACAGCGCGACGCCGAGAACGATACCGTCGAGAATTGTAATGGGCATTTTGTCCTTACTCCGAACCCGGTTCGTCCGGGTCTCCTCAAGCCTATCCGCCGTCGGCCCTGGCTGACATTCAGGGCGTTGTTCCAAGCCTGCCTAGAAGCCGTCTCGTGGAGCCGCTTGCAGCAACCGCACCATCAATCTGCGTCCTCGACCGGCCTCAGCGCGTTTCGCGATCCTGCGATGCGCGCCACCAGATCCGGCAGGCTTTCCAGCTCGCTCCACCGGCCATTGCCGTTCTTCGGCAGTTCGGTCGATGCGGCTGGCAGAACGGCCTGCGAGAAACCGAGTTTCTCGGCTTCCTTGAGGCGTTGAGCGGTATGCGCAACCGGCCGGATGGCGCCCGACAAGCTGACTTCGCCGAAATAGACGCAATCAGCAGGAAGGGCAAGCCCGGCAAGCGACGAAACCAGTGCGGAAGCCACAGCCAGGTCGGCCGCCGGCTCGGAAATCCGGTAGCCACCGGCGATGTTCAGGTAGACGTCGTGCTGGCCGAGCCGGACACCGCAATGGGCTTCGAGCACGGCCAGGATCATCGACAGCCGGGCCGAGTCCCACCCGACAATGGCGCGGCGCGGGGTGCCGAGCGAGGTGGGCGCCACCAGCGCCTGCACTTCGACGAGGATCGGCCGCGTGCCCTCCATACCGGCAAAGACGGCCGCACCCGGCGACTTCTCATTGCGCTCGCCGAGGAACAGTTCCGACGGGTTGGCGACCTCGCGCAGGCCCTTGTCGGACATTTCGAAGACGCCGATCTCGTCGGTCGGCCCGAAGCGGTTCTTGACTGTTCGCAGGATCCGGTAGTGATGGCCGCGGTCGCCCTCGAAGTAGAGGACTGCGTCGACCATGTGTTCGACGACGCGAGGTCCAGCGATCTGGCCCTCCTTGGTCACGTGGCCGACGAGCACGACCGCGGTTCCGGTCTGCTTGGCAAAGCGGATCATCGCCTGCACGCCGGTGCGCACCTGGGTAACTGTTCCCGGCGCCGAATCGACGATGTCGCTCCAGAGCGTCTGGATGGAATCAATGATGACGAGGTCGGGTCGCTTGCCCTCGGAAAGGGTGGCGAGAATATCCTCGACATTGGTTTCGGCAGCCAAAAGCACGTCGCTGTCGGCAGCGCCCAGACGCTGCGCCCTCAGGCGTACCTGGGCCACGGCCTCTTCGCCCGAGACATAGATGATGCGATGCTTCTGGCGGGCAAGGGCGGCTGCGGCCTGCATCAGCACCGTCGACTTGCCGATGCCGGGATCGCCGCCGATGAGGAGCGCCGAGCCGCGAACGAAGCCGCCACCGGTGGCGCGGTCGAGCTCGGCGATGCCGGTCTGGATGCGCGGGGCATCCTCGATTTCGCCGGACAACGTGGTGAGCGCGACGGGACGTCCCTTTTTCGGGGCACGGGACGGGCCGCCGCCGATGCCGGCGGTCGGGTCATCCTCGATGATCGTGTTCCATTCGCCGCAGCCTTCGCATTTGCCGGCCCAGCGGGTGTGGATGGTGCCGCAGTTCTGGCAGACGAATTGGGTGCGGGCTTTCGCCATCGGAAACGACTTTCACAGGGCAGGGACGTCGGCTGCATCGCCAGCGGCGATGCAGCCGATGATCGGAGAATCACTTTTGCCTTCACATAATGCCGCTAAACGCGGAACAAAAGGTGATTTTCAGCGACGGACCGTCAAGTATCGGCGCGAGCTTCGTCTCAGACGGCGCCGATATAGTGACGCTCGTAGCGGTGGCCGAGACTGGTCAGCATCTCGTAGCCGATCGTGCCGCCGGCGCGTGCCACGTCGTCGACGGCGATATGCCGGCCGAAGAGCTCGATATAATCCCCGGGGCGGACAGCATTTTCCGGGAGGTCGGTGACATCGAAGAGGCTGAGATCCATCGTCACGCGGCCGACATGCGGCACCTTGTGGCCGTGCAGAAAACCGAAAGCGCCCGAAGGTGTCGCCTGCCTGAGGGTGACGCCGTCGCCGGAGACCGAGCGGTGGTAGCCATCGGCATAACCGACGGAAACCGTGGCGATGCGGCTGTCGCGGTTGAAACGCGCCGACGCGCCGTAGCTGGCGTGGCCGCCGGAGGCGACGCTGCGGATCTGGATGATGCGCGCTTCGGCGGTGACGACCGGTTTCATCGGATTGGCGACGTCATTGACTGCTTCGCCGCCATAGACGGCGATGCCCGGCCGCGTCAGGTCGAAATGATAGTCGCTGCCCAGGAAGACGCCGCCGGAATTGGCAAGGCTCGCGTCGACGCCTTCGAATGCGGCGGTCGCTTCGCGGAAGCGCTTGAGTTGATACGCATTGAGCGGGTTGTGCGGGTCGTCGGCGCAGGCAAGGTGGCTCATGATCAGGACGGGAGAAAAGCTCGCCGGGCGGGCCGGATCGTTGGCAACAGCGACGGCTTCCTCGACCGACAGCCCCAGGCGGTTCATGCCGGTATCGACATGCAGCACGCAAGGATGGTCGCCACGCTCGGAAAGCGCGGCCATGAAGACGGCCAGCTGTTGCTCGGAGTTAATCACCGGCACCAGGTCGTTGTCGAAGAACAGCGCCTCGTTGCCGGGCCACATGCCGGCAAGGATATAGATGCGGCTTTCGGGCAGGAGCGCACGCAGGTAAGCCCCTTCTTCCGCGTTGGCGACGAAGAAGTCGCGGGCGCCGGCGGCGTAGAGTGAGGGGGCTGCGTCTTCGATGCCGAGCCCGTAGGCATCGGCCTTCAGGACGGCTGCAGCGCGCGCCTTGCCGGAGCGGGCGTTCATGAAACGCCAGTTGTCTGCCAATGCGTTGAGGTCGATCGTGAGGCGATTGGAGGCGGAGAGAAATTCTGGACTGAGCATGCCTGGCACTCTGCGTGAACGATGGAGAGAGCAATACAGGCAACCACGCCTGGCCGCAAATGCCGTCCTGTCGCATCGAGACATGCGGTCGAGAGGGAGAGCCGAAGAGCACTTTTGTGCAAGACGTTCCCTGTCGGGGACGCTAGGATTGTCCGATGCATACGATTTCGCAGGAACAGGCTCTGGATGTCATGCCGCTGGAAGGCGCGGAGAGGACCCGCTTCTGGCGGGACCAGCGTTTTGACGGCATGGAATGCCTGACGGCAACCTTCATCACCCACGAATTTGCGCCGCACGCGCATGATACCTTCAGCATCGGCGCGATCGAGGCTGGCTCGCAGATCAGCAAGATCAGGGGTGAGCGGTCGCAGGCAGGGCCTGGCGATTTCTACCTGATCAACCCGGACGAAATCCACGACGGCCATCCGGGCGGCGGTGGTTATCGCTACCGCATGGTCTATCCGAGCATCGAACTGCTGGTGAACATCCTGGAAGACGTCACCGGCCGGCCGTTCAAGGGAACGCCGTCCTTTTCACGGCGCATGCTGCGTGACCCGGATCTGGCTCACGCCTTCTATCACGCACATAGGGCGATGGAGCAGGCGACGGGTGCGCTTGAGGCCGAGGAGCGCATGTTCGGGGTGCTTGCCACCATGTTCGAGCGGCACGGCAGTTCGATCATCGTGCCGGTCGAAACGCGCGAACAGTCGGCGGTGCAGCGTGCTCGCGACTACCTGACCGAGAATTACGCCGAGGACATCGGCCTCGACGAACTGGCGAAGGTTGCCGGCCTCAGTCGCGCCCATCTGATCCGGGCTTTTCGTCGGCAATTCCACATCACGCCGCATGCGTTCCTGACGGACAAGCGCGTGCGGGCGGCAAAGACATTGCTGCGCCATGGCTGGTCGGCGGTCGACACGGCCTATCAATGCGGCTTTGCCGATCAGGCGCATTTCAGCCGCCACTTCAAGGCCCGAACCGGCGTTACGCCGGGTGCTTTTCGCGCCGGTTGATCACTTTCGTTCAATACGCTCAACCCGACCGCGCTTAAATGTCCTGCGTTCGCCATCGACCAGGAGACAAGAGCATTGCGCGATACGGGATTCTTTCCAGAGTTTAGGGCCGGGGCCATGGCGATGGCGCCGTTGATCGTTGCGGTCATGCCGATCGGGCTGGTGTTCGGCGCTGTCGCCGCCGGCAAGGGGCTTTCGGGTGCAGAGGTGACATTGATGAGCGCGCTGGTTTTTGCCGGTGGCTCGCAATTCGTCGCCATGGACATCTGGACACACCCGGCATCCTGGGCCGCACTCGCCTTTTCCGCCTTGCTGGTCAATATCCGGCATGTGCTGATGAGCGCATCGCTCGGCGCCAGGCTGCAAGGTTTCTCAGGTCCGGCGAAATACGCCTCAATGCTGCTGCTCGCCGACGAGATCTGGGCGATGGCGGAAATGCGGGCGAGAGAGGGCAAGCTGACACCAGCGTGGTTTGCCGGGCTCGCCGTGCCCTTCTATCTCGTGTGGGTGACGACCAGCCTCGCGGGTGCCCTGCTCGGCGCGTTTCTCGGCGACCCGAAGGTGACGGGGCTCGATTTCGCCTTTCCCGCCGTCTTCATCGTGCTGGTGATGAGCTTCTGGAAGGGGCGGGAGACCGGGGCTGTGCTGGCCGCCAGCGCCGCTGCCGCGGTGCTGACACATCATTTCCTGCCCGGCGTCTGGTACATCGCCGCCGGCGCGGCCGCAGGTGTCGCAGTCGCGATCCTGACGGGCCGTCGCCGTGAGGAGGCACACGCATGACGATCGATCCGAACACGCTTCTTGCCATCGTCGCGATGGCGATCGCAACCGTCGCCACCCGCATCGGCGGGCTGGTGCTCATTCGGTTCGTGACGATCGGGGAAGCACAAAGGCGCGCGCTGGAGGCGATCCCGCCCGCCGTGTTGATGGCGGTGATCGCGCCGACGGCGCTGGTCACCGGTCCGGCCGAAACCATCGCGACCGTTGTGACGGCGCTGGTCGCCATGCGCCTGCCATTGCTCGCCGCAGTCGCTGCCGGCGTCGTGACCGTGGCGATCCTCAGGATGGCGCTGGGGGCGTAAAACGCCCCCAGAGATGTCTCAGTGTTCTTCGTACTGGGTGAAGGACGGATCGGCGAGATCGGTAAAGCGGGTGAATTCCGACTGGAAGGCGAGCTTTACCGTGCCGGTCGGTCCGTGACGCTGCTTGGCGATGATCACGTCGGCCGTGCCCTTCACCTGCTCCATCTTCATCTTCCACTCGTCATACTTCGGGTCGAACTCGTCGCGGGGCTCGAGGTTCTTCACGTAGTATTCTTCGCGGAACACGAAGAGCACCACGTCGGCGTCCTGCTCGATCGAGCCTGATTCGCGAAGGTCGGAGAGCTGCGGGCGCTTGTCTTCACGGCTTTCCACCCCACGGGAAAGCTGGGACAGCGCGATGATCGGCACGTTCAGTTCCTTGCCGAGCGCTTTCAGGCCGGTGGTGATCTGGGTGATTTCCTGCACGCGGTTGTCGCTCGACTTGCCCGAGCCGGTCATGAGCTGGATGTAGTCGACCACCAGGCAGTCGAGACCGCGCTGGCGCTTCAGGCGGCGGGCGCGGGCCGAGAGCTGGGCAATCGAGATACCACCGGTCTGGTCGATGAACAGCGGCACCTTCTGCATCATCTGCGAGCAGGCGACGAGCTTTTCGAAATCGGCTTCGGAGATGTCGCCGCGGCGGATCTTCGAGGAGGACACTTCGGTCTGCTCGGAAATGATACGGGTTGCCAGCTGTTCGGACGACATTTCGAGCGAATAGAAGCCGACGACGCCGCCGTTCTTGGCCTTGAACGAACCGTCCGCCTGCACCTCGGGGTCATAGGCGGCGGCGATGTTGTAGGCGATGTTGGTGGCAAGCGATGTCTTGCCCATGCCGGGGCGTCCGGCAAGCACGATCAAGTCGGAGCGCTGC
The DNA here is from genome assembly GCA_900469625.1 of Hyphomicrobiales bacterium. Lineage (GTDB taxonomy): Bacteria > Pseudomonadota > Alphaproteobacteria > Rhizobiales > Rhizobiaceae > Ensifer. The sequence goes on from UBXV01000041.1 coordinate 8,976, forward strand.
AGACCGCCCATGCGGGCGTCGAGCGACAGGATGCCCGTCGAGATGCCGGAAAGGCTACCGTCGCGTTCAAAAGCCTGGCCGGCCATGTCGATGGCCAGCGCCACCGCGTCGTTGAAGGACTGGAAGCCGCCATCGTAGCGACCGGTCTCGGCAAGTTCGAACAGGCGGCGTTCCGCATCCTCGATCTGGCCCTGCGGCGGCATGTCGAGCGGCGCGTCGAAGGCGATGTTGACCATGTCCTCGCCGATGGTGATCAGCGAGCGGCGCAGCGCCAGGTCGTAGATGGCGCGGCCGTAGTCTTCCGCGTTGATGATCGAGACGGCGCCAGCGGCCAGACGCGCGAGGTATTGTGCAACCGTCAGGTCGCCGACCTTTTCGTCGGCCTTGAGGAAGGTCTTGATCGTCACCGGGTTGGCGGTCTTGCCCATGCGGATGATGTCGCCGGCAACCTCGTAGATGCGGCGATGCAGCGGCTCGAACAGATGAACTGGCTTCAGAAAGTCCGAGACGCGATAGAAGGCGTCATTGTTGACCAGGATCGCACCGAGCAGTGCCTGTTCGGCTTCAAGGTTGTTCGGCGCCTCGCGGTAATGCTGGTCCGACTGATCCTTGCCGATAGGGGCGAGCTTTCGCGCTGCGTCGTTCATGGTTGTTTGTCTCTGCCTTTTCTGGTGTGCACCCGGTTTGCTGTCTGGGGCTCTGCCGGTCAAGTGCATCAGGGACACAGTCGCTGGGCTTGTCGCGCCACCTGCCGCCTTTGCCCGTTGTTCGACTGATCCACAGGTTGACGCCACAAAGCGAAAAAAAATTAAGGCTGCATGAAAAACGACATTGACGCTGCGAATCGCTGCGACCCGCGGCTTGCGACAATTCTAGCGCCGTTCGCCGTCTCCCTCAAAACTGCGTCTTGAAAATTTCCACCGGATAGATTAGATAGGGATAAAATAATTAGCATGCTACTAATATGGAAAAGGAACCATGTATCAGCCCATCGTCAATCGGGAATTGTTCGACGCCTTGTCGATGGTCAATCGCAAGCTGCGCGCCGTCTTCGATGCCAGGGTGAAGGAGCGCGGGCTGACCTTGCCGCGGGCGAGGGCGCTGTTCGCGTTGACCAGGAAGGATGGCTTGAACCAGCGGGAACTTGCCGACGAACTCGAGATCGAGACGCCGACGATCGTGCGTCTTCTGGACGGCATGGAAAAGCAGGGGTTTATCGAGCGCCGGGTCGAAGTGTCGGACCGCAGGGCCAAGCAGATCCACATGACCGAACTTGGCCGCAACATTGCTGATGAAATCCTCAAGCTCGCAGATGAGATCCGCGCAGACGTCCTGCGCGGTGTCGAGCCTGGCGAAGTTGCAGCGACCCTGAAGGTCGTTCGCACAATCGCCGACAACGTTCAATTGCTCGCCAAGGACTGACGGCGATGCGTGCCGCCACGACCAGTCCAGCAAATGACAACCGGCACGGCGATGTCGAGGATGCAGCGGCGGCGGAGGAGCCAGTGCCCACGCCGCCCGCGGCATCGGCATCCGCGCCGGAGCCGATGAGCGTCGCAAGATCCGCCACCTACATGGTCTGTTCTGCGTTGCTGTTCCTCACGCAAGGTCTCGGCATGAACCTGGCGCTGGCCAATCTCACCCAGCTTCAGGGCTCGCTTTCCGCAACCGCGATCGAGGCCGCCTGGCTGTCGGCCGCCTATATGGCGCCGAACGTTTCGCTCTCCATCGCGCTGGTGAAGATCCGCGCACAATACGGGCTGCGCCGGTTTGCCGAAATCGGCATCGTCGGTTTTGTGGTCGTGTCCTTGATGAACGTCTTCGTTTCCGATTTGCAGTCGGCGATCGTCGTGCGCTTCATCAGCGGCATCGCGGCGGCGCCGATGTCGACGCTCGGTTTCCTCTACATGCTCGAGGCCTTCCCGCCGGCGCGCAAGCTGACGGTCGGGCTCGCGCTGGCCCTGACTTGCACGACGATTTCTGCACCGATCACGCGGCTGATTTCGCCGACGCTGATCGAATACGGTCAATGGCATGGGCTTTATACGCTCGAAATGGCGCTGGCGCTGATGGCGCTGCCGATCATCTACCTGCTGCCGCTGACGCCGGTGCCGCACGCCAAGGTAATCCAGCGCACCGATATCCTCAGCTACCTGCTGGTGGCGCTGGGCTTCGGCTGCATCGCCATCGTCCTGACCATGGGCCGGCTCTACTGGTGGTTCGAGGCCCCGTGGCTCGGCGTGCTCCTGGCCGTCGCGATCGTGGCGCTGACGACAGTGGTGCTGATCGAACTCAACCGCGCGCTGCCGCTGATCGACATTCGCTGGCTCGCTTCCAAGGAGATCCTGCATTTTACCGCGGTTCTGCTGGTCTTTCGCCTTGTCGCCTCCGAACAGTCGGCGATCGCCGCAAACTTCTATCAGCTGCTGGGCTTGCAGTTCGAGCAGGTCGCGACGCTCTACTGGATCATTCTCGGCGCATCGATTGCCGGCGGGCTTCTGTGCGCTGCGCTGATGAACCCCGGCCACGCCGAATTCGTGCATGTTCTGGCGCTAAGCCTACTGGCCGCAGGCGCCTATATCGACAGCCAGGCGACCAACCTGACGCGGCCCGAACAGATGTATCTGAGCCAGGCGATGATTGCGGGGGGAACCGCGCTGTTCCTGCCGCCGGCCATGGCCAGTGGCTTCAAGGCGGCGTTGATGAAGGGGCCGAGCTACATTCTGAGCTTCATCGTCATCTTCCTCTTCACGCAGAGCATCGGCGGCCTGATCGGCACGGCAGCCTTCGGCAGCTTCGTCACACTGCGCGAAAAGTTCCATTCCAACATGCTGGCCGAACAGGTCGTCATGTCGAACCCGCTGATTGCCCAGCGTATCAGCCAGCTGGCATCGGCCTATGGCCGCGTGATCGGCGACAGGGCCCTGCTCAACGGCGAAGGCGTCGCGCTCCTCGGCCAGCAGGTCACGCGGGAAGCCAACATCCTCGCCTACAACGACGCCTTTCTGCTCGCATCCGGCATTGCGCTATGCGCGCTTGCCGGCCTGCTTGCGCATATCGTCTACAAGCGGCTTGCACCTCGCGCGGCCGCTCTCTCCACCAACGAACAGAGTTGACCGCCATGCTGAAATCCTTGCGCTCACCCACCACGATCATCGTGCTGCTGGCAGGCCTTTGCGGCTTGTCCCTGGTTCTCTACGCCTGGCGCCTGCCGCCGTTTCACAGTTCGGTGGAAATGACGGAGAACGCCTATGTCCGGGGCTACCTGACGATCATGAGCCCGCAACTGTCCGGTTATGTCGCCGAGGTTGCGGTCCACGATTACGAGGAGGTCAAGGCCGGGCAACTGCTGGTCAAGATCGACGATCGCATCTACGCGCAGAAGCTGGCGCAGGCGCAAGCCACACTCGCCGCCCAGCAGGCAGCGCTTGCGAATTCGCGCCAGCAGGAATTGTCGGGCAAGGCGGGCATCGCTGCCAGCGATGCGCAACTCGACAGCGCCAAGGCGGCCTTCAACAGGGCGAGCGCCGCCTGGGACCGGATCCGGCCGTTGGCCGAAAAAGGCATCTCCACCCGCAGCGAGGCGGATCAGTCGAAAGCAGCGTTCGAGCAGGCGGTCGCGGCGGTCAGGCAGGCCGAGGCCGGACTGGAGGTCTCCCGTCAGGCGCTTGCCACCACGCTCGGCGCTCGCGCCGGCCTGCAGGCCACCGTTTCGGGCGCTGAGGCCGCCGTCGAACTGGCACGGATCGATCTCGAAAACACGCGCATCGTTGCCCCTCGCGACGGCAAGCTCGGCGAGATCGGCGCGCGCCTTGGCCAGTATGTCACGCCCGGCTCGCAACTGCTGTTCGTCGTGCCGCACGATGTCTGGGTGCTTGCCAATTTCAAGGAAACACAGCTTGACGGCATGAGGGCCGGCCAACCGGTGACCATCTCGGTCGACGCCCTGCAGAAAAACACGCTGACCGGGCACATCGAGCGCTTTTCGCCGGCTGCCGGATCGGAGTTCAGCATCATCCGCCCGGACAATGCCACCGGCAATTTCACCAAGGTCGCCCAGCGCGTCGGTGTCCGGATCGCAGTTGATCCCGGCCAGCCGCTCGCCGATCTGCTGTCGCCCGGCTTGTCCGTCGTCGTGCGCGTCGACAAGGATATGGCCCCGTCGGCTGTGCCTGCCCGGACCTGAGGCGTTTCCGTTTCTGCGCATGTCCTGACGTAGAACCGCTCCGCGCTCTTCCTCGCAAATGCTTTGAGCCCACGGCAAAGAAAAAGCCCGGATCGTGAGATCCGGGCTTTCGCAATCAGAATGGCCTATGAGGCTTATTCTTCTTCGCCGTCGAATTCGGCTTCCGGGTTGAAGAAGTCTTCCGGCTTCAGGGCATCTTCGTCAACGCCGTAGATGGCGTCGGCCGAGGTCAGGCTTTCGCCCTTAGCCTGGCGCTCGGCTTCTTCTGCCGAACGGGCAACGTTGACTTCAACTGCGATTTCGACTTCCGAATGCAGGTGCAGCGTGACGTTGTGCAGGCCGATCGACTTGATCGGGTGGTTCAGGTCGACCTGGTTGCGGCCGATGTTGAAGCCGCCGGCAGCCAGAACTTCGATAACGTCGCGCGCAGCAACCGAACCGTAGAGCTGACCGGTTTCGCCAGCCGAACGCACGATGATGAAGGACTTGCCTTCGAGCTTCTCGGCAACCTTCTGGGCTTCCGACTTGCGCTCGAGGTTACGGGCTTCGAGCGTCGAGCGCTCGGATTCGAAGCGTGCCTTGTTGGCAGCGTTGGCGCGCAGTGCCTTGCCGAGCGGCAGCAGGTAGTTGCGTGCGAAGCCGTCGCGAACCTTTACGGTTTCGCCCATCTGGCCGAGCTTGGCGATACGTTCGAGAAGAATGACTTCCATGATCTTGTCCTTTCAGAGTTCAGGTTTTGGGTCAGTTTTTTCCCACCGGGGTGACCGCGATGGTGCGTCGCGTATCGGTCAGTCCCGTAAGGAGGAAGAAGATTGCCGGGATCGTGAACACGAGCACCGACAGGTATGCGATCCACAGCACGGGAAGCCGCCAGGACTTGCCGCGGGTGCGGAAATGGAAGGAAGCAAAGCCGGCCAGCAGGAAACCTGCGCCGAATGTGCCGCAGACGAGCGCGCCGATCGTGGCCGGTGCACCGCCGAGGAATGTCAGGACCAGGCCGCCCAGAAAGATGAAGATCGCGTTGCGGTGCATGCGCAGCGTCGAGGGAATGTCCTCGCGCGGGCGCAGCGACTTGCCCGACATCTGTACGATGCGGGTAGCGACATAGTAGGCGGTAAACAGCATCACCACCCAGACGGCACCCTGGATCAGCGGCAGTGCCAGCGTGAAGATCGACTTGATCTGGGCGATCGCTGCGGGATCCGGATTGTAGAGCGGTTCCTGTGCTTTCACCGCTTGGATGACGATGTCGACCATGCGGTCGGACACGGCGGAATCATATCCGACGATGAAGCCGACGATGATCATGCCGGCCGTCACCAGTCCGGCGAGGTGGCTCAATATGTCGGAGAGCGGATACCAGGCAAGCGCGCCGTCCGGGCCACCGAGTTCGCTCGCGGGGCGCGCAAGGTTTGCCAGATGGCTGAGCCAGCCGGCCGGGATCAGCGTCACGACCAGGATCAAAAGCGCGAAATACGGGGAGATCAGCGCGGCAGCGGCAACGCCGGCGCTGACGATCGCCGTGATCGCGGCTGCATTGCCCCAGCCGAGGCCGGCAATGAGAATGGGGAGTGCCGAAGCGGCATAAAGAACGATCGCAAGCGACGACTGCGTATTCGCGCCCATCGACAGGAGGGCAGCGGTAACGCCGGCGAGGCCACCGGTCAGCAGCGATGTCTTGTTCAAGGTCTTCACGTTCGCTGTCCTGCTTCGTGCAGTTAGGGGTTGGCTGAAAGCTCAGCCCCAACATGGGATTTTCGATGTGTCTCCACATCGGGGTTCCGATCCGCGCCCAACGCGGAAGGGAGAGGGCAAGGCATCACGTAAAGCGAGCGCCTTGCCCGAGTTTCGGTTTCCGTCGAGTCAGGCGACCGACGGAAGGTCAGCCGATCTTACGAAACGACGTAGGGCAGCAGGCCGAGGAAGCGGGCGCGCTTGATCGCCTGGGCGAGTTCGCGCTGCTTCTTCTGGGAAACGGCCGTGATGCGGGAAGGAACGATCTTGCCGCGCTCGGAAATGTAGCGCTGCAGAAGACGGATGTCCTTGTAGTCGATCCGCGGTGCGTTTGCGCCCGAGAAGGGGCAGGTCTTGCGGCGACGGTGGAACGGGCGACGAACCGGAGCGGAAGAAACTTCAGCCATTGTCTTTAATCTCCTAAAGCTTCTTGATTACGCGCGGTCTTCGCGCGGACGGCGCGGGCGGTCTTCGCGGTCGCCACGGTCCGGACGCGGACCACGGTCGCCGAAGCCACGCTCCGGACGGTCGCCATCGCGGCGCGGACGGTCGTCGCGGTCACGCTTCTGCATCATTGCAGACGCACCTTCTTCGTGCTTCTCAACGGCGATCGTCATGTAGCGCAGGACGTCTTCGTTGATGCGCATCTGACGCTCGATTTCGTGAACAGCCGCTGCCGGAGCGTCGATGTCCATGAGAACGTAGTGAGCCTTGCGGTTCTTCTTGATGCGGTAGGTGAGGGACTTGAGGCCCCAGTTCTCGACGCGACCGACCTTGCCGCCGTTTGCTTCGAGAACGCCCTTGTACTGCTCGACGAGACCGTCGACCTGCTGGGGCGTGATGTCCTGGCGGGCCAGGAATACGTGTTCATAAAGAGCCATTGTGGCTTACCTTTCTTGCGTTAATCAGCCCGGACATCGGCGGCTAAGCCTCAACGACTGTTCTTAGTGGCTGCGGACAGCCGGCAAGAAAGTGTTGTATCGAGACGGTCGAGAGCGGAGACACGGGAGGCCGGAAAGACTTGCAATCCTAAACGGCTCCCCTCGAGGAAGCCGGCCCTCCGTTCAGCCACCAGCCAGAAGACCGGGCATTTCGAACAGCGCGCTTATACGCATATTTCGGCGAAAGGCAAGGCTTGCGCGGTCATTTCGCAACGCTTTGCCTTTCAGATGCCGCTTCTGACCTTCTTCCACTTGCGCAAACGACCGCGCGCGTTGGCATACGGCGAGGACGTGTTGAACTGGATCATCCGGCCAAGCGGCCATTTGCCGTACCACGCGTGACCATAGAGCGCATGGTCATCGAACGCCTCGATCAGGCGAACCAGTGTCTCTTTGCTGGCTTTGAGGCGCGACAGGCGTTCGGCGGGTGAAAGCGCCCCGTAGTCATTATAGAATTTCTGCGCGAGCCGGCCGAGTTCATTCCACTTGTATCCCACCTCGGGAAAGTCGACCGGCAGGCCCTGTGCGTCCCGTTCGATCCACTTGATCACCAGTTCGCCCCAGCCAATGAGGTAGGCGACGAGGTCGCCAACGCTCATTATCGTGCCCATGGCGTGTCCTTCCAGCGACGGATCGGCGAATCGCTCCGGCGAAATGTTTTCGAGTTCGCGCCAGAGTTTGGAGAATTCCCTGTCGATGGCGGATAGAAGTTCCGCTTTGCTCTGGGGAACGGCCATGCGTGCTCAGATCGGCATGGGGTACAGCCGGTGCAGGCGGCGAATGCCGTTCATGACGTCCTGGGACAGGGTGATGCCGGCGGCGCCGATGTTCGTCTTCAGCTGCTCCATCGACGTCGCGCCGATGATGGCGGAGGCCATGAACGGCCGTCCGAGGCAGAAGGCGATCGCCAGCTGTGACGGGTCGATCCCATGCTCGTGGGCAAGCGCCACGTAGCCGGCGACGGCCGGTTCCTGGTGCGGCGTGAAGCGGCCGCCGAGATCGCCGTTGATGGCAAGGCGCGAGCCGGTCGGGCGTGCGCCGTCCAGATACTTGCCGGTCAAGAGGCCGGCGGCGAGCGGCGAGTAGGCGAGAAGGCCCACATCTTCATGATGCGAAAGCTCGGCGAGATCGAGATCGTAGGCTCTATAGAGAAGATTGTATTCGTTCTGGATCGAGGCGACCCGTGGCAGGCCGTGTTGCTCGGCCATGTCGATCAGCTTCATCGTGCCCCAGGCAGTGTCGTTCGACAGGCCGATCGCGCGGGCCTTGCCTGACTTGACCACTTCGCCGAGCTTTTCGAGGATAGCCTTGAGGTCGGCGGCCACATGGGCCTTGTTCTGTTTGGCCGGATCATAGGACCAGGCATTGCGGAAATGGTAGTGGCCGCGGTTCGGCCAATGGATCTGGTAGAGGTCGATGTAGTCGGTCTTCAGCCGCTTGAGGCTGGCATCGACGGCCTCGCCGATGCCTTCGGGCGTGATCGGGCCGCCGTTGCGGATATAGGGCCGTCCGGAGCCGGCAACCTTGGTGGCGACGACGACGTCATCGCGGCGGCCGCGCTTGGTCAGCCACGTGCCAATGAAGCGCTCGGTATCGCCGTAGGTCTCCGCGGAAAGGGGTGTCGTCGGGTAGAGTTCGGCGGTGTCGATGAAGTTGACGCCGCTCTCGAATGCGTGGTCGAGTTGTGCATGCGCCTCGGCCTCTGAGTTCTGCGAACCCCAGGTCATGGTGCCCAGGCAGATTTCGGAAACCTTGATGCCGGTCCGGCCAAGCGTGTTGTAACGCATTGCGTGATGGTCCTTGTGGAGGGCGGGTCTCGACCCGGGAAGAATGGGTGCCCGCGATAAAAATGGGTGAGGGCCGCGAGCCCGTCGAGGTCTGTCGGGCAGGGCGGCGATGCGCGGCAAACTTACGCCTTGATTGGCGAAGATCAAGGGCAAAAGGCCGGCCGAAGCCCGCAAAGCCGGGCCTGCGTGCTTGACTCACCGTTCAGGAATGTGAATGGAGAGGAAAACTAGGGAAGGGACAATCCCATGAGTATTGCATTCACATTCCCGGGCCAGGGCAGCCAGGCTGTTGGCATGGGCAAGGATCTGGCGGACGCGTTTCCGGAAGCAGCCGCGGTGTTTGCCGAGGTTGACGACGCGCTCGGCGAGAAACTCTCCGACACCATGTGGAACGGCCCCGAGGAAACGCTGACGCTGACCGCCAACGCCCAGCCGGCGCTGATGGCCGTGTCGATGGCGGTCATCCGCGTGCTCGAAGCCAAGGGGCTCGACCTGAAGAGCAAGGTCTCGTTCGTGGCCGGGCATTCACTCGGTGAATATTCCGCCCTCTGTGCCGCCGGCACCTTCTCGATCGCCGACACGGCCCGCCTCCTGCGCATTCGCGGCAACGCCATGCAGGCGGCCGTGCCCGTCGGCAAGGGCGCGATGGCGGCGATCATCGGTCTTGAGCATGCCGACGTCGATGCCATCTGCCGCGAAGCGTCCGCTCTCGGCTCCTGCCAGATCGCCAATGACAATGGCGGCGGTCAGCTGGTGATCTCAGGCGAGAAGGTGGCTGTCGAAAAGGCTGCCGCACTGGCATCGGAGAAGGGCGCCAAGCGTGCCCTGATGCTGCCGGTCTCCGCCCCGTTCCATTCGAGCCTGATGGCGCCGGCGGCCGACGCCATGCGCGAGGCACTGGCCAAGGTCGCAAAGCACAATCCGTCCGTGCCTGTCATCGCCAATGTCCTGGCCGCCCCGGTCAGCGACGCCGACGAGATCGCGCGCCTTCTCGTCGAACAGGTCACCGGGCAGGTTCGCTGGCGCGAGACCGTCGAGTGGTTTGCCGCCAACAACGTCACGACACTTTATGAAGTGGGTTCCGGCAAGGTGCTCACCGGACTTGCCCGCCGGATCGACAAGTCCGTCACCGGCGTCACCGTCAATTCGCCTGCCGATATCGACACCGCGCTCTCGGCGCTTCTGGCCTGAGTGCTCCAGTTATAAGGAATCAATCCGATGTTCGATCTTTCCGGCCGTAAGGCTCTTGTCACCGGCGCATCCGGTGGTATCGGCGAGGAAATCGCCCGCATGCTGCACGCCCAGGGCGCAATCGTCGGCCTGCACGGCACGCGCGTCGAAAAGCTCGAGGCGCTTGCCAATGAACTGGGCGAACGGGTCCAGCTGTTTCCGGCCAACCTGTCCGACCGTGCCGAGGTCAAGGCGCTCGGCGAGAAGGCTGAGGCCGAGCTCGGCGGTGTCGATATCCTCGTCAACAATGCCGGCATCACCAAGGACGGCCTGTTCGTTCGCATGAGCGACGAGGACTGGGACAATGTGCTCGAGGTCAACCTGACCGCCGTGTTCCGTCTCACCCGCGAACTCACCCATCCGATGATGCGCCGCCGCTTTGGCCGCATCGTCAACATCACGTCGATCGTCGGCGTCACCGGCAATCCCGGCCAGGCCAATTATTGTGCATCGAAGGCCGGCATGATCGGCTTTTCGAAGTCGCTCGCCCAGGAAATCGCGACCCGCAACGTCACCGTCAACTGTGTCGCGCCGGGCTTCATCGAAAGCGCGATGACCGGCAAGCTGAACGACAAGCAGAAGGACGCCATCATGGGAGCGATCCCGATGCGGCGCATGGGCACGGGTGCCGAAATCGCGTCTGCGGTCGCTTATCTCGCTTCGAACGAGGCGGGCTACGTCACCGGCCAGACCATTCACGTCAACGGTGGCATGGCAATGATCTGACGCGGTGTTCCGGGTCTCGATGCCGCGCCTGGGAACGGGCGCGATCTTGCCCGGCAATGCTTCGGCTTACCGCCTGCAAAATGCCTGAAATTCAATGTTGAGCAAGCGATTGTCAGGCAATTTCGCACTTTGCGGCAGAGTTAAACCGTGTTAATCGGGCCATGACTGTTAGCAGTCGACCGGCCCCGCCAGGTGACCGGCAGCCTTGGCTGTCTTGGGTTTGCCGCGGTTCTGGTTGGATGGATTGCCCGGTGGGCCGTCTTGGTCTATCAGGCTAATTGAGAGTACCGGTGCCAGAAGGCGCCCAGAGAAACGAAGGTCGAGGAACTCCGACATGAGCGATATCGCAGAACGCGTAAAGAAAATTGTTATTGATCATCTTGGCGTCGACGCCGAAAAGGTCAGCGAAGGCGCAAGCTTTATCGATGACCTCGGCGCGGACTCGCTCGACACCGTCGAACTGGTCATGGCATTCGAAGAAGAATTCGGCGTCGAAATCCCGGACGATGCTGCTGACTCGATCCTGACCGTCGGCGACGCCGTCAAGTTCATCGAAAAGGCCCAGGCCTGATCTTTACGGTCTAGCCTTTGGCGGGCCGCGTTCAGCGGCCCGTACCAGCCCAGGGGAAGTGGGCTGTCCCGCGCTGAGCGCGGGTTCTCGATCAGCAATGCGGTCCGGCATTTCCCTCTGATCGTTGCTACAAGAACTTAAAATGGATGCACGGATCGGGTTCGTTACGCGTGGTCCGATCCGGCTCTGAAATTGAACAGTCAGGGTGGGTCGCGGACTATGAGACGTGTCGTTATCACCGGTACCGGCATGGTATCTCCCTTGGGTTGCGGAACCGAGGCAACTTGGGCGCGCCTGATCGCAGGCGATAATGCTGCGCGCAAGGTCACGGAATTCGAGGTCGAGGATCTGCCTGCGAAGATCGCGTGCCGTCTTCCGTTCGGCGATGGCTCGAACAACACCTTCAATGCCGATGACTGGATGGAGCCGAAGGAACAGCGCAAGGTTGATCCTTTCATCGTCTATGCGATGGCGGCCGCCGACATGGCGCTGGCCGACGCCGGCTGGAAACCTCAAAACGACGAAGACCAGATTGCAACCGGCGTTCTGATCGGCTCGGGTATCGGCGGTCTCGAAGGCATCGTCGAGGGCGGCTATACGCTGCGCGACAAGGGCCCCCGCCGTATTTCGCCCTTCTTCATCCCCGGTCGTCTGATCAACCTTGCTTCGGGCCAGGTGTCGATCCGCCACAAGCTGCGCGGTCCCAATCATTCCGTCGTCACGGCGTGCTCGACCGGTGCGCATGCCATCGGCGATGCGATGCGCCTGATTGCGCTCGGTGACGCCGACGTCATGGTGGCCGGCGGTGCCGAATCGCCGATCTGCCGCATCTCGCTTGCGGGCTTTGCCGCCTGCAAGGCGCTGTCGACGCAGCATAACGACGATCCGCAAAAGGCATCACGCCCCTACGACATCGACCGCGATGGTTTCGTCATGGGCGAAGGCGCGGGCATCGTGGTCCTGGAAGAATTGGAACATGCCAAGGCTCGCGGCGCCAAGATCTATGCCGAGGTTGTCGGCTACGGCCTTTCCGGCGATGCCTACCATATCACCGCACCATCGGAAGATGGCGACGGCGCGTTCCGCTGCATGCAGATGGCGCTGAAGCGCGCGGGCCTGACGGCGGCTGATGTCGACTACATCAACGCCCATGGCACCTCCACCATGGCCGATACGATCGAGCTCGGTGCTGTAGAGCGGCTGGTCGGAGAGCATGCCTCGAAGATCTCGATGTCCTCGACCAAATCGGCGATCGGTCACCTTCTGGGCGCTGCCGGTGCCGTCGAGGCGATCTTCTCGGCGCTGGCCATCCGCGACAATATCGCGCCGCCGACGCTCAACCTCGACAATCCTTCTGTCGAGACGAAGATCGATCTGGTGCCGCATGTCGCCCGCAAGCGCGAGATCAACGTCGCGCTTTCGAATTCCTTCGGCTTCGGCGGCACGAACGCTTCGCTGGTCCTGCGCCGCTACACCGGCGTTTGATCCTGCCGGGGTTTATCAACGGGCGGTGTTGATCATCGGCCCGTTGATCCTGCTTTTGCCGCATTGCTCGCTAAAAGCATGTAGCGGGAGGACGTGCCGTCTTTCTAAAGGGATTGGCGCTGCCTGACGGCTATGTTCGCGCAAGGCACATCTGACAGTTTGTTGTATTGCTATTGCCGGGCTTGTGCCGGGCCGTCTCTGAGCCAAAACGCCGTTGACCGGCGGGCACTGCGAGACCATTTATTCCACGGCCCTCTAATGCGGATGGCTGCGGTCCAAACGTTAGTTTTATACCTGCCACGGTCCAGGCCGAAATTCGCACCGCGGCAGTTAGAATGAGGATGCGAATTTCGGGTTCGGGACAATCGTGAGCGACTCAAACGAGAACGGCGCGGCGCAATTCGGCCGCAGTGACACCGGGAGCAACGGGCCGATCATCCCGAAATCGGCAAGCGAAGCCCTGCGGCCCGAGAAGGCGCCGCAGCCGCCGAAGCGGTCGCGCAAGGCGCGCAGCCAGGTGGTGATCTTCCTGAACTTCGTCATGACCGTCATCGTTTTCGTGGCACTCGCAGCGGCCGGCACGGTCTATTACGCGATGCATCAGTACGAAAAGGCCGGGCCGCTGGAGGCCAACAAGAATTTCATCGTCCGGGGCGGCGCCGGCATCAGCGAGATCGCCAGCGGTCTTGAGCGCGGCAACATCATCACCGACGGCCGGGTCTTCCGGTTCGTTTCGGAGGCTTACCTCGACAACGACACGCTGAAGGCCGGCGAGTACGAGATCAAGGCCGGATCTTCGATGCAAGAGATCATGCAGCTGTTGAAATCCGGCAAGTCCATTCTCTATTCCGTGTCGATGCCGGAAGGCCTGACTGTCAAGCAGATGTTCCAGCGGTTGTCCGATGACGAGGTCCTCGTCGGCGACCTGCCGAAGGATTTGCCGGTCGAGGGCTCGTTGAAGCCGGATACCTACAAGTTTACCCGCGGCACCAAGCGGGTGGAAATCGTCCAGCAGATGGCGGCCGCGCAGAAGGCTCTGGTCGACCAGATCTGGGAGAAGCGCGATCCGAACCTTCCGGTCTCGACCGTCGAAGAATTCGTGACGCTCGCATCGATCGTTGAAAAGGAGACCGGTCGCGCCGACGAGCGTCCGCGCGTGGCATCCGTCTTCATCAACCGGCTCGACAAGGGCATGCGGCTGCAGTCGGACCCGACGATCATCTACGGCATTTTCGGCGGCGACGGAAAGCCGGCGGACAGGCCGATCCTGAAGTCGGACCTCGACAAGAACACGCCCTATAATACCTACATGATCAAGGGGCTGCCTCCGACGCCGATTGCCAACCCCGGTCGCGCAGCGCTCGAGGCGGTCGCCAATCCGTCGCGGACCCCGGAACTCTACTTTGTCGCCGATGGTACGGGCGGGCACGTCTTTGCCGTGACGTTGGACGAACATAATGCCAACGTTCGCCGCTGGCGCAAGGTGGAAGCCGAAAGGGCAGCCGAAGCGGCAAAGGCCGCCCAGGATGCGGCGACGACGGCCCAGCCCCAGTAACAATCGCCTGGATTGTGGACGGATCTATCGCGGCGCGGATATCCCTTGCGGGATGCCGCGCCGTCGCCTTATTGCTTTTCGAGAAAATGCCACGGAGGTGATGATGCCGCTCCAATCGATGACCGGCTTTGCCCGGAGAGAAGGCAGCAGCGGCCGCCATCGCTGGGCCTGGGAGCTGCGCTCCGTCAACGGCAAGGGTCTCGATGTCAGGCTGCGCTTGCCGCAGGGGCTCGAGCGGTTCGAACCGGACGTCCGACGCCTTGCCGCCGAAGTCTTCTCACGCGGCAATTTGCAGATCAGCCTGTCGGTCAGCGGCGCGGAGAGCGCTGTCGAGGCGGTGGTCAACCAGGCGGCGTTGACCGCCGTTCTGAACCTGCGCGAGCAGCTCGGCGACCTCGTCGATCCCGCGCCGCTCAAGTTCGACACACTGCTGGCGATCCGCGGCATCGTCGATTTCCGCGAACCCGAAGAGAGTGAAGCGCAGCGTGCCGCGCTCGACGACGATATCAAGGACGGCCTGAAGCGGGCATTGACGGATCTGCGCGACATGCGCACGGAAGAGGGCGGAGCCCTTTGTCAGATCCTGCTGGCGCAGGTCGATACCATCGAGACATTGACGGCAACGGTCGAATCCGATCCTTCGCGCAGCCCGGCGGCTATCGCCGACAGGCTGGCGCAGCAGGTGGCGTTGGTGATGGGCAACGGCTCGTCGCTCGACCGCGACCGGCTGCATGCGGAAGTGGCGCTGCTTGCCACCAAGGCCGATCTCAGGGAGGAGCTGGACAGGCTCGGTTCCCATGTTGCCGCCGCCCGTGAGCTGCTGTCGAAAGGCGGGCCGGTTGGTCGCAAGCTTGATTTCCTGGCACAGGAATTTAACCGCGAATCGAATACGATCTGTTCCAAGTCGAATGCGGCCGCGGTCTCCGCCGCCGGCATCGAGTTGAAGGTTGTGATCGATCAGTTCCGCGAACAGGTTCAAAATCTGGAGTAACGCATGAAACCGGCGACCCCTTCGCCCATCAAGATCGCCCGCCGTGGGCTGATGCTGGTCATTTCCTCGCCTTCGGGCGCAGGAAAATCGACCATCGCGCGCAACCTGCTTGAAGCCGATCCGGAGATGAGCATCTCGGTCAGCGTGACCACCCGTCAGCGCCGTCCGAGCGAAATCGACGGCAGGCACTATCACTTCAAGTCGATCCGCGAGTTCGAAGCGCTGCGTGCCACCGACTCGCTTCTGGAATGGGCCGAGGTTCACGGCAATTTCTACGGCACGCCGCGCGACGCCGTCGAGGCGGCGATGGCAGCCGGCCGTGATATGCTGTTCGACATCGACTGGCAGGGCGCGCAGCAGCTTCAGGAGAAGATGGCCGGCGACGTGGTCTCGATCTTCATCCTGCCGCCGTCGATGGCCGAGCTGCAATCGCGCCTGCATCGCCGCGCCGAGGACAGCGAGGAAGTCATCGCGACGCGTCTCGCCAACTCGCGCGCCGAAATCGAGCACTGGCGCGAATACGATTATATCGTTCTCAACGATGATCTCGATCGGGCTTTTTCGTCCGTGCGGGCGATCGTCGAGGCGGAACGCCTGCGCCGCGACCGCCGCCCCGGCCTGTTCGAATTCGTCAACGGCCTTCTGACCGAAAACCCGTTCTGACTATATTTGACGGCCGGCACAAGCCGGCCGTTCACAGCCGAAAACGCGTGTCCCGAAAGCGTGCGTTCACGTATACGCGGCTGAAGCCCTTTCAAGATGTGCAGAGACAGTTTCGCCGGGAAAACGCGCGGAAACAAGGGGAAGGCCCGTTTTGGTGAATCCGTTTGGCCGGATGCGAGGGTATCGCCTTTCCAGCACGGCAGAGCCTTCCTATGCTCGAATGCCCTGGGCGTTCCCGAATTCGACGAAAACACAGAAGCGCTTGATGTCTCTGACCTGACGCAGTTCCGGTCATGAGAAGCCGCGTTGCGCCTGGTCCGCACACGCCTAGAGGCAGTTTGCCAGCCTGCAGAACTCTTCTACGGACAGCGTTTCTGCCCGCCGCTGCGGATCGATATCGGCTTTCGCCAGCAGGGCCTCGCCGCCAAGAGGCTTCAGGCTCTGGCGCAGCATCTTGCGGCGCTGCCCAAAGGCCGCATGTGTGACCTTCTCTAAGGATGACACGGCACACGGTATCGGATTGGCCACCGGCTCGAGATGCACCACTGAAGACGTGACCTTGGGCGGGGGCGTGAACGCCTGCGGCGGTACGTCGAAGGCCATGCGGGCGTTCGTCCGCCAGCCGCAGAGAACGCCGAGGCGTCCATAGTGATCGTCGTCTGCGTCCGCCACGATCCGTAGACCCACTTCACGCTGGAACATCAGCGTCAGCGATTGCCAGAATGGTGGCCACGTCTTCGGCAGCAGCCAGTTGACGAGCAGCTGGGTGCCGACGTTGTAGGGCAGATTGGCGATGATCTTGACCGGTCCACCGCCGCTCAACGCTTCAAAGTCGACCTTGAGTGCGTCGCCCTCGATGACTTCGAGCCGGTTGGGGTAGTGGTCGGCGATCTCGGCAAGCGCTGGCAGGCAGCGGGAGTCCCGCTCGATCGCCACGACCTTCCGGGCGCCGAGCGCCAGGATCGCCCGTGTCAGGCCGCCTGGTCCAGGTCCGACCTCGATGACGGTGACACCTTCCAGTGGACCCGCCGTCCGGGCAATCTTCTGCGTCAGATTGAGGTCGAGCAGGAAGTTCTGCCCGAGCGCCTTTTTCGCGTCGAGCCCGTGGCGCTGAATGACGTCGCGCAGTGGCGGGAGACCATCGAGAGCGGCCATCAGGCAATCACTCCTGCGGTATTGTGGGACAGTTCCGCCGCCAGCCGCAGTGCTGCAAGCAGGCTGTCGTCACGGGCAACGCCCCGGCCGGCAAGGCTGAAGGCCGTGCCGTGGTCGGGCGACGTGCGGATGAACGGTAGTCCGAGCGTGACGTTGACGCTGTCGTCGAAACCGAGCGCCTTGGCGGGGATCAATGCCTGATCATGGTACATGCAGATTGCCACATCGTAGGTTGCGCGGGCGCGGTCGTGGAACATGGTGTCGGCGGGCAGCGGCCCGGTCGCGTCGATGCCCTCGGCTCGCAGCCGTTCGACGACCGGATAAATCACGGCATCGTCTTCCGCGCCCAGCGCGCCGCCTTCGCCCGCATGGGGGTTGAGCCCGGCGATGGCCAGCCTCGGATTGTCGAAACCGAAACGCGTTCGAAGGTCCGTCGCGGTGATGATGCAGGTCCGATAGATCAAATCTGCCGTGAGCTGAGCGGGCACGTCCTTCAGCGGGATATGGATCGTCACCGGCACGGCGCGAAGCTTCGGGCCGGCGAGCATCATCACTGGCAGCAGCGCGGCGCCTGTGGCCTTCTCTGCGAGATCGGCGAGGTATTCCGTGTGGCCGGGAAAGCGGAAGCCTGCTTCATAGAGCACGGCCTTGGCGATCGGGTTTGTCACGACGGCCGAAGCCTTGCCGTCCATGACCAGCTTGACCGCCGTATCGATGGCGGCCGTGACCGCCGATGCATTGGCCGAAGACGGCTCGCCAGCGACGACAGGGGAAGGGCAGCGCACCGGCAGCACCGGCAGCGCATCGGCAAAAACCGACGTGGCGTTCGCACAATCGGTCTCGCGGACCGGGACCGCATGACCGAGCAAGGCAGCACGCGCCGCCAGTGCGTCGGGGTCACCGATGAAGAGAAATGGCGGGGTGGCGCTTTCACGGCGGCCAAGCCACGTGGTCAGGCTCAGATCCAGCCCGATCCCGGCAGGATCGCCCATGGTCAGGGCGAGGGGCCCGCCGGTCATGTCACGCATGTTTACCCGCTGATCTTACTTGTTGACGATCTGCGCCTTCTTGCGCAGTTCCTCGATGTATTTCTCGCTGTTGGGATCTTCGCCGCCGGCCTTCTTCTTGCCGAGATCCTCGGCGCGGAAGACGATTTCGGCCGCCGTGTCGTCGTTGACCTGACGCTTCTTGCAGATCGCCAGGAATTCGACGCCCTTTTCCGTTACGCGCGTTCCTGTCGTGTTGCCGTCGCCGGCCTTCTCGACCAGCGGCTTCCATTCGTCCGGAAGCTGCTGGACGAGCATGCGACCGAGATCGCGCACGGAGACGTCACGGTAGTTCGCCGCAAACACCTTGGCGGTGTCGCATCCCGGGAACTGGCCTCTTGCCGCGTTGGCCTCGGCCTGACGCTTGCCGGTGATGGCGCCGCGCTTCTTTTCAGGAATGACGAAGATGACCTGCTTCAGATAATATTCTGTTGTCACCGGCTTGTTGCCGCCGCCTTCCATCATGCGCTTGACGAGGTCAGCGCCCTGCAGGCGGTTGCCGCTGCCGAACCGGAAATTGACGGCGCGCGGCCAGCTCATCTGCACTGCGATGAACTGCTTGAAATGGTCTGAGCCGACGCCGGCCTGGTCGAGGATCTTGCCGAGCTGCTCGGGCGAGAGCTTGTTGCCGGAAGCAAAGCGCGCATAGGCTGCTTCCACGTCCTGGGTGCTGACCGACTGTCCGATGCGCGCGATCTCGGCACGCTTCAAGACTTCGTCGACGAGTTGCTTCTTGGCTTCCTCTGCGCCGCCGTTCTGGCGCTGCAGGCGCAGGAACGCGACGCGCTTGGCGATGTCGCCGGACGTGATCACGGTGTTGTTGACCGTTACCTTCACCTGGCTCGCAGCCTGCGCGCTCGCGCAGACGGCAATGCTCAGGCTGCCGGCCAGCGCCAGTGCCGAAAGCGTCCTCAACATCGTCATTTTCCCGCCCATCATCGTTTCCTGTCCTTCGCACGGCCAAAAGCCAGCTGCCTGGTCCGCATCCCGGCTCACGCCGTTGTTTTATCTCGTCGGAGGGAATGCATAATACATGCGGCCAAACGATGACAAGACCGTTTGGCCGGCCCGATTACGGGCAAGAGGGGCAATCGCGCGGCGAATGCCCCTCTGATCGAAGCGTATCAATAGTAGTCCAGCTCGTCGAACTTCGTATCGCCGACATTGACGTCGCCGAGGGTACGGAAGCTGATGCGCGCGCCGATCGACCAGTCGTTGGCAAGCGTGCTGTCGGTATCGCGTTCCTGTTTGTAGACGATCGAGAACAGCGTGTCCTGATCGTCATAAGTGATACCGAAACCGTTGCGCGAGATGACATCACTGTTGATGTCATAGGTGATCGCGCCGAACACGGACCAATAATCGTGGAACCGATATGCGGCAGCCGTCTGGATTTCGTCCTGATCGCTTTGCGAGCCGTAAAGCGGCTGCGCTTCGATGCGGGTGTAGGTCATCGCCGCCTGCCAGGTCAGGCCGAGATAGCCGACGGTCGCATCGGCGCGACGCAGAGCCAGATCCTTTTCGTCGAGACGGCCCGAAAGACTGGCCATCAGGCCGGACGGTGCGTCGATCCCGAACATCGCAACATAGTCGGACCGCTTGCTCTCCAGGCCGGAGTTCGCTCCTGCCTTGACGAGATCGTCGGTCGCAAACGAGTTCAGGCCACCGAGGTGGTAGGACTGGCCGACGATACCGCGCAGGCCATAGCCGCTATCGAATGTTCCGGTATAGCGAAGACCGACATTGGCGCGGGTGCCACCTTCGATGCGGTCGAAGCCCGAGAACTTGTCGCGATCGAACAGGTTGGTCGCGTCGAAGACGAAGCTCTGAGCGTCTTCATTGGGAAGGCCGCCGGCATATTGCTCGTCCGGGCGGGCATAGATCTGGGCGATCGGCTCGACAACATGACTGCTGTTGTCGCCGACGAACAGGATCGGATACCGTGCTTCGAGACCTGCCGTCAGCATGCGCCGCGTCGCCGCATCACTGTTGTTGTAGTCCCCGGTGTATCCAACCGGAGCCGTCATGTTGAGGCCGATGGCATCACCACGCGCAGCGAGCAGGGGCGTCAGCACGATCCCGCCGGGAGCGATGTAGGTCCGCTTCCATTCGAGTTCCGCCGTCAGGCGATGCGACGTGCCTTCAAGGCCGCGATAGCGGTTGACCACGCCCGGGATGGAATCGAGGTCGAGCCGGTTGCGCTTGACGTTGGTGAGGTTCAGCGTGCCTGAAAGCTCGCCACCGAGGACCGCTTGCGGCGCCTTGTAGGAATAGTCCAGGACCTGCGCGGCAGGTTGCTCGTTTTCCTCGAGGCTGTTCGGGTCGGCGTCCTGGATGTCGAAATAGAAGGCGCGCAGGTCGAAGTAGTTTCGCTTGCCGAGCCCGGTCAGATAGGCCTGGTTGACGTAGGTCGTGCCGTCGAATGTCGACAGTTCGTAAGTCTTGGCAAAGTTGTTGTCGGTCTGGACGAGAACGTCCCAGCCGAACGACCAGCGCGGGTTGATGTCGAACTTGGCCTTCGAGCCGATCATGCCGCGGTTCGTTTCCAGCGCGTCGACCGTTCCGGGCGTAAAGCGCTCCTTGTCCATCTGGCTGATGCCGGCAAAGCTCAGGGTATGGAGACCGTTGTGGAAACGCTGGCGGAATTCGCCTTCGAGCAGGAAGCCCTGCCGGGTGAGACCCGTCACTGTGGCGGTGGCGTCCATATAGGGCGAGATTGCCCAATAATAGGGAACGCCGACGCCGAAACCGAGCTTCTGGGTGTAGCGGAACTTCGGAAACAGGAAGCCGCTCTTGCGCTTCACCGTATGGTCCGGAATTTCCATGACGGGGATATAGGCGATCGGCTTGCCGAAAAGCTCGAAACGGGCGTTTTCCAGCCTGATCGTCCGCGTGCGTCCGTTCTGGACGATACGTTGGGCCTTGATGTGCCACAGCGACCGGTGGTCGGGCTTTGTCGAACAGGGCGTGCACGCGGTGTAGACGGCCTCGTTCAAAATGAACTCTTCGCCGTTCCTGCGCTCGCCGCTGGTTGCTGCAAGCCGGGTCAGGTCGGTCGTCTCGATGCGCATGGCATCGACGAAGCCGTTGCCGAAATCGTCGGTGACGTCCATTTTCTCGGCATAGACGACGTTGCCACCCGGCTCGACCAACTGGATGTCGCCGAGGGCGTGAATGCGGCCCGACTTCTGGTCGTATTCGACCTGCCGGGCGACCATCTTGTAGCCGCCGTAGTCGATCTGCACGTTGCCGCGCACGATGACCTTCTCGGCGTCCTTGTTATAGACAAGCTCATTGGCGGAGAGAAGCAGCTTGGCATCTTCCGGCATGTTCGGGCGCAACGAATCAAGGCGCTCCGAAGTCTGCTGTGCGAGCGCGGGCGCGCCCATTCCCATGGCAAGTGTCTGCAGCGCCACGCCTGCGAACAGGGCAGCGTTGATCAGCTTTTTACGTTTGCGGTTGCCTGCCGCCACTAGCCATCCTCCTGGTTTAATAGAATCGTCGAACCCAGCGCCATCGCTACAACAACTGGCAACCAGGCTGCAACGAAAGGAGGCACAATACCGCTGCTCCCGAATGCTTTTACAAGCACGGTGACGACATAAAGCACGAAGCCCGAGAGGATGCCACCGAGAATTACCGAGCGCGATTGGTTGAACCGGCTAAATTTCAGCGACACGCACGCCGCAATCAGCGTCATGGCGACGAGAAGCAGAGGCAGTGACAAAAGAGAGTGGAATTGGGTTTCCATGCCGTTGGTCGAGAAGCCGAAGGAGCGGGCCACTTCAATCTTCCGCAACAGGTCGAAAAACTGAATAGAATCAGCTTTCGCAAGCCTTTCCTGAACAAACTCTGGCTTCAGGTTGGTGCGCAGCTGTGCCGTTTGCAGACGCCTTGGAAGCTGTCCGCTGATCGTTTCCGTGACGTCGTTAAGAAGCCAGTAACCATCTTCCAGTTTCGCAGAGGCCGCATCCTGTCTCAGATTGATCGAACCCTGTGGATCGAAGTGGATGACGGTGACGTTGAGAAGCGTCGTGCCGCCGTCCTGAACCGAGCGTGCGCCGATGATCGTATCGGTGCCTTCGTAGATCTGGCGCAGCCACGGGATCGAGCCCGCATCCGACGTGCGCGAGGAGCCAAGCGCCGCAAGCATCGCCTCTTCCTTCTTGGCGCCCCAGGCGGCAAGCGGATTGAGGGCAAGTACGGCGAGGACGCCGAACAGGAATGCACCAAGGACAAACGGACGCAGGAACTGCCAGACCGAGATGCCGGCTGCCCGGGTAACCACGAGCTCGTATCGCCGGTTGAGCGAGATCAGCGCCGCCATCGCCGAAAACAACGCCACGAAGGGTATTGTCTGCTGCAGGATGGTCGGAATGCGGAAGGCGCTGATCAGCAGCGCGCCCATGATGGAGTACTTCGGAAGGCCCGACAGGCGGCTTGCCTGTTCGCTGAAATCGATGATGAAGACCAGCGAAAAGATGCCGACCAGGAACCAGAAGGTCGTGACGACGTAGCGCGTCAGGAAGTAGCGGCCGAGCGTCGTGAAGATCATGATGCGTTACCCCCGTCGGACGTTGGCCGGACGAGGCGAAGCCGAACCAACAGCTCCGACAGCTTTTCCTGCCAGGTCATCGGGATGTCGAGGCGACGGTTGCTGACGAGCTGATGAATGGCAAGGGCGCCGGTCGCCAGAGGCACGATATACATCAGCGGCACGAACCAGACAGAATCCTCGGCGCTGTTGCCGGCATAAAACGTCATCCACCGGATCACGAGCGCTGAGCCGAGCGCGCTGACCATCGGATGGACGCGCGCCTCGCGGTGCGACCGCGCATCGCTGCAGAACACCAGGGCGATCAGGCCAAACAGCAGCGGGAAGGTCCACTCCGTCAGGCGGCGATGAAGCTCCGCGGTGAAGGCAAGCGGATTGTTCTGGTAGACGGGATCGTTCGGATCCGGATTGATGAGATTGGGTAGGTCGCGGTCCTTGGCGCGGATCGTCGCCTCACGCGTCGCCTTCGTCATGTCGGCCAAGTCGAAAGCGTAAGAATCGAACTTGATGATTGACACGCCGCCATCCGGCAGCTTGCGCTGCACTTCGCCGTCTTTCATCACCAGCGCAGAGCTCTTCTCGTCCACTGCACCTTCGCGGGCGTAATAGACGAGTTCGAAAGCCGGATTGCGCGAATCGGCGACGAAAATCCCCTCGAGCACGCCGCCGCCACGTCGGCCGCCGACCTGCACGTACAGGCCGTCGGTGATCTTGCGGAAGGCATTCTCCTGGACGACCGACGAAAGCAGGTCGGCATTGGCCGTCGCCAGCATCTTGCGCACGGCGACGCGGGAATAGGGCTCGACGAAATTGTCGACCACGAAGGAAAGCACGCTGAGGCCGGCGGCCAGAATGATGATCGGCCGGATGATGGTCATGCGCGAGCTTCCGGCCGCATTCAGCACCGTCAGTTCCGAATCGGTGTTCATCGTCGTCAGCGTCTGCGTCACGCCGATGACCAGCGCGAACGGCAGGATGATCGGCACGACTGAAGGCAGGATGAGCGTCGCCAGCTTGAGAAAGGCAAAGACCGACTGGCCGCTATCGGTGACCAGATTGACTTGGGTGAGGGCCTGCGTCGTCCACACGATGCCGAGCAACGGCAGAAGTGTTGCGAGGAACATGGTCAGGGCACGCCGGAAAATGTAGCGTTCGATCAGCTTCATGTCCGTTTTCGGTCCAAATTCCTGCTCATGTTTCTGTGCCGCACCGCCGCATCGAAACGCTTCTTTCTGCCGCCGCCATCAGCGGGAACCGCGCTTCCGTCTCACGTCCGCGGTTGCTCAAATTGTAAAGCAACTGGGATAATTTAAGGCGAAGAACCTCGGTTAACCGCATGTAAACATCTGCGAGCATCTTGCCAAGCTGTTGAAAAGCGAGAAGGGTGCGGACCACAGCTTTGACGGTGACAAACGCAGCGAATGTTCGTCACTGTAACCGCCCGGTAACAGGGTGCGTCGTGTCAGACCGAGAAATTCCCGGAGTTTTGTAATGTCCATGAAATTTGAGTTCACCTTCGCCAAGTCTCATCGCCCGGCGGGGGGAGCTGCCGTATTGCTGATGGCTGCCGCGGGGCAAGTCGCCGGCGCCGATATCGCCGACCCGGAAGGCGTTCTGGCCAAGGCCGCCAAGGTCAAGAAATTCAGCGGCAAGGCGTTCTCGACCCTCGACATCATAGCCCCGCATGGCTCGCCGGCCGACCGCATCGTCGTCCTCGGTTTGGGTGACGCCGACGCGCTGACCGATCATGACTGGCTGAAGGCCGGTGGGGCTGCGGCTGCAAAACTGCGCGGCGCCGACAAGGCGACGATCTTCATCGACGTTCCCGATCTCGATGTCTCCGGCAAGGCGGCGGCGGACTTCGCGCTCGGCATGGAAATGAACGCCTACAGCTTCGACGGCTACAAGACGAAGAAGGCCGACGACAATGCCAAATCGGCAGGCAAGCCGGTGAAGGTCACCATCGTGACCGCCGCGGTGATCGCGGCCAAGAAGGCCTTTGCGACGGCGCAGGCGGTCGGCGAAGGTGTCTTCCTCGCCCGCGACCTGGTCAACGAGCCGGCAAACGTGCTCGGCCCGCTCGAGTTCGCCGCCAAGGCGAAGGAGCTGGAAAAGCTCGGCGTCGAGGTGGAAATCCTCACCGAGAAAGACATGAAGAAGCTTGGAATGGGCGCCCTGCTCGGCGTTGCCCAGGGTTCGACCCGTCCACCACGGCTGGTGGTGATGCAATGGAAGGGCGGCAAGGCCAAGGATCGGCCGATCGCGTTCATCGGCAAGGGCGTCGTGTTCGACAGCGGCGGCATCTCGATCAAGCCGGCGGCCGGCATGGAAGAGATGAAGGGCGACATGGGTGGCGCTGCGGCGGTCACCGGACTGATGCATGTGCTGGCTGCCCGCCACGCCAAGGTCAACGTCGTCGGCATCATCGGGCTTGTGGAAAACATGCCGGATGGCAGCGCCCAGCGCCCGGGTGATATCGTGACGTCGATGTCCGGACAAACGATCGAGATCATCAACACCGATGCCGAGGGGCGTTTGGTACTCTGCGATGCGCTCTGGTATTGCAACGACCGCTTCAAGCCGCAGGCGATGATCGATCTTGCGACGCTGACCGGCGCGATCATGGTCGCGCTCGCGACCCATCACGCCGGCCTGTTTTCCAACGATGACCGCCTGGCCGGGCAACTGCTTGCCGCTGGCGTTGCCACGCAGGAGCGCCTCTGGCGCATGCCGCTCGGCAAGGAGTACGACAAGATGATCGACAGCAAGTTCGCCGACATGAAAAACACCGGCGGGCGATATGGCGGCGCGATTACCGCGGCCCAGTTCCTGAAGCGCTTCGTCGGCGATACGCCCTGGGCGCATCTCGATGTTGCAGGCACCGCGATGGGCTCACCGATCGACGAGGTCAACCAGTCCTGGGCCTCAGGCTTCGGCGTCCGCCTGCTCGACGAGCTGGTCCATGCGAGCTACGAGTCCTGAGTGTCGCGCACAACCGTGGTGACGTCCGGGGAGGCATCGGCATGACCGAAATCCTTTTCTATCACCTGACGGAATCGAAGCTCGAGGACGCGCTGCCGCCGCTGCTCGACAAGAGCGTCGAGCGCGGCTGGCGGGTGGCGGTGCAGACGGTCGATGCCGATCGGCGCGATGCGCTCGACACCCATCTCTGGGTCTACCGGGACGACAGCTTCCTGCCGCACGGGACCGATGCCGGAGAACAGGAGGCCGCTCAGCCGGTGTTGCTGGTGGCCGACGATGGCAACCACAATGCCGCAACCGTTCGCTTCATCATCGACGGCGCCAATCCGCCGCCGGTCGAAGCCTATGAACGCATCGTCTTCATGTTCGACGGCTACGACCAGCAGCAGCTGGAAGCAGCGCGCGGCCATTGGAAACGGCTGAAGGGGGAGGGCCACAGCCTGACCTACTGGCAGCAGAATCGCGACGGCCGCTGGGAAAAGAAAGCCTGAGCGGTGCGTGCGCCGTATCGCGCAAACGACAAAGCCCGCGGGAAACCGCGGGCTTTGTCGTTTCAGGCGTTTTCAGCGCTCAATCGTGAAAGGCCTCGACGAATTTGCGACGGCCGAGCATGAACGCATCCGCCACATGGCGCAGCGGCGCCAGGTCGACGTCCGATGTCTTGGCCCTGATGATCTCGGCGAAGCGCTTGTAGAGCATCGGATATTCCTGCTCCGGCTCCTCGTGCACGATCTTGCCGTCGACGGCGAGTTTCGCGCCACCCTCCGAAAGCACCATTTCGCCGGCATCGGTGTTGGCGACGATATCCCAGCTCTGCTTGCCGGTCTGGCGCCAGTCGAACTCCGCTGAGACCGGCAGCTTGTTCGCATCGGTAAAGGCGATCGCGGCGGCGATCGGAGCATCGCGGTTTTCCGGGAATTCCAGCGTGGCGGCGGTGATGAACAGCGGCCGCGGCAGGATATGGGTCACGATCGACAGCGCGTTGATGCCCGGATCGAAAATCCCTAGACCGCCGGCCGCCCAGATCCATTCCTGGTTCGGGTGCCAGTGGCGCACGTCTTCCTTCCATATGACTTTCACGTCGCGGATGGTGGTCGCGGCCAGAAACGCCTTGGCGGCCTCCACGGCCGGCGCATAGCGCGAATGCCAGCTTGCAAACAGCGATAGTCCCTTGGACGTCGCCAGCGCTTCCAGATCCGCCACTTCGCTGAGCGTGGCGCCCGGCGGCTTTTCGAGGAAGACATGTTTGCCGGCGTCAAGGGCTGCGCGCGCTGCCTCGTAACGGTACTGCGGCGGCATGCAGAGCGACACCGCTTCGATGGCCGGTACGGCCTCCAGCATCGCTTCGATCGACTTGAAATTGTCGATGCCGTCGACGGTGCCGTGGCGGCTTGCAGCCGCGATCAGGCGGTAGTCGCCATTCTTGGCAATCGCCGGCAAATGCTGGTCACGAACGATCTTGCCGATGCCGACAAGCGCAATCTGGATAGGAGGCATGGTGTTTCGCTCATATTAGTATGATTTATTATCGGTTCTTGTAGCAGATTGCGCGAAGCGGGCAAGCACCGGCGAAGGGGCTTGCCGCTCTGCAAACAAACCGGATCGATGCCCATTTTCTCCGATTGTCTTCGCCCTAGCTACTACAATCCATGATACCGGTTCGCGACCGAGCAGGCCGGAGCGACGTTCGGGAGGACGAGGAGAGGTTATGCAGCATCACATCCGCAACGCCCGCCGCGACGAACTCGATGCCCTCATCGATTGGGCGGCCCGCGAGGGCTGGAACCCTGGGCTCGATGATGCCCCGGCATTCTGGGCCGCCGACCCGGATGGATATTGGGTGGCGGAACTCGAGGGCAGGCTCACGGCCTCGATCTCGATGGTGCGCTACGACGAGGCTTTCGCCTTCCTTGGTTTCTATATCACCGCGCCGGAGTTTCGGCGGCAGGGCATCGGCAGCCAAATGTGGCAGCAGGCGCTGGCGGCAGCCGGGCAGCGCGTCGTCGGTCTCGATGGTGTCGTTGCCGAACAGGAGAACTATCGCCGGTCGGGTTTCGCGCTTGCCCACGCCAATATCCGTTACGGCGGTATCGTCGATGTGGTCGAGCCTCCGGGAACGGAACTGGTGGAGGTGGCGCCGATCCACATGCCGATGTTGATCGACTACGACAGCCGGTTCACGCCGGCCCGG
>UBXV01000041.1:36793-162554 GCA_900469625.1 Hyphomicrobiales bacterium
CCGGGCCGGGCGCGGCGAAGCGTGGTCCTCCTCAGGGACGGTGCGATTGCCGGCTATGGCACGCTGCGCGCCTGCCGGCAGGGCTACCGGATCGGTCCGCTGTTTTCCGAAAGTGAGACGGCTGCCGATCTGATCTTCCGAAAGCTTGCGACGACGGTGAAGGGCGAGGAGGTCTTTCTCGACATTCCCGAGCCGAATGCCTCGGCGCGGGCGCTATGCGAGCGCTACAACATGAAGCCGGTATTCGAGACGGCACGCATGTATCGCGGCGCCGCGCCCGATCTGCCGCTCGCCCGCATTTACGGCATCACCACCTTCGAACTCGGCTGACCGACGCGGCTAGCGTCGGGAGATCGGTTCCTGCCCGCTGGATCAACTGGCCATCGCCTCTTCGTACTCGGACGAGAGTTCGAGCCACTGCTCCTCGGCATGGGCAAGCTTGTCGACCGCATCCGAGCGTTCCTTGGCTTTCTGTGCAGCCTTTGCCGGTGACTTTTCGTAGAGCGCGGGGTCGGCGAGTTCCGTGTCGAGCGCTTGAATCACTTTCTCCAGCTTTGCCGTCAGCGATTCGATTTCATTGATCTTTTTCCTGAGCGGCGCCAGCGAGGCGCGCTTGTCCGCATTGGCCTTGCGCTGGTCGGCCTTCGACAGCGAATCGTCCGCGCCGGCACTCTTCGCCTTGTCGTCCTTCGCCTTCGGGCCGCCGACGATCAGGCTACGGTAGTCTTCGAGGTCTCCATCGTAGCTCGTCACGGTCCCGTCGCGCACCAGCCACAGCCGGTCCGCGGTCGCCTCGATCAGGTGGCGATCATGCGAGATCAGGATCACGGCGCCGGAATAGTCGTTGAGCGCGGTGATCAACGCATTGCGGCTGTCGATGTCGAGGTGGTTGGTCGGCTCGTCGAGGATCAGCAGGTTGGGGGCGTCGAAGGCCGCAAGGCCCATCAGCAGGCGCGCCTTTTCACCGCCCGACAGATCCTTGGCCGGCGTTTCCATTTTCTCCGTCGCAAGGCCCATCTGCGCCACGCGGGCGCGCACCTTTGCTTCCGGTGCTTCCGGCATGCGGCGACGCACGTGCTCGACGGCGCTCTGGGTCGGGATCAGATCGTCCAGCTGATGCTGGGCGAAGAAGCCCACTTTCAGGTTCGGCGCGATTTTCAGTTCGCCGGATTCAGGCGCAAGCCGACCGGAAATGAACTTGGCGAAGGTTGACTTGCCGTTGCCGTTCGAGCCGAGCAGGGCGATGCGGTCGTCGGTGTCGATGCGAAGGTTCAGGCGCTTGAGGATCGGCTTGCCCGGCTCGTACCCGACGGTGCCGCCGGTGACGGCGATGATCGGGGAAGCGGCTTCCTTTTCGGGATCGGGGAAGGAAAAGCCCTGGACGTGATCCTCGATCACGGCCGCGATCGTGCCCATGCGTTCCAGCGCCTTGACGCGACTTTGGGCCTGGCGAGCCTTGGTAGCCTTGGCCTTGAAGCGGTCAATGAAGCTTTGCAGGTGTTTGCGAGCCGCGTCGTTCTTGGCCTTGGCCTTCATCTGCAGTTCGTCGGCTTCCGCCTTCTGCCGCTCGAACTGGTCATAGGGCCCACGATAGAAGGTGAGCTTTTTCTGGTCGAGATGAACGATGGCGTTGACCGCCGTGTTCAACAGGTCGCGGTCGTGGCTGATGATGATGACGGTGTGCGGATAGCGGCGGATGTAATCCTCGAGCCAGAGCGTGCCTTCAAGGTCGAGATAGTTGGTCGGCTCGTCGAGCAACAGCAGGTCCGGCTCGGAGAACAGCACGCCCGCCAACGCCACTCGCATCCGCCAGCCGCCGGAGAAGGAGGAGGCGGGCCGCAACTGCGCTTCGTGGTCGAAGCCGAGGCCGGCGAGAATGCTTGCGGCGCGCGCTTCGGCCGAGTGGGCGCCAATATCGGCAAGCCGCGTCTGGATTTCGGCGATCCGGTGTGGATCGGTGGCGGTCTCCGCCTCGGCGACGAGTGCCGTGCGTTCCTTGTCGGCCTTGAGCACGATCTCGATCAGCGGCTCTTCCGTGCCGGGCGCTTCCTGCGCGACCTGGCCGATCCGCGCATTCTTGGGTAGCGCTATCGTGCCGGCTTCCGACGCGAACTCGCCGGTAATGATACGGAACAGTGTCGATTTCCCGGCGCCGTTTCGCCCCACAAGCCCGGCCTTCGTGCCGGCGGGCAGCGTTACGGATGCGTTTTCGATGAGGAGACGGCCCGCGATGCGGGCGGAAAGGCCGGAAATCTGGATCATTGCGGCCTTTTGCCCGGACTCAAGGCGGAAGGCAAGTGCCGCGCGGCGACTGCCGTTTAGAGCCTGCGCGTTGAGGTGAAGTTCGTGGTTTTCAAGGAGGCATTGTTATCGATTTTTGAACAACGCGTTCCGAACAGAGATACTACACATCCTCATCGTGAGGGACCATCTGTTTAAGCGAAGGGCAGCGAAAGGCTCTTCGGACCGCTTCGATCGACTGAACGCCATCGGCAAGGCCACCGCGTTTAAGGAACGACCGATCCGGCCAGACGTAGTTTTGATGAAACACGCGTTCAAGGGAACGCGCCTCCCAGGAGAAAAGACGATGAAAACCACCATCCACACCGCACTCGCCGCAGCCCTCGTTGCCACTGCCGTTCTCGGTGGTGCCTCGGCCGCCTTTGCCGGCGGCAGCTACTACGAAGGCATCAGCCCGATGCCGCTCTTTACCGAGCGCGGACCCAGCGCCGCCGGAAGCTCCAACTTGAACATTCGCGGTTCGGAAGCCGGTTATGTCGACCGCACCGCAACCGGCTCGGTCAGCAACTACAGTGTTGCCCCGCGTGTCGTTCGCGGCGGCGAAGGCGAATACTACCAGGGCATCTCCCGCTAAGGCGCAGTGCTTCGATGGTCATGGGGCGTCCTGCCCCATGACACCTCATCTCCTTCAAGGAAAACTCCCATGAACAAGTCCATCGCAACGCTTCTCGTTGCCGCTGCAACGCTTGCCGGCGCGTCCACGGCCTTTGCCGGCGGCAGCTACTACGAGGGCGTCAGCCCGACGCCGCTGTTTACCGGCCGCGCGGCCGCTTCGGCAGGTGCGGGCGCCTCCGCGAGCACCGTTGATAGCGGCGACTACTACGCCGGCGTCGAGAACAAGGCGGTCGATGCCACCGCGACCGGCGCAATTGCGCGCGGTCAAGCAAAGGCCTTCGGCAAGGTCAGCCAGGACAATCAGTAAACCACGCCAGACGGACGACCTGATAACCCGGTCCCGCCATGCGGGGCCGGGTTATCTCGTTTTGGCGTTGCCAAAGAGGTGATTTGCCATGACAGAAAAAATAGAAGTCGCTGAGCGGCTCTTCGAACTTTACCACCGAGTCCATCGCCTGGTGAACGTGTCGATGAGTGAAGAAGGCGTATCGCTGGCGCGCAGCAAGTTCCTGTTCTATCTCAGCGAACTCGGCCCCTGTCGCTGCGCCGACATCGCCTCGGCGCTGAGCTTTGCGCCGCGAACCGTAACCGAGGCAATCGACGGCCTGGAGCGGGACGGCATGGTGATCCGTGAGCCGGACCCGGACGACCGGCGGGCCAAGATCATCTCGATCACAAACCTCGGGCGTGCTGGTCTCGAAGCCGCGCTCCAGCCGCGTCGCCAGATGATCGAGGAGCTTTTCTCCGCCCTCGACGACAAGGAGCGTTCGGATCTTTATCGCATGCTCGGTGTGCTGGGCGATAAGGCTTGCGAAATCGGCTCGAGCCGGATGATCGGCCAAGAGCTGCCGGCGGAGGCCGCCTAGGCCTATCGGCGCGACGAAACCGTGTCGCGCAAGGGGCTTTGACGGTTCGCGATCGCGCCGCCCGGTTCAGGCGGCGTGCGGCGAATAGGTCTTGGTTCGTTTACCGCCGAGCTCGGCCGAATAGGCAAGAATGCCCGAACGGGAACCTGCGCGCGCGGCGGCCAGCGCCAATTCGGCCTTCTGGATGAAATCACTCGGCGCATCCGTCGGCTGGGCCATCGCGATGCCGGCGGAGAGCGAAAGTGCCTCCGGGGTGAAGGCGCGGCCGGGCAGGGCGACGCGCAGCGCCTCTACCGATTGCCGGATACGCAATGCGATCGCTGCGGCGTTCTCCTGCGTGACATTGCTGCAGATGAACGCAAACTCCTGTCCGCCGACGCGTGCGACGAAGTCGTTCTTCTTGATCGACTTGCGAAACAGCGTCGAAAGCTTGCCAAGCGTCTTTTCGACGGCGGCGGGGCCATGCTGTTCGGCAATGCCGCGCAATCCTTCGACCGATACGGCGAGCAGGGCATTCGTCTCGGACTTGTCTTCGGCCTCAAGCAAGGTTTTCAGGCGGGCCGTCAAAGCCAGGCGGTTGGGCAGGCCGGTGACGGGATCCCGCGTCAATGGTTTGCGGCTTTCCTCGAACGCGCCTTCCAGCACGGCAAAGCGCTCTGCGCCTGCCTCGAGTGCCGCTTGAAACGCCAGTTCTTCATTCACCAGCAGGCCTGCCGCGTCCCGCAGCCTTGCCGCGTCATCGGCAAATTCCGAGAGACCGGCAACCGGGTCGGCAGCCAGGCGCTCTCTGAAGCGGTCGAGTTGGCTTCGAAAGGCATGTTTCTGGGCGAGCCCATGCCTGAGCTGCATCGCGAGTTCGCTGAGCGCCTCCTGGGCTGCAACTCGCGCGCGGTCGGCGGCAAGCGCTCCATGGGTGACGAGCATGTGCCTCAGCCCGAGTTCGTCGAGGGCATCCTGCTGCGGTTTGGAACCAAGTGCCATGAGGTCGCGCGAAAGTTGCGGCCGCCGGCCTGAGAGCGCCTCATAAACGAGCTCGTAGTTGCGCGGCAGCGCCGTGATCCCGAGCTGAGACATGGTTTGCGCCACTTTCAAGATGATTGCGGTGCTTTTTATCTGTGATCCGCCGGTGTCTGCGGGAGCTTGCCTGGTCATGCCGTGGTCGTCCTCGATGCCTCTATCGGATCCGCAATTACTATGACCGGACCGTATTTAAGGGAGTCTGAAGGCAACCGCCGAGCCGGCGAAACAGCGCGGTATGGTTGCTGAATTGCGACTGACCGGTGGGCGGCACAACCGCTTGGAGCAAGGAAGAAAAAACTTGCTGTTTTCCTTCATGTTTATAGTTGACGGACTTTCCCGGCGATTATATTCCGCCTTGCTAAATCGGGCGGGAGGCTCGAATGGTGAGCAGCGAATTGACGACGCCCCCTTCGTTCATTGCGGATCTGGCTGCGTGGGGCGAGCGTCCCGCGCTGGTGTTTCCCGATGGGCGCGTCATCAGCTATCGCGAACTGGACGAACGGGCACGCCGCCAAGCCCTGTCGTATCCGCGCAGCCGCTGCCTGGTGTCGCTGGAGCCCGAGCTTTGCGAACACGCGGTCATTGCCTATCTCGCAGCTCTCGGCGCCGGGCATGTGGTTGCCATGCAGGCGCCGCGGACAAATGGCGGCGCGCCCTGGACCGACGGTTTTGCACCGGACTGTGGCTATCGACGGATCGAAGATCGCTGGCGAACTGAACATCTCGATGGCAGCGTCACGCCGCTTCATCCCGACCTCGGCGTTTTGCTGTCGACATCTGGCAGCACCGGTTGCGGCAAGGCCGTACGGCTTTCCACCACCAACATCTCGGCCAACGCCCGATCGATCGCCGAGTATCTGACGCTCGGTGCCGATGATCGCGCCTGCCTGATCCTGCCGCTGCATTACTCCTACGGTCTATCGGTGCTGAATGCGCACCTCAGCGTCGGTGCCAGTCTCTACATTCCTGATGGCTCCATTCTTGATCCCGGCTTTCTGGATGGTCTGGCGGCCAGTGGCTGCACCAATCTGTCCGGCGTGCCCTATTCCTATGAGCTTCTGGAAAAGGTTGGGTTTCGCGAGCGCGTCTTCCCGCAACTGCGCTTCATGACGGTTGCCGGCGGGCGCATGGCACCGGCACGCGTGCGCGTCTACGACGAGCATCTTCGCGCCCGCGGTGCCGACCTGTTCGTCATGTACGGCCAGACCGAAGCGACGGCGCGCATCGCCTTCGTGCCTCCCGCTCGACTGAAGGGAAATGAGGATCGCATCGGCATTGCCATCCCGGGCGGCGCGCTGTCGATCGAGGATGAAGAGGGCCGGACGATCGCCGGCAGCGGTACGGCGGGCGAGCTTGTCTATCGCGGGCCCAATGTGATGATGGGTTACGCCTCGTCGCGGCAGGACCTTGCCCTGGGTGCCGGGCTCGGAAAACTATATACGGGCGACCTGGCGGTTCGTGAGGCCGACGGTCTTTTCCGCATCGTTGGGCGCATGAAGCGCATGTCCAAGATCGCGGGACTGCGTATCGGTCACGATGCCCTTGAACAGGCGCTGGAGCAGCACGGTCTGGTGGCGGCGGTCACAGGCGACGACGATGGGCTGCACGTCTTTGTAGAGGGCGAGGGCAGGGTCGAAGACGCTCGGCGTCTGATCGTTGCCGCCAGCGGTCTGACGCTGGCCCATATCAGGGCGAGCGAGGTTGCCGGCCTGCCGAGGCTGCCGTCGGGCAAGATCGACTACAGTGCCCTGAACCTTGCCGCCAAGCAGGCGGTCGCCGCCGGAAATGGAGATCGCGCGGGAGTTGAAGACCTCTTCCGGCAGGTCTTTTATCCCGTGCGGATCAGGCCTGAGGACAATTTCGTCTCGCTCGGCGGCGATTCGCTGCGCTTCGTGCAGCTCTCTGTCGGCCTGGAAAAGGCGCTCGGCCAGGCACCGGAGATGTGGGAGACCATGTCGATTGCAACGCTCGCGGCGCTTGAGCGGCGCGAAACCGCAACGATACGCATCGGCACGGATTTGCTCATCCGTGCCTTGGCGATCCTGCTCGTCGTTCTTCATCACGAGACGCTGTGGCCGTTGCCGGGTGGATCGGCAGCCATGGTCATCCTTGCCGGCTTGAGTCTCGCTCGCTTCCAGATGGGGCCGCTCCTGGCGGGCCAAGGCTTTGCCATCCTGCGGCCGCTGGCGCAAATTCTGGTGCCCTACTATCTCATCGTCGGCGCCTATGCCGCCGTCTGGCGCGAGGTTCCCTGGGCCTCGGTCTTCCTCGTCGGCAATTTCGGTTTTGCCCTGCCGGAAGCGCGTGACATGGTGCCTTATCTCTACTGGTTCATCGAAGCCTATTGTCAGATGATGCTGGTCTTCGTGGCGCTGTTTGCCGTTCCGCGCTTCCGGCGCCATGCCGCGCGGCGGCCGTTTGCAACCGGCATGCTGCTGCTCGGGGTGGCGTTGATCGCCCGGCTGGCGTTGCCGCTGCTGTGGCCCATGGGCAATCGCCAGATCTTCACCCTGCCGTGGATCTTCTACCTCGCCGTGATCGGCTGGTGCGCGGCGATCGCCGAAACGCATCGTCAGCGATTTCTGCTGGCGGCGGCGGGAACGGGCAGCTTTCTGTTTTTCGGCCTTTACGAGGGTGTCTGGATCGGGACAAAGATCAAGTATCTGCTCTTGATCGTGGTGCTTGTCGCGCTCGTCTACTTGCCGCGCGTCAGCGTGCCGCGCCGGGTCGCGCGGCTGGTGCTGCCGCTATCGGCGGCCGGTTTCCATATCTACATCCTGCATCGTTTCGTGCCCGAATTGCTGATGGCGCCGTTGCAGGGACAGATTCCGGGCATGCTTTTCTCGACGGTGTCGATCGCTGGCGGCATCGGGCTTGGTCTTGCAGGCTGGCTGCTGCAGGGCAGGCTGCTCCGCATGGCCGCAGATGGCCGGCTGTCGGTCGACCGCGTGCTG
The DNA here is from genome assembly GCA_900469625.1 of Hyphomicrobiales bacterium. Taxonomy (GTDB): domain Bacteria; phylum Pseudomonadota; class Alphaproteobacteria; order Rhizobiales; family Rhizobiaceae; genus Ensifer. The sequence goes on from UBXV01000041.1 coordinate 44,550, forward strand.
CCGATCATCCCGCGAGCCGGTCTAACACGCCCATTTCTCGCCGTCGGACCACAGAAAGAGCGCGAGATCCAGCACAATTGACGGACGCCCGAGCGCTGTCAGCGTTGCATGCACCTGACCGCGATGATGGGTCTGGTGGTTGAAGACATGGGCAAGCGTCGGTCCGAGCCTTTGCGTGATACCGTTGGACGAACTGAGCGGCGTGTAGGTGAAGGTCGCTCGAAGCCGCGCCGGGTCGAGGCCCGTGAGCCAGGCGATGATCCGCGCATCTTCCCGCTCGCGCGCGGTCGCGAGGCTGGCAAGATCGTCGTGAAGCGTCACGTCGAGCGCCGTCGGGGCATCGCCTTCGCCGGTGAAGCGCTTCATCCAGATCCGGTCGGCCGCGAGAATGTGATTGAGGGTCGCGAGTGCCGATCCGAAGAACGCGCCTCTGCTCTCCCTCAACTCGCTCTCGGACAGTTGTGCTACTGCGGCATAGAGCCGGCGGTTTGCCCATTCGTTGTAGTCGGCGAACATGCGGAAATGATCGAGCATCTGTCTCTCCTGTGAACCCGCAACCGTAGCGCAGATCCGCATTCCTGTGGCGAATGCCACCCATGAAATTAAATCATTTGATCGTTCTGCGCGTCTGGCCTCGAATGCACGAAGACGACCTCATTGCCGCCAGGAGATTACGTGAGCAGGAAACTTTATTCGCTTTGCGGCGCCGACAGGACCCGCTCTTTTTCGCCGCATGTCTGGAAGACCAAGATGTCGCTTGCGCACAAAGCGCTCGATTTCGATGTCGTGCCGGTCGGGTTTGCGGAGATCCCGCAGGTCGAAGAAGGCGCGCCCAAGCTGGTTCCGCTTTTGCGCGATGGCGATCGGCTGGTGCAGGACAGTTTTGCGATCGCGGTCTATCTCGAGGAGACCTACCCGGATCGGCCGTCGCTGTTTGGCGGCGCCGGAGGCATGGCCATGGCCCGCTTCGTCGAGGGATGGTCGCAGACGACACTGCATCCGACGATCGTCCGGATCGTCATCAAGGATATTCACGACAGCCTCGATCCGGTCGATCGCGCCTACTTCCGCGAAAGCCGCGAGGTCCGTTTCGGAACGACGCTCGAAGCGGTGGCTGAAACGGGGCGTGCCAGCCTTGCGACCTTCTCCGAAAAGCTCGAACCGCTGCGCCACATGCTGAAGTTTCAGCCCTATCTCGGTGGCGAACGTCCACTCTTTTCCGACTACATCGTCTTCGGCGCGCTGCAATGGCCGCGCATCGTATCGCCCCAGCGCCTGCTGTCTCCCGGCGATCCCGTCACCGACTGGTTCGAGCGCTGCCTTGACCTGCACGATGGCATCGGACGGACTGTGACAGCGGCGTGAAACCCGCGGGACCGGCCGCGAATCATGAGCGAACCCCCTTGTTTTGCGCGGGATTGGCGGCTAATGAACCGCCACTTCTCAAGACAACAAGGGAATTGAGCCAATGGCGATTGAACGTACCTTTTCGATGATCAAGCCGGACGCAACGAAGCGTAACCTGACCGGCGCCATCACCAAGATGCTTGAAGACGCCGGCCTGCGCGTCGTTGCTTCCAAGCGCGTCTGGATGAGCCGCCGCGAAGCCGAAGGCTTCTACGCCGTTCACAAGGAACGTCCGTTCTTCGGCGAACTCGTAGAGTCCATGTCCTCTGGCCCGACCATCGTTCAGGTTCTCGAAGGCGAAAACGCCATCGCCAAGAACCGCGAAATCATGGGCGCCACCAACCCGGCAAACGCTGACGAAGGCACGATCCGCAAGGTTCACGCTCTTTCGATCGGCGAAAACTCGGTTCACGGTTCGGACGCTCCGGCAACGGCAGCTGAAGAAATCGCGTACTGGTTCTCCGGCACCGAAATCGTCGGCTGATTCAAATTCTGCATTTCCGGCCGCAACGGCTTGAAATGATTCAGATTGAACCGGAGCGGAAACGCTCCGGTTTTTTCATGTCGGGCACTTTGCCGTTTCAAAATGCTCCGGCGCCTTGCCATCCCTGAAGATCGCCGGGTTCTTGTCATAGGCGGGGCCCTCCACAAGCGCTTTTGCCGGCATCATGTCCTGGTCGATGTCGGAGGTCACGGTCGTTTCGAGCGTCTGCAACGCCTCTCCGGCCGGCCCCTTGACCTCGATCGTCACCGCATAGGGACGTTCTTTTTTCACACAGGTGATATCGGGGCTTTCCAGCACCACCTTTTCCAGCTTCGCAAACAGCTTGCGCGTGAGGGTCAACGGCTCACCGCCGGCTGGGTTCTCGAATGTGGCAACGACGGTGCTGCCTTCCGGCACCGGTTCAAGCTTGCTGAGGGTAATCATGTAGGTGGCGTAGGCGAGCCGGTAGTTGAAGACGAACATCTTGCCCGTCAGCTTCAGCGGATCGGGGCCAGTTTCCCTTTGACAACCCGATATCAGCGCCGCAGCCGTCAATGTCGCAAGCAGCGCGATCATCCTCATCATCCCTGAACCTCCTCCTTGCTGCGGTGATAGTGACGCTTGGCCTTGCTGCGGTTGCCGCAGACCGCCATGTCGCACCAGGTACGACTGCGATTGCGGCTCCTGTCCAGAAACAGCCAGCCGCAATTGGGGCAGATCTTCAGCCGGTCAGGCTCGGGATTGGCGGCGAGGCCAAGTGCGGAATGGGCTGTTGCCGTGTCGAGCGCGCTCCCGTCCTTGCCGTTGCCACGCAGGACCGCGGCGATCACTTCCAAAAGGTCGGCCAACAACTCGGGCCGCTGCTCGTCTCTTGTAAGTGCGCGAAAATGCCGGTCGGTCGTCTCGCGCAATGTCAGCAGTCTCGCGCGGTTGCGCTCGGCGACAGGCAGAAGCGCACCGAAGCGGGGGGCTTCGGCGCAGAACCGGTTTGCCGCGCCAGCGAAAGCGTCGAGCGCCGGCACGTCGGCAAAACGATCGACACGCCGTGCCGGGTCGAAGCGCAGGATGACCGAATTGGCGACATCGAGCGCCAGCGCGCCGCCAGAAAATCGATGTGCGGTCCAGGTGAAAACCATAACGTACCCTAACTAGTAAAAGCTATTTTACCAGTTATATTGGTGATGTCACGCTCCGGATGTGCCATGCTCTATTTCCTGCAGCAGATCGCCAATGCCGTCCCGATCGCCGCGCTCTACGCCGCGCTGGCCTTCGGCTATGCCATTGCCTTTGCCGTGACGCGCCGGGCGGACCTGACCTACGGCGCTCTCTTTGCCTTCTCCGGTCAGATGTTCGTGCTGTTTGCCGATTTCGGCTGGAACCAGCTGTGGCTGGTGCTGCCGGCGGCGCTCGGCCTCGGAGCCATCGCCGGGCTGACGTTCGGAGTGGGGGCAGGGCTCGTCACCGGGCGCTATGTCATGCGGCCGCTCGCCTTCTCGTCGGCAAACACCGTTGTCGTCGCGTCGCTCGGCTGCCTGCTCGTGCTGATGGAAACAGCGCGGCTTGCCTCGGATACGAAGAGCCTCTGGTTGCCACCGTTTATGAACCAGAACATCGTCTTTTGGTCCGATCCGAAATTCCCGGTAACGCTGACGGCGATCCAGTTGCTGAACACGTTCCTGATGGTCGCGCTTGTCGGTGCCGGTCACTGGGTGCTTACGCACAGTCGCGCCGGTCGCTCGTGGCGTGCCGTGTCGGAGGATCGTGGTGCGGCTGCCCTGTGCGGCATCGATGCGGCCCGGGTCTATATTGCCGCCTACGGCACCGCGTCGCTGCTAGCCGCCTGCTGCGGCATCCTGGCGGCCTCCTACTACGGCAACATGGATTTCGGGACCGGGCTCACCTTCGGCGTCAAGGTGCTGTTCATTGCGGCGATCGGTGGCCAGAGTTCGCCCATCCGTGCGGCGCTCGGGGCCGCTGCCATCGGCCTCATAGAAACGCTCTGGGGCGCTTACGGGCCGATCCTCTGGCGAGATTTTGCAATCTTCGGCTTTCTCGTCATCGTGCTGGCGGTGACGCGACAGGAGAAGGCGATACCGTGATGACGGCGTGGTGCGCGTCAGCGCTGCCAGCGGTCGCGCGCGGTATCGTCGGCATCCTTGGCGCTGACCCAGCCACCGGTCGTGCCATCGGCCAGGTGTTCCTTCTTCCAGAAGGGCGCCGAGGTCTTGAGGAAATCCATGATGAAGTTGGCACCGTCGAAAGCTGCTTGCCGGTGCGGCGATGCGGTGACGACGAGCACGATGTTTTCGCCAGGCGTGATCCGGCCATGGCGATGGATCGCCGTTGCCGCCTGCAGTCCGAAGCGCTCGATCGCAAGGTGGCAGATGCGGGCGATTTCGGCTTCCGCCATCCCGGGATAGTGCTCCAGCTCGAGAGCGGCAAGGGTGCCGGCTTCGTCGCGGCAGAGGCCCGAAAACGTCACGACCGCCCCGATGTCGGGGCGGCCGGATGTCAGTCTGGAAACTTCGGCCGAAAGGTCGAAGTCGTCGCGCTGAACGCGCACGGTGACGGGCGCGCCCATGGTATCAGCCACCGGTCATCGGCGGAAAGAGGGCAATCTCGCGCGCGCCGGCGATCGGTTCGCCATGCTCGACATGTTCCTGGTTGATCGCGGCGCGAATGACGTTCTGGTGCTCCAGTGCGCTCTCGTATTCTTCTCCCAGCGTCTTCAGGTGCGCAAGAAGGTCGGCAATGGTGACGACGCCGGCGGGAACCTCCAGCGTTTCCTCACCCTTGCCGATGCGTTCGCGCACCCAGGAGAAATAGACGAGATTGACGGTGTTCATTCGTTGACCACGTGCTTCAGGCCGGCGCGGAAATAGTCGTAGCCGCTATAGAGCGTGATCGCGGCGGCGATCCACAGCAGGCCGATACCGATTTCCGTCGTATAGGGCAGGATCTTGTCGCCGGCGGGGCCAGCCAGAAGGAAGACGATCGCCACCATCTGGATCGTGGTCTTCCACTTGGCGATGCGGGTTACCGGCACGCTGACCTTGAGTGCTGCCAGATACTCGCGCAGGCCGGAGACCAGGATCTCGCGGCACAGGATGATGATCGCGGCCCAGATCGACCAGCCGGCGATCGTGCCGTCGGCGGCAACGAGCAGCAGGATGGAAGCGACCAGCAGCTTGTCGGCGATCGGGTCGAGCATCTTGCCGATGTTCGACGTCTGCTTCCAGATGCGTGCGAGATAGCCGTCGAAGAAGTCGGTGATCGAGGCAATGGCGAAGAGAGTGACCGCCGTCCAGCGCGCGAAGTCCGAACTGTGCAGCCGGCCCTCGATGAAGAAGCAGAGCACAATCAGCGGCACGATCAGGATTCGGAAATAGGTGAGCAGGTTTGGGATGCTGTAGGCGACGGGCGTGGGCATGGTATCGGGTTCTCTGTCTTCCTCGGAGGTACAGAATGACTTTGCGGCCCTCAGGTCAACAAATCATTGTGCGAAGGGTGTCATAATTGGCGCATCGCACCTGAACGTCCGGTGAATTGCCATGCCATAAATGCGGAAATCCCCATTGATTTCCGGCCGAAATCATCCGGTTCGAGCCCGTGGTTCGCAGCGCTGCCAGGGTCATTTTGCCGCGTCCTCGTGGAAATGCTCGTAGACCAGTCGCGCCACCGCTTCGGAAATGCCGCTGACCGCCATGAGGTCGTTCATGCCGGCGCGGGAAACGGCCTTTGCGGTGCCGAAATGGGTGAGCAATGCCCGCTTGCGCGTCGGCCCGATGCCCGCGATCTCGTCGAGCGGGTTCTTCACCATTTCCTTCTTGCGCCGCGCGCGGTGCGAACCGATGGCAAACCGATGCGCTTCGTCGCGCAGGCGCTGGATGAAGTAGAGCACGGGATCACGCGGCGGCAGCGTGAAGCTGTCGCGGCCGAGCGCAAAGAAGCGTTCGCGCCCGGCGTCGCGGTCGACGCCCTTGGCGACGCCGATTGCCGTTACGCAGTCCTCAACGTCGAGTTCTTTCAGGATCGCCCGCACCGCCGTCATCTGTCCCTGGCCGCCATCGATCAGGATGACGTCGGGCCAGGCCGGGAACGCAGCGTCCTCAGCGATCTCGGCTGTCCGGTCCGGCTTGCCCTCTTCCTTGAGCAGGCGCGAGAAACGGCGGGTCATCACCTCGCGCATCATGCCGAAGTCGTCGCCGGGCGTGATGTCGGTCGATTTGATGTTGAACTTGCGATACTGGCCTTTGACGAAGCCCTCAGGGCCGGCGACCACCATGCCGCCGACCGCATTGGTGCCCATGATATGGGAGTTGTCGTAGATCTCGATCCGGCGTGGCGCGCGTTCGAGCTTGAAGGTTTCGGCAAAGCCGTCGAGCAGTCTCGACTGCGATGCCGTTTCCGCCAGCTTGCGACCATGCGCCTCGCGGGCATTGGCAAGCGCGTGGTCGACGAGGTCCTTCTTCTCGCCGCGCTGCGGCACCTGGATCGAAACCTTGTAACCGGACTTTTCGCTCAGCGCCTGGCCGAGCAGTTCCTGTTCCTCGACCGCCTCGCAGAGCAGGATCTGCCGCGGACAGGGCTTGTCGTCGTAAAACTGGGCGAGGAAGGCCGAAAGCACTTCGGCCGTCGACAGCGACGGGTCCGCCTTCGGGAAATAGGCGCGGTTGCCCCAGTTCTGCCCTGTGCGGAAGAAGAAGACCTGGATGCAGGACGTGCCGCCTTCGTGGTGGATGGCAAAGACATCCGCCTCTTCGACTCCCGATGGATTAATGCCCTGATGGCTTTGCACATGGCTGAGGGCGGCGAGCCGGTCGCGATAAAGCGCTGCGCGTTCGAAATCGAGGTTTTCCGCAGCCTCGCCCATCGCCGTCGCGATCGTCGCCTTCACCGCCTGGCTCTTGCCGGAGAGGAAGTCCTTGGCCTCGGAGACCAGCTCGGCATAGCCGTCGTTGCTGATCTCGCCCGTGCAGGGCGCCGCACAGCGCTTGATCTGGTGCAGGAGACAGGGACGTGTGCGCGTCTCGAAGACGCTGTCGGTGCAGGTGCGCAGGAGGAAGGCGCGCTGCAGCGAGTTGATCGTGCGACCGACGGCGCCCGCCGACGCGAACGGGCCGAAATAATCACCCTTCCGGCTGCGTGCCCCGCGGTGCTTGTAGAGCGCGGGCGCCCGGCTGTCGCCGGTCACCAGAATATAGGGAAAGGACTTGTCGTCGCGCAAAAGCACGTTGAAGCGCGGCCGAAGCCGCTTGATCAGGTTGGCTTCGAGCAGAAGCGCCTCGATCTCGGTGCGCGTGGTGACGAACTCCATGTTCGCGGTTTCGCGAATCATCCGGGAAATGCGGTTGGAGTGGCCGCGTCCCTGCGCATAGTTGTTGACGCGCTTCTTCAGGCTGCGCGCCTTGCCGACATAAAGGACGTCACCGTCCTCGTTGAACATACGATAGACGCCGGGTCCGTTCGGAAGACGCTTGACGAAGGCCTGGATCAGTTCGGCGCCCTTGAGGCCTTCGACCTCATTGCGATTTTCAGCCCATTCGATGGCCGGGGCTGCCGGTACGCCTTCTGACGTCTCGATCGCGTCATCGTCGTCTTCGACATCGTTGCCGTCATACAGGATGCCGCCGTCTGTCGGCACGCGTCCGTTCATTCCACTATCTCCCTGATGTCAGGCGTTTCCCAGGCGAGGTGCTGGCCACCGTCGAGAGCGATCATCTGCCCGGTAATCGACGGCGTGTCATAAAGAAACCGGATCGTCCGCCCGAATTCGTCGAGCGCCGGACCGCGCTTCAGAATCACAGCGTCGACCTGTGCCTGGAAATCGCGCGGATCCTGCCGCTCGTTCGGCAGTGTCGGTCCGGGGCCGATGCCGTTCACGCGGATATCCGGTGCGAGTGCCTGTGCCATCGTTTGTGTTGCTGTCCACAATGCGGACTTTGACAACATATAGGAATAAAAACGCGGGTTTGGAGACCAGACGCGCTGGTCGATCACGTTGACGACGAGGCCCGACATGCCACGCGGCAGCTGGCGTGCAAAATCACTGGCGAGCAGGGAAGGCGCCTTCACATGCAGGGCGAAATGTCGGTCCCATACCGTTTCATCGAATGCGTCGAGACTGTCCTTCTTGAACAGCGAGGCATTGTTGACGATCACGTCGATCGGTCCGAGTGCTGCGTTGACCTGCGCCATCAGCGCTAAGGTTTCCCGCGTGTCGGTCAGATCCGCCTTGACCGCAACGGCGATCGTTCCATTCTTGCCAAGCGAAACCGCGAGCGCCTCCGCTTCCTCGAGCGAACCGTTGGCATGGATGGCGACCGCGAAGCCATGCGCCGCGAGGTCTTCAACTATAGCCTTGCCGATCCGTTTGGCGCCACCCGTTACGAGTGCCGCCTTCAGTGCTTTCTTCAACGTTTCATCCCGCGTTTCGAATCTTCGTGCCAGCGGTCGAAGATATAGGCAAGAAACGCCGCGCTGAAACTCTCCCTGATGAATCATTTCGCAAAAATTAATGGAATTCGCGTAAATTGTATTATTTTGAAGGTATATAGTATAGCTTTCGTTAATCTTGAAACGTGGTTAATAAAACCCCTGTGGCGCGAAAGCAACATCAAATTTTCGGCATGATTGTGCCACCAAAATTTCACATTTTGGCTCTTGTGAATCCTCATTTGCTGGCCAATTTCAGCTCAACCGGGCGGGTTAATTGAAAGTTGCCCGATGTTTCATTGAGGGATCCCAACCCTTGGGGCATCGGGTCGAAAAGGAGAATATTTATGCGTACGCTCACCACCACCCTCATGGCTTCGGCCGTATCCCTCATCGCCTTCCAGGCCGCCCAGGCTGCAGACGCGATCGAAGACGTACCGGCAGCTCCGGCAGCCGAGTACACCGAGCCGGCAGTCAAGAACTGGTCGGGCGCCTATGTCGGTGGTACCGCTGACTGGCATCACGGTCAGCACGACGCGACCGGCAACAACACGGCAGCCGGTTTCGGTGGCGGCCTGTACGGTGGTTACAACATGCAGAGCGGCCAGATCGTATACGGCGGTGAAGCCGATATCGGTTACTCCGGTCAGGACTCGACCGCAGGCAACCTGCGCATGAAGCAGGGTGTCAACGGCTCGCTGCGCGCACGCGTCGGTGTCGATCTGAACCCGGTTCTGCTCTACGGTACGGCAGGTCTCGCCGTTGGCCAGGCCAAGGCATCGACCTCGGCTGGTTCCGACAAGAACACCATGGTCGGCTGGACCGCCGGTGCCGGTGCTGAAACCTTCGTCACAGACAACATCACCGCACGCGTCGAATACCGTTACACCGATTACGGTTCGAAGAACTTCAACGTTGGCGGCACGAACGTTTCGTCCGGCTACGACGAGCACAGCGTGCGCGTCGGTATGGGCGTGAAGTTCTGATCGGCTTCTGCCAGATCAAGGAAAAGCCCGGGTCACCCCGGGCTTTTTTTATGCCTTGAACTTGGAGTATTCGGGAAAGTGCTTCTCGAATTTGCTCGGCCAGTTCTTGAGCTTGGCGCGGCCGCGCTGCCACTCCCCGCTGAAGCGCAATTCGACATAGCGAAGCAGCGCTGCGAGCGCGAAATGTCCCGCGTGCAGCTTGGCGCCGGTCTTGGGCAGGCTTTCATTCAGAAGGTCGAGGCCGCGCTCCACCTTCGTCCACTGCATGTCAATCCAGGGCTGATGCACCTTTTCCGGCGGGTGAATGCGCTTCTCGTAAACGATTGCCAGCAGGCAGTCGCAGATGCCGTCGCAAAGCGCCTCGAGGATCTCGACATCCAAACGTTTGCCGGCGTTCTTCGGATAGAGCTTGCCTTTCGTTTCCCGGTCGATGAAGTGCATGATCGTGCGGCTATCGTAGATCGACTTGCCGTCGCCGGTAATGAGTGTCGGGATCTTGCCGAGCGGATTGCTGCCGACAAGCTCCGGCGAATTGGCGCTGGTGTCGGTCAGCACGCTCTCGGCTGCAAAGCCAGCATAATGCGCCGCCATGCGGACCTTGTTCGAGTAGGGTGAGGTCGGCGAATAGAGTATCTTCATCGAGCGTCTTTCTTTTTCGCGTCGGATCGTCCGAAAGAGGGTGTACGGACGATCGGGGGCAGTTTCAACGGACGGAAGCGGCACGGCGTCAAAGGTGAGCCGCGACCGCTCAGGATGCGGGCGGCAGGATCACCGTGTCTCTTCGGCAGGCCTGGCGATCGACCTCGGGGCAGGGCCGGAAGTTCAGCGCCTTGTCGAAGCAGATCCGGATTTCCTCCAGCCGCTTGCCCTCGCAGGTAACAGCCAGCGCGTTGGTCGTCATGCCCGGATTTCTGGCCACGAAACCGGCTTCGATGGCGCTGACGGACAGCGCATTTTCCCGGCGTGGCTGGTTGAGTTCGGCCGGCAGCGCGACGCGCTCGCGTGCCGCCCGTGTCACCGCGAAGTAATCCTGCTGGCTAAGTCCCGAACAGGTGCCGTGTTTGCGCCATTGATGCCCGATGAGCCCCATGGACGGAATGAGATCGAGATACTGGCGGCCAAGTGTTTCGGGCACGCGGTCGGATTGTCGCGTCGGGCAGAAGTCCGGGTAGCCGCGGTCGTTCTGCGGCCACAGGCCGTGGACGATCAGCCCGCGATTGCTGCCGACCCGGCATTGGCCGGTCTTGCCCGAGGGGTCGTTGTCGTCGCACCAGGTCGGTGACCACGAGAGCGAGAGAACATAGAAATCAAAGCCCTGGCCGATTGGAACGGCGACAGTCGCTTTCGTTTGGCCTGGGGTTTGCTGAGGCGGCTTCTTTTCTGCTCCATTGTCGCTGCAGCCCGCGAGCGCCAGAGCAAAGAAAAGCGCCGGCAGGAGCCGGCGCTTTCGGCAAAGTCTCGGCATGATCAGCGAAGCGAAGCGCAATGGGCGCCGTAGACGTACCAGGGGTCGAGACCGCCGACGCAGAACTCGATGCTGCGACCGACGCCGGCAAAGCCCCAGTTGCGTTCGATGAGATAATAGAGCGACCGTTGCTCTCCGTCGGTCATGACGGCCGTCGCACGGCAATACTCGCGCTCGACGCTGTGTGTGTAGTCGCGCAGCTCGAGCCGGTTCTGGCCCATGTTGCGGATCTCGGCGATCGAGAGATTGGCGTGCAGATAATTCGCCGCCCGGTATTCGAAGCGCGAGGTGATGAAGCCCAGAACCGAGGCATCACCGCATACGCCGATGCTATAGGAGGTCGGCTGATCGCGGTAGGTCCCGAGATAGTCGGCCGCCGAAGCCGAGGGTGCGGCCATCGTAGCGAAGGAAAGCGAGGCCAGAAGCGTTGCAGCGAGCTTGCGAGTCATGGGCGTCTCCCTTAATCGTCAAAGGAGATTGCTGCTTTCCGAGCCTGTCAGTCAAGGCCCCGGGTTGCTGCTTCTTCGCCGCGCAGCCAGAAGCAGCGACTGGACGCGAAGCGGTCCTGTCCCAACCGGGTCTTCAGGAACGGCAACAGCAGATCGAGTTCACCCTTGAGCGTGAACGGTGGGTTGACGATGATGAGGCCCGATCCCGACAGTCCCGTCGTTTCGCGGTCGCTGCGCACTGAAAGCTCGGCACAGAGCATCTTGGGGATTTCGAGCGCCTTCAACGCCTCATGGAAAGCCTTGATCGGTGCGTTCTTCTTCAGCGGATACCAGAGGCAGAAGGTGCCGCCGGCAAAGCGGCGATAGCCCTTGGCAAGACCGTCGGCCAGTCGCTCGTATTCGCCCTCGATCTCGAAGGGCGGGTCGACAAGGATCAGGCCGCGCTTTTCCTTGGGCGGCAGATGGGCGCCGAGCGCCAGCCAGCCGTCGAGTTCGGTGACGCGACTCTGGAAGTCGCCGTCGAAGAGGCGGTGCAGCGTCTCATAGTCGTCCGGGTGCAGTTCCATCGCCGACAGGCGATCCTGCGGGCGAAAGAGCATGCGGACCAGCTTCGGCGATCCCGGATAGCGCGTCAGTTCCGAGTCGGGGTTCAGCTCGCGAACGGTCGCCAGATAGGGTTCGAGGATTGCCGCAATCGGCGCCGGTAAGTCACCTTCGAGCAGTCGGCCGATGCCGTCACGCCATTCGCCGGTTTTCTGTGCCTCTTCGCTCGAAAGATCGTAAAGGCCGATGCCGGCATGCGTATCGAGAACCCGGAACGCCTTCTCCTTCTGCTGGAGATAGGTGACGAGCCGGGCCAGCACCGCATGCTTGAGAACATCGGCGAAATTGCCCGCGTGATAGATATGCCGATAGTTCATGAGGGCCGCCGATGGCTGTTATCAATTGTTTCGATGGGTGCAAGTTTGGCTCTTTGAGCCCGATTGTCGATGCCATATAGAAAAGCCATGAACGTTGCGACCCCCATCAAAGCAGAAAAGTCGATCGGCCACTCCGTCTGTCCGCACGACTGTCCCTCGGCCTGTGCACTGGAAGTCGACCTGACTGCAGAAGGCCGGATCGGCCGCGTGCGTGGCGCCGCCGCCAACACATATACCGCTGGCGTCATCTGCGCCAAGGTCGCGCGCTATTCCGAGCGCATTTATCATCCCGACCGGCTGATGGTGCCGCAGCGCCGCGTCGGCGCCAAGGGGAGTGGTAGCTGGCAGGAGATTTCCTGGGAGGCAGCCCTCGACGAGATTGCCGACCAGTTCATCAAGGCTGAGCAACGGCATGGGGCGCAGGCGATCTGGCCGTATTTCTACGCCGGCACCATGGGGCAGGTGCAGCGCGATTCGATTGACCGCCTGCGTCACGCCAAGCGCTATTCCGGCTTCTTCGGATCGATCTGCACCAACATGGCCTGGACCGGTTTCTCCATGGCGACCGGCTCGCTGCGCGGTCCCGATCCGCGCGATATGGCGAAGTCCGATTGCGTGGTGATCTGGGGCACGAATGCAGTTGCCACCCAGGTCAACGTCATGACCCACGCGATCAAGGCCCGCAAGGAACGCGGCGCCAAGATCGTCGTGATCGACATCTACGACAATCCCACCGTCAAGCAGGCCGACATGGGCCTGGTGCTGAAGCCGGGCACCGACGCCGCACTTGCCTGTGCGGTGATGCATGTCGCCTTCCGCGACGGTTACGCCGACCGCGCCTATATGGCTGAGTTCGCCGACGATCCGGCAGGGCTCGAAGCCCATCTGCAATCGCGGAACCCCGAATGGGCGTCCGCGATCACAGGCCTGTCCGTCGAGGAAATCGAGGCGTTCGCCAAACTCGTCGGCACGACGCCGAAGAGCTTCTTCCGTCTCGGCTACGGCTTTACCCGCCAGCGCAACGGCTCCGTGGCGATCCATGCGGCCGCCTCTGTCGCCACCGTGCTTGGCTCCTGGAAGCATGAAGGCGGCGGCGCGTTTCATTCCAACAACGACATCTTCAAGCTCGACAAGCGCGAGCTCATCGGCACTGCGTTCCACGACCCCGATATACGCATGCTCGACCAGTCACAGATCGGGCGCGTGCTGACCGGTGATGCAGAGGCGCTGCGCCACGGCGGTCCGGTGACGGCGATGCTGATCCAGAACACCAACCCGGTGAATGTCGCGCCGGAACAACGGCTGGTGAAACGCGGCTTCCTGCGCGACGATCTCTTTGTCGCGGTGCACGAGCAGTTCATGACCGACACGGCGCAGCTTGCCGATATCGTGCTGCCGGCGACCATGTTCCTTGAGCATGACGATCTTTACCGCGGCGGCGGCCATCAGCATATCCTGATCGGTCCGAAGGTGGTGGAGCCGCCATCGACCGTGCGCACCAATCTGTTCGTCATCGAGGAACTGGCAAGGCGCCTCGGCGTCGCCGATCATGCCGGCTTTGGCCTCAGTGAGCGTCAGCACATCGACCGGCTGCTTGCCAATTACGGCATCGGCTACGACGAGATGAAGCGGGAGAAATGGCTCGACTGTCAGCCGGCGTTCGAGGACGCACATTATCTCAATGGCTTCGGTCATCCCGACGGCAAGTTCCGCTTCAAGGCGGACTGGACCGGCACCCCGGCGCCGAACCGCCCGCCCAAGTCGATGGGCCTGCAGGGACCGCATGCCGCGCTGCCGGAATTCCCCGACCATGTCGACCTGATCGAGGTCGCGGACGCTGACCATCCTTTCCGCCTGGCGACGTCGCCGGCGCGGTCCTTCCTGAATTCGACCTTCGCGGAAACCCCGTCTTCGGTTCAGAAGGAAGGCCGCCCTGCGGTGATGATGCACGCGGACGATGCGGTAGCACTCGGCGTCGGCGACGGCGATATCGTCATGCTCGGCAATCGACGCGGCGAGGTGCGCCTGCATGTGACGGTTGGCGGCGGCGCGCGGCGCGGCGTTGTCATCGCCGAGGGGCTCTGGCCGAACGGCGCCCATCTCGACGGCGAGGGCATCAATGTGCTTACTGGCGCCGATGCGGTTGCGCCCTACGGCGGGGCCGCGTTCCACGACAACAGGGTCTGGGTCAGACCAGCCCCCTAGCCACCGGGTGCGTGTATGAGCGGCGACCACCAGCATGCGGATGTCAGCAACACGCCGGTCTCGCGCCTCTGGGGTGCGCTCGCGCTGACGGGCAGCTTCATGCTCGCCGAGGTCGTCGGCGGTATTCTGACCGGCAGCCTGGCGCTGATTTCCGACGCGATGCATATGCTGACCGACGCGGCGGCACTGGCGATCGCGCTGGTCGCCATTCATGTCGGGCGGCGGCCATCCGATCTGCTGCGAACCTATGGCTATGCCCGCTTCGAGATCCTGGCGGCGGCCTTCAACGCCCTGCTGCTGCTCGCCGTCGCCTTCTACATTCTCTACGAGGCGTGGCAACGGCTGTCGCTGCCGCAGGAAATCCAGTCCGGCGGCATGCTGCTGATTGCCGTCGTCGGCCTGGTGGTCAACCTGATTTCGATGCGGCTGCTGACCAGCCACAAGGACGAAAGCCTCAACGTCAAGGGCGCTTATCTCGAGGTCTGGGCGGATATGCTCGGCTCGGTGGCGGTGATGGCAGGTGCGGCGATCATCTGGTTCACTGGCTGGCAGTGGGTCGATTCGCTGCTGGCTGTCGGCATCGGCTTCATGGTCTTTCCGCGTACCTGGGTGCTCTTGAAGGAGTGCGTCAACATTCTCCTGGAAGGCGTGCCGCCGGGCATGCGCCTGGCCGACGTACATGCGGCGATCGCCGCCGTGCCCGGTGCCGCTTCGGTGCACGACCTTCACCTCTGGGCGATCACCCAGAGCCAACCGTCGTTGACCGCCCATGTGGTGCTGGCAGAGGATGCCGACGGTGAGACCGTGCGCCGCGCGGTGGAGCAGCGTTTGCGCGATGCGTTCGATCTGCACCATACGACCCTGCAGATGGAGCGCGAAAGCTGCGCGCCGTCGGAGCACATCCATTGACGGTCGAGTGCGATCGCATCTTCCTCTTCCCATGAAGGACCTCTCATGACGAAAAACCACGATCCGCGCGTCAGGATCATCGATCGGCGCACGCTTTCGGACGGCTTCATCCATCTGGAGGAAATCACCCTTGAGCAGGACATGTCCGACGGCGAAACGGTGACGCTGAAGCGTGAAGTGCACGACCATGGCAGCGCCGCGACCATCCTGTTGTTCGATCCCAGGCGCCAAAGCGTTGTGCTGGTGCGCCAGTTGCGCGTGCCGGTGCTGCTGCAGGGCGATCCTGCCTATATGATCGAAGCTCCAGCCGGCCTGCTCGACGACGATACGCCGGAGGTCGCGATCTGCCGCGAAGCGATGGAGGAAACGGGATATCACGTCGAGAAGGCCACGCACCTCTTCGATGCCTATATGAGCCCGGGGGCGCTGACCGAGCGAACGAGCTTTTTCGTCGGTCTCATCGACGTTGCCAGGAAAGTCGGGGAGGGTGGCGGTCTTTCACATGAGGGCGAGGACATCGAGGTGCTCGAAATCCCCTTCGATGCAGCCTTCGAAATGATCGCGACAGGCGAGATCTGCGACGCCAAAACCATCATGTTGCTGCAATGGGCCCGGCTGAACCGCTCCAGCCTCGGGCCGTAAGGCCTTGTTTATTAAGAACACAATACATTACGGATATTTCACTTTCTGATCGTTATCCGTTAGGCTACAGCGCTGGTGTCTTCATCAATGACATGGGCAACCCATGACGTCCTCCCTCTCGGAACGTGCAGCCAACGATGATCAGCAGATCGAGGCAGGGTGGATGCCTTTCCTGCGTCGCAACCGACGCTATCTGCAGGCGCTTGCAACCTTGCTGGTCATCGGCCTCTTCGGCCTGGCGATCTTCCACCTGACCTCCGAAGTGCAGTACGACGACGTGGTCAAGGCGCTTGCCGACACCAGCTGGACCGCCATCGCTGCGGCTGTTTTCTTCACGGCCTTGAGCTTTTTGGCACTGACCTTCTACGACGTCGGCGCGCTCGACTATGTCAGGCGCAAGCTGCCCTATGCCGACGTCGCCTTGACAGCGGCCTGCGCCTATGCGGTCGGCAACACCGCCGGCTTCGGCGCCTTGAGCGGCGGCGCCATCCGCTACCGGTCCTATTCGCGCCTCGGCATCGAGCCGGAGAACATCGCGCGCATCATCGCCTTCGTCACCTTGGCCTTCGGCCTCGGGCTTCTGACCGTCACCTGCCTGAGCTTGCTCGCCGTCGGTGAATATGTCGCGCCCCTGACGGGGCTCGACCCGTTCTGGCTGCGCATGATCGCCGTCGCCATTCTCGGCACCGTCTTGGCCATCTTCGTCAAGGGCCGAGACGGGCATGAGGTGACCATCGGACGCTTTGCGCTGCGCATGCCGGATTCGCGCACATCCTCGCGCCAGTTCCTCGTTACGGCGCTGGATCTGGCGGCGTCGGCAACGGTGCTTTACGTGCTACTTCCGGCGGGCACCATCGGCTGGCCGGCCTTTCTGGCGATCTATTCGCTCGCCGTCGGCATCGCTGTCCTCAGTCACGTGCCGGCCGGTCTCGGCGTCTTCGAAACGGTCATCATCGCCACGCTCGGCCATAATACTGACATCGACACGATCCTTGGCGCCCTGGTTCTCTACCGCGTCATCTATCACGTGCTGCCGCTACTGATCGCGATTGCCGTCGTCATCGGTATCGAACTGCGGCAACTGTCCGGCCATCCCGTCGCCTCCAGCGTGCGCCGCATCGGCGGCCGCATCACGCCGCTTCTTCTGGCAACGCTCGGCATCGTCCTGGCGATCATGCTGGTGCTGTCGAGCGTGACGCCGACGCCGGACGAAAACCTAGCCTTTCTCGAAGGGCTGCTGCCGCTGCCGATCGTCGAGGGCGCGCATTTTCTGGCGAGCCTGCTCGGCCTTGCGCTCGTCATCGTCTCGCGCGGCCTCGCCCTCAGGCTCGATGGTGCCTGGTGGGCGTCTGTCGTCATCGGTGTCGCTGCATTACTGCTTTCGCTGATCAAGGCGGTCGCAGTCGTCGAGGCCGGCATGCTTGCCTTCTTCCTCGTCGGCCTTCTTGTCAGCCGCCGGCTGTTCGTGCGGCCGGCCTCGCTCTTCGGCCAGGCGTTGACGCTGCCGTGGCTGACGGCGCTGGGCGTCATCTGCCTTGGCGGGCTCGTCGTCCTCCTGTTCGTCTATCGCGATGTCGATTACAGCCATGAACTCTGGTGGCAGTTCGAGTTTTCCGCCGAGGCCCCCCGCGGCCTGCGTGCACTGCTCGGCGTGACGATCGGCGCCAGCGCCATCGCCATCTGGAGCCTGATGCGGCCGGCGGCTGCGAGTGCTGAGCCGGCAAGTGACGACGCCATGCAGCGGGCACTGGCCATCGTCGAGGCGCAGGACATGTCCGATGCCAATCTGGTGCGCATGGGTGACAAGAGTCTGATGTTCTCCGCCGACGGCCGCGCTTTCATCATGTATGGCCAGAGGGCCCGCTCGTGGATCGCGCTGTTCGATCCGGTGGGGCCGGTCGATGCCTGGCCGGAGTTGATTTGGCAATTCATCGAGACGGCCCGCGCCAGCGGTTGCCGTGCGGTGTTCTACCAGGTCTCGCCGCTGGGGCTTGCCTACTACGCCGATGCGGGGCTGCGCGCCTTCAGGCTTGGCGAACTTGCCCATGTCGACCTCGCGCGGTTCGAGATGAAGGGCGGAAAATGGGCCAACCTTCGCCAGCAGGTCAGCCGCGCCCAACGTGACGGGCTCGAATTCAGGATGGTTGCGGCCCAGGACGTTCCCGCGATCATCGACGAGCTGACGGCGATTTCCGATGCCTGGCTTGCCCATCACAATGCCAAGGAGAAGGGTTTTTCCCTTGGAGCCTTCGATCCCGAATACCTGGTCGAACAGCCTGTCGCGGTTTTGACCTATGAGGGCCGCATCGTCGCCTTTGCCAACATCCTGGTGACGGCGACGAAGCAGGAAGGCACCGTGGATCTCATGCGCTTTGCGCCTGACGCTCCCAAGGGATCGATGGATTTTCTCTTTGCCCAGGTGATGGAACATCTGAAGGCCGAAGGGTACCGTAGCTTCAATCTCGGCATGGCGCCGCTCTCGGGCATGTCGTCGCGCCAGATCGCTCCGGTCTGGGACCGGGCGGGTCGAACCTTCTTCGAACACGGGGAGCGCTTTTACAACTTCAAGGGCCTTCGCGCCTTCAAGTCGAAATTCCACCCGCACTGGCAGCCGCGTTATCTCGTGGCGAGTGGCGGCATCAATCCGATCCTTGCCCTGATGGATGCGACATTCCTGATCGGCGGCGGCCTCAGGGGAGTGATGAAGAAATGATGCGTATCCGTAAAGTCTTGAAGTCAGTCGCAGGCGCACTCCTGGTGGCAACCGTGGCGGTTGCTCCGGGCATGGCGCAGGACAAGCCGGCAGCCTACGATACGGGCATGATACCGTCGCCGCACATCCTTCTTCCAAACGACACGGCGTCCGCCCTCGTCGTGCTCCTGTCCGGCGCGGATGGGTGGGGCGACAGGGAGGACACGGTCGCGCGTGCGCTGGTTGACGACAAGGCTGCCGTCATCGGCATCGATCTCAAGGCCTATCTTGCCTCGCTCGCCAGGGACGATGGCGACTGCATCTACATGGTTTCGGATATCGAGGCGCTGAGCCAGCAAGTGCAGCGCGCGCTGAGAAGCGATGCCTATCTTCCGCCGATCGTTGCCGGCGTCGGAGCGGGTGGCGCCATGGCGCTGGCGATCGCGGCGCAGACCCCGGCCGCGACCATCGGCCAGACACTCGCGGTCGATCCGGAAGAAGGCATCGTGCTGCAAAAGCAGCTCTGCACGCCGGCCGAGAAAACCCGCAAGGGCGACCGCATGGTCTACGGTCTGACGGACGGTGCCTTGCCTGACCCGATTTCCGTCGTCTTTACGCCAGCGGCATCCGACGACGGTCGCAGCCATGTGGCGGCCCTCATCGAGAAACACGCCGATATCACCCAGGAAGACAGCGACGATGACGCCTACGATGCATTGACCAGCCATCTGACCGACCTGATTGACAGCGAGGCTGCATCCGACAACCCGTTCGGCCTACCCCTGACCGTGCTCGATACCAAGCCGACGCGCGACACGATGGCGGTGATCTATTCCGGCGACGGTGGCTGGCGCGACATCGACAAGCAGGTCGGCGACGTCTTGCAGCAGCAGGGCGTGCCGGTCGTCGGCATCGATTCGCTGCGCTATTTCTGGTCCGAACGCGATCCGCAGGCGACTTCAGACGATCTCGCCAAGGTGATGGACTATTATCGCAAGCGCTGGAATGTCCGGAACGTCTTGCTGATCGGCTATTCCTTCGGTGCCGACATCCTGCCGCGCACGTTCAATCTGCTCCCGCCGGCCGAGCGCGCGCGGGTACGGCAGGTGACGCTGATGGCGCTGTCGCATCAGGTCGATTACAAGATTTCGGTTCTTGGCTGGCTCGGTGCCGCCGGGCAGGGGAATGGCGGCGATCCCATCGACGACATCAAGCGCATCGATCCCACCCTGGTGCAATGCATCCATGGCACGGAGGAAGAGGACGATGCCTGCCCTGATCTGAAGGGGACGGGTGTCGATGTCGTCGCCATCGAAGGCGGCCACCATTTCGACGAGGATTATCCGGCGCTGACCCGGCGCGTGCTCGACGCACTCGACCGGCGGCTGGCTTCGGCGAAATAGTTGGCCCTCAGGCCGCCGGCGAGATCAACGTCGAGGACGCGGGCGCGGGATCGGTGTTTTCGGTGACGACCCTTCCGCCTTCCATGCGAACCTTGCCTTCGGCCAGGAGCCGCAGCGCCATAGGATAGGTACGGTGCTCGACCGTCAGCACGCGGGCGGCCAGCGTGTCGGCGGTGTCACCGTCGACGACGGGAACGACGGCCTGCGCGACGATCGGGCCCTCATCCATGCCTTCGGTGACGAAATGCACGGTGCAGCCCGCCACCTTCATGCCGGCGTCGATGGCGCGCTGGTGGGTGTGGAGGCCGGGAAAGAGCGGCAGAAGCGACGGGTGGATGTTGATGATCCGGCCTTCGTGGCGCTTGATGAAGGTCGCCGACAACAGTCGCATGTAGCCCGCAAGGCAGATAATGTCGGGCGATAGCCGATCGAGCTCTACAAGGATCGCCGCTTCGTGTGCATCCTTGCTCTCGAAATCCTTGCGCAGGAACGAGCGGGTCGGAATGCCGAGCGCCTCAGCCTTGGCAAGGCCACCGGCATCCGCCTTGTCGGCGATCACGGCAATGATCTCGGCCGGAAAATCGGGCTCTGCTGCGGCTTTTGCGAGCGAGAGCATGTTGGAGCCGCCGCCTGAAATGAAGACGACGACCTTTTTCCGGACTGCCGTCCCGTCGTTCGTCATAGAGCGAGGCTGCCCTTGTAGATCGTGCCATGGGCGCCTTCGGCGCGGGCGACCATGCGACCGAGCGTGAAGACGGTTTCGCCTTCTGCCTCGAGCACCGCTGCCACGTCCTTGGCCTTTTCGGCCGGCACGACGGCGATCATGCCGACGCCGCAGTTGAAGGTCCGCAGCATTTCGTTGGCGGCGACGCCACCGGTCTGTGCGAGCCAGGAGAAGACCTTCGGCGCCTTGATGGCATCAAGGTCGATTTCAGCTGCAAGGTGCTTGGGCAGCACGCGCGGAATGTTCTCGGGGAAGCCGCCGCCGGTGATGTGCGCAAGCGCCTTGATCGAGCCGGTTTCGCGGATCGCCTTCAAGAGCGGCTTCACATAGATGCGGGTCGGCGTCATCAGGAGGTCTGCAAGCGTGCCTTCGCCGAAGGGGGCGGGCGCGTCCCAGGCAAGACCGGACAAAGCGACGATCTTGCGCACGAGGGAATAGCCGTTGGAATGAACGCCCGACGAGGCGAGGCCGAGAATGACATCGCCTTCGCCGATATCGCCGGCCGGCAGCAATTGCCCGCGCTCGGCAGCGCCGACGGCAAAGCCGGCAAGGTCGTAGTCGCCGCCAGAATACATGCCCGGCATTTCCGCGGTTTCACCGCCGATCAGCGCGCAACCGGATTGGCGGCAGCCGTCGGCGATGCCGGCAACGATCGCGGCGCCCTGATCGGGGTCGAGCTTGCCGGTTGCAAAATAGTCGAGGAAGAACAGCGGTTCGGCGCCCTGGACGACCAGGTCGTTGACGCACATGGCCACGAGGTCGATACCGACGGTGTCGTGCTTGTTGGCGTCGATCGCAATCTTGAGCTTGGTGCCGACGCCGTCATTGGCGGCGACGAGCACGGGGTCGGTAAAGCCGGCCGCCTTGAGGTCGAAGAGCCCGCCGAAGCCGCCGATCTCGCCATCGGCACCCGGGCGCCGGGTCGAGCGCACATGCGGCTTGATCTTTTCCACCATCAGATTGCCGGCATCGATATCCACGCCTGCATCACTATAGGTGAGGCCGTTCTTTCCCGACTGGCTCATGCTGGTTCTCCAAGGCTGGTCGTGCGACAGGTATTTTGCGGATGCGAATTGCACGGCGGGCAAGGGAGTGCAAGCCGACAGCCGGCCTTCTCCGCCATTTTTCACCATTTTGCCCATATCCCACCGGCAAGAAGGGAGCGAAAGGTGCAATTTGTCGGGCTCGGAAGCGCGCGGACTTGACCGTCGCGGCATGGGGCCCCTATCTCCTCAAACAGATGATGATGCGGCAAAGGCATGTTCTGCGTGCTACAGGGAATACCATGGACATAAAGGTCAGCGGTTCGGGACTTCAGCGCCAGGTGATTTTCTGGCTGCTTGTGCTTGCCGCCTTCATCGCCTTCCTAATGGTTTTCAGCTCGATCCTGCTGCCGTTCCTTGCGGGCATGGCGCTTGCCTATTTCCTCGATCCGATCGCCGACCGCCTCGAACGCCTCGGCCTCAGCCGGCTGATGGCGACGGTGGTCATTCTCATCGGCTTCGTGGTGATCTTTGCCCTGTCGCTGATGATCATCATCCCCGTGATCTTCACGCAAGCCGCCGACTTCATCCAGAAGATGCCAGGCTATATCTCCAAGCTGCAGGCGCTGTTGACCGACAGCCAGTCGACCCTGTTGCCCGACTGGCTCGCCGAGCAGATGACGGCGATCAAGCAGAATTCGGCCAAGCTCCTCGAGCAGGGCGCCAGCTTCCTCGGCACGCTGTTCCAGCAGCTGTGGAATTCCGGCATGGCGCTGCTCGACATCCTGTCGCTGTTCGTCATCACGCCCGTTGTCGCCTTCTACCTGCTGCTCGACTGGGACCGGATGGTCGACCGGGTTGATAGCTGGGTGCCACGTGACTACGTCGGCGTGGTGCGCCAGATTGCGCAGGACATGAATTCGACGATTGCCGGCTTCGTGCGTGGCCAGGGTTCGCTCTGCATCATCCTCGGCCTTTACTATGGCATCGGGCTGTCTCTTGTCGGCCTCAATTTCGGGCTGCTGATCGGCCTCTTTGCCGGCATGATCAGCTTCATCCCCTATGTCGGCTCGATGGTCGGCCTGGTGCTGGCGGTTGGTGTCGCATTGGTCCAGTTCTGGCCGGATTATCTCTGGATCGGTGCCGTCGCTGCCATCTTCTTCAGCGGCCAGTTCCTGGAGGGCAACATCCTGCAGCCGAAGCTGGTGGGCAAGAGCGTCGGCCTGCATCCGGTCTGGCTGATGTTCGCGCTTCTCGCCTTCGGTGCCCTCTTCGGTTTCGTCGGGCTTCTGGTCGCCGTTCCGGCCGCCGCTGCCATCGGCGTCCTTGTTCGCTTCGGCATCCAGCGATACCTTGATAGCGATCTCTACCATGGACATGGGAAGGTCGCGGTGAAGAAGACAAAGGGCAATCAGCCCGGCTGATCTCAATCAGGCCGACTGATCGTCCCATCCTTGTCCCGAGTACAGCATGACAAAACGTCCCTTCGAACAATTGCCCCTGGCATTCGACCACGACCCGGCGACGGGTCGCGAAGATCTTCTCGTTTCCGATCGCCTGAGCGCGGCGATCGCGATCGTCGACCATTGGCCCGACTGGCCATCGCCGGTCGTAATCATCGCCGGCCCTGTCGGCTCCGGAAAATCGCATCTCGCCAGCATCTGGAAGGAGAGGGCGGGCGCACGCGCGATCCATCCCGTCGCTGACACAGACGCGGCGCTGATGGCGGCGCAGGGCCCCGTTCTGTTTGAGGACGCCGACCGGCAGGGGTTTGACGACACGACGCTGTTTCACGTCATCAACAGCGTCCGTCAGCATGGCACCGGCCTGCTGATGACCTCACGGCTCTGGCCGATGTCCTGGCCGGTCGCGCTGCCGGATCTTCGTTCGCGTCTCAAGGCGGCGACCGTCGTCGAGATCGGCGAGCCTGACGACGAACTGCTGACGCAGGTGCTGATCAAGCTGTTCTCGGATCGCCAGCTTTTCATCGACGAGAGGCTGGTCGGTTACATCGTCCAGCGCATGGAACGCTCGCTCGGGGCGGCCCAGACGATCGTCGAGCGCATCGACCGGCTGGCGCTTGCCCGCGGCGTCAAGCTGACCCGCTCGCTGGCCGCCGAAGTCCTGGAAGAGCTTGGAAATCAACGCCATTCCGATTGACTGTCACAGTTCCGTCGTCAAACTGTTATAGTTCCTGCCTGCGGCGAAATGGGGTCTGATCGGTAATGGATAATGCGACGTCGGCGGTGAACGAAAACAAACAGACGACGGAGGATGTCGACCTGCTCACAAGTCCGGAGCGGTTCATCAATCGTGAATTTTCCTGGCTGCAGTTCAATCGCCGCGTGCTCGAGGAAACGCTTAATACGGCGCATCCGCTGTTGGAGCGTGTCCGTTTCCTCTCGATCTCCGCCGCCAATCTCGACGAATTCTTCATGGTGCGCGTCGCCGGCCTCGAGGGCCAGGTGCGCCAGGGTCTCGCCATGCGCTCGCCCGACGGCAAGACGCCGGCCGAACAGCTCGAGGATATCCTGAAGGAGATCGACAACCTGCAGATGGAGCAGCAGGCATCGCTCGCTGTGCTGCAGCAGTATCTCGCCAAGGAAGACATCCTGATCGTCCGCCCGGCGTCGCTATCGGCGCAGGACAAGAGCTGGCTTGCCAACGAATTCGACCAGTCGATCTTTCCGGTGCTGACGCCGTTGTCGATCGATCCGGCCCATCCGTTCCCGTTCATTCCCAATCTCGGTTTCTCGATGGGCCTCCAGCTCGTCAGCAAGACCGGCCGCGAGCCGATGACCGCGCTGTTGCGCCTGCCGGTCGCGCTCGACCGCTTCATCCGTCTGCCCGATGTCAAGAACGTCATCCGCTACATCACGCTGGAAGACATGGTCAGCCAGTTCATCGACCGATTGTTCCCGGGCTATGAAGTCCGGGGCTCCGGCACGTTCCGCATCATCCGTGACAGCGATATCGAAGTCGAGGAAGAGGCCGAAGATCTGGTCCGCTTCTTCGAGACGGCGCTGAAGCGCCGGCGCCGCGGCTCGGTGATCCGCATCGAGCTGGATTCGGAAATGCCGGCCTCGCTGCGCCAGTTTGTCGTTCAGGAACTGAGTGTCCCGGAAAACCGCGTCGCCGTGCTGCCGGGTCTTCTGGCGCTGAACACGCTGTCGGAAATCACCAAGGCGCCGCGCGACGACCTGCGCTTCGAACCCTACAACCCGCGCTTCCCCGAGCGCGTGCGCGAGCATGCGGGCGATTGTTTCGCCGCGATCCGCGAAAAGGACATGGTGGTCCACCACCCCTACGAATCCTTCGACGTGGTGGTGCAGTTCCTGCTGCAGGCGGCGCGCGACCCGGAAGTGGTTGCGATCAAGCAGACGCTCTACCGCACCTCCAATGACAGCCCGATCGTGCGCGCGCTGGTCGATGCCGCCGAGGCCGGAAAGTCCGTGACGGCGCTGGTCGAACTGAAGGCCCGCTTTGACGAAGAGGCCAATATCCGCTGGGCGCGCGACCTGGAGCGCGCCGGCGTGCAGGTTGTCTTCGGCTTCATCGAACTCAAGACCCACGCCAAGATGTCGATGGTGGTGCGTCGCGAGGAGGGGCGGCTGCGCACCTATTGCCATCTGGGCACCGGCAACTACCACCCGGTTACCGCGAAGATCTACACCGACCTCTCGTTCTTCACCTGCAACCCGGTCATCGCCCACGACATGGCGAACATCTTCAATTTCATCACCGGCTATGGCGAGCCGGAGGCCGGGATGAAGCTGGCGGTCTCGCCGCATACGCTGCGCCCTCGCATTCTCAAGCATGTCGAGGAAGAAATCGAGCACGCCAAGGCCGGTCGCCCGGCGGCGATCTGGATGAAGATGAACTCGCTCGTCGATCCCGAGATCATCGATGCGCTCTACAAGGCAAGCCGCGCCGGTGTTGAAATCGACCTGGTGGTGCGTGGCATCTGCTGCTTGCGGCCGCAGGTTCCGGGCCTTTCCGACAACATTCGTGTCAAGTCCATCGTCGGCAGATTCCTCGAACATTCCCGCATATTCTGCTTTGGCAACGGTTACGGCCTTCCATCCGAGAATGCGCTTGTCTATATCGGCTCGGCGGATATGATGCCGCGAAATCTGGACCGGCGGGTTGAGACGCTCGTGCCTCTTATCAACCGGACTGTGCACGAACAGGTTCTTTCGCAGATCATGCTGGGCAATCTCATAGACAACCAGCAGAGCTATGAAATTCTTCCCGACGGCACGTCTCGCCGGATGGAAGTCGGCAAGGATGCCGAACCGTTCAATGCGCAGCATTATTTCATGACCAATCCCAGCCTCTCCGGCCGGGGTGAGGCCCTGAAGTCCAGTGCACCGAAGCTGATCGCCGGCTGGAAGAGCAGCTGGAACAAGTAAACTGGTTTTGCATGGTCGAATCTGAAGCGCAGGGGCGTTTGCCCGGCATCCGCCCGGTTTCCGTTGTGGATATCGGCTCGAACTCTATTCGCCTTGTCGTCTACGAGGGCTTGAGCCGCGCCCCGGCCATGCTCTTCAACGAGAAGGTCATGTGCGGTCTCGGCAAGGGCATCGATGCCACCGGACGCATGGACGAGGAGAGTGTCGAACGGGCGCTCAGGGCGTTGCACCGTTTTCATGCTCTTTCGCAGCAGGCGCGCGCCACCTCCATGTATGTGCTCGCGACCGCGGCCGCGCGCGAAGCGAGCAACGGTCCGGCCTTCATTGCCAAGGCCGAAGCCATTCTCGGCCACAAGGTGCGCATTCTGACTGGCGAAGAGGAAGCGTATTTCTCGGCGATGGGCATCGTCAGCGGTTACCACGATCCCGATGGCGTGGTGGGCGACCTTGGTGGCGGCTCGCTGGAACTGGTCGAAGTGAGCGGGACAAAGATCGGCAAGGGGATCACCTTGCCGCTCGGGGGTATCCGTCTCTTCGAGCACAGCGGCGGCTCGCTGCCGAAAGCGCGCACCTGGGTGCGCAAGTTCATGAAAAGCTCGCCGGTGCTGAAGACCGGTACAGGCCGAACCTTCTATGCCGTTGGCGGCACCTGGCGCTCGATCGCCAAGCTGCACATGGAAATCCGCAATTATCCCCTGCACATGATGCAGGGTTACGAGATTTCCTATGACGAGGCGATGGCGCTTCTGCCGGAGGTGATCGAGCCGAAGAATATCAAGCCGTCGGCCTATGCGACCATCTCCAAAAGCCGCCGCAGCCTGCTTCCGTTCGGTGCGATCGCGATGCAGGAGGCCCTCTCGATCATGAAGCCGGAGCGGATCTCGTTTTCGGCACTCGGCGTTCGCGAAGGCTATCTCTTTTCTCTTCTGAGCGAGAACGAACGGGCGCAGGATCCGCTGCTGACGGCCGCCGGCGAGATCGCGATCCTTCGCGCGCGTTCGCCCGAGCATGCCCGCGAGCTTGCCGACTGGACCGGCCGCATGGTGCCGTTTTTCGGCGTCGAGGAAACCGAAGAGGAAAGCCGCTACCGCCAGGCGGCCTGCCTGCTGGCCGATATCAGCTGGCGCGCCCATCCGGACTATCGCGGCCTTCAGGCGCTGAACATCATCGCCCACTCGACATTTTCCGGCATCACCCATGCGGGGCGGGCCTATATCGCGCTTGCCAATTACTATCGCTTTGAAGGTCTGAACGACGATGGCGCCACCGGTGCCTTGACCGGCATCACCACACCACGGCTGCTGGAACTGGCCAAGCTGCTCGGCGGGCTGCTGCGTGTCGCCTATCTGTTCTCGGCATCGATGCCGGGTGTGGCGAAGAACCTGACGTTCCGCAGGTCGTCCCTGCCGGATATCGACCTGGAGATCGTCGTGCCTACGGCCTATTCGGAATTTGCCGGCGAGCGCCTCGACGGCCGCCTGCAACAGCTCGGCAAACTCACCGGCAGACGACTGGCATTCCACTTCGAGAGCTGACCGGCAATGAACGTCTAAGAAAGGGCGCGCGGAGCAAGATCCGCGCGCCCTTTCTTGTTATTCGGCTTTCAGGAAGTCGCCGACTTCGAGCAGCACGAACTCGTTGTCGTCAGCCTTGTCGAGCGCGCGGCCGGCCGAGAACGGCAGGTTGTTGTCGTTGCCGACGATGATGTGCGTGGCATCGACACGATCGACGTTTTCGATCGTCACGAACGGCATGTCGTAATAGCCGTCGCCGCCACCCTGGCGCTTCCTGTTGTCAGGGTCTGCGATTTTCAGGAGGTCGATGTAGCCGATCTTGCGCACAGCCTTGCCGACATTGCTGTCGTCGAAAGCGATCTTGTAGACGCGCTTGACCTTCGAACCGACGGCAAAGCAATCCGGCTTGGGATCCTTCGGATCGGCGCAAGCCTTGTCGAGGGTGCCGGCGCCGTTGTCGCGTTCGATGACCAGGGCCGTCTTGTCGTCAAGCATGTTGAAGTCGCCGATTGCCTCGCCGCCGTCGGCCAGTGGATAGAGCCAGCTGCGGCCCGTCCATGCCTTGGTTGCGACATCGAGCTCGATGACACGCAATGCCGGACGGCCATCGGCCTGTTCGACGGTCTCGCTGTCGGTCCAGATCGGACCTTCAAGCATGCCGTAGAGCCTGGTCCCGTCCTTCGACAGCGCCATGCCCTCGTAGCCGCCGGAGCGCTTCAGGTTGAAGGCGGGCGTCTTCTTCGAGGGGTCGCCCTGGAGCGTCAGGGTCGGGTTGTCGGGAGACATCACGGGCTTGCCGTCGACAACCGTCGCGATAACGTCAGTCAGCTTTCCGTCGACATCGAACTTCAGGATGTAGGGACCGAACTCCTCGCCGACCCAGAAGCCGTCGGCGACAGGCTGGATCGATTCGACGTCGAAGTCGGCACCGGTCAGGTAGCGCTTGTCGGAACCTTCCATGACGATCGGGAAGGGAGCCTTGCGGTCCGGGTCCGTCAGGAACACCGTCTTCAGCGCCTCGACCTTGCCGGCGTCCCAGTCCATCTTGACGTGGTGCAGCATCAGCATGGCATCGGTGGAGTTCAACTTGCTGCCGAAGCCGTTGTCGGAAAGGCTCCAGAACGTGCCGTCTTCCATGGCCTTGATGCCGGAGAAGCCCTGCATCGGCTGGCCGTTGAACGGTAGCGAAAGACCGGTCGGGCGCACGCCGTCCTTGCCGGCCACGGTGCCGAGCGCGTCCGCGCGCTTGCGGTCGGCGGTGGTGAACTTGCCGGATGTCTTCAGATAGTCCGGTGCGTCAGACGGTGCGGCCAGGATGGTGTTCGCCGGCAGGATCGCGTGTGCCTTCAGGGTTGCGGGAAAGGCCTTTTCCTCAGCCAGGACGGTCGTCGTCATCAAAAGGGTGAGCGCCGCGGTGGCGAGAAGCGTTTTGGTCATGAAAGTCACCATGGGTTGGATGCCAGAGTACGCAAACCCGATAGGCGGCTTTGATGACGGTTGGGTGATGTCTGGCTAACAGGCCGGTGAAGCTTTGATGACAGGGCGCTGGTGTTAACCGGCAAGGGCAAGTGTCGCCCAGCGGCCGGGCGTTACGCCATAAGCGCGCTTGAAGTGGCGGGAAAAATGGGCCTGGTCGGCAAAGCCGGTGTCGAGTGCCGCGCCTGCGAGGCTATGGCCGGTGGCGACCATCCGGCGTGCCTGTTCCAGGCGGCGCATCAGGAGGTAACGGTGCGGGCTGGTGCCGAGAATTTTTCGGAACTGGCGGGCGAGTGTGAAACGGTCGAGGCCGCTGACGGATTCGAGCTCCTGGGATCCTACGGGCCGATCGAGATTTTCCCTGAGATAGCCGGCTGCCTCGAATACCGCCCGCTTCGCCGATCGGCTGCCCACCTTGCCTGGCATTCCGGCATGGCGGGAAAGGCCTTCTGCGATGCGCGTCAGAATGTCGTCGAGCGCCAATTCGTCGATGCCGCCGTCCAGATCCATCACGGCCTCGCCGATCGCCTGGCGCAAAGCGACGTCACCGACAACCGGTGCGGCGATAAAGGGCAGGGCGCCGCCATTGTCGCCGAGCGCTGCAATCAGCCGCTCGGGCTGCAGATACATCATCCGATATCTGAGCGTTGCCTCCGTTCCCGCGCCACCATCATGCACCTCATCAGGGTGAATGATGATGATGCTTCCAGGCGTGCTGTAGCGGCTCTCGCCGCGATACTGGAAGGTCTGGATGCCGCCGAGCGTGACGCCCAGCGCATAGGTGTCGTGGCGATGCGGCTCGAACACCTTGCCGTGCAACCGAGCCTCGATGCGCTCGATGCCGTTGAGCGGCGCGGCAACGCGGATGCNNTGCCATCGCCCGGCGCGGCACGCAGGCCGTCGCCCGGCGATCCGCACAATCGTTCAAGATCGATCGCCGCGTCTTCGGTTAAGGCCTGCTCGGGCACGCCCTGATGTCTTGAAATGGAGAAACCCGTCATGTTCGACACCAAGTTCGCGATCGTGTTGCGCGAGGATCTGGCCACCTGGCAGAAGCTGAACGTCACCGCCTTTCTGGCCACCGGCATCGCCGGGCAAAAGCCGGCAATCATCGGCGAAGCCTATCGCGATGGCGCCGGCAATGTCTACAACGCGCTGAGCGTTCAGCCGATCATCGTGCTTTCCGCAGATGGTGCCACGCTTGGGCAAATTCAACGCCGCGCGATCGAAAGGGACGTGCAAACTTCGCTCTATGTCGACGCCATGTTCTCGACCGGCCACGACAGCGCCAATCGCGCGGTCTTTGCCGAGACCCGACCCGAGGACGCGGCCGTCGCCGGCATCGCCGTACATGCCGACAAGAAGCTCGTCGACCAGATCACGAAGGGTGCGAAGCTGCACCGGTGAAACCGGGCTCGGCGGCAGTTGAAGGGACGGGCGTTCCGCCAGCCCGCAGCGCCAGCACGCCGATTTTCTGCCCGCGGCCCTTGACGGCATGCTCGCCGAGATCTTCCACGCGCACGTAGTGCGGCAGCCTCATCTTGCGGGCGAGGTCGGTGGAAATCAGCACCTGGTGGTTCAGCGTCTTGCAGAAGCCTTCAAGCCGGGCTGTCGTGTTCACCGTATCGCCGAAATAGGTGATCTTGTGTTTGTCGACGCCGATTTCGGCCGCGACGATCGTCCCGCCGTGAAGCGCGGCCCTCAGGCGCGGAACCTCGCCGAACTCCTTGCGCCACCTGTGGCTCTCTGCCTCGATGACATCGAGGATATCGAAGACGCAATGAACGCAGGCCGCGTTGTTGACGGCACGGTCGAATGGCCAGGTGATGATCGCCGCGTCGCCGACGTAGTCGTCGATCGAACCGCGGTATCGCAGCACCGGATCGGCAAGCGTGGTGAACAGCTTGCCGAGATACTCCTGCATCCTCAGGTCCCCGTTCCGCTCGGCATAGGACGTCGAGCCGGCAAGGTCCAGAAACAGGAAAACGCGCTCCTCCTGGATCGGCTTGCGATAGCGGCCGGTCAGTAGGCTGAGGAAGACGTCCCGGCCCAACAGCTCCCGCACGCGGAGGATGAAGACCAGCGGACCTGCGATTGCGAACGTGAAAAGTAGCACGGTGCTCGATGGCACCAGCGCATCGAGCCAGTCTTCGCGCAGATGTCCCGTCATCTGCATGATCAGGCCGGCCACAGCGTAACCGACGTCGATCAAGACGAAATACACGGCAAGGGTGGCAAGAAAGAAGATCGGTGTCGAGAAGGAATGGATCCTGCGGTAGAGCCGCCGGAAGATGATGTGGCGCTCAAAGGCAAGGATCGGCATGCAGATGAAGACTGCGTAGGTGGCCCCGATCAGGCCGCCGCCGCCAAAGGTGACCCAGGCATAGACCGCACCAGCTCCGCCGACGATCAGCAGCAGCAAAATTCCCTCGAACGTGGAGAAACGCCAGCGCATGCGGAAGAGCCTCGAAACCCTAAAGCCAAAGAAAGGCGCGTTGGCCAACATCGGTGAGCCATGTCGCGTCAGCGCGCCGAACCGCCGTGATCGGGGTTGCGAATCGGCCTTGCTAAGGGGCCTTGGCTAGAGCCGGATTCGGGCGGAAAGTTGTTTTCCGCCCGCCCGCAATCAGGAGCCGATTTCCATCGCTTCGATCTTCTTGTCGACGAAGCGCAGCGCCACTTCGCCGTTGATCAGTTTCAGCGCCGTGTCGCCGAACAACTCGCGCCGCCAGCCCTTGAGCGCGCCGACATCGGCCTTCTCGCCCTCGGCCGCGATCTTGTCGAGGTCGTCGGAGTTGGCGATGATCTTGGCGGCCACGCCCTGCTTTTCGGCGATCAGCTTCAAGAGAACCTTGAGCATCTCGGTGGCAGCGGCAGCACCTTCGGGCGTATGGCTTTGCCGCGGTAGCCGCGGCAAATCGGTCTTGGGAATGGCCAACGCCTCGTTGACAGCTTCGATCAGCGCAGTTCCGGCGCTCGATCGTTCCCAGCCCTTCGGAATGGTGCGCAGCCGCGCCATCGCCTCGGTGTCCTTCGGCTGCTGTTGCGCGACCTCGTAGATGGCATCGTCCTTGAGAATGCGCCCGCGCGGAACGTTGCGGTTGCGCGCCTCGCGTTCCCGCCAGGCGGCGACCTTCTGCAGCACGGCAAGCTCGATCGGCTTCTTGACGCGCATCTTCAGGCGCTGCCATGCGTCGTCGGGATGCAGGTCGTAGGTGTCCTTGGCTTCGAGGATCGCCATTTCCTCGGAGAGCCACAGCGAGCGCCCCTCGCGCTCGAGCTGGGCGTTCAGGTGCTGGTAGACGTCGCGCAGATGCGTGACATCGGCGAGCGCATAGTCGAGCTGCTTCTCGGTCAAGGGCCGGCGGCTCCAGTCGGTGAAGCGCGAGGACTTGTCGATCTGCTCGCCCTTGATCCGGTTGACGAGCTGGTCATAGGAGACGCTGTCGCCAAAACCGCAGACCATGGCTGCGACCTGTGTGTCGAAAATCGGGTGCGGGATCAGGTTGCCGAGATGGAAGATGATCTCGATATCCTGGCGCGCAGCATGGAAAACCTTGATCACATCAGGGTTGGCCATCAGCGCGAAGAACGGCGCAAGGTCGATACCCTTGGCCATCGGATCGACGATCACGGCCATATCGGGGTTGGCCATCTGGATCAGGCAAAGCTCGGGCCAGAAGGTGGTCTCGCGCAGGAATTCCGTGTCAATCGTAATATAACTTGAGCGGGCCAGCTGCTGGCAGGCGGCCTCTAGATCTGCGGTTGTTTCAATCATCGGATTTAAATCACTGTGGCAAAAATGCGGCTTTCGTTTTCGTGTAGCCCTTCATGCCATCCGTCACAATCAAAAATCTCAGACCACCTTGAAATAACCGGTCATGCCGGTCTTCTGATGCTCGATGATGTGGCAGTGGAACACCCAGTCGCCGAGATTGTCGGCGACGAGGGCGATTTCCGCCTGTTCGTCGGGCAGAAGCAGGATGGTATCGGTCGGCGGCGGCAGGAAGGTCCGCTTGTTCGAGCTTAGAATGCGGAAGCTCATGCCGTGCAGATGGATCGGATGGGCGTGCGGCGTCCGGTTGGCGATCTGCATCACATAGCTCTTGCCGAACTTCATTTCCTCGATCGGCGCGATCGGGTCAGGCGTGTCGCCCGGCCACGGCACCTTGTTGATCGCCCAGAATGTGTAACCGAGCGAGCCGCAGATCGAGGGCGCCGCCTTGTGCTCGGCGGTAGCCGTCAGTTCGATCGGGATGCGGGTTGCAACCGAGAGATCCGCCTCGGCGATAGGATTGGCGGGAAGGGCGGCGACATCCCGGATGTCGCGCTTCAAGGAGGCGCCGATCGCCCGGAAGCTGGCGATCGTCCAGGGATGCGAGCCGCGCAGATTGCCGAGTGTCACCGTGGTGCCCTCGCTGTCGGGCATGCGCATGACGAGGTCGATGCGCTGACCGGGACCGACATCGTAGCGGTCGAGCAGGAACGGTTTGTCGACCGGGTTTGCGTCGAGCGCCACAACCATGGCCTCTGCGCCTTCCAGGCCCACCGTATAGATCCGCGTGACGTCGGTCGCCGCGATCCGGATCCGGACAAGGCCGCCGGCGGGCGCATCGTAGCTCGGCTCCTGCTGCCAGTTCGCCGTGCGCACCGTACCGTATGTGCCGCCGCGCGCGGCATCTCTCGGTTTGAACGGATCTATGAAGGCGCCGCCCTTGCCGAGCCGCCAGTCGCGCAGGTTGAGGACGATCTCCGCGTCGAACACAGGATCGGCGGGGTTTTCGACGACGATGACGCCGGTGAGGCCGCTTCCCATCTGCGTCAGCGTGTTGCAATGCGGGTGATACCAGAAGGTTCCGGCATCCGGCGGCGTGAAGGCATAGTCGAAGGGATCGCCCGGATAGACATAGGGCTGGGTCATTTCCGGCACGCCGTCCATGGCGTTGGGAATGCGTAGGCCATGCCAGTGCACGGTCGTCGGCTCGTCGAGCCGGTTCATCAGCCGTGCCGCGTAGGCTTCGCCCATGCGCATGCGCAGGACAGGCGGCACGCTGCTGTTCGCGGCGTCCCCGAGCCCATAGGTCATGACCTTGGGTGTCACGCCGTCTGCGGCGATCTGCGCCTCGGCGAGTTGCGTCGTCAGGATCTGCGGTTCGGGCGCCGCGCCGGCGCGCGCCGCCATGCCGGCACCGAATGCAAAAGCGCCACCCAAAGCGGCGGAGCCCTGGAGAAACGTACGGCGGCTGATCAGGGGCATTTTGGCAATCTCGACAACTGAATAGGACGAAGCTCGGTTCTAAACCTGATCGCCGTAATCAGCAATTCGCTCGCGCAGCCACATCTTGCCGCAGGGGCTTCAGTCGTCCTTGCGCGGCTGGTTGCCGCCCGCGAGCTTGTTGAAGAAGGACGAGGTTCGCAGCAGGTTGCGGAACGGCATGGCGCGGGCCTCGGTCGGCACGCCGCTTCGGGCCGTCATGCGCCTGATCGTATAGAGCATGAAGAGGAAGAGGATGGCGGCGGTATAGATGAACAGTGCCTGCGGCCCGAAGATTTCGAGCAGGAACGAAGCAAACAGCGGGCCGATGATGGCGCCGAGCGACCAGAAGAACAGCATGCCCGCAGACACCAGCGCATGCTGGCCTTCGGCCGCATGGTCGTTGGCGTGGGCCGAGCAGAGCGAATAGAGCGGCATCGCGAACGCGCCGAACAGAAAGATGCCGGCGAAGTTGAGCAGCTCGTCATTGCCGGCGCCGAAGGCGAGGAAGAGCCCGGCGAGCAGGGAGCCGAAGGTGGCGATCAGGATGATCAGGCGGCGGTCGATCTGGTCGGAGTAGTGGCCGAGCGGATACTGCAGTACGACGCCGCCGATAATGCCGGCGCTCATGAAGGTGGCGATCGCCGTGACGGACAGCCCTATGCCCTGCGCATAGATCGGCCCGAGCGAGCGGAAGGCGGCATTGGTGAGGCCGACGACGATGCAGCCGACGGTCGCAAGCGGCGAGATATTCCAGAGTGCCTTGACGTCGAAGCGGATGGCTTCCGGCGCGACCGGGCTCGACCGGTCCGCGAAGGAAATCGGCACCAGTGACAGTGTCAGCGCCATCGAGATAATGGCAAAGAGCTCGAAGCCGCCGATGCCGACGCCGGGAATGACATATTGCGCGGCGGTCACCGAGCCGAGATCGACCAGGCGGTAGACTGACAGCGTTCGCGCGCGGTTGGTATTGGTAACACTGGCATTCAGCCAGCTCTCGACCGTCGCAAACAGGCAGGCAAAACAGATGCCGGCGACCAGCCGCATCAGGAACCACACGAATGGATTGATGACGAGCACCATGGCGATCGCCGCCGCCGAGGCGATCGCCGCCATCGCCGAGAACGTGCGGATATGGCCGATCGATCGCAGGATACGGGTGACGTAGACGCAACCGAGCGCAAAGCCGATGTTGTAGCCTGTGCCGATGACGCCGATCAGCGACGTCGAGAAGCCTTCTTCCAGTGCCCTGAGCGAGATGAAAGTGCCCTGCAGGCCGTTGCCGCCGATGAGGATGCCTGCGGTGACGAGAAGCGGAATGAGCGGACGAATTTGCGACATGGGGCAGGCGACTTCCGAAGGGCTCGCGAGTCGGGAGAAAGGCGGACGCAATATGTGTAGCGGCGCATCCCCACGGCGCACAGTCGCGAATTGTGACGGTATCCGTTCTTTTCGCGCCGTTTGGCCGAAAGCCTTGTCTTTGGCCGGTGAACAGGGTGGAATTTGCAAGCCGCCGGTGGCGCTTCCCGAATGGAACGCAGAGGTCTCGGCTTGACAAAGCCGGCGCATCATGCGCTTTTCCGCCCGATTTTGATCATGTTGCCGCGCGCCGTTTCGGCCTGCGCGGCGCTTTGCAATTCCGGGATAACACGATGCACCGCTACCGCAGCCACACCTGTGCCGCCCTCCGCAAGTCGGATGTCGGCTCCACCGTTCGCCTCTCCGGTTGGGTCCACCGCGTCCGCGACCATGGCGGCCTGCTCTTCATCGACCTGCGCGACCATTACGGCATCACCCAGGTTGTCGCCGATCCCGATAGCCCGGCCTTCAAGGCGGCAGAGACCGTGCGCGGCGAATGGGTCGTGCGCATCGACGGCCTCGTCAAGGCCCGTATGGACGACACCGTCAACAAGGGTATGCCGACGGGCGAAATCGAACTCTACGCCCAGGAGATCGAAGTTCTCTCGGCTGCCAAGGAACTGCCGCTGCCGGTCTTCGGCGAGCCGGATTATCCGGAAGACGTGCGCCTGAAGTACCGCTTCCTCGACCTGCGCCGCGACACGCTGCACAAGAACATCGTCAAGCGCACGCAGATCATCTCGTCGATGCGCCGCCACATGGTCGAAGTCGGCTTCACCGAATACACAACCCCGATCCTGACGGCGTCGTCGCCGGAAGGCGCACGCGACTTCCTGGTGCCGTCGCGCATCCATCCCGGCAGCTTCTACGCCCTGCCGCAGGCGCCGCAGCAGTACAAGCAGCTGCTGATGGTTGCCGGCTTCGACCGCTACTTCCAGATCGCGCCGTGCTTCCGCGATGAAGACCCGCGCGCCGACCGCCTGCCGGGCGAATTCTACCAGCTCGACCTGGAAATGAGCTTCGTCGAGCAGGAAGACGTCTGGTCGACGATGGAGCCGGTGATCCGCGATATCTTCGTGGAGTTTGCCGACGGCAAGCCGGTGACAGAAAAGTTCCCGCGCATCCCGTATGACACGGCGATCCGCAAATACGGCTCCGACAAGCCTGACCTGCGCAACCCGATCGAGATGCAGGCAGTGACCGAGCATTTCGCCGGCTCCGGCTTCAAGGTCTTCGCCAACATGATCGCCTCGAACCCGAAGGTCGAAGTCTGGGCAATCCCGGCAAAGACCGGCGGCTCGCGTGCCTTCTGTGACCGCATGAACGCCTGGGCACAGAGCCAGGGCCAGCCGGGCCTCGGCTACATCTTCTGGCGCAAGGAAGGCGAAAAGCTCGAAGGCGCTGGTCCGCTCGCCAAGAACATCGGCGAGGAGCGCACCGATGCGATCCGCACGCAGCTCGGCCTCGATGATGGCGATGCCTGCTTCTTCGTCGCCGGCGATCCCACCAAGTTCTACAAGTTCGCTGGCGAAGCCCGCACGCGGGCAGGCGAGGAGCTGAACCTCGTCGACCGTGATCGCTTCGAATTCTGCTGGATCGTCGACTTCCCGTTCTACGAATGGCTGGAAGACGAAAAGAAGATCGACTTCGCCCACAACCCCTTCTCGATGCCGCAGGGTGGCCTCGAGGCGCTGAACAGCGAAGATCCGCTGTCGCTCAAGGCCTACCAGTACGACATGGTTTGCAACGGCTTCGAGATCGCGTCCGGCTCGATCCGTAACCAGCTGCCGGAAGTCATGGTCAAGGCGTTCGAGCTGACCGGCAAGTCGCAGCAGGAAGTCGAAGAGCAGTTCGGCGGTCTCTACCGTGCGTTCCAGTACGGCGCGCCTCCGCATGGCGGCATGGCCTTCGGCATCGACCGCGTCGTCATGCTGCTCGTCGGTGCGAAGAACCTGCGCGAGATCTCGATCTTCCCGATGAACCAGCAGGCCGTCGACCTCCTGATGGGCGCGCCGTCGGAGGCTGCACCGGCCCAGCTGCGAGAACTGGCGCTTCGCCCGATCCCGCAGAAGAAGGACTAAGGTCTGTCCAGACCGAGAAACAAAAGACCCGGCGGTGCCATTCACACCGCCGGGTCTTTTCATTTGGGACTGGTACTGGCGCTCAAGGCCGGGCGTAAACGGCGTCGCGGGTAAACTGTCCCCACATGCCTTCGAACGCCCCATTGGATCGTACCCTTCGACTGCGGCGTGCCGGCGGACGCGGCGTCGACGAGTACGGCCCGCCGTAGCCGAGGGCCCAGTCCGGACCACCCTGAGTTTCCGCCTGGCGACCCGTCTGATCCTGCATCATGGTCTCGGCCGTCGCTGCCCCCAGGATGGGGCCGCCGCCCTTCCTGACGGCTTGGCACGTCCTTCGCCGTTGCCGCCATGCCGGTTCCACCCGAGGGGAACTGCTTGCCGTCGAGGATACTGTCGGGCGAGAGGGTCACCTTTCGCTCGCCGATCGGCACCGCCACGGTTCCTTCCATGCGCGATGGTGCAGGGGAGCCGTCGAAGTAGGTGGCGGTGAGCCGGTCCGGTTGCTTCACGGTGAACCCGGTGTCCGCAAGCGAAACGATGAGGTCTCCCGCCACGTCGCCGCTTTGCGCGCCCAGGCGCTTTCGGCGCTGGAGGCGCGGCTTTCAGCGGCGTTGATGAAGGCGATTTACGCCAACGGATCGACACGACAGGTCTTGCCCGTTTCATCGGCGACCGGCGACCCGATCCGGCGCGCTTTCACGTGCCTGCTTGGTCTGCCCGGAGTTGTGACGTGCCGTGTCTGACCGTCAGAAATCCATGCCCGGCCCACCGGACGGAGGCGCTGTGCCATCCGTTTTCGGCTTTTCGGCGATCATCGCCTCGGTGGTTACCAGCAGCCCGGCGATCGAGGCCGCATCCTGCAACGCCGCGCGCACGACCTTTGCCGGGTCGATGACGCCCATCTTGAAGAGATCGCCATACTCGCCCGTCTGCGCGTTCCAGCCATAGGCAAAGTCGGTCTTCTCGCGCAGCTTGCCGACGATGACCGAGCCTTCCGCTCCAGCATTCTCGGCAATCTGGCGCACCGGCATTTCCACGGCCCGCCGGACGATTTCGATGCCGACCCGCTGATCCGGGTTGGCGGCCTTGATCCCGTCGAGTACACCGATGACCCGAAGGAGCGCAACGCCACCGCCGGGCAGGATGCCCTCCTCGACGGCTGCGCGGGTGGCATGCAGTGCGTCGTCGACCCGGTCCTTCTTTTCCTTCACCTCCACTTCGCTCGATCCGCCGACGCGAATGACGGCGACGCCGCCTGAAAGCTTGGCAAGTCGCTCCTGCAGCTTCTCGCGATCATAGTCCGAAGTGGTCTCTTCGATCTGCGCCTTGATCTGGCCGATACGGCCGTCGATACCGGCCTTGGTGCCGGCGCCGTCGACGATGATTGTATTTTCCTTGTCGATCATCACTCGCTTCGCGCGGCCAAGCGTCTCAAGCGTCACAGTCTCGAGCTTGATGCCGACATCGTCGGAAACCACCGTGCCGCCGGTCAGCACCGCGATATCTTCGAGGATGGCCTTTCGACGGTCGCCAAAGCCTGGCGCCTTGACGGCGGCGATCTTGAGGCCGCCACGCAGCTTGTTGACCACCAGTGTCGCCAGCGCTTCGCCTTCCACGTCCTCGGCAATGATCAGCAAGGGCCGGCTTGCCTGGATCACCGATTCGAGGATCGGTATCATCGCTTGCAGGTTCGACAGCTTCTTTTCATGGATGAGGATGTATGGATCTTCGAACTCGACCCGCATCTTCTGCTGATCGGTGATGAAGTAGGGTGAGAGGTAGCCGCGGTCGAATTGCATGCCCTCGACGATCTCAAGCTCGATCTCGGCGGTCTTTGCCTCCTCGACGGTGATCACCCCTTCGTTGCCGACTTTCTCCATTGCCTCGGCGAGGTATCGGCCGATCTCCGTATCGCCATTGGCCGAAATGGTTCCGACCTGGGCGATCTCGGCGTTGTTGGCGATCTTGCGGGCGCGGACTTTGAGTTCGGCGACGATCGCGTCGACGGCAAGATCAATGCCCCGCTTGAGGTCCATCGGGTTCATGCCGGAGGCCAGCGCCTTGACACCCTCCTTGACGATGGCCTGCGCAAGCACGGTTGCCGTCGTCGTGCCGTCGCCGGCGACATCGCTAGTGCGAGACGCCACCTCTCGCAGCATCTGGGCGCCCATGTTCTCGAACTTGTCCTCAAGCTCGATCTCCTTGGCGACGGAAACGCCGTCCTTGGTGATGCGCGGCGGCCCGAAGGATTTTTCGATGACGACATTTCGCCCCTTCGGCCCGAGCGTCACTTTCACCGCGTCGGCAAGCATGTCGACACCGCGCAGCATACGATCGCGCGCATCGCTACTGAATTTGACGTCCTTGGCTGTCATGGTCGGCCTCTCATCCCGCAGCTCTCAGTTACGCGACCTGCCATCGCAAATGGCTCCCGGCATGTCGGTCGCCCTACCACCTGCATTTCCGCACGTCGGGCGCCCCGGCGCCCGAAGGGCTACTCCTCGCCGTCATCCGGCGTCAGGATGTCGATCAGCGCGGCGACACGGCCGGCCGGCAGGTGGCGCCCTTCGCCGATCAATGCTTCGTCGTTGTTGACCCAGGCAATCGCTTCGGCAAGCTCGGCCGCACTTGCCCCGGTTGCCAGCAGCTCGGCCATCAGCGTTTCGTCGACCGGGCCGAGGATGGCGGTTATATCCTGATGCTTCAGTCCCATGGCTTTCTCCTTCCGTGTGATCGGTCAGGAATGCGGGATGGCAGATCTGTCTTCAGAGAAATGTAGATAGGCGACAGCGCTCGAGCATCAAGTTGTGGCCATCATAACATGGAACGCGTCGGCACGAAAAAGCCCGGCGAAGGGGCGGGCTGGTGCGGTTGCGAACGGATCACTCGGGTCGGAGGGCGTTGTCGAGAAAATACCATTGGTCGAGGTTGGCCCGGATGATTGGCTCAATCGCATCGTTCAACAACAGGATGTCGTCCAGCTGGCGGGCACCGGGGCGCTCTTCCGACGGCAGCCGTATGGGGGGCAGTGCGCGACATTCGAAGCGAAAGCCGTCGGTGCGCAGACTATACCAAGGGCAGATCGTGGCGCCCGTCATGCGCGCCAGGCGGATCGCGATCGCAAGGTTGCCTTCCAGATGCGGCTTGCGATCGAAGAATGGCCCGCGGATCGTGCCGGCAAAGCCTTCGTCGCAAAAGGTGCTGACAACGCCGCCGCTCTTCAAGATCTTGATCGCCGGACGAATGCCCTCTGCCCCGGGCGGCAGGAAGCGCAAGCCCGCCTTGCTGCGAACACGCTCGGCAATCCATGCCTTGGCCCGACCCTTGGGCGGGAGGTAGAAGGCGTGGGGATGGACGTTAATGCTTTGCAGGACAGTCGGCCCGACTTCCCAGTTGCCGAGATGCATGCCGACGATGATTACGGGTCCTGCTTTGGCTGCTTCACCGATGATCTCAAGGCCGTGCAGGGTCAGCCGATCCCGGTTTTTTCGCAGCCGGTTCACGACCGAGAACTCGGTCATCAGCCGGCCCTGTGCCCTGCAATTTTCCCGAAACAGCGCTTCCTGTTCGCCCGCGTTGAGATCGGGGCGCAATGCGCGGATCGTTTGCCTTGCGCGCTGCGACGCCACCTTGTGAAAACGCGGCACGGCAAACAGACCGAGGCCCGCACCAAGACGGGAACAGGCATCCATCGGCAGCAGCTTCATGCCGAAATGCCCGGCGAGATTGGCGAAGTTCCAGAAATTGTCGGTGACCCAATACTGCCAGAACGCTTCGCGTCCTTCTCGGCCGGACAGGGCATCGCCAAGGGAAGGGCGCCCTTGGCTTGTGAACGTCCACGCTCGGCGCTTGGCAATCTTTTCGGCCTGGCGCGGCTCTTCAATGGTCATGGGATGGCCTCTGCCTTCGATGGAGGGTCACCGGAAGTCCGCCCTTGGGCCGCAGCGTCAGACGGCAAACGGGTTCCACCTTGTGACCGTCGACGACGGCCACCCGGAATTGTTGCGCAATGATCGCCAGGCACAGGATTGCTTCCGTCAGACCGAAATGCAAGCCGGGGCAAACACGCGGTCCGCTTGCAAACGGGATGTAGCTATATGGCGTCGGGCGGCGTCCGCCCATGAAGCGGTCCGGACGGAAATGATGCGGATCCTCGAACAGGCTTTCCGTCCGGTGAAGCAGCCACGGAACGATCAGAACGAGCGATCCGCGTTCGGCTGCGATATCGCCGATCATTTCCGCCTGGCGCGTCTGGCGCGCGAGAATAGGCACTGGCGGGTAGAGCCGAAGCGTTTCCTCGATAATCGCCTTGCACAGCTCAAGTTGCGGCACGTCGTCGATTGTCGGCACGCGATCGCCGCAGACACGAGCGATCTCGTCATGCAGCGCCTTCTCCACCCATTTCGCGCGCGACAGGAGGTACCAGGCCCAGGTGAGCGTGGCCGCCGTCGTTTCGTGGCCCGCCATGAAGATCGTCGCCGCTTCGTTGCGCAGCGCAACCAGATCGAGCTTCAGCTCCGGATTGCGCTTCTGGCGGCGGATCAGCAGCTCGACCATCGAGTTGTGGTCGCCGCGGCCCTGCAGGTGGTCCTCCACGACCTTGTCGATAATCGCATGGATCCGTTTGACCGAGCGGCGAAGTGTCGGCGTCCGCAGGATCGGCAGCCCGTCATCGAAGCCGAGGAAGTAGCCAAGATTGATGGAATCGACCAACGACTGGTAGCTCGTAAAGCCGTCCGTGACGGCCGCCGCGCTGCCGTCGCCGAGCTGGTTTCCAAAGACGCTTCGCGCGATGATCTCGGCAGTCAGACCGGCCATTTCGTGCAGGACGTTGACCTGCGCGCCATCGGGCATGCCGGCCCAGCGCTCGACCAGTTCGCTGGTCGTGCGCTCCATCACCGGGCCGAAAGCCGGCACCCTCTTGGCATGCACGATGTCGGCGACCAAGGGGCGCCGTTGCTTCCAGGTGTCGCCATCTGAGATGAAGAGGCCGTCGCCCAGCAGGAATTCGAGCGCCCGGCGCATCTGTGGGCTTTTG
Organism: Hyphomicrobiales bacterium; assembly: GCA_900469625.1. Classification (GTDB taxonomy): domain Bacteria; phylum Pseudomonadota; class Alphaproteobacteria; order Rhizobiales; family Rhizobiaceae; genus Ensifer. The sequence continues at coordinate 87,388 of UBXV01000041.1, forward strand.
CGCTCGAAGTTTTCGTGCCGCTTGACGACGACCTGGCGAATGAGGTCGGGCGCGTTGACCAGAATGACCTGCCGGCCGATCAGCCGGATCTGTGAAGCCGCCGCCGTATAATCGCTGTTTCGCCAGATCGACAGGAAATCCGTTCTTGCCTGAAGCAGAAGTCGCAGCGGTTTTCCCGGTGGACCGGAATAGTAGTCGGCACGGGCAGGTTCAAATCTCTCTTCCGACAGCTCCTCCCTGAAGTTTACCGGTTGATGGAACCACCCAGCCATTGACGTCCGATCTGTCAAAACAAAAGGAAAATTGAGTTGCAGTCAGGCGTGATCGGCCGGTTGCTCGTGCGGGGTCGAAACGGACCCGTATGATGCTGCAACCAACCCTTTGCCTGTTGTAAAACATGGCAGTTTGAATGTCGTCTCGAATGGGAAAGGCTTGCGAACCGTAATAAAGTGCAGTCGAAAATCGCGCCTGCACCGAATGTCCGGGAGGTTTTATTTCGATTTCATGCGTGTGAAGTCATGCGAAAATGAACTGAAGTCAGTCGAACCTGACCATAAGGTAATACTGGCGGGCCGAACTTCATGGCGCAAGCCGGTGTAAATAGATCGTCTCGTTGATTTTCGGGTTTTCAACCGAAAAGCGGTGATATTCGTCTAAACGACAGGCCCGCGTTGAAACACGACCGGTCCGGCAGGGCCTCGATCAGCGCGGGTTATTTGGAATTTGTATGCCGCGGATGGGCCAGGACTGTGTGCGCAATCGGCGTGTGTCGCGTGGATGCAGGCGGCTGGATACGAAAACGCCGGCAACTTCGATGAGCCTGTAGGCTCGTGAAGTCGCCGGCGGCGATCGTCAGGCTATGTCTTTAGGGATCAATCGTTTGCGGTAACCTTCACACCGAGCACCGACGGGATGGTGTTCGGTGCGCCCATGGCCGCGCCCATGATCATCGGGAACGGAACGGGCTTTTCCGGAGCCGCGCTGATCGTCAGGCTCTTCGGGCCGTCGAGGTAGGTGTTGACGGCGGAAGAGACCTGATTTTGCAGTTCCGGCACGTTGAGCTGCGCCATCATCAGGGGCACGAGGCCCTTGAGCGACTGCGCCAGCTGGTCGCCGGTCACGCCCTGCTGCGAGCCCGCATAGTCGAGCGCCTTCTTGGTGATGGAGGCGTCGTCAAAACGGATCTCGGCGCTGTTGAAGGTCAGCTGCTGCATCAGCCCCATCATGGCAAGGCCCATCGCCTGGTTGGCCTCTTCCTTGTTCGGGTTGGCTTCCGCCGCCTTCAGCGCGTCCTGAAGCGACTTCATGAAGGCGAGCGTGTAGCCGGAGAAGTCGACGGCAAGGTTCAGCCGGCCGACATTCTTGAAGTCGAAGGCGTATTCCTCCAGAGCGACATTGCCGCTTTCCAGTTCCCAGCTGCCCTTCATCGTGATGGCGCCATCGAGCTTCGTCAGGCCGAGCTTTTCGATGGCGTCCTTGGACTTGGGATCTTCCACTTGCGAAAGGTCCGCCTTGAGGCCGGCGACCGTGGCATCGAAATCAAATCCGGCGTCGTTTTCCTGGCGGGCGAGGTTGGCTTCGCTGCTTTCGAGCGAGAAGAGATCCTTGCCCATGCTGCTGACCGTGATCGGGCCGGTGCTGGCGCTTTCATAAAGCAGGACATCGTTGATCGTACCGCCAGTCGCGTTGGCCGGGATCGACAGGCCGGAAATCAGGATGTCCTTGGCCGTGAAGATGCCCCCGTCCTGGGCGATATTGACGTCGGGGAAGGAGACGGTCTCGGCATAATAGCCGCCGCCTTCGGTCTCCTCGACGCCTTCAAAGGTGATGTCGCCGATCTTCAGCGCATCGCCGGGCTGGCCCGCCAGCTTGATCTGGACGCCGGAGGCCGTCACCGTATCGCCGTTGACTTCCGCCTTGTCGAAGGTCAGCGCGGTGCCGTTCGAGTTCGTTGCGGCATCGAGTTTCTTCATCATGTCCGCGCCGTCCAGCGCGAAAGCCGGGCCGGAAAGGGTCAGGAGTGCGGCGCTGGCCATCATCAGGCGGAGCTTGCGCGTATGCATCATTTGAGAGTTCCTTCGTGAAAATATCTGATCGTGTAGCGATGTCGAAGATGCGGCGTGGTTAATCTGGTTCATGTCTGCAAGCTGCGTCAACTGAGGCGGGCCGGCGTATCGGCCGGCGAAATGTGCCGCGCCCGAAGCCCTTGTTCTCCCGCCTGTTCGCGTCCTGCAATGTCCCCCTCGCAAATCATCCAAATCAACAGCAGCCGAACCTAATACGAAACAGGGCGAAATTATATTCGCTTGTTGAATTCACAGAGCTTCCCCGCCTGGATGCTTTCCAGGACGTTACCGAGGGCAATCCTCTAACCCATGCCATAGTCACTTAGGCATTGCACGAACATTGCAGCGTCCCGCCTGCGCCGTTCAATTGCGCATTGCCGCCGCCTTTGGTTCTCCACAGCGCGATCCCCTGAAATCCTTGATGTTCCGGGTTTGTTGCGCTAGCAAGAGCAGATGGGACAAAGCCTTACGCCCCCGTCTGGCGGGGATGATCATATTCAGCCGGTTGACCTGAAGGCAGCGCTGGAAGAGCGCTACCTTGCCTATGCCTTGTCGACCATCATGCATCGCGCACTTCCGGACGTCCGCGACGGACTGAAGCCGGTGCACCGTCGCATCGTTCATGCCATGAGCGAGATGGGGCTGAGGCCGAATACCTCGTTCAAGAAATGCGCCCGCATCGTCGGCGACGTCATGGGTAAGTTCCACCCGCATGGCGACGCCTCGATCTATGATGCGCTGGTGCGCCTTTCGCAGGAATTTGCCATCCGCTATCCGCTGGTCGACGGCCAGGGCAACTTCGGCAACATCGACGGCGATAACGCCGCCGCTATGCGTTACACCGAAGCGAAAATGACCGACGTCGCCGCGCTGCTGCTCGAGGGCATCGACCAGGACGCGGTGGATTTCCGTCCCACCTACAACGAGGAAGACCAGGAGCCGACCGTGCTTCCCGGCGCCTTCCCGAATCTGCTTGCCAACGGCGCCACCGGCATCGCCGTCGGCATGGCGACATCGATCCCGCCGCACAACGCGCACGAGCTGTGCGACGCGGCGCTGCACCTCATCCGCCATCCCGAGGCGACCGTCGAGGACCTGCTCTACGATCCCGCCAATCCGCAGAGGGGCGGCATCGAAGGGCCGGATTTTCCGACCGGCGGCATCATCGTCGAAAGCCGCGCGAGCATGGCGGACGCCTACCGCACGGGCCGTGGCGGCTTTCGAGTGCGGGCGCGTTGGGCCTCGGAGGAGCTTGGTCGCGGCGGTTACCAGATCGTCATCACCGAAATCCCCTATCAGGTCCAGAAGTCGCGGCTGATCGAAAAGATCGCCGAGCTGCTCGTGGCACGTAAATTGCCGCTGCTGGAAGATATCCGTGACGAGTCGGCCGAAGATATCCGCCTCGTGCTGGTGCCGAAGAGTCGTTCGGTCGATGCCGGCATCCTGATGGAATCGCTGTTCAAGCTCACGGAGCTCGAAAGCCGCATTCCGCTGAACATGAACGTGCTGTCGATGGGGCGCGTGCCGCGCGTCATGGCGCTCAACGAAGTGCTGACCGAGTGGCTTGCCCACCGCCGCGACGTTCTGCAGCGCCGGTCACGTCACCGGTTGGCGGCGATCGATCGTCGCCTTGAGATCCTCGGCGGTTATCTCGTCGCCTATCTCAATATCGACGAGGTCATTCGCATCATCCGCGAGGAGGATGAGCCCAAGGCCGTGATGATGGAGCGTTTCTCGCTCACCGACCTGCAGGCCGAGTCGATCCTCAACATGCGGCTGCGCTCCCTGCGCAAGCTGGAAGAATTCGAGATCCGCACCGAATTCGACGCCCTGTCGAAGGAGAAGGCCGAGATCGAGGCGCTGCTCGCTTCCGAGGAGAAGCAGTGGCAGACGGTTGCCTGGGAAATCGGCGAGGTGAAGAAGAAGTTCGCCAAGGCGACCGAGATCGGCAAGCGTCGCAGCACCTTTGCCGATGCGCCGGATGCCGATATCGAGGCTATCCAGCAGGCGATGATCGAGAAGGAACCGATCACCGTCGTTATCTCGGAAAAGGGCTGGATCCGGGCGCTGAAGGGCCACATCTCCGATACGTCGACCCTGCAGTTCAAGGAGGGCGATGCGCTCAAGGTCGCATTCCCGGCGCAGACGACCGACAAGATCCTCGTCTTCACGACAGGCGGCAAGGTCTACACGCTCGGCGGCGACAAGCTGCCCGGCGGGCGCGGCCATGGCGAACCCTTGCGCATTATCGTCGATATGGAAAACGATCAGGACGTGCTGACGGCCTTCGTGCACGATCCGGCAAGAAAACTCATCCTGTCTTCGGCCGCCGGCAATGGCTTTGTCGTTGCCGAGAGTGAGATCATCGCCAATACCCGCAAGGGCAAGCAGGTGATGAATGTCGCCATGCCCGATGAGGCCAAGCTTGTCCTGGCTGTGAAGGGCGACCATGTCGCGGTGGTCGGCGAAAACCGCAAGATGCTCGTCTTCCCGCTGGCGCAGATTCCGGAAATGGCGCGCGGCAAGGGCGTCCGCCTGCAGCGCTACAAGGACGGCGGCGTCTCCGATATCCGCTGCTTCGCCATAGCCGACGGCCTCGTGTGGGAAGATAGCGCCGGACGCGTCTTCACCAAGAGCAAGGATGAGCTGGCCGAATGGCTGGCGGATCGTGCGTCAGCGGGCCGTGTCGTGCCCAAGGGCTTCCCGCGTAGCGGCAAGTTCAGCGGCTGACGGAAGCGGCCTGCGCGGCACTGCTGCGCAGGCTTGTGATCTTCTCCGTGCTCGGCGATCCGGAAAAACCGGGAATGCCCCGTTTTCGGCGCTTGAAAGCAACGTGGGGTCGTGGATCAATATTCATCCAACTGGATGAACGCCATGCCGAACTCCGCGACCCTCGACGACATTCTCCTTGCGCTGGCAAATCCGGTGCGCCGGCGGATATTCGAGATCCTTCTCGGCGGAGAAACGAAGGTGGGGGAGGTCGCCGCTGCCGTGGCGGTAACACCTGATATTCTCGATCAGCACCTGCGCATCCTGGAGGAAGCCTGCCTTGTCTCCCGATTGCCGGAACGCGGTGGTGAAGCGGTGCGCGGCAATCCGGCTCCGCTCGACATCGCAGCCGCGTGGATCGACATGAACCGCGCCCTCTGGTCGATGCACATCCAGATTGCCGCTCCGTCGGAGGAGGCCGGCCGGACGCCTGCCTGACAATCACGCGATCGAGGCTGCCGCCGCCTATTCTGCGCAGGACAACGCCGCGCGGGCCGCTCGGCTCCGCATCTGCCAAAGAGAATGGCCGATCAGCGCCAGGATCAGGACGGCGCCACCGATGAGCGTCTGTGTCGTCGGACTTTCGGCAAAGACGAGCCAGACCCAGATCGGCGCCAGGATGGTTTCCAACAGATAGAACATGCCGACTTCCGGTGCCGACAGGAACCGTGGGCCGGTCGCCAGGCAGAAGAATGCCAGCGGGATCATCACGAGGCCGTTGAACAGGATGTATTGCGGAGCCGCGATCGCAAAACCGCTGGCCGGCAGCAGCAGAAGGGCGACGGCGGCCGGAAAAATGGCGGTGACAAGTGGCACCAATGCCATGTCGCGCCCGCTCGCCCGGCTGATCGTGATGGCGCTTGCGAGCAGGAAGGCGGAACTCGCCGCCATCGCGTCGCCGAACAGATGGCCGCTCTCAAGCCCATCCTGGACGATCAGCCCGACGCCGACCACCATGGCCGCCATCGTGACGAGCGTGGCATTGGATGGACGCTCTTTCAGGAAAATCCAGGAGAGCAACGCGGCGAACATCGACGTGAAGGCAAGGATGAACACGACATTTGCTGTCGACGTGTTGAACACGGCGAGCAGAAACGTGCAGGAGTTGATGCCGTAGAACAGGCCGACGACCAGCCCAGCCTTGCCTGGGATGAGCGAGATTTTGCGACCGAGCAGCCGATTGAGCACGAACCAGGCGACAAGGCCGACCACGAAGGTCGACAGGCTTCTGACCGCAAGCAGGGACCAGACCTCGCCGCCGGCAGATCGGATGAGCGGAATGTCGAAGGAGAGAGCGAGGCCGCCAAGGCCGGTGATGGCAAGTCCGCGCCGGTGGAGCGCAGCATCGGTGGAGGAGCTCAAGGGTCAATCCGTTTCGGTTGAAGGCGTTTCCGCGGCCGTATCGGGACCATCGTAGCGCTCCCAGCCGCGCGGCATAAGGTGCTCCTGCGGCAAAAATTTCGTCTTGTAGCCCATCTTGCGCGATCCCTTGACCCAATAGCCGAGATACACGTGCGGCAGGCCGCGCTCCCGGGCGCGCCGGATATGATCGAGAATCATGAAGGTGCCGAGCGAGCGATCCTCGCACGCCGGATCGAAGAACGAGTAGACCATCGACAGACCATCACCCATGCGATCGGTCAGAGCCGTAGCGATCAAGGGGCCACGCCCCCTCTCGCTGATGCCGTCACCTTCGGCCCGCAGTCGGTATTCGATGATCTTGGTATGGACGTGCGTATCCTCGACCATCATCGCATAGTCGAGAACCGACATGTCGGACATGCCGCCCTTCTGGTGACGCCGGTCGAGGTAGCGGCGGAAGAGATTGTACTGCTCGCTCGACGGTTCGGCCGGATACTCCGAGGAAATCACGTCGCTGTTGGTTGCGAGCACACGGCGCATCGACCGGGTCGGCGAGAATTCGTTGGCGAGGATGCGCACGGAAATGCAGGCGCGACAGGTTTCGCATGCCGGGCGATAGGCAATGTTCTGCGAGCGGCGAAATCCGCCCTGGGTCAAGAGGTCGTTGAGCTCCGGTGCGCGCTCCCCCACCATGTGGGTAAACACCTTTCGCTCCATCTCGTTCGGCAGATATGGGCAGGCTGCCGGCGCAGTAAGATAGAATTGCGGAGACGGAGTGGTCTGTGTGTTCATCGAGTGCGGTTGTCACTCTTGGCGCGGTTGTTCATGACAATAGCATGGCGGAAGAATGGAAAACGTCAACTCACACGTTTGGGGCGGTCCCCTTGCGTGTGGGTCATCCGTTACCGCGCTTCGGCGTTGATCAGTAGGCGTCGCGACGCACTGTGACCGTGCCGATCAGGAGATCGTGCAGCAGGCGGCTGCGATCGGTGAACAGACCGACGAGAAGCACGAGCGGCGTCAGGAGCGCGTTGGCGATCCAAAAGATCACCAGATGGACGATCGCCGTCAGGAAATCCATCGGTCGCCCGTCCGTGCGTGCAATAGCAAGGCCCATCATGCGCATGCCGGGCGAGGCCTGCTCGCGTCCACCGACGGTGATGCCGAAATAGAGCATCGCCAGAAACGCGAAAAGCACTGGATAGAGCAGGAATCCGAGGCCGAGCGTCAGGATACCCAGGAAGAAGACGACCACGGCGGCCGGGATCCATAGAAGGGCGATGATGACGTAATCGAGAATGAAGGCAAACACCCGCCGCGACAGCACACCCTGGTAGGCGCGCCAGTCATTGCTCGGCAGCCGCAGTTCTTCGTTGTGCATCGTCATCTCTAGTGGCCTCGCATGGTTGCAAGCTCGATATGGGATGACATTGTGGGCAAAACAAGGATTGCCCACGATCGGTTGCCTGCAGTTTGTCAGGTGGGCGTTACCGCCCCTTGGCGAGAATTTTCCCGACCTCGACGGCAAAGTAGCTGAGGATGCCGTCGCAGCCGGCGCGCTTGAAGGCGAGCAGCGTTTCGAGCATCACCTTCTCGCCGTCGATCCAGCCGTTGGCGGCGGCCGCCTTGATCTGGGAGTATTCGCCCGACACCTGGTAGGCGAAAACCGGAAGGCCGAATGCCTCCTTCATGCGCCAGCAGATGTCGAGATAGGGAAGCCCTGGCTTGACCATCAGCATGTCGGCCCCTTCCTCGACGTCGAGTGCAGCGTCGCGGATGGCCTCGGTGCCGTTGGCGGGGTCGATGTAGTAGGTCTTCTTGTCGCCCTTCAAGAGACCGCCGGTGCCGATCGCTTCCCGGTAGGGGCCGTAAAAGCCGGACGCGAATTTCGTCGCATAGGCCATGATACCGACGTTCTGGTGGCCGGCGGCATCGAGTTCCTGGCGGATGGCGCCGATGCGCCCATCCATCATGTCCGACGGCGCGATGATGTCGGAGCCGGCATCGGCCTGCGCCACGGCGGCCCTGGCGATCATCTCCACCGTCTCGTCGTTGACGATCTCGCCGTTGCGCAGGATGCCGTCATGGCCATGGCTGGTGAAGGGATCGAGTGCCACGTCGGTGATGATGCCGATCTCGGGCACGGCTTTCTTGAAGGCACGCGTCGCCTGATTGATGAGATTGTCGGCGGCAAGGCTGTTGGAGCCGGTCTCGTCGCGCAGCGACAGATCGATATTGGGAAAGGTGGCGATTGCCGGGATGCCTAGGCCGGCCGCTTCCTTCACCGCTTCCACAGCCCTGTCGATGCTCATGCGGTTGACGCCCGGCATGGCGTCGATCGGCTGGACGATGTTTTCGCCCGGTACGATGAAGATCGGCCAGATCAGGTCATCGACCGTCAGCCGGTTTTCCTGCACCAGCCGGCGCGTCCAGTCGGCCTTGCGGTTGCGGCGCATGCGGCGGTGCCCGGTAATACTGTCCACAAGATTCGTCCTGTCGTTCATTGCGCCGCGCCTTTCCCTGGAAGCTGTGTGGTGGCATGCGCTTTACCATGCCGGAGCGACGCTTGGAAACTGCACGGCGCGCCGCTTGCCTGCGGCATTTCTTCCCCTGCCGTCTGCCTGCGGGGGCAGGGGGCTCCGTTCCCGCTGGCGGATGGCGCCGAGCCGCCCTATCTTGCCGCCATGCTTCATGATTCTGCCCATGTGCCGAAACCATCGCTCACCGAAATCCTTTTCGGTCTGTTCCTGCGGCTGGTGTCTGCCTCGTGCTTCTGGTTCGCGCTGAACTATTGGGCGATGCTGATCGGCTTTTCCCATGGCGGTGCCGGACGCTTCGATTTGTTGACGCCGGAGTGGCGGGCGGCTGCGACAGCGCTTGCCGTCGTCTACCCCGTTGCCGCGCTCGGGCTGTGGCTGCTGGTGTCCTGGGGGCCGGTGGTCTGGGTGGTTGCGGCGGCGATCGAAATCGCCATGTACGAGTTCTATCCCGTCAGTTTCGGCAGCCGCCCGCTGCTGGTAATCCTGCATGTTGCGGTCGCCGTGACGTTCGTGCTTTTCCGGGCTGCACTCTTCTATCAGCGCATCCGGCAGGCAAGACAGGTAAGAGTTGATTCACCGTGAGACAGGCTCGCCGAATGGTAAGCTCATGTTAAGGCTGCGGTTTAAGTAGAATTTTAGACGTATTCGTTAGGTTCTCACTCAAGGCGGGAAAACAAACATACACCGCCAAACAAAACAGTGAGGCAGTCAAATGAACACGAAAATGAAGCCGCAGGCGGCCCAGCCCAGAGACCCCCAGGAAGAAACTGTCCGTGGTCTCTACATGGAATCCCTTCACCTCGTCGAGCGTCTGCACCGCCGTCTGCTCGACGTCATCAAGGACGAGTTCGACCGTCAGGGTCGCGACGACGTCAACGCAGTCCAGGCCCTGTTGCTGTTCAACATCGGCACCTCCGAACTGACCGCCGGCGAGCTTCGCTCCCGCGGTTACTACCTCGGCTCGAACGTCTCCTACAACGTCAAGAAGCTGGTCGATCTCGGTCTCATCAACCACCAGCGCTCGCGTGTCGACCGCCGCTCGGTCCGCATCAGCCTGACCGAAGACGGCCAGGAAATTGCCGAAACGGTTGCCAAGCTCTATGAGCGCCACGTCGGCTCGATCCAGAAGGTCGGCGGCATCGGTTCGGACGAGTTCACCCAGATGAACAAGCTGCTGCAGCGCCTTGATCGCTTCTGGAACGATAGCATCATGTATCGCCTGTAGGCGAAATCGCATACCTCCAGTTCAAGGGCCGGACGCAATCCCTGCGTGTCCGGCCTTTGCCGTTTCGCGACCGATGCATTCGGGCCGCAGGTGCGCACCAGGTTCAAGCAAGAGGCGTGCCACATGCCTCAAGCGAGCCGCCGAGACACGAATTGGCCATATTGATGTGACAGCGACGAGGACATGCGGTAGGTGCGGCCACGTCCGTTGATTGACGTGGATTCGTTTTGCGTATGCCTGCCGGAAGAGGGCTCTCGCTCGCGGTTTCGTGAAATCAAGTGAGGGCAGGGTGGCTCGTTGGTTGACCTTTGTTAACCACGATCGTGTTAGGGATCCGGCAACATGCGTGCCTGCGCATAAGGCGCGTGCCAACGCATTGGGATGGTAGGAATATGTCGAAAAAGAATGGAATTGATGCATTCTCGCGCCGTGCATTTCTGCGCTCGGCCGCAACCTTCGGCGCCGTCGCCTGGGCTGGCGCCGCAGGCGCACAGGACGCCCTGAGCGAGATCATCAATTCGCCACGCCGCGGATCCTGGGATGACCAGTACGACGCCAAGGCGTCGCGCACGGCAACGACAGTCGTTTCCAACACGCCGGTTTTCGGTCCGGAAACGATCAACCACGTGCAGCAGGCCATTTTCGACTATCAGAACATCGTCTCATCGGGCGGTTGGCCGATGGTGGCAACCAGCGCCAAGCTCGAGCTTGGCGTCACCGACCCGTCGGTACAGCAGCTTCGCCAGCGCCTGATGGTATCGGGCGATCTGCCCCGTTCGGCCGGCATCTCGCAGCAGTTCGATTCCTATGTAGACGGCGCGGTCAAGCGGTTCCAGGCTCGCCACGGCCTGCCGGCAGATGGCGTCATCGGCGAGTATACGCTGAAGGCCATCAACGTCCCGGCGACCACTCGCCTTGGGCAGTTGCAGACCAACCTCGTGCGCCTGCAGTCGATGTCCGGTGATCTCGGCCGCCGCTACGTGATGGTCAACATTCCGGCCGCCTATATCGAGGCTGTGGAGAACGGCCGGGTGGCGCTGCGCCACACCGCCATCGTCGGCAAGATCGACCGTCAGTCGCCCATTCTCAACTCGAAGATCTACGAGGTTATCCTCAACCCGTATTGGACCGCGCCACGCTCGATCATCCAGAAGGATATCATGCCGCTGATGCGCAAGGACCCGACCTATCTGAAGCGCAACGCCATCCGTCTGTTCGACGGCAACGGCGGCGAAGTGTCTCCCGAGACGGTCGACTGGAATGCCGAGAAGGCACCGAACCTGATGTTCCGTCAGGACCCGGGCAAGATCAACGCGATGTCGTCGACGAAGATCAACTTCCACAACGAGCATCAGGTCTACATGCACGACACGCCCCAGCAGGGCCTGTTCAACAAGCTGATGCGTTTCGAATCGTCGGGCTGTGTGCGCGTCCAGAACGTTCGCGACCTCTCGAGCTGGCTGTTGAAGGAAACCCCCGGCTGGTCGCGCCAGCAAATGGAAGCGACGATCAAGACCGGCGTCAACACGCCGATCAAGCTGGCCGAAGAGGTTCCCGTCTTCTTCACCTACATCACCGCCTGGTCGGCGACGGACGGTGTCGTCCAGTTCCGCGACGACATCTATCAGCGCGACGGCGCGACCGAACTGGCTCTGCAGACCCCTTATGGGGTGGAGCAATCGGCCGGCTCGGTCGAATCGGACGCCTTGCCGCAATAAGCAAAGTCGCACCGTTAATCTCGAAAAGCCGCGCATCCCCTTGGAGCGCGGCTTTTTCGTTGGTTCGGGGCCGCGACTGATAGGCGCGGCAGATGGGGGAAATGACGCAAACCGCACAGCGGATATTGCTCTCGCCGTGCGAGGAAGCTAAAGAACTGCCACCTTTCAGAGGAGCCTCGCGCCGATGCTTGCACAGAACAATGACGCCTTCTTCACCCGTTCTCTGGCCGACAGCGATCCGGAGATCTTCGGCTCGATCGAAAAGGAGCTGGGTCGTCAGCGCCACGAGATCGAACTGATCGCCTCCGAGAACATCGTGTCGCGCGCCGTGCTCGAGGCTCAGGGCTCGATCATGACCAACAAGTACGCCGAGGGCTATCCGGGCAAGCGCTATTATGGCGGCTGCCAGTTCGTCGATATCGCCGAGGAATTGGCAATCGAACGCGCCAAGAAGCTCTTCGGCGCCAAGTTCGTCAACGTGCAGCCGAACTCAGGCTCGCAGATGAACCAGGCCGTCTTCCTCGCGCTCCTGCAGCCGGGCGATACCTTCATGGGCCTCGACCTCAATTCGGGCGGTCACCTGACGCACGGTTCGCCGGTCAACATGTCCGGCAAGTGGTTCAACGTGGTTTCCTACGGCGTTCGCGAAAGCGATCATCTGCTCGACATGGATGATGTCGCCGAGAAGGCGCGCCAGCACAAGCCGAAGCTGATCATCGCCGGCGGCACCGCCTATTCCCGTATCTGGGACTGGAAGCGCTTCCGCGAGATCGCCGATGAAGTCGGCGCCTACCTGATGGTCGACATGGCGCACATCGCCGGCCTCGTTGCCGGTGACCAGCATCCGTCGCCGGTCCCGCATTGCCACGTCGCCACGACGACGACGCACAAGTCGTTGCGCGGCCCGCGCGGCGGCATGATCCTCACCAACGACGAGGATATCGCCAAGAAGATCAACTCGGCCGTCTTCCCGGGCCTGCAGGGCGGCCCGCTGATGCACGTCATCGCCGCCAAGGCAGTCGCGCTCGGTGAGGCCTTGCAGCCCTCGTTCAAGGACTATGCTGCCCAGGTCGTCAAGAACGCCCGTACCCTTGCAGAAACGCTCAAGGCGAACGGCCTCGATATCGTTTCCGGTGGCACGGACAACCATCTGATGCTGGTCGACCTGCGCAAGAAGAACGCCACCGGCAAGCGCGCCGAGGCGGCTCTCGGCCGCGCCTACGTCACCTGCAACAAGAACGGTATCCCTTTCGATCCGGAAAAGCCGTTCGTCACCTCGGGTGTTCGTCTCGGCACGCCAGCCGGCACGACCCGTGGCTTCAAGGAAGCCGAGTTCAAGGAAATCGGTGAACTGATCGTCGAAGTGCTCGACGGCCTCAAGGTCGCCAATTCCGACGAAGGCAACTCCGCCGTCGAAGCGGGCGTGCGCGAGAAGGTGATGAAGCTCACCGGTCGCTTCCCGATGTACGGCTACATGTGACCGGCTCATCATGCGCTGCCCCTATTGCGGTTCCGAAGACAGCCAGGTGAAGGACAGCCGTCCGGCAGAGGACGGCAACGCCATTCGCCGTCGCCGTATCTGCCCGGATTGCGGTGGTCGCTTCACGACCTTCGAGCGGGTGCAGCTGCGTGAGCTGATGATCATCAAGAAGACCGGTCGGAAGGTGCCTTTCGACCGGGACAAGCTTTTGCGGTCCTTCGAGATCGCGCTCAGAAAGCGTCCTGTCGACCGCGACCGCATCGAGCGGGCGGTGTCCGGCATCGTGCGTCGGCTCGAAAGTTCCGGTGAGACCGAGATCCCTTCGGAAGAGATCGGTCTGCAGGTGCTGGAAGCGCTGAAGAGCCTCGACGACGTTGCTTTCGTGCGCTACGCGTCGGTCTACCGGGATTTCTCCCACGCCGAAGACTTCGAAAAGGTCATCGCCGAGATCAGCGCCAAGATTGCGCGCGACCCCGGCGAATAGGAAAGCGCACCGGACGCCATGGCCAATCCCACCCGTGAGGACGAGAGGTTCATGGCGGCGGCCCTGCGGCTGGCGCGCCAACATCTCGGCCAGACATCCACAAATCCCTCCGTCGCCTGCCTGATCGTGAAGGATGGCGTCATCGTCGGCCGGGCCGTCACTGCCCGGAGCGGCCGTCCGCATGCCGAGACCCAGGCGCTCGTCGAAGCGGGCGAGCGGGCGCGCGGCGCGACAGCCTATGTCACCCTCGAGCCGTGCTCGCATCACGGCAAGACCCCGCCTTGCGCCGACGCCCTCGTTGCGTCGGGCGTTGCCCGAGTCGTGATCTCGATCCTCGACCCGGATGAGCGTGTCGCCGGCCGCGGCGTGGTGCGCCTGCGCGATGCCGGCATCACGGTCGATGTCGGCGTTCTGCCGGAGGAGGGGCATCGAGCCCTCGAAGCCTATCTCATGCGTCAGGTCGAAAGACGCCCGCATGTCACCCTCAAGCTTGCCATATCCGCCGATGGCATGATCGGCCGGAAGGGTGCCGGACAGGTCCGCATCACCGGGCCCATTGCGCGGGCACAGGTTCAGGTTCTGCGGGCGCAGACAGATGCGATCCTCGTCGGCATCGGCACGGCGACGGCAGACGATCCGGAATTGACGGTGCGCCTGCCTGGTCTTGAAGATCGCTCCCCCGTCCGCATCGTTCTCGATCGGCGACTGGACCTTTCACCTGGTTCCAAGCTCGTGCGGTCGGCGCGCGCGGTTCCCTTGATCGTGGTGTCCGCCGAGCCGGCGCCGCAATCGGAACTGGAGGACGGCGACCACGCTCTCCGCCGCGCCGCGCTCGAGGCCGAAGGCGTTGAGATTCTGGAAACCGGCACCGTGACGGATCTGCTGTCGGCCCTCGGCTCGCGCGGCATCTCCTCGCTGCTTGTGGAAGGCGGCGCCGTTGCTGCCCGTGCTTTCCTCGATGCCGGGCTTGTCGATCGCATCCAGATCTACACCGGCCCGCAAAGCATTGGCGAAAACGGCATCGCATCCCCATTTGATCGAAGGTCGGTGCCGTCAGGCTTCACGCTCGTCAATTCCGCGCGATACGGCGACGACCTTTTCGAAGAATACGAAAGAGAGAACTGATGTTCACAGGCATTGTCACAGATATCGGGACCGTAGATGCCGTCACGCCTTTGAAGGAAGGCGTGAAGCTGCGCGTCGCCACCAGCTTTGATCCGAAGACCATCGACATGGGAGCGTCGATCGCCCATTCCGGCGTCTGCCTGACGGTGACGGCCTTGCCAGATGGCGGCAGCAATGAACGCTGGTTCGAAGTCGAGGCCTGGGAAGAGGCGCTGCGGCTGACGACCATCGCCGGCTGGAAAAAGGGTACGCGCATCAATCTCGAGCGCTCGCTGAAGATCGGCGACGAGCTCGGCGGCCACCTCGTTTCCGGCCATATCGATGATAGGGCAGAGATCCTCGCGGTCGAGCCTGAGGGAGACGCGGTGCGGTTTCGCCTGCGTGCGCCGGCGCAGCTTGCAAGGTTCGTCGCGCCGAAGGGATCCGTCGCGCTCGACGGCACGTCGCTGACCGTCAACAAGGTGGACGGCGCCGAGTTCGACGTTCTGCTGATCCGTCACTCCCTGGAGGTAACGACCTGGGGCGAGCGCAAGGCGGGTGACTTCGTCAACTTCGAAGTCGACACGATGGCGCGCTATGCCGCGCGCCTCGCCGAGTTTCCCGCGCCGAAGGCCGAGTAACACATCAATTCACCACGGAACTGAAAGCGAACCGCCCCCGATCGGGGGCGGCGGCATTTGCGCTATGCGCGACTTATGGTCAGCGCAGGTAGAACGTCAGGCTGCCGTCGGCGGCCTGTTCGGCACCGGCGATGTTGTTCATCTCGACATTCTCGGACCGCAGCTTTTCAGCGAGCGGCTTGTTGGCACCGACTGCTGCATGCAGCGCCGAGAGCTGTTGCGGTGTGGCTTCATTGATCCAGGTACGGGTCTGGCTGGTTTCCTTCAGCGTATCGACGTTGACGACGTTGAAGTTGTCACCTTTGAAATCGCGTACCGTGCGGTCGATCTGGGCAGGCCAGTTCATTTCGGTGCCGGCGGCGTGGGAGACGCCGCCAAACGTCAGGGCGGACAGGGCAGCGATGACGGAAAGCTTGGCAATGCGGTTCATGGTCATGCTCCTTCAAGTTGTGGCGACGCACGGCTCGGCAGCCTGAGACCCGAACGCGGAACCCTTCACGGGCAATCGGGGGCCATGTCCGAAACGTGGTCGCAGCGGCCGGCCGACACCGTTTGCGGGTGATGTCACCCGCAGCGGAATAGACCGGTCTGTTTCGACTTGCTGGGCGGCGTTTCCCGTGGGGATCAGGGGTTCGCGTCGTGCCAACGCTTAGGAAATTGGGCGGGAATCTGGCCGTTTCCGTGGCATAATGCGCTGGAAAACAATTAAAAATTGTTCATGTTTCAAAGCGCTCGTGGACCTTTGCGCTGCCCGCTTGGGCAGTGTTTTTCTTCTGTCGCTCGAACATGATCACATGCGTGCCGTGGTAGGTCGTGCGCCAGAATTCCTTGAAACCCTGCTTTTCCGCCACCCGGATGGAAGCGTTGTTGCCGACATCGATGATGCAGGTCTTTCGCAGCTTGGGAAACTGCCGGTCGGCCCAGCTGAGCGCCGCGGTCACTGCCTCGGTCGCCAGCCCCTGGCCGTGCGCCTTGGGCGAGAGCGCCCAACCGGTCTCCATCGTGCCTTCGAGCGACGGCGTGATCAGCCGATGCACGTCGTGAAAGCCGGCTTCACCGAGAAAGACGCCGGTCGTCCGATCCTGAATGGCGAAGAAACCGAAGCCGAAATAATGCCACATGCCGACCTGGCGGAGGAAACGTGTCCAGGATTGCTCGCGCGTGTAGGGAACGCCGCCGACGAAACGTGTGACCTCGGCATCGGCGAAAAGAGCGGCGTAGGATGTGAAGTCGTCACGTCGATAGGGGCGCAGGACCAGACGTTCGGTCTCGATGATGGGAACACTGTGCATGTTTTATCCACTGCTATGGGTTTGGAAGGTGGGATGATCAGATGCCGGGCTCGCCGTCCCAGTAGTCGACGGCACTTTCGGGCCTGCCGGTAAACTGGAACTGGCGTTCGCCGGCAGCCGTACGCGTCCTGACGTGGAACTTTCCGGAATCGGGATATTCGCAGATCTCGGTGGCGGCCATCGTCGAGATCGAGAGATATTTGAGCGGCACGGTTCCAGTGTTGATCAGATGATGCGCCGTCTCCGGTCCACCGGCGGGCGCCCCCAGAATGTCGCCCGGCCCGACGGCGTAGCGCTCCGCTCCGAACCGGTAGGTGCCTTCACCCTCGATGATGATGAACATTTCCTCCTCCACATGGTGATTGTGGAAGGGACAGCCGGATTTGCCCGGCGGAACCTCGCCGTAGCCGATCCCGAGGTCCTTCAGGCCAAGCAGCTTTCCGAAAGAAACGTCGCGGGACTGAAAGAACGTGCCTTCGGACCATTCATCGAGAACAAGGTCCCTCGGATTGACGATGGGTTTTTTGATATCCGCCATTTTTTCCTCCCTGGCGTTGTCGTCGTCGCACGCGGCGACCTCTCCAGGTCATCCGTGTCGAGCGTTTGACTGTCCGTCAATTCCCCTTTGTTCAGGTGTCCGGAGGCGGGTTTCCATTCCTGCGGGAGGTGCCGCAGTTCGGTTGCGGGCAGGCGCGTGACGCAATACGGCCGTCAGGCAGCGACATGGGCGCCTCGCGCAAGGAGGATGGCATTGCGAACGTCGTGGAGATCGCCGGCAATGCCGGTGCAAAGGTCCCGAACATCTTTCGTTGCCGCAAGCAGATCCGGCACCATCACCGTCATCATGCCCGCCGAGGAGGCCGAGCGAACGCCATTGTGGCTATCCTCCAGAGCCAGGCAGTGCGCGGGCGACACGTCGAGCCGACTGGCCGCCGTCAGGAACGGTTCGGGATGCGGCTTGCCCTGCTGATAATCGCCGTGGGCAACCACGACGGGGAAACGCTTGAGCAAGCCATGGAGGGCGAGATTTCGCTCGACGTCGTGATGGCCGGACGACGTGGCGATCGCAAAGGGGACGCTGAGGTCTTCGAGCGTGCCGAGGATTTCCACCACTCCGGGCTTCAGCCTGAGGTCGGTCATAGCAAGGTGATGAAAGCGTTCGCTTGCCAACTGCCAGAACTGGTCGAGATCGAGATCCGGGCCGAAATGCCGGCTGAGGACATGCCGGGTCGCATCGCCGGAAAGGCCGATCGTCGAGAGATAGAGCGACGAAGGCATGTGCCTGTCCAGCGACTGTGCGGTCGCCAGCATCGCGTCGCGATAGAGTGCCTCCGTATCGAACAGCAGGCCGTCCATGTCGAAAACGACGGCTTGAGGCATGCGCGGCAGGCGAATAGATATCGACGGATCGACATCATGCATGTGGAACTACCTTCGCTCGACTTCCATTATTCTGGCAGGCGTTCTCTCCGCCAGGCGTCATGCCGGGATTATTGCCATTGTCGGTTACGCCTGGCTACCCCTTCAAGCGTGACACAAGCGTGCCATGCCTTCGGGAGCGGACAGGGCAGTGCGGCGGCATGGCGTGGCAAAAGGGCGCCAAAAGCGGAATTTGCTTGCCATTCGGCGCCGGTCATGGTTTGACCGCCGCCTCAGCCGGTCGCACCGGCGCGAAAATCTCAAGACAGGTGATCCATGGCGAAGACCAAGGCTGCCCACATCCTGATTGTGGAAGCACGCTTCTATGATGATATGGCCGACGCATTGCTCGATGGCGCCAAACATGCGCTGGATGCAGCCGGCGCGACCTATGATATCGTAACGGTGCCCGGTGCCCTCGAAATCCCGCCGGCGATCGCCATGGCGCTCGATGGCGCCGATGAAGGTGGCACCACGTATGACGGCTTTGTCGCGCTTGGCATGGTCATTCGCGGCGAGACCTATCATTTCGATATCGTCGCGAACGAATCCTCGCGCGCGATCATGGACCTCGCCGTCAGCGAGAGCCTTGCCATCGGCAACGGCATCCTGACGGTTGAAAACGACGATCAGGCCTGGGCACGCGCCCGCCGTACGGAAGGCGACAAGGGTGGCTTTGCTGCACGCGCTACGCTGACCATGATTGAACTGAAAAAGAAATTGGGCACGGAACAGTGACGAACACCCCCTCGGACCAGCCTCTGAAGCAGGCCAACCAACGTGGCGCGGCGCGCCTTGCGGCCGTGCAGGCGCTCTACCAGATGGACATCGGCGGCACCGGCGTGCTCGAAGTCGTCGCCGAATACGAAATGCACCGCCTCGGCCAGGAACTGGACGGCGATACCTATCTGAAGGCTGACGCCTCCTGGTTCCGCTCGATCGTTGCCGGTGTCGTGCGCGACCAGCGCAAGCTCGATCCGTTGATCGGCTCGGCGCTGCAGGACGACTGGGCGTTGTCGCGGCTCGATTCCACCGTTCGCGCCATCCTGCGCGCCGGCACATTCGAGATGCTCGAGCGCAAGGACGTACCTGTCGCCGTGATCGTCACCGAATACGTCGAGATCGCCAAGGCATTCTTCGGCGATGACGAGCCGAAGCTGGTCAATGCCGTTCTTGACCGGATCGCCCGGCAGGTTCGCGGCGAGACCAAGAAGTAGCGCCGCCATGGTTGCGGCTGCCGTCGATGACATGGGCTCGACCCTTCGCGAGGCCCGCCGCAACGTTTTCCTGCTGACGGCCGCCCAGGCGATCCTGGGTGTCGTCGGCCCGATCTGTTTTGCCGTCGGCGGTGTCGCCGGCTATCAACTGCTTGCAGATGACAAGTCGCTGGCGACTGCTCCGCTGACTGCCTACAATGTCGGCATGGCGCTAGGCGTCGTCCTCGTGGCAATCCTCTCGCGTCTGATCGGTCGGCGCTTTGCCTTCATGGTCGGGACCGGTATCGCCTCGGTCGGCGCCGCGATCGCCGCCGTTGCACTGTTTCGAGAGAGCTTCTGGCTCTTTGCCTTCGGCCTTTCCGTACTCGGTTCCTCAAACGGCTTTACGCAGAAAATCCGATTTGCGGCTGCCGATGCCTCGCCGTCCTTCTACAAGCCGAAGGCGATCTCCTGGATCTTGGGCGGCGGCATCGTGTCTGCGGTCCTCGGCCCGCAGATCGTCATTTTCGCCGGTGATTTCTTCGCGCCCGTCGCCTTCGTCGGTGCCTTCATCGCTCTGCTGCCGATCTGCCTCCTTGCGGCGGCTTTCTTTGCTCCGCTGCGCCTGCCGGAGCAGGGCGCAGCCGCAAGCGGGCGCGATCTGCACGCGACCCGACCGCTCGGCGAAATCGTCCGCAGCCAGCGCTTCATTACCGGCATGGTCTGCGGCATCTCGAGCTACGCGCTGATGACGTTCATGATGACCGGTGCGCCGGTCGCCATGGTGGTCTTCTGCGGCTTTTCCACCGAGCTTGCCACGCTCGGCATCCAGTGGCACGTACTGGCGATGTTCGCGCCGAGCTTCTTTACCGGTTGGCTGATTACCCGCTTCGGCGCCGAACGGATCGTCGCCTGTGGGCTGCTGTTGCTCATGGCATGTGCCGCCGTCGCGCATATAGGCCTGGAACTCTGGAACTTCTGGGGCGCGCTTGTGCTGCTCGGCCTTGGCTGGAACTTCGGTTTCATCGGCTCGACCGCCATCGTTGCCGGCAGCTACCGCCCCGAAGAAGCCGACAAGGTGCAGGCCTTCCACGACATCATCCTGTTTACCACCGTCGCGCTGTCGTCCTTCGCCTCTGGCAAGGTGCTGTCGGTCTATGGCTGGGATATGCTGAATGCCGTCGTCTGGCCGGTGACATCGGTCTGCCTTCTCATGCTCTTCTTCCTGATGCGCTCTCGCCGCAAGGCGGCCGCCTGAGCCTCTGATTTTCCGCGAAAACTCCTGCTCTCGAATGGCCGCCGGTAGTCAGATTTCCGGGGCTTGACGATCTTTCGTTGCAACAGCACTCTGGCCGCACCGTGAGGGGTGCTGCTTGAGGAGGTGGTGCGTGATTCGCGGATTTGAGGGGCCTGCGGCCGGGAGTGAGTCCGCGGGTTGAAACGGAGGGTAATGCGAAATGACCATTTTGTTGGGCGTTATCGCATGCGGGTTGCTCGCGGTGGCTTATGCCATCTGGGCAACACAGTCGGTGCTTGCCGCCGACCAGGGGAACGCCCGCATGCAAGAAATCGCAGGCTACATTCGTGAGGGGGCGCAGGCCTATCTCACCCGTCAGTACAAGGCCATTGCCGTCGTCGGCGTCGTCGTTTTCATCGGCGCTTGGGTTCTTCTTTCTTCCGCAGCCGCTTTCGGCTTTCTCATTGGTGCTGTTCTTTCGGGCGCTGCCGGCTTCATCGGTATGCACGTTTCCGTGCGCGCCAACGTGCGCACCGCGCAGGCGGCCTCGGTCAGCCTCGCATCCGGCCTTGATATCGCGTTCAAGTCGGGCGCGATCACCGGCCTTCTCGTCGCCGGCCTCGCCTTGCTTGGCGTCTCGGTCTACTACCTCATCCTGACGGTGGGACTCGGCCACGAGCCAGGTTCGCGTGAAGTGATCGACGCGCTGGTGGCGCTTGGCTTCGGCGCATCGCTGATCTCGATCTTTGCCCGTCTCGGTGGCGGCATCTTCACCAAGGGTGCGGATGTCGGCGGCGACCTGGTCGGCAAGGTGGAGGCCGGGATCCCGGAGGATGACCCGCGCAACCCCGCAACCATTGCAGACAACGTTGGCGACAATGTCGGCGACTGCGCCGGCATGGCGGCCGACCTGTTCGAGACCTATGCGGTCTCGGTCGTGGCAACCATGGTGCTGGCCGCGATCTTTTTTGCCGGCACGCCGGCGCTCTCGACCGTCATGGCCTATCCCCTGGCGATATGCGCGACGTGCATCATCACCTCGATCATCGGCACCTTCTTCGTCAAGCTAGGTGCCAACAATTCGATCATGGGCGCGCTCTATCGCGGTCTGATCGTCACCGGCGCGCTTTCGATCGTCGGTCTCGCCGTTGCCACGACGCTGACTATCGGCTGGGGCTCGATCGGCACGGTCGCGGGACGGGACATCACCGGCTGGAACCTGTTCCTGTGCGGTATTCTCGGTCTGGTAGTTACGGCGCTGATCGTGGTTATCACTGAATACTATACCGGCACCAACAAGCGGCCGGTGAACTCCATCGCGCAGGCATCGGTGACCGGTCACGGTACGAACGTGATCCAGGGCCTCGCGGTCTCGCTGGAATCGACCGCGCTGCCGGCGATCGTCATCGTTGGCGGCATCATTTCGACCTACCAGCTGGCCGGCCTGTTCGGCACCGGCATCGCGGTCACCGCGATGCTCGGCCTTGCCGGCATGATCGTGGCGCTCGATGCTTTCGGCCCGGTGACGGACAACGCCGGCGGCATCGCGGAAATGTCGCATCTGCCGCCGGAAGTGCGCAAGTCGACTGACGCGCTCGATGCCGTCGGCAATACGACGAAGGCCGTGACCAAAGGCTACGCCATCGGTTCGGCCGGCCTGGGGGCGCTGGTTCTGTTTGCGGCCTACGCCAACGATCTCAGCTACTTCGCCGCAAACGGCGACAAGTACCCGTACTTCGCCGACGTCGGCCAGATCTCCTTCGATCTATCGAACCCCTACGTCGTCGCCGGGCTGATTTTCGGCGGTCTCATCCCGTATCTCTTCGGCGGCATCGCGATGACCGCCGTTGGGCGCGCGGCAGGTTCGATCGTCGAGGAGGTGCGCCGCCAGTTCCGCGAAAAGCCGGGCATCATGGCAGGCACGGAAAAGCCTGACTATGGCCGCGCGGTCGACCTTTTGACCAAGGCGGCGATCCGCGAAATGATCGTGCCGTCGCTGCTTCCGGTGCTTGCGCCGCTCGTCGTTTACTTCGGCGTGCTGCTGCTCTCGGGCTCCAAGGCTTCCGCCTTCGCGGCGCTCGGCGCGTCCTTGCTCGGCGTTATCGTCAATGGCCTGTTCGTGGCGATTTCGATGACCTCCGGCGGCGGTGCCTGGGATAACGCCAAGAAGAGCTTCGAGGACGGTTTTGTCGACAAGAACGGCACCCGGCACCTCAAGGGCTCCGAAGCACACAAGGCATCGGTTACCGGTGATACCGTCGGCGATCCCTACAAGGATACGGCGGGTCCCGCGGTGAACCCCGCGATCAAGATCACCAATATCGTCGCATTGCTGCTGCTCGCCGTTCTTGCTTGACGGTCGACTGAAACGAAAAAGCCCGCGGAACGTAATGTTCCGCGGGCTTTTTGTTGTGCTTGGGTTTCGGCTTAGTTGCCGAAGTTCTTGAAGAGGTTCTGTGCGGCACCCTTGCCGGCGCCCGGACCGGTCAGAAGCTGGCCGAGGAAGCTCGTTTCCTTGCCACCCGTCGGGGTCGTGCGGGTCAGCATGTCGAAGACCTTGCCGTCCTTGAGCGTGTAGTGCGCGAGCTGGCTGACAGTGCCTTCCTTGTCGAAATAGACGGCAAGGACCGACTGGTCGACGAGCTGCGGCTTCATGAACGCCACGGGACGTTTGCGGGTCTGGGAGATGTAATAGAACACCTCGTTGTCGAAGGTTGCAGTCGTCGACGGCGTGCCGAGCGAAAGCAGGACCTGCTCGCGGCTTGAGCCAACCGGAACGAGATTTAGTGTTTCCTGATCAACCACATAGCCCTGATGGAGAACTTCACCGACATTGGCGGATTGGCAGGCGGAAAGAGCAATGGTGCTAACGGTCGCTACGGCCGCAGCTCGGCCAAGGACCTTCAAATTTGTTCTGAAAAACCGCTTCGTCAACGACAGCTCCCTTTGGAGTAACGATGGCAGATCCGCCATTGCAATTCGTGCATGCTTCGGTAAACCAGCTTCGGCTATCATGCAACAACCGTCATGGGCGCTTGCGCGCATTTCGAGAAAGCCAAAGCTGGGCTTTGTGATGATTTTTGGACTGTTCAAAAGAAAAAGCGGCAATATTGCGATTGTCGAACGGCAATATGCATTGTTGACCACAGCGGCGCGTCAGCCGCATCTCTATACCGACCTCGACGTGCCCGACACGGTGATGGGGCGTTTCGAGATGCTCTCGGCAATTCTGATCCTCTATTTCCGGCGCACGCGCGGATCGGCGCGCACCGGCCAGGAGGTCGCGCAGGAAATCGTTGACGCCTTCTTCGAGGATGTCGACCATTCGATCCGCGAACTTGGCGTCGGCGATGCCGGCGTGCCGAAGAAGATGAAGAAGCTGGCCAGCATGTTCTACGGCCGGCTCGAATCCTATGCCGCCGCGCTCGAGGGCCGTGACGCGGCCACGCTTGCGGCGGCGCTGAAGCGGAACTTCTATCCCAAGGGCGAGGAGGGCGATCCCGCGATGGACGGTCTTGCGTCCTATCTTCTGCGCGTGGAGGAACGACTGGTGGCCGAGCCCGAAGAGCGCGTCGAAACCGGGCAGTTGCGTATCCCTGCCGCCGGGGAGTAAGAGACCGCCATCGATGCCGTGCCGGTGAAACCGGTGCGGCACTATCCGCGACTGGCGCGCCCTGCAAGCGGCGCCCGCGCGAGGAAGGACCTGATCATGAAAGACGATAGCCGACCGGCATTTTCATACCTGGTGAAGGTTGGGCACATCTCGGCCAATGCCGTGACCGTGCGCCTCTCTGCAAATGAGAGCGAACGCCGGGCGCTCGCCGAACTCTGGGAGGTGCGCGACGTCCTTTCGCTTTCGGCCGATCTGCAGATCGCGCGCTGGAAGAAGGATGGCGTGAAGATCAAGGGCGAGGTGACTGCCCGCATCATCCAGTCCTGTGTCGTGACGCTCGAGCCCGTCGAGGCGGATATTCGTGAACCGATCGAAGCGATTTTCGTGCCGGAAGGCTCGAGGCTCGCGCGCCAGGCAAGCAACGATGGCGGCGAAATGATCCTGAGCCCCGACGGCCCGGATATCCCCGACACCTTTACTGGCGACACCATCGATGCCGGTGTCGTCGTCAGCGAGCATGTCGCGCTGGCAATCGAGCCCTATCCGCGCAAACCGGGCGTCACGTTCGGAGCACGCATCGAGAGCACGGAAGCTGACGACGAGAAGCCCAACCCGTTTGCGGCACTCAAGGACTGGAAAAAGGACTGAGGCGGCCAGCCCCTGACAATTCGGTTGTCACGCGGGCGAAAAGCAGTATTTTGGCCCGACTCCGGCCAAAAGAGCCGCCGCAGCGTTCTGCCGCGTGCCTGGCTCAAGCGTCAGAAGCAATATGTATCGTCGTTGCGTTCGAGTATGCGCGCCACGACAGCACGTGTTGTGTGGCAGGAAAACAAGGATAAGACACGCGTGGTCAGAATTTCTCTTGACGTGATGGGCGGCGACCATGGTCCTGAAGTCGTCATCCCGGGCGCCGCAAGGGCGCTTGAACGTCATCCGGACATACGGTTTGTCCTGTTCGGAATGGAAGCGCAGTGCGCCGACATCCTGGCCAAGCACCCGAAGCTGAAGGCAAACAGCACGTTCCACGACTGCGAGATCGCCGTCGGCATGGACGAAAAGCCGAGCCAGGCGCTTCGGCGCGGTCGCGGTAAATCGAGCATGTGGCGGGCGATCGACGCCATCAACGCCGGCGAGGCGGATGTCGTCGTGTCGGCCGGCAATACCGGCGCCCTGATGGCGATGTCGGTTTTCTGCCTGCGCACGATGCAAGGCATCCAGCGCCCGGCAATCGCTGCGATCTGGCCGACATTGAAGGGCGAAAGCATCGTTCTCGACGTCGGCGCGACCATCGGCGCCGATGCGCAGCAACTCATGGATTTTGCCTTGATGGGCGGCGCCATGGCGCGGGCCCTGTTCGAGATCGAACGTCCGACGGTCGGCCTGCTCAATGTCGGCGTCGAGGAAATCAAGGGCCAGGAAGAAGTCAAGGAAGCCGGCCGCCTCATTCGTGACGCCAACATCGAAGGCTTCGATTACTACGGTTTCGTCGAAGGGGACGATATCGGCCGCGGCACCGTCGACGTGGTCGTCACTGAGGGCTTTTCGGGGAACATCGCACTCAAGGCGGCCGAGGGAACCGCGCGCCAGATCGGTGAGTATCTGCGTGCCGCCATGTCGCGAACGCTGATGGCCAAGATCGGCTACATTCTCGCTAAGGGCGCTTTCGATCGCCTGCGCGAGAAGATGGATCCGCGCAAGGTCAATGGCGGCGTCTTTCTCGGCCTCAATGGCGTCGTGATCAAGAGCCATGGTGGGGCGGATGCCGAAGGCTTTGCCGCCGCGATCGACGTCGGCTACGACATGGTGAAAAATGGCCTGAAGGCGAAGATCGAGATCGATCTGGCGAAGTACCACGGTGCGGAAACGCCGGGCGCGCTTCCCGCCGGCATGAATGATGAGGTTTGAATAACATGATCCGTTCCGTCGTTCGCGGTTTCGGCGCAGCGTTGCCGAAGCGCGTTGTCACCAATCAGGAGCTGGAATCCAAGGTCGATACGTCAGACGAGTGGATCGTGCAGCGCACCGGCATCCGTCAACGCTATATCGCCGGCGAAGGCGAGACCACGGCATCGCTGGGTGAAGCCGCAGCGCGCGCAGCACTCGACAATGCCGGCCTGACGGCCGCCGATATCGACCTGATCATTCTCGCGACATCGACGCCCGACAACACGTTCCCGGCGACCGCCGTCAACATCCAGAACCGCCTCGGCATGCACCACGGCGCAGCCTTCGACGTGCAGGCCGTCTGTTCCGGCTTCATCTATGCCGTGACGACGGCAGACGCCTATATCAGGGGTGGGCTGGCCAGGCGGGTGCTGGTGATCGGTGCCGAAACGTTTTCGCGTATTCTCGACTGGTCCGATCGTACGACCTGCGTGCTCTTCGGCGATGGCGCCGGAGCTATCATCCTGGAGGCACAGGCGGGCGAGGGCAGCATCGCCGATCGCGGCATCCTGACTGCCAAGCTGCGTTCCGACGGCGCCCACCGTGAAAAGCTCTACGTCGATGGCGGACCGTCGACGACGGGTACTGTCGGTCACCTGAGGATGGAAGGCCGAGAGGTCTTCAAGCACGCCGTCGGCATGATCACCGACGTGATCGAGGCTGCCTTCGAGGCAACTGGAACGACGGCTGAGGACATCGACTGGCTGGTGCCGCACCAGGCCAACCGCCGCATCATCGACGGTTCCGCCAAGAAGCTCGGTATCCCGCTCGACAAGGTTGTGGTCACCGTCGATCTCCATGGCAATACCTCAGCGGCGTCCATCCCGCTGGCTCTGAACGCCGCCGCTGCCGATGGCCGGATCAAAAAGGGCGATCTTGTTCTGCTCGAAGCCATGGGGGGTGGCTTCACTTGGGGCTCCGTTCTGATACGCTGGTAAAAAATGCTGAAGCAACGCAGGCGCTTGACCGGAATTGACAAGGGCAATAGTCTTCGATCGCTGATCGGCGTGCCAGACATCGGTGGGGGAAGATGAGCGGAAAAACAGTAACACGGGCAGACTTGGCTGAGTCGGTTTTTCGCAAGGTGGGTCTGTCGCGCACAGAGTCTGCCGAGCTGGTGGAAACCGTCATTGACGAAATATGCAACGCTATCGTGCGTGGCGAGAGCGTGAAACTGTCCTCCTTCGCGACATTTCAGGTTCGTGACAAGAACGAGCGCATTGGTCGCAACCCGAAAACCGGCGAGGAAGTCCCGATTTCTCCACGCCGGGTCATGACCTTCAAGGCGTCCAACGTCTTGAAGCAGCGGGTGCTGAAATCGCATCTGAGCCGCAAGGCCAAGCAGAAGCCGGCCTCTCCCGTGTCGTAAGCGGAGGTCGACAACCACAATGTGGTTGAAAACCCATCCATAAGCCGTTGAAATGGAGCCGATTCGTGCGATCATCGTGCGTATCGGTTCATTGCGGCTGAGGCTCACCTTGAGTCGCGTGATATGGAATGGGAACGACATGGAAAAAAGCCCCGACGCTTTTCGCACCATCAGCGAGGTCGCCGACGATCTCGATCTGCCGCAGCACGTGCTGCGTTTCTGGGAAACACGCTTCCAGCAGATCAAGCCGATGAAGCGCGGCGGGGGGCGGCGCTACTATCGCCCTGAGGATGTCGATCTGCTGAAGGGCATCCGCCATCTCCTTTATGATCACGGCTATACGATCAAGGGCGTGCAGAAGCTGCTCAAGACCAACGGCAACAAGTTCGTGGCGGCGATTGCGAGCGGTGACCTGGCGACAGTCGAAGCACTGGCCGCCTCCAGCAATGAGGAGCCGCCACCGCCGAAGGCGGGGCTGTCAGACGAGGATCAGATTGTCGGCCGCGCCAAGGCACCTGCCAGCCGGCGCTTTTTCTCGTTCGGCGGCGGCAACGACGATGTGCCGGAGATCTCGCTCGGCAAATCCTCCTCCGTCGGCAAGGAGGATCGGGCTCTGCTTCAGGAGGCACTCTACGACCTGCTGGAATGCAAGCGGTTGCTCGATCAGGCACGATAGCGGCGCCAAGCCTTCTTTATGGGGGTATGGTGTCGCTCCCGCGACTGCGATGCGAACGGTGCGGTCGCAAATGTCTTCATCGTTATGGATGCTCTCGGCGCCACTGCGATGGACTTCCGGTTCTTTCGGTAAAGCTCTCTCCAAATACTTCGTTTGCGCAGATAGTCTGGACTCCGGGCTCCGCTTAAACTCAACCTAGGGTGGATATTTGTTGCATCGTGCTTATGAATAGGATACCGGTAAGGCGTTACCGCGCCCCGATGGAACCACGATGTCACTCGCGTTCGCGAACTCTGCCTTTGACGCCGCCAAAATTGTTGTTGCCACGGTCATAGACCGCCGATTTGTCGAGTTTGCCGGCGTCATGCTGCACACTCTGATCCAGAATGGCGATGCGGACCGTGCAGACATAGTGGTGCTGTGCGACGGCCTTTCGGTCAGAGACAAATCGCGTCTGCGGCAGTGCAGCGGATCGCGCGCGGTGCAGTTCCTGGATCTGAACGATGCAACTCTACGCAGTATCAAGGGCCTGAAAACGAACAGCAATTGGAGCAGGGCAATCTACGGCAGGCTCCTCTTGCCTCAGTTGGTGTCGCCGAATGTAGAACAGATCCTCTACCTGGATGCGGATACGATTGTTGTGGATAGCCTGCTGCCGCTGCTGGCGACCGATATGGGTGGCTTGCCCGTTGCTGCCGTTGGCGGCATGTCCGAAACGGATAGCCGGCGGCTGAACCTTCCCGGCACGGTGAAAACGTTGAATTCCGGCGTCTTGCTGATTGATGTCAAGGAATGGAATGCCCGGGACCTGACCCGCGCCTGTCTTGAAATCGCGAGTGACGAAACGCGACCGCTCAGGTTTTTTGATCAGGACGCGCTGAATATCGCACTGGCGGGGGATTTCATGCCCATCGACGGTCGCTGGAACGTGGGCACCGGTTCTTTTTCCGACGAGCCGGCTGTTTTCCACTTTACGCACGACAAGCCTAATTCCGTCCGGTGCAAGCACCCGGCGCAGAAGCAATATTTGACATACCGCCGGGCGACCCCTTGGGCTAACGACCGCCTCAAGTCACGGTGGGAGAAGAGGTTCTATCGCCTGGCTCACTCTTTCCGCAAGCTGCTCAGGTTTCAATTGTAGCGCCCATGCAACCCTTGTGAATGCCATTGCGGGCGTAGTGGTGGGGGAACCGGGAGAGATGTCACGCGGTTAGGCGTAGCAGAGCCATTCACCAGATCCGTAACCTCTGATCGAGCGGCAAGTTTCATACCCGCCTTGCATCTGCCGCGTCACGCAGTGCTTATCCACGCCGTTTGTTCCTTTTTCGTGCCGAGCTCGAATTTCCCGCTTGCGCTCTAAGCGTTGGTTATATAGGGATTTCCTCGGTCCGGAGCGTAGCGCAGCCCGGTAGCGCACTTGACTGGGGGTCAAGGGGTCGTGGGTTCGAATCCCGCCGCTCCGACCAAAAATCCCTTTGAATGCAATGGCTTAGGTTTCTGAGGCATTGCACCCCCAAGCGTTAAACCGGAACAAAAGACGCTCAAAGTGCGCAGTTCGGCGCAGATAGTCCCGAAAAAGTCCCGAAGAATCCCGGTCACTTGTTCCTCCTTTGTGCCTTCCGCTTCTTCGAAAGCGATTCGAGCGCGCCTGCAACCTCCTCGTCGAGGACGTGCGCATAGCGGGTCGTCGTCTTGATATCCCGATGGCTCAGAGCTTTTTGCACAGTTTTCAGGTTGCCGGTCTGGCGCAATAATTTGGTCGCCAGGTCATGCCGGAAGTCATGGAATCGGAAATCTTCGACGCCGGCTTTCGCCCGCGTGCGCTTCCATTGGGTCTTGAGACCGCTGTAGGTGATCGGGTAGCGGTCGCCTTTTTTCCGGCCCTCGCCATCCCCCTTATAGGCTGCCTTGCCCGTTCGTGACCTCGCCGCCTGATAGGTGAATACATACTCAGGGTGGTGACCGCGTAGAGGCAAGAGGATATCGCGGACCTCGCTTGTGATCGCCGTTCGTACCGGGCGATCGTTCTTGCCGAGCTTCGTGATCCACCCTGTCTGCCAGTCCACCTCCGACCATTTCAGAATGCACTCCTGCAGCCGCAAGCCGGTGGCGCGCACGAAATCGAAAACATCCTGATAGTCTGATCTGGTCGCGAGGTAGAGCGACGAGCTTTCTGTCTGCTTCAGTTCGCGGACGCGCTCGGTCGGCTCTTTGAGCCAATGGTCTCGCCAATTCGGCTCGAGCGGGAAGTCATAGCGCCAGGTGCGCTTTGCCCGGGTGAAAATCTTCTTCAGGACGAGGGTGGTGGATCGGTTCACGGTCGCGGCGGACACAAGGCGCATAGGCTCGCCGTCCTTCGTCTTCTCCTTGCCCCATGCTGTTTGCGAACGACGCCACTGCACCAACTTCGCGACCTCGTCGTCGCCGATCGACGACAGCAGCTTGGTCGGCCCGAAATAGTCGACGAGGCGGTTGATGTCAGTCCAGGTGGTTTCGCTGTTGGCGTGGTGCTCGCCGACTTCGGCCCAATACCGGGCGGTGGCGACTGCAAGGGTGAGGGGGCCGTCACCCGATGTGGCCTTGGCCGCCTTTGCGGCAGCTTTGGCCTGTTCCTTCTCTACCTTTTCCCGTGCTTCAGCTTCTCTTCGGTTCGCTGTTTCCGCAGAGCCATAATATCGTACACCGGCGACTTGGAAGTCGTAGTGGTAGTACGGGCTGT
Organism: Hyphomicrobiales bacterium; assembly: GCA_900469625.1. Taxonomy (GTDB): domain Bacteria; phylum Pseudomonadota; class Alphaproteobacteria; order Rhizobiales; family Rhizobiaceae; genus Ensifer. Next base: position 118,242 of record UBXV01000041.1, read on the forward strand.
TTTTTGGCTTGTAGACGGACACGCGCGGGATCTCCGGCTTTTTATGAAGTCGTTGATATCGTCGAGGTGGAAGCCAAGGCGCGGCTTCGACCGGCCGGCGCCGAGCGGCACGTAAGCTATATCGCCAGCCTTTACAAATTCGCGCAAGGTGCGGGTCGATACGTTGAGGAGTTCGGCAGCTTGCTCGCTATCGAGTAGCATGGGGGCCGTCATGGCTGTTCCTCCTTCGGCGCCGCGAGAAGCCCTTGCGACGTGACGCGTTCGATCACCGTCTCTCCGGTCGGCAACAGGATCTGCCCGAGAAACGCGGCTTCGAACGACAGGATCCCGGTTTCGATCGCGGTTAACTGACCCTTGATCCAGTCGCGCAGGATCGACCAGACGGCGATCTGCCCTTTCTCAAGAGCAGCGCGCTCGTATTCAATCTTCGTCTTGCGCATCCGGTTTGTGTAGGGATTGGCGCGCAGCCAGGCGGCGGCGTAGCCCTTGGCGCTCGCCTCTACCTGCACCATTCGGCCGCGATATTCGAATTGGATGATGACCTTGCCGGCGACGAAATCCTCCATCGGCGCGAACTTCGAGCAGCCGAAGGCCTGAATGGTCTTCCGAATATCGTCCATGGCCGAGCGGCCGGAAGTGCTGTTGGAATATGGCAAAGTCATCGGCTTATGGCCTCGCCGGCAATTTGAAGCGACTGCGAACGGAAACGTTCAATTGCCTTCCACGGCGCGGTACGGCTAGTTGTAGAGCATGAAGAACGATTTGCCGGCCGATTGGCTCCTCCTTTCAAGCGAGAGTGCAACCCTGTTCGAAGGCGAGCTGAGGCGGGAGCTTTGCGAGGCGCATGTGCTCTACGGGGTTCAAGTGCAGGCAGTGGCGCGAAGGAAAGGTCGTGACGACTTCTTGTTTCGGGTCCCTGATCGGTCGTTTGCACAAGTGCATCTAACTTGGAACTACGAACCTTCTCCGAACTGGCCATCGACTGAGGTGTTCCCGACCCTGGGCGCATGGAAGCAGTGGTTGATTGAGGATGATGAATAGGTTCCTCGGTCATGCCTCATCCCTCGATCGAAGCGCACCAACCGACGCCAGGCGCTGATTGATAATGGCGGTGCATCTAACGATCGCCTCGGCCTCTTCGTAGTCGCAGAAGACGCCCCAGAGCGCGTTTGCGAGCTCGTGCGGGTCGATGCCCTTCGACGACCAATAGTCGCGCTCAGAGCCCAGCTTGCCGGAATGTTGCAGGTCGTGTTCCGCGAGCGACAGGGGAAGGGCGAAGCGGTCAGGAACCTTGGTCCCTTTCCCGCGGCCGTAGGCGCCGTGCCAGGCGCTCGCGTAAGAGACATGGGCCGCCTGGACACCGTAGACGCCGGAGACCGCGCACGGCAGGCTGTGAAGGAACGCTAGATAGGCGGGCTTCTTCGCCGGCCTGCGCGCGGGCGTAGGATCTGGGCGGCAGGACGAGGCTATACGGAAGGCCATCAATCGATATCCTTTTCCGGGGTTAGTTCCCCGGCTTTCCAATCGCGTTTCATGCAGGCGAGCTCGATGCCGACAGCATGAAAGGCAGACCGAAAGCCGATGATCACTTCGGAGATAAACGCGACAACCAGGACCGGCGGGCCGGCGATGATGATGAAGACGCGAGCGATCATGCGGCCACCTTTTCGATTTGGTCGATGTTCTGCTTGATGACGAGGAAGGTATAGGCCGCAACCCAAGGGTTCACTGCCCAGGCACCAGCACCGTTAATGCTGTCCCAGAGCGTGCGATAGCTGCCCTTGGCCGCCGGGTTCATGACAGCGTCGTTGCCGTAGTCGCGGTAGCCGGGCCACTTCGGATCCGCGCTGGCAACGTCCACACCCTCGGCGCGCGCGTCCTTTTCGCTGATGTCCTGCAGCCGCTCAACGCGAACGTCGGTGACAATCAGCGTCAGGCGAGAAGCCCAACGGGGCATGAATATCGACGGGCGCCAAGGGTATCCGCGCGCTTCCGCGTCTAGATCAGCACAAGGATCGGTGGCCGCGTATCGAACCTCGCATTGGCTGCTCTTGGTGGGCAGGTAGTCGCCGACCGACAACCCCTGCCATGTCTCGCGGACCCAGAGCCTATCGCCAATGCCGATGCGGGGTGAAAAGTGATAGTCGACGAGACCTTTGCCTGCCGGCCGCGTAAGGAACTGGCCGGCGGCGTCCTTCATCTCGTAGACCGGGCGGCCCTCGTCGTCGGTCGCTACCTTCACGAAGTCCATGACCTTTTCAGCGCCGGGGAAGTTGATCAGCCGGCGGGTCTGGGTCTTGCGGCCGTCAAGCAGCGCGCGCACCATCGGGGCTGAGAAAAGGATAGGGCGATCGGTCATACTGCCACCGCCTTCTGGGTGAGGCGGACCGACGCAGCACGAGTGAACTTCGCGAAGGTCAGATCACAGAAGCAATCCGAGATATCCAGCCAAAGGCTATACTTAGCCTTCGATGCAGACTCCGCGACAACCGCTTGCGTTTGCCCCTGGTAGGTAACGTCGAATAGCCGGTGCTTGTCGCCGATCTGCTTGAGGTGGGCGGAAAGAGCCTTGCGACCGATGTCCGTCACGGCGAAGTATGCCATGTCGTCGCGCTGCCCAGCCTTCGACCGATTCGGGGACGCGGCGAACATCTTGGCGACCTGGCCGTTCGCGCCGGTCGCAAAATGGTTCCGGTACGTCTCGCCCATCGGGTCGACGGGGCGGCCAAGAGCGTGGTCGATGTGATCCATGGCCTTGTCTTTGAGATAGCGGTTCACGCGCGGATTGTTGGTCACGCTGCCTCCTGAAGGAATGCGAGAGGATCAAAGCCGACATGCTCGGCAATCAGTGCCATCGCCTGGTTCATGAAGGTGCAGAACTCCTCATGAGGCATGCGGTCGAGGGCGATGCTGTCGGGAACGAGGGTGATTTCGCCGGTCCGGAGGTTGATGGTCTGTTCCCGGTAGCCGAGCGTCATTTTGATGTCGCGGTGAAGGTTTTCAGGAGAAGCCCACTTGCCGGTGACTTTGACGACCAGGCCGAGCGCTTTCCAGTAGGTGCGCAACTGCTTGTTCGAGCGCTGCGATACCGGGACGAGCTCGAAAACCTTGCCTTGTGGAATGCCGGCCATCTTCTCGGCATCGTCGGCCGTGTGCGCGCGGAGACCGCGGGGCGTCATCACGGCTTCGATGTGTGGGGGCTTCTCCTTCTTCGCCATGGTCAGCCAGCCATAAGCAGTTCTGCCGGTGCATCAGCTTCCGGCTGCTCATAGAGCCGGCGAAGCTCGACCACCTTGCCGCGGATCTCGTTGAGGAAGACGACGACCTCCTTCTCGAGCGATGCAATCAGCGCGTCGTCGCGGTGGACACGCTGGCAGAAAAACCGCATCGATTCCGGCAGGCGGGGATCGTATGAAACGAAGTCGCACCACTTCCGGCCCGTGCAGGCCATTTGCCACATCATCTGCGTGACGTACTTCGGCGGCACTTCCTTGGTGAGGAGCGTTTCGATGTGGGTGTGGGTTTCCGGGCATTTGATTTCGAGAAGCCCGTCAACGTCGACCAGGCCGTCGGGTGACGCTCCGCTGTCGCCGATCACCGGGTGAGCGACGAACGCGACCTGGACAACGTCCGTGTCGCGGTAGAACTCGTAGGTCTTGCGCGCTTCCGGCTCCTGCTCGGTGCCCCACGACATGGCAGCATTGCTGTAACGCTCTGCCGGCGAGCCGGTGAGGCGCTCGGCGATCAACTCGCCCGCATACTTCGCGCGCGAGGCAGAGACGCCGGTCTTTGTCTTGGCGATGACGTCGGCGACACGCGAGGCGGTCACCTTACCCAGCCGCATTGCGTGCCATTCTGCTGTGCCCTGAGTGGTCTCATCCATTGTTCTGCTCCTCGTTCTGGCGCTGGCGCTTCTGCTGGGCGAACCGGTCGAGCGAAGCCATTGCCTCGTCGAATTTGGCAGCCGGCATTTCTGGGATCGCTTCGATGTGCCAACGCTTGCAGAACCGCTCGATGTCGGCGCCTGCGGCGTCGATCTTCTCGCGCAGCTGCGTGGCCTGCTCTTCGCTCAACGGGCCGGCCGGTCCCTTGGTGCGGTTCCCGTCGTTGTCATCGCCGGTGCTGATGTTGAAGAGCATGCAGAGCAGGTAGCGGCGGCCATAGGTGGCAGTGCTGCCGAAGGCCTGCGTGCCAGTCTTGTTCACGCCACCCTTGGCGCCAGCACCATCAACCGGGATTGCGCCGACGCCGTTGCGGACGTACCCGCCAGCATGCGAAATCTCCCATTTGATCAGCAGTTCGCCCAGGTCGTTATAGCCGTCGGGCTGGAACGAGACGCCGAAGCCGTGCGCGTAGATGATCGGCATGGCCTGATCTTCGATCGCGGCCAGGTCGGCATAATTCGAATTGGTGTGGCTGTTGCGCTTGTTCTTCACAACGACCGGAAGCTCTTTCTGGCAGGCCGACATTGCGGAGAAATAGGCGGTCTTTGCCTCATACTCTCGGTCTTCGCGGGCCATTTCCCGGTTGCGGTCTTCCATCCGCTCTTTCATCGCCAGCATCTGTTCGAGCCGGTCGATCGGGATGGTAGGGTCCATGGCGATGCGCTCGATCATGGCGACCATGGGCGCGTCATTGGCAGGGACGTGCCGGGTGTCGGCCTGCATTTCGATTTCATGCTTTGCAATGGCGTTCATATCAGACGCTCCTGGCTTCGACGATTTCACGGTGGGCCCGTTCCGTGTTCCAGGTGCCGATCGCCACGAAGGCGAGGACGGCCGAAAGCAGGATCAGGAACATGGCGGTGGAGTAGGCGGCGCGGTTAAACTCGGTCAGCGCGTCCAGATCGATGTTGCGCGCCGGCGGAAGCTGGCAATGGCCACATTCGCAGTACCGAGCGGCGGGCTCGCACGCGTAGGAGATGGGGCGGGTCAAAGCGTCGCCTCCAACTCCCGAGCGACGCGATGCACTTCGCGCGCCTGCTCGACGGTCCGGATCTCGGCGGTGTGGTATTCCTTCACGCCGGTGAGGTGGGCGATCATGCCGTAGAGTTCGCGGCGGCCGACACGGCCGGACTTCCAGAGCGGGTCGATGACCTTGTGAATGTCCTGGCGGGCGGCCTTGATTGCGGGTGTCGGGATGCAGCCGAGCGGCTTGGTCCGATCGCTCGTCTTGTGGTGGCACCCGACGAAATTCTTGCAGGCGTCGCACTTCCAGAAAGGGAGCGCGCCAAGGTCAGCCCGGTGTGGGTAGACCTCTTTGCCATCGGTAAGACGAGCTTGGACGTCGGCGCCGCAGCCGCAGCAAAAGAGTTTGCGGACGGTCACAGCGCGGCTCCTGCTGAAGGCGCGAACTCGCGACGGCTGTTGTGGCCGATGGAAAGGCGCTGGTTCACGGTCTTGGTGACGGCGTCCTGCTGGTCGTCGTTCAGCTTCATGAACATGCCGTGCGGGTCGGCTTGCCAGTCGCGCCAGCGCTTGTCGCTGATCGGGCCGCCCTTCTCGATGTCCTCGCGCTCGACGAAGCAGAGTTGGGCGATGATTGTGCGGAGATTGGAGGTGGTAAGCATGGTTTTCCCTCGAAGATCAGGCCGACAGCCTGTTGATCTCTGCTTCCAGAGCCGCGCGTTCTGCCGAGATCGGCATGCGGAACGGCCGGTAATTCAGGTTCTCGATTTCCTGACGAAGGCGGGTGACGCGCTCCACGTTCGCAGCCGGAACAACCGGGGCCGAACGCTTCGCAGCGCGCTTCATTGCCTGCCACGTCAGCCGCAGGCATTCGCCAAAGGTGCAATTCTCGTAGGGGGTGAAGCGCTTTGCGTTCTCGGCGAGCGCAAGCCGGTACTGAACCCAGGCTTCCTTCATCACTGCCGATTTGCTGATCATCGCTTCGTCCTCTCGTCAGCGCCTTGCTGATAATTTAACGTACGTTATGTACGATAGTGGGTCAAGTACAAAATGTACGACGCGATGACGAGATGTACGATTGTGCGAGAACGGCCGGCAAAGTTGCGCGTGATTTTGGGAAAGGGCAGGGGTCAGCAAATACCGACTCGACTTCGCGCTAGGCTTGTGTTTTGTTCCTGCTATGTTCTCATTTGTAGCGAGGTATTGAGATGAGCGCCCGAGCAGTCAACGAATTCGTCATTGTCCCGCCTGAGCACAAGATCGAGACGATCGTGAACTGTGCTGAGCGCTTCAAGGCTTATCTTGCCTGCGAATTCCCAGGACGTGTTTTCTCGCTGCAACCGGTCTATCCGTTCGACGACGACGCATTCCAAATCATTCCGATGATGGGAGCGATCGGCGATGATGGTGGCGTAATGTGCGAGTATCCGGATGCGATGCTGATGCGAGAAATCCGCGACGCCTGCGAGCGCTTCGATCCCAAAACCACCCAAGGGCTAGCAGCATAGCAATGCTGCACTTGATGGGTCGCCAATGAGCGGCGTTAGGTGATTGTCAATGAACAAACCATACTCTCAACTTATGATAGAGAGTCCAGTTTACCTTACGTTGACGATCGATACTCAGCAGCCCGTTGAGCTTTCCGATTTTGTTGGACAATTCACATCGCTCGGCAACGAGTTCGAGCGATTTGTGAAGCTTGAGCATCCCGATCTGCAAAGCGATGCGACATTTTATGTCCGCGAAGTGAGATCTGGGTCAACAATCGTAGAGATGTTCCCGCAAATGGCTGTTGCTGCGCCGTTTTTGGCTTCAGTCGACCACGTTATGATCGTAGAGGATTTTGTCCGCCGCTGGGGCTCTCGGCTAACAAGCTTGATTAAAGGCGGCGACAAGCAGCCGGTCGCATCCAAGTCGGAACTCAAGGATTGGTCGGACGCCGTATCGGCCATTGCGCGCGATCCAGATGCCAGCTCGAAGCTGGAGGCGAGTACGTTCGAAGACGGCAAGAAAAAAATCAGAGCCAGCTTTATCTTTTCGACCAAGGAGGCGCGATCTGCGCAGTTGACGATCGAGCATCAAAAGCGCGAGCTCGATAAAGTGGAGCGGGCTGACAAAGAGCGCGTTCTCATGGTCTTCACCCGGAGTGATATCAATAATGCCACTGTCGGTAAGCCGTCTGGCGAAAAGGTAAAGATTGAAGAGATTTCGGATAAGTCACTGAGCTTAACCTACGCTTCCGATATGGCCGAGCAACGGCTTAAGCACGAGATCCGGGAGGCTGACGAAAACGTATTTAAGAAGGCTTTTGTCGTCGACGTGAACATCAAGAGCATTAACGGAAAGCCGGTAGCCTACGCCGTTACCCATGTTCACGATGTTATCGACATCGAGGATTGAAGCTCAGATGTCGTGAATGACCCGCTTAACACGGCCGAACACGTAGATGTCGTCATGGGTTGCTGGAACGGCCATATGGTCGGGATTGGTTGAGAAAGGCTGCAGGCGCTCGGGGCTGCGCCGGTAACGCTTAAAGGTAGCTTCGCCGCCTCCCAGCGAGAAAATGTAGAACCGCCCATCGATAAGTCGATCATCTGATCGGTCGACCAGGATGATGGCGCCGTCAGGGGCCACGCGGTCCATTGAATCCCCATCTACCTGAAGCGCGATCCAGTCACCCTTCGGCAGTTCGCCAACCTTAATGCGGCGGATAATGTCGTGCTCGCTTACGCTCGGTTGCGAACGGAGATTGCCGGCGCTCACGAGTGATAGGAGCGGGACGTCGATGTCCGCTGTTTGGGAAGCTCCCTCGGTTCCATAGAGCAGCCAGCCTGCGTCGACACCGAAGAGCTTCGCGTACTTCTCGGCAGCTTTCCGCGAGATGTCCCGGTTACCGTTCTCATTGCTGATCAGTGTGTTTTTGTTGATGTCGCGCGGGAAAGCGTTAGCTGCATCGGTGGGGGTTTCAAACCCTGCCGCAGCCCTAGCTTGCTTCAATCGATCCTTCGGCGTTGTCATTCGTACGTTATGGCCGAAATTCATCGTCCAAGGTGTACGATTTAGGCTTGATTTTGTGTCGTACGTTTTGTACGTTGAGCAAATGAGCACAACACCTCACTCCATTCCCGCCCTTATCGATCTCTGGCCCACCATCGCGGAGTTCTCTTCCGATGTGGGCTGCGGATATGAGGCCGCTCGGCAGATGCGGCGGCGCGGCAGCATTGCCCCTGAGCATTGGCCACGCGTGATCGCCGCATGCAAGCGGCGGTCGATTAAGGGCGTCAACCTGGATTGGTTGGCAAGGCAGCGTGCGGCACTTTCGGAGATTGCCCAATGAGCGCCCACATCGTAGCCCGCGACCAGCTCCGCTCTTTCATCGAGCGCATCGAGCGACTCGAAGCCGAAAAGAAGACCATCGCCGACGACATCAAGGACGTCTACGGCGAAGCCAAAGCGATCGGCTTCGATGCCAAGATCCTGCGGAAAGTCATTTCGATCCGCAAGCAGGACGCCGACGAGCGCGCCGAGCAGGAAGCTATCCTCGACACGTATCTGCAGGCGCTCGGCATGATCCAGACCGATCTGTTCGACGAGCCCGAGCCGGAGACGAGCCCCAAGCTCGTTGCCTCGGTCGCCACCGCTATGCAGACGCAATCGGGCAGGGCGGCGTTGCTGACCGCAGTCGACATCATGATTGAGCGCGAAGAGCGCCAGGAACCGGACGGCGGCGCAATCGCTGCAGTGAAGGGCAAGGCCCGACTGGCGAACGCCGATGGCGTTGAACCGTCGCCGTCCGAGCATATCGACCCGATTACGGGCGAAATCACCGAGATCGCAACGAACGAAGGAGGCGAAGATGTAGAGAGCAGCGCAGAGCGCGCAGGTCCCGAGGGGCCATTTTCGATCGAACCCTCTGGCCCGGAGGCTGAACGGGCAACCAATTCGCCGGACACGGCACAAACTCACTCGGCAGACATGCGTGCTGAGGGCAGGGAGGTCGGCACTGCCGCCTCCCTTCGTGATCAGGCCGGCGACTGCCTCGGCTATGAGGCGACACCGCCCAGGCCGATGAAGTCGCTGCCCTACGCCTCCTGCTTTCCGGAACTGACCAAGAGCGAGTACGGCCGACTGGAATTCAGCATCATCGGCATCGGGGTGAGCAAACCCATCATCCGCATGGGTGATGTGATCGTCGATGGCTGGAACCGTTACAACATCTCCCGCTCCCTCGGCATTCGTTACCCGGTCGAGGAATACAGCGGCAACGACGTGTTGCTCGATGTGATCGCATGGCAGCGCGAGGCGCGCCAGTTCACGCCAACCCAGGAACGGCAAATCGCCAGTCGGCTGGCGAAGGAAATTCCCCATCGCGCCGCCGACATCATGGCCGCGTTCTCGCTCACGGAAGCTGCAGAAAAGGAAATGGCATGATTGGCTCGAAATCATCGTGGTGGTCCCGCGCGTCCAGGGATCAGAAGCTCGCCCAGATCGACGGCGGCATTGAGTGCGGCGTCTGCGCCAAGCACATCGCAATGAACGTCGGCGCAAGCGTGAGTGCCGTGCACGAGTTCGGACGGCGCAACGGCCGGAAATTCACCGGGAAGAACACGACTGTCCAGCTGCGCAGGGCAGGGAGCATTGCTGGCGTCAAGAACGCCCGCCGGCTCGGAAAGCCCGACTGCGAAATTGCGTCCGCCTTTTCCATCTTCGAAGACAGGGCTGTTGAGCGGCCGATGTTTGATGAGGTCGCGGCATGACAAAGGCACGGCGGTATCGCTCCATCACTTACACCGAAGACGGCACGGTCATCGTCATCGACGCCGAGACTGGGAAGTCCGCGTCCGGTCGCAACCTTCGCGAAGCCGAAGAAAATCTCAGGAGAGCAGCATGATCGCCGTTCAGATCCTGTTCGCCTCATTGATGGCTTTTGCCTTCCCGTTGCTCGGCGGCGTGGCCCTCTTCTGCGAGATGCAATTTCGCCGGAACGGCTTCCGGGCAAAGGATTGATCGCGGCTCCTCCTCCCTCGCGATCAACGAGAGTCCCAGTCTTCCTCCTCCCGGCTGGGGCTCTCAACTCTCAAGCGGATCCGCTTGTTCGCCAGACGCAAGACCACGGCTTGAACAGCGGAACCCAACGGAATGGCCGGTGACGACGAGGCATCGTCACCGGCGGCAGAACCAAAATCGTGCGGCGGTTTGGCTCTGCGGAACTGAATGATTGTGACCTCCGAATGAGCGCCGACCGTTGGCGCGGTCAGGCTCTCTTCGGACTGGTCAGTAAGGTTTCTGCTCATGTGCAGTGTCTCCTAGCAACGAGACAATGGCACATGCGGAGGCCGAAAAATTGGAAAAGAAATCCAGAATTCTGGACGAGAAGAAGCAGGGAAAATGCGAGCACATGAGCGACATTGCGACTGCAAATTACCTCATTAAATCGATCGGCGGCGGTGGCCGTGTCAGCGATATGTTTTTCGAGGCTGCGGCAATCCTCCGAAAACTCTTCCCGCACAAAGGCGAACCCAAGAAGCAATGGACGGAACGCCGTCTCAAGGCCTGGTGGAACAACGAAACCGACGTCGTTCGCCACTGGCAGATGATGGAACTCTACGCGGCTGCGGAAGCCGCGAAGGAAGAACGCGAACTGCTGCGCGCAGCGAAGAGGGACCATGCCGATTTCATCGAAAAAACCGCCCGTATTCGTGCGTTGGCTCAGCTTGAAGCAACGGCTGATCATCGCTGAGAAGCTGCGCGGTATCGGCTCGTCGCTCGCGGAATGGATCTGCCCGGAACTGAGGGAAGAAAAATGACGAGTATTAGCCTAGATGCCGAGAAAAGCCTCAAGTTCACGCAACGGAGCGCTGACACACATTCTGATGGGCTTGCGGACCGGACCGTTGATAAATCCGAAAAGCTCGATCTCGCAGGCGTGGTCGAAGCTAATAATGCCGAGTTCCCTTCGCTTATCTTCGTCGATCATAAAAATCAGTTCGAACGTGAGATTTGGTGGCGCCTGGTTTCGATCCTCCCACCCAGCAATCCACGGACGTGGTCCGAGAATCCCTTTTTCGCCAATCCTATAAGCCCGCTTCCCGTTTTCATCTTTGAGTTCATGCCACCACTCGACAGGGAACGGCGTGATCAAGGACACCCTCTCCAACACGACCGCATATCTGTTCCAGTTAGTCACCCGTATCTTGCACCCATTCAATTGGTGCGCGAGTTCGTGGATTTGCATGAACGGGACGGCATCGCCAACGGAGTAATCGGTCTGCCGCTGCTGGGCCAACAATTGCCGCCACAGGAGGGTTATTGTTGCAAACGCAGCAACGCCCGCGAACCAGCCGCTCAAGGCGCCCAGCCATTCCCTAAAGCAGTTTTGCTCCCCTCGGCACAACACGATCTCACTCGGTGTGGAAAGGAAAAGATAGGCGATGAAAACGGCCATCAGAACGAATGGCCCCAACCAATCCCAAAAACATGGCGGCTTCGTATCTCTAGACATGTTGTGCCGTCAGGTTTCCAGGGTGCTCATGCACTGAAGAAGTTTCCCGTTGAAAGTTTTGCCATCAGCTCCCGAGTGCACGCGTCGGTGACAGTTGGGGCAAAGTGCGATTACGAATCGCGGATCATCCGGACCGCCATCGCTGAGCCTTCGAATGTGGTGTGGCTCGAGATAGGGAACTCCGTTCGCGCGAAGAAACGGAGCGGGTTGGCTGCAACCCTCACAATGGCCCTTTGCTCGGGCGACAACGTAGTCGCGGACGTCTCGGCTGCGCTCAAACACCGTGGAAACGGATTGAACTTTGCCGGGTGTGGGGTTAGCCGCGGCGAAGGCCCGCAGACGCAGCTCAGCGAGATTGAGATCCGCGGGTGCCTGGCTCTCTACAACTTCGACAATGCTCGAGACGGGGCGGAGCTCGAAAACAATCGCGTTGCGCATTTCGCCTGCTTGGTCAGGTGCGCGCTCTATGTGGTGCCCTTCGCAAACATACTCGTCTTCAAAGCGAAGGCCATACTGAGATTTCCGGAAAAGCAGAAGGCTCGTTCCATTCGCCGAATGTGCAGCGACCCTGCCGTTTCCTCGTTTCATCACCATGTCGCCAAGTTGGCCCTCACCAAAATATTCGAATACGCCGTCATCGCGTTGGCGATCCGCGTATCCGTTGATGAGCCCTTCCTCACCGGTGATGATGAAAACGACATTGTGCTGAGCCGGCGTGATGATCCCACCTTGTTGCTGCCCGCCAAACCGAGCGTGAATATCGCTTCGGCGGTTGTAAATCCGCCCGCGCTCGAACCCCCAAGACATCGCCGATCTCCTGCCTGCCGTGTCTCGGCAGTTCTGCCACCTTTAAGTTGCGCTCACGTTAATCGTCCCGTCCGGATGATGGAGGCAGCATGACGGACCCCGCCGAAATGATCGCTTGGCTCGATCGCCGCATCGCCAGCGCCATGACCTGGCTCGACGACCACGGCCACGGCTCGAAGAAGCCACGCCCCGAAAACGAGATCACCACCAAGGAATACGACATCGCCCGGTTTGAAGAGATCAAGGCCGCGTACCTGAAGGCGCTTGAGCGGCGAAACCAGGAAGGGGCGGCGGCATGAGCCAGAACACCTCATCCGCCGTCATGCAGCAGCGCAGCGAGCCGAAGCGCTCGTTGGACGACTTCCCGACGCCACCGTGGGCGACGCGCGCACTGTGCGAAGCCTTGATGGCAAACGGCCACGACCTTTCGACGAAGACGGCACGCGAGCCGGCCGCCAACCGCGGCTTCATGGTGCGACCACTTCGCGAGTATTTCGGAGATGTCAAAGCGAGTGACATTATGGACTACGGCCATGGCTGGGCCGTCGAGGATTTCCTGTTCCCTTATCAGATCGAGGAAGTCGATTGGACCATCACGAACCCGCCGTTCACACTCGCTGACCGCTTCGTCGAGCGCGCTTTGGATACCAGCCGGATAGGCTGCGCCATTATCGTTCGTTCCGCGTTCTTGGAGGGCGTTGGCCGGTACGAGCAGCTGTTTCGTGACACGCCGCCCGCGCTTGTGCTGCAGTTCTGCGAGCGCGTCGCAATGGTGAAGGGCCGTGTAGACCCTGATGCGTCAAGCGCGACAGCATACTCGTGGGTCGTTTGGCTGAAGAGTGAGAAAGATACTCGCCAACGATGGATCGCGCCTTGCCGAAAGAGGCTCGAGCGCGCCGATGACTACGCGGCCTATCGCGATGAGGTGGCCGCATGAGCATGCCGCGCCACAAAGCCAAGCGCGATGCATCCGAGCCGGCGATCGTCGCTGTTCTCGAGTGCGTCGGCTTCAGTGTCTATCGTCTCGATCAGCCGGTTGACCTTCTGTGCGGATTCCGTGGCCGGAACTACCTCGTCGAGGTCAAGACCGGCACCAAGGGATACGGCAAAGGGCTAAACGCTAACCAGCAGTCCTTTGCCGAGGACTGGCGCGGCTCGCCGGTGTTCACGCTGCATAGCGTCGATGACGCCGTTTCCTTCTCCCAAGCCATCGCAAGAGGTGACCACCGATGAGCAACGTCGTCGTCTTGGAGGATCACGTCTCAAAGGCATGGAATGCCTACCTGTCGGCGAAGAGCCTGGCAGACAGCACAGGGAAGATTGAGGACGGTATCGCGGCGGGCCGCGCGCATGCGCGATGGCTTGGGCTCTTCATGACCGAGGATCAGCGAGAGTTCGTCGGCTTCGAAAGGGCGTCAGCATGAACGCTCTTGTCTTCGATACCAAAGGTTATGTCGCCGAGGTCGAGCAGAATGTTCTTGGCTCGCTGATGTACGGGGGCGAGAGCCAGGAAACCCTGGCTGCGCTGCAGGACTATCATTTCGTGGAGAAGTTCCACCAGGAGATCTACCGCGCCATCAAAGCAGCTTACGAGCGCTACAATCTTTGCAACCCGGCGCTGGTCAGAAAGCTGCTGCCAGAGGACCAGGTTCAGGGGTTCGAGAAAGCGAACGAGAAAAAAGTCGGTGCGTATCTCGCCCGCCTTACAGCCACCGCGACCGCCGGCGCAGCCGCTTCGCCAGAGAACGCGCGAAAGATCGTCGAGCAGTGGGCTCGGCTCGCACTGGCGAACGAGGCCGGGCGCATCTATGCCGCTGCAAACGATCCCATGGCCGATGTCCGCTTGCTGGCGCATGAGGCGGCAAAGACGATCGACGACATCATGGCCGAGGTTCGCTCGGGTCCGTCGCGGAAAACGCGCGTCTCCATCGCCAACGCAGCAATGCGGGCTGTCACGTCTGCGGCCGAGGCGAAGCAGAACGGTACAGGACTGACCGGTGTCACATGGGGGCTTGTCGATCTCAACCGCATGACCGGCGGCATTCAGCGCCGCGACCTCACCTTGATCGGCGCCAGGCCATCCATGGGGAAGACGACGATAGCGCTGTCAGTCGCGATCGACGCTGCCAAGTCCGGCGTCTGCTGCGGTCTCGTTTCGCTCGAAATGGACGCTGAGAAGGTGGCCGCCCGTGCGATCTCCGATGTTCTCTATGACCGGGGCAATTCCGTGCCCTACAGCGACATAATCCGCGGGGACGTCACCGATGAGCAGTTGGACACCATTGTCGCTGCGCAGGAGCGGTTCAATCAGTTGCCGTTGATGATCGACGATCAGTCCGGCCAGACCGTCACCGACATTCGCATCAGAGCCGAGCGCATGCTCGAGGACAGCCGCAAGAACGGCAACCCGATGGCTGTGCTCTTCATCGACCATCTTGGCCTTATACGCCCATCGTCGCGCTACAGCGGCAACCGGGTGAACGAGATCGCCGAAATCACCTCTGGCCTGAAGTCGCTAGCCAGAGAGCTCGACATCGCCGTCGTGCTCCTTTCGCAGCTGAACCGCGCGCTCGAAAGCCGTGAGGAGAAGCGCCCGATGCTCTCCGACCTTCGCGATTCCGGCGCGATTGAGCAGGACGCCGACATGATCGCCTTCCTGTTCCGCGAGGCCTACTACCTCGAGCGCGAGCAGGGCGGGAGCTTCGAAGATCAGGCCAGCCGTGCCGATCGCCTTATGGATTGCCGCAACAAGCTTGAATTCATCGTCGCGAAGCAGCGCAACGGCTCCCTCGGTACCGTGCACTTGTTCGCCGACATGGCCTACTCAGCAGTCAGGAATGGAGCGCGGACATGAGCAGACCGCATATCCCTTACTTCGATTTCTACCCTGCAGACTTCATGAACGGTGTGCGCGGGCTCTCAGCGCAGGAGGTCGGTGTCTACACCATGATCCTGTGCCGCATCTACGAAGAGAGCGGGCCGATCGAGTTTCACCCAGTCCGTCTGGCGACGTACTGCGGGATGCGCGAAAACGCCTTCTCCAAGATCATCACGAGGCTCGTCGACTTGGGCAAGTTCAGCTTGGTCGAAGGGATGCTTTCCAATCGTCGCGCCGAGGCCGAAATTTCACGCCGCGCGAGCAAGTTGAAAATCAACTCGCGAGCCGGGAAAGCTAGTGCGCAGAAAAAGCAACAAATTCAACAACCGAAACCAACGGACGTTCAACGACCGTTCAACCACACAGACACAGATACAAAAGCTACGCTTAGCAGCGTAGCTCCCGCGCAGCCCGATTTCGATGCCATTCAGGCCAAGCTTATCGAGGCCGCTGGCGATAACGGCATCCAACCTCATGGCGCTTTCATCGTTGGCCCGATCGTCGAGTTGATCGTCGCGGGCGTCGATCTCGAAACTGACATCCTGCCGGTGATCCGGTCACGAGTTGCCCGCATGAGCAGGCCAGCCGGTTCGTGGTCCTACTTCGTCCAGGCGATCCGCGAGGCTTACGAGCGCCGCATCGCTGCCGGCAAGGGGCTGGTGCAGGCGCCGCAGTTGTCGACGACCGACGAGGACTGGTCGCGCCGGCTGCGGTTCGCCCGTCAGCAACGCATGTGGAGCGCAGCCGAGTTCGGCCCGTCGCCAGGGCAGCCGGGTTGCCGCGTTCCGTCGCATTTGCTCGAGCCGTTGGACGGGCAGGGGTGGGGCGATATCGCCGACGGCAGGAGGGCTGCAAATGCTGCTTGAGCTCCCGCAACAGGATGCGATCAGCGAGCCGATCTATCGCGCCGCCATCCTTGTCTGCCGCCGCAAGTTGATCGGCAAGCCGAGACCGCCGAAGGTCTATGTCCCGAAGCCACGCTTGCGCGCGCCGGCCGACGACCACGTCTGGGCTTGGCGGGCGCATCGCCTGCAGCAGCGGTCGCGCTTGACGCCGACGGAACTCGTGAAGCTCCGTTGCTTCGAGCTCCGCATTCCCTTCGCGGTGATGGTGGGGCCGTCGCGCGCACGGTCGATCACGGAACACCGCCATTTACTCATGTGGGAGCTTCGCCAGCGGAAGATGTCGTTGCCGGCCATCGCGCGGATCTTCAGCCGCGACCACACAACCGTTCTGACATCCTGCCGCAAGATCGAAATGGAGAAGGCCCAATGAGTTGGTACGCAATCAAGACCCGATCGGGAACACAGCGTCTGGCAGTGCCGCGCGTCGGCGAGACCGAGGAGCGCAAGGGCGAATTCATCATCGAGCGCAATCTCCGCGACGCCGATTTTGAGATCTTCATGCCCTCGTTCCGCAAGGACATCAAACACCACCGGACCAAGGAACTGATCGAGCGCCGTTTCGCTATGATTGTCGGCTATTCGCTCGTCTACCTGCCGACACGGGATTTCTACCGGCTTTCACGGGTTGACGGTGTGACCGCGATCCTGGGTGTCGCCGGCTGCCCGCTGCGCATATCCGACTTCGATGTCGACATGCTGCGTGACGCCGAAGCAATGGCGGGCTCAGCTCTGCAGCGGGAGCGTGACGCGCGCAAGAAGCGGAGCCGCAAGGAACTGCAGGAGGAATTCCCGCGGTCGACAGTCGTTCGTGTCGCTCCAGAACATCGCCTCGTCGGGGGCATGCTCGCGTCGGTCCTCGATGTCACCGGCCGTAACACAGTCAAAGCTGTGGTTGATTATCTCGGCGGTCTTGTTCATGTCGATCTTCCGCTTGAACTGATCGATAAAGTCGCTTAGAATCGCTGCATTCTTTGGTGATTTGCAGGCTGTTCTGATTGCGGACCTCGATTAGAGGGAAAACTCGCCGGGCCTTAGGGAGGGTGTCACCGCCTCCCGCTTTGGCCAGATATTGCCAATTTTCTAGGTTTTAAACATGTCGCCTAAGTCAAACGGCTTTAGGTCGATCCCAGGAAAGCGCTTCTGTTTCGGTACTGCGCTCCACATTTCCATTAGGGCATCCTTGTTCCGCCATACTGGTTCCGTGACTTCGTAAGTGCCGCTTTCCTTGTTGGGAACTACCGAGACAATTTCCTTCCTTTTCAGTCCTGGGTGTGTCCAGAATTGCACGAACCGCTGGCTACCGGCTCGGATAATCCAGACCAATTGATCGCGCTCTTCAGTTGAAAGAGTCGAGAGGTTCTCCGCGATCAAGGAATTCGTGTTCGCGATGTCCGAAAGAATCTGCTTTTGCTGCCGGTGAATGGCAAGCTTCTCAGTGAACTTTCCTATGAGATAGCTGCAGGCGCTGACGAAAAGCACGACGCCCCCCCAAAGCACCATCAGCACGGCTACCACCCTGATCAGTACAATCGGTGCTACAGCTTTTTCAATACCATCAAAGTATCCACCAGGGTTCCAATGTAGTAGCGCGAGTGCACTCACGCCGAACAACGCAATCATCCATGCGCTCCTCACAGTGATTGCCAAGATGTTCGCTATTACTGTGAGAATCCCCTGTAGTGCTTCCATTTGACCGCCTCCGAAAGCAATGTCTCATATACGGGTGGCAACTGCAATTTGAGATTGGAGCTCGTAAAACAGGCTCGCCAAGGCTGCCATCTGTGCGCCAGAGATTCAGCGTCACTGGTCGTGGCGACCTAGGCCCCCTGCCAGAAAGGTGAGGGTCTGGTGGCAATTTCGGTAGGGGTTCCCGCCGCGAGAAGTGATGGTAGCATCGCTGCGGCCCTGATCTCCAACGCCCGGAGCGACGGCGGGATGTAGTCGACATTATGTGGAGGGCAGGGCCTGGGCAAGCGCGACCACCCAACGACCGCTGTCTATGCGCAGGGTGGTCGCCTTCAATTTCGCATAATCCGAACGGGTTAGAAATCCACTTTCGTACACGCCGCGTTCTCACGTCGTTCGGCGCGATTTAGCGATTAAACTATCAGTTAACTTTCAGGGTTTTCCGTCGGAGTATAGCAGCCCGGTAGCTCGCCAGCCTCATAAGCTGTAGGTCGCAGGTTCGAATCCTGTCTCCGCAACCAAATCCCAGTGGCCCGTAGCTAACACGCCGGGGAGCCAGGCCGCTGTCGCAGCGAGAGCGAAGGTTCGGGGCCCGCCCAACAGAAGCCGTTCGCCAGTTAGGCTGCGTGGCCGGAAGGAAGACAAGCGGGAAGCCAACCGCACGTCGAGGCACCAGGAGCACCCAAGCCCGCTGTAAGCTCTCGGGGCGTAAACGAGAGGCGGAGGTCTGCAAGCCTCCACAACCATTCATGAAGCGCCTACTATATCCTCCTAGTCACAATAGGGGGACCCGATGAACGACAACGATGAATTCGTGACGCACCTGAAGTGTGATGTTGAATTGAACATCACCGGTCCAGTGCTCGCGCTCGTGAATAAGCGGGTTGCTGCGGTGCTGCGATCTTTGGCCGACCGTCTCGAAAAGGACGAGTTCGAAGACGGCTTTCATCCGGTTAACGATGAGAATGGCGACAAGGTCGGAGAGCTTTACGTCGACTATTCGGAGGGGACGTAGGTCACAACGTCCATCGGCCGAACGCGTTGCTGATCCCGCATGCCTGAATAGGGAGCCGGACCTATGGCCCGGTTCTCCGATGTCTCAACTTGTGCCCTTAGGAGAGGGTAGAGGTTGCGACACCGCACCGATGATTAGTTCGCTTGTCCGTTCACGGCGATGAATACCGGCGGGTTTTCAACGATTTCGACAAGATTTCGCAGGTCGTAAGGAACGTGCCCTTGCTCAAGGGTCGGAGCGGGTAGCGGCATTTGTGTGAAGATCTGCAGCATCTCGGGGCCTGGAGGCGCGGCAAACCCTGGTGCCATTCTCGGGGCAATAAGTCGTAGCGGCCGTCGGGTTCTCCGGTCAGGTGTTTCTATCCAGATTGGTGCGATCCATGCCCTGTTCTGCCACTCGACATAGTCGACCCGCATGATTGCCCCGCCCATCGGCATAAGTATCTGACCGGCGATTACTATCTCTTCCATATCGGCCCTCTGATGTTTGTGTTCGACGCACGATCGCTTGGAAGTGATACGCAAGCAAGTGGTGATTGGATGCGCCCACAACCGCCATCGGAAATCTTCGAGGACTTCAGCGGATGCGCCTTCGTGGCCGCTCCTGAACTCGAAGCATGGGCCCGAGACACCTTCATCGATCCGGACAGCGACATGTTCAACCCGGATCACGCTCACCTCATCCCGGCAACCCTTGGCATGCTGTGGACCACGGTGGCGAACAACAAGAAGGGCCGCACCGTCATCGGCCAAGCCGAGATGGGACAGCCTGCTGGCATGATGGGCAAGTGGGCCCGGGCGAGAGCAGAGGCGCAAGTCCTCGGTTGGTTCGGCTCAGTCCCCGATTTCATCATCACGATAGACGCCAACTTCTGGATGTCGGCCAGTGATGCACAAGCCTGCGCTCTGATGGAGCATGAGCTTTCACACTGCGCCCAGGAGCTTGACGACTACGGCACCCCGAAGTTCCGCAAGAGCACAGGCCTACCGGTCTACACAATGCGCTCCCATGACGTGGAAGCATTCATCGGTGTAGCCGCTCGGTACGGTGCAGTAGAGGCAGGCGTGAAGGAATTGGTCGAGGCGCTATCCAAGCCGCCTTTGATGACCGCGGACTTAATTGGCTGTGCATGCGGGACCTGCCAGGCTCGCGCCGCCTGATCCCTGATGGTGTCCTGATAGAGCTATGGCTAGAGCTAAACTTACACACGAGCAGCAGACCTTTGTTGTCCAGTCGCTGGCTTGCTTCGATAGCCCGTCGGTCGTCGCCGCTGCACTCAAGAAGGATTACTCGGTCGTTCTCACGCCACAGGCGATCGAAGCATACGACCCGAACAAGAAGGCCGGCGCTCGCTTGGCTGAAAAGTGGAAGCTCCTGTTCGAGGAGACCCGCAAGACGTTTCTGGAAGACACCGCCTCGATCGCAATCAGCCACCGCGCCGTTCGGTTGCGGGCACTGCAGCGCATGGCGGAGAAGGCAGAGAACTCGGGCAACATGGTCTTGGCCTCGTCATTGTTGAAGCAGGCGGCGGAAGAGGTGGGCAACGCCTACACCAACCGCCGCGAACTGACGGGGAAGGACGGAAAGGATCTGCCGGTTCCGGTATCACCGGTCACGATCTTCCAGTTACCCGACAATGGCAGGAGCTGAGCAAGGGCAGGGCGCCCAGATAATCATCCGGCCGCAGGCTGGCCCGCAGACGCAGTTCCTTGGCTCGGCAGCTGATATCGCCATCTACGGCGGCTCGGCAGGTGGCGGCAAGACATGGGCACTGCTCATGGAGCCGCTGCGCCATGTCGCGAACCCTCAGTTCGGCGCGGTATTTTTCCGCCGGTCGACGGTGCAGGTCCGAAACGAGGGTGGTCTATGGGATGAGAGCGAGAAGCTCTATCCCTCGATCGGCGCGGTACCGAAAGAGCATGTGCTGCAGTGGAATTTCCCGGCCGGCGCCTCGGTATCGTTCGCTCACCTTGAGCACGACAAGACGGTCCTGAACTGGCAGGGCTCGCAGATCCCGCTGATCTGCTTCGACGAGCTCACGCACTTCAGCGCCAAGCAGTTCTGGTACATGGTCTCGCGTAACCGTTCGATGTGCGGGGTGCGCCCGTACATCAGAGCCACCTGCAACCCGGACGCAGATAGCTGGGTCGCCGAGTTCATTTCTTGGTGGATCAACCAAGACACCGGTCTGCCGATCCCGGAACGGGCCGGCAAGCTTCGTTGGTTCGTCCGCATCGGTGACACCATCGTTTGGGCGGATGAGCCGGCAGAGTTGTCGGGCTACATCAATCCGCTCGACGGCGCGCCGATCCCGCCGAAGTCGGTGACCTTCGTCCCGGCGAAGCTGACGGACAACGCGGCGCTGATGGCGGCCGACCCCGGCTACCTCGCCAACCTGATGGCCCTGCCAACGGTTGAGCGCGAGCGCCTCCTCGGTGGCAACTGGAAGATACGGCCGGCGGCTGGGCTCTTGTTTCGCCGTGACTGGTGCGAGGTCGTCTCGACTATTCCCGCCGGCGTTGTCCGATGGATGCGTGGTTGGGATATCGCCGCCACGCCGAAGACGGAAAGCAACGACCCGGACGCCACGGCAGGCACGAAGATCGGAAAGCTGTCTGATGGCCGATACATCGTCGCGCATCACACGTCGGACTTCCAGTCCCCGTCGGGCGTCGAGAGGCTAATCAAGAACACGGCATCCAGCGACGGCGACGATGTCCACATCTCGCTGCCTCAGGACCCAGGGCAGGCGGGCAAGTCTCAGGTAGCGAGCATGACCAAGATGCTCGCAGGTTACACAGTCAGGGCAACGCCCGAATCCGGCGACAAGGTTACTCGCTTTAGCCCGTTCTCTGCCCAGGCCGAGGCGGGCAATGTGTTGGTCCTCAAGGGGCCGTGGAACGAAGCATGGTTCTCCTCATTGGAGGGCTTCCCCGAAGCAACCCACGATGACGACGCGGATAGCACTAGCAGAGCCTTCAACGCACTGCTGAATGAGCCCGTCCAAGCGGCCATGTTTCTATCGAAGAGGCACCGATGAACCGTATGCGATTGGTGGTGAACAATGCCACGCGTCGGCTCGGCGCCATGTTCCCGGGCTTCTTCCCGGACGCCAAGCACGATCATTACAAGGATTTCGGCTATCCGACCGCACTGACGTTCGAACAGCTCTACGGCATGTATTCCCGCAACGGCATCGCCGCGGCGGGAGTGAACAAGACCGTGCTCAAGACCTGGCAGGACAACCCGTTCCTGCTTGAGAAGGAGCGTGACGGGTCCGAGGTCGGTGAGGCTGACGAGACCACGCTCGAACAGCAGATCCGCCAGCGCTTTGACGATCTCCGTCTCTGGCAGAGGCTGGCGGAAGCCGATGGCATGTCGATGGTGGGCGACTACGCGGGCGTGATCCTTCGTTTTGCCGACAACAAGCGGCTCGATCAGCCGGTCGATCGGGTGTCAGGTGGACTGAACGGTCTGGTCGAGATCATCCCGGCATGGGAAGGCCAGCTGACCGTCTCCCAGTGGGACACCGACGAAACGTCAGATGGTTACGGCCATCCGAAAATGTACCAGTTCAACGAGGCCGCAGTCGACGACAAGCAGCAGCCGCGGAATTTCATCGTCCATCCCGACCGTGTCGTCATCTGGTCGAAGAACGGTACGGTGCACGGCAAGTCTATCCTCGAGGCGGGTTTCAACGACCTGCTGACGATGGAGAAGGTCAGTGGCGCCGGCGGCGAGGGGTTCTGGAAGAACGCCAAGTCTGCCCCGGTCCTTCAGGTTGACCCTGAGGCCAAGCTTGCCGAGATGGCCCGAATGATGGGCGTCCCGCTCGACGAGCTCGTCGACAAGATGAACGACCAGGTCGAGGACTGGCAGAAGGGCTTTGACAAGCTGCTGATGGTCCAAGGCATGGAAGCCAAGACCCTTGGCATCACGTTGCCATCGCCCGAGCATTTCTTTGCGATCGCCCTGCAGGCCTTCGCCGCCTCGATCAACATGCCGGTCAAGATCCTCGTGGGCATGCAGACCGGTGAGAGGGCCAGCAAGGAAGACGCTGAAGAATGGGCGCTGACGAACATGTCGCGCCGGACGAACTACGTCATCCCGAATATCCGCGCGCTCGTGCAGCGCCTGGTGCGCGTCGGCATCCTGCCCCAGCGTGACTGGTTCGTCGATTGGACCGACCTGACCGAAAGCTCGATGTCCGAGAAGATCGATCGAGCCAGCAAGATGGCCGAAACCAACCAGAAGATGGGCACCGGCGTCATCGTCTTCACCGACGAGGAGATCCGCGCCGTCGTTGGCTACGAGCCGTTGTCGGATGCCGACAAGTTCGCGAACGAGCCGACGGACGATGAAACCCGCGACGCTCTCGGCACCAAACCGGAGGACACCGAAGAATGAAGCACGTCCGCGTCAACGTTCGCAGCGTTGCGAACACCAAGGCTGTCCGGAAGGAGAAGCGCAACGGCCGGGACGTCGTCATCGTGCCCAGCGCTACGCTTCCCGACAACGTCATCATGAACGGGATCATGTATCCGGCCGACGAGATCGGGAAGAGCTTCGCCGGTCTGAATCGTACGCCGGCCCCGCTTGGCCATCCCATGATCAACGGCAAGTTCGTCTCGGCCCGCGATCCTGAGGGGATCAACGTCGGCTACATCGGCGCATGGAATGAGAACGTCCGCCGGGAGAACGGTCGCGTCTTCCTTGACAAGGTGATCGACGTCGAGGTCGCCAACCGCTCGCAGGGCGGAAAGGACGTCCTGGCCGCGATCGAGAAGGGCGAGCCGGTCCACACCTCGACCGGCCTGCTTGCCAACCTTGAAGCGGTTGCCAACGCCGCCGACCACAAACACATCGCTCGCAACATCGAGTTCGACCATGACGCCATCCTCCTCGGTGAGGTTGGTGCGGCCACCCCTGAACAGGGCGTCGGCATGTTGGTCAACGCCAAAGGCGAGCAAGAAGAAATCGAGGTCATCAACTCGGCCATTCAAGAGGCGGAGCGTGACATCGATTGGGCGATGGATTCACTCGCCCGAGCCCTGGAGAAGCGCCAGCGTGCGGGTCTCTTGGACAAACTGAAAGCCGCGATCCTGGAAGCCCTTGGCATTTCCGAGCGGGAACCCACCACGAACACGAAGGACACTGAGATGCCTGTCACTGACGAGCAGTTCACTGCGCTTTCCGCGAAGGTCGATGCCCTCTCGGAAGGCTTCAACAAGATCGGGGAGACCGTCACCAACGCCATTACGGCCGCGGTGAAGCCGATCACCGACTCCCACGCGGAGATGGTCGCCAACCAGAAGGCCAAGGACGACGCCGAGCACGCCGACCTTGTCACCAAGATCGTCAAGGCCAACGTCCTCGACGAGGACACGGCCAAGGCAACCCCGCTCAACACGCTGCGCGCTCTCGCCAAGTCGGCCGAGCCGGGCAAGGCGGCTCCGCTGAACCCTGCCTTCAAGGGCAACACCAGCGAAAAGCCGGCCTACAAGCTTCCGAAGGGAGACTGACCCATGGCCCGCTACAATAAGATCTTCCTCGGCCCCGTCGAAAAGACCAAGCCGCAGGTCAAGGAACTGCTTGCCGCCGCTGCCTTGAAGCCCGGCCGCATCGTCGTCATCACCTCCGGCAAGTTTGCGCTCGCCGCTGCTACCACCGTCGGCAAGGTCTGGCTGGTCCAGGACAACTACCTCGCCATGAAGTCCGTCGATACGGACTGGGCGCAGGACAGCACCGCTATCGGTATCGAAATGCAGGACGACCATCTCTATGCCGCCCGCATCGCCAATGGCGTCAATATCACGGCTGTCGGCACTCCGCTGACCCCGGGCGCCAGCGGCACCCTCGCCATCGCCGCGCTCTCGGATCTCGTCGTCGCCTATTCCGACGAGGTCTACAACAACAACTCTGGCAGTGAACAGCTCATCCGCATCCGGCCCGCCGGAAGCCAGAGCTACCTGTCTGCTGCATCGTAAGGGGGAATCCAGATGCGCTATTTCGACGAACAGCTCGTCACGAATTCCCGACCGCACTCGGTGTGGTGGAATGAGGTGTCGATGGCTCGTGAGCACTTCCACCGTTCGGAAGAAGTGCTGGCGAACCTCACCGCCGAGTTCATGGGCAACGCGGCTTCGATCCTCCCGCGAGATGCGTGGCTGGATCTCGACGGTATTACCCGTCGCATTATGCGTGCGGACGAGGGGCAGGTCTGGATGGCCGACCTGATGCCGCTGGCAAAGGCGGTGAATATCGGCAAGCTCGTCCACCTGAACCGCGTGTCTTCGGACGCAGGTCGCGTTGTCCGGTCCATGTCTGGCCAGGTCCCGGTGACCATGGATAAGGTCACCTACGACTACCGCGGCACTCCAGTCCCGATCTTCTCCACGGCCTACGGTCGCGAGTGGCGGGAATGGAATACGCTGCAGTCGGAGAACTTCGACGCACTGTCGGACGACCAGGAAGCCCATACCGCGAAGATCCGACGCGACATGGCCCTCTATGCCCTCGACGGCGATTCCTCGATCGTCTTCGAAGGCTACACGGCCTACGGCATCCGCACTTCCCCGTATTCCAAGGTCATCAACCTTGGTTCGGCAGTAGGCGGCGCCAACATCGACCTGACCACGGCTACGGCCGACCAGATCGATGCGTTCTTCTCGGGACCGTTCGGCGCAATGCTGGATGCTAACCTGATCACGGGCAAGGTGAACCTCTACATCTCGCCTGAGATTGCGCGCGCCTGGGACAAGGCATACTCCGCAGCCGCCGGCTTCAAGCCGGGCACGATCATGGAGTTCGTCGCCAAGAACCGCCGCATCAACAAGATCGAGGTGTCTTTCGAGCTCTCCGGTAACTCGTTCTTCGGCTTCGTGCCGTCGGCCGATTTCATCCGTCCGCTCGTCGGCATGGCTGTGAACACGACCGCGATCACCCGCACCAACCCGACCGATAACTATCAGTTCCTCATCATGGGGGCGATGGGCATCGAGATCCGAGCCGACATCAGCGGCAAGTCGGGCGTGTTCTACTCCACCGACATCGACTGACCCTCATAGCCCCGCCGTAGCGCGGGGTTCCCCCCAATTGGAGAACATCCGATGAAAATCCGCATCACGCGTGGCGGCATCTTCGGCAAGGACGGCGAGATCGCCGTCGGTACCGAGCTTGACGTCAAGGAAGAGCCGAAAGGCTGGGTTGGCCGGTATGAGGTCATTTCCGGCGGCGGCAAGGGCAAGGACTTCGCGACGGGCGCCAGCGACGGTGAGCCCAAGACGGCGGCCGAAGTCCTGGAAATGGCGAAGGATCCGAACGTCCAGTTCATGTCCTTCAAGGCAGCGGCGACCAAGCTTCTCGGCGACAAGACGCCTGCAAAGAAGGACGAGATCATCGCTGCCCTCGAAGACCTCGCAACTCAGCCGTAAGGGGCAATCATGGCAGGCTATGGTGAAGACAGCACGTTTCAGGCGTGGCTGACAGAGAACGGCTACACGCTCCCTGGTGGGTCGCCGTCGCCTGCCGTGCTCCGTAATCGCGGGAGCCAGTATATCGACTCGGTATACGGCTCTCGCTTCGTCGGTCGCATTGCGGCCTACGACCAGGAACGTCAGTGGCCGCGCGAGGGCGCAATCGTGAGCGGGCAGCTGATCCCGTCCGATGTCGTGCCAGCGGCGATCATCCATGCATCATTCTATGCGGCCTACCAGGAGGCGACGAAGCCCGGCAGCCTATCTGTTATGGGCTCCCGCGCTACCCGCGTGAAGCGGAAGAAGGTCGGCCAGCTTGAGGTCGAGTATCAGAGCACGTCCGGCGAGAGCGAGACGGGCGCCGACCTCACACCCATCATTTCAGTCGTAGACGGCATGTTGGCGCCTTTCCTGCGCGACGAGAGCCTCGTCTGCGTCGGCATCCTGTCGGTTGGCTATTAGTGATACTTCATGAGGACGATCAGCCGCTCACCATCACTGTTCGTCCACTCAGACGCACGATAGAAAAAGCAGCTCGGGTAATCGTCCAAGTATGGTTTTGCTGGCACGTGTAAATTCGAACGTGCCGACTTCCAGAATTCAAAGCATGCCTGCGGAGATATGCGGCGAACCGGCAGCCCGACGTCAACTTCAATGAACGCAAGAGGCCCTCCGCGAAGCATAGCGCGGATTTCCTCCTCCGTCAGGTCATCCCTGACGCATCGGCCTATCTCTCCGTCATGCTGCAGTTTTTCCAGCGAACTGTTCATGTATTGCGCCCATTGATTCCTTGAGTGAGGAGCTTATCGCTTGGCAACGTTTGATTACAACGGCATGCAGGCAACCGCGCACGAGCTCATCGAAGAGTTCGGCCAGGCCGGCGCCGTGACGCGGATCACGCCTCCCGATCCTGTCTACGGCGGTGACCCGGTCGTCACGTCGTACCCAGCCACGCTGGTGCCCATGGCCTACGAGGCCCGCTACATCGACGGCACGGTCATCCGGACCGGCGACATGCAGATTTACATTTCACCCGTCGGCCTCGCGATCGAGCCGACCGTCGGAGACATCGTCACCGCCAACGGTACCGACTACGCCATCGTGAATGGCGACCCGAACAAATATGACGGCGTGACCGCTGTCGTCTTCATCGTCCAAGGAAGGATGCACCCATGAGCAAGATCAAGGTCGAAGTCGTCCATGCGTTCGAGCGCTACAAGATCGGTGACAAGCCGGAGATGACGAACACCAAAGCCGAAGCACTTGAGAAGATGGGACTGGTGAAGCTTCCGAAGTCGACGACGGCCAAGGCTGCCTCGTGACGTTCGACGAACTGCTCGCCACCTACGAGCCCCGGCTTGCCGCGGCATTTCGTGAGGCGGTGGACGAGATCAAGTCGAGCATTATCCTCGCTCGCGTCATCGAGCGCCTCAAGCGCGGTGATGTGAACGGCGCGGTTGAGGCCATGCAGCTTGAGCCCGAGGCCTTCTCGGCTCTGGAAATCGCGTTGCAGGAGGCGTTCAACGCCGGTGGCACGAACGCCGTCGGCGAACTGCCCAAGGTCATGGACCCCCAGGGCAACCGCGTCATCTGGCGGTTCGGCGTCCGCAACCCGGTTGCCGAGGCGATCTTGCGCGATCTGTCGTCGAAGATGGTCACGCACATCACCGAGGATCAGCGGCAAGGTGTGCGCCAGGCATTGGAGCAGGGGCTTGCCCGAGGCGCGAACCCGCGCGCGACTGCACTCGACGTTGTCGGTCGACAGAACCGAGTAACCGGCCGCCGCGAGGGTGGCGTCATCGGCCTGACCCGCTACCAGATCGAGTTCATCGAGCGGGCCCGCGTCAACCTGGCGTCGGGCGATCCGGAACTGATGAAGAGGTATTTCGAGCTCAAGACCCGCGACAAGCGCTTCGATCGTTCGATTGCGGCGGCCATGCGCGAGGGGAAGCCGATCACCGGCGACGCCCTCACCAAAGTCGTCGGCAGGCTCCGCGACAAGAACCTTATTCTCCGCGGTGAGATGCTGGCACGTACCGAAACCATGATGGCGCTTGGCTCGGCTCGCGACGAAGCTATCCGCCAGCAGATCGAGGCCGGCAAGGTACAGGCGCAAGACGTCACCAAAATCTGGCGATCAGCCGGCGACAGTCGAGTTCGGCACACACATCGTGTCCTGAACGGCAAGAGCGTCGGTATCGACGAGGTGTTTCAGAGCCCGTCAGGTGCGCTCGTGCGCTATCCGGGCGACCCGCGCGCTCCGATCATGGAAACGTCGGGCTGTCGCTGCCGTCTGGAATACAAGATCGACTACATCGGCGCCGTTGTGCGTCGTTATCGAGCCGAGGCGGTCTGATGGCAAAGCTTTCGTTCAGTGCCACCGTTGCGGCATTCGCCGAGAAGATCGAGGGCGCGGTCGAAGCGGTGTTCAAGGAGAGCGTGCAAGAAGTTGTGGAGGTCATGCAGAAGCCTGAGGGCGAAGGCGGAAGAATGCATGTCGACACCGGCTTCTTGCGGGCTTCGCTGATGGCATCGACGGCCGCAATGCCGGCGATAAACTCGGGAAAGAACCCAGCACCCGGCGCTGGCAAGAATAGCTACGGGTTCGACTTCGATCAGATCGAAGCCGTCATTCTAGGGGCTGATGTCAATGACACCCTGTTTTTCGGTTATACGGCGGCCTATGCAGTGCATCGGGAGTTCGGCTCCAACGGGCAGGCGCCAGACGCTTTCGTCCGCAGTGCGGCGCAGCAGTGGCAAGGGATCGTCGACCGCAAAGCAACCGAGCTTAAGCGTCGTCTTGGGCTTTGATCGAGGGGTTCACGTCGCTGTCGCGATCCTGCGCAGCTAAATGACCCATCTGCAGTAGCACGATAGCGCGGCGTGCAGCCTTAAGCGCGGTGTCGCCGCGCACAGTCACGCCATCCTCACGGCCGACGGCCAGCAGGGCGGCATGCAGGCGTTCATACACCTGATCGTCGGACAGTTTTTCGGCCATTGCGCCAAGGGATACACCAATGCCGTCAGGTGTGGAAGCGAACATCTTTAAGGCGATGATCGATCGGCTGTTGTTGCTGACGTTCACGCCAGCCCAGCCCATCGCGGCGCCGAACATTCCGTTCCCGGCTGCAGGGCAGACCAAGCCGAAAGACTACCTCGAGGTGACATTCCTGCCCAATGCGACGACGACGCGCACGGTCGGCCCCGGGCGCCAACAGCATCGCGGCATCATGCAGGTGTCGGTCCACTATGGATCTGGAACCGGCATCATCATCCCGCTTCAGCGGTCAGACCAGATCGTCGCTCACTTCCCGAAGGACCTAGTCCTGTTTGAGAGCGGCGTTCGCGTGAAGATCTACCGCAAGCCCTATGCGATCCCGATGCCGCCGGCGAATGGGTCGCTGATGGTGCCGGTCACCATCCAGTACGAGAGCTTTAACGCCTAACAGCAAGGAGAATCCCAGTGACCATTACCACGGCAACCGGGGCCCGCTATTTCATCGGCGGCACCACGGCTATTCCATATGCGAGCGGTGATGCCGCCGCGATCGCCGCCTTCGAGGCCCTGACGTGGGTCGAGATCAAGGAAGTCGAGGACGGCGGCGAGATCGGCGACGAATCCGCCGACGTTACCTTCCAGTCCTTGTCCGACGGTCGCGTTCGCCACCTTAAGGGTGCACGCGACGCCGGCACCCTGGCACTCGTCGTCGGTGATGACCCGCTCGACCTTGGTCAGATCGCCCTTCGCGCGGCCGAGCAGACGAAGTTCCAATACAACTTCAAAATCGAGTACGAAGACGCGCCGGACTCGACCTATTCGAACAGTGTCGACTACTTCCGCGGTCTCGTCATGTCGGCCCGGAAACAGGTCGGCGCCGGCGACAACGTGCTTCGACGCACTTTCAACATCGGGGTCAATACCGAGATCCTCACCGTCGAACCCGACAATACCCCGTAAGGAGCATCTATGTTCGATCTTGCAAAGTTCGACCAGGAAATCGCGTTCGACTTCGAACAGGCTTTCTCCCTCGATATCCGTCATCCCATTACGGGCGAAAAGACCGGCCTCGTAGTCGAAGTCGTTTCCTACCGGTCAGAGCGGGTGAAGCGCGTTCAGCGTCGCTTGGCGAACGCCACGATCCGCGAGAACAAGAAGAACCCGAAGAAGGTGGGGACCGTAGAGGAAGTCGAGGAGCGCACGAATGAAATCGTCGCGGCCTCGATCATCTCGTGGAACATGACCAGGGACAAGGCTCCGGTCGAATGCACGCCGGAGACCATCCTGCAGATCATCTCGGATCCGCGGTATTTCTTCATCGCCGAGCAGGTCGATAAGGCCGCTGACGAA
The DNA here is from genome assembly GCA_900469625.1 of Hyphomicrobiales bacterium. GTDB lineage: Bacteria > Pseudomonadota > Alphaproteobacteria > Rhizobiales > Rhizobiaceae > Ensifer. The sequence goes on from UBXV01000041.1 coordinate 148,765, forward strand.
GACGCCAATTTTACGAAGCAGTCGCAGAGGATCTAATCGCCTTTGCGGCTGCGCATTTCGCGCCACGGCGCAAAAATGATGCCCCGCCAGAACAGCCAGCCGAAGCCGGTCACATTTGGGATTGGTTCGTTGAACTCCACAACGGCCGGCAATCCGGCTTCGCGGCCACCCCCATCAGCTTCAGCGAGATCGTGGCCTTCTGTCGACTGACGGGCGCCGTGATCACTCCATGGGAACTGTCCGTGATCCGCCGAATGGATCAGGTCGTGCTCGCAATCATCAACAAGACCGGCAGACCAGACCTTGCCACGAAAGAGCCGACCGAAGCCGACGTCGCTGAATCCAAGTTGCGGATCCGAGGCGTGGCCAAAAGCCGGCGAGTGGTTAAGCGGCCAAGGGAGTGAGAAATGACCGAACTTGCATCCCTTGGCATCGAGGCGAAAACCACCGGCGTTGACCAGGCCACGAACCAGCTCGACAAGTTGACGGGTGCTGCAAAGCGGGTTGAGGCTGCTGTCAGCGGAGTGACCACGTCCAGCGCTAGTGCCGCGAAGGCTGCAGCAACGCTGGCGAATGGAACGGCAGAAGCCGGGCGGGCGGCTGGTAAGGCGGAAGGGATGTTTTCCCGCCTTTGGGCGATGCTCGGCCGCCTGACCGGTGCGTCGAATATGGCTGCACAGTCGCTCGGCAAGGTCCAGAGTGCGGCGAACGACAATGCCCCAAGCATGGTGAAGACGCACAACACGGCGAACCTTGCCGCGCAGGGCTTTGACATCGTCACTACGGCGGCGGGCGGGATGAATGCAGGCCTGATTGGCATGCAACAGGGCTTGCAGGTCGCGCAAGTCGCTATGATGTCGACTGACGGGTTTGCTAAAACACTCGCGGCGTCACTCGCTGCGATGCTCTCTCCCATCACGTTTGTGGCCGTCGCTCTCACCACCCTAGTTGCTGTCGGCATCCAGGCGGTGAACTGGAGCAAACTCGCGGCGACCGCGCTTACTGGCCTCGCCGACGTGCTGCAAACGATCGCACCCTATGCGGTAGCAGCCGCTGCCGCGCTCGCGTTGCTTTATGCTCCCGCAATCATCGGCGGCGTCGTGAGCTTGATCGCCTTGCTGGCCCGATTGTCGGTTGCTGCCGTCGGCGCAGCGGCTGCCATAGCTGCGGCTAACCCGGCTGGCGCGCTGATCCTCGGCATCACGGCCGCTGTTGCCGCGGCGAACATCTTCCGCGATGAGCTCGCGCAGATCTTCGGTCGCGACATCGTCGCCGACGCCAAGACAGGGGCAAACTTTGTCATCGGTGCGTTTGTCGCGGCGTACAACACTATCAAGACGATTTGGGCGAATTTTCCCAACGTGATCGGCGCGGCTGCGGTTGGCGCCGCTAACATGGCGATCAAAGCCGTGAACGCGATCGTTGCTGCAAGCGTCCAGGCATTGAACGGCCTAATCACGAGCGTCTCGACACTATTCAAGCTCGGTGGCGCCGTGGGCGCTGGGATGGACGTTGAAGGCACTCTCTCAAAGGTCGGCAAAGGCGGACTAGTAGCCCCGCAGTTCAAAGAGATGCCAAATCCCGCTGCTGCAGCGCTGGAACCAGCCCTTGGTGACTTGAGTAGTGCAAACCAAGCAGCGTTCGGAACCGATTATGTCGGCGGATTCGGTGAAGCTATTTCTCGCGGAGCCTCGGCAGCGTCCTCGAAGCTGAAGGAACTCGCCAAGGATCTGACCACGGTCGACGATAAGTCGAAGAAGAAGGGTGGTGGCGGCAAGACCGAGGCCGAGAAGTACTCGGACATCGTCGATGGCGCTAACCGCCGCATCGCATCACTGAAGGCGGAGCAAGAAGCGCTCGGCATGACGGAGCAGTCCGCAGCCGCGCTGAAGTACGAGACCGACCTCCTCAACCAGGCGCAGCAGAAGGGCATCGAACTTACGGCTGCCCAGAAGGCGGAACTGTCCGGTCTCGCCCAGACGATGGCTGCGACCGAAGTCGCCACGAAGAAGGCAAAGGAAGCGCTCGACTTTGCCAAGGATGCAACCAAGGGCTTCTTTTCGGATCTCCGCTCCGGTCTCGCTAACAGCGAGGGACTTTGGCAGTCGTTCGGAAAGGCGGCCCTCAACGTCCTCGATAAGATCATCAGCAAGGTTGAGACCGAATTGGTGGACGCCCTGTTCTCAGCCGGCGGCGCGACGGGCACTGGTGGCGGAGGCGGACTCTTCGGTTCGATCCTCGGCGGTATCGGTAAGATCTTCGGCTTTGCGGCTGGCGGTTATACCGGCAGTGGGGCCACGGGGCGTGCTGCAGGCGTTGTCCACGGCCAGGAATATGTCTTCAACGCTCGTGCCACCAAGAAGATCGGCGTCGGCAACCTTGAGCGCATGCACAAGGCGGCAAACGGCAACGGCTATCAGTCCGGTGGCTACGTCACCCCAATGGCCCCCGCGACCAGTCAGAACGGCGGTGTCATCGTCGTTAGGACCATCAACGAAGTCCGCAACGGCAACCTCGTGCCCGTGATGACGGAAGTTGCCGGCGATGTCGCTGGCCAGAAGATTGATCAGGCAACGCCACAGATCGTCACGACCTCGGTTTCCGAAGCAAACAAGCGCGTCGTGCCAACGATGGCCGGATATCAGGCGAACAAGTCAGGTGCTGACTATCGCAGCTAAGAGTCCGTCAGTCCGCCGACGATCACAGTGAACGGGCGGAGCGGTTGATCAGGTAGTGGAACTTCTTCTTTCTGCGCGATCAGTCGCAAACCCGCTGCGGTCGCGTAGAAGCGGTCTTTGGTTTCAGCGGCCAGACGAGGATCGTCGCCTGCCTCGTTAAGTGCGGCATCTCCGTAGCATTCGCAATTGTCTGCTGCAGCCTTAATAGTTCCCTGCATACGCGCGCCCAAATCCGGGTCGTGAGCCTCCGCAGACTGCCAGATAGCCATTGCCGCATACAGTAGAGCGTTCTTCTCGTTCTCAAGCCGATACACTCTCTCACTGAGTTGGGAAATGAGATCAGCCAGGCGCTGTCCATCCGAAAATGAAAGATAACCTTCGTTCATGCGCAAGATTCCTGGTTCGAAACGGCATTGCACTCTGGCGGCACACCATAGGTTAGGCAAGAGCGATGTCTGATTTCATTCATTGGCCCGCCGCCCTGCTCACACCAGGCGAGATACTCCCGAATCCGGTTCCTTTTACGCGAAGTGGCGGCAGGACCATCAACGGCATCGAGCGAGGCACTAGAACGGATCGGGGCTTCTGGCACATCGCGATGGTCGACGTGGTATTGCACGAGACGGCGCAGCGCAGAACGTGGAACGCAATCCGCACGGCCCTTGGAGGCCGCGCTGGTTTGCTCGTTATCCCTGTGTGGAGTTTTGATACCGCCCCGTACATTTCAGGGCAGACTGAGCCCGATATCTACGTTCCGCATTCTGACCAGACCCCTTTCTCGGATGGAACGCTTTACCGTCAGGGCTCGATCTCTATCAATACCGTGGAAAACGTGCCGATTGGTGCCACTACGATCAAACTTCAATTGCTGCACGCCGAGCCGGATCTGGCTGGAATTCGGTTCAGCTACCGCCATGCACTCTATGAAACAGGCCCAGCAGTATCGATATCGGGCTCGGTTTGGGAAGTTTCAATTTTCCCAGCTGTGCGCGCGCCCATTCCTGCGGGTTCTGAACTGGAGGTCAATTTGCCTACCTGTCTTGTTCATCTAGAAGACGACCGTGGCATGGACATTTCGCTGAACGCCATCCAGATAACCGAACGTAGCTTGAGCTTTGTCGAGGCGACGGACTATTGGTCGGATCTTGCCGCGGGGCTTATCACATGATCGCCGCCGTTCGCATTCTCTGCATCATGCACTTCCCCAGCGCGACGGCCCGTTTCTGGGACGGGTCGGGCCCTTTTCTCGATGATGACGGACATTTATGGCGCCAAGGCAATCTGGTGGGAGGAGGGGTCGACGCGATCGAGCAGGCTATCAATGGAGAGGCGTTCACGTTGAACCTCGGGATCTCCGGCCTCGATCGGTTGACCGCGGATCTCGCGTGGGAGGACTACCAGAACGACGAGATCATCGGGGCCAAGGTGCAAATCATGACCATCGATCTCGACAAGTACGAGCAGCCACTTGGCCCACCCAAGGTGCGGTTCACGGGCAGGATCGACGACATGATGTTTGACACGGCGGCCAGCAGTTCCCAGGTGACGACTACAATTCAGGTTTCGATTATCAACCGGTTCACGCTGCGGACGTTGTCCAACGGCGGCGTGCTATCGGACATCGACCAGAAAGCCCGATCTGCGGTGCTTAACCCCACGGCTGCACCGGATAGAATCTGCGAGCGCATTCCCATGTTGATCGACAAGACGATTGTCTGGCCGCGGTTCAACTGATGCCAGATTTGCTCGACGAGTTCTTGCAGACTGCTTCATCCAGGCCATGGTCGCCGGGAGCGGTTGACTGCTGTCTTGCATTAGCTGATTGGGCGATAGTATGTGGCCACCCTGATCCGGCCGAACATCTCCGAGGCGCTTATGACAGTGAGGACGGGTTTCGGGCGATCATCGAGAAGGCTGGCAGCGTTACCGCGCTTGTCGGCTCATGCGCCGCACGGATTGGACTAGAGCTGTTGCGCGAGCCCACGCGCGGCGCGATCGGAGTCATTGGCAGCTCGATAAACATTCATCGCCAGGTTGGTGCCATCCACGATGGCGAGCGTTGGCAAGTGCGGTTTTCGAGAGGGTTCGGTCCAATGACGGCTCGGCCGTTGGCACTTTGGTCTGTGCCAGAGGGAGGATCACCGATCCGCCGCCGCCGCTTTCTTGAATCTAGCCTGCGAAACTCGAAATGCTGTCTGCCTCTCTAGAAGGCTATCGATGCATTTTGAGGCGTTCTCGGCAGGTGCCTTCTTTGGAACATCGACTTTAACTCGCTTCACAAGGTCGTCGACCAGGATCACAGCATCGTCATCTGTCTTCCCTCCCAGTTTGGCAGCGTGTTCTACTGCTATGCGGGCGGCATGATAGTGGGCTGAGCCGATGGCGTCTTCACAGAGATAGGCAACCCCCATGTAGAGGTAGGCGTCTTCCATCATCTGTTCGGCGGCTGCGACGGCTGCAGCGCGGGTGCCACCGTCGGCGTGGCTTGTTGATGTGGACGAAACAACCAGGACGAGGGCGCCGGCAATAATGCGCATATCAGCTGCCACCACCGACAACGACGCCGCCGCCGGTGCCAACGGCGGTCGGGCACTCAAACCAAAATTCATACATGGGGCTTTGAAGCAGCCCCCCGCCCGTGATTTTGCATTGGCCACGTCCGGTGTTGACAAGGTGCTGTTGAGCCGCACCCTCCAATTTTTGTTCGGGCGTCATCGTATTAGCAAGTCCAAGGGTCGCCCCTTGGACTGCCCCCACGGCGACAATCTTTCCGAGCCCGGGAGAGACCATAAGAGAGTTGTCCGTCGTGTGATCGTAGACGCGGAAGCTCTCGCCCCCGTACTGCACTGAATGCACTGGGAACTTGTACGTGTTCATCCGACCCATTCCCGTCGTTGAACTGCAACTCGACAGCGCCGACGCTGCTGCCATCAATGCAATGAAAACGCGCATTCCATCCTCCGTTCGACAACGTGCGGACGATAGCTTGCGACCGTCGATCGAGGAAGTGCCCTTGCCAGGTGTAATTGAAACATTTGCTCTTATCGTCTCGACGCTCGCCACGACGACGCTCGGTGCAAACTTACTCTATCTTGGGACGCTAGGAGCGGCATACGCTGGCCTGGCCTATGGCGCAGCGCTCCTTCAGGGCATGTTCGTCGACAAGCCCGCCGTTCCGCGGCCCGACGACGGCGCCTACAACCTCAAGCAATCCGTACCGAGCCTGCCAATCGTTCTTGGGCGCCGAAAGAAGGGATCGGACTATCTGATGCTCGAGGAGCGGGGCGGGACCGCCTATCACGTGATGGCAGCCGCAGGCCACCGGATACACGGCTTCGTCGAGCACTATCTGCATGATGAAAAGGCGACCTTGAACGCGAGCGGCTATACGGTGACGCCTGCACATCTGGCAAACTATGTTCGCATCCTTTCACGTAACGGCCTGCCGGCCGAAACCGCCTATGCGGATCTAGTGACGACGTTTCCCGAGATCTGGACCAATAACCATCGTGGCGATGGCCTCGCGACAGTACGGGTGTCGGCCGCAACAGCTAGTTCCGAAGACTATCTGGCGGTTTATCCCAACCAGATGCCGCAGCACTCAGCCGTGATTGATGGAGCGTTGGTCTTTGACCCGCGCGACCCGGCGCACGATATGACCGATGTCGAGACGTTTGCCTTCGCGCGCAATATCCCGCTCTTGCGCATGCATCAGCTTACAAATCCATGGGGTGGCAAGCTCAACCTCGCAGACCTCTATCATCCAGATTGGGCACATGCGGCCGATGTCGGCGACCAGGCGGTGACGAACCGCGACGGTATCAATGAGCCTCGCTACCATGGTGGCATCTGGTTTAGGGCGAACAATGACCAGGTACAGGTTGGCCGGCTGCTCGACCAGGCGGCCGAACTCGTGGTCTATGAGCGTCCCGATGGTTTGATTGGCGTCCATGCCGGTGAGTTTGTCGAGCCGACGATCCGGCTGACGGAAGACGACATCCACCGCCTTACCTTCAAAGCGAACCGCAGCGAGGCGGCAACGGTGCTAGCGGTGCGTGGGCGCTATACCAGCCCGGAAAACCGCTTCAATACGGTTGACGCTGCAATCGTGGGCAACCCGTACATCGGCGAAGACACCGAGCGGACGCGAACTCTCGACAACCAGGTGATCGAGCGGCACAGCCATTGCCAGCGGCTGCAGAAGATCACCATGATTCGGGCGAACGCACCGCGCGTCTCGATCCTCGCAACCTATGAGGCTGCGGGGGATATCGGCTATCACCGGTTTGTGCGGGTGCATGCACCGCCGCAGCTCGACGAGGCGATTGTCGAAATCACGACGACGCCGACGTTTTCATTTCGCAATTTGACGGTCGAATTTTCAGGCATTGTGGTGCCGGCTGATCTCTATGATTTCGATGCTGCGACAGAGGAAGGCGAGCCTCCGACGGTACCGGAGGCGATCGTGCCGAGTGGCGTTCCTGTCCCGATCGATTTCGATGTCACCGTGCAGACGGAAGTCGTCACGGGCGGGCAGACCGCAGCGTTCGAGCTTGCCACATGGGATCTCGTCTCGCCGGCGCTGACATACGAGTTCGAGTGGCAGCCAGCAACGGAAGCGGAAGCGGCTCGCTCGACGATGTCCAAGCCTGGCGAAACGCAGGTGCGCTCGGCCTACCTGACCGACGGTGTGCAGTATCGCTCGCGGCTGCGCGCCTGGTCGAACGGCGTTCCCTCCGAATGGACGGACTACATTTTCCGCACGGCAACTGCAGATCCTGTGGCGCCTGGGCTGGTCACTAGTCCGTCTCTCACGGGCGGCGTGGCTCAAGTCAACTTTGGTTGGACGGCGCCCAACAGCCCGAACTACTTCGCCGCTCGGCTCTATCTCAACACGGTGAACAGCTTCGCCGGCGCGACATTAGTTGCGACCGAGTATGGCGTCGCCGCTGCCAACGATGCGCGCACGGTCACCGGCCTGACGGCCGGCACCTATTACGGTTTCATCGTCGCGATCAACTCCTCTGGCGTTCCGCAGGCCGTATCGGCCACGCCGGTAGCGACGGGCTTTGCAATCGTCACCTGACCTTCTGATCTCGAACTTCAACCGTCCCGCTCTGGCAGCCGCCGGAGCGTTTTCGCATGGGGAATTGGCATGGCCGAAACCGCAAGACTCGTATGGCGCGACTACGTCGCCAACAACGTTCCGTCGTCTGGAGATCACGAGCCCGAGAAGGACAAGATCCGGATCTGGGGAGGCGACCTTGAAAATGCGGTGTCGGCACTGGTGCTTTCGACCAATGCTGCCGTCGTGAAGGGCACGAAAGCTGAACTCGATGCTGTGCTCGGCAGCTATGAAGTTGGCGATATCGGGCTGGTCATCACGGACCCGACAGAATCCCTGCGAGGCGTCTACAAGCGTGAGCCAGCGTTCTGGTCGAAGCAGGCGGATCTTCCGTCCGATGTCGCGCAGATCGCGGCGGACGCGGCGGCTGCTTCGGAAACGGCTGCTGCGCAGGCGAAGATCGCTGCTGAGGCGGCGCGCGACCAGGCGGCCGGCTATGTGACCGACATCGCGTCGGAAAAGGAAGTGCCGATCTTCTCGACGATAGACGGCTTGGCTGCTGTCACGGTGGAAACTGGCATTTCGACGATCCGGATCAATGGCGGCAGGGCACCCGGCGATGGCAACGGCGGTCTATTCAATGCGGCCGCAACGGAGCCGGAGCACTTCAGCAAGGCAAAGTCGGCGGGCGGCCGTCATTGGGAACTGACGGGCATCGATGTCAATTTCCATAACGACCTGATCGCCCAGATCGCTAATGACATGTATCTCGGCGTTCCTGTGCTCGGCGCAGCCTTCGGAGATAGTACCGATCTTACCGATCCGTTGAACGCGGATAACGACTATCTGGCTGACTTTCCGCCCTCCGCCGAGATGCAGCGCATGCTTCGGAACTGGTATCCTCTCTCCAACCCCACCATCCAGAATTATGCGATCGTCGGGTTCGACACTCACGGCTTTCTCTCGGGGGCAGATACCGGTTCCGGGCCGATCATGCCGACTTATGCCGAGAGGATCGCAACACTCAAGGCTTCCGGCTGTCGGTTCATCGTTATTACCCTCGGCATGAATGACATGCAGGACTCGACGCCGACGACGACGCGCAACTTCAAATTCAACCTGATCGCCATGGAACGAATCGCGCGGGCTGCGGGCATGGCGGTGATTTTCAAGACGCCGAATCCAGCATGGGGCGGCCCGTCTCCGGGTAGCATGAGCAAGGCAGAGCGTTCGAAGCACTATGCTCAGATCGTGCGTGATGCCGCCCGGACGACCGGCGGCGTTTTGGTCGATGTCTACAGCCTGGTGCTCGATGCTTTCAACCAGCGGAGACTTCAGGACAAAGTCCCGGACTGCATTCACCCCACCAACGAGCGGGCGGGTGTACTTCGCGCGATCGGCCAGCTCCAGGCCGCCCCTTTCCTTCACCCGCAATCCGGGGTCAACGGTCCCGATTATTTCATTGACGCCGGTGGCCCGAACTCCGCGTGCTTGCCTTTTGCGGAGGCGGTAGCATCACCGAATACGCCTACAGGATTGGAGTTGATCTCCACCGCCGCTTCCGGGGCGAAAACCCTGAGCATGCTCGCTAAAATCGATGTGCCCGGGCTCGATCTCTATCTCGCCTTCCCGTTCTGGAGCGGAGGCGCGGCGAGCGTGACCGTGCTGCTCGATGGCGTCAATGTGCAAACAATTTCGCAGTTCACTAGCGACAGCTTCGGAAGCGGCCACATCAGGGCTCACGACCTCCTGATCCTGCGCAATGCGCCCGTTGGACTTCACATGGTCCAGCTGTCGGTTGCCTCCGGCGTGGGCGCCGTTGGGGCTAACCATCTGCGTACTCGGCTTACCCATGGCGCGAAGGTCTTCACCAATCCGGGTGGCACGATAGCCCCGCGGGCGCTACGCTGGCGAACTGTGCTTGAGGATATCGGCATTACTGAAGAGAACGGCTCCGGAAATGCGGTCGTCCTCTTTGATGATATTCCGACTTCGAGGGGCAACGATGGCATCGACATGGTTGCCGACGCCAATCTTCCGAAGGGCGGCGGCATCGTCCTTCACGGATTGTGGGCAGCGAACGAATTCGATGTCGTTGGGGCCGCGTTTGGGGCGGCCGTCGCCGGGCTGATGCTCTGCCTCGACGAAACAACGGGATATCCGACCCTGCGTGAGGCGTCCGGTTATGACACGTTCGTCAGCACGACGCTGAAAGTTGGCGGGGTCGCGTCGACCACAGACCTCAGCGGCGTGGAGCGCACCTATCGCACCGTCATCGGCGCTGGCCTCGGCGCTTCAGTCAAGGTCATCATTGGGGCGACCATCTATGATGACGTCGTACTGACCAAGCCCTACATCGGTGGCCTCCTCGGCCTTCGTCGGGCCGGCAACGGCACGATGAACGTCAAACGCGTGCGGATGATGGACCCGCCTGTTTAGGGCGTTCGGTCCGCGCCGCTTCCTTTCCTTGAAAACGAAGAGAACACTATGAGCGCCATCACCGCGCAGCAAATCCGCTTGGCCGCAAAAGGCAAGGTCAACGACAGAAATCTCAATTCGGTCCTGGTCGCGCTCGATCGCTATGGCGATATGTTCGGCCTCGATAAGCCGCATCGTCTTGTGCACTACTTCTCGCAGCTCGGACACGAAAGCGCAGATTTCCGGTTTGATCGCGAGATCTGGGGCCCGACGCCGGCGCAGGAGCGCTATGACCTCCGAACGGATCTCGGCAACACGCCGGCGCGCGACGGCGATGGCTACAAATATCGCGGCCGAACGGCGATGCAGCTGACCGGCAAGGACAACTACCAGGCATTCCGTGAGTGGTGCCGCAAGGAAGGGCTCGACTGCCCGGACTTCGTTGAGGATCCGGATGCGGTCAACCGTGATCCGTGGGAAGGGCTCGTACCGATCTTCTATTGGCAGATGCGCGACCTCAACCGATGGGCCGACCAGGGCGACGTCGAGACGATCACGAAAAAGATCAATGGCGGTAAGAATGGATTTGCCGATCGTATCGACCGCTTTTCCCGCTTGGCGCTTGTCGTTCTCGGCTATCGTCCCGACAACATCCTCCAGTTTCAGTCCGACCATCGTCTCGACGTCGACGGCGATGTTGGGCCGAAGACCCGATCGGCAATGCACAAGGCGTTGGTGGCGCTCGTGCCGGGCGAGGCGGCAAAGCCGGAAGTGAAGACGGCGCCGGTCACTGAAACCGTCATGCCGCCGGCCGTGGAAAAGGAAGTGAAGAAAAAGACAAACCTTTGGGGCTGGCTCTTTGGTGGCGCTTCGGCGACCGGCACAGCGGTTTCCGCCCTTGCCGGTGCGGAGTGGCCGACTGTCGTAGCAATAGGCGGCGTCGGAATCGTCGCGATCGGCGCCGGCCTGATGTTGCGGCATCAGATCATCGCTGCCGTTCGCGAGATCAAGACGGCGATCGAGGGCGTCTGATGCTCTCGACGCCTCGCATTATCGCGGCTGTGGCCGCGCTCTCGATCGTCGCCAGCTTCCTGCTCTGGGTCTATTGGCGAGGTGGCGACGATGTCAGAATCTCCATCGAAAGGCAGAACAATGAAGCTGGCCGCACTGCGGACGATGTCCGCTCTCGCTTTGACCTTTGCCCTCCAAGGATGTGGGACTTCCGCGCCAGTAAGTGTCGAAGGCCTGCGGAGGGTAGTCGGCACTGACCTTGTCGGCGCGCAAGGGGCAACGCCGGAGGATCAGCGGAAGATTGATAGGACCGTCGTCGGCATCTGTGCCGCGGCGGTCTGGACGAAGGCGGAATGTGAGAGGCACGGGGAACGGGACTGATGGCACCATCTGAAGATGCGGCAGTGCATCGCCAGCTCGGGGAGCTGGTGGCAGGCATGCGGAGCCTGCAAGAATCAATTCGGCGGTTAGAAGAAGGATCGATGCGGGCGGAAGACAAGGCGGCGACGAGCCGCGCTGCGGTGCATCAACGCATGGATCAGCTTGTTGACCGCGTCGGGCACGTCGAGGCCTCGGTTGCCACGATCGGTGAAGATGTTGCGGAGATGAAGCCAGTGACCGACGATGTTCGCCGGTGGAAGCTAATGGGCATCGGTGCGCTCGGCGTGACCGGAATAGCCGCCATGGCGCTGGGAGTCAGTTTCGCGGAGGCCATACGGCGAGTCGTTTTCGTGATCATTGGCAAGGGGTGAAGGGTTTAGCAGAATGCTTCAGCATCTAAGGGACTGCGGGTGATGTCTGCATCCTGGAGCACTATTCTTCGATCCACGGAGAGGGATTGTGCAGCTTGACTCTACCGACCATTCCGGGTGCTTTGGCAAGTATGCAGCCGAGGAGCCTCATGGAACTGTTTTTCGACACCGCATTTGGGCGTCTTGGCAAAAAGGCGCTGGATTTCCAAAAACTACGAGCCGAAGTCCAAGCTCAATACATCGCGCATCTCGCTAGCTACACAGAGTACGCTTCGCTTTACGGCGGTAGCACAAATCCCGCGCATCAAATTAAAGTTGGGTACTTTGATTCCAGCAAGCCTAACGGCTGCGCTGCGATCCTTGACGGGCAGGACATAATTGGCATCAGCTCGGAAGTACCCAAACTGAAAGAAGGGCTTTTCCGGGAAATTATTGAGCAACCGTTCTTCGCCGAAATCCCCGATCACGAGCAGGAGGGGGCCGTGAGTTGGCTAGGGGATTGCGCACAGCATTTCTTATTCTGGCACGAACTCGCGCACGTCTGGAATGGGCACACAAGCTTTCAAGCGAAAGCCGGAGTGCTTTTCATTGACGAACTGAGTGCAGTTTCCGACAAATTGGGGAACCTCGATTATCAGACAATGGAGATGGATGCTGACGGCTTCGCTGCGGCTACGAGCTTTAACCACTTATCTCGCTTTGCCTTTCCCCATCGGCTTACTGCGATAGAAGGGAAATTGGGTCCGGGCACCACTTCCCTCACTTTGGGTATGGTGGCGATCTACTTACTGTTCCGACTCTTCGACGCGGCCGCTGACTTCGATGACGAAGAGAGAAAGAGTCACCCGTCGCCACCCTTGCGACAGAGGTTGATTGCAGGCTCGCTCGCGGCCCAGGCTAAGCGTTCGGGTGCAATGGAAGAGCGCGCTGCATTGTCGATCGTGCTAGCCGCCGCGCATCTTGGCGAAAACCTCTATGCTGACTCGCGCCGCATACCCCGGGATTCTAACGCATTTGACGAAGCGCTAGGCGAGCGAGGTGATCTTTATCAGAGGAAACTCCTCCGCCATTGGCGTGTGCTACGTCCTCAATTGGATGTGCTGAAGCGCCGTGGGACCTTGGTGCCAGTGCAGGATATCCCGGATGAGACCTAAATCGAAACTATAGCACCCTCTCAAAGGCATGCTTTAACAGTTCACAGCGGATCGTTGCAACCTTCACCTGTTGATATTGAGGTTGCGGAACGTGGAACATCATTCGCTCTTCACGTTGGGGACTGAAGATTTTCCGCTTCTTTAGGTTTGAGTAGAAATCCGTAATCCCATTACCCGCAGTGTCTGTGTAGGCGACAGGCATGAAGTGTGAGCAGGCGATATTGGTTAGCCTCCTCCCGTCATCGGCAATTACTTTCCCAACGCGTGTGGCTTCATAGAAGAGCGGGAGATCTTTAATCCTCAGGCAGGCGTTGTATGGATTATTGTTGCGATCAGATGGGACGCACATTTCATTGCGGAGCTCCCGGAAATCACCTCTAGCCACACAAAAGAGGAAGTCATCGAACTCAACGAATGCCGTAACGTTATCGAGCCGCATATTACTTCTGGTCCCCTCAACGTGGATGCCGAAGCCGCGTAATCTTCGCACGTCCGAATCGGTCGGGTGGGAAACATGCCAACTGTCGATGTGGAGTTCTGAGTATCCTTCCTTAGGGTCACCTATCCATTCGTCGCCAGTGCTTTCGTAGCGCGATCGATAGTACGACTGGCGAGCGATCCGAATTGTTCCTTCGTCCAATACAGAGCCAACATGCTTAGCGTCGATGAACTTGTAATGACCTTCCATTTCACGTGAGCGTCCGGTGAGCGG
>UBXV01000008.1 GCA_900469625.1 Hyphomicrobiales bacterium
TTGAGGCCGTCGAGCTCGGAACGAAGATGGGAGAGAAAAGCTGATGTCATGGCTGGCCGCTTTCACCGTGAAGAGGACATTTCGTGCCAGACGAGTACCACGCCAGCTTTCCCGTTGCAGCAAAATCCAGCGATTTGAGGGGTTCGGGCGGCGTTCAACAGGGAAAACGACAGGGCATTGCATGGCGGGGCCACCCACTCGACATTTTATGTCGCGTCCTCGTCCGCGCCGGACAGATTGCTTCGGGGGAATTGCGCATATGTGCGCGGGCGCCGAGGCTGGAACCGTGTGTCCACGTGAGCGCCATCTACCGCGCCGCCGACGCGGCGCGATAGACTGAACGCTTGCCTTGCCTGCGCTTTGGCGCGCCCTTAGCCTTCCAGATACCCGTCGATGACAGCCAGGAACGCCTCGCCGTAGCGTTCACGCTTGCTTTCGCCGATGCCGGGGATATCGAGCAATTCGTCGAAACCGCGGGGGCGCTCCTTGGCGAGCGCGATCAGGGTGGCGTCCGGGAAGACGACATAGGGTGGGACGTTCAGGTCCTTGGCGATGGTGAAGCGTTCGGCGCGCAACAGTTCGAACAGCTCGAGATCCGAACCGGCGAGATCGGCGCGCTCGCGCTGGCTGCCGGATTTGGCCTGCCGTGCGGCCTTGCCGGTCTGCGGACGGTCCTTGCGAAACAGCACCTGGCGCTCGCGCTTGAACACGGCGCGCGCCTCCGGCTCGAGCTTGATCGCGCCGAAGGCCGTGTGATCGACACTGACGAGACCGGCGGCCAGCAATTGCCGAAAGACCGATTGCCAGGTCCGCGCCGGCAGGTCCTTGCCGGCACCGAAGACCGGGATATCGACATGGCCGAAACGCTCGGTCTTTTCGTTGACGGTCCCCATCAGCACGTCGACGACATGGCCGGTGCCGAAGCGTTCGCCGGTGCGGTAGACGGCGGCGAGCGCCTTGATCGCGGCCTCGGTCCCGTCCCAGGTTTCGACCGGCTTCAGGCAGGTGTCGCAATGGCCGCAGCGGCCAGGATGGGCCTCGCCGAAATGCGCGAGAATCGCCTGGCGGCGGCAGCCCGCCGTTTCGCAGATCGCCAGCAGCGCGTTGAGCTTGCCGCGCTCGATGCGCTTGATGTCGTCGGCGGCCCCGCCCTCGTCGATCATCCGGCGGCGCTGCAGCACGTCGGCCATGCCATAGGCCATCCAGACCTCGGACGGCTGGCCGTCGCGGCCGGCACGGCCGGTCTCCTGGTAATAGGCCTCAACCGACCCCGGCAGATCGAGATGGGCGACATAACGCACGTCAGGCTTGTCGATGCCCATGCCGAAGGCGACGGTCGCGACCAGGCAGAGACTTTCCTCCTTGAGGAACGCGTCCTGGTTGGCGTCGCGCAGCGTCCGGTCCATGCCGGCGTGATAGGGCAGCGCGCGGATCCCCTGCCCGTTCAACCACTCGGCCGTATCCTCGACCTTGGCGCGCGACAGACAGTAAACAATACCGGAGGAGCCGCGAAAGCGCGTGAGGAAACGCAGCAGCTGCTGGCGCGGCTGGTCGCGCTCGACGATTTCATAAGCGATATTGGGACGGTCGAAGCTGGTGGTGAAGACTTCGGCGCCCTGCAACGACAGACGCTCGATGATGTCTTCACGGGTATGCGGGTCGGCCGTCGCCGTCAGCGCGATGCGCGGCACGCCGGGATAGCGCTCGGCGAGAAGACCGAGCGTGCGGTACTCCGGCCGGAAATCATGGCCCCATTGCGACACGCAATGGGCCTCGTCGATGGCAAAAAGCGCGATGCGGGCATTGCCGATGAGGTCGGCGAAACCATCGGTGACGATGCGCTCAGGCGTGACGTAGAGCAGGTCGAGCGTGCCGTCGGCGATCTGCCGGCGCACGGCTATGGCCTCCTCACGCGTCAGCGATGAGTTCAGCGCCGCAGCATTGACGCCGAGCTGCTTCAGGGCCTCCACCTGGTCGCGCATCAGGGCGATCAGCGGCGAGACGACGACGCCGAGGCCAGCGCGGCAAAGAGCCGGGATCTGGAAGCACAGCGACTTGCCGGCACCGGTCGGAAACAGAACGACGGCGTCACCGCCAGCGGCCACATGCTCGACCACTTCCTGCTGCCGGCCGCGGAAAGCCGAATAGCCATAGACGCGCTTCAGCACATCGAGCGGATTGCCAACACCTTCGGTCTCGAACAGGCGCGCGGCGGAGGAAGTCTGTGTGTGCTGCATGGAATCGCTTTCGTCGGGCGCCCAGTATGGGGTTTGGGCGGGGCGGATGCAAACTGACGGGCCGAAACCGGGACGCTGCCCTCAATGACGCAGACGTGTAAGGGGGCCGGCAGGCGGATGACGGGGGTATCGAGTGACAGCCCAAAGGGGGCGGCGACAGGACTACCGGGCCGCCGGCCCCTTCACCCGTCCCGAAAGCACGCCGAATCCTTCGATGATCGCTTCCTGGTTTTCAAGCCGCGTCACTTCGAGCTGGACTTCCTGCAAGGTGCGCAGAAGCTGCGGCACGGCTTCGAGGTCTGCCTCCTCCGTCGCATGCGCGAGCTCGCGTTCAAGCTCGCGGCGCTGCCAGTGCAGCGCCTTGGAGCGCTGGTGCAGCGCCAGCGCCTGCAGGTAGCCCTCGCGGGCATCCTCCGGTGCTGCAGCCGCCGTCGCCGTCCATAGGCGCGCATAGCGGATCTGCTGGTCGATCGCCGCAATCAGCGGGGCAAAGCCCTCGGCATCCAGCTGCTCCACCAGCCCCTCGCGCGTCAGGCGCGGACCGTTGGCGGCAGCGGCATTCAGCACCGTTGCCCAGCAACGCTGCAGATCGCGATGGTCGAACTCGATGGTCGAGATCTCGTCATACTCGTCAAACAGCAATTGCGGGTGATTGACGATGGTGAGCGCCAGTACACTTTCGCGCAGCGACGGCACCGCCTGCTGGCCGCTGACGAGCGACGAGCGCGCCAGGCGATCAGAGATCGCCGTCGGGCCTGACGTGTTCTGCTGCTGACGCCCGCCGGGGCCACCTCGCTGGCCGCCGCCCTGGCGATTGCCGCGCTCGAACTGGCGCCGCTCACCGCCGCGGCCGGGGCTTGCCGCCTGCAGGAAGGCATGCAGCCGGTCGCGCATGTCCTGACCATAGTGACGCCGGACGCTTTCGTCGGCGATGACGGCGGTCACCTGCTTGAGTTTCGCTTCGAGCTCGGCGCGCTTTTCCGGCGTGTCGAACGAGCTGCCCTGGATTTCCCGCAGCCACACCATCTCGGCAAGCGAGCGGGCATTGGCCAGCACCTGGTCGAAGGGGGCCCGCCCCTCCTGGCGCACGAGATCGTCGGGGTCCTTGCCGTCGGGCAGCATGGCGAACCGCACCGAGCGGCCGGGCTTCAGATGCGGGAGCGCCAGATCGACGCCGCGGTTGGCGGCGCGGATGCCAGCACCGTCGCCGTCAAAGCACAGCACGGGCTGCGACGTCATCTTCCACAGGAGGTCGAGCTGGTTTTCGGTGAGCGCGGTGCCAAGCGGGGCAACGGCATTCTCGACGCCGGCCTGATGCAGCGCGATCACGTCCATATAGCCTTCGACCGCAATGATGGTCGCCGCAGCATCCACCCCGGCCATCGCCCGCCGCGCCCGGGCAAAGTTGTAGAGCACGTTGCCCTTGTGGAAGAGCTCGGTTTCGTTGGAATTGAGATACTTCGCCGGCGCATCGGGCGACATGGCGCGACCGCCGAAAGCAATCACCTTTTCGCGCGACGACAGGATCGGAAACATGATGCGATCACGGAAGCGATCGTAGGAAACCGGCACATCGGGCCCATGCACCACCAGGCCGCAGGCCTCGATCTGGTCCTTGGCGATCCCCTTGCCGGCCAGAAATTCCTTGAGCGCATTGCGGCTGTCGGGCGCAAAACCCAGCCGAAAGGTCTCGATCGTGCGGCCGGTCAGCCCGCGCTCGCGCAGATAAGCGCGCGCCTTGGCGCCATTGGCCTGCTGCAGCTGGTCCTCGAAGTACTGCGTCGCCAGCTCCATCACGTCGAGCAGGCTGGTGCGTTCCTTCTCGCGTCTCTCGGCCTGCGGGTCGGGCTGCGGCATGGCAACGCCTGCCATGTCGGCGATCTGTTGCACCGCCTCCGGGAAGCTCAGGCCTTCGAGATCGGTCAGAAACCGGAAATGATCGCCGGTGACGCCGCAGCCGAAGCAATGGTAGCGGCCCTTGCGGTCCTCGCAGTGGAAGCTCGGGGACTTCTCGCCGTGGAACGGGCAGCAGGCCCAGTAGTCGCCGCGCGAGACATTGGTCTTGCGCCGATCCCAGGTGACGCGTTTGGCGATCACGTCCGAAATCGGCACGCGGTCGCGTATCTCGTCAAGAAAGGTCTGTGAAAAGCGCATGGATACCCCTGGTCGATCTTCCATATAGGCGGGCCGAACGCCGGACGCCACAGCGCAAGGCAACCGTGCCCGCAATTCACAGGCTCCGGTCACCGCAATCTCTGCCCAGGCTTGACCGAGCGGGCCCGACGTCACACGCCAGACGCGAACGCACGCTTTGATGCTGACCGTCCGTCGATCTTGACTCCGATCGGATGCGATAGGATGAATTCGCCTCCTGCCCTCGGATCCCGCATCATGGCCATCTCCGTCGAAGCACTTGCATCCAACGCCGGGTTCTTCAACGCCGTGCTCAGCTATGCGCGCGGAATGGTGGCGATGTATGGCGCAAACCCGCGGCTCGCTTCGATCTTCGCCTCGCAGCAGCGCTGGCTGATGGCGCAGTCGGGCCTTGCCCTCTACCACGAGCGCAACCCGCAGGATCCGGCAAGCGGCCTCTATTCCGGACGGTTCATCGACTATATCGTCGCAAACGAGATCGCCAGCCGCAACACGGCCGCCTCCTTCACCCAGGAGATGGTCGCCTATCGGTTCGCCCGGCATATCGCCGATCGGCCGGACAAACGGGCGCGACCGCTGGAGCCGACCGAGGCGGCGCTCGACTATGTCTGGAAATGGCTGCAGGCCCATCTGACTATACTGGACGCGCTCGACGGCGGCGCAAGAGCGGTTGCGCTCGAGCAGGCGCCTGATGTCTTTGCCAGGCTGCAGCCGGCAATCGCCCATGCGCTCGTCGGCAACGAACGGGTTCGCCGCCCGGGTCCGACCTTCGATCTCTTCACCTGGGTCAATTCCGGCGGCGTCGTCATGGACGACCTCTTTTCGCGCATCGCCGCGTTCGATCCGGACGCGCAGCGCACGGAAATCGGTGCCGTGTCATCGAGCGATCTCAGCGATCGCTTCATGATCTCCAAGACGCATCTGAAGCGCATCTTCGGCAAGGCCGCTGAATTGGGAAGCATGGGGTGGGAAGGCGCGCCGGGCCGTGGCAGCCTCTGGCTGTCGCGGGACTTCATCCGCGAGTATTGGGACTATCAGGCAGAGAAATTCGCGCTGATCGACCTTGCCTGTGAAAGGCACTGCGGCACCGCCCGTGCCGCAACGGCGCCCGCTGCAGACGAGCGGGCGCTGTCGTTTACTTCAGCAGGTCCTTGACCAGGCCCGAGGCCTTGGCGAAGTCCATCTGGCCGGGATAGCGCTCCTTGAGCGCATTCATGCACTTGCCCATGTCGCGAAGCCCATGTGCGCCGGTTTCCTGGATGACGGAGGCGCAGAGTTCACGCACCTTGTCTTCCGACAGCTGTGCCGGCAGGAACTGGTTGATGATGGCGACTTCCTGGCGCTCCTGCTCGGCAAGCTCCGGCCGGCCGCCCTGATCGAACATGCGCGCGGATTCCTCGCGCTGCTTGATCATCTTGGAGAGGATCTGCAGGATCTCTTCATCCCCGACCGGGTCCTTGCCAAGACCACGGTTGGCGATATCACGGTCCTTGATCGCGGCCTGGATCAGTCGCACGGTCGAGGTGCGCCGCGTATCCTTGGCCTTCAGGGCTTCTTTCAGTACCTCAGCGAACTGGTCGCGCATGTCATTACTCCATGTCGAAGCCGGCCCGCGGTGCTCATGCCCGGAACCGGTTCGATGCGTCAATGTTGTCGTCGTCTTAAACCAGTGTGGCAGGTGCAATCAAACGGATTACACAACCGCTTGAATTATAAGGAATTTTATTTCCGGACAATTCACAGCGGCCGGTTGACCGGGCTTTGCGCTTTGGCTATTTTCCCGCACCTGCACGACATCGGCATGTGAGCACTTTTCGCGGGGATTCCGCGCGTCCATGCCTGAGCACATGAAATGGCGATCAGCCGCCGGGCTTTCAAGCCCCGCGCTCCACGCCGCAACGGGATAGGAACGATGACCGCGACACCCGCATGGACCACTGAAAAACCCACCGCATTGCTCGTTCTGGCCGACGGTACCGTGATCGAGGGCAAGGGCATCGGCGCAACCGGCAAGGTGCAGGCGGAAGTCTGCTTCAACACGGCGCTCACCGGCTACCAGGAAATCCTGACGGACCCTTCCTATCTGAGCCAGATCGTCACCTTCACCTTCCCGCACATCGGCAACATCGGCGCCAATGACGAGGACATCGAAGACCTGACGCCGGCAGCACGCCACGGCGCGGTCGGCGTCATCTTCAAGGCCGACATCACCGATCCCTCGAACTACCGCTCCGTCAAGCACCTGGATGCCTGGCTGAAGGCCCGCGGCATCATCGGCCTCTGCGGCATCGACACCCGGGCGCTCACCGCCTGGATCCGCGAAAACGGCATGCCCAACGCCGTCATCGCCCACGACCCCTCCGGCGTCTTCGACATCGAGACGCTGAAGGCGGAAGCCAAGGCCTGGAGCGGGCTCGAAGGTCTCGACCTTGCCAAGGTCGCAACCTCCGGCCAGTCGTCGCAGTGGAGCGAGAAGCCCTGGGTGTGGGACGAAGGCTATTCCACACTCGGCGAGACCGAGGCTGTCTATCACGTCGTCGCCCTCGACTACGGCGTCAAGCGCAACATCCTGCGCCTCTTCACCGGCCTCAATGCCCGCGTCACCGTGATGCCGGCAACGACGAGCGCCGAAGAGGTGCTTGCCCAGAAGCCGGACGGCATCTTCCTCTCCAACGGCCCGGGCGACCCGGCGGCAACCGGCAAGTACGCCGTGCCGGTCATCCAGGACCTGTTGAAGAGCGACATTCCGGTGTTCGGCATCTGCCTCGGCCACCAGATGCTGGCGCTGGCGCTCGGCGGCAAGACCGAGAAGATGCACCAGGGCCACCATGGCGCCAACCACCCGGTCAAGGATCACACGACAGGCAAGGTCGAAATCGTCTCGATGAACCACGGTTTCGCGGTCGATTCGAAGTCGCTGCCTGAAGGCGTTGAAGAGACTCACATTTCGCTGTTCGACGGCACCAATTGCGGCCTGCGCGTCGCCGGCAAGCCGGTGTTTTCGGTGCAGCACCACCCGGAAGCCTCGCCAGGCCCGCAGGACAGCCATTACCTCTTCCGCCGGTTCATGAACCTGGTGCGCGAGAAGAAGGGCGAACCGGCACTCGCCGAGCGCTGAGCGACCGACCGAGACAAGCTTTAAAGGCCCGCCACGCGCGGGCCTTTTGCATGATGGCGAGCCGTTGGCATGCCGAAAAAAAGCGTAGCCCGTTCGGGGTCTGTCTCGAACGGGACTGTTCGAGCAGGCGCCTGCACTGCCGCCCAACCTCACCCTTCCGGCACATGGGCGACAATAAAGTCGACCACGGCGCGCACCGATGGCAACTGCCCACGCCGGTGCGGCATCAACAGCGTCGTCGTCACGCTGCCCGCTTCCCAATCCGCAAGCACGCGCACCAGCCTGCCGGCCTCGATTTCCGCCCGGCAGATCTTGCGCGGCAGCGCGGTGATACCGAGACCTGACACGGCGGCCGACAGCAGCACATCGGATTCGTCGGCCACGAAGCGCGGCATGGGGCGAACCCGGACGACAACGCCTGCTTCGTTGCGCATCGTCCATCCCTCCGCAGTCAGGGAGGCGAGCAGTCCGTCATGACGGGAAAGCTCGCTCGGATCGCGCGGATGTCCGCTGGTTTCCAGATAGGCGGGTGACGCCACCAAGAGGATCGCATCCGTTGCCACCCGTCGCTGAACCATGCCGGAATCTGGCAGCGGCGCAAAGTGGTCACGCACGGCAATGTCGAACCCCTCCTGCACCACATCGACGAAACGGTCGGTCGCGTGCAGCATCACCCGCATCTTCGGATAGGCCTGCGCCAGCGGCGGCAACAGCCCTGCCAGCATCATCTGCGCCGTCGGCACCGAGGCCGTGATCCTGACGGTGCCACTCGGCTCGGCAAGCCGCCCCTTGACGACAGCCTCGGCTGCCTCAGCCTCGATCAGCATCGCCGCGGCGTGCCGATAAAAATCCTCGCCGATCTCGGTCACGGTGAAGCGGCGCGAGGTACGGTTGATCAGCCGCACGCCGAGCGTTCGTTCCAGTTCGGCCACGCGCTTGCTCAGGGTCGATTTCGGCACGTTCAGCGCCCGGGCCGCCGGCGCGAACCCCTTGTGATCGACCACATGGGCAAAGACGATGAAGTCATTGAGGTTACGCATCGCAGGCCCATTGTCTACAAATGTGGACGATAGATCCACATTTGCCTATCTTACGCAATATCGTCCACGAAATTATCTCTTCCCTATCGAAACCGAACATCGAAGGAAGAGACAATGGGTATCTATCAGGACAGGAAAGCGGTCGTCATCGGCGGCACGCACGGCATGGGCCTTGCCACAGTCGAGCGGCTCGTCGACGGCGGTGCCGAGGTGCTGTTGACCGGCAACAACGAGGCCAACCTCGCCCGGATCCAGCAGCGCTTCGGACCGCGCGTCCACGCGGTAAAGTCCGACATCTCCGACCTGGGCCAGATCGCCGTGCTCGGCGCGACGGTCGGGCAGAAGCTCGGCTCGATCGACCTCCTGCACGTCAATGCCGGCACGTCACTGCTGGAACCCTTCGATCAGGTGACGGAGGCTTCCTACGACCGCCAGTTCACCATCAACACCAAGGGCGCCTTCTTCACCGTCCAGCGGCTGGCGCCGCTGATCCGCGACGGCGGCTCGATCGTCTTCACCTCGTCCGTCGCCGATGTCGGCGGCCACCCGGGCATGGCGGTCTATAGCGGCAGCAAGGCGGCGCTGATCTCGTTTGCCTCCGTCTTTGCCGCCGAGCTTCTGCCGCGCGGCATCAGGGTCAACTCGGTCAGCCCCGGCTTCATCGACACACCGACGAAGGGCGTGGCCGGCGTTACCGATGCGGAGCGCGCCGAATTCAAGGCGCTCGGCGACGCCATCACGCCGATGGGCCGCAACGGCACGGCCGACGAAGTGGCGCGCGCCGTGCTGTTCCTCGCCTTCGATGCCACTTTCACGACCGGCGCTCGCCTGACCGTCGATGGCGGTCTCGGCCAGCAATTGTCGCCTGCAGCCTGAAACGGAGGGGAGAAGCACTGTGTCCAAAGCAAAGTCCATTTCCGTCATCGGCCTCGGCGCCATGGGTACGGCGCTCGCCGGCGCCCTTATCGACACGGGCAACACCGTCACCGTCTGGAACCGCACCCCGGCGCGCGCTGACGCGCTTGCAGCCCGCGGCGCCAGTCGGGCAGAAACGGTTACTGAAGCCATCGCGGCAAGCGACGTCGTCATCCTGTGCCTCACCGACTACCCCGCAGTCGATGCAACGCTTGCAGACCTCGGTGCGGCGATGGCCGGCAAGACAATCGTCAATCTCACCAACGGCCGTCCGGACGAGGTCCGGGCGATCGCCGCCCGGCTTGGCGAACAGGGCGCGCGCTATCTCGACGGCGGCATCATGGCGACGCCACCGATGATCGGCACGCCGCACGCCTTCATTCTCTATAGCGGCGATCGCGCGGCATTCGAGGATGCCGAGGCGCTGTTGGCCACCTTCGGCCAGAGCCACTATCTCGGCGAGGATCCCACTCTTGCCGCGGTCAGCGACCTTGCTTTGCTGTCGGCGATGTACGGCCTCTTCGGCGGCTATCTGCACGCAACGGCACTCGCCGGCAGCGTCGGCTTTACCGCGAAACAGTTCCTTCCCCTGGTCGAGCCCTGGCTTGCCGCGATGATGACGGCGCTGCCCGACTATGCCGAGCGCATCGACAGCGGCGAGCACGCCCGAGACGTGATGTCGAACCTTCAGATGCAATCGGTGGCGATCAGCAACATCGTCGCCGCAAGCCGCAGCCAGGGCATCGACCCGGCGTTCATGGAGCCGATCGAACGGCTGGCGAAGAAACGTCTCGCCGCCGGCTTCGGCAACGATGAGGCCTCCGGCATCATCGAGGCCATGCGCGGGAAATAGGGGTCGCTGCGTGCCCCGGCCGCACGGTCGGGTTGCCCGTTCGCCAAGGCCCTCGCCACCTTGCCGCGCGCAAAACCTCGCGCAAATGGCACGACAACGGCCCGCGGTCGAAACGCCGCGGACCGCCTGCTGGTGGTTGACCCAGTGCCGGCCTTCACGCATCCTCGTTGCAACTGGAGGCGACGATGATCACAGGTTCACAGTGCCGGGCCGCCCGGGCGCTCATTGAAATTTCGCGCGAGATGCTGGCGACGTTCTCGGGCGTCGACGAAGACACGATCCAGAAATTCGAACGCAAGCTGGAAAAGCCGTCGGACGCGGTCATCCAGTCACTGACACATGCGCTGGAAAATGCCGGCGCCATGTTTCTGCCAGAAGGCGAGCGTGGCATCGGCGTCTGCCTGAAGTTCACCCGTTCGGAGGCTCGCCGCCTGTCCATCCTCGAAAGCGAGGGCGGCGTCGTGGGCGACGACGAGGTTCCGGGCGCCTGAACCAAGGACAAATCGAAGCTGATTTCAACGCCTTAACCGGCGGGATTGAATCAATTTGACCGCTTGTTGAATCGGTCTACCAACAAAAAAGCCCGCCGTTTCCGGCGGGCTTTTTCATCAGATGCAATGCCTTGAAGCTTACTTGCAGGCTGCGCAGAAGCGCTGGATGCGACGGCAGGCTTCCTCGAGCTGCGCTTCCGACGTCGCATAGGAGATGCGGAAGTTCGGGCCGAGACCGAAGGCCGAACCGTGCACGACGGCAACGCCTTCGGATTCGAGCAGTTCCGAAACGAAGTCTTCGTCGGTCTCGATGACCTTGCCCGATGGCGAGGTCTTGCCGATCAGGCCGGCGCAGGACGGGTAGACGTAGAATGCGCCTTCCGGCGTCGGGCATGCGATGCCCTTGGCCTGGTTCAACATCGACACCACGAGATCGCGGCGACCTTCGAAGATCTTCTTGTTCTCGGGGATGAAGTCCTGCGTGCCGTTGAGCGCCTCGACGGCGGCCCACTGGGCGATCGACGTCGCACCCGAAGTCTGCTGGCCTTGGATCATGTCCATGGCCTTGATGAGCTGAAGCGGGCCGGCCGCATAGCCGATGCGCCAGCCGGTCATGGCATAGGCCTTGGAGACGCCGTTCATGGTCAGCGTGCGATCGTAGAGGCCGGGCTCGACCTCGACCGGGGTGGCGAACTTGAAGTCGCCATAGGTCAGGTGTTCGTACATGTCGTCCGTCAGGATCCAGACATGCGGGTGCTTCATCAGGACGTCGGTCAGCGCCTTCAGCTCGGCATGGCTATAGGCAGCGCCCGACGGGTTGGACGGCGAGTTGAAGATGAACCACTTCGTCTTCGGCGTGATCGCCTTGTCGAGGTCGGCGGGCTGGAGCTTGAAGTTGTTTTCCTGCGTCGTCGCAACGGTCACCGGTGTGCCGCCGCACAGCGCCACCATCTCCGGGTAGGAAACCCAGTAGGGCGCCGGGATGACCACTTCATCGCCCGCGTTGAGCGTCGCCATGAAGGCGTTGAAAAGAATCTGCTTTCCGCCGGTGCCGACGATCGTCTGGGCGGCGGTGTAGTCGAGGTTGTTCTCGCGCTTGAACTTCTTGGCGATCGCTTCGCGCAGTTCCGGAATGCCCGAAACCGGCGTGTACTTCGTCTCGCCGCGGTTGATCGCGTCGATCGCCGCCTTCTTGATATTGTCCGGCGTGTCGAAATCCGGCTCACCTGCGCCAAGGCCGATCACGTCGCGTCCCTTCGCTTTCAGCTCGCGGGCTTTCTGCGAAACGGCGATGGTGGCGGAAGGCTTTACACGGGAAAGAGCATCGGCAAGGAAGGCCATGATGAAAGGTCCTGATCGTTTCGAGACGCGGTGAGCGCTACGGAACGAAAAAGCCAGGCTCCATAGCGGTTAGGTCTATGTCGAAAGACGCCCGGTCTTGCAAGCGCCAGGGTCTGAAAAACCGCGCGAATCCGGGCAAAATGCGTCACCATGACAAAGTTTCATGAGTGTCATCAGAAATAGCGATCGTCGTCGGATCGCCGCTGCTTTGCCGCGCACAACTCTGACTGGACGCAACGGTCGCGGCACCAGTTGCCGGCAGCACCCGCGGCTCCAGTGGACAGGAACGTCCAGGTGTTGCGATTTATTCAGAAAAATCAGCGCAATTCCGCAATTTTCAGAAAGCCATAATTTAGCCACGACAACTGTCGCGGTCCGCCGCAATTCCGTCCAGCAACAGCCGGCTTCCGGGCCTTTCCTCCCATGATCCGAACGCATGGCATCACGGGGGTATGCAATGTTTCTCGACGACGAAATCGCTGAATCACGAACACGACGGAACGAGGCGCGCTGGGGCATGTATCTGGCGCTGGCAGCGCTTGCCGCCTGCATCGTGATGATCGTGGGATTGATGACCCAGGCCTCGGCCCAGACGGCAAATCCGCAGCCGCAGCAGATGGCCGGTTATGTCAGGCCCAGCGACATGGGCACCGGCGCGCTGCTCTTTCCATCGAAGGAGCCCGGCTATTTCGTCGAGGCGCCGCGCCTTGCCACCGACGTTCAGATCGACGTCAACGGCCCGATCATGCGCACCCGGGTCACGCAGCGGTTCGAAAACCCGAGCAAAGGCTGGGTCGAAGGCACCTATGTCTTCCCGCTTCCCGATGATTCCGCCGTCGACACCCTGAAGATGCAGATCGGCGAGCGCTTCATCGAAGGTCAGGTGAAGCCGCGCCAGGCCGCCAAGGAGATCTACGAACAGGCCAAGGCCGAAGGCAAGAAGGCAGCCCTCCTCGAACAGCAACGCCCCAACCTCTTCACCAACCGTGTTGCCAACATCGGCCCGGGCGAGACGGTCGTGGTGCAGATCGAGTATCAGAGCGGCGTGCGCCAGTCGAACGACGCCTTCAGCTTCCGTTTCCCGATGGTGGTTGCGCCGCGCTACAATCCGCAGCCGATCGTCCAGACCGTCGACCTCGACAGCCGCTCGGGCTATGCCGTCAGCGATCCGGTTCCCGATCGCCAGAAGATCGAGCCGCCGGTTCTCGACCCGCGCGAAAACGCCAAGGTCAACCCGGTGACGCTGACAGTCAACTTGAAGGCCGGCTTCCCGATCGGCGAGGTCACTTCGGCCTTTCACGAGATCGACACAGTCACGACCGACCAGCTGTCCCGCAAGATCACGTTGAACGCCGGCAGCGTTCCGGCCGACAGGGATTTCGAACTCAACTGGAAGGCGGTCGAAGGCAAGAGCCCCTATGCCGGTCTCTTCCGCGAGACCGTCGGCGGCAAGACCTATCTCATGTCCTTCGTCACCCCGCCGGTCACCGCCACCAATGCCGACAAGCCGGTGAAGCGCGAGGTGGTTTTCGTCATCGACAATTCCGGATCCATGGCTGGCCCGTCGATGGAGCAGGCGAAGGAAAGCCTGGCGCTGGCGATCTCGCGGCTGAAGCCGGAGGATCGTTTCAACGTCATTCGTTTCGACGACACGATGACCGTGCATTTCCCTGCACTTGTCGAGGCGACGCCCGACAAGCGCGAGGACGCGATCGCCTTCGTTCGCGGCCTGACCGCCGATGGCGGCACCGAAATGCTGCCGGCGCTCGAAGCAGCCCTTCGCACGCAGGGCCCGGTCGCACCGGGCGCGCTTCGCCAGGTCGTGTTCCTGACAGACGGGGCCATCGGCAATGAAGGCCAGCTGTTCCAGGAAATCCAGAACAACCGTGGCGACGCCCGCGTCTTCACCGTCGGCATCGGCTCGGCGCCCAACAGCCATTTCATGACTAAGGCTGCCGAATACGGCCGCGGCACCTTCACGCTGATCGGCTCGGAAAGCCAGGTGGCCGCCCGCATGGGCGAGCTGTTCACCAAGCTCGAAAGCCCTGTCATGACCGACATCTCGGCGACCTTCGAAGGCGCGGCCACGGGCGACATCACCCCCAACCCGATGCCCGATCTCTATCGCGGCGAACCGGTGGTCCTGACGGCCGAACTCGCGGGCGAAGCGCCGGAGGGCAAGATCCGCATCGTCGGCAAGGCCGGCGACCAGCCGTTCCGGGTCGAGATGGATATCGCCAAGGCGGCGTCAGGCGAAGGCATCGCCAAGCTCTGGGCCCGCCGCAAGATCGACGATCTCGAGGCAAGCGCCTCGGCAATCGCCGATCCGGCATCGCTCGACAGCCAGATCGAGGCAGTGGCGCTGGCCCACCACCTGGTCTCGCGCGTCACCAGCCTCGTCGCCGTCGATGCGGCGCCGTCGCGGCCGAGCGGTGAAAACCTGAGCGAAACCGATCTCCCGCTCAACCTGCCGGCCGGCTGGGACTTCGGCAAGGTCTTTGGCGAGAAGCCCGACGCAAACGGCACAGTCGACGAGCGCGAGGCTTCGGCGACAAGCCGCACGAAGCTGGCCATGATGACGGCAGACCGCATGCTGGCCGCGCCGACGGCGCGAGCCGCCGGCCTGATCGCCGAAGCCAACAATCAGGTGAACCTGCCGCAGACGGCAACCGAAGCCGACAAGCAGATCGTCATTGGCCTGATGCTGCTCGCTTTCGCACTTGTTGCCGGAAGCACCTTCGTCTTCTGGCGCGGGCAGATCGCCGCCCTCGTCGTTTCAGGGGTTCGACGCCATGGCCGCTGACGACGACCTGCCCGGGCCACGCCCGGGCTTCCTCGCCCGTCTCTCGGCGATCGAGACCGTCGTGGTCGCGATCATTGCCCTGTTCGCCCTTGCCGGCCTGATGCTGATCGGCAAGGGGTTTTACATGAAGGCCAAGGCCGAGGTCTCCCAGGTGCTCTTGAAGGAAAGTTT
This sequence comes from Hyphomicrobiales bacterium, assembly GCA_900469625.1. Lineage (GTDB taxonomy): Bacteria > Pseudomonadota > Alphaproteobacteria > Rhizobiales > Rhizobiaceae > Ensifer. The sequence continues at coordinate 15,124 of UBXV01000008.1, forward strand.
CGAGGCGCAGCTGCATGGAAAGACCGACGGCAAGCCCTGGCCCTGGGCCGATTTCGAGACCACCGCCGAAATCACGGCACCGCGCATCAACCGCTCGGCAATCGTGCTGAAGGGCGCAAGCGGCCAGGCACTGGCCTTCGGCCCCGCCTGGCTCACCAATACTCCTCTTCCCGGCGACGAAGGCACCTCGGTCATCGCCGCGCACCGCGACACGCACTTCCGCTGGCTGAAGGATGTGTCCCCGGGCGACCTCCTGGTCCTGACCCGAAAGGATGGGCGCCGTTTCCTCTTCCGTGCCGGACAGGGCCGGGTCGCACGCTGGGACGAGAGCGGCATCAATGCTGCCGCCGGCGGTCACCACCTGGCGCTCGCCACCTGCTTTCCCTTCGATGCCATCGAGCCCGGGCCGATGCGCTACATCGTGACCGCCGAGCTCGTCGGCGAGCAACAGCCGGTGCCACTGACGACGGGCTCGATCTCGAAATAAAGCCTTTTTGATCCGATGTGACTTGAACGAACCGGTCGGCCGCTCCAGCTTGCCCTGCAACGGCATGAACGCAGCGGAGATATCGAATGCGGCAGACACCGACGGCAAGGCTGGAAACGACCTCGATGACGCGGACCGTTCGTCCTCTTGCACTGCTCGCAGGCCTGATTGCCCTCACCGCACCCCTTGCCGCCAGCGCCCAGGAAACCCGCGAGTTCCCGTCGCAGCACGGTGATGTCCTGGTCGAGACGCTGGCAAGCGGCCTTGAACATCCCTGGTCCGTCGAGGCGCTTCCGCATGGCGGCTATATCGTCAGCGAGCGCGCCGGCCGGCTGCGCATCATCCGCGACGGCAAGGCTTCAGCACCGCTTGCGGGCGTGCCTGAGGTCGCCGAACAGGGCCAGGGCGGCCTGCTCGACATCGCGCTCGCCCCTGACTTTGCCACCAGCCGCACGCTCTACCTGACACTCGCCGCCAATGGCGACGGTGGCTACGGCACGGCGCTGGTGCGCGCGACGCTGTCGGCGGACGACACGACGCTGACCGACGTCAAGGAGCTCTTCCGGATGAACAAGCTGACCCGCAAGGGCCAGCACTTCGGCTCGCGCATCGCGATCGCCCCCGATGGCAGCCTGTTCTTCGGCATCGGCGACCGCGGCGACCGCGACCGCGCCCAGGATATGCGCGACCATGCCGGCTCGATCCTGCACGTCAACGCCGATGGCAGCATTCCTGCCAATAACCCCTATCGCAACGGCACCGAAGGCCTGGCGGAAATCTGGTCCAAAGGCCATCGCAATCCGCAAGGCATTGCCTTCGACCCGAAAGACGGAACGCTCCTGACCGTCGAGCACGGCGCCCGTGGCGGCGACGAGATCAACAACCCGCAGCCAGGCCACAATTACGGCTGGCCGGTGATCACCTACGGCAAGGACTATTCCGGCGCCGAGATCGGCGAAGGAACGACCAAGGACGGCTTCGATCAGCCGCTCTACTATTGGGATCCTTCGATTGCGCCGGGCGCGCTTGCGGTCTATCGCGGCGCGATGTTTCCCGAGTGGGACGGCAGCCTGCTGGTGGCGGCGCTGAAATATCAGCTGCTCACGCGGCTGGAGCGGGACGATACCGGTGCGGTCACCGCCGAAGAGCGCCTGTTCGACGGCGAGTTCGGCCGCATCCGCGATGTCGTCGTGGCGCCGGATGGTGCGCTTTTGATGGTAACGGACGAGGAGGATGGCGCGTTGCTGCGCGTCTCGAAGGCACCGACGCAATAGCCTGCCGGGCCGGCCTAGAGGCCGGCGCGGACCTCCCTGCGGAACACGAATTTCAAGCCGGACCAGATCGCATCGATAGCGCAGACCTTGGTATCGACCAGGCCGAGCGGCAGGAAGATCGCGCGCAGGATGTCTTCCGTCAGCGTCGTCGGCACCTTCGATGCGCGCTTCGGCCACGAGATCCACATCATCCCGTCAGCCTTCAGGCTTGCGGCAAGCCGCAGCGCTGATGTTTCCAGCTCTGCCCTGTCCACCGCGAAGACGTGGATGTAATCATGCCGACGCGACGCCGCCGCGCCGAGTGCGGTTTCGCAACCGGCGAACCCGGGAAAACCGGCAAGGTCGCGAAGGTCACCGGGAACGCCGAGCAACAATGCCGACTGCCCGTCCCTCAAGCCGAGCTTGCGGACAAGCGGTTTTCCGGAATAGCCGCTGTCGGTCATTTCCATTTTCCGGCTCGCAGGTTTGTCGGCATTTCACGCGGATCCGTGCGCAACGATGAGCCTTGCCCGGGAAAATCGCAACTGATAGACGGCGAGGCATCTGAGGAGATGCCATCATGACCCGCGTTCAGGCCAATCTGTTCCTGCTGTTTTCCGGCGCCATCTGGGGTGCCGGTTTCGTCGCCCAGTCGACGGCGATGCAGGCGATCGGGCCGCTCTGGTTCATCACGCTCCGCTTTGCCATCGCGACGCTGGTAGCGCTTCCCCTCGCCGTCATCGAAACACGACGCGCGCCGCAGCCGCTGACTGGCAGGACGATACGCAATTTCAGCTTCGTCGGGCTCGCGCTTTTTGCCGGCGCCGTCACCCAGCAATATGGGTTGCTTACCACCAGCGTCACGAATTCCGGCTTTCTCACCGGGCTTTACGTCGTCTTCGTCCCGGTCCTGACGGTGATCTTCCTGCGGCGCAAACCACATTGGATCATCTGGCCCGGCGCCCTGTTGGCGCTGTTCGGCATCTTCCTCTTGAGCGGCGGCGCGCTGTCGAGCCTGACCGGTGGCGACTATCTGACCATCGTCTGCGCCCTGTTCTGGGCGCTGCAGATGATGCTGGTCGGCATGTTCGCAGCCGACAGCGGCCGACCGATGCTGCTGTCCATGACCCAGTTCGCCGTCGTGGCCGTGCTCAGCTGTGCCGTTGCCCTGGCAAGCGAACCCTTGAGCATGGAAGCGATCACGGGCGCGCTGCCGGAAATCCTCTATGCCGGCATCTTCTCGAGCGGCGTCGCCTTCATCTGCCAGGTCGTCGGCCAGCGCTACACGACGGCGCCGCAGGCGGCGATCTTCCTGTCGAGCGAAGCGCTGTTTGCGGCCTTCTTCGGCGTGCTCCTGCTCGGCGAGATCATCACGCCGATCGGCTATGTCGGCTGCGCCATCATTTTTGCCGCCATGCTCATCGTCGAAATCGTGCCGGAATTGACGAAGGGGCGGACCAAGGAAGCCGCGGCCTGACGGCTGGGCGGCACGGGGCGCGGCCGCGGCAGAACTATAAACCCTGCATTTTCCGGGTATTGCACTGCTGCGTTACTTGTCGCTGCGTCAGTCAGCAAAGCTGTTGCTTGACATTGAAACGGTTCGCTGCAACCGAGCGTTTTTCGAGTATTACTTGCAGGTTTTCTGCAAGACGGATTGGTATTGTCCAAAACGACCGCGCTTCGGCGAGAAGCCTCAAACATATCAGTCGCTTGCCTGAAGGATCGGTCAGATCGAGCGCACTTGCGCCTCCCCGATTGCGTCAAAAAAGGGCGCAAGGCGCTCAACTTCTCGGTACATCCGTTCAAAAAGCTGTGATTTCAACAGCTTGCGATGCATCATGCATATCACCTGAAAAAATCGCAACTGACCGAATTTTGAGCAATGGCAAGACGCAATACCATTTCTGAAAAGTTTTGCTTGCCAATTCAAAATAAACCCATCAATCTTACTCTGTTCGGGCAATCTACGAGCATGGGAAGATCTTGAAATAAAAGCGGGCCGGAGACGCAAAAACTCCGGGTAGCCAGACTGGGGGGATGCTTCGAAGCAACCTTTCCGATGGCTGGCTGCGGTAACAGGAACCTTTCCTCAAACATCGAGACCTGCCTGCCCAACGCCCAACCGGGCACACTGCAATGCTACCCGTCCGTCAAACGGGTGGAGAGAAAAGGACCTGACGCATGGCCGAAACTGGCACTGTAAAATTCTTCAACACCGACAAGGGCTTTGGTTTCATCAAGCCTGACAACGGTGGAGCGGATATCTTCGTACACATCTCCGCTGTCCAGGCTTCCGGCCTGAACGGCTTGTCGGAAAATCAGAAGGTAAGCTTCGACACCGAACCGGATCGCCGTGGCAAAGGCCCCAAGGCGGTCAACCTGCAGGTCTCCGGCTAACGCCGGTCCTGCTGAAAGTTTCAAGTTGAAGCCCGGCAGCGATGCCGGGTTTTTTTGTTCAGGCTCCGTTCAGTTTGGCAGGGCTAACTTTCGGTCATCATGAAGGCCGGAAACGCTCCGGACCCTGCACAGGATTGAAGCCATGAACAAGTTCATCAAAGCGACGGTTCTCTCGGTCATCGCCGCCGCCTCGGTTCTCCCAACGCTCGGCACGGCCGAGGCTGGTGACTGGAACCGCCACCGGCACTATGACCGTGGCGACGCCGTAGCGCTCGGCGCGCTTGGCCTGGCGACCGGCGTCATCATCGGCGGCGCGATCGCCTCGCAGCCGCCGCGCTATAGCGAGCGCGTCTATATCGACCCCGAGCCCGACTACTACGAACCGCGCCCGGTTTACCGTCCCCGCCCGGTCTATCGTCCGCGTCCCGTTGTCGTCGACAACTACGGTGGCGGCGGCGGCTACGGTTCGCTCGAGCCCTGGACGCCGTCCTGGTACCGCTATTGCTCGCAGCGCTACCGTTCGTTCAACCCCGACAACGGCACCTTCCGCGGTTATGACGGCCGCAGCTACTTCTGCAACGCCGGCTGATCTCAAAGCCGGAACGCACGCCTTGAAACAAAAAGCGCATGCCTCCCGCGAGGCATGCGCTTTTTCATTGGCATCGCTGTCGGCGGGCCTCAGAGGCCGCGCAAGTATGGATTGGTGCGACGCTCCTCGCCGATCTGGCCGCCGGGACCATGGCCACAGATGAAGCCGACCTGATCGCCGAGCGGCAGGATCTTGTCGCGGATGGAATCGAGCAGCTGCTGGTGGTTGCCGCCGGGAAGGTCGGTGCGGCCGATCGAGCCGTGGAACAACACGTCGCCGACATGGGCGAAATTCTGCACCCGATTGAAATAGACGACATGGCCGGGCGCATGGCCGGGGCAATGCAGCACCTCGAACACATGATTGCCGAAGGAAACGGTATCGCCGTCTTCCAGCCACTGGTCGGGCACGACATTTTCGACCTTCATGGCCAGCCCGAACTTCTCGGCCTGTTCTTCCAGCCGCGACAGGAGCGGCAGATCGTCCTTGTGCGGTCCGATGATCGAAAGCCCAAGCGCTTCCTTCAGCTCCTTGGCGCCGCCGGCATGGTCGATGTGGCCATGTGTCAGCCAGATCGCCTTCAGCGTGATGCCGTTTTCCTTGATCGTCTGCAGGATCACGTCGACGTCGCCGCCGGGATCGACGATCACGCCTTCCTTGGTTTCTGCATCGAAGAGAACCGTGCAGTTCTGTTGGAAATGGGTAACCGGGATGATGCCCGCCTGTAACATGCCGTCTGCGCCTCGCTCGGATATCGATGCCACAGCTATAGCGCCAAACGGCAGAAGGCACAGCGCCATTTAGCGCAGGCTGGCAATTTCCGACGAGAAGGATTGTGGGGCGGGCAATTGGACTGTTGTCAGCAGCAGGGCCGCGACAAACACTTCGGCGGCGACAACGATCGCCACCACCGGGCGCAATCCGTTGACGGCGGGGTTTACCTGATTGATGGCTGCATTCGACATTGAACCTCCCTCTCCTGCCACGCTGACTGTCCATGCGCGGGGCAGATCGCTGATCGTTTCCCTCGGGCGCCTGCCCGACATGGACAGGAAAACACCTCGATCGCGAAACGGTTCCATCCGTACAAATGCAGATTGAACCGCTGCAGTCTCAGTATGTCGCGTCTTCACATTTCGTGACGTTCCCGAGGGAACATCCCCATCGGCGCCGCGTTTGCCCCTCAGCCATAAAGAAGGAGCATGATGATGAAGAACCTTACCCGCCCCCTGTTGCGAACTGCCGCGGCTGCGGGTTTCGTCCTCGTAGCCGGTTCTGCCGCCTTCGCTGACATGACCGCCACCACCGTTACCGACCTTAATGTGCGCGCCGGCCCTGGTCCGCAATATCCGACCGTTGGCCTGGCCACGCGCGGCAGCACCGCCGTGCTTGACGGCTGCATCGAAGGCAGCAAATGGTGCCGCATCGATGTAAACGGCCTGCGCGGCTGGGTCTATGCACAGTATCTGACATCGGATCTCGGCGGCGCGGCCGTCGTCGTGCAGGATCGGCGCTCCGACCTTGCCGTTCCCGTCGTAACCTATGAGGCACAGGCTGGCGATCCGGCGCTGCCGGCACCGGGGGACGAGCTCATCGGCCCTGTCGAAGATGTCGAACCGATCGTGCCGCCGGATAACGTGCGCACCTATGTCACCACCAATGCCGGTGACACTGTCTACCTCAATGGCGAAGTCGTGGTTGGCGCCGAACTGCCGCAGGCGGTCGAAGTGCGCCGCGTGCCGGACTACACCTATGACTATGCCAGCATCAACGGCCAGCCGGTCCTGGTCGAGCCGGCGACGCGCCGCATCGTCTACGTCTATCGCTAAGCGATCCCCGCCCGGGATGGGCCAAGCACACAACTCCAGCGGCTGACGTCGCTGGAGTTTTCGTTTGCGCTGCAGCGAATCACCCTGATCTTCCGGATTTATTGCTGCGTGAGCCGACGCCTCTACTCAAACGCCGTAGTAATTCTGTCGCTTTTCGCCTGGATGAGCAAAAAACGCATCGCCTTCCGGGTGAAATCGCAACATTTTAGCGAGCAAAGCCTTCGCTGAAGACGCCCATGACTTCCGCAAATTGACAAGACTCAGGATTAGGCCTCAACCTGTCCTTGCCGGATCATCGGCGCTTGGCGGCTCGTCTTCGACGAGCCTCGATACGGAGGGATCAATGGAAGCATTAATGCCCATCATTACCCAATTGATCGCGGGGGCGGCCGGCGGAAACGCGGCCAGCGCAGTGTTGAAGCAACAGGCTTTCGGTGTCGTCGCACGCACGATCGTCGGCGCCATCGGCGGCCTCGGCGGAGGGTTCCTGATCCAGATGCTCGGCGGCGAAGCGGCCGCGACCGGTCTTGCCATGCAGGCGCTTGGCGGCCTGGTGGGCGGCGGCGTGCTGAGCGGCATTGTCGGTCAGTTCCTCGGCAAACAAGCCTGACGCCTTCCGAACGATATCCGTAGCAAGACAAAAGGCGGCCCCGGGCCGCCTTTCTTAGTTCAGGTCTGGAGAAAGGGCCGATTACTCGGCGGCGGCCGCAACCGGATAGACTTCCTTCATGTAGTCGTTCATCAGCGTTTCGCAGATGGTGGCCGGCGTGAAACGATAGGGACCGATCTCGGAAACCGGCGTGACTTCGGCGGCAGAGCCGGTGAGGAAGCACTCGCTGAAGTCGGAGAGTTCCTCCGGCATGATCGCCCGCTCGACGACCTGGTAGCCCCGGCGCTTGGCAAGCTCGATGACGGTGCGGCGCGTGATGCCGTCGAGGAAGCAGTCCGGCACCGGCGTATGGATGACGCCGTCCTTGACGAAGAAGATGTTGGCGCCGGTCGCCTCGGCCACCTGGCCGCGATAATCGAGCATCATCGCATCGGCATAGCCCTTGGCCTCGGCCGCATGCTTGGAGATGGTGCAGATCATGTAGAGGCCGGCCGCCTTCGATTTCGACGGTGCCGTCTTCGGATCGGGGCGACGCCATTCAGCGATATCGAGGCGAATGCCCTTGAGCTTCTCGGCCGGGTTGAAGTAGCTGCCCCACTGCCAGATGGCGATGGCGACATTGATGCGGTTGTGTTGGGCGGATACGCCCATCATCTCGCTGCCGCGCCAGGCGATCGGCCGGACATAGGCTTCGGAAAAGCCCTGGCGCTTCAAAAGCTCGACGCTGGCCGCGTCAAGCTCCTCGACAGAGTAAGGGATCTTGAAGCCCAGAATTTCAGCGGAGTTTTGAAGGCGCTGATTGTGTTCGGTCAGCTTGAAGATACGGCCGCCATAGGCACGTTCGCCTTCGAACACCGCGCTTGCATAGTGCAGGCCGTGGGTCAGCACGTGGACCTTGGCGTCCTTCCACGCGACAAACTCGCCATTGAACCAGATTTCGCCGTCCAACTGATCGAAGGGAACCGCTGCCATGATGTCGTCCTCCGGCGCGTGTGCGCCATTCTTGCTGTTGATTATCTTCCCGTTTTCAGTTTATCGGCAAACTGATTGTGGGAAAATTCAATTTCGAGATTTTGGATTTGCGATCAATGCGGCGCAGCATATCCTCATGAGATGTTATCGCCGCCAAATGTCTCGCTTACCGAGCATGAACGCTAACAACGCAGTAAAAATATGTCAATAAAGCTGACATATTTTTTCGATTGTTTCGTAAGTTGCAACTTGGCTGAAAGGAAATGACCGCGTGGCCGGCCAATCCAAGGAAAACACCCGATATGTGGGCGACACCGTCGCGCACGACGATGACACGATCGACTTCGAGATCATCGAGTTGCTTTTCTTCGCCTATCGCGACTTCACGTCGGATCCGGATGCGATCCTGGAGAAGAGCGGCTTCGGCCGCGCCCACCACCGCGTCGTGCACTTCGTCGACCGCGAGCCGGGCATGACCGTGGCGAACCTCCTTGAAACGCTGAAGATCACCAAGCAAAGCCTTGCCCGCGTGCTCAAGCAGCTGATCGATTCCGGTTATATCCGCCAGGTGACGGGCCCTGAAGACCGGCGCCAGCGCATGCTCTATACCACCGAGGAAGGTCAGGCGCTGGCTCGCGCACTGGCAGAGCCACAGTCCCGCCGCATAGCCGATGCATTGGCAAAGACGGGTCCCGGCGCGCGCGAAACCATCAAGCGCTTCCTTGCCTGCATGAAAAACGGTGCCGGGGACTGAAATGTCGAGGGCTCGCGATCGGCGGGCGACGGGGGAAAGCCAGGCATGACAACAAAAGCGACAGTCTCCGACGACGCCGCCCACCTGCTCGTCGTCGATGACGACCGGCGTATCCGCGACCTGCTCAACCGGTATTTGGTCGAGCAGGGTTTTCGCGTCACCACCGCCGCCGACGCCGACGAAGCCCGGCGTAAGCTCGTCGGTCTCGATTTCGACCTTCTGATCGTCGACGTGATGATGCCCGGCGAAAGCGGCATCTCGCTGACCCAGAGCCTCAGGCAGATCAAGACCGTGCCGATCCTGATGCTGACGGCGCTGGCGGAATCGAACTCCCGCATCGAGGGTCTGGAAGCGGGCGCCGACGACTATCTCTCCAAACCGTTCGAGCCGCGCGAACTGGTGCTGCGCATCAGCAACATCCTCAGGCGCAACCAGCCGGCCCAGGCGCCCAAGGTCGACCAGGTCATCTTCGGGCCCTACACCTTCTCGGTGGTGCGCAAGGAGCTTCGCCGCGGCGCCGATCATATTCGCCTCACGGACCGCGAGCAGGAGATCATGACGCTGTTTTCCCAGCGCGCCGGCGAGACGATCCCGCGCCACGAACTGATCGGTGACGACGCCGAGGTCGGCGAGCGCACCATCGACGTCCAGATCAATCGCTTGCGGCGCAAGATCGAGGACGACCCGTCCAATCCCGTCTGGTTGCAGACGGTCCGCGGCATCGGCTACAGGCTGAGCGTGGACTGAGACATGTCGCAGACGCCGAGCGACCTTGCGCGGCATGCGCAGAAACACGAGATTAGGGCGCGCGGCGCGACAGCAGGAGATCGTGGCGCGCTTTCGAGAACGAACCTCCCGATGAGCGCGGCAAAAACCGATGGCAAGCTTTGACAGCATCCGGCGCGAGGCGGCAAACCCGCCCGACAACCCGTGGAAACGCTTTACTCGCTGGCTGCGCCGGCGCCTGCCGATGGGTCTTTACGCCCGTTCGCTGCTCATTGTCATCATCCCGATGGTGCTTCTGCAGTCGGTCGTCGCCTTCGTCTTCATGGAGCGGCACTGGCAATTGGTGACGCAGCGCCTCTCGGCTGCCGTGACCGGAGATATCGCCGCAATCGTCGACCTCATCGCCACCTTCCCGGCGGATCGCGATATCAGCGAAATCGTGCGCATCGCGCGCGATCAGCTCGATCTCAGCATCTCCGTCGAACCGGGCGGCGAGCTACCGCCGCCGCGGCCCAAGCCCTTCTTCGAGATCCTCGACCAGATCCTGAGCGAGGAGATCTCCAATCAGATCCGCCGCCCCTTCTGGATCGATACGGTCGGCAATTCCAACCTCGTCGAAATCCGCATCAAGCTCGACGATGGCCGCATGCTGCGCGTCTATGCCCGCCGCAACCAGGCCTATGCCTCCAACACGCACATCTTCATCGTCTGGATGGTCGCCGCGTCGCTGGTGTTGCTGTCGATCGCAATCCTGTTCCTGCGTGGGCAGATCCGGCCGATCCTGGCGCTGACAAAAGCGGCAGAAGCCTTCGGCAAGGGCCAGAAGATCGACGACTTCGCCCCGCGGGGCGCTGTCGAAATCCGCCGAGCCGGCCTCGCCTTCATCCAGATGCGAGAGCGCATCGAGCGCCAGATCGAGCAGCGCACAGCCATGCTCACCGGGGTCAGCCACGACCTGCGCACCATCCTCACCCGCTTCCGGCTGCAGCTGGCGCTTGCCGGCAACAACCCGGACCTTGAAAGCCTGAACCAGGATGTCGACGACATGCAGAACATGCTCGAGGGCTATCTCGCTTTCGCGCGTGGCGAGGCGGAGGAGGATGTCGGGCAGCTGAAGCTGAGCGACCTGATGACACGCCTTGCCGCCGAAGCCGAACTGCATGGCAAGACGTTGACGACTTCGGTCGAAGGCGAAGACGAGGTCCGCGTGCGGCCGAATGCCTTCACCCGCCTTGTCGCCAACCTCGCATCCAACGCCTATCGCTATGCCAACCGCGTCAACATCGACGCGCGCCACAGCGCCAAATGGGTCACGATCACCGTCGACGACGACGGTCCCGGCATTCCCGAGCGCTCGCGCGAGGACGTGTTCAAGCCGTTCTTCCGCCTCGACGAGGCCCGCAATCTCGACAGCTCCGGAACCGGCCTCGGCCTTGCGATCGCCCGCGACATCGCCCGCAGCCACGGCGGCAACGTCACGCTCGGCGACAGCCCGCTCGGCGGCCTGCGGGCGATCGTGCGCGTTCCGGCGTAGCGTCGCAGCCTCCGTCGAACGTGAGCCCACACCCAAGGAAACAGCCCATATGTCCGACAGTTTCGACAGGGACGATTGGGAACAGCGGCTCGCCCTGCACTGGGCCGATTTCGGCCAGATGGATGGGCAGGCCTTCGTGGACGTCCTCGACACGCTTGCGGCCGAATTGCCCGAGGGAGACCCGATCGGCCTGTTCGAACGGGCGTCGGCCCAGGATTCGCTCGGCAAAGAGGCGAATGCCGAGCCCCTGTACCGGCAGGCGCTCGCAGGCGGGCTTTTCGGCATTCGCCGTCGCCGCGCAACGATCCAGCTTGCCAGCACGCTTCGCAATCTCGGGAAGGTCGATGAAAGCATCGTGCTGCTGGAAGCAGAGCGCCTGATGCCATCGGACGAACTCGACGATGCGGTGGTGGCCTTTCTCGCGCTCTCGCTCGTCGACGGCGGGCGCGCACGGGAGGCAGCAGGCATTGCCCTTGGCCGGCTGGCGCGCCATCTGCCGCGCTACAACCGCTCGCTCAAGACCTACGCCGAGGCGCTGATGGTGGAGCCACGTGCGACCGACAGAGGGCCGGACGGTTAGCGCGAATAGATCGAGGTCATGCCGCGCCGCTCGTTGAAGCGGTGCCAGGCATCGATCCGTCGCGGATGCCGGGCGCGCATCGCGTCGAGCGGGGCCAGAAGCCGGCCCTCGCGACCGAGCGAGGCATCGAGGATTTCGATGATCCGGCGGTTCGGCCAGGGCTTTCTGGTGATCGTCAGCAGCGCCCGGAACGCCTCGTCCTCACGGCCAGCGCCGAGCTGGTGGGCAATCAGCCCGTAGGCAAAGGCGGTCGAACGGCTGACGCCGGCATGGCAATGCACCAGAATTCGGCTCGACGCGTCGTCGGCCACTGGCCGCATCGCCTCGAACACCTCCAGCACCAGATCGGGAAAGTGCTGCGTGGCGAGAGCGTTTTCCTGGTCGCGCATGCGCACGACCCGGTGGTTCGCCTCGGCGATGACAGGCACGTCGGTGTCGGGCAATTCCGGGTCGAGCAAGGACAGGACGTGGCTGGCACGCCAGTCGCGCGCAGCGTCGCTCGCGCGCCAGAGGCAGGAAACCTTCACGCGCTCGGGGATCAGATCGAAATGAATGGTCATCGGATCACATCAGCTTTCGGCCGTTGGGGATCGGCTTGTCGATGGCGGCAAGCACGATCGCGCCGGCCTCGTCTTCAAAGCCCAGCGTCAGGACTTCGGACCGGACGGGACCGATCTGGCGTGGCGGAAAATTGACCACGGCCATGATCTGCCGGCCGACGAGATCCTCTGGCTGGTAGTGCACGGTGATCTGCGCCGATGACTTTTTTATGCCGATTTCGGGGCCGAAATCGATTTTCAGCTTGTAGGCCGGCTTGCGCGCCTCGGGAAAAACCTCGGCTTCGACGATGGTGCCGACGCGAATGTCGACCCGCTCGAAATCTGGAAAAGTGATCGTTTCCGACATGGCACTGCTCTTGGATTAACCGGCCAGTTCTTCGGCGCGCTTGCGGGCAGCGGCGATGGCCTGATCGAAAAGGGGCTGCATGCCATCTTCGGCCATCAGCACCGCAAGGGCTGCTGCAGTCGTGCCGCCTGGCGACGTCACGTTCTGGCGCAGCTTCGAAGCATCGTCGGGGGACTGATGAAGGAGTTCACCAGCCCCCGCGACGGTTTCCCGCGCGAGACGCATGGCGAGGTCCGCCTTGAGACCGGCCTTGCGGCCAGCCTCCGCCATGCACTCGACGAGGTAGAAGACATAGGCCGGTCCACTGCCGGAAACGGCGGTGACGGCATCGATATCGCCTTCGGTCTCGACCCACTCGACCGGGCCGCTGACCTTGAGGAGATCATGTACCTGGCTGCGCTGTGCGTCGCTGACGCGGGCATTGCCAAAGGCGCCGGTCACACCGCGGCCGATCATCGCCGGCGTGTTGGGCATGGCCCGCACGGTGGCGGCCGCACCCAGATGCGTTTCGATGAAGGCGAGCGTCTTGCCGGCGGCGACCGAAACGATGACCGTGCTTGGGCCGACGAGCGGCTTCAACGGCGGCAGCACCGCCTCCATCACCTGCGGCTTGACGGCAATGAAGATCACCGCAGCCTCGACGCCATCGGGGGCGGAAGTCGCGTGGCGGACGCCATTGTCGGCAATCAGCTTGGCCATCGCCGGCGGCGGGCCGGGATCGATCACCAGAATGTCGGCGCCGTTGACGCCGCTCTTCAGCCAGCCGGAGAGCATCGCGCCCCCCATGTTGCCGGCGCCGATGAGAACGATGGGACCGGAAGCGACGGCAACCATGTCAGGCCTCCCCGACCGTTTCGAACAGCACGGCATTGACGGCGCTCTGCGCGTCCATGCCCGACCAGACGACGAACTGGAATGCCTGGAAATAGGACTCGCAGGCATCGAGCGCGCTCGAGAGCAAGACTTCGACCTGCTGGTTGGTGGGCTCGGCGCCGCCGGCCAGAAGCAGGGACTGACGGAAGATCACCACCTCTTCCTGACGCCACAGATCGAAATGCCCCATCAGGACCTGACCGTTGATGTGCGACAGAAGACGGATGACTTCGTTGACGCGGCTGTCGGGCACCTTGATGTCGAAGGCGCAGGCCAGATGCAGCGCCTCGAACTCTTCCATCCAGGAGAAGGAAACGTGGTAATCCGCCCACTTGCCTTCGACAGTCATGGCGATCTCGTCCTCGCCCGACCGCTCGAACGACCAGTCATTGGTGGCGGCCACAAACTCGATCATATCGACCGGATTGGACTGACGCTCGATTTCCATTTCCAAAAGGCTCATGCATCACCCTAGTAGGCGCGACACAGGCGCGCGTTATCACGTTCACAAGACGCAACTCTGCAAACCTGGCACTGAATAAAAACACACTATGATTGCTGAACTCACATCCATCCTGGCTGACTTACCCTGCCTGGAGCTTGCGTGGTCCGTTTCGAATCATCATTTAAAATCAGTGTATAATGGCGGAGTCAGGCTGCCAGCCCCCCGGCCGAAAAATAGCCGGGTACAACCGTTTGCCCGTTGTCATTTCCATTCAGCCCGGATGCTTAAATGACTCTGGCATAAGGGTTTTTTGCCAGTGTCCACAGGTGGAAAACTTTTCAGGTTTTATTAACCTCCCCGTGCAGCGCTCTTGTCGCCCAGGAATAGCGACAGCAAAACGCCCGCAGAATCGATCCGCGGGCGAAGTAAAAGCGTTGAAAAGCCGTTAGTTGGCGGGAGTAGCGTTACTTGCCGCTTTCGCCGAGGCGCGCTTCCAGGGCCTCGATACGGGCCAGGAGCGCATCATTTTCCTCGCGCGCCTTGATCGCCATTTCCTTCACCGCCTCGAACTCCTCGCGCTTGACGACGTCGAGCGAATTCATCGCGCGCTCGGCCTGGGCGCGAAAAGCGGTCTCGACTTCGCGGCGCACGCCCTGGGCAGCGCCTGCGGCATCGGTCATCAGCTTGGCGAAATCGTCCATGATACGGTTGGCGCCAGTGCTCATCGTTCTGATCTCCATGTTCAGCCGCCGCTTCGCACGGCGATGCGGTCCTGGTTTTCAGGTAGGGTCAGGCGCGGACGGATGCAAGAAAAATCACGAAAGCGTGGCCGCCGGGTGGCGTCAGGCGGCCTTGACCCCGCCGGATTCGATCGCCATGTTCCGGCAAAACAACCGGTCCGGAACGAGAAGACATTTTGGAAACCATCGCGACCCGCCTCGCCATTCTCCCCTTCCCTGAAATCGACCCTGTGATCTTCCAGATCGGCCCGCTTGCCGTGCACTGGTACGGCCTTGCCTATGTCGCCGGCATCCTGATCGGCTGGTACTATGCCCGCCGCCTGGTTCAGAACACCGCGCTGTGGCGCAACGGCGAACCGGCGGCGACGCTCGCGCAGCTCGACGACTTCCTGCTCTGGGCCGCCGGCGGCATCGTGCTCGGCGGCCGCATCGGCTACATCCTCTTCTATGATCTCGGCTCCGTCCTCGAAAACCCGATCCGGGCGCTGGAGATCTGGAACGGCGGCATGTCGTTCCACGGCGGCTTCATCGGCACGACGCTGGCGATGATCATCTTTGCGCGCCGCAACGCCATCCCCATCTGGAGCATGTTCGACATCGTCGCCGCCGTGGTGCCGATCGGCCTGTTCTTCGGCCGCGTCGCCAACTTCATCAATGGCGAACTCTGGGGTCGGCTGTCGTCCGCGCCCTGGGCCATGGTGTTCCCGACCGGCGGACCTTTCGCCCGTCACCCGAGCCAGCTTTATGAAGCGGTCCTCGAGGGCCTGGTGCTGCTCGCCGTCATCGCCTGGTTCATCTATCGCCGCCACGCGCTGAAGTCGCCGGGCCTCGTGACCGGCATCTTCGTGCTCGGTTATGCCGCAAGCCGCATCTTCGTCGAATTCTTCCGTGAACCGGACGCTCAGATCGGCTATCTTGCCGGCGGGTGGCTGACCATGGGCATGCTGTTGTCGCTGCCGATGGCGCTTGCCGGCATTTGGGCGATCGCCCGGGCACGCCGGGCGGCTGTCGCCGCCGCATAACGGGACGGATGCATGACGACACCACTCGCTGACAAGATCAAGACGCTGATCAGGACCAACGGCCCGATCAGCGTCACCGACTATTTTTCGCTTTGCCTGGCGGATCCCGAGCACGGATATTACCGCGTGCGCGAACCCTTCGGCAAAGCCGGCGACTTCACCACCGCACCGGAAATCAGCCAGCTCTTCGGCGAGATGATCGGCATCTTCCTCGTCCACGCCTGGCAACAGCACGGCACGCCGGAAAAGACGGTGATCGTCGAAATCGGCCCCGGACGCGGCACGATGATGTCAGACGTACTTCGGGTCGTCCGGCGTCTGTCGCCCGAACTCTACGCCGCCGCCAGCGTGCATCTGGTCGAGACGAGCGACCGCCTGCGCAAGGTCCAGGCGGAAACGCTGGTCGCTCACGGCGAAAAAGTCGAATGGCACGCCAGCTTCGAAACGCTGCCGGAAGGCTTCCTGCTTCTGGCCGCCAACGAGCTATTTGACGCCATTCCGATCCGCCAGTTCGTTCGCACACCGCAAGGGTTCCGCGAGCGCATGGTCGGCCTTGATGCCGCCGATCAGCTGGCATTTGCCGCCGGCGTCGCCGGCATCGATCCTGCCCTGCTGCCTGCGCCGGCACAGGCGGTTGCCGAAGGCACGATCTTCGAGATCGCGCCCGCCCGCGACGCCGTCATGGCAGCCCTTTGCGAGCGATTGAAAATCGGCGGCGGCACCGCCGTCATCATCGACTACGGCTATCTGGCGACCAACTACGGCGATACGCTCCAGGCGCTGCTCGACCATCAATACGACCCGCCGCTTGCCAATCCCGGCCGCGCCGACCTCACCAGCCATGTCGACTTCGAGCAGCTTGCGCGCCGTGCAAAGAGCGATGGCCTTCAGATCAACGGCCTTGTGCACCAGGGCGATTTCCTCATCGGCCTCGGCCTCCTGGAGCGCGCGGCAGCGCTTGGCCGCGACAAGGATGAAGCAACCCAGGAGGGCATCCGCCAGGATGTCGAACGGCTTGCAGGATCCGGCGAAGGCAAGATGGGCGAATTGTTCAAGGTTCTGGCCGTCAGCAGCCCGCCGATCGCGCTGCCGCCGTTTCGCAAACCCAGGGCATGAGTGCCCGGGCACGGTGGACGACGGCAAGATCATGCCCGTAGGACAGGGCGTGGCGACCACCTCCGGGCGCCGCTTCCGACCGGTTTCACCACCGTGCGCCAGCCTTCTCGGGGAGGCACCCCCCTCGTTCGGCAATTGACAGTCCAGCCATCGCGGGTCAACATCGCGCCGGCAAATCAACCGCCATCCACCGGGCCAAACGAGCCCCCAACCCCATTTGAAACTCACGTCAAAGCAAAGGGCGAAACCACCGATGCAGCACGATGCCGCGCTTTCCCCCGTGCAGAGCTCGCTCTTCAGCGACAAGGCCGGTCCGGCGATCGCACATGGTTATTTCACCCGCCAGGGCGGCGTTTCCGAAGGCATCTATCGTGGCCTGAACGTCGGCCTCGGCTCGAACGACGACAAGAACAGGGTCGGTGAAAACCGGGCCCGTGTCAGCCGCTGGTTCGGCGCCGCCCCCGAGCGGCTCGCCACCGTGCATCAAGTCCACTCTCCCGATGCGGTCGTCGTCGACGGCAATTACAACGGCACCCGGCCGGATGCCGATGCACTGGTGACGTCGACGCCCGGCGTCGTGCTCGGCGTGCTTTCGGCCGATTGCGGGCCCATCCTGTTTGCAGACGCCGACGCTGGCGTCATCGGCGCTGCCCATGCCGGCTGGAAGGGTGCCCTTGGCGGCGTGCTCGAAAGCACCATCGATGCGATGCTGACGCTCGGCGCACGGCGTGAGCGCATCGTCGCCTGCCTCGGTCCCTCGATCAGCCGGCGCAACTACGAGGTCGGCGCCGAATTCGTCGACCGGTTTCTCGCGACCGACAGCGCTTACGACAAATTCTTCGGCCCGTCGGAGCGCGACGGCCACGCGATGTTCGACCTGCCGGCGCTGACCCTGGCGCGCCTGACGGCCGCCGGCGTCACCGCCGAAAACCTCGACATCTGCACCTATGCCGACGAGGACCGCTTCTTCTCCTACCGCCGCACCACGCATCGGCAGGAGCCGGACTACGGCCGACAGATATCTGCAATTTGCATACGGGAGACCTGACATGGCGCTGCAATTTGCCCAGGAGGAATATGCCGCCCGCCTCGAGCGGCTGACCGCGAAGATGCGTGAAGACAAGCTCGACGCGGTCCTGCTCTTTGCCCAGGAAAGCATGTACTGGCTGACGGGCTACGACACCTTCGGCTACTGCTTCTTTCAGACCCTGGTGGTCAAGAAGGACGGCTCGATGGTGCTCCTGACGCGTTCGGCCGACCTGCGCCAGGCCCGCCACACCTCCAACATCGAGCGCATCGAGATCTGGGTCGACCGGGTCAACGCCGACCCGACGATGGACCTGAAGAACCTGTTGAGCGAGATGGATCTGCTCGGCAACCGCATCGGCGTCGAGTACGACACCCATGGCATGACCGGCCGTACCGCGCGCCTCGTCGACCACCAGCTTTCGACCTTCGGCGAGCTCGTCGATGCCTCGCTGCTCGTCAGCCGCCTGCGCCTGATCAAGAGCCCGGCAGAAATCGCCCATGTGGAAAAAGCCGCAAGCCTTGCAGACGACGCCCTCGACGCGGCGCTGCCGCTGATTGGCCCCGGCGGCAACGAAGCCGATATCCTGGCGGCGATGCAGGGCGCGATCCTTGCCGGCGGCGGCGATTATCCCGCCAACGAATTCATCATCGGCTCCGGCGCGGACGCGCTGCTGTGCCGCTACAAGGCCGGTCGCCGGCTGCTCGACAGCCAGGACCAGCTGACACTGGAATGGGCAGGCGTCAGCGCTCACTATCACGCCGCCATGATGCGCACCGTCGTCATCGGCGAGCCGACCAACCGGCACCGCGAGCTTTACAGCGCCTGCCGCGAGACCATCCAGGCAATCGAGATGGTGCTGCGTCCCGGCAACACCTTCGGCACCGTCTTCGACGTGCACGCGAGAATCATGGACGAGCGCGGCCTTGCCCGGCATCGGCTGAACGCCTGCGGCTATTCGCTCGGCGCCCGGTTCTCGCCCTCCTGGATGGAGCACCAGATGTTCCATGTCGGCAACCTGCAGGAGATCGAGCCCGACATGTCGCTGTTCGTGCACATGATCATCATGGATTCCGACAGCGGCACCGCCATGACGCTCGGCCAGACCTACATCACCACCACCGACACGCCGCGCGCTCTTTCTCGTTATGGGCTGGACTTCATTTCTGCTTAGGGAAATCCGCCTACACTCGCGTTGAAATGGCAGACAACAGGAGCTCACTTCACAGAACTGCCGCGAAGGAAAGACGGACGGTTTGAACGATGCGAAAGCTTTTGACGCCCCTTGCAAGCCTTGGCCTTGTCATCGCCCTGGCAAGCTGCAACAGCACGGACGCGCTGATACCGCAGGTGGATGTCGGCGGCGGAACGTTTCGTTCGCCGCCCGTCACGCAATCCGATCTCGAGTCGATGTCGACGCAGACGGCCGTCGTTCCGGTGCAGAGTTCGCCGGTTCAGCGCACTCAGGCCTTCGCCTCGCAGCCGGCGCCCGTCAGCATGCCGACAGAATATGCGACCGGCGACAGCACCTACACCGATCCCGCCGGCTCTCTTGAGGCGCAGGCAAACAGGCTCGCCTCCGGCGCAGAACCGGTCCAGAACACCGCGATGCTCGCGGAGCCCGCACCGGTCGAAACATCCGATCCCGCTGAGCAAGAAGTTCAGCAGCCAGCACAACAGCAGCAGCCGGCCGTCGCCTCCGTGCCGTCGGCAAGCACGGCGACGAGCGGCACGATCCGTTTCCTGCCGATCATCGGTGCGCCGGTCACCGCCGTCACGCCGCTCTCCAAGCAGCTTGGCGCCGAGGCGCGCAGCCATGGCCTGACGATCAAGGGATCGGCCGATGCCAGCAGCGAACACATTCTCAAGGGCTATTTCTCGGCGCTGAAGGACAACGGCAAGACCACCATCGTCTATGTCTGGGACGTGCTCGACGGCAGCGGCAACCGGCTGCACCGCATTCAGGGGCAGGATACCGTGGCGACCGCCGGAGCCGACCTCTGGGAGGGCGTTCCGGCCGGAACCATGCAGGCGATCGCCACCAAAACCATCAACGCCTACCTCGAATGGCGACAATCCAGACCCGGTTGATACAAAGTTTTTAGGATAAAGCGCTTCGCGGCGCAGCATTCCCCTTGCATTCAAGTTCAGTGTCGCTAAAAAGCGGCCGATCAGCTCTGAACGGCGGCCATCCGCAAAGAATGTCCGCGATTGGAATGGCTCTCGGAATCTGCGCGGAAAATGCCGCTCCCGGACAAACCCGGACGGTCGCCGCGCCAGCTCAAGGCGGTCCGTCAATGAAGGTTTTCGCAGGCAACTCGAACCGGCTGCTGGCCGAAGCGATCTGCAACTATCTCAACCTGCCTCTTGGTAAAGCGACCGTAAGGCGGTTTGCCGACCAGGAGATTTTCGTCGAGATCGGCGAAAACGTGCGCGGCGAGGATGTTTTCATCATCCAGTCGACCTCGTTCCCCACCAACGATCATCTGATGGAACTGCTCATCATGATCGACGCCGTTCGCCGTTCCTCGGCGCGCCGCATTACCGCGGTTCTTCCCTATTTCGGCTATGCCCGCCAGGATCGCAAACCCGGTCCACGCACGCCGATCTCGGCCAAGCTCGTGTCCAACCTGATCACCGAGGCCGGCGCCGACCGCGTGCTGACCCTCGATCTTCACGCTGGCCAGATCCAGGGCTTCTTCGACATCCCGACCGATAACCTCTATGCGATCCCGATCCTCGCTCGCGACGTCAAGGAAAACTATGACCTGAAGAACGTCATGGTCGTCTCGCCTGACGTCGGCGGCGTGGTGCGCGCCCGTGCGCTCGCCAAGCGTCTCGACTGTCTGCTTGCCATCGTCGACAAGCGCCGCGACCGCCCGGGTGAATCGGAAGTCATGAACGTCATCGGTGACGTGAAGGGCAAGGACTGCCTGCTGATCGACGATATCGTCGATTCCGGCGGCACGCTCTGCAACGCCGCCGAGGCGCTTTTGAAGAACGGCGCGACCAGCGTAACCGCCTATATCACCCACGGCGTGCTGTCGGGCGGTGCGGTGGCGCGTGTCACCTCGTCGAAGCTGAAGGAACTTGTCATCACCGACTCGATCCAGCCGACGACGGCAGTCCAGTCCGCCCACAACATCCGTGTCATCACCACGGCGACCCTGCTCGGTGAAGCGATCAACCGCACCAGCCAGGAAGAATCGGTTTCGAGCCTCTTCGACTGAGGATCCGAAACAGGAAATATCAGAAACGCCGGTGCTCACGCGCCGGCGTTTTGCTTTGCAGTTGCGACTTTCGGCAAAAGCAAGATCAACGACTGCTGGTCGCCGGGATCAGACAGGCCTCGCCGCCACCAAAGAGGCGCGAGCGCGTCAGGAAGCGGCGCTCGCGGCCATTGTCGAGCGAGAACATGCCGCCCCTGCCCGGCACCACGTCGATGATCAGCTGCGTGTGCTTCCAGACCTCGAACTGGCTGGCGCTGATATAGACCGGAACGCCGCCGATCTCGCCGAGCTTCACGTCGTTGTCGCCGATAATGTAGTCGTCGGCCGGATAGCACATCGGCGACGAGCCGTCGCAGCAACCGCCCGACTGATGAAACAGGATGTCGGGATGATCGCGCCGGATCTCGGCGATGAAATTAAGGGCCGCGTCGGTCGCAAGCACCCGCGGTTCGGTGGCGGTCATGTGGAGCCTCCTGCGCCGGTCGCGCCAAACTGTGGAGTTGTTCTGCGGTGGTGACCAAAGGCGCGACATTAAGTGCCGCGCCTTGCGATCGCGAATTCAGGGGGCCGAGGGTGAGTGCTGGAGGAGAACCCTCGGCCCGCCTGGGAGGCCCTCCCCGCCAAAGGCGGAGAGGGTGATGAAGTCGGCTCAGAAGAAGCCGAGCGCCTTCGGGCTGTAGCTCACCAGCATGTTCTTGGTCTGCTGGTAGTGGTCGAGCATCATCTTGTGGGTCTCACGACCGATGCCGGACTGCTTGTAGCCGCCGAAGGCCGCATGGGCCGGATAGGCGTGGTAGCAATTGGTCCACACCCGACCAGCCTGGATCTCGCGGCCAAAGCGGTAGCACCGGTTGGCGTCGCGGCTCCAGACCCCGGCGCCAAGGCCATAGAGCGTGTCGTTGGCGATCTCCAGCGCCTCGGCTTCCGTCTTGAAAGTGGTGACGGATACGACCGGTCCGAAGATCTCCTCCTGGAACACCCGCATCTTGTTGTGTCCGCGAAAGACCGTCGGCTTGACGTAGAAGCCTTCCGCCAATTCGCCTTCGAGCAGGTTGCGGCCGCCGCCGGTCAGCACCTCGGCGCCCTCCTGCCGGCCGATGTCGATATAGGAGAGGATCTTTTCCAGCTGCTCGCTGGACGCCTGCGCCCCGATCATGGTGGCGCTGTCGAGCGGGTTGCCCTGGCGGATCGCCTCGACGCGCTTCAGCGCCCGCTCCATGAAGCGGTCATAGATGCTTTCCTGAACCAGCGCCCGGCTCGGGCAGGTGCAGACCTCGCCCTGGTTGAGCGCGAACATCGCAAAGCCCTCGAGTGCCTTGTCGAAATAGTCGTCGTCCTCGGCCAGCACATCGGCAAAGAAGATGTTCGGCGACTTGCCGCCGAGCTCGAGCGTGACGGGAATGAGGTTCTGGCTGGCATATTGCATGATCAGCCGACCGGTCGTCGTCTCGCCGGTAAAGGCGATCTTGGCGATACGCGGGTTGGTGGCGAGCGGTTTGCCGGCTTCAAGGCCGAAGCCGTTGACGATGTTGAGGACGCCCGCCGGCAGGAGGTCGCCGATGAGATCGGCCCAGACGAGGATCGAGGCCGGCGTCTGCTCGGCCGGTTTCAGCACCACGCAGTTGCCGGCGGCAACGGCCGGCGCGAGCTTCCACGCGGCCATCAGGATCGGGAAGTTCCAGGGAATGATCTGGCCGACAACGCCGAGCGGCTCATGGAAATGATAGGCGACCGTGTCGTGGTCGATCTCGCCGATCGAGCCTTCCTGGGCCCGGATGCAGGCGGCGAAATAGCGGAAATGATCGATCGCCAGCGGAATGTCGGCGGCCATGGTCTCGCGGATCGGCTTGCCGTTGTCGAAGGTTTCGGCGCGCGCCAGCAGCTCCAGATTGTCTTCCATCCGCTGGGCGATCTTCATCAGGATGTTCGACCGCTCCGCGGCGGCGGTCCTCCCCCACTTGTCCTTGACCGCATGGGCCGCATCAAGGGCAAGCTCGATGTCGGCCGCGTCCGAGCGCGCCACCTGGCACAACACGCCGCCGGTTACCGGCGTCGTGTTGTCGAAGTAGCGCCCGGCCACCGGCTCGCGCCATTCGCCGCCGATGAAGTTGCCGTATTTCTGCTTGAACGGGCTCTCGACGATCTTCTGATGCAGCATGTCCATTCCTCCCTGAAAACCAGCAACCAAAGCTGTGAGAGGAAGGTGATCGCGAACGTGTGTCTTCGATAGGCATGCGCGATCGCCAGTGGCGTGATCTGTTTCAGAAGTGAGACAGCTGGGGTCCGGTCAGTGTGCTGCGGTGCAACAATCACAATGGGCGAGCCGGATAAGCCCCTCATCCCCCTGCCGGGACCTTCTCCCCGCAAGCAGGGAGAAGGAGACGGCGCTGCACCCGCTCGACCCTCACCCACTCATAGTCGCCTCTTCTCAGCAGTCTTGGCTACGAGTGATTACGGTGCCAGCCGGCCACGTCCCCTCTCCCCGCCTGCGGGGAGAGGGTTAGGGTGAGGGGCAAACCCGATGAGAGGGGCAGTTGGCGGGTGCGAGCAATCGATCAGTTGACCGACAACCGCTTCATCTTGCGATAGAGCGTAGCGCGGCTGATGCCGAGCAGTTCGGCTGCCATCGAGACATTGCCGTTGGCCCGCGACAGCACGCGGCGAAGGGCCGCTCGCTCGGCGTCCGGAAGCTCGGCGCCATCCGCCGGTGTGCCTTCCTTCAGCAAATCGGAGGCCGGAATGCCCGACGCGATCCGTTTGTCGTCGAGACCGAGCCATTGCCGCGCAGCGCGCGTTGCACCTTGCACCAGATCGTCGCGATCGACTGCGAGCAGCGCCGGCCCTGAACGGTCGACCGGGACGAGCACGATGCGCGATCCGGCAAACGCCCTTCGAAACAGCCCCGCCTCGATGCGGGCGGCGGCATCGCGCACCGCCTGCGACAGAAGCGAGATGGTGATTTCCGAGGCGTCGTCGCGGCAGGTGGAGATATCGATCGCCGCCGCGATCCGGCCGAGATGGTCGCGGATCGGTGCCGTCGTGCAGCTAAGACCGATATTACTGCTGAGGAAATGCTGGTCGCGCTGGATGATGACGGCGCGTTCGTCGGCGATCGCCGTGCCGATGCCGTTGGTGCCGACGCTCGCCTCGCTCCACACCGTTGCCGACCAGAGCCCGACATCGCGGAAATCCGCGTCATCGCCGACAGCGCCGCGCCGCTCGAGCGCCACTCCCTTGTCGTCGGTCAAAAGCAGGCAGCAACCGGCCCTGCCGACCATGGCAAACAACCGGTCGAGCTCGACGCCCGCCTCGGCGATCAGCTCGGCCGAACGCTGCCGCGCCAGTCGGAATTCTCCGTCGGACAACCGCAGCGGCGTGCGCCGTTCCTCCGGCAAAAGACCATGAAGCGTCATGCAGCGGCGCCAGGATGCAGCCACCGGCGAGCTTGCCGCGGCCGACGACTGATGCGCCACCTTGTAGACATATTCCGTATGATCCCTGACGGCAGGCATCGGTTTCCTCCCTGCAAGCAACGTCCGGCGACGGCGTGTCGCGACCGCTCTCCCAAACGGCGGCAACTGCCTTGCCGGCACTATAGGCATCGATTGGACAGGAGGTCCAGCAAGACGAAGGTCCACGATCGCCTTGGCATCAGCGCCTTTGATGCGTTCATCACGCCGCCGGTATCGACACGCTCCGGGAATGTGATAGGCGAGTCCAAGCATCACCCGACGCACCACCACAACAATCGGTTGCCAGCCATGCTACGTGACTTCTCGCTGCAAAGCCTGTTCATGGGCCTGCTCATCGCCTTCGTGGGCTTTGCCAGCTCGTTTGCCGTCGTTCTGCACGGCCTCGGCGGTGTCGGCGCGACGGAGGCACAGGCCGCGTCCGGGCTGATGGCGCTGTCGGTCTCGATGGGTGTCTGCGCCGTGATCCTCAGCGCGGTCACGCGGCTGCCGATCAGCATTGCCTGGTCGACGCCGGGTGCCGCCCTTCTCGCCAGTTCCGGCGTGGTCGCGGGCGGCTTCAACGCCGCTGTCGGCGCATTCCTGGTCTGCGGCATGCTCATCGTCGTTGCCGGCCTCTGGAGGCCCCTCGGCCGCATGGTCTCGGCCATACCGACGGCGCTTGCCAATGCCATGCTTGCCGGTGTGCTGCTCAGCCTTTGTTTTGCCCCCGTGAGGGCGATCGGCTTCAATCCGCTCTGGGGTTTGCCGATCCTGCTCGCCTGGGCGGTCGTCGGCAGCGTCAACAAGCTTTATGCGGTGCCGGCCGCCCTCTTGGCCTTCGTGCTCGTCATCGCCTTTGGCGTCGACATTCCGGCCGATGCCTTGGGCGCGCTGTCCTCGGCGCTGGTGCCGCGACCGGAATTCGTTATGCCGGCGTTCACGACGCCGGCGATGATCAGCATCGCTCTGCCGTTGTTCATCGTCACCATGGCGTCGCAGAACATTCCCGGCATCGCCGTCCTGAAGGTCAACGATTATAACCCGACACCCGGACCGCTGTTTGCCACGACCGGCCTGTTTTCGATGCTGGGCGCGTTCTTCGGCGGCCATGCCGTCAACCTTGCGGCAATCACTGCCGCCATGGGTGCCGGCGCCGACAGCCACCCGGATCCGGCCAGGCGCTACTGGTCGACGATCTTTGCCGGCGTCTTCTATGTGATCTTCGGCCTGCTTGCCGGCGCCGTCACCACCTTCGTCAGCCTCGCGCCGTCGGTGCTGATCGAGGCGGTTGCCGGTCTCGCCCTCGTCGGCGCCTTTGCCGGCTCCGCCATGGCCGCCTTCACCGACGCAAAGACGCGCGAGGCGGCGGCGATCACCTTCCTGGTGACAGCCTCGGGCGTCAGCTTCGGCGGCGTCTCCGGCGCCTTCTGGGGGCTGGTCGCCGGCGGGCTGATGCTGGCGCTCGCGCGCTTCACCCGCAAGAAGGCCTGACCCCTTGGCACGTGCGACACGCCTTCGCAACTCGATTGTGCCAATGTGGTTGCGGCAGAACCGCTGGGCATTTTGAGGCGATATGCTTTGAAACCGCGGCAAAGCTTGCATTTGCGGGCGATGTCGTCTATGCACCGCCCGTCCGCGTAGACACCCTTGGAGGCAACGCGGATGAAGCCCTTGCGGCTTCGGTTCTTCTGCTATTGCGGATGAACTCTCCAGAATTAGACACAGAAAGGTCTATCCATGAGCCACGCATCTTATGAGCTCAAGGCCGAGACGCGCGAACGGGTTGGTAAGGGGTCCTCCCGTGAACTTCGTCGCAACGGTCTTATCCCGGCTGTCATCTACGGTGACAAGCAGGCCCCCATCTCGATCGCGCTTTCCACCAAGGAAGTGACGATGAAGATCCACGCCGGCGGTTTCATGACCACCGTTGCGGTCATCGACGTCAACGGCGAAAAGATCCGCGTCCTGCCGAAGGACTACCAGCTGGATCCGGTTCGCGACTTCACCATGCACGTTGACTTCCTGCGCGTCTCCAAGGACAGCAAGGTCACCGTTCAGGTTCCGGTTCACTTCGTCAACGAAGAGAAGTCCCCGGGCCTCAAGGCCGGCGGCGTTCTCAACATCGTTCGCCACGAAGTCGAGCTGGCCGTTGCTGCCGACGACATCCCGGAATTCCTGACCGTCGACCTGTCGGGTCACAAGGTCGGCGACGCGATCCACATCTCCAACATCAAGCTGCCGAAGGGCGCGACCCCGGTTATCACCGACCGCGACTTCACGGTTGCCACGATCGCTGCTCCGGCTGGCGGTCTGAAGGAAGAAGAAGGCGAAGCAGAAGCCTGATTCACCTCACGGTGAAACGGCAATCCGGCTTTGGCCGGATGTCTGCAATCCCTATCGAAAGGCCCGCCCCGGCAACGTGGCGGGCCTTTTTCGCGTTGAACGCTCCGGTTGCCGTGCTGCACCCGCCCCTCACGATCGATCGGCACGCCTCGCGAATTGTAATGCAGCAATTTCAGCAACATTTAAGGTTTTGATGATGTTCTTGCAGCGGGGAAATCCGTAAGCAAGCGTCTAAAGAGAAACTGAAATGAAGCGAGTGGCAGCGCCTGGGGGATGCGTCCGATGATGCATTCCGTCGAGAACCGATTTATTGCGATTGTATGCGGTGCAATGCTGGTTTTCGTTGCCCCCCTCTTCGTGCTCTTCCTCAGCATCTCCAGCGAACGCGTCGCGCGGGAACGCCAGCACAACATCGAGCTGCTGATGGGTGCGAGCGCCGAGGCGCTGGGCAAGCCGATCTGGGATTTCGACAGCGACGGCATCAAGCGCATCGCCCGCTCGCTGATGAACGACACCGATATTCTCGCCGTCACCATCCGCGACACCTCAGGCTCGGTCCTGGCACAACTGCCCCCGGGCGGCCTTGCCGCCGGCAACGACAACCCGGCGCTCACGACACCGATCTCCTACGACGCGATCGAGGGCCTCAAGGAAATCGGCAACCTCGAAGTGCGGGTGCCGACGTCGGGCCTGCTGTCACGGTTCAGCAAGGATGAGCTGGCGATCCTTGCCATCCTGCTGATCGCGGTCGCCACCGTCTTTGCCGCAGCCCTCATCGGCAACCGCTTCACCGTCATCCGCCCGCTCATGCGCCTCACGGCCGCCATCGAGGCGACGCGGCGGCTGGGCTCGCGCCACCGCGTCGACTGGACCTCGGACGACGAAATGGGTGCGCTGGCTGCCAACTTCAACGAAATGCAGGACCGTCTCGAGCGCGAGTCGATGGAGCTGAAAAGCGCCCATGAGCGCGCCACCGACATCTACAACCTAACGCCTGCCATGCTGTTTTCGCTCGATACCGACAATCGCCTCTGCGCCGTCAGCGACTACTGGCTGCTGGCGACCGGGTATCACCGCGAACAGGTGATCGGCGAAGATTTCACCGATTTCATCGACCCGCACTGGCACGAGACCTACCGCAGCCACGCCAAGGCCATCGCTGTCGGCGACCACAACATCTGCGAGGTTACCGTCCCGTTCCGCAAGGCCGACGGCGAATTCATGACCGTGCTGATCCTGGAGACGGAAACGACGGGCGAAGGCGACCTGTCGCTGTCCGTCATGACCGATGTCACCGCCCTCAAGCAGGCTGAAAGCCGCAATCACGCCCAGGCGATCACCGATCACCTGACCGGGCTCCTCAACCGCCAGGGCTTCGAGGCAGCGCTCGACGAAGCGATCGTCGTCGCCGATGCCTCCGGCATCCAGGTTGGCTGCCTGTTCATCGACCTCGATCGGTTCAAGTGGATCAACGACAATTTCGGCCACGCGGCGGGCGACGAGGTTCTGCGCCAGACCGTCGAGCTGATCCGCGCCACCCTGCGCCCGGACGATACCATGTCACGGCTCGGCGGCGACGAATTCGCAATCCTGGTTTCGGACATGGATGTCGCGGCACTCGCCAGCGAAATCGGCGAGCGCATCGTCAATGCGCTGCGCGAACCCATGCACATTGCCGGCAACGAGCTGTTCGTCAGCGCCAGCGTCGGCATCTCCGTCTA
This sequence comes from Hyphomicrobiales bacterium, assembly GCA_900469625.1. Classification (GTDB taxonomy): domain Bacteria; phylum Pseudomonadota; class Alphaproteobacteria; order Rhizobiales; family Rhizobiaceae; genus Ensifer. Next base: position 43,730 of record UBXV01000008.1, read on the forward strand.
TCCCGAGCATGCCGAGGACGCCTCCGACCTGCTGCTCAAGGCAGACATGGCGATGTATGCCCGCAAGCACGACGGCAAGAACGGCTTGCAGGTGTTCGATGCCAGCATGCTGGATACAGCGCGGGAGCGCCACGAGATCGAACAGTGTATCGAGGCTGGCCTCAAGGACGATCACTTCGAAGCCTGGCTGCAGCCGATCGTCAGCCTCAATGATGGCCAGATCGCCGGCTTCGAGGCGCTGATGCGTCTCAACCACCCGGAAAAAGGCATCATGCCGCCCGGCAAGATCATCGGCATTGCCGAGGAAACCGGAACGATCGCCCGCATCGGTGACTGCATCCTCGAAAAGGCCATCCGGCACCTGGCGGCTATCTCGGCCCTCGACGGCACGCAGAACACCTATCTCGCGGTGAACTTCTCGCCGCTGCAGTTCGAACTGACGCTGCCGCACAAGCTCGCCGCGCTGCTGCTCAAGCACCATATCTCGCCGAACCGGATCGTCATCGAAATCACCGAGGCGGTGCTGATGCTCGACAATCCGGAAGTGCATGCCGTCTTGAAGCAGCTCAACGAATTCGGCTGCCGCATCGCGCTCGACGATTTCGGAACGGGCTATTCGTCGCTGAGCTATCTCAACCGCTTCCCGGTCGACATCGTCAAGGTCGACCAGTCCTTCACCCGCTCGCTGAGTTCCGGCACCGCCGACATCCGCCGCAAGAGCCGTATGCTGATCAAGGGCATCCGCACGATTTCGCACCAGATGGGTTGCACCGTGGTCGCAGAAGGCATCGAGACGAAGGAGCAGTGGCAACTCCTGCGCAAGCTTGGTGTGGATTGTGGGCAGGGTTACCTCTTCAGCCGCCCCATGCCCATCGGCAAGATGCTGGCGATGCTGGAGAGCGATTCCGAAGTCAAGGCAAACACTCAAGGCTAGCCGCCGGACACCGGCGCGAAGGAGCAAGGCGTGAAAGAGCTGATTCTGGCATTTTTCCTCTGCCTTTCGACTGCTGCCCAAGCGCAGACGATCAAGTTCGTCACCGAGGACTACCGGCCCTACAATTTCCCGACCGCCAGTGGCGCCAGCGGCTCATCGGTCGAGCAGGTCGCGGCGATCATGAAGGGGCTGAACCTTCCTTACACGATCGAGGTCCTCCCCTGGGCCCGCGCCTACATGCTCGCCGAGACCGACGCCTCCTATTGTGTCTTTACCACCGGCTTCAATGCCGAGCGCGAAAAGCTGTTTCAGTGGGTACAGCCGCTGCTCGTCGACCACATGATCATGGTCCGGCGCAAGGGTTCGGACATTGCGCCTGCTTCCATCGACGCCGCCAGGCGCTTCACGATCGGAACGCAGCGGGAGGATTTCTCCGCCACCTACCTCGTGGAGCACGGCTTCCAGAAGATCGATTACGCGACCAATCTGGACTCGACGCTGAAGAAGCTGATTGCCGGCCGCATCGATCTGATGATGACGTCGGAAAAGACCTTCGAGAGCATGCGCGACGAAGGAAAGCCCGTCGAGGCGGCGCTGATGCTGGAGGGAAAATCCTACGGCATCGCCTGCCACCGCGACATGGACAAGGAGACGGTGGCCAGGATGCAGCGCGAGCTTGACCGCCTGATCGGCGACGGCACCCAGGACGCGATCTTCGAGCGCTACGGCGTTCGCCCGAGCGGAAGCGTGCAGGCGACGAAATAAGGATTGACTCAGGCGGCGTTTCGCGGTCGTGAAGCGGGGAATGCCCGACGGAGCGTAACGACATGCTGATCATCGCAGGACTTGGCAATCCAGGTTCGAAATATGCCGCAAACCGCCACAATATCGGTTTCATGGCCGTCGACGTCATCCATCGTCGCCACGGCTTCAGCTCCTGGTCGAAGAAGTTCAAGTCCGAGATCGCCGAAGGCGAAATCGGCGGCGAGCGCGTGCTCTTGATGAAGCCGCAGACCTTCATGAACCTGTCGGGCGAAGCGGTCGGCGAGGCCATGCGCTTCTACAAGCTCGCGCCGAAGGACATTACCGTCATCTATGACGAGCTGGACCTGCCGGCGGCGAAGGCGCGCATCAAGGTCGGTGGCGGCCATGGCGGCCACAACGGCATCAAGTCGATCGACGCCCATTGCGGCAAGGAATATCGGCGCCTGCGGCTCGGCATCGGCCACCCCGGCGTCAAGGATCTCGTGCACGCGCATGTGCTCGGCGACTTCGCCAAGGCCGACCAGGCCTGGCTGGTGCCGCTACTCGACGCCATCGCCGACAATGCCTACATGCTGGTGCGCGGCGAAGATTCGCAGATCCTCAACAAGATCGCGCTCGCCACCGGTGGCAAGCCGGACGAAGACAAGCCGCAAGCCCAAAAGAAGCAGGGCGCCCAATCCCATATCCACCAGGCACGCAATTTCGCCCAGCCGAAGAAGCTGCCGACAAGCGGCCCGATGGCCGACATGCTGAAAAAGCTGTTCGGTCCGAAGGGCGACTGAGACGTGTCGGCCCCGCCCTGTGCCATCCGGCCCGCTTCGGAAACCGATCTGTCCGGGCTTCTTGCGCTTTATAGTGAGCTCAACCCGGCCGACCCTCCACTCGATCACGCCTTTGGCGCCGACCGTTTCAAGGCGATCCTCGCCCATCCCGGCATATCGGTTTTCATCGGCTTTGTCGGTGAAATCGCGGCGGCGTCGGTGACGCTGGTCATCGTGCCCAACCTGACGCGCGGCGCTTCACCCTATGCCCTGATCGAAAATGTGGTGACGTCGTCCGCCTTTCGCCGGCGCGGCCTTGCCGGCGCGCTGATTGCCCACGCGATCGCAGAGGCCTGGTCCGCCGGCTGCTACAAGGTGATGTTGCTGACGGGATCGAAGGATCCGGCGACGCTCCGCTTTTACGAAAACTGCGGTTTTCGCCAGGACAAGACGGGCTATCAGATCCGACGCCGATGATTGTCACTCCTCCGGCTCGGTCATGAACATCAGCGGGAAGCCGGCGTCCTTGGCGAGATCCGTCGCTTCTTTCGCCTTGGTCTCGGCAATGTCGCGCACGCAGACGACGACGACGGAAACCCCGAGCTTGTGCGCCGTCATCATCACCCTGTAGCCGGCCTCCTCGCTCATTCGGAATACCGACTTCAGCACCATGACGACGAAGTCGCGCGGCGTGTAGTCGTCGTTGACGAGAATGACCTTGTAGAGTTTCGGCCGCTCCAGTTTGGGTTTCGGCTTCAGCTTCGGTTTTGCGGCAAGATCGTCGTCACTCATCGGAAATCCACCCGTTGATGACAGGAAAGGCGGTCGTGGTCGGCCACGCGGCACCAGGACGCTGGCATTCAATATCCTACGTCAGACGCCGCCAATCAAGCAAAAGCCCACTGCTTCGCCGCGCCGAAACGCGCGAAGGCTTGACCGTTCCGCTCCTTTATCCCATAGCCACGCCCAACGAATTCGAGAACGACAGGTTTTAGCCATGGGCTTCAAATGCGGTATTGTCGGGCTGCCGAACGTCGGCAAGTCCACCCTCTTCAACGCGCTCACCAAGACGGCGGCGGCTCAGGCCGCCAACTATCCGTTCTGCACGATCGAGCCGAACACCGGCGAAGTCGCGGTTCCCGATCCGCGCATGCGCAAGCTCGCCGACATCGCGAAGTCGAAGGAAATCATCCCGACCCGCATCTCCTTCGTCGACATCGCCGGCCTGGTGCGCGGCGCGTCGAAGGGCGAAGGTCTCGGCAACCAGTTCCTCGCCAACATCCGCGAAGTGGATGCTGTCGTGCACGTCCTGCGTTGCTTCGAGGATGACGACATCACCCACGTCGAAGGCCGCATCAACCCCGTGGCCGACGCCGAGACGATCGAGACCGAGCTGATGCTCGCCGACCTCGACAGCCTCGAGCGCCGCACGGAACAGACCCGCAAGCGCGCCGGCGGCAAGGACAAGGATTCCGTCGCTCAGCTGCCGATCATGGAAGCGTCTCTGAAGCTGCTGCAGGACGGCAAGCCGGTGCGCACGCTGCTCGCCAAGCTCGACGCCGAAGAACTGCGCATCCTGCAGGGCCTGAACCTCTTGACCGCGCATCCGGTTCTCTACGTCTGCAACGTCGCGGAAAGCGACGCGGTCGACGGCAACGAGTACACGCGCGCGGTTGCCGAAATGGCAAAGGCGCAGGGTGCCGAGAGCGTCGTGATTTCGGCGGCGATCGAATCCGAAGTGGCACAGCTGCCGGAAGAGGAAGCCAAGGAATTCCTGAGCGCGCTTGGCCTGGAAGAAGCCGGTCTCGACCGCCTGATCCGCGCCGGCTACAAGCTGCTCGACCTCATCACCTATTTCACCGTCGGCCCGAAGGAAACACGCGCCTGGACGATCCAGCGCGGCACCAAGGCACCGCAGGCGGCCGGCGTCATCCACACCGACTTCGAGCGTGGCTTCATCCGCGCCAACACCATCGCGTTTGACGACTACATCGCGCTCGGCGGCGAAGTCGGCGCCAAGGAAGCCGGCAAGGCGCGCGACGAAGGCAAGGAATACGTGGTCCAGGACGGCGACGTCATCCACTTCCGCTTCAACACGTAAGACATAGCACTTGCGGCGCGCCTCAGGCGCGCCGCCGATGGCACGACCCTATGTTACGGCGCGGCATGCAACCGCGCCGTCATCGTTTCCGGCAACAGCCTCATGACGATGCGGCGCAGTTTCTGCCAGAAAATGCCGATGACGAGCACGGTGACGCCAACCACGGCGAAGGCGATGAAGACGTAGTTGTCGAGCGACGCGCCGGTTTGGCTGAGCATCGTCCAGATCGCGCCCCCCAGCGACAAGAGCCCTGACGTGACGAAGGCACGGCGATCTATGATCAGTCCGACCAGCATGAAGAGCGCCACGATCACAATGGCTGTCATCGCCTGACCGATCCCGGCCTGCCCATCCCACCAGGTGCCGTTGCCGCCGTTGGACACAAAGACCAGACCGATCAGCGCGTAGAGCAGCGCGGGTGCAGCGGCCAGGTGCAGCCAGAACGCCGTATCCGAGCGGGTGGTTACGCGCTGCGGATCAGAAACGTCGAAGCGCATGGCGACCGCAAAGAGGCCCAGCGCCCCGACAAGGACGGTGAGCGCGAGAAGCACGAAGTGGTTCTCGTTGGCAAGATCGATCTGCAGAACCCTCTCCAGGCCAAGAAGGATCGCGACCACGCCGATAAGGGCGACCGAGAGCATGAGGCAAGCGAGAGCCAGCGGAACACGATAGCGCCAATAGAACAGGGCGAGCGGGATCGGAAACGCCGAGAGGTAGGCGAGTGTAAAGACAAGCGGCTTCCACGCCTCCTCGTGCTCGCCGACGAACAAGAATGCCGTCGTCCCGACCCAATGCACGAGAGCAAGCGTCAGCGCCACCGATGGCAGGGCCAACCGCTGGCGCCTCACCAGGATCTCGGCAAGGATGAGAATGACCGGCAGCGTAAAGAGTGGACCGCTCAGGCCCCAAAGGCCGATCAGGACGACGACGACGCCGATGGTGATCAGGATATCGTGAAAACCCCGAACAAACCGCGGCTGCTCGCTGTCTTCGGCAGCAAGCGCGTCGAGGGCGGCGTCATCCCGCTCCGCGACCGCGTCCGTTGCCGCCGGCCCGAAGTTGATACCGCGATCGGTAAGATAGGCTTCGAGATCGCCCGCCTGATGGGCAGAGATGATCCCCTTTTCGGCGGCACCCGCGAGCGCCCTGTTCAGTTCGGTCACGTGCATTCCTCAATCAAGAGCCGGTCGAGACAACGATTGGGACAGGTGGTTGCATGAACATGCGGCATACGCAACCTTGAAATCCGCGCAGGCGCTCACGTCAACTGACGGGAGAACGTCGCGCGCCTCGCATGACACATCGCGGGGTGCCGCAACCTTTGAAAGGTACTGCTTAATTTCGCGCTCAAACCGATTCCGATTCCCGAAATTATGCAGTAGGTAATGCGACATACGACACACAGGACGACGCAGCATGCTGTATTTCGAGGATTTTTCCGACGGGCGGCGGTTCGACTACAAACCGGTCGAAATGAAGCCCGCGGATATGATTGCCTTTGCCCGCGAATTCGACCCACAACCGATGCATCTCGATGAAGACGCCGGCAAGCGCAGCATCCTCGGCGGCCTCTCCGCCTCGGGATGGCACACCAGCGCCGTCGGCATGCGCATGATGCTCGACGCCTTCATGGGCCAGTCGACGTCCCAGGGCTCGCCCGGCATCGATTTCATGGACTGGAAGAAGCCGGTTCTTGCCGGCGACGTCCTGACGGGATTCAGCCAGGTGATCGAGGCGCGCCGTTCGAAGTCGAAGCCCGGCCTAGGGATCGTCAAGTTCCGCAACGAAATCGTCAACCAGGCCGGAGAGCCGGTGGCGGTTTCCGAGTGTTCCGTGCTCTTCCGCTGCCGTGACAAGGTGCAGAACTGATGATGACGATGGAGGAGTTTTACGCCACGGGCCGCAGGACCGTCATCGGCAGCCTGACCTTTACGGCCGAGGATATTATCCGTTTCGCCCGCGACTTCGATCCGCAGTCCTTCCACCTCGACGAGGAAGACGCTCGCCACTCGCTGTTCGGTGGCCTGTGCGCCTCCGGCTGGCACACATCCGCCGGCTGGATGCAATGTTTCGTCCGGTTCTGGAAGGACGAGCAGCGGAGGCTTGCCGCCGAGGGCCTGCAAGCGCCGAGGCTCGGCCCCTCGCCCGGTTTCAAGGATCTGCGATGGCTGAAGCCTGTCTATGCGGGCGACACCGTGACCTATGCCGTCACGTTTCTTGAAAGCCGCACCCTTGCCTCGCGGCCGGGTTGGCGGATCAATTCGATCCTGTGCGAAGGCGAAAACCAGCATGGCGAGCCGGTGATCCGTTTCAAAAGCAAGGTCATCGAGTTCGTCTAGAGCATTTTCAGGAGGAGTGCGAAGCGGTCTTCCGTCCGGAAATGCAAGGAGCTAGATCGGCGAGATTGCCGTCCGGAAATGGAGCCGCAACCTTCTAATTCCTTAAGCCGGGAACGATTTGGGCGTAGAATCCGTTCGGCCTTGAAGGCTGCGCGCCAGGGCAGGTTGGCCCTGGCGGCGAGAGGCCTCGACAGGGCATAGCGGAGGGCTATCGATGGAAAAGACCCATGTTCGCGAATTGGCGGAGGAATATCTTCGCCTTGGCGGCCATCGCCGGGTGGCGATCGACGACAACGAGACCTCGATCAGAAGCTGGGAAGACGAGCCGCCGGAGGCCGATGCCTACTGGCGCGAGAATGTGGAAACGCTTTCGCCGGCAACGCAGCGCGAGGTGCAACTGATGCTGCCGACGATCAACCGCGCGTGAGCGCGATCAGTGGCCGTCGAACTCGATCAGCGTGCGGACGTTGACGCCGAGCGCTTCGAGCTTCTTGCGACCGCCGAGTTCCGGCAGGTCGATGACGAAACAGGCAGCGACGATATCGGCGCCCATCTGCTTCAACAGCTTGGTCGCGGCCTCAGCCGTGCCGCCGGTGGCAATCAGGTCGTCGACCAGGATGACCTTTTCGCCCGGCTTGATCGCGTCCTTGTGCATTTCCATTTCGTCGACACCGTATTCCAGGCTGTAGGCGATGCGCACCGTGTCGTGCGGCAGCTTGCCCTTCTTGCGGATCGGCACGAAACCGGAGGAAAGCTGATGCGCGATCGCGCCACCGAGGATGAAGCCGCGGGCCTCGATGCCGGCGATCTTGTCGATCTTGGTGCCGGCATAGGGATGCACCAGTTCGTCGATCGCCCGGCGAAACGCCCTGGGATTGCCGAGCAGCGTGGTGATGTCGCGGAACATGACACCCGGTTTCGGATAATCCGGAATGTTGCGGATCGCAGCGATCAGTTCCGATTGAACGGTAGTGGTCATGGGCAAGAAGGCCTTTTGTCTCTTGTTACCGCAAACCCATAACACCAACGAGCCGCATGTCGATAACGGTTTCTTGCCGCAGGCCGGCCTGGAACAATTTGGCCGCTTCCGGGGTTGATGCTACGCTGGGCCAGGCACGCGTGGAGGAGATGCGCGTGCCGCAGACCCCGCTCTGAGCTCACATCGCAAGGAGGAACATCATGCGCCTGTTTGAATGCGGTTCTCTTGTCCCAGGGTGCGACTGGCACACCCGCGCCGATAACGACGCAGAAATCGTCCGCCGCGTGGTGGACCACATGCGCCAGGATCATGGCGAAACGGCCATCCGTGAAAACATGGTCGACAACATCAAGGCTCGCATCGTCGAGGAGACGAAAGCCGCCTGACGAAAACACCGGTCGCCGGGCCGCGCGCGGGTGTGGTCGTGCCGAAGAACTAGCAAGCAGTTCAACGGTCGGATTGCGCGGTCACGAATATCGCTAATTCGACTGGCTTTTTTCCGGCCGATCGTCGTGGACCCTCACCTTCTGAACATAGAGATGATTGGGTCGCGGCGACGGCACGCGCTCGGCAAAATCCCGGCGAGCCGCCTTCATCGCGACTTGGTCGTATTCGCGGTTGTACGATGTCTGTTGAACAAACACATCCGTGACTTTTCCGGTCGGGCCGGTTTGAAGGCCGACGAGAACATCGTTCGCGCAACCGGAGGCGACGAGCAACAAGGCAATGAGTATGGATCTGGTTTTCATGGCGCCTCTCTGAAGAGATCCGCCAGTAGCCGAGTCGCAGGGGATCCGCCACCTATCGTTGTGGGCAGGCGCTCTGCGGATGTGCCAATCCGAACGTCAGGTAACGAGAAAGGTTCTCGGCGCATCTTGCGATAAGCCGGGCGTGAATTCAGGTCGCCGATACCCGACTTTTCCTCTCAAATACGGGCCACGATCGCCTCGAGCTTTGCAACCAGACTTGCCCGGTCGAGACTGAAATTGCGCTCGACCCAAAGCGTTTCCAGCTCGCCCAGGATCTCGCCGACACGTGGACCGGCAGCGATACCGGCCTTCAGCACGTCTGCCCCGGTCAGCGGGAAGGCAGGGCGTCCCCATGCCTCCGCGCGCTTCAACAGGCGCTGGAAGGAAGCGGTCTCGGCAAGCAGTGCCGGATCGTTTTCGGATTTGCGTCTGGCGGAAGCAAGCGCCAGCCGCAGACGGGCCGAAATACCCTCCGTTCCGTGGCGATAGAGCAGCCGGTCGAGCGCCGTATCGACGGTCTTGGCCGGCACTGCGGGCGCATCGGCGAAGCGCGAAAAATACGCGGCCTCGGCCTTCGACAGGCGAAGCCGTGTCGCCATGGCTTCCAGCCGTTCCGCGTCGGGCGGCACGATGGCGGCAAGGCGCAGCAGCGGATCCGGCGTCCATGAGAAAGCGCGCTCCGCAGCCACCAGTTCCGGGATGGCGTCGATGCCCCATTTCTCGGTTTCAGGCAGGATTTCAGTCAGTACGCCGGCCTGACGCATCCAGAGCAGCGCCCGGCCCGGATCCTCGGCTGAAAGCAGCTTCTTTGTCTCGGACCAAACCCGTTCTGCCGAAAGCGTCGACAGCCTGGAGCGCGCCTGCGCGCAGGCACGCAAGCCATCGGCGTCGGGCCGGCCGTGGCCATAATGGGCGAAGAAGCGGAAGAAGCGCAGGACGCGCAGATAGTCTTCGGCCACCCGTTCCGCGGCGTTTCCGATGAAGCGCAGGGTGCGGCTTTCGATATCGGCAAGGCCACCGACATCGTCGATGACCTCACCCTTGTCGTTGGCGTAGAGCGCGTTGATGGTGAAGTCGCGCCGTTCGGCGTCCGCCTTCCAGTCGGTCCCGAAGGCGACTTCGGCGCGGCGTCCGTCGGTTTTGACGTCGCGGCGCAGCGTCGTCACCTCATAGGGCGTGCCGTCGATGACGAGCGTGACGGTGCCGTGGTCGATGCCAGTCGGTACCACCTTGATGCCGGCGCCCTTGGCGCGTTCCGAAACCTCGTCCGGTCGCCAGGTGGTGGCCATGTCGACATCGCCGGCCGGCACGCCCATCAGGCTGTTGCGCACGGCGCCGCCAACGACGCGCACCTCCCCGCCGTCGGCGTTCAGGACGTCGAAGACGCGGCGAAGGGATGGAGCCGAAAACCAGCTCTCACCGGCAACCGAGGTCATGCATAAAGCCTTTCATAGAGCATTCGGACGATGCCGGCGGTGATACCCCAGATATTCCTGTCGCCATAGGGCATGCGATAGAAATGCCGGTCCTCGCCCTGCCAGTGGCCGCTTCCGCGCCCATGGTTTCCGGGGTTCATCAGAAACGACAGCGGCACTTCGAAGACGCTTTCGACCTCGTCAGGGTTGGGAACCAGCTGGAAGCCGGGCTGCACCACCGCCAGAACCGGCGTGATCTTGAAGCCGGATAGCGCCATGTAATGCGGCAGCCGACCGATGGTTTCGACGAAGCGCGGATCGAGACCGATCTCCTCCTGCGCCTCGCGAAGGGCGGCAAGCTCGATCGACCGGTCTTCCGGATCGACGGCGCCGCCCGGAAACGCCACCTGGCCGGAGTGCTTGCGCAGGCTCGCGGTTCGCTGCGTGAAGATGACATGCGCATCCTCGCCGTCGTCGACCACAGGCACCAGGACCGCCGCGTCCTTCAACTGCAGGGTTTCCAGATGCGGCACGATGCCGGGGTTGAGCAGGAAATCGCCATGCTCCCGCCAGGAGCTTTCCACCGGCCCGCCCATCTGGGTCAGCGCCCGGCGGCGAAATTCGTCGGCCGAATAGGGATGCCCGATCATTGCGACAGCGCTTCCAATTCGGCGGCCTTCATGATCGGGAAGACCGAGCCGCCCGAGCGGACGCAGAACATCTCGGCGCCATCGACCGTTACGACTTCGCCAAGCGCGACGAGATCATACATGACAGGCCGGGAAACCAGTGCTTCCAGTCGGCCGCGCACATGCAGGTAGGGCTTCAGCTCGCGGTTCTCGCCATGAATGACGAAACGAAGGGCATGTTCCGGCCCGGCCTCGACGACGTCGCCGACATTTGTGCGAAAGGTCAGCACCTGCACGCCATCCGTCTGCGTCACGCTCATTTCGACGGCAACGAACGGCGCGTCGACGATCCGGATCGCCACCTTTTCCACAGGTGTGACCAGATAGGTGACACCGTCTTCGTCTTTGCGCAAAACTGTGGAGAACAGCCTGACCAGCGGTTGCCGGCCGATCGGCGTGCCCAGGTAGAACCAGGTGCCGTCGGCGCGGATTTCCATGTCGATATCGCCGCAGAATGGCGGATTCCAGCGCTCGACCGGCGGCAGGCCGCGCTTGCCGTCGCCCGTCTGGCCGGCCGCGCGCGATATCAGTGCCGCCAATCCGGCCGCGTCCCCGGTTCGCTGAATTTCGGCTTCTGCCATCGTTCCGTCCCGATTGGCCCCGATTTTGCACCGGAGGCATGTATGCCATCGCCAGATGCGGCGTGTATGCTGTCACGAGATAGTGCGTCTGCGGCGACTTGTCAGCCGTCAGCCAGGGTCTAAATTGGAATAAGGCAACTGAAGTTCCCCGGCGGGGCGATTCGGTTCAACAACGGGCGACCGGGGAGTACGACCATGAGTGTGATGAAGGGCGCGACGGACGCGACCGACGAAAAGGCGATCGTAGCCGCGGCGGAAAACGCCCTCGCAGAGATCGCGCTCGTGCGCGCCGAAGTCGGCAAGGTCATCTTCGGCCAGGAGACCGTGGTCGAGCAGACCCTGCTGGCGGTTCTTTCTGGTGGCCACGCCTTGCTTGTCGGCGTGCCCGGCCTTGCCAAGACCAAGCTGGTGGCGACCCTCGGCACCGTGCTCGGTCTTGATTCCAGCCGCGTGCAGTTCACGCCCGACCTGATGCCGTCGGACATTCTCGGCTCCGAGGTCATGGACCAGGATGCCGCCGGTCACCGCTCCTTCCGCTTCATTCCCGGCCCGATCTTCACGCAGTTGCTGATGGCCGACGAGATCAACCGCGCCTCGCCGCGCACGCAATCGGCGCTGTTGCAGGCGATGCAGGAGTATCACATCACCGTTGCCGGCGCCCGCAAGGACCTGCCACAGCCGTTCCATGTGCTTGCCACCCAGAACCCCCTGGAGCAGGAAGGCACCTATCCGCTGCCCGAAGCCCAGCTCGACCGCTTCCTGATGCAGGTGGATGTCGGCTATCCCGAGCTTGCCGCCGAGCGGCAGATCCTGCTCGAGACCACGGGCACCGCCGAAGCGACCGCCCGTCCGGTGATCGACGCCGCCCGCCTGCAGCAGATCCAGAGCCTCATCCGCCAGATGCCGGTCGGCGAGAAGGTGGTCGATGCCATCCTCGATCTGGTGCGCTCGGCCCGGCCCGGCAACGGCAATGCCGCCACCGACAAGAACGTCGCCTGGGGCCCCGGCCCGCGCGCCGGCCAGGCGCTGATGCTGTGCGCCCGCGCCCGCGCGCTCTATGACGGTCGCCTGGCACCGTCGATCGATGATATCCTGGCGCTCGCCGAGCCCGTTCTCCAGCACCGCATGGCGCTGACCTTCGCCGCCCGTGCCGAAGGCATGACCGTGCGCGACGTGATCGCCGGGCTGGTGAAGCAAGCCAAGGGATAAAGAATGGCCTCCATCGGGCACATAGTTGCGCGTACCCCCGCTGGTGAGGTTCTTTCCCGTGCGCAGCAGCGCGCGATGCTGGTTCCTGACTGCCTCGTCGAGGCCCGCCGCATCGCCAACACGGTGATCTCCGGCTGGCACGGACGGCGCAAGCGCGGCATCGGCGAGAATTTCTGGCAGTTCCGGCCCTATAGCGACGGCGAAAGCCTGTCGCGCATCGACTGGCGCCGCTCTGCTCGCGACGACCATACCTATGTGCGCGACCGCGAATGGGAGGCGGCCCACACCATCTGGCTCTGGGCCGACCTATCGCCGTCGATGATGTACAAGTCGACGCTCGGATCGGTGTCGAAGGAAAGCCGGGCGCTGGTCCTGATGCTGGCGCTCGCAGAAATCCTCGCGCGCTCGGGCGAGCGCATCGGATGTCCCGGCGTGATGGAGCCGGTCTCGGCCCGCAACGCCGCCGAACGACTGGCAACCGCGATCATGCTGAGCCCGCTTGCCGAAGGATTGCCCGAGACAGGCATGATCCGCAACGCCAGCGACCTCGTGCTCATCGGCGATTTTCTCGATCCGGCCGACCGCATCATGGAACGACTTGGGCCGCTTGCCCGTCGCGGCCTGCGCGGCCATGTCGTCGAGGTTGCCGATCCGGCCGAAGAAGCCTTCCCCTATGCCGGCCGAACGGAATTCAGCGACCCGGAGACCGGCCAGAAGCTGACCGCAGGACGCGCCGAAATCCTGCGCGACGACTATCAGCGCGCCTATCTCGCCCGACGCGAAAGCCTCGGCGTGACGCTGCGCCATCTCGGCTGGACCTTTACGCCGCACCGGACCGACCGGCCCGCCTCCGAGGCACTGGTCGCCGTGCACATGTATCTCTCGGGCATGCCGGGTCGCGCCACCCATGGGGGCCAGCTATGACCGGCCTCCCCTTCCTGTTTGCCAATCCCGCCATGCTCGCCGCCCTCGTCGCCCTGCCGGTGATCTGGTGGCTGCTGCGCATGACGCCGCCGAAACCGGTCGCCGAAGTGTTTCCGCCGCTGCGCATTCTCGCCTCGGTCCTGAAGCGCGAGGAGACGCCGTCGAAAAGCCCGTGGTGGCTGACGCTGCTGCGCATGCTTCTGGTCGCCGCGGTCATTTTTGCGATCGCCGACCCCGTCGTCAATCCGCGGCAGAACACCCTTGCAACAGGCGGCCCGCTCGCGATTGTCGTCGACAACAGCTGGGCGACGGCAACCGACTGGGAACAGCGCGTCGAGGCGGTCAACACGCTGATCGACGACGCGGAAGCGCGTGATCTCGCTGTCTCGATCGCCTTTACCGGCGACCGCCAGCACGATGCCACGCCCGGTTCGGCAGCGACGGCGCGCACCAGGCTTGCCGCCGCAGCACCCATTCCGCTCTCCGTCGACCGCACCCAGGCGATCGCCGCGCTCAAGACCGCCTTCGAAGGCACGAAACCCGGCACGCTCGCCTTCGTCAGCGATGGCATCGAAACACCCGATCAGAAGACGATGGCGGCACTGTCTGAGGTAGGAGCCGCCGAATTGCGGATCGTCGAGGCCGATGGCGGCCGTACCATCGCTCTGACCGACAGCGTCAACGGCTCGACCGGCATGTCCGTGACCGCGACCCGGCTGCGCAAGGACGGTACACTCACCGTCCCGATCGTCGCCTATGACACGCGCGGCCGCGAGATCGCCGACGGGCAGATCGCCTTTGCCGCCGGCGAAGGCGTCGCCAAGGGCAGCATCGAGGCGCCCTTCGAACTGCGCAACGACTTTGCCCGCATCGGCATCGAGAATGCGGCAACCGCCGGCAGCGTGCATCTGCTCGATGACGGCTTCCGCCGTCGACGCGTGGCACTTCTGAGCGGCGAAGCCCGGGATCAGTCGCAACCGCTTCTGTCGCCGCTCTACTACATCAACCGCGCCCTCGCCCCCTACGCCGATCTGGTCGAACCGCACGAGACCGACCTTGCAGTCGCCATTCCGGAACTGCTGGAGCAGAAGCCGTCGGTGCTGATCATGGCCGATATCGGCCGGCTTCCCGAAGAGATCTATCCGAAGCTGACGAAATGGATCGACAATGGCGGCATGCTCATCCGCTTCGCCGGGCCGCGCCTTGCGGCAGCCCCCGCCGACGATCCGCTGGTGCCGGTAACACTGCGCCAGGGCGAGCGGGCGCTCGGCGGCGCGCTCTCCTGGTCCGAGCCGCAGCCGCTCGCCGACTATCCGGGCAATAGCCCGTTTGCCGGCATGGCACGACCGACAGACATTCTCGTCAAGCGACAGGTCCTGGCCGAGCCGACCGCCGATCTTTCCGAACGCACCTGGGCAAGCCTTGCCGATGGGACGCCGCTGGTCACGACCTCGGCCCATGGCGCCGGCCGCATCGTGCTTTTCCATGTCAGCGCCGAGGCCACCTGGTCTAACCTGCCGATATCGGGCGACTTCGTCGAGATGCTTCGCCGCAGCGTCCAGCTGTCGCGCGGCGGCGGCGTCGCCAACGAGGGCAACGCGCAGCAGCAGACGCTTGCGCCCTATCGGCTGCTCAACGCCGACGGCGTGCTCGTCGCCGAGACCGGCAACGCAAGGCCGCTCGACGTCGTCCCCGGCAAGGCGCCGGTTGCGACGCCTGAAAACCCGCCTGGCCTTTACGGCTCGGAAGACGGTTTCACCGCACTCAATCTATTGCCGCGCAACGGCGAATTGCAGCCGATCGACATGACGGCCGCCGGTGCGCACACCACCCAGCAGCTGACGGCCTCCGAGAGCTGGTCGCTGAAGCCGGCGCTGTTTACGCTGGCGATGCTGTTGCTGCTCGTCGATGCCCTCATCGTGTTGTTCATGGGCGGCGCCCTCTCGCGGCTGCGGCCGGCCAAGGCCATGACCGCGGCTGTTCTGCTGGCGGCCAGTGCCCTTCTCGTATCGCCGCCGGACGGACACGCCGACGACAGCCGACCGGAGGACACAGGCATCCTGGAGCGCCTCGACACCACGCATCTCGCCTATGTGGTCACGGGCGAGGATGAAGTCGATCGGCTCTCCGAGCGCGGCCTGACGGGCCTTACCGACTTTCTCACCTATCGCACCACGCTCGAGCCCGGCACGCCCGTCGGCCTCGATATCGCCAAGGACGAGCTTGCGTTCTACCCGATCATCTACTGGCCGGTTTCGGCGTCGGCGCCGATGCCGAGCCCGCAGGCCGTCAGCCGCATCGACGCCTATATGCGCGCCGGCGGCACCGTGCTGTTCGATACGCGCGACCAGTTCTCCTCGCTCGGCGCATCGTCGGGCGGCACCAGCCCCAACACCGAGCGGCTGCAGGCGATCCTCGCCAATCTCGACATTCCGCCGCTGGAACCGGTGCCGACCGACCACGTGCTGACCAAGGCGTTTTACCTGCTGTCGAACTTTCCCGGCCGCTACACCGGCAGCCCGCTGTGGATCGAGGCGCAGCTCGACAACCGCGAAGAGCCGAGCAACCGCCCGGCCCGCTCCGGCGATGGCGTCACGCCGATCATGATCACAGGCAATGATTTCGCCGGCGCCTGGGCGGTGGATGCCAACGGCGTCGCGTTGCTGCCGACCGTGCCGCCGGACGAAATGCAGCGCGAATACGCCTTCCGCTCCGGCGTCAACATCATGATGTATATGCTGACCGGCAACTACAAGGCCGACCAGGTGCACGTGCCGGCCCTGCTCGAACGGCTCGGACAATGAGGGCCGATCGATGACAGCCGACTTCTCGCCCTTCATCCCCTGGCCCTATCTGGCCGTGCTGGCCGTCGTGGCCGCAATCCTCGCCGCGCTCGGTATCTGGCGCGGCGTGCGCGGCGCCTGGGTGCGTGCAGCAGCGCTTGTTGCCTTCTGCCTGGCGCTCGCCAATCCGATCCTGTTCCAGGAACAGCGCGAGCCGCTGTCGACCATCGTCGCCGTCGTCGTCGACCGCAGCCAGAGCCAGGACTATGACGGAAGGCGGGCGCAGACCGACAAGGCCCTTGCGGAGCTCAAGGACCGGCTCGCCCGTTTCCCGCAGATCGAGACCCGCATCGTCGAGGCCGCAGACAGCCCGGAGAGCGAGGCCCCTTCGACCCGTCTGTTTTCCGCGCTGACTTCCGTGCTTGCCGACGTGCCGCCGGCGCGGGTGGGCGGTGCGATCTTCATCACCGATGGCCAGATCCACGACGTTCCCGACATCAACCAGAAGCTCGGCTTCGACGCGCCGATCCACGGGCTGATCAGCGGCAAGCCCGACGAATTCGACCGCCGCATCGAGATCGTCAGCGCCCCGCGCTTTGGCATTGTCGGCGAGCAGCAGAAGCTGACCTTCCGTGTGGTAGACGACGGCAAGGCGCAGGGCACTGCCGAGGTGACCATCCGGCTCAACGGCAACGAGATCGCCACCGAAGTCGCCGAGCCCGGCACCGACGTGCCGTTCAGCTTCACCGTGCCGCGCGGCGGCAACAACATTCTCGAGTTCGCGGTGAACGGTGTTCCCGGCGAAGTCACCGAAACGAACAATCGCGCAGTGCACGTGCTCGACGGTATCCGCGAGAACCTGCGCGTGCTCTTGGTCTCCGGCGAGCCACATGCCGGCGAGCGCGCCTGGCGCAACCTGCTGAAATCCGACGCCGCCGTCGACCTCGTGCATTTCACCATTCTGCGCCCGCCGGAAAAACAGGACGGGACCCCGATCAACGAGCTGTCGCTGATCGCGTTTCCGACGCGCGAACTGTTCGTCGACAAGATCAGCGAGTTCGATCTGATCATCTTCGACCGTTACCAGCACCGCGGCGTGCTGCCGATCCTCTACTACGACAACATCGCGCAATATGTGCAGAATGGCGGCGCGCTTCTGATCGCCGCCGGGCCCGAGCATGCCGGCAACGACTCCATCGCCGCCACGCCGCTTTCGGCCGTCCTGCCGGCCAACCCGACCGGCGTGATGAACGAAAAGGGGTTCTACCCGCGCCTTTCCGACGAGGGCAAGAAACACCCCGTGACCCGCGGCCTCGAGGGCGCTGCCAGCGAACCGCCGCAATGGGGCCGCTGGTTCCGCACGGTCGACGTCGACCGGCCACTCGGCCAGACGGTTATGGAAGCGGCCGACGGCAAACCGTTGCTCGTCCTGAACCGCGTCGGCAAGGGCCGTGTCGCCATGCTCCTGTCCGACCAGGGGTGGCTCTGGGCCCGTGGTTTCGAGGGCGGCGGACCGCATGTCTCCCTCTATCGCCGCACCGCTCACTGGCTGATGCAGGAACCAGCACTGGAAGAAGAGGCGCTGACCGCACGCGCAAAGGGCCGGACGCTCGAAATCACCCGTCAGACCATCGAGGGTGATCCCGGCCTTGCAACCCTCACCTATCCCTCTGGAAAGACCGAGGAGCTGACGCTCGCCCAGCGCGAGCCCGGCCTCTACAGCGCGGAGGTCAAAACCACGGAAACCGGGCTGTTCGAAGTCGCAAACGACGAACTGACGACGCTCGTCCATGTCGGCAATGTCGATGCGCCGGAATTCAAGGCGGCCATTTCGACCGAGGACAAGCTGCGTCCCTGGGCGGAACAGACCAAGGGGCTGGTGCACCGGCTGGCAAGCGCCGATGGCGCCACCGATCTGCCGTCGATCCTGCCAGTGCGGGGTGCCGTGCGGGTCGCCGACGATCAGCGGCTATCGCTGCGCATGACCGACGAGACCGTGCTCAGGGGCATCAATTCGCTGTCGCTGTTCACCGGCCTCTTTGGGCTTGCCGCCCTTCTCCTGCTGATATCGGCAACCTGGTATCGCGAGGGTCGATGACCGTTCCGGACGTCGCCATCAGCAACCTGCGCGACGTCCCCTATTTCGCCGATGATATCGCCGACCGTGTCTGGCGGGCCTGGTGGGAGCCGCGCGGCTTTCCCTTCGGCCATATCGCCGAACTGGTGGCGGGCAGCCTTGGCGACCATCACATCCCCTTAGCGCTCGTCGCTCATCGCGGCGCGACGTTCATCGGCACCGCATCGGTGATCGAATGCGATCTGGAGGAGCGACCGGCACTTCGCCCCTGGGTGGCGGCGGTCTGGGTGGAGCCGACGTTTCGCGGCCTCGGCATCGGCGCCAGCATCGTGCGCCATGCTGCAGAAGCGGCCTTGTCCACGGGGGTCGAGCGCGTGTTTCTCTGCGCCTTGCCGCAAAAGCGCGCCTTCTATGAGCGCGGTGGCTGGCACCTCGACGAAAAGGATGTGGGCGAAAGCCGCCTCGACGTCTTCAGTATGCGCCGTTCCTGAATTAGGCCACAATGACCTTCGACATCGCAGAGGCATATTCTGGAGCTCTGTAGATGCGTTTGTTTGCCTCCGCCCTTCTCACTCTTGTTCTTTCCGGTACGGCTCTTTCCAGCCCGGTTAAGGCCGCCGACCTCATCGACTTCTGGGACAAGCCGCAACATGGCGGCAACAGCTTCAACCGGCTGCCGCCGGACGAGGCCTATTTCAAGGCCCTGTCGGGCTACGGCGCCACCTGGGTTCGCCTGTCCTATGACAAGTGGAGGCCGGCCAAACGCGACTACCTGATCGGCAATGCCGACAAATACGAGGGCATTCCGGCCGCCGACCTGAAGACGTTGAAGGAAACGCTGGATCGTGCCGAGAAGGCCGGACTGAAGGTGGTCATCACCCCCCTGTCCCTGCCCGGCATGCGCTGGTCGCAGAACAACGGCAACAAGTTCGATGGCCGCATCTGGCAGGACAAGGCCTGGTGGGCCGAGGCCGCAAACTTCTGGCGCGATCTCGCCCGCGAACTCAAGGATCATCCGGCTGTCGCCGGCTACAACATCATCAACGAACCGGCGCCTGAAAAGCAGAACGGTCTTGCCGAACATGCCGACGGCAAGGCGATGCAGGACTGGTACGCAGCCAAGAAAGGCAGCGCCTCCGACCTCCTCGCCTTCTATGAAACTGTCATCGCCGCCATCCGCGAGGTCGATCCGGCAACGCCGATCATGGCGGACGCCGGCTGGTATGCCGCAGCCGATGCCTTCAGCTATTGGCCGTCCGGTCTCAGCGACCAGAAGGTGCTCTACAGTTTCCACATGTACGAGCCCTATGCGGCCACCAGCGCCCCCAACATGAAGCGGGAGAAACCCTATCGTTATCCCGGCAAGGTGCCCTTCGGCGAAGGCGAGGAAAACTGGGACAAGGCGCGCGTCGCGGCCTATCTCGGCCAGCCGGTAGAATGGGCAAAAGACAAGGGCATTCCGCTCAATCGCGTCATTGCCGGCGAGTTCGGCTGCATGCGTCGCTGGACCGGCTGCAAGGCCTATCTCGAGGACGTGCTGACGACGCTCGACAAGGACGCCCTGCACTGGGCGTTCTACAGCTTCCGCGAAGACAGCTGGGACGGCATGGACTACGAACTCGGATCGAAGAAGGTCCACTGGAAATACTGGGACGCGATCGACGCCGGCACGCCCGATCCGGTCAAGCGCACGGAGACACCGGAATTCGAACCGATCGCCCGGAGACTGGCAAAGTAGGAGCACCCATGTTCGAGGTCACCGACGCACCGCCGGCCGAAGCGCTGGAAGCCATCGGCCAAGGCTTGACGGCCTTCAACGCCGCCGATGTCGGTCCATCCGAACGACGGCCGCTGGCGGTGCTGGTCGGCGGTCCGGATGCGGCAGGAAAACGCGGCGGCCTCAGCGGCTATACCGCGTGGGGCTGGCTGTTCGTGCAATGGCTGTGGCTGCCGGACGACCTGCGCGGCCGGGGCCTTGCTGGCCAGCTGCTGGCGGCAGCCGAAGAAGAGGCACGTCTCCGCGGCTGCCACGGCGCCTGGATCGACACGTTCAACCCGCAAGCCCGGCGCGCCTATGAGCGTCAGGGCTATGAGGTCTTTGGAGAGCTGCCCGACTTCCCGCCGGGCCGCAGCCGCGTATTTCTAAAGAAACAGCTCAGTTAGCAGTCGCCGACAGGCGGCAAGTGTCAGACGGCGAGCGCCAGTTCGATATCGTCGACCTCGGCCGCCGTGTCGTCCCGCCAGCCGATGACACCGGAAAGGCCGGCGTGCACGCCGTCTGCCATCGGC
This sequence comes from Hyphomicrobiales bacterium, assembly GCA_900469625.1. Lineage (GTDB taxonomy): Bacteria > Pseudomonadota > Alphaproteobacteria > Rhizobiales > Rhizobiaceae > Ensifer. The sequence continues at coordinate 64,325 of UBXV01000008.1, forward strand.
ACCACCAGCACCCGCGCCGGATCGACCGGGCCCGGGAATTCGAGTGCTGCGTAACGAACCTTCTCGAAACCGAGCGGCTGGTAATAGGGCGGATCGCCGACGAGGATGACGGCGTGTGAACCCTTCCGCCGCGCCGCCTCGACGGCGATGCGCACCAGTTCCCGGCCGATGCCCATGTTCTTGTGCGACGGCCGCACAGCGAGCGGCCCGAGCAGGTGCCCCTTGATCGAACCGGCCATGACAGGCGTCATCCGCACCGAGGCGATGGTTTCGCCATTGTCGGCACAGACGAAGGACAGCGACCGGTCATGAGCGCCCTGCTCGCGGATGCGCGCAGCCGCCCGGGCAAACCGGCCGGGGCCAAAAGCTTCTTCGTTGATGATTTCGATGGCTGCGTCATGGGACGCGTCTTCGGTCAGGTAGACGAGGTCGTGCTTTTTCATGGGATCAGGAACCGGGTGCAGACAGACATGGGGATGGCTTCGCCCGAAGTGGGCGCTGGCAGCATCAGCGTCGTCGCAGGTTTCCCGAGAAGGTCATGAGTACGGTTCGTTCCGGACACAGAGAAATTTTCTGAAATCGCCGATACCAGAAAATTGCCTGATGTCAAAGCCCAAAACGCACTGTTCAGAAATCGATACCTTCCGCAGGTCGCTAAAGCCGCTATCTATGAACGACGAAACCATAAAGGAGATTGCCCATGGGCAGGCTTGTAGACGGCATCTGGCAGGACGTCTGGTATGATACGGCGGCGACGAAGGGCCACTTCAAGCGCAGCGAATCGCAGTTCCGCAACTGGGTCACGTCGGACGGATCGGCCGGACCATCCGGGCAAGGCGGCTTCAAGGCCGAGGCCGGGCGCTACCATCTCTACGTCTCGCTCGCCTGCCCCTGGGCTCACCGCACGCTGATCTTCCGCAAGCTGAAGAAGCTCGAAGACCTGATCTCCGTTTCGATCGTCGATCCGCTGATGCTGTCGAAGGGCTGGGAATTCAAGGGCAAGGACGGCGGCACCGTCGACCACCTCTTCGGCTTCGACGCGCTCTGGCAGGTCTACACCCGCGCCGACCCGACCTATTCCGGCCGCGTGACGGTGCCGGTTCTGTGGGACAAGCAGAAGAACACGATCGTCTCGAACGAATCCGCCGAGATCATCCGCATGTTCAATTCCGCCTTCAACGCGCTGACGGGCTCGACCGAGGATTTTTATCCGCAGGAACTGCGCAGCGAAATCGACGAACTGAACGGCCGCATCTACAACACCGTCAACAATGGCGTCTACAAGGCCGGCTTCGCCACCAGTCAGGAAGCCTATGAGGACGGCGTCACGCCGCTATTCGACATGCTCGATGAGCTCGAAAAACGGCTGGCGACCCGGCGCTACCTGACCGGCAGCACCATCACGGAAGCAGACTGGCGGCTGTTCACGACGCTGGTGCGCTTCGACCCGGTCTATGTCGGCCACTTCAAGTGCAACATCCGCCGGATTGCCGACTACAGGAACCTGCAAAACTATCTGCGCGACCTTTACCAGGTGGCAGGTGTGGCCGAGACGGTCAACATGCGCCACATCAAGGAGCACTACTACCGCAGCCACACGACGATCAATCCGACCGGGGTCGTGCCCGTTGGCCCGATCCTCGATCTGGACGCCCCGCACGGGCGCGAGATTCTTTAAGCGCGGGCCTGTTCAAGCCTCGCCTCTCGGCGAGGTTCCCCTACCAATGGCTATCGACAGCGGTGACGCCGGCCAGCTCGGCAAGCCGCCGGCGCGTTGCCGGCGTCGTATCGTCCGGCAGCGCATCGAGCGCGAAGAAACCGCTTGCCGCTATCTCCAGATCCGGCGTCTTCGGCACGGTCTGTCGCACACGATCGCAGCGGTAGAAGACCACGTGGTCGCGGCGGCTGGTACGCCTGTTGTAATAGACCTGGACCAGCGTCGGCGGGACCGTCGCCTCCAGATTGCCCTCCTCGCGCAACTCGCGCAGCAGGCCATCGAGCGCGGCCTCGTCGCGGTCGAGCCCGCCGCCCGGCAGGTGCCAGCCGGGCAGATAGGAATGCCGCACCAGAAAGACCCGGCCCTCGTCGTCGAAACAGGCGGCGCGCACGCCCATCGTCATGCCGCGCGACAAGGCGTAATAGCCGTGAGCCAGACGCATCAGCATGCGGTGATACCAGCGCCGCATCTCCGGTGGCTCATGCTTTTCCAGATGCCTGTCCTTCCGAATGGGCCGCCGGACCGGATTAATCCGGCGATATGATTCCCCTCAACCGGAATATGCGCTAGACGGGGACGATGTTCAAACTTGCCCATATCTCCGATGTCCATCTCGGCCCCCTGCCCGACCTATCGCTTCGAGAACTTGCCTCCAAGCGCATCACCGGCTTCGTCAACTGGCACCGCAACCGCAGCCGGCACCTGTTCACGGGTACGCTCGACTGCCTGATGGCCGACATCGAGAAGCGCGACCCGGACCATATGGCGATCACTGGGGATCTGGTGAACCTCGCATCCTCGCGGGAGATCACGGCGGTGACCGATTGGCTCGAGGACGCCGGCGACCCGGCCAATATCTCGATCGTGCCCGGCAATCACGATGCCTATGTGCCCGGCGCCTACGAGAAGACGACGCGCGCCTGGTATCCCTACATGCGCGCCGATGGCGCGCCGGCCGACTGGAACGAGGACCACCGTTGCTTCCCCTATATGCGGGTGCGCGGTCCGGTGGCCCTGATCGGCTGCTCGACGGCCGTCGCCACGCCCCCCTTTGCCGCCAGCGGCTATTTCGGCCAGCGTCAGGCGCGCGCCACCGTCAACCTGTTGCGCCAGGCGGGCGAGGCCGGTCTTTTTCGCGTGGTGATGATCCACCATCCGCCGATCAGCGGTGCGACCTCTCTGCACAAACGCATGCTTGGCATCCGCCGGTTCGCCGCCACCATCTCGTCCGGCGGCGCAGAACTGGTCATCCACGGTCACACGCACCTGAACACGGTCTATTCGCTGAAAGGCCCGAACAAGCCTGTGCCCGTGGTCGGCATAGCCTCGGCCTCGCAAGGCCCGGGCGGTCACAAGCCGCCGGCCGCCTATAACCTCTTCACCATCGCCGGAGAGCCGGGCAACTGGCACCTCGCCCGCGAACGCTACGCCCTCAACGCAGACGCCACAGGCGCGACGCTGGTTGAAACCACCCGCTTCTGACATCCGCGGCAGGCGGATACCAGACACGAGTGACTGGCTCATCCCTCATCCGGATATTTGCCGGGCGAATAATTCCGCCCTTTCGTGCGTCCCACCTTCGTTCGGGTTTCCAGAACCCGCGGAGCGATCTATCCTCCGCGCAGCAACGGGTGCACCCGGCGCCAGAGCAGATGATGGGAGATGGGCATGACGTACCGCAAGACCATTCTATGCGCCCTGTTTGCGGCCAGCGCGGCTGTCTTTGCAGGGCAGACGGCGATCGCCGCCGGCGAGGATACAAGCGCGCCGCCGAAGAAAACCAAGACCACCAGCGAATGCACCTCCGGAAAAGTCTGGGATGCCAGGAAGAACGCCTGCGTCAACGCCAAGAAGAGCGATCTCAGCGACGACGTCCTGTTTCAGGCTGCGCGCGAGCTCGCCTATGCTGGCCAGTACGAGAACTCCATCAAGGTCCTCGGCGCCGTCAGGGACCAGAAAAGCGCCCGCGTGCTGAACTACCTTGGCTACGCCAACCGCAAGGCCGGGCGCATGGAGCTCGGCATGCAATACTACAAACGTGCGCTGCAGGCCGACGAGAACTACATCCTTGCCCGCTCCTACATGGGCCAGGCGCTGATCGAGCAGGGTAAGGTCGAGGACGCCCGCGTGCAGCTGGTCGAGATCCGCGATCGCGGTGGTGAAGACACCTGGGCCTATCGCTCCCTGCTGCAGTCGCTCGGCGGCGTCAGGCAGTACTGAGCCATGTGCACTGCCTTCCCGACCCCGGGAAGGCAGCCGTTCGCGAGGGCTCGAAGCGCCGGCTTAACTCCGCTTCTTCTCCGTCCATTCCGGCGGCAGGCCAAGCCCGCCGCCGACGATGCCCGTGACCCCCGAGCCCCGGCCGAAGACCGCGCAATCGGGGTCGGTCGGCTTGCCGGTGACCGCATAGGACAGGCTGTTTGAAACCTCCTTCATCGACGGCAGTTCGAAGTCGGATTCCATCGGATCGCTCGATTTCGCCAGGAGCGCACTGAAATCCTCCGAGAAGTCGCCGGCCAGCTCAAAGGCGTCGGCGGCTGTCGAGGCGCGTGAGCCGTTGGTGATGATATTGGCGCCGCGCGCCCATGTCAGCCCGGCGATCTGCTTGCCATTGGCGTCGAAAGCCTCGGCCTCGACGGCGAGGCTGCCAAGGCCGATCGGAATTCGGGGAACGGGGACGGGAGAAACGGCTGTGGTGACGGTGGACACACCGGCAACGACCGCATTCGTTTCCTTGATATTGCTGACCACCGAGCGCACCGCCATATCCGCCGGCTTCGAGATCGGCACCACGTCGAAGCGCGCGCTCAGCGCCTCGCACAGCGAGCGGTCGATGCCCGATGCCACCAGCTTCTTCTGGGGATCGCCGAGCTTGCCGACCTGGGCATTGGACGCAAAGGTCGTCGGGATGAGGTGCACCGTCTTGACCGCCTTGGTGGCGTTGGAATCCACCCGATACTTGGTCTTGGTCACCATCCCGTCGCTGGCGACGAAATCCTTGTAGGACGACAGCGCACCGGTCTCGCTGAGAGACGCCGACTGGCAGGCGGTGAGTGCGGCGAGCGAAACGCCGAGCCCGGCGATCCTCATGACCGCCAGCGTCGGGCGCAACCGACCAGGACGCACCCGCCCCTTCGATGGCCGACCGGCTAGGCATATGCGATCGTATTCCTGTTTGTTCATTGGCACTTCCCCCGACAACGACCTGAAGTTGTGCCGTTGAGTGCCGATCAGATTCGGGCCGAACTTTGACGCATTGCCCGCCACACCTTGCAGTTTACGGTAAGGACAGCCTGCAAAAACACGACGCGAAGGCAAGAATGTTCTTGGGAAAACAAGGCGAGAAGGAGCAGAATTCGCTTTCCGATCCGTGACTTCCCTTGCAGACTAACGTTCAAATGTTTCATATCATTCGCCGTGGATCCCTCCGCCGAATAAAGACACGATCCCGTGCGTTTCATTTGGAAGAACAATGCGCCCAGCGGCAGAAACGAAGGACTTCAGACGCGACTTGGTCAGCCTGCTGCCCAAATTGCGCCGTTTCGCAATGACATTGACGCGCAATGCCAATGATGCCGATGACCTTGTCCAGGAAGCGTGCGAACGAGCCATTACGCGCAGTCACCTCTGGAACGGCGAAGGCCGCCTCGAAAGCTGGATTTACGCCATGACGCGCAACCTCTGGGTCGACGAGATCCGCAAACGCAAGGTCCGCACCGGCAGCGGCACGGTCGACGTGTCCGACCAGGACGAACTGAGCGTCGAGGCCTCCGCTGAAAAGGCCGTTTACGCCAATCAGTTGCAGAAGATGATCCTGTCAATGCCGGAAGGTCTGGCGAGCACGTTCCTGCTGGTCAACGTCGAAGGCCACAGCTACCGCGAGACGGCCGACATTCTCGGCATCCCGATCGGAACGGTGATGAGCAGGCTGTCGACCGCGCGCCTCAGGCTCGCCGCGATGATTTCCGAAAACACCGAAAGGAGGGCATGACCGGTGCATCAGACACAAGGGCACGCGCTCGAAGTCCGGTTGTGCGCCTATATCGATGGCGAACTCGGCGACGCGGAAAAGACGGAACTGGAAACGCTCCTCGCCCGCGACGAGGAAGCAAAAGCGCTGCTTGAAAGGTTGAAGGCCGGTAGCGCCTTTGGCGACACGGCATTCGAGGACTTCCTGCACGATCCCGTGCCGCTGGCGTTGGTGCGCCAGATCAAGCAGGGCGCAAGCATCAATCCCAAGACGGAGCGCGTGACGGTCGCGGCGGCCAATGTGCGCAGCGCGCGGGTCTGGCCGCGAATGATGGCCGCCTCCGTGGCGTTGGTGCTGGTTGGCGGCGCCACCGGCTATATCATCGGCACAGCCCATAGCGTCGGCGAACCCACCAAGGTTGCAGCGGCCCGCAGCTGGCTCGACGACATCGCCGACTATCACCGCATCTATGCGCGCCAGAAGGACCGCCTCGTCGAGGTCCCTGCCTCCGAAGCGCCTGTTATCGAGACCTGGCTCGCCTCCAGCGTCGGCATTCCCTTCACCATCCCCAACCTCACCGGCAAGGGCCTGACTTTCGAGGGCGCGCGCCTGCTGGTCGCCAACAGCAAGCCCGTGGCGCAGCTCCTCTACCGAAATGCGGATGGCGACGTGTTTGCCATCTGTTTCCTGAAGGACAGCGACAGCCCGCAGTCCGACGCCTTCACCGAAAGCATCCGCGACGATCTCGGCATGGTGTCGTGGCAACGGGGCGGCGCATCCTTCGTGATCGTCGGTCCATCGTCCTCCGTCGGCCTGCAGGATCTCGCCGAAGCGGTTTCCTCGACGATCTGATTGCCCGCACTCAAAAAACCGTGGCGAGACGCTCGAAAATCGGAAAATGCGTCACGACCGCCGCAGCGGCCAAAGCGAATTTCGCGGCCAGTGAGTTCAGGCACTGGCGTGCCCTCGGACCAGGAAAGCGCGCCCCCCCTCGACCAGGCCCGCCTGAAGAAAATATTGTTCACGCAACCAAATAGTTACCGTCGTCCCGAACGCAAAAAATACATCCTCGACCAGACGAAATATTACGATCGAATTGAGGCATCGCGGCGCGCGCAAAATTGGCAAGATCGAGCAAGAAAAAACCAACGGTTGACATTTCAATACTTTATCTCTATCTCTGACAAATCGATATTTGCTTGCTGAGCTTTGGTTACCGCGCAATTAGCAACCGCGCCCTGACGAACCTTCCTTTCAAAAATCGCTATCATCATCCGCAGCGCTTCCGCGCGGCGGTCGTTCAATATGCTATGAAAGGGTTCATCATGACCACTGGCACAGTTAAATGGTTTAATTCCACCAAGGGCTTCGGCTTCATTCAGCCTGACAACGGCGGCCCGGACGCATTCGTCCACATCTCCGCCGTCGAACGCGCTGGCATGCGCGAAATCGTCGAGGGCCAGAAGCTCGCCTACGACATGGAGCGCGACAACAAGTCGGGCAAGATGTCTGCCTGCAACCTTCAGGCAGCGTAAATCGGTATCGGCTCTCCCTTGACCACGGATGTACTGGCACTGTCGAGAGCATGATACCCATCAAGGTCAGGCACTATGCCTGGCCTTTTTTTATCGCCGCGCGCCGACTGCACTATCCCGCGACTGCATTTTGCGGCGGGATCGACGTGCGAAGCCGTAGACGCGCCTTAAAGATCGGGGTACTCCGATGAGTGAAACACACAACAAATCGCGCCAGCGGGCCGAGATTGCCTTTGCCAAGGAGCAATCGCAGTTCTTCGCCCGGGACAGCGCGGTCGAAGAGCTCGACTCCATCGTCCAGGCTCGCGAAGAAAAGACGTTGCGCCTGCGGGAGGCCCGCCTGGCGAAAGAACTGCAGGATCGCCTGGCGGCCGCCGCCGCCCCCGTTTCGAAACGTGTCAGAAAGGCCTGACTTTCAGTCAGGGTGACACCTCAACTGGAATAGAGACTTGAGAAACAACAGAAGCAATGAACTGACCGACCGCCGCAGCGCCGCTGCCGATGCGAAGAAGGCCCTTCTTGAAGCCTACCGCACGGCCAAGGAAGCTGCTGAGCCGAACGAGAGCGCCCGTCAGGCCGAGCGTCAGGCCATCGCGGCCGCCCGCGAGGAACGGCGCATCGATCGCGAACGCGTAAAGGCCGAGGAGCGCGAACGGGCGCAGGCAGAAGCGGCCGAACGGGAAGCGGCGATCGCCGCTGCCGAAAATGCCGACGCCGAAGCCCGCGAAGCCGCTGAAAAGAGCCGCATTTCACGCGTGATCGAAGACGAGGCCGCGCGCAAGGCCAAGCGTGACCAGCGCTATGCCAACCGCAAGGCACGGCAGGGTTAAGCCGCGCCGCCTCCGGCTCGCGACCGGTATCGTCGGTCTGGGTCATTACACCCTGCAGCAATGAGCCGCTATTCAGATTGAAAGGCCCGCGCATCGACATCGAAGCGCGGGCCTTTGTCATTCAGGTCTACTTCATTTCCAGCACGCGGTTGGCGGCAGAAACGATCGCTTCCAGCGAGGCGGCAACGATGTTGGTGTTGATGCCGGCGCCGAACAGCTTGCCGCCGGGATGCTCCATCTCAACATAGGCGATGGCCGCGGCGTTCGAGCCGTTCTGCAGCGAGTGCTCGGAATAGTCGGCGACCGAGAGATCGACGCCGAGATAGATCGACAGCGCGTTGATGAAGCCGTCGATCGGACCGGTGCCCTTGCCCTCGATGCGCTTGACTTCGCCATTGTCGGTAATCTCAGCCGAAACGACGCGCACGCCCTTGTGCTCGCCGACCGGGTAGGTGTGGTGATCGACGAACTTGATGCGCGCGCCCGGCTGCTCGACGTAGCGCTCGACGAAACGCTCGTGGATGCGCTTGGAGGGAAGCTCCTTGCCCTCTTCATCGGTGATGCGCTGGATGTCCTCGCGGAACTCGACCTGCAGGTTGCGCGGCAGGTTGATGCCGTAGTCTTCCTGCAGGATATAGGCGATACCGCCCTTGCCGGACTGCGAGTTGATGCGGATGATCGCCTCGTAGGAGCGGCCGACGTCGCGCGGATCGATCGGCAGGTAAGGCACTTCCCATTGCGGCTTGTTGGCCGTCTTGATCGCCTTCATGCCCTTGTTGATCGCATCCTGATGCGAACCGGAGAAGGCAGTATAGACCAGCTCGCCGACGTAAGGGTGGCGCTCCGGAATGACCATCTGGTTGGAGTACTCGTAGACTTCCTTGATCCGCTCGATGTCCGAGCAGTCCAGCTCGGGATCCACTCCTTGCGTGAACATGTTCAGTGCCAGCGTCACCACGTCGACATTGCCCGTGCGCTCGCCATTGCCGAACAGCGTGCCTTCGACGCGGTCGGCGCCGGCCATCAGGCCGAGTTCGGTCGCAGCAATACCCGTGCCGCGGTCGTTGTGCGGATGCAGCGAAATGATCAGGCTCTCGCGATTGTCCAGGTTGCGGCACATCCATTCGATCTGGTCGGCATAGATGTTCGGTGTCGCCATCTCGACGGTCGAGGGCAGGTTGAGGATCAGCTTGTTGTCAGGCGTCGGCTTGACGATCTCGGTGACCGCGTTGCAGATCTCCAGCGCCACTTCGAGCTCCGTACCGGTAAAGCTCTCCGGCGAATATTCGAAGCGGAAGCCGCCGCCGGCCTTGGCCGCCATGTCCGTGATCATCTTGGCGGCATCGGTGGCGATCTGCTTGATGCCGGCAACGTCCTTGGCAAACACGACGCGGCGCTGCAACTCGCTGGTGGAGTTGTAGAAATGCACGATCGGCTTGTGGGCGCCCTCGAGCGCCTCGAAGGTCCGGGTGATCAGCTCGGGCCGGCACTGCACCAGCACCTGCAGCGACACGTCGCTCGCGACGTTGCCCTCCTCGATGCACCAGCGCGCGAAGTCGAAGTCCGTCTGCGAGGCGGAGGGAAAGCCGATTTCGATTTCCTTGAAGCCCATGTCGAGCAGCAGCTGGAACATGCGTGCCTTGCGGTCGTGGCCCATCGGGTCGACGAGCGACTGGTTGCCGTCACGCAGGTCGACCGAGCACCAGATCGGCGCCTTGGTGATCGTCTTCGACGGCCAGGTGCGGTCGGCAAGCGCGATCTGCGGGTAAGGCTGATACTTGACCGCGGCTTCGGGCATGCCGTTCTTGATGGAATGGGATTTCTGGATCATTGCAGCTTCTCTTCATCGCTAAGCGCTCTGGCCGTTTGCCATACCCGATCGAGGATCGGATTGCGATGGCAAATGGAGCGGCGGGCGCGCCTTTGTCCTAAAACTCTATGGGATTCGAGGAGCATCTGCCGGCATGGCTTTTCGGCCGCCGGGCGCTCCTCAGCGAACCCGGCAACCGCGAGTAAGGCCGAGAAGAAGAAGCGAGGCGAAGGCGCGCAGCGGCGCACGATTGTCATCGTGTGCGGCAGAGATCGTAGCGATCCGATGTGCGTTGGCCTTGGTCATATCAAAGCCTATACACGGCTTGCCGGAACCGGGCAAGGCATCCAGCCGTGGAAACATGGCCCGGACCGGCGCCTCCTTTCGCGTGATGCTCCGCAATACAAAAGGGCACCGGCGCGACCACCGATGCCCTTGTCAACTCAGCCCGCCGTTTCCGGCGCGCATCGGTCTCAGATATCCGAAGCCGACGTGATGATGCGCGAGACGAGACCGTAGCTCTTGGCCTCTTCAGCCGACAGCCAGTAATCGCGTTCGGTGTCCTTGGCGATCTTTTCGACCGTCTGGCCGGTCGCTTCGGAGAAGATCTTGTTCAGGCGCTCGTTCATCTTGATGATTTCGCGTGCCTGGATCTCGATATCAGACGCCATGCCGCGGGTGCCACCCGACGGTTGGTGAAGCAGGAAGCGGGTGTTGGGCAGGCAAAGACGACGCTCCTTGGGAACGCCGACATAGATCAGCGCGCCGGCGGAAGCGACCCAGCCGGTACCGATCGTCCAAACCTTCGGCTTCACGAACTTGAGCATGTCGTGAATGCTGTCGCCGGATTCGACGTGGCCGCCGGGCGAGCTGACGAAGAGGCGGATATCGTCGTCGCTAGCGGACGAAAGCGCCACGAGCTGCGAGCAAACCTTCTGCGCCAGTTCCTGCGTGATCGTGCCATAGATGAAAATCGAGCGCGACTTGAAAAGGTTCGCCTCCGTTTCCTTGCCCAACGGCAGTTCGGTGTTCTTGTCTTCCTCGTCGCTCATCCGTCGTTCTCCGGCGTCTCATGAATTTCTGTGTCAAAGTCAGATAATGCGACTCGACAGCGAAGACAATGCAACAAACCGGTTGGGGGACAAAGGGGCGATCAGGATCGCACTGCGCCTATGGTAAACGGCGCCACCGTCAAATGACGTATGGACAGCACCCCGAAGCCCCATAAGATCGGGCGGGTCGAAAAACGGCAGTGGCAAGCCATCCTCCAAAGCCCGGCCGATCCATGGGGACTGATATGAACAGACGCATCCTGATCGCGGCGACAGCCCTGATCGCATCCGCAGCACCGGCCTTTGCCCACCTCAACCCCGACGAACACGGTTCGTTTGCCGCCGGCTTCTCGCATCCGCTCTTCGGCCTCGACCATATTCTCGTGATGGTCGCCGTCGGCCTCTGGGCGGCTGAGATCGGTGCAAGGGCGCTTTGGGTGGTGCCATTAGCCTTCGTCGGCATGATGGCAGTCGGTTTCGCGCTGGCGACATCAGGCGTAGCACTTCCCTTCGTCGAGCCCGCGATCCTCGCTTCGGTCGTGGCGCTGGGGCTGCTGGTGGCGATGGCCGTCCGCCTCGACACCGTGCCGGCGGCGGCAATTGTCGGGCTGTTTGCGCTTTTTCACGGCCATGCCCATGGCGGCGAGCTCGGCAGCGCTGGCGCCCTCCCCTTTGCCATCGGCTTCCTGATCGCCACGGCGACCCTTCACGCGGCCGGCATCGGCCTCGGCGTGATGCTCGGCCGTCTTTCGGGCGGCGGCATGCTGGCCCGCCTTCTCGGCGGCATCACGGCACTTGCCGGCACCGCCCTGATTTTCGCCTGACGATGGCAGCGAGGGCCAAAACGAAAATGGCGGGCCAGGCCCGCCATTTTGTTATCCGCGTCCGCGATAGGTCGGCACGCCTTGATCGGGCAGCCACAGGCCTTCCGGCGGTTTGCCGGTCTGCCAGAAGACATCGATCGGGATGCCGCCGCGCGGATACCAATAAGCGCCGATGCGCAGCCAGCGCGGCGAAAGCAGGCTGACCAGCCGCTTGGCGATGTCGATGGTGCAATCCTCGTGGAAGGCGCCGTGGTTGCGGAACGAGTGCAGGAACAGCTTCAGCGATTTGGATTCCACCAGCCATTCGTCCGGCACGTAGTCGATGACGATATGGGCGAAATCCGGCTGGCCGGTCATCGGGCAGAGCGAGGTGAACTCCGGGGCGGTGAAGCGCACCAGGTAGTCGTCGCCCCGATTGCCGCTCGGCACCCGCTCCAGCACCGCCTCTTCGGGGCTCTGCGGCAGGTCGACCTTGGCGCCCAGTTGCGAAAGGCCGGATACGTCTGTCTTGCTCATTTGCCTGTGCTCCGTGAAATCTCGGCGGACGCGGCCAATAGGGCTTGCACCGTCACGACCCTGCCCGCTTGCCGCCCTTAAAGCAGAACTGCCCGGCTAAGGAAACCGGGCAACTGCATCGGTCAGTGGCGCGCCGCCGTCGTCTTGACGTGCACACCATGGGCCTTCTCACCCTCCGGTTCCACATGGATGGCAATCTTGGCGCCGGGATGGACGACACGGATAGCATCCTCGATACGGTCGCAGATGTCATGCGCCTCGCCGACCGGCATCATTTCCGGTACGACCATGTGGAAGTCCACGAAGATCGCCGGTCCGGCCTGGCGGGTCTTGAGATCATGCACGCCCAGAGACCCCGTGGCATTGGCGGCGATCGCCTGCTTGATCGCTTCTTCTTCTTCGCCCGGCACCGCCCGGTCCATCAGCCCGTCGATCGAGCGCGAAATCACCATCCAGCCCTGGTAGAGAATGTTGCAGGCGACGATGACGGCCAGCAAGGGATCGAGGATCGCGTAGCCGGTGGCAATCGCAAGGCCGAGGCCGATCAGAACGCCGATCGAGGTTACCACATCCGAGAGAATATGATGCCCGTCGGCGCTAAGCGCGGGCGAGCGGTGCTTGCGACCGGCATTGATCAGCACATAGGCCCAGACCGCGTTGATGACGCCGGCTGCAAAGTTGATCGCGAGGCCGAGCGCCGGGGCTTCGAGCAACACCGGCGCCATCATCGCCGGAATCGCTTCCCACACGATCAGCAGTGCGGCAACGACGATCAGCACGCCCTCGATAACAGCGGAAAAATACTCGGCCTTGTGGTGGCCGAACGGGTGCCCGGCATCCGCGGGCTTCGCCGCATAGCCGATCATCAGATAGGCGATCACCGCCGCGATGACGTTGACGGTGGATTCGAGCCCGTCGGACAGAAGCGCGACGGAGCCGGTGACCCACCAGGCCAGAAGCTTCAGCCCTAGTACGGCCAGAGACAGCGGAATGCCCCAGAAGGCAAGGCGCAGGACGGTTCTGTTTTCGGATCCAGACATTTTGATCATTCCCTATGCAGATGCAAACGAGTTGCAAACGCAAGCCCATTGAAACGCAAAACCGCCCGCGCGAATTTCGCGCAGGCGGTTGTTGGGACGACATATGTGTCATCGGCGCCCCGTTGTCAAAGGTCGATCGACCCTATCGGGACTTTTACGGGTCGACGGCAGTGGCCGACACCAGACCGGGTTGGTCGTCAACGGTTTCGGCGTCGGCAGCACCCTTGCCGAGGGACAGGAAGACGACGACGGCAGTCGCAGCGGTGATCGCCGTCAGCACAAGGAGCAGCGTTGCGAACGCTTCGCCGTAGGCCTGAAGCATGGCCACGCGCTCCATCGACGGCACGATGCCGGCTGCCGCGGCCACATTGCCGGTGACGAGCCTCTGGGCGATATCGGCAGCGTGCCCACCCGCGCCGGCGCCAAGGTTCATCTGGGTAAAGCCGGACAGAAGCGCCGTCACCGCCGCAAGCGCCACCCCTTCCCCGGCAACCCGGGTGGTGCTGAAGATGCCCGTCGCCATGCCTGCGCGCTCCTTCGGCACCACGCTGACGGCAAGGCCGTCCATCAATCCCCAGGGCAGGCTGATGCCGATGCCGACGACGAGAAGCGGTGCGATCAGCAGCTCCGGCCGACTGCCCACGGGCAGCTGGCTCAGCCACGCAAGCCCCGCCGCCGACAGAAGCAATCCCGCCCCGCAGATGACCGCCGGCGCGAACCAGCGCGTCAATAGCCCGGCGGCGATCGGCAGCACGAGCAGCGGAGCCGACAGCGCGATCATCATCTGTCCCGCGGCAACCTCGCCCATGCCTTCGATGCCGATGAACCGGACGGGCAAGAGAATGAGCAGCACCACGAAACCGTAGGCGGGCGCTGCCGCCAGCAACTGAACGCCGACGAAGCGCGGATATCTGAACAGCGACAGGTCCAGCATCGGTCGCGCGACGGAACGTTCAACCCAATAGAAGGTGATGAAGAGGACGACAGCTGCGGCCAGGAGGCTGAGACCGAAAGGATCGCTCCAGCCGGCCTCGGGCATCTGCAGGATGCCGAAGGTCAGCAAGGCCAGCGCGAGCGTGAAGGTCAACGCGCCCTTCCAGTCGAGGCCGGCGGCATCCGGATCGCGTGTCTCCTTCAGGAAAATGGCTCCAAGCCCAAAAGCGAAGGCCGCAAGCGCAACGACGAGCAGGAAGATTGCCGGCCACCCGACCGCCTCGACCAGCAGCCCGGAAGCGATGGGTCCGAAGGCAAGGCCCACGCCGAAGCTCGCCCCGACGATGCTGAATGCCCGCAGCCGTTGCCCCTCTTCAAACTCCTGCGCCAGCGATGCCATGCCGCCAGAAAATGCGGCGGCCGCGCCGACACCCTGAAGCGCCCTCAAACCATCGAACCAGACGATGTCGCCGGCAAAGGCAAGGCCGAGCGAGATGAGGCCGAAGACAACAAGCCCGCCGAGAAAAAGGCGTTTGCGGCCGTAGGCATCGGCAAGCGCGCCCGCCGCCATCAATGTGCTGCCGAAGGTCAGCATGAAGGCGTTGGTCACCCAGTTGAGCGCCAACGGGCTTCCGCCGAGCGTCCGGCTGATGGCGGGCAACGCCACGGCCGGTCCGGTAAAGGTCAGCGGCATCGCCGCCGCCGCACAGCAGACTGCGACGAGAACGAACAGGCGTCCCGCCTTATCCTCATGTCTGGTCTTGTCTCTCATATCTGTCAGTCCGTCCTGTTCGAGCAGAGGAAGAACCCGCCGGGCGCGCGAATGCGGCCGGTCGAATGGTCCGTGTCAGTGGGTGTCGATTGACTTCATCAGGATAAATTGGACACAATGGATGCAAAATACCGCGCATGCGCCTGACATGGCGGAACAAAACGCTCGAATAGGAGAGACGATGGACCGCCTGAGTGGGCTGACGGCGTTTGTGCGAACCGCCGATCTCGGAAGCTTCGTCGCCGCCGGACGGGTGCTCGGCCTCTCCGCTTCGGCCGTCGGCAAGGCCGTGACAGGGCTGGAGAAGCAGCTCGGCGTGCGCCTATTTCAACGCTCGACGCGCAGCCTCAGGCTGACCGAAGAGGGCCGGCTGTTTCACGAGCGCTGCCGCCGGGTGCTTGACGATCTCGACGATGCCGAAGCCTCGCTCGCCCAGGCGGTTTCCGCCCCGCGCGGACGCCTGCGCGTCAGCGTTCCGATCGTCAGCTATCACCTGCTGTTGCCGGTGCTTCCCGATTTCGTCGCGCGCTATCCCGAGGTCGAGCTCGATCTCGACTTCAACGATCGCATCGTCGATCTGATCGACGAAGAGGTCGATGTCGCCATTCGCAGCGGCGACCTGCCTGATTCCCGGCTGGTGTCACGCGCGCTTCGGCCCTTCCGGCTGCTCCTGTGTGCCGCCCCGGCCTATCTGGCAAGGCACGGAAAACCGGAATGCCCAAGGGACCTCGACGGCCACCGGGCAATCCGGTTCCGCTTTCCCAACAGCCGCAAGCTGCAGGACTGGCCGATTGCCCTGCAGCCACAGGCCAACCTGCCGCCAATGCAGACGGTTCTGACCTGCAACAATATGGAAGCCCTGCGCGGCGCCGTGGTCAGCGGCCTCGGTATCGGCTGCATGCCGGACTTTCTGGCCCGTGGGCCGCTTGCCGACGGCACGCTTGAAACCGTGCTCGATGCCCACCTCGACGCACCCGGACAGTTCCATCTGCTCTGGCCGTCGAGCCGGCACCTGTCGCCGAAAGTCCGCGTCTTCGTCGACTTCCTGAGCGAACGGCTGTTTGCCGCGCGCTGCGACATTCCGCAGGTGTCGGGCATCCCCGGCGACGGCGTCGGCGACGGGACAAACGAAAAGCGCCGCCTCCTGTCGGGAGACGGCGCCTGACACTCTCAAGATTAGATGCTTAGGCGGCCTTGACCTTCGCCCGCTTGGCTAGATGCGCCACGACGTTTTCGATCATGCGCATGCCGGCGTCGCCGCCCAGCGTCATGATCGATTCGGGATGGAACTGCACGGCTGCCACCGGCTCCTTGGTATGCTCGATGCCCATGATCGTGCCGTCTTCGCTTTCGGCCGTGATCATGAAATCACGCGGAAGGCTGGACGGATCGGCAAAGATCGAGTGGTAGCGACCGACGGTCACTTCCTTGCCGAGCCCGGAGAAGACGATGCCGGGCTCGAGCACGCGAATGCGCGACGGTTTGCCGTGCATCGGGATCGCCAGTTGCCGGAGATCGCCGCCATAGGCCTCGGCCAGGGCCTGCAGGCCGAGGCAGACGCCGAAGATCGGCAGGTCTCTCGCCCGCGCCTTCTTGATCGTCGCCTTGCAGTCGAAATCCTTCGGATTGCCGGGGCCGGGCGAAAGCACGACCAGATCCGGCTTGACCCGATCGAAGATCTCCTCGGCGACCGGCGTGCGCACCGTAGTCACCGTCGCGCCCGTCTGGCGGAAGTAGTTCGCCAGCGTGTGCACGAAACTGTCCTCGTGATCGACGAGCAGGATGTTGACGCCCGCACCGACGGCCGCGACATCACGGCCAGCCTTGCCGGCATTGGCGGATTTCGCGTCACGAATAGCTGCAATCATGGCGGAGGCCTTCAGTTCGGTTTCGGCTTCTTCTTCTTCCGGGTTTGAATCGTAGAGCAGCGTCGCGCCCGCCCTCACCTCGGCGATACCGTCCTTGATGCGAATGGTGCGCAGCGTCAGGCCCGTGTTCATGTCGCCGTTGAAGCCGACCATGCCGATGGCGCCACCATACCATGCGCGCGGGCTCTTCTCATGGCTTTCGATGAAGCGCATCGCCCAGAGCTTCGGCGCGCCGGTGACGGTGACTGCCCAGGCGTGGCTGAGGAAGCCGTCAAAGGCGTCCATGTCGTCGCGCAGGCGCCCTTCGATGTGGTCGACCGTGTGGATCAGGCGCGAATACATCTCGATCTGGCGACGGCCGATGACCTTGACCGAGCCGGGCTCGCACACGCGGCTCTTGTCGTTGCGGTCGACGTCCGAGCACATGGTCAGCTCGGATTCGTCCTTCTTGGAGTTCAGCAGCTTGAGGATCTGTTCGCTGTCGGCGATCGGGTCGTCGCCGCGCTTGATCGTACCCGAGATCGGGCAGGTCTCGATGCGCCGGCCGGACACGCGCACGAACATCTCCGGCGAGGCGCCGACCAGGTATTCCTGGTTTCCGAGATTGATGAAGAAGGAATAAGGCGACGGATTGATCGCCTTCAGCCGGTTGGAAATCTCCGACGGCTTGCTGTCGCAGCGCTCGAAGAATTTCTGGCCAGGCACGACTTCGAAGAGGTCGCCACGGCGGAAGCTCTCCTTGGCCTTGACCACGAGCTCGGCATATTCGCCGGGACGATGGTCACCATGCGGCGGAATGCTGTCGACGGTCTGAAACGGCTCGCTGGCGATTTCTTCCGCCTTGCCTTGGGTCGAGGCGCCGTCCTTGGCAAAGTCGTAGCGATCGATCCAGGCCTTGGCGGCATAGTGGTCGACGACCAGGATCTCGTCCGGCAGGAACAGCACCATGTCGCGCTGATCATCAGGGCGCTTCAGCTTCAGCTCGATCGCGTCGAACTGGAAGGCGAGATCGTAGCCGAAGGCACCGTAGAGCCCGAGGTTGGCATCTTCGGCCGAGTGGAAGAGGTTGGTGATTGCACGAAGCACGGTAAAGACCGTCGGCATCTTCGAGCGCTCTTCCTCGGTGAAGACGCGGTCGGGCGCATTGATCGTCAAGTCGATGCGGGTCGCAGTCGAAGAGACGAGCGTGATGTCGGCAACGGTTTTCAGATGGTCCGCGACGATCGCGAGCAGCACCTCGCCGCGGCCGTTATAGGCTTCGATCCAGAGCGAGCGACCGAAGGATGAGATGCCGAGCGGCGGATCGACGACGGCCGTGTCCCAGCGGGTGTAACGGCCGGGATATTCATAATTGGAGGAAAACACCGCACCGCGCCGCTCGTCCAGCTTGTCGACGTAACTGGAGATCGCATCGCCATAGGGCGCCTCGCGCCGCCTGCGGGTGACGATGATGCCGCCCTTTGTCGTATAGCTTTCCGCGCCGTCTTCGAGAATTACCGTTGCCATTCGTCTCGCTCCGTCAAAGCCCGGTTTTTCCACGCGGCCAGAATACGAAAAAGCCGCCTCGAAATCTCCGGGCGGCTTCATGTCTCAATCACGCATGACTGGTCAAGGCCGCCTCAGCGAGCCCACCACCAGATCGAAATGTTGCGTGCGCTTGTCATGGGCGAAAGTGTTAGCGCGGGTTGCGCCCTTGCGCAAGCGGGAAAAACAACCGTGCGAAAGCAAAAGAAAAGGCGGCCGCAAGAACCGCCTTTTCGACTGGAGCTGGATTTAAACCGATCAGAACTTGGCCTTGGCCGTGACCAGGAATGTGCGGCCCCGGCCGGTGTCGATGGAGTTGCCGGCAATCGTGCTCGACGAAGGCGTATAGGTCTTGTCGAACAGGTTGGTGACCGTCGCCGTGACCTCGAAACCATTCTCGAACTTGTAGTTCGCGAACATGTCGACCAGGCCGTAGCCCGGAACGATCGGCGGATTGCGGTTGATCGCACCGACGTTCGCGCTCGAGACGGCATAGAAGCGCGTTCCGACCGTCAGACGCTGGTCTTCGAGGAAGCGGGCACCGAGCGTGGCGCTGACGATGTCGTCGGGCAGATAGCTCTGGACGCCGAAGCCGTTGACCTGGGCCGGCAGCTTGCTGTCGGTGTGGGTGTAGGCGATGTCACCAAAGACGAAGCCGGCGTCATAGGCCGCCTGCAGCTCGAAGCCCTGAACGGTCGACGTGCCGGGCGTATTGACGAAGAAGATCTGACGACCGCCGTTGAGCAGGGCGGCGGTGATGTAGTTGTCGATCTTGTTGTGGAAGTAATTCGCCTTCAGGCGCAGGCTATCGCTCGAATCGAGCAGGCCATCGAAGGAGAAGTTGGCACCGACTTCCCAGCCCTTGGAGATTTCAGGCTCAAGGAACGGGTTGGGGAAGAAGGACTGGCCACTTGAACCCGGGTGCGTACCGCCGGCAAAGGTCTCGTTGACGGTCGGCGAGCGCGAGGTCTCGGCGTAGGTCACGTAGGGCTGGAACCAGTCGGTCGGGTTGAGCGCCAGCGTGACGCTCGGGTTCAGGCGCCCGTCCGACTTGTCAACCGTATAAGGTCCAGCCGGAAGGCCGATCGGGTTGCCGGCGACAACAGCGCCCGAACCGTCGAGGCTGAAGTGGTCCCACCGCAGACCGGCCGTCAGATCGACGATGCCATAGGTGAAGGTCGTATTGCTGAAGACGCCCGTCGTGGCATTGGTGCCGCTGCCGTTGACGCCGGCGCCGGGCCGCGCCGTGCTGTTGATGACGTTGTAGTCGTCACGGAAATACTCGACGCCATAGTTGGCTCGCACCGCCACTTCGCCGAGATCGAACAGCGATGTGTTGGAGATGTCGAAGCCCTTGCCGGTATCGGTGATCTGGCGGCCGGCGGCCGTACCACCACCGTTCACGTCGGCGCTGTACTTCATCTTAAGCCGGTTCCAATAGGCATTGGCGCGGAAGTCGATGAGTTCGTTATCCGGCGTGTAGGAGTAGCTTGCCGCCAGCGTCTGGTTCTTCACGTTCTGGAAGTAGGAGTTGGCGAAGAAGTCGTTGTCATAGGTGATGCCGCTGAACTTGAAGGTGTGATCCTGGTCCGGCGTCACCTCGAACTTCAGCATGCCCGACAAGAGGTCTTCCTCGGTGTAGGGAACCTGAATGCCATTGCCGTTGTCGTAGTTGCCCGGATCGGCCTTGCTGATGCCGCCCAGAACCGAGAACACGTCGTTGAAGCGATAGGCACCGATAAGCGATTCCGACCAGCCGGCGCCGTTGGTGCCGTAGGTCGCCGATGCGACGCCGCCGTAGTTCTTGCCGTCCTGGATCAGGTCCTCGACGTCATAGGTCTTGAAGTTGACCGAGCCGGCAAGAGCACCACCGCCGACACCGTTGACGGCGCCACGGGTCACGTCGATCTCGGACAGGAATGCCGGGTCGAAATAGGCAAAACCCTGCGCTTCGTGGCCGGTGAAGCGGAAGTTCTGGCGCACGCCATCGATCATCATGTTGACGCGGCCAGAACCTTCGAAACCGCGAATGTTGACAGCGACGCCCGGATTCTGCGGGTTGTTGGCCGTCGACGTGCCGGGAACGCCGCGCAAGAGGTCGTCGGTTTCAAGTCCGGACTGGAGATCGATCTGGTCGCTCGTCACCACGCTGACCGGGCCAGCCTTGGCATAGGGGTCGCCGGTGCGTGCGCCCTTGACGACGATCGGCGACAGGAAGGTTTCGCCCTTCTTGGCGGCCTCGGCCTTCTGTTCGTCAACCTTCGGCGCTGTGCTCGCGGTCTGCGCGAAGGCACCGGTGGCAGCAGAAAGTGCTAGTGTTGTCGTGCAAGCCAGAAGTGCCAGGCGACGGCGCCGGTTGAGCATGGACCAATCCTTTGAATTCATGGGCCGGGCTTGCTGTTGAGCGGCGAACTCAAGGGGCTGGCTGGGCGTGGGTTCGAATACGTTGCGACATTGCATCGCCTCATTTAAGCCGCATAAAAAACATGACTATTGTTGTCAACATAGAAACGCTTCCCCCACAATTTATGGGATCGTCCCAATTCGGTGCGTTGCCGAACTGCAACGCTCTTGCCTTCAGGCCGATGAAACCAGATGGCTTCCCATGCGTTCCTCCCCCTCTTGGGCTGTCGCTCCGGACCTCGTGAAAGGATACGCATGCGCTGCCATATCCCGCTGATTTTCCTGTCGACATTGCTGCTCACCGGCGCAAGCCTCCCCAAAAACGGGCCCCTTCCCTCCGACAAACCGCCGACCGAAACGACGGCCGAGGCGCCAGTACCCGCACCTGAAGAGAAGCCGGAGACGCCGGCAACGAAGGATGGGCACAGCAAGGGCAAGCAACCTTCCGCTGAAAAGCTGGACGACCAGCCACCGACGCCCGAGCCAAAGCCGGCGGTAGGCACGAAGAACCAGAAGGCGGGCGAAAAGGGTGCCGATGACAAGAAGGGCGACTCGCCGGGAGAAGAAAAGGAAAAATCTGGAGACGACGCGACGGACCCGGCCCCGATCACCTACCCGCCGGTCGAAAACGAGAACCCGGCCGATTACGCCAAGTGCCTGTCGGACCTCAAAGCACTCGGCGCCGTCTTCACCGAAGCCAGCCGGGTGGACGATGGCAAGGGCTGCGGCATCGACAAGCCGCTCGACGTCACCAGCGTCCTGCCCGACGTCAAGCTCGCACCCAAGGGATTGATGCGCTGCGAGGCGGCGCTGGCGCTGGCGCGATGGACCAGGGACGCGGTGCAGCCGGCGACCGATGTGGCCTTTGCCAAGGGCGTGACGGTCAAGAGTCTCAATCAGGCCTCCACCTATATCTGCCGACTGCGCAACAATGCCAAGACCGGCAAGATCTCCGAGCATGCGCATGGCAACGCCGTCGACATCGCCTCGTTTACCTTCAGCGACGGCAAGACCGTCGAGATCCAGCCACGCGATGAGGACGGCACCATGACCGGCGCCTTTCAGCGCGCAATTACGGCCTCGGCCTGCCTCTACTTCAAGACGGTGCTCGACCCCGGCAGCGACGCGGCGCATGAGACGCATCTGCATCTCGACGTGATCGAGCGCCGCAACGAATACCGTTACTGTCGCTAGCCGCCGTGAGGGCCGAGAGCGACGAATTCGCCCTCGAAACGCCCGGCAACGTCGTCGCCATCGAGCAGTTCGGCCGCAACGACGATCCGAGCCTTGCCGCGCCGATGAAACATGCGCAGAAAATCCGGCCACCGGCCAATGTCTGCAAGTGTCGAGCGTGCAGAAAATGTGCCGGCAACAGGCCTGATGTAATCCATGCGGTTGCTCTGGATGACGAGGCGCGCCGGAACGCCGGCGCGGCTGAGACGCACATGCAGCAGCGACCAGGCCGACAGGATCGACAGCGCCGAAGCGCTGCCGCCAAAGACCGTCTCCCGATGATTGATGTTGGGTGCCAGCGGCGCCGAAAGCCGGACGTGCTCGTCCGTCACCTCGTCGACGTGAACCTGCATCGCTGCCGACAGCGGGATATGGGCGTGGAGATAGGCTTCAAGGTCGTGCGGGGTCATCGGCGATTTCAATCCGTTTCGGGCTGAAGGCGTGTTTTCCGGAGGGGATCCACGATCTGCGCATGAAGGACAGCTTATCGTCGACGAGCACGCAATCACCAGAGTTCGCGCGCCGGATTCGTGCTCGCAATTTTCGCCGAAGGCAAAGATGGTGCATGCGCCTTGCAGGAACCGGTTCGGTTTACCAGATAGCAGTCCAGACCAATCGCAGCCCCCAACGCCCGAGGAACCATCCATGGCGCTCACGATGTACCGGCTCTCCGTTCCCACCTTCGTCCACGGCTTCGGCGTCCTCGGCAAACTGCTCGACAAGGCCGAGGTCTATGCCGGCGAGACCGGCCTTTCGCTCGACGACCTCGTCAACGCCCGGCTCACGGCCGACATGCTGCCGCTCTCGGGACAGGTCCAGCGCGCCAGCGACACGTCGAAGGGCACTATCGCCCGGCTGACCACACTTCCAGTGCCGAGCTTTCCCGACGAGGAAAAGACGTTCGCGGACCTGCGCGAGCGCATCGCAAAGACGGTCGCCTTCCTGGAAACGGTGCGACCGAGCGATCTCGACGGCAGTGAAACCCGGGAAGTCACGTTGAACTTCACCAAGCTGAAGATGACGCTCTCCGGCGAGGACTATCTCCTGAAGTTCGTGCTGCCGAACTTCTACTTCCACCTGACGACCGCCTACGACATCCTGCGCCACAAGGGCGTTCCGGTCGGCAAGGCGGACTTTATCAGCCTCAGCTGAGGCGGCACGTGAAATGAAGCGTGCAGCGCTTCAGGTAAATTCCGCAACGCCTCGAATTGATTCCGCTTTGAGGCGTTGCGGATGATCGCGTTCGGCTAGAACAGCCCTTCGATGTAGCCCTGCTGGTTGAGATAGATCTTCTCCGACGACGGCACCTTCGGCAGGCCCGGCATGGTCATGATCTCGCCGGTGATGACGACGACGAAGCCGGCGCCGGCGGCAAGCCGGACTTCGCGGATCGGCACCGTGTGGCCGGTCGGCGCACCGCGCAGGTTCGGATCGGTCGAAAACGAATATTGCGTCTTGGCCATGCAGATCGGCAGGTTGCCGTAGCCCTGGTCCTCCCAGGTGCGCAACTGGTCACGCACGGACTTGTCAGCGATCACCTCGCTCGCGTGGTAGATGTCCTTGGCGATCGTCTCGATCTTGTGGAACAGCGACATCTCGTCGGGATAGAGCGGCGAAAACTGTGAATGACCGCCCTCGGCGAGTTCCGCTACCTTTCGCGCCAGCTCCTCGATGCCGGCCGATCCCTCGGCCCAATGGCGGCAGAGCACGGCTTCAGCACCGAGCGTTGCGACATAATCCTTGATCGCCTGCACTTCGGCTTCGGTGTCGGAGGTGAAATGATTGATCGCGACGATCGCCGGCACTCCGAATTTCTTCACGTTCTGCACGTGGCGACCGAGATTGGCGCAGCCCTTGCGCAGCGCCTCCAGGTTCTCCTTGCCGAGATCGTCCTTCTTCACCCCGCCATTCATCTTGATGGCGCGGACGGTCGCGACGATGACGGCGGCATCGGGTTTCAGCCCTGCCTTGCGGCACTTGATATCGAAGAATTTTTCCGCTCCGAGATCGGCGCCAAAGCCGGCTTCGGTCACGACATAATCCGCAAGTTTCAGCGCCGTGGTCGTCGCGATCACCGAGTTGCAGCCATGGGCGATGTTGGCGAAAGGACCGCCATGCACGAAGGCGGGATTGTTTTCCAGCGTCTGCACCAGATTCGGCTGCATCGCATCCTTCAAGAGCACCGTCATCGCCCCATCCGCCTTGATGTCGCGGGCAAAGACCGGGCTCTTGTCGCGCCGGTAGCCGATGATGATGTTGCCCAGACGCTTTTCCAGATCCTTCAGGTCCGTCGAAAGACAGAGGATCGCCATGACCTCGGAGGCGACGGTAATGTCGAAGCCGGTCTCGCGCGGATAACCGTTGGCGACGCCTCCTAGCGAACCGACGATGCTGCGCAGCGCCCGGTCGTTCATGTCCATCACCCGTCGCCAGGTGATGCGCCTGATGTCGATGTTCTGCTCGTTGCCCCAGTAGATGTGATTGTCGAGCAGGGCCGACAGCAGATTGTGGGCAGAGGTGATGGCATGGAAATCGCCGGTGAAGTGGAGGTTCATGTCCTCCATCGGCACCACCTGGGCATAGCCGCCGCCGGCCGCCCCACCCTTCACCCCGAAGCAGGGGCCGAGCGACGCCTCGCGGATGCACACGACCGCCTTCTTGCCGATGCGGTTGAGCCCGTCGCCGAGACCGACCGTCGTCGTCGTCTTGCCTTCGCCAGCCGGCGTCGGGTTGATTGCGGTCACCAGGATCAGGTGGCCGTTCTTGCGGTCCTTCTGGGCGGCGATGAATTCCGCGCCGATCTTTGCCTTGTCATGGCCGTAGGGCAGCAGATGCTCCGGCGGAATGCCGAGTTTCGCGCCGACCTCCAGGATCGGCTTCTTCTTCGCCGCACGCGCGATTTCGATATCGGACTTGACCTCCGCCATGGGTTTTCCCCTCCCCCCAAACTCGCATTTTTTGACCGCACCCCTTCACGGGACGAAGCTTGTTTCCAGCGGTTCCGGGTCGGAGCCGCCGTCTTCATGCATGAATTTTATCGCGCAAGAATGTCGCGCATCTCGACGATGTTGGAGCGCACCCGCAGGATGTAGAAGCCCATGGTCGCCAGATGCGTCGGCATGATCCAGCCGGCCTCCTCGCCATTGGAGATGATCAGCGGCTGGATGCGAAGCGCCGAGCGCAGCTGCTTGATCGTTTCGGTCCAGATCGGCGTCAGGCCGCGCTGGGCAACCACATTCTCGAAATCGGCACCGGCAGCCGACAGGATGCCGTAGTAGCCGTAGAGCTGGCCATAGGCGAACCAGAAGCGATCGTCGGCGCGCGTGTCGAACCAGCCGCCATTGTGGTTTTCCGAGCGCTCGCGAATGATCGCCGAGGTGTTGCCGAGGTCGTTGGCGATGCGGTCGAGGAATTCGACCAGGTTGTCGGCGCGACCGTCAAACACGGCGTCGCACTTGGCAAGCGACGTATTGAAGGTGCGCATGTCCTTCATGGCGGCGCGATAGAAGCTCGGTGTCGGCGTCTTCGGGCCGAACGGATTGAGGCCGAAGTACCAGGTCTCCTCGTCGAACTGGATGTTGCCGCGGGCCCGCTGCAGATCGTTGTTGATGCCGGAGGTACCACGGACGCGGCCAAGCGAATCCACCAGCTCGACCGAGGTGCGGCGGATCGCCTGGTTGATGCCGCGCTGGAACGATGCCTTGTTGTCGAGCCAGGGCGTATCGTCCCAGTCGAGACCGAAGAAGCCCAACTTGTAGAGCAGCATCGACGAGATCCAGGCATTCTCGTTGACGTTGTAGTCGATGAGGTCAGCGGTGACATCGACGATCGCCGATGTCTGGCACTGGGTCCCGGCCGGCAGCTGTACGGCGGCGAGCGCCTCGGGCGTGACTTCGGCCGGCTGGTTGGCAACCGCCGCCTGGTTTGCGGCCGCTCCTGGCGTTGCCTGGCCCGTCGTCGCACCAGGTCCGCTCACCGGCGAACCGGCCGGCACCTTGCGTTCGGCAAGCTTGTAGCGGTCGACATAATCAGGGTTGAAGTTCGTCCAGGCCTGGGTCTGCCAGAAGAAATAGCCATAGAAGAAGAGCAGGCCGAGCAGGATGATGCCGATCGGTCCCTTGATGATCCAGCTGCGCTGGCGATACCAGTTTCCGAGCAGGACGAACGGCCACAGCAGCCAGGCAACGGCCAGGCCGATGCCGCGACCGATCGCGGTAAAGACACGCTGGAAAAACGCGACGATCGGATCAAACATGTCCTATTCCTCTCTGAGGCCGTAAAGCTTGCGGCGGAAGGCCGCCTTGTCTTTGAGATATGTGCCGGTCAGCGTCGCAACAACATATTCCCTGAACTTTTCACTGTAACGCTCATAGGCGTCATAAAACCCTTGCTTGTCGAAAACGAAGCGGGAGACGAAATCGCGCGGAACCAGCTGGGCGATCAAACGGTTGACCAACCACTGGTCGGGATGGGTCGGCGAGGCCCTCACGAGCATGAAGCGGTTCGCCGGCGCGACGTCCTGCATCCGGATGCTACCGGTCGTCTGCACCGTGCGCAGCATTTCCTGCAGGAACGGGTATGCGCCATCGCTTGCAACAAGTGCAGCGTTGCGGTGCATCCAGGTCTGCAGCCAGATCCGGTCGACCCGAGCGAGATCCGCCGTCGGATCGGCGTCGTTGATCAGGCCGCGCACCACCATATCGGACCGGTGCTGGTAGAGACCGGAGTCCTCCACCCAGGACGCCTGCGGCAGTTGCAGCCGCTTCGTCGACGCCAGGAAATCGTAGATGCGCGCAGGATCGTCGATGGCGATGTAGCTGACCTGCCAGGGCCGCGACCGACGAAAGCCAGGGACCGAAGGGTCGCAGATCACCGTCGTCGTCTTGTCGTCGAGGAAGATATAGACGCCGCCGAAATGATTGGCCCAGAAGGCATCGTGCCGGAAGACGAGCTGATCTGGGACCAGCGCGTTCTGGCGGATGTCGCCCGTCACCTTCGCCAGCTCGACCATGCGGTTGAGCATCTCGTCGTCGGTCCAGGCGGTCGGCACCTTCTTCAGGCGGTCGACGAGGCCACGCAGTTCTGCCGCCTTGCCCAGCATGTCTTCGGCCGAAAGCACCCGGAATCGCACTTCATTGATGGAAAGGAGGTCGTCAATGTCGTCGACGATCGAAACCGAATCCTCGATCTCGCCGTAGAGCGCATCCTTGATCGTCACGGCATTGATGGCGCGGCTGTTGGCGTTGAAGAACTCGTGCATCAACGCCGCCGTATTGGAAAAGCTCGTATGCACGACCGGCAGTTCCGCCTGGTCCGGCGTCATGATGATGAAGCGGCGGTTCACCCGGTTGGGGTCGAGATAATCGCGGTCGCCAAGCTCGTCGGCGATCTCCGGAGAGAAACCGGTCATGTCGATGCTGAAGCGCTCAAGCGCCGTCGGACGCAGCCCGAACCCCTGCAGCGCCTTGTTGTAGCGCGCAATCAGATGCGGCTCGGAAATGTCGAGCAGCCGTCCATAGATAAGCTCGGCTTCGAGCAGACGATTCATAACTCAGCGCTCCCCGCCATCACCCCTGCCACCGACCATCGCGTTTCATCGCCTCGATCTCGCGGATCGCCTTTTCGCGCTGGCGCTCGCGGCGGATGATGTCGGTGACGGCGGCATCGTCCGATTTGTCGGTGTAGCGGAATTCGCTGTCGGCGTAGCGGTTGATTTCCTGCAGCACCATCTCGATGGTGATCGGGCCGCGCAGCGCCTCGATCATCGCCTTCTTTTCATCGTAGGCCTTGTGCATGAACGAGCCGGCGTCCTTGAACCAGTCGTCCGGCAATTCGACGTCCATGGCCCTCAGCTTGATCGCGTCGGTGATGTTCTTGATCGCCCGGCCGGTGAAGCGCGGTTCCGCCTCCTTGATCATGTGCAGATAGGCCCCGACATCGGCAAGCGTGGCGAGCCCGCCCTTCTCCTTCTGATATCGCTCCCATACGGACACGAGGCCCTCTTCCTGCGGTCGCGAGTGCGCCTCATAGGATTGCGAGACGGCGCGCTTGATCTCCTGGCCCTCGAACAGCGCGTGTTCGCCGAGCGGGATCTTGTGGTTCTTGCCGACGAGCAGCGCAAAGATGTCGATGTAATCGTCTTCGGTCTGCGGTCCATCGACCAGCCAGCGGGCGCCGGCGCGCTGCCTCAGCGCATCGTCGACATTCTCAGGGTAGTTAGAGAACATGCCGAAGGTGCAGTTGCCGCGCACAACGGTCGAGGCGCCGGCAAAACTTTCCATCAGCACCGCCGTCACCTCGTGCTGGCCAGCGGACGCCCGGTCGTCGGAGCGCTTGGCCGCCACCTGGTCGACATCGTCGATGGTGCCGAAACCGATGGCGCGCGGGTTGATGACATTGTTGACGAATTCCTTGCAGTTCTGGCCCGACTTGCCCTGGTAGGACGAAATCTGGTCGACGCCGAAATTCTCGTAGTGAAAGGCGTAGCCGGCAATCTCGCAATATTCGTTGAGCATGCCGGCGAGCATCTGGATCAGGATCGTCTTGCCGGTGCCGGGCATGCCGTCGCCGATAAAGGTGAAGAGGAAGCCGCCCAGTTCGACGAACGGGTTCATCTGCCGGTCGAAGTCGTAGGCCATCAGCATCTTGGCGAGTTTCAGCGCCTGATACTTGGCGATGTGATTGCCGATGATTTCTTCCGGCTTCTTGAAGGTCATCACCAGCGGCTTGCGCTTCTGGCCCGGTGCGACGTCAAATCCGTTGAGCGTGAAATCGTCCTGGTCGAGACGGATATGCACGGTCTCGAAGCTCTGCAGGCCGGTAAAGCGGCCCTTGCGCGCGATCAGCCCTTCGATGGCGACGCGCGAGAAGGCGCGCGCCCGCGCCGTCAGCGCCAGATCGTCAGCCGCCCCTGAAATGCTCCGGTCGAGTGCCGCAATCATCGCCTTCAAGGCATCCTGTGGCGTGTCGAACAGGAAGTCCGGCTCGACCGCGTCGTCGACCGGCTCGCCCTCGCCCGACAGCGTCGCACCGAGATAGGCGGCAAGCGTAAAGGCCGAGATATAGGCGGACGCGTTCAGCAGCGCCTTGAACTGGTTGGCCTCTTCGCCGGCGAGCGGCGCGGTCAAATTGCGGGCCTGCAGCTGCTCCAGGCTCGTCTGGCGCGAAAAGACGTCGGCGACGGCAAGCGCCACCTGGATGCCGCGGCGGGTGCGGTAGAGGACGGCATGCTGCGCCGGCGACAGCATCGGGTCGCCCTGTCGCACCGCCTGGACGGTGCGCGCAAGCTCAACTTCGCGGGTGCGGCGCTGGCCGCCGGTCGAAACGGTGGAAACGAAGCGCCTTCCGGTGCCGGCGAGCGGCGCGCCGGCCGGGCCTTCATCCCGCTCGAGGATCACCAGCTTGGTCACCATCCCCTGGGCTACCGCCTGGTGCCTGGCAATCTCGTCTTCGTGCAGTGTCGTCAGCCCGGCATTGAGTGTCATGCTTAAACCTCGCTCACGACCTGGTTACCGGAGATGACATGCACCTTGTAGTCGCCGAAGACCTGCTCCGCTTCGCCCGCGGCATAAAGGGCCTGATAGGCATCGTGCGGCACCAGAGCATGCTTCTCGTAGGACGAGACACCCATGCGTGTCGCTTCCAGATTGTCGGTATCGATGTGGAACTCTTCCTGCGCCGGCGTCGTCGACCAGAAGCCGCGCTTGGCGGCGCGCTCGGCCTTGGAGAACACCTCCTGCACCGTCCAGGTTAGCAGCCAGGCGTTTTCGGGTTTGCGCACCTTGGACAGGATCTCGTTGATCTTCGCATTGTTCTCGGTGATCCCGGCCGAATAGAACGGGCCGAGCACGATGCGCCGCAGCTGCTTGGGATGCAGCTCGGGGAAATCCTTGTCCATGTTGGTGGCGATCGTCACCGGCGTCAGCGAATAGGCGCTGTTCTTCGAGGCGAAATCATCGAAGCGGCTGGCAAGCTCGGGATTGAGCAGGCCGCCGACCGGCAGCGGGATCTCGACCTGCGGATTGAGCTTGCCATCCTCGGTCACGAGCATCTCGACGATCTTCTCCGACGAGTCCTCGATCGTCGCCATGTAGACGATCGGCAGGGTCTGTGTGCCGTCGAATGCGCCCCAGCTCACCACGTAATAGGGCCGCATGGTCTTCGGGTTGACGGCGACGCGGATCGTCTCCGGCAGGATGAATGGTGAAAAAATCTCGCCCTTGCCGATCTGCTCGAGGTAGAGCCGTTCGGCCATGCGCGATTGCAGCGCCTCGGGAAAGGCCTTCTGCCTCAGGATGAAATCGGCCATCTCCTCACGCAGCGCATCGGCCGCGGGAATGTCGGCGAGACGCTTGGCCGCCGTCTGGCGATCGTTTTCCAGTTCGAGCACGTTCTGGAAGACGGGAAAGCCGCTCTCGGCCCGGGAGATCCGGAACTGTTCGACAAAGCCGATGCGGTTTTCCCAGCAGGCGATCGACGCTTTCAGGCGCGCCAGATAGGGAACGATCACCTCGCCGACGACGGTGTTGCGGTAGAGCGGCGAATTGCGGTCGCCGAGAAACAGCTCGAGCCCGGCCAGCGCCGAATGGATCGAGGCGAAATACTGGGCAACGGCGGGAGAAGCTGCGACTTTCATGCCGTTCCCCCCGTCGCGCGCCACAACGTAAACTCGGATCGTCTCATGCGCATTGCCTGGCGCCGATCACTGCTTCACGTAGTTGGCGGTGTTGTGCTTGTCCATGACGGCCTGGAAGCGGCGGGCAAAGGCGTCGTCGGCCAGCTTCTTGCGACGCTGGATGTCCTGCGTCGACAGCATGTTCTTCTCGTGCATTTCGAGGAGATCGCCGATGTGGCGCTGGGCGGCGGCACCGATGCCGGCCATCGTCTCCTCGGCTGCCGTGTCGACCTGGCTTCCGAGCGTGTTGATCTTGTGGGCGACGTCCTGCTGGGCCGCCGTCTTCAACGAATCTTCCAGCGCCTTGTAGAGCACGATGCGCTGTTCGGTATCGATGGTCAGCTTGTTGATCAGCGTGTTTTGCGCGGCGATCTGGTTGTTGAGCGAATCGACGAAGGTCTGGAACATCGAGGTATAGCGCTCGAGCGTCTGGCTTTCGGCCAGGAGCTCCTGCTCTTTCGCCTGCTTCTCGTTGTATTCGGTCGCCAGCGCCGAACGCTCGCCTTCAAGCTCGGTGCGCACTTTCTGCTCGGTCGACGCCGCAATGCGGTTTTCGATATCGAGCAGTAGCGGGTTCAGTTCCTCGATCCGCTTCTGCGTTTCCTCGAGATTGGCCATCGTCACCTTGCGGCGCTCGATTACCTGGATCAGGCTCTGCTCAGAGGTCTTGTAGCGCTGGTCGAGGATCGACTTCTGATCCTTGAGGATGCCGACGATAGTGTCGGACTTCGACAGAAGTTCCTGCAGGTTGCCGGCGAGCGACATGTTGCGCACCCGGTCCGTGCGCATGCGCTGCATCTTCTGCTTGGAGAAGATGCCGATGAACTTCTCGTATCCCGTATAGTTCTTCATGCTCTCGAACTCGGAGCCGAAGACATTGGTCGCATCCTCCAGCCCTATGATGAGGTCGGCGATGTTGGCCTCCATCACCTTCTGCTGGTTGATCACGTCCTGGATGCGGGCGTTCTCGATATCGAAATTGACGTCGCCGAGCTTGGTCTCGGACTTGGCGAACTGCTCCAGCACGACGCCGGACTGCGCAAGCTTGCCGCGCATCTGCTCGACAACGCTTTTCGTCTTCTCGATCTCCGCGTCAAAATTCTGAAGAGAAGCCATATCATCCCCCTGGATCGCTTGAGGCAACGGGTGCCGTCCGGGCCGAATTGTTCAGCCTTCGATTGCAGGTATATAAAGGGTGTTTATAGCAAGAGAACAAGCCTCGGCGCCCGGCTTTTTTTGGTCAACCTCTCCGCCGAAGTGCTTGAGATATCGACGCATTGCCTATTTGGCAGCCGCCGGATCCTTCAGATAGGCGATGACGTCGGCAATGTCCTGCGGCTTCTTCAAACCGGCAAAGCTCATCTTGGTGTCACCAACCATCGCCTTGGGGCTCAACAGATACTCGCTGAGCGTCGCCTCGTCCCAGACGTGACCTTCAGCGCCAAAAGCCTTCATGGCTTCGGAATAGCTGTAGTCGGAGACGGAAGCGGCCGGGCGACCGATGACGCCCATCAGGCTCGGTCCGACCCGGTTGTTGGGTTCGGTCGCCGTGTGGCAGGCCCCGCATTTGCGGAAGACGGCCGCCCCCGCCTTGGCATCGCCACCGGCATGAGCGGGCGCCGCCCCGAGACAGAGACAGAAAAGGAGAGACGGAAGCAGACGCGGCATCGGGCACCTCATCGGACAGATACGGGACCATGACATTTCGAATGCGTCGCCTTCAAGACGCCATGCCGTCGCATCACAGCACCACCCATCAATCAGAACCTGACGACGATGTCACGACGCCGCAAGATCCCGGCAGAAAACCTTGAACGGACTCCGTTTTTGACGCGTCACGCCGGATCGCAGCGCATCTTGTCTTCCCAGTGGCGCCGGCAATAGGAAACGTATTTCTCGTTGCCGCCGACCTCGATCTGCGCGCCCTGCCGCACGACGTTGCCTTGCCCGTCAAGGCGCACGACCATGGTCGCCTTACGGCCGCAGTCGCAGATCGTGCGCACTTCGCGCAGTTCGTCGGCGATGGCCAGAAGCGCCATCGAGCCCGGAAACAGCTTTCCTTGAAAATCGGTGCGCAGACCGTAGGCCATGACGGGAATGCCGATCCGGTCGGCGACCCGCGCCAGCTGCCAGACCTGCTCCTCGTTGAGGAACTGCGCCTCGTCGACGAACACGCAGGCGATCTTGCCGCCGCCGTCGCCGTGCAGCTTTTCGATCAGGCCATAGAGATCATCGTCGCCATGGAAGGGAATTGCGTCCGCATCGAGACCGATGCGCGAGGAGATGCGCCCGGCGCCGCCCCGGTCGTCGAAGGCCGCAATCAGCATGACGACGCGCATGCCGCGTTCCTGGTAGTTGTAGGACGCCTGCAAGAGGAGCGTGCTCTTGCCCGCGTTCATCGTCGCATAGCTGAAATAGAGTTTGGCCATGTCCTGCCGCTTCCGGAAATCGTTTCGTCGGTACATGACGAGGCTTGGCCCCGAAGGCCAGAGCCCGATTGCACGGGCCCACAGTTTTTCGCCCGACTTGACCATTTCGTAGGCATTGCGACATTCTGCGTCGCAGCGTGCATCCCGCTCGCGTATTGACCTAATACACTTCCTTCGACATCAAAGCGCTTGAATTCGCTATCCAATGGTGTTTGGCTAAAACAATAATAGAGGCAGGGGAACGACAACGATGAACAAAGCACTCTCTCTCAAATTCTTGCTCGCGGGCGCCGTTTCGGTGGCTGCCCTTGTTGCCGGCAACGCCGCGGCAGCCGAGCCGGAAAGCTGTGGCACCGTCCGTTTCTCCGACGTCGGATGGACGGATATCACCGCCACCACCGCTACGGTTTCCGCCGTTCTCAAGGGCCTCGGCTATGAGACCGACATCAAGGTTCTCTCCGTTCCGGTCACCTACACCTCGCTGAAGAACAAGGACATCGACGTCTTCCTCGGCAACTGGATGCCGACCCAGGAAAACGACGTTCGCCCCTATCTCGACGACAAGTCGGTCGAATCCTTCGGGCCAAACCTCGAAGGCGCGAAATACACGCTGGCGACAAACGCCAAGGGTGCCGAACTCGGCATCAAGGACTTCAAGGACATTGCCGCCCAGAAGGATGCGCTCGAAGGCAAGATCTACGGCATCGAGCCGGGCAATGACGGCAACCGCCTGATCATCGACATGGTCGACAAGGACACCTTCGGCCTCAAGGGCTTCGAAGTGGTCGAATCCTCCGAACAGGGCATGCTGGCGCAGGTCGCCCGCTCTGAAAAGGACGGCGCGCCCATCGTGTTCCTCGGCTGGGAACCGCATCCGATGAACGCCAATTTCAAGCTTACCTATCTCTCCGGCGGCGACGACATCTTCGGCGCGAACTTCGGCGGCGCCAGCGTCTTCACCAATGTGCGCGCCGGCTACACCACCGAATGCCCGAATGTCGGCAAGCTGCTGACGAACCTCAAGTTCTCGCTGCAGATGGAAAACGAGATCATGGGCAAGATCCTGAACGACGGCAAGGAACCGGATGCCGCCGCCAAGGAATGGCTGAAGGCCAACCCGGCGGCGATCGAACCATGGCTCGCCGGCGTCACCACCAAGGACGGTGGCGAGGGCCTCGCAGCCGCCAAGACCGCGCTCGGGCTCTGAGCGACGACAAGGCGGGGGAAAACCCCGCCTTTTTTTCACCGCATCGCGCGATAGTTTTGATTTGACGAGACGGATTCACCCCTGTGGAATTTCTGACCGAGTACCGCATCCCAATCGGCGGCTGGGCCAAGGCGTTCGTCGACTGGCTGACGACGAACTTCGAGCTATTCTTCGACCAGCTCGCCCGCTTCCTGTCCGGCGTCGTCGGCATCCTGCTCTATGTCCTGCAGACGCCGCACCCGCTGATCGTGGTCGCGGTGATCACCGCCCTTGCCTGGTGGTTCCGCCGCTCGCTCGGCATCACGCTGTTCACCGGCCTCGGCCTGCTCCTGATCATCAACCAGGGCTATTGGAAGGAAACGACGGAGACGCTGGCGCTGGTGCTGGCAGCCAGCGTCGTCAGCATGGCCGTCGGTGTGCCCCTTGGCATTGCCGCGGCGCGCCGCGCCTGGGTCTACGCCGTCATGCGGCCGATCCTTGACCTGATGCAGACGATCCCGACCTTCGTCTACCTGATCCCTGCCCTCATCCTGTTCGGCCTCGGCATGGTGCCGGGCCTGATCGCCACCGTGATCTTCGCCATTCCGGCACCCATCCGCCTCACCCGCCTCGGCATCATCTCGACGCCGCCCTCGCTGGTGGAGGCCGCCCAGGCCTTCGGCGCGACGCCCGGCCAGGTGTTGCGCAAGGTCGAACTGCCCTTCGCCATGCCGCAGATCATGGCGGGCCTCACCCAGACGATCATGCTGTCGCTGTCGATGGTGGTCATCGCGGCGCTTGTCGGTGCCAACGGGCTTGGCGTGCCCGTCCTTCGCGCCCTGAACTCGGTCAATGTCGCCAAGGGCTTCGAGGCCGGTCTCTGCATCGTCATCCTCGCCATCATCCTCGACCGCCTGTTCCGCTCGTCCGACGAAGGAGAAGGCGCATGACCGACGCCGTCGTATTCAAGAACGTCGACATCATCTTCGGCAACAATCCGCAGACCGCGCTGCAGATGGTCGACCAGGGCAAGACCCGCGACGAGATCGGCGCCGCCACCGGCCTGGTTCTCGGCGTCGCCGGTGCAACGCTGTCGATCAACGAGGGCGAGATCCTCGTGCTGATGGGGCTATCGGGCTCCGGCAAGTCGACGCTGCTTCGCGCCGTCAACGGCCTTGCGCCCGTCGTTCGCGGCGAAGTCGAGGTCAAGACCGCCAACGGGCCCCTCAACCCCTATCGCACGTCGCCGAAGTCGCTGCGCGACTTCCGCATGCACACCGTCTCGATGGTGTTCCAGCAGTTCGCGCTGCTGCCCTGGCGCACCGTCGCCGACAATGTCGGCTTCGGGCTGGAGCTTGCCGGCATGCCGGATGCGGAGCGCAAGGCCCGCGTCGGCGAACAGCTGGAACTCGTCAACCTGACGAAATGGGCGGGCCGCAAGGTCAACGAGCTTTCGGGCGGCATGCAGCAGCGCGTCGGCCTTGCCCGCGCCTTTGCCACCGGCGCGCCGATCCTTTTGATGGACGAACCGTTTTCGGCCCTGGACCCACTGATCCGCACACGCCTCCAGGATGAACTGCTCGAGTTCCAGCGTCGTTTGAAGAAGACCATCGTCTTCGTCAGCCATGACCTCGACGAGGCGTTCCGCATCGGCAACCGCATCGCCATCATGGAGGGTGGGCGCATCATCCAGTGCGGCACGCCGCAGGACATCGTCAGAAACCCCGCCAACCAGTATGTCGCCGATTTCGTCCAGCACATGAACCCGATCACCATGCTGACGGCCAAGGACGTGATGCAGACCGGCGTCCAGCGTGGGGCGACCGTCGCCGGCGTGACGGCGACCGCCAAGCCGACGACGCCGCTGGTCGACATCCTCGACGCCATGTCCCGCCAGCCGGGTAGCGTCGGCGTCGTCGACAACGGTTCCGTCGTCGGCACGATCAATGCGCAGAACATCGTCGAGGGCCTGACGCGACACCGCAACAAAAGTTGACGAAAGCGCACAAGAAGCCAATAAAGCCCGGACCCGTTCCGGGCTTTTGCGTTCGGGGTGCGGGCTGCACGTCAGGAAGGACCGAGGAATGACCGACAAGCCGAACGTTTTGCGCGAAACCGACGATGAAGCGCGCAAGCTCGCGCACACCCTTCTGCGCGGCGCCCGCAGCGGCTCCCTTGCGGCCATCGAGCCGGAAAGCGGCGGTTTCCCCTTCGTCAGCCGCGTGCTCGTCGGCATGGATGTCGATGGCGTGCCGTTGATCCTGATCTCGAAACTGTCGACCCATACCAAGGCGCTGCTCGCCGATACCCGCGCCTCGCTTCTGACGGGAGAACCCGGCAAGGGCGATCCGCTCGCCCATCCTCGGCTCACGGTCCAGTGCGAGGCGGAGGCGGTTGCGCGTGATTCGGACGCACACGCCCGCATACGCGAGCGTTTCGTCCGTCGGCATCCGAAATCGAAGCTCTATGTCGACTTCCCGGACTTCGGTTTCTTCCGCCTGAACCCGTTACGTGCGAGCCTTAACGGTGGATTTGGCCGGGCCTACGTGCTGTCGGCCGCAGATCTCGTGATCGATTCGCCCGCCACCGCATCTCTCGCCGCCATGGAAAACGGCGCAATCGAGCATATGAATGCCGATCATGGAGAAGCGGTCAGATTTTATGCTGAAAAACTCTGCAATGCGCCCGCAGGCGACTGGAAGGTGGTGGGCATCGACGCGGCCGGACTGGATCTCGCCTATGGCGACCAATTGAAGCGGCTCGATTTCCCTGCCCCGTTGCAGGACAGTTCGGAGTTACGGCCACTTTTGCGCGAACTTTACGGTTAATCGCTCGCCAAATACCCCCATTTCTTGCAGTAGGTAGTTGCCCTTTTATGCATCACGACTAATTATCGTCCTTCGTCAACCATAACTACGTGTGATGTAATTTTCGCATGGAGCACGCAATGCAGCCACTTTCGCCTGAAAAACACGATGAAGCCGAGATAGCAGCCGGCTTCCTCTCGGCCATGGCAAATCCTAAGCGCCTTCTCATCCTCGATTCCCTTGTCAAGGAAGAGATGGCCGTCGGCGCATTGGCCAACAAGGTGGGCTTGAGCCAGTCCGCTCTGTCCCAGCATCTGTCGAAACTGCGCGCCCAGAACCTGGTCAGCACGCGCCGTGACGCACAGACGATCTACTATTCCAGCTCGTCTGACGCCGTCATGAGGATTCTGGGTACCCTGTCCGACATCTATGGCGTCGAAGCAAACGCCATGGCAGAAAAGACGTTGGTCCGCCGCTCGGCCTGACCTCATCAGTCCGTAACAGGGATCTTGCCCTGAAGTAGCCCCACTCGAGCGATCGCGCGGGGCTTATTCATTTCTAGAGCCCGGCAAACCGCGCATAGCCATTGCCTTGTCGAAGGGCGGGCGGGCTCCGTTTGCTGGGCCCTCCGATGCTTGTCGTCGATGTTTACCCGCCCTTGAGATTTCAGGGGCAGGATGCGCCCCGAGCGAAACAGCCGGGACATCGGGTTCATGCAAGACAAGGTCCGTTGGGGCATCGCCGGTACCGGCGCGATCGCAGAGAGCTTCGCGTCCGATATTCAGTTTGCCGGCAACGCCGAGCTGACGGCCGTCTATTCCCGCAGCAAGGACAAGGCCGAGGCCTTCGCCGCCCGGTTCGGCGACATCATAGCCCATTCCAGCATCGATGCCTTTGCCGCCGATCCCGCTATCGATGCGGTTTACGTCGCCTCCCCCAACGCCGTCCACCTGGAGCAGGGCATCGTCTTCCTGTCGGCGAACAAGTCCGTTCTGGTCGAAAAGCCGTTGGCGACGTCGTTCGACGACGCGCGGTCGCTCGCAGCGCTTGCGGCGACCAAGGGGCTTTTCGCCATGGAGGGCCTGTGGACCTGCTTCCTGCCCGCGATCGCCAAGGCCCGCGCCCTGCTGGACGCAGAGGCTCTCGGGCGCATCCGGCACGTGACGGCCGAGCTTGCCTACGAGAAGCCGTTTGATCCCAACAGCCGCTTCTTTGACGCGAGGCTCGGCGGTGGCTCGTTGCTTGACCTCGGCATCTATCCGCTGTCGCTTTGCCTCAATCTGTTCGGCCAGCCGCGGGCAGTCGAAGGCCGCTGGCAGCGCGCACCGACCGGTGTCGATCTGTCGGCTGACATGTGCCTGTCCTACACCGGCTTCCAGGCTCATCTGTCCTGTGGCTTCGACCGCGACGGCGAAAACCGGTTCGTCATCGACGGCGATCGCGGCACGCTCGTCATCGACGCACCGTTTCTGAAGGCGAGCCGCCTGTTCCTTGCCAACAACGGTTTGGTGCGCAAGGCGATCGCACCGAGAGGCCGGGGCCTGTGGGCGAAAGGGTTGACGCGCGCCGCCAGGCGCATCTCCCTGCCCGGTCTTCAGCGCTTCGACCTGCCTTTCCCTGGCAACGGCTTGCAGTTCGAGATCGTGGCCGCGAGCGCCGCAATCCTGGAAGGCTGGCACGAGCATCTGCTCATGCCGACATCGCGAAGCCTGCAGGCCATCGAGATCATCGAAACGATCCGCGGCCTGCCGCCGTCATAGGTCGCGTGGACGGTAGCCCTGCCGGCCGTTGTTGAGGGCAAGCACGATTTCGGTCAGATGGCGCGCGGTTGCGCCGGAAAAGAACGGCGTCGTTCCCTTTGCGATTGCGTCGGCCTGCGCGGCGATGCCGCCGACGAAGTCGATCCTCGAGGGATAGGCGGGCAAGGCCGATGTCGCTGCCCGCTTGGGATACCCGACCCTGTTGCCGGCATAGAGCCTGAGCGGCAGCTTGCGACCGACCTTCCACTCGACCCAGTCGAGAACGCGATGCTGCAGCGAGCGCTTGGCGCCGAAGGCTTCCAGATGAATGGGCGAACGGTTGTCCCAGAGATCGCGCACGACGATAGTGCCCTTGTCACCGATGATGGTCAGCGAACGGTCGCGCGGGGCCGCCAGTCCGCAGGTCACCCGCGCCGTCACACCGGAGCGGAATGACAGGCAGCCGACCGAAAAATCCGGGCCGAGACGCAGGCTCTCCGTGCCCGGCCCTTTGTCCGGGAAGGTCAGCGCGGAAACGGCAGTGACCTCGGCAACCGGACCGAACAGCGAGACGAGCCAGCTTGCCGCATAGCCCGCATGTTCAAGCGTGCAGCCGACTTCGAACTCGTGCACGCCCGGCCAGCGGGCGCCGGAACGGCTGCGCCAGTCACGCCAGTTGGCCTTGAACACCGGGCCGTCCTCCATTTCGGCATAGGCAAGGCGCGGCGTGCCGATGGCACCACTTTTAAGCAGCGAGGCGCAGAGCGCATGCGCTTCGCTGAGCGCATTGGCGGGCGCGCCGGCAAGGACGAGCCCTCGCTCTTTCGCCAGTTCCACCAGTTCGCTCGCCTCGTCGACATCCATCGCCAGCGGCTTCTCGCAATAGACGTGCTTGCCGGCGCAAAGTGCCGCACGGTTTACGGTATAGTGGCTCTCCGGCGTCGTCAGGTTGACGACGATCGCCACCGCCGGGTCAGCCAGCGCCTCCTCAAGCGACGCGTAGCGCTCGACCTTCCAATAGTCGGCAAATGCATCCAGGCGCGCCACGTCGCGGTCCCATGCGCCCGTGAGCCGGAGTTGCGGATGGTTGGCAAGCGTCGTCATGTAATAATCGGCAACGAAGCCGGTCCCGACAAAGGCAATTCCGGTCATGACTGCGGCCCCCTAGCGTGCGTCGGCAAGGAACGACGCGACATAGACGAGCGGCGCATTCCAGTTGATGGTGATCTCATTGGAGCCATAGGCCTCGATATCGTCGACATAACAGGTTTGCGGCGCGCACCCCGTCAGGCGCTGCTTGGCGATCGCATCGACCGGCGTCGAATTCGGCCCGCCCGCCAGCGATCCGACTGGCGGGTTGGGCAGGCTCGGATCCACCTGCCGGGCATACCAGCGGCTGTGCTGGTTGACCGGCGAGCGCGCGCCGTAGCCCGTGATGTAGGAGAATGCCAGTGCATTCCGGCCGAGCAGATAATCCATGCTCTCGCGCGCGCCGTTGAGGAAGGCCCTGTCGCCAGAGAGATCGAAGGCGGCCGAAAGCACGATGATGTTCTGCAGGATCAGCTGGTTCGATCCCCAGTCGTAGCGGTGGTTTCTCGGCCTGTAGATCTGCCCGAAAGGTTCGGCCGCCTGTCGCGTGAGAAAGTCCCGCCCGGCCGTCAGAACCGAGTGCCTGATCATGGCGAGATCGGCCTTGGGCAAGGCTTCACCGTAAAGCGCCAGCTGCAGCCGGGCGAAGCCGGCAACGTTGCGCCAGTCGAAGGCACCGGTCGCCTGCAGCACCTCGCCCGACCAATGGGGAGACGCGCGCAGCGCCTCGAGATATTTCGCGTCCCCGGTCGTCAGAAACAGCTCTGTCGCGGCCCAATAAAGCTCGTCGGAAACGTCGTCGTCGTCATAATCGCCACCACCCGCGTTGCCGTCCGATTTCGGCGCGGTCAGGACGGGATTGGCATTGGCCGCGACCCAGGCCTTGCGCGCCGCCGAAAGCAACCGTTTGGCAAAGCTCGGATTGTCCTTGGCATAGAGCCGCGATGCCTGGGCCGCGACCGCCGCGACATCGAAGGTCGCAGCCGTCGAAGGCCGATGAAGCGCCCGCGCCTTCGGGTCTTCGCTCGGCAGCATCGGTGGCGAGGTCCACTCGGCATCATGGATCTTGTGGTGCACCATTCCGGCAAGCGGCTCGCCGTCCGGCACCATCATCGAGAGCAGGAATTGCAGCTCCCATCGCGCCTCGTCGAGCAGATCGGGAATGCCGTTGCCGCTCTCGGGTATGCGCGAAAGCCGATCACCGAGCGCCGGCGACTTGGCACCCCCAAAGGAACGCGCCCGCTCATAGGTCGCCAAAAGCTGCGCCGCCGAGATCGCGCCGTTGACCGCATACTTGCCGTGATCGCCGGCATCGTACCAGCCGCCGGAAACGTCGAGGCGATAGGAGCAGGACCAGTCGCCATAAAGCGCCTTCGCCGCCGGCCCCGAGAGGCAGCCGACGGATGTGTCGCCTTCGTTCGGCGCGACGCCGATATGCCCGGCCGGCCGGGCATAGGCCTTGCCGGCGATATCGCCCCGGATCTTCACGCCGCTACGCTGCGGATAGAACCAGGACAGCGCATCGACCGTCAGGCGTCCGTAGAGATTGTCGGAAATCGAAAACCGGTCGCTGCTCCAGTCGCCCGAAACCAGCCGGTAGCCGTCGCCGGGAACACCATAGGCGGAAAAATCCGCCACATGCGTCCTCACGCCGGCCGATGGGTCGAAACCGCTCGGGCGGGTCGTTCCCTCCCCGACAACGGCGTCGCCGGCGTCGACCAGCTGAAAGGAAATAGCCTGGCGCGCATCGGAAATCACCGTCGCCCGCTTGGGGCCATCGGTGAGATAGCCGAGTTGATTGACGCGGATCGCCGGCCCATCCTTAGCCCGATTGGCTGCAGCAGGCGCGGCAATCTCCGTGAGCGACACATCGTCCACGCAGAAGCGCCAGGGCTTTTCTGCTCCGCCAAGCGGGAAGATCAGTTGCGCCTCGTCCG
The DNA here is from genome assembly GCA_900469625.1 of Hyphomicrobiales bacterium. Classification (GTDB taxonomy): domain Bacteria; phylum Pseudomonadota; class Alphaproteobacteria; order Rhizobiales; family Rhizobiaceae; genus Ensifer. The sequence goes on from UBXV01000008.1 coordinate 106,213, forward strand.
CTTCCGTCGCCATGAAGTCTGCCGAAAAAGGCGCAGGTTCGGGTGCACCGGCGATCATGAATTCGCCCTGCGTCGTCCAGGGCTCGGCGCCGCGCTGGATACGGACCGGCACCGCGCGGACGGCGTCTGTCGTCAACGCCAGCCTGTAGTGAAGGCCGGGCTCGAGCTTCAACCCGTTAAGACCGACAAGTCGGTCCCAGGTCTCGCCACCCGCCGAAACGTCGGCGCAGAGTTGCCCGCCGTCGCGCGAAAGCGTCACGCCGTCTCCCGCCCAGAAGCTGTCTTCACCGTGCTCGAAGCGACCGTCGACGATCAGCTCGGCGCCCGCTGCCATGCCAGGCAGAATAAGGACGGCAATCGCCGCCTGCGCGATACCCAACCTCGACACCTTTTCGCCACTCCATTTGCTTGGTCGCCGGATCGGGAAGAGCCGCCATGGACCCGGCGATACACGGCGCGGTAGCGTTGCCGCAAACAGGTTAAACTTGAGAAAACGTCCGCCGCCAACGGGACGATTCCGCGTTCAGAAATGACCAAGGCCGGCACCGACCGCCTCGACATGAATGGGCGCGCCGGCATCGCCAGGTCGCGGCGCCAGACTTGACCCGAACCGGCGCCCTGATAGTTTGACCAAAGGGTAAAAGAATCCAAGCGGGCACCACCGCCCGACACCGGACCATGCCGAGGAGAACTGGAATGTCGAACCGCCTCAATACCACGCCGAACGACCTGCGTGCCTTCTGGATGCCGTTTACCGCCAACCGGCAGTTCAAGAAGGAGCCGCGCCTGTTCGTCGGCGCCAAGGACATGCATTACACGACCCATGACGGTCGCACGGTGCTTGACGGTACGGCCGGCCTCTGGTGCGTCAATGCCGGCCATTGTCGCCCGAAGATCACCGAGGCGATCCGTCAGCAGGCGGGCGAACTCGACTATGCCCCGGCCTTCCAACTCGGCCACCCCAAGGCCTTCGAGCTTGCCAATCGCCTGGTCGACATCGCGCCTGAGGGCATGAACCATGTGCTCTACACGAATTCCGGATCCGAATCGGTCGAGACCGCGCTGAAGGTGGCGCTCGCCTATCACCGCGCCAAGGGCGACGGCTCGCGCACCCGCCTGATCGGCCGCGAGCGCGGCTATCACGGCGTCAATTTCGGCGGCATCTCGGTCGGCGGCATCGTCTCCAACCGCAAGATGTTCGGCACGCTCCTGACCGGCGTCGACCACATGCCGCACACCCATCTGCCGGCCCAGAACGCCTTCACCCGCGGCGAGCCGGAACACGGCGGGGATCTCGCGACCGAACTCGAGCGCATCGTCACCCTGCACGACGCCTCGACCATCGCCGCCGTCATCGTCGAGCCGGTCGCGGGCTCGACGGGCGTGCTGATCCCGCCGAAGGGCTACCTCCAGAAGCTGCGCGACATCTGCACCAAGCACGGCATCCTCTTGATCTTCGACGAAGTCATCACCGGCTTCGGCCGCCTCGGAACGCCGTTTGCAGCCCAGTATTTCGACGTGGCGCCTGACATCATCACCACCGCCAAGGGCCTGACCAACGGCGTCATCCCGATGGGTGCGGTGTTCGTGACCTCCGAAATCCACGACGCCTTCATGAACGGCCCGGAACACCTCATCGAGTTCTTCCACGGCTACACCTATTCCGGCAACCCGATCGCCTCGGCCGCAGCCCTCGGCACGCTCGACACCTACAAGGAAGAGGGCCTGCTCACCCGCGCGGCCGAACTCGCTTCCTATTGGGAAGACGGCCTGCATTCGCTCAAGGACTGCCCCAACGTCATCGATATCCGCAATGTCGGCCTGATCGGGGCGATCGAGCTGCAGCCGATCGCTGGCGAACCGACCAAGCGCGCCTTCAACGCCTTCCTGAAGGCCTATGAAAAGGGCCTCCTGATCCGCACCACCGGCGACATCATCGCGCTGTCGCCGCCGCTGATCATCTCCAAGGCGGAAATCGACGAGCTGTTCGACAAGCTCCGCGACGTGCTCGTCAACAATATCTGATAGCGTCACATACGCGTATACCGGCCCTTTCCCTGGCAACGGGGAGAGGGTTAAACTTATCCAGAGACCGAAATAAGGAATGCAGAGATGTCGTCAGCTTTGGAACGAATGATCGACCAGGGCGTCGGCCGCGAGCCGGCAGACATCGTGCTCAAAGGCGGGCGCTTTTTCGATCTGGCGACGGGCGACCTCGTTGCCTCCGACATCGCGATTTCAGGCGACCGGATCGTCGGCACCTATGGCGACTATCAGGGCCGTGAGGAGATCGACATCTCCGGGCGCATCGTCGTGCCCGGCTTCATCGACACGCATCTGCACATCGAATCCTCGCTCGTCACGCCGCACGAGTTCGATCGTTGCGTGCTGCCGCTCGGCATCACCACCGTGATCTGCGATCCGCACGAAATCGCCAACGTGCTCGGCACCGAGGGCATCCAGTTCTTTCTCGATTCCGCGCTCGAAACCATCATGGACATTCGCGTCCAGCTGTCGTCCTGCGTGCCGGCAACGCACCTGGAAACGTCAGGCGCCGACCTGCCGATCGAACGGCTGCTGCCCTTCCGCCACCATCCAAAGGTGATCGGCCTTGCCGAATTCATGAACTTCCCAGGCGTCGTGCACAAGGATCCCGTGTGCCTCGCCAAGCTCGAGGCATTCCAGGGCGGCCATATCGACGGCCACGCGCCGCTTTTGAGCGGCAAGGACCTCAACGGTTACCTGTCGACCGGCATCCGCACGGAGCATGAATGCACGACGGCCGAAGAGGCGATGGAGAAGATCCGCAAGGGCATGCACATCCTCGTGCGCGAAGGCTCGGTCTCCAAGGATCTGCATGCGCTGATGCCGATTATCACCGAACGGCTGTCGCCCTATCTCGCGCTCTGCACCGATGACCGCAATCCGCTCGATATCGCCGAGCAGGGCCATCTCGACCACATGATCCGCACCGCGATATCAGCCGGCGTCGAGCCGCTGGCGATCTATCGCGCCGCCTCGATCTCGGCCGCGCGCGCCTTCGGCCTTCGCGACCGCGGCCTCGTCGCGCCCGGTTGGCGCGCCGACCTCGTGGTGCTCGACAGTCTGGAAAATTGCCGGGCGCAGATGGTGTTGTCCGGCGGCCGCCGCGTGACCGACGCGCTTTTTGCCACCCGCACGCCGGTTGCCCCCGTTGGCCTCGACAGCGTCAAGGCCGGCCATGTCAACGCCAGCGACTTCGGCGTACCCACCTCCGACGGCGACACGTCCGTCATCGGCGTGCTGCCGGGCAAGATCATCACCGAGCACCGCCGCTACAGGCTGCCGGCCGATGGCAACGAGACCGGCGTCGACCTCGGCCGCGACATCATCAAGGTGGCGGTGATCGAGCGCCACGGCGTCAACGGCAACCATGCCAATGGCTTCGTCCAGGGTTTCGGCCTGAAGAAGGGGGCGATCGCCTCCACGGTCGGCCATGACAGCCACAACATCTGCGTCGTCGGCGTCAATGTCGAGGACATGGCAACCGCTGCCAATCGTCTCGGAGAGATCAAGGGCGGCTTCGTCGTCGTCGAGGATGGCAAGGTCACCGGCGAGATCGCGCTTCCGGTCGCCGGCCTGATGAGCCTGGAGCCGCACGAGGCCGTGCGCGACACGCTGCATCACCTGCGTCAGGCGGCCTTCGCGCTCGGCGCGACGCTCGAAGAACCCTTCCTGCAGCTCGCCTTCCTGCCGCTGCCGGTGATACCCCACCTGAAGATCTCCGACCGCGGACTTGTCGATGTCGACAAGTTCATGCTGATCGGCTGAACGGAAAGCTCCGCTCAATTGTCGGCAGCGGGGCCGGAAAGCTCCTTGCGGAAATAGACGACCCGCTCGGTTTCCTCGAAGCCGAGCGCCATGTGCAGACCGTGGCTTTCCAGATTGTCGATATCGGTGTCCGACGCCAGCTCGCGGCAGCCATGGCCGATCGCCCAGCGTTCTGCGGCCGTGATCAGCGCCCGGGCCACTCCGTGGCGGCGGTAGCGTGGCAGCACGTAGATGCCTTCGAGAAAGGCAACGGGCGACGTCTCGCAGCCGTTGACGTAATCACTGCGTAGAGACACCTCGGCAAAGCCCGCTGCAACGCCCGCATCGTCCTCGCAAAGAAATGCCGCCTGCCGCTCCTCGGCGGCAAGACAGCCGTCGATCTCCTCGCGATGCACCGCTGCCGGCGTATCCGACCAGAGCGCCAGCCGCATTTCCAGCCAGCGACCGATCATCTCGACATCCATCAGCAGCACGCGCATCAGAACTTCCCGCAATAGGCGGTGAGGCCACCGAGCCTCAGCACCCCGCCTGCAACCTCAGTCGATTGGCCCGGTAGCGACACGGTCTCCACCGCTTTATCGGCAACAAGGAACTCCTGCGGCTCGCGCGTCAGGTTGAAGACGAAAAGCAGCCGTTCACCATCCTTCTGGCGCGTGAACGCCAGCAGGTCGCGATTGCTCTCGAGGAACGACATATCGCCATCGTGCAACGCCGCATAGGACCGGCGGAAGCCAAGCATGGCACGATAGTGATTGAGGACGGTATCGGCGCCTGCTTCCTGCGTATCGACCGCGAGCCGCGACTGTTCCGCCGGCACCGGCAACCACGGCTTTCCACCGGAGAAACCGGCATTGCTCGTGGTTGCCTCCCACACCATCGGCGTGCGGCACCCGTCCCTGCCCTTGAAGGACGGCCAGAACCGGATGCCATAGGGATCGCGCAGGTCCTCGAAGGCGACGTCCGCCTCCGGCAGGCCGAGTTCTTCTCCCTGATAGAGACAGACCGAGCCGCGCAGGGTCGAAAGCAGCGTGATCGCGAGCTTGGCCACCACCTCTCGTTCCGCCTCGCTCTCGGCAAAGCGGCTGACATGGCGCATGACGTCATGGTTGGAGAAGGCCCAGCAAACCCAGCCGTCGGTGACGGCCTTCTGGAAATTGTCGACGCAGCGGCGGATATGGCTTGCGCTGAAGTCCGGGCCAAGCAGATCGAAGGTGTAGCACATATGCAGCTTGTCGCCGCCGCTGGTATAGGCGGCAACCGTCTTCAGCGAGCGGGCACCGTCTCCGACCTCGCCCACCGTCGTGCGCCCGCCATAGCCATCGAGCAGGGCCCGGAAGCGCTGGAGGAAGGCGACGTTCTCCGGCTGGCTCTTGTCGTAGAGGTGGTCCTGCATGCCGTAGGGGTTGACGTCGGGCGCGTCGTTGCTGGTCGCATCCGGGTCGGGCACCAATGGCGGATTGTCCCTGAGGTGGCGATCGTGGAAGTAAAAATTCACCGTATCGAGCCGGAAGCCGTCGACCCCGCGGTCGAGCCAGAAGCGCGCCGCATCGAGCACGGCATCCTGCACCTGCGGATTGTGGAAGTTGAGATCCGGCTGCGAGGCGAGAAAATTGTGCATGTAATATTGCTTGCGCACGCCGTCCCATTCCCAGGCCGGCCCGCCGAAGATCGAAAGCCAGTTGTTGGGCGCCGTGCCATCCGGCTTCGGATCGGCCCAGACGTACCAGTCCGCCTTCGGGTTCTGACGGCTGCTGCGGCTTTCGACGAACCAGGGATGGCGGTCGGACGAATGGGAAATCACCTGGTCGATGATCACCTTGAGGCCGAGGCGGTGCGCTTCTGCCAGCATGTCGTCGAAGTCGGCAAGCGTGCCGAACATCGGGTCGACATCGCAATAATCCGAGACGTCATAACCCATGTCGGCCTGCGGCGAGGTGAAGAAGGGCGAAAGCCAGATGGCGTCGACGCCGAGCGAGGCAATATGGGCGAGCCGGCGCGTCACACCCTTCAGGTCGCCGATCCCGTCGCCATCGGTATCCTGAAACGAGCGCGGATAGACCTGATAGATCACCGCGCCGCGCCACCAATCGTCACCCGAACCCTGCTGAGACGCCATGCCCTGCCCCCGTGAAACCGATCTGTGCGCCAAGATGTAGCCGCGCCCGCTGCCCGAGTAAACGCCGGACTGCACCACGGCGTCGCGCATTTCCGCCACAACGAAAAACAATCTCTTGCCGAGACCGGCCTTGAACCTTATCCCGTCAACACGGGAAAAACCAAAGGGAGAGAAGACGTTGGCCGGAACGATGCTGTCGATCGGGGAGTGCATGGTCGAATTGATGCAGGCCGAGGGCGGCCTGTTGCGCAAGGGCTATGCCGGCGACACCTTCAATGCGGCCTACTATGCCCGCCTGTTCCTGCCGAGCGACTGGCAGGTCGCCTATTGTTCAGCCGTCGGCACCGACACGGTTTCCGACGAAATGCTTGCCTTCATGGCTGACAAGGGCATCGACACGACGCCTGTGCGAAAGATCGAGGGGCGAACGCCCGGCCTCTACATGATCCACCTGAAGGACGGCGAGCGCAGCTTCTCCTACTGGCGTTCGGCGTCCGCGGCACGGCTGCTCGCCGACGACCCGGATCATCTGCGCCGCGCCATCGAGGGCGCGGATCTCATCCTGTTTTCCGGCATTACCCTTGCGATCCTTTCGCCCGACGCTGTGGAGACCCTGCTGGCCGAATTGCGCCGGGCCAAGGCCGCGGGCAAGCGCGTGGTCTTCGATCCCAACATCCGGCCCCGCCTCTGGGACGACGCCGAGCGCATGCGCCGCACGCTGTCAGATGGCGCCCGCGCGGCCAACCTGCTGATGCCGAGCTTCGACGACGAGGTCACGCATTTCGGCGACAGCTCGATCGCAGCGACGATCGCGCGCTACAAGGCGCTCGGCGTCGCCGATATCGTGGTCAAGGACGGTGAAAAGGGCGTGACGCTCGCATTCGAAGGGTCAGACGAACGCCATGTGCCGGCGACACCGGTTGCGCGCGTGGTCGACACCACCAGCGCCGGCGACAGCTTCAACGGCGCCTTCCTCTCGCGGCTCGTGGCCGGCGACAGCCCAAGCGCTGCGGCGGCCTTTGCCGCCCGCGTCGCTGCCGGCGTCATTGGCCATCACGGCGCACTGGTCGACAAGAGCAAGCTCGTCGACTGAGGCGTCCCTCTGCACGCTTCAGCATTAAAGCAACGCCGCGCGTCGAAGACGAAGCGCGGCGTTGAAAAGACACTGGTGTTGGCGCAGATGGCTCAGCGCTTCTTGCGCTTGTTCTCGAACGGGTTTTCCGACGCGCGATAGTGGATGCGGATCGGCACGCCCGGCAGGTCGAAATCGTTGCGCAAACCGTTGATCAGATAGCGCGTGTAGGATTCCGGCAGCGCGTCGGGGCGCGTGCACGAGATCATGAAGCCCGGCGGGCGGGCCTTCACCTGCGTCATGTATTTCAGCTTCAGCCGACGGCCGGAGACGGCCGGTGGCGGATGCTGCACCTGCTGGGAATCGAGCCAGCGGTTGAGACGCGCCGTCGAGATGCGACGGTTCCAGGTCCTGTCCGTGTCGATGATAGCCTGCATCAGGCGATCGAGGCCGTAGCCGGTGTGGCCGGAGATCGGGATCGCGCGAATGCCGCGCGCCTGCGGCAGCAGCCGCTCGGTCTTTTCGCGAAGATCCGCAAGCACCGCCTGCCAGTCTTCCACCAGATCCCACTTGTTGAAGGCGATCACGGCGGCCCGGCCTTCGCGAATGATCAGGTCGACGATCTGCAGGTCCTGCTTTTCGAACGGAATGGTCGCATCGAAAACGATGACCACCGTTTCGGCAAAGCGGATGGCGCGCAGCGCATCGGCAACCGAAAGCTTTTCCAGCTTCTCCTGCACCTTGGCCTTGCGGCGCATGCCGGCGGTGTCGAACATCTTGATGGTGCGGCCGCGCCAGTCCCACTCGACCGAGATCGAATCGCGGGTGATGCCGGCTTCCGGGCCGGTCAAAAGCCGGTCCTCGCCGAGAAAGCGGTTGATCAGCGTCGACTTGCCGGCATTCGGGCGGCCGACGATCGCCACGCGCAGCGGCTTTGTCTCGTCATAGGCAGGCTCCGCCTCGTCGTCCTCTTCCCCCGCCTCACCCTCGGTCGGGCGCAGGTCGATGTCGGTCTCGGCCACGTCGTCTTCCGGCGGATAGGCACGATCCTCGCCGATTGCGGCGACGATCGCGTCGCGCAGATCGAGCATGCCCTGGCCATGTTCGGCCGAAATCGGGCACGGATCGCCAAGCCCGAGCGTGAAGGCGTCGTAGAAGCCGCCGTCGGAACCGCGGGCCTCGGACTTGTTGGCAACCAGAACGACCGGCTTGCCGCGGCGGCGCAGCATCTCGGCCAGCGTATTGTCGGCCGGCGTCAGACCCGCCTTGGCATCGACGACGAACAGCGAGAGGTCGGCCTCGTCGATCGCGGCTTCCGTCTGCGCCCACATGCGACCCTGAAGCGTGTCGGGTGCGGACTGTTCGAGACCGGCGGTGTCGATGATGCGGAAGCGCAGGTCGATGAGCTTGGCATCACCTGGACGGCGGTCACGGGTAACACCCGGCGTATCGTCGACGAGCGCCAGCTTCTTGCCAACCAGACGGTTGAACAAGGTGGACTTGCCGACATTGGGGCGCCCGACGATGGCGACGGTGAAACTCATGAACGTATCCGTTTCCGACTGAAAGCGCTGCGTGTCGTCAGGACACACAGCGCTTCAATGCTTTGAAAATCAACATATCCTTCTGAAGTCCGGTACCGGCCTCCAGAGATATGCGCTTAGGCTTTGCCGCTCGCGGCAATGACGTCGAGCAGCATTTGCGCCCGGCCTGCGACGTTGCGCGGGCTCTGGGCATCATCGACGATCTGTTGGAACCAGCTCTTCGCCTTGGCGACATCGCCAGCCTTGTAGGCAGAAAGGCCAAGTGCCTCGCGCGCCGAGTGGCGCATGTTGTTCTGCGGCACGGCCAGTTGTTCGACTTCGGCCGAAACCTGGTCATAGCTGCCGTTGTCGACCAGCAGGTAGGCTGCGCGCAGACGGGCTGCATCGCGGAGGGCTTCGGGCAGGCTCGTATCCTTGCCGATTTCCGAGAACGCCTTGACGGCGGCATCGGTTTCACCCTTTTCCGCCTGCAGCGTCGCTGCACGAAGACGCGCAAGCACCGGATAGGCGCCGTAGCCATCCTTCTGCAGGGTGTCGAGAGCGGCCAGCGCCTCGTCGGCCTTGTTTTCCTTGGCCAGGTTCAGCGCCTGCAGGAACTCGTCTCCCGACTTCGAGGAGGCGCTGTCGCTCCAGTAATCGTAGCCGACCTTGCCGACGGTGCCCAGAACGATAAGCACGGCGATTGCCACGATGACGCTGCCGAAACGGGCCCAGATATTCTTCATCTGGTCCGAACGCAGTTCTTCATTCACCTCGCGGATAAAGCTGTCGTCTTGGTTCGCCATCGATTGCCCCGGCCTCTCGGCCTTCCCTGCACGCTAATAGGATTTTGCGCCTTCTACCCGATTTTGCGGCAGTTGTAAGGGGGCGCGCGTTATTTAGCCGACAACCATCGGCGAAACGCCGATCACCAGTTCGTGCAATTTCCAGACGATCACGCCGTAAAGGGCAGCACCAAGCACGACGGCGATCAGGTCATAGCGGTAGGAAACAAAGGCCGGATAGGTGATTTCGCCGGCGCGCCAGCGCTTTTTCATCGAAATGCGCAGGATCACCGCCCAGACGAGAAACGTGCCGAAGAGCAGCACCGACGAGGTCTCGCCATTGGCGAGCAGATGGGCGAGCGCCCAGATCTTGATCGCCAGGATGGCCGGATGCTTGGTCGCCGTCCTGATCTTGCCCGGCGGCAGGTAGGCGGCGACGAGACAGATGCTGGCGATCAACATCAGGGTAAGCGCGATATGAGCGAGGAACGTCGGCGGCGTGTAGAGCATGCCCGTGGTGGCGCGAGCCTGGTCGAAGCCATAGGCGATGAGGCCGAGGCCGACGAGCGCCGAGATCCCGTGGATCGCATGCCAGGCACCTGTGCCGCTGCGGGCAATCACCGCTGCGCGCAGGCCCGGCGCGAAGCTGCGAACCAGATGGATGCCCAGGAAGATCACGATACCCAATATCAACAGCGTCATGTCGTCACCCGTCCTTCATTGTTGCTCTGTCCACTCGAGACTGGGTATCACGCATAGCCTCTGCGCACAGAAATTTCCAGACAGATCAAAGGATTGCCGCATTCCTGGATAAAGGGACGGCATACGCAAATCGTCGCAGATATCATGATCAGAACATTTATTGCCTTTTCCCTCGCCCTTGTCCCCGCGCTTGCTTCGGCCACCGAACCTGTGGCCGAAAGTGCGGCGCCCACCATTCCCGCCAAGGACAAGCAGCTCGTGATCGTCTCCTTCGATGGCGCCCACGACAACGCGCTGTGGGAAAAGAGCCTTGATATGGCCAAGCGCACCAATGCGCATTTCACCTATTTCCTCTCCTGCACCTTTCTGATGACGCGCGCCGACGGGAAGCAGATCTACAAGCCGCCGGGGATGAAGCCGGGCCGCTCCAATGTCGGCTTTGCCCAGAGCCGTGAGGAGATCGCCACCCGCGCCGGACATATCTGGCAGGCCCATCTCGACGGCCACGATATCGCCAGCCATGCCTGCGGCCATTTCGACGGCAAGGGGTGGACCAGGGCCGACTGGCAGAGCGAATTTCAGACCTTCGACGTAGCTTTGCGCGATGCCTGGAAGAAGGCGGACAGACCGGATGCCGAACCCGCCGGCTGGGCGGAGTTTGCCCGCACCGGTATCACGGGTTTCCGCGCCCCCTATCTTTCGCTGAGCGACGGCTTGCTGCCGGCGCTCAAAGCCTCCGGTTTTACCTATGACGCAAGCCTGGTGACCAAGGGCCCGGGATGGCCGACGGAGAAGGACGGCCTGCCACGCTTCGGCCTGCCGCTGATCCCCGAAGGGCCGTCGAAGCGTCCTGTCATCGGCATGGACTACAATTTGTTCGTCCGCCATTCGATGGGCGTGGAAAACAAGAAAGACAGCGCCCTCTTCGAAGCGCGCACCTATGAGGCTTACCGGAAAGCCTTCGACAAGGAATATGCCGGAGACCGCATCCCGCTGCAGCTCGGCTTCCATTTCGTCGAAATGAACGGCGGCGCCTACTGGCGCGCGCTCGACCGGCTGCTGACCGAGGTCTGCACCAGACCGGATGTGGCCTGCGTCAGCTACGATCAGGCCCTGCCGATGATCGAGCAGGCAAAAAAGAAGGCGGATCGCTCCGCCTTCTGATCTCCGTTGCTTTCGATCCGGCTCAGGCCAGCTCTTCCTCGCCACCGACGGCGATGAACTTCTGCTCGATTGCCGGCAGAGGCTCGTCGTCGATCGCCGCTTCAAAGGCGCGCAGACGCTTGTAGATCGACAGCAGTTCGACAATCGTCGGCCAGGAAGAAACCAGATACTGGAACGATGACGTCACCTGGCCGAATGCATTCGAGATCTGGTTCAGCGCGCCCAGCGTGATCTTGCCGGCGATGATCGACGGCGCCAGGATCAGCAGCGAAAAGATGCCATTGATCTGCAGGTAGAAAATCCGCGCGATGTTGAAATACAGATAGTGGAAATAGAGCCTGAAATAGTTCCGGCGAACATTTGCAAAGAGATCGGCGACGGTCGGCGGCTGGGCACGATCGGCATGATCCTCACCGTAGACCAGTTCCTTGCGGTAGGCCGCTTCGACACGCTGGTTGCGGAACTCGAGGCCCGGCAGCTTGATACCGACGACCGCCAGGAACACGGTGCCGAACAGCGACCAGAGAATGGCTGCAGTGACAAGCGGATACGGAATGACGCCGACGATCGGTAGCTCGCTGACGTGCGCCTCGAGCTTGATCAACACCGGCGTAAACGCAATCAGCGTCATGACGCTGTCGATCAGGCTGACGCCGAGGCCCTCCACGGTCGTGGAAAAGCGCATCGTATCTTCCTGCACGCGCTGCGACGAGCCTTCGATATGGCGCAGCTTGCCCCAATTGGCCATGTAGTATTCGTTCATCGCGGTGCGCCAGCGGAAGATATAGTGGCTGACGAAGAAACGCGTGATGACCGCAACAGCCACGGCAACCATGGCGATCCCGAGAAAGACAGCGATTTCGCTGTAGAACTCCGCCGCGGTGACAACCTTCGTCTTCGAGACGATCGCCTGGATCAGGTCCCAGAACGGCCCGTACCAATTGTTGATCGCGACGCTGACCTGGACCTGAAAATAGGTGACGAAAAGAATGAGGGCCGAGCCGAGGATCGACCAGTTCTGCCAGCGGTGCGGAGAGTAGACGTACCAGAAAGCGGCAAACAGCCCGACGACGGCGGCGAAATAGAGGTAGAACCAGATGAAGGCGGGCGACCAGAAGGCCGAGATGCCGGTGATCGGAGGTGCATCAGCGGCCAGAGGCGGCATTCCGAAGACGGCGCCCAATTGTTCGCCCCCGGCATACCAGATGGCAACGGCGACGAGCGACCAGACGACAAAGGATGTGAAAAAGAGCTTTGGCTTCGGAAAGAAGGATACGAACAAGTGCGGCACTCTCGTTTCGGGGGAGGAGAACAACTCGCCTCACGAAGCGCCGAAACTAGGGCAAAGCGCCATTTTCAACAATCCGGTAATGTGAACCTTACTGTTATTTCATGGTGCCCTTCAGGGGCGCCCCGGACATGTGGCCGCCCTATCGGGAGCGCGCTTCAGCCGAGCAAGGCAGCCGAAATTCGCTTCAACTCCACCAGGATGATGACGCCGCAAACGAAGAGAACGGCGGCCGCAATCAGGGTCGGCGCCGAAAAGCTGCCGGTGCGCTCGGCAAGCCAGCCGGCGACCACGGGGCCGATGATCTGACCGATGCCGAAGGCCGCCGTCATCAGCGCGAGCGCCTTGCGCGGGCTTTCCGGCGCCAGGTGCCGGCCGATCTGCAGGCCGTAGGCGGTAATCATCATGAAGGTGGCGCCGAGCATCAGCCCGCCGGCAAGCGGCGCATAGGGCAGAGGCAGGCTGACGGTGAGCACGAGCCCGACAGCCTCGATCAGAAGGCCGATCGCATAGACGCCGGCAAGGCCGAAACGCGGCACGGCAAAGCGCCAGAGATAGACCGACAGCGCCGCACTCAAGCCCGTCAAGAGCCAGGCGAGGAACTCGATGCTGTGACCGCCGCTCGCATCGCGCGCCATGGTGACGAGGAAGGTCGCCGTGATGACGTAGCCAAAGCCGAAGAAGCCATAGGTCAGCGTCACCACCGTCAGCGGTCGCGTCCAGACGAGCGGCTTTTCGCGCGCAGCACCACTGCCGGAGACCGGCCCCGCCGGCAACAGCAGCGCGACGATTATGGTCCCGATGAGCGCAACGAGCGCACCGGTAAGCCAGTCGGCCTGCGATGCCGATAGCCCGGCGACACCGGCAAGGGGCGCTGCCCAGACGCAGAGCGACGAGAAGGCAATGCCGAGACCGACCCCGCCGAAATGCACCGCCGGCACGTTGGCAGAGCGCGCCAGCAGTCCATGGCCGAGTACGATGCCGGAGATGAAGATCATAGAGAAGGCGCTGGCAAGGCCGGCGAGGAAGCGGATGAGGCTCAGCACGACGACCGAAGAGGAAAGCCCCATCGCCGCAAGCAGCAGCGTGGTTACGGCGAGCGCGGCCAGCCCGATGCGACGCTCGTGCCCATGGGCCCAGCCATAGGCGCCAAGCACGGCGCCGGCGAGATAACCGACGAAATTTGCCGAGGCGATGACACCGGCATCCGCCGGCGAAATACCGAGATCGGCCATCATCGCCGGCAGGATCGGCGTGTAGGAAAAACGTCCGAAGCCCATGGCGACTGCCATGGCGATGGCGCCGGCGGCAGCGGTCGAGGCGAGACCGGGTGAATGGATGCGATCGAGCGTGGTCATAGCAGCTTATTGCACTGCGAAACCGCCACCACAAATCACTAAAATTGAAGCACCTATTGAGGAAATAGAACCTGCCCGTCAGCCAGGCAGCGTCACCACCAGCGGACCACCGCGTGTGACGACAACCGTGTGTTCATACTGCACGGTCGGTGCCCGCGGCTCGCTGTAGAGCGTCCAGTCGTCCTTGTCGCCGCTCTCGGCCCAGTCGGCCCCCATCGAGAGGAAAGGCTCGACGGTAAAGACCATGCCGTCGGTCATGCGCCGGCGCTCGCTTGGATCCGGCCAGGTGGCGATTTCCTTCGGCTCCTCGTGCAGCGAGCGGCCGATGCCGTGGCTGGCAAGGTTTGTGACCAACGAATAGCGGTTCTTGCGTGCGAAATCGCCGATGGCGTTGCCGATCGCGGCGAGCGGCTGGTCGGGACGCACCTGCTTGAGGCCGACCCACATCGCTCGCTTGCCATCGCGGCAGAGCCGGTCGATCTGAGCCGTCACCGGCGGCACCGGGAAGGATGCACCGGTATCGGCGAAGATGCCGTCTTTCTCGGCGGAAACGTCGATGTTGACGAGATCGCCGGCGCGGATGATGCGGCTGCCGGGAATGCCGTGGGCGATTTCCTCGTTGACGCTGATGCAGGTGGCTCCGGGAAACTGGTAGCAGAGCTCAGGGGCCGAGCGCGCGCCCGCTTCTTCAAGCACCTTGCGGCCGATGGCATCCAGCTCCGCGGTGGTGATGCCGGGCTCGAGCGCCGCACCCATCGCCTGCAGCGCATTGGCGCAGATGCGGCCGATTTCCTTCAGCCGCAGCAGATCTTCTTCGTTGTTGAGGGTCATCCGTGTCTCGCTTTCGTGCCCACATGTAGCCTGCCGGCGCCGGATTTTCCAGCGCCGACGGCTACGCCATGGCAGGCGGGCGATGCGTCAGGCGGAAACGGCCTCTCCGGCCTTCTCATCCGCCAGCGCCTTGCGCACCAGCGGCGCCACCTTGGTGCCATAGAGCTCGATGCCGCGCATGATCTGCGCATGCGGCATCGGGCCGATCGCCATCTGCAGGAGGAAGCGGTCGTTGCGGAAGAGCTTCCAGTTCTCGACGATCTTCTCGGCCACGGTTTCGGGGTCGCCGAGGAAGAGATTGCCGGCAGGGCTTCGCGCCTGGTCGAAATGCGCCCGGTTTGTCGGCCCCCAGCCGCGTTCACGGCCGATGCGGTTCATCACTTCGGCCTGCGGTCCATAAAACTGGTCGGCGGCAAGTTCGGTCGTATCGGCGATGAAGCCATGCACGTTGATGCTCGTCTTCAGCCTTGCCGGATCCTGGCCGGCGCGACGGGCCGCCTCGCGATAGAGATCGAACAGCGGCGCGAACCGGCGCGGCTCGCCGCCGATGATGGCGAGCGCCACAGGCAGTCCGAGCGCACCGGCACGGGCAACCGACTGCGGCGTGCCGCCGACGGCGATCCACAGCGGCAGCACCTCCTGCAGCGGGCGCGGATAGACGCCGCGGTCGCTGATAGCAGGGCGCATCTCGCCTGCCCAGGACACCTTCTCCGTCTCGCGCAGCGCCATCAGCAAATCGAGCTTCTCGGCAAAGAGCTGGTCGTAATCGTCGAGCGACTGGCCGAAGAGCGGGAAGGATTCGATGAACGACCCGCGGCCGGCCATGATCTCGGCCCGTCCATTGGACAGAAGATCGAGCGTCGAAAACTGTTGGAAAACGCGGACCGGATCGTCGGAGCTTAAAACCGTGACCGCACTCGTCAGCCGGATGGATTTCGTCCTGGCAGCCGCAGCGGCAAGGATCACGGCCGGGGCGGATGCTGCATAGTCAGGGCGGTGATGTTCGCCGAGGCCGAAGACATCGAGACCGACCTGGTCGGCCAGTTCGATTTCTTCGAGCAGATTGGCAAGCCGGCGCTGGCCTTCCCGGCCCTTGTCGACTGCGTTCGGATCGACATCCGCAAAAGTGTAAAGCCCGAGTTCCATGGTGCCCATCCTGTCCTTGTTTACCGACAGATAGTTGGCGCGGTGACAGGCGGCAAATGCGCATCCGGGAAACACAGTGTTTCCCGGATGGATCCAAATGGTTCCGTCGTCAGGCTTGGGTCAGCGTGCGCTTGACCGCATTGCGCCAGCCCTTGAGCTTCGTCTTGCGCGTCGCCTCGTCCATGGCGGGCTCGAAGCGGCGATCGCGGGCCCAGGACTTGGCGAAGGCCTCCTGCTTCGGCCAGACGCCGGCGCGGCTGCCGGCAAGCCAGGCAACGCCGAGCGCCGTCGTCTCGAGAATGGTCGGCCGGTCGACCGGCGCGTCAAGCAGGTCGGAAAGCCGTTGCATCGTCCAGTCCGAGGCGACCATGCCGCCGTCGACGCGCAGCACCGTTTCCTTGCCGTGACTGCGCCAATCCTTATGCATGGCTTCCAGCAGATCGCGCGTCTGGTAGCAGACCGCCTCGAGTGCGGCGCGCGCGAACTCGGCGGGCCCGGTATTGCGGGTCATGCCGAAGATCGCGCCGCGGGCGTCCGGATCCCAGTGTGGCGCGCCGAGACCGGTGAAAGCCGGCACCAGATAGACTTCCTGCGAGGGGTCGGCACTCTCGGCAAGCGTCCCGGTGTCCGGCGCCGCCTTGATAACCTTCAGGCCGTCGCGCAGCCACTGCACGGCAGCGCCGGCAACGAAGATCGAGCCTTCGAGCGCATAGGTGGTTTCGCCGTCGAGCCGGTAGGCAATGGTGGTGAGCAGCCGGTTTTTCGACCGCACCATATCCTTGCCGGTGTTGAGCAGCGCGAAGCAGCCGGTGCCATAGGTCGACTTCAGCATGCCCGGCTTGAAACAGGCCTGACCGATGGTGGCGGCCTGCTGGTCGCCGGCCACCCCGAGAATCGGGATCGCGGCGCCAAACAGCGCCTTGTCCGTAACGCCGAACTCGGCGGCGCAATCCTTGACCTCCGGCAACAGGGCGCGCGGCACGCGCAGGATGTCGAGCAGCTCGTCGTCCCAGCCATTGTCGGCAATGTTGTAGAGCAGCGTGCGCGAGGCGTTGGTCGCGTCGGTAACGAAGGATTTTCCGCCCGTCAGCCGCCAGATCAGGAAGGTATCGATGGTGCCGAAGCAGAGCTCGCCCCGGACCGCGCGCGCGTGAGCGCCCTTCACGTTCGACAGCAGCCACTGAAGCTTGGTGCCGGAGAAATAGGGATCGAGCAGCAGCCCGGTCTTTTTGGTGAAGGTCTTTTCCAGACCCTGTTTCTTCAGCTTGTCGCAATACGCTGAAGTGCGGCGATCCTGCCAGACGATGGCATTGTGGATCGGCTTGCCGGTCTCGCGGTCCCAGACAACGACGGTTTCGCGTTGGTTGGTGATGCCTATGCCGGCGATGTCGGCAGCCGAGATCCCCGCCTTCTTGATTGCCTCGTTGACGGTGAAGACGACGCTATCCCAGATTTCCTCCGGATCGTGCTCGACCCAGCCCGACTTCGGAAAGTGCTGGCTGAATTCCTTCTGGGCGGCGCCCGCCACCTGCTGCTTGCCGTCGAAGACGATCGCCCGGCTCGATGTCGTGCCCTGATCGATCGCGAGAATATATCCGCCCATATGCCCCTCCCCGGCGTCACAACACGCGTCTTGGCGCACTTCCTCGAGCGCGCCACATCCATTTCGAAAAACTACAATACGATGGCAAAACGAATGTCAAACGAAAACAAAACGCAAGAATTCGTGACAACCCCTCCACTCGCAACTCTGCGTCGGCGGCCAGAAAAACACAATTGTCACCTCCGCGGTTTTGCGCGTAGGTTGGCACTGTTGCGTCGCAAAAACCGGGCAAGATCAGGCGGCGCTGCAAAGGGAGAGATCTGGAATGACGAGAACTGCTGTGATCACCGGTTCGACGAGCGGCATCGGCCTCGCGATCGCCAAGGCATTTGCCCGGGGCGGCGCCAACATCGTACTGAACGGCTTCGGCGCACCGGACGAGATCAAGGCTGCGACGCAGGACGTCGCGGCACTGACCGCCGGGACGGTGATCTATCATCCGGCCGACATGACGAAACCCGACGAGATCGCCGACCTGATGGCCACGGCTGCAAATCGCTTCGGCAGCGTCGACATTCTCGTCAACAATGCCGGCGTTCAATATGTCGAGAAGGTCGAGGATTTCCCGGTCGAACAATGGGACCGCATCATCGCCATCAATCTCTCCTCGTCGTTCCACACCATTCGCGCCGTCCTGCCCGGCATGAAGGCCAAGGGCTGGGGCCGCATCGTCAATATCGCCTCGGCCCACGGGCTCGTCGCCTCGCCCTTCAAATCCGCCTATGTCGCCGCCAAGCACGGCGTCATGGGACTGACGAAGACGGTCGCGCTCGAAGTCGCCGAAGACGGCATCACCGCCAACTCGATCTGCCCCGGCTATGTGCTGACCCCACTTGTCGAAAAGCAGATCCCCGACCAGGCCCGCACGCGCGGCATCACCGAAGAGCAGGTCATCAACGACGTGATGCTCAAGGGCCAGCCGACCAAGAAATTCATCACCGTCGAGCAGGTGGCATCGCTCGCCGTCTATCTCGCAAGCGACGATGCGGCGCAAATCACCGGCACCCATGTGTCCATGGACGGCGGCTGGACGGCGCAATAGCGCGCGCCCGTCCATTGAGACGAGGCGGGCAACGCCCTAACTCTATCAATATGCGCAGGGGTCAATCGCCGGAAACGTTCCGGCTTTCGCGGCCCTGCACCAGCAGGAATGAACGGCATGCCCCAGGCTCGGGAAAACAAGAACAACGACAGCATTCGTTTCATCCTCAATGACAGCGAAGTCACACTGACCGACGTCGCGCCATCAGCGACGCTGCTCGATTATCTCCGGCTCGAGCGCCGGCTGACCGGCACGAAGGAAGGCTGCGCCGAGGGCGACTGTGGCGCCTGCACCGTGCTCGTCGGCAGACTTTCCGGGCAAATGCTGACCTATGAAAGTATCAACGCCTGCATCCGCTTCGTCGGATCGCTGCATGGAACGCATGTCGTCACCGTCGAACATCTCGCAGCCCGCGACGGCACGTTGCATCCGGTACAGCAGGCCATGGTCGACTTCCACGGCTCGCAATGCGGCTTCTGCACGCCCGGTTTCGTCATGTCGCTCTATGGCCTCTGGCTGTCCAACGACAACCCCAGCCGCGCCGACATCGAGAAGGCCTTGCAAGGCAACCTCTGTCGCTGCACCGGCTACGAGCCGATCGTGAAGGCCGCCGAAGCGGCGGCCAGCGCCCGTCCGTCGGCAATTTTCGATCCGATCGTGGCAGCGCGCGATGAAACGATCGCTCGCCTGAAGGCGATGAAATCCGAAGAGACGATCACCATCCGCGACGGTGAACACTGTCTGATCGTGCCGGCTGATGCCGCGGGCCTGGCGACTGCGCTTGCCCAACACCAGGGCGCAACCGTCGTCGCCGGCTCGACGGATGTCGGTCTCTGGGTGACCAAGCAGATGCGACCGATCAATCCGGTCATCTTCATCAACGGCATCGCCGAGTTGCAGCAGATCGCACGAAGTGAAGCGGGCATCACCATCGGTGCCGGCGTCAGCTATACCGCGGCCTTTGCAGCCTTGAGCAGCGCCTATCCGGCCCTCGGCCGGCTGATCGATCGCATCGGCGGCGAACAGGTGCGCAACATGGGCACGATCGGCGGCAACATCGCCAACGGCTCGCCGATCGGCGACAGCCCGCCACCGCTGATCGTGCTCGGGGCAACTGTGACGTTGCGCTCGACGGAAGGCACCCGCACGCTGCCGCTCGAAGACTTCTTCATCGCCTATGGCAAGCAGGACCGAAAGGCGGGAGAATTCGTCGAGAGCATATTCGTGCCGCGCCTTCCGGCAGAAGACCATTTTGCCGCCTACAAGATCTCCAAGCGTCGCGACGAGGACATTTCCGCGCTGCTCGGCGCCTTCCGCATTGCGCTCGAGGATGGCAAGGTAAGGTCCGCCCGCATCGCCTTCGGTGGCATGGCCGGCACGCCGAAGCGTGCCGCATCCGTGGAGGCCGCCCTTATCGGCAAGCCCTGGACCGAGGAAACCGTGCGCGTCGCGCAAGGTGCGTTCGAAACCGACTACCAGCCCTTGAGCGACTGGCGCGCCACCAGCACCTATCGCATGCTTGCGGCGAAGAACCTGCTGCTGCGCTTCTTCCTCGAAAGCGAAGGCGAAGCGGCAGAGCTCGTGCGTTACGCGGCGGGAGAGAGATGATCATGGACAAGTCGACCTTCGAGGAACGTAAGGCGATCAACGGCCAGATGCATTCGCGCCAGCGCCACGACAGCGCCCACAAGCATGTGGCCGGGACAGCCGACTATATCGACGACATGCCGGAACCGGCAGGCACGTTGCATGGCTCGCTGGGCATGACCGATCGCGCCCATGCCGAAATCACCGCGATGGACCTGTCGGCGGTGGAGGCGGCACCCGGCGTCGTCTGCGTGCTGACGGCGCGCGACATGCCGCATTCCAACGACATCAGCCCGAGCCACCTGCATGACGAGCCGGTGCTGGCCGACGGTATCGTGCAGTTTCACGGCCAGCCGGCCTTTGCCGTTATCGCCGAGACGCGCGACATCGCCCGTCGCGCAGCCCGGCTGGCAAAGATCACCTACCGCGACCTGCCGCATTTCACCGACATCACCGACGCCGTCGCCCATGGCGGCGAGCTCGTCACACAGCCCTTGACCCTGCAGCGCGGCGAGGCGGAAGCCGAACTGGAAAAGGCGCCGCGCCGGCTGAAAGGCCGGATGCGCATCGGCGGCCAGGAGCACTTCTATCTCGAGGGCCACATTGCGTTAGCCATTCCCGGCGAGGACGACGAGGTCACGATCTGGTCATCGACCCAGCACCCGAGCGAGATCCAGCACATGGTTTCGCACGTACTCGGCGTTCCCTCCAATGCGGTGACGGTCAATGTGCGCCGCATGGGTGGCGGCTTCGGCGGCAAGGAAACGCAGGGCAACCAGTTCGCGGCACTTGCGGCGGTCGCGGCAAAGAAGCTCAATCGCGCCGTCAAGTTTCGCCCGGACCGCGACGAGGACATGACCGCCACGGGCAAGCGCCACGACTTTCTCGTCGACTACGACGTCGGCTTCGACGACGACGGCCGCATCCACGCCGTGCACGCCAACTATGCGGCGCGCTGCGGCTATTCCTCGGATCTTTCCGGGCCGGTCACCGACCGCGCCCTGTTCCACGCCGACAGCTCCTATTTCTACCCGCATGTGAAGCTGACCTCGCAGCCGCTGAAGACCAACACCGTCTCCAACACCGCCTATCGTGGCTTCGGCGGGCCACAGGGAATGGTCGGCGGCGAGCGCATGATCGAGGAAATCGCCTACGCGCTCGGCAAGGACCCACTCGAAATCCGCAAGCTCAATTTCTACGGCGAGAAGGGTTCGGGCCGGGATATCACCCCCTACCACCAGCAGGTGGAAGACAACATCATCGCCCGCGTGGTTGCCGAGCTCGAGGCCGACGCCGACTATCAGGCACGCCGCCAAGCCATTGTCGATTTCAACCGCACGAGCCGCGTCATCCGCAAGGGCATCGCGCTGACGCCGGTGAAGTTCGGCATCTCCTTCACCCTCACCGCCTTCAACCAGGCGGGTGCGCTGGTGCATGTCTATCAGGACGGCTCGATCCACCTGAACCATGGCGGCACGGAAATGGGCCAGGGTCTCTACGTGAAGGTCGCGCAGGTGATCGCCGATAGCTTCCAGGTCGATCTCGACCGGGTGCGCATCACCGCGACCACCACCGGCAAGGTCCCGAACACTTCGGCGACCGCCGCCTCCTCCGGCACGGATCTGAACGGCATGGCCGCCTTCGATGCCGCACGCCAGATCAAGGAGCGGCTCATCGCCTTTGCCTGCGAGCGCTGGCAGACGACCGCGGAAAACGTCAGCTTCGTCCCCGATCACGTCAAGATCGGCGAGGAACGGATCGCCTTCCCGGAATTCATCAAGCTCGCCTACATTGACCGCGTGCAACTGTCGGCTGCCGGCTTCTACAAGACTCCGAAGATCCATTGGGATCGCGCGACCGGACGGGGAACGCCGTTCTACTATTTCGCCTATGGCGCCTCGGTGTCGGAGGTCTCGATCGACACGCTGACCGGCGAATACATGGTCGACCGGGTCGACGTGCTGCACGATGTCGGCCGCTCGCTCAATCCGGCGATCGACATCGGCCAGATCGAGGGCGGTTTCGTCCAGGGCATGGGCTGGCTGACGACGGAGGAATTGTGGTGGGACGACAAGGGGCGGCTGCGCACGCATGCGCCCTCGACCTACAAGATCCCGCTCGCCTCCGACCGGCCGAAGATCTTCAATGTCAGGCTGGCCGAATGGGCCGAGAATGCCGAAAAGACCATCGGCCGGTCGAAGGCAGTGGGCGAACCACCCTTCATGCTGCCGATCTCGGTGCTCGAGGCCCTGTCGATGGCGGTGGCAAGCGTTGCCGATTATCGCGAATGCCCGCGCCTCGATGCGCCGGCGACGCCGGAGCGGGTGCTGATGGCGGTCGAACGCCTGCGGCGACCGCTCTGAGACATGCGAACGCCGCGCATCCTCTCGGATGCGCGGCGCTTTCAAGAAATCCGGTCAGATGCGGGGCAGCTCATCACTGTTGAAGAGGCGGCGGGCGCTTTGTTGCGCCTCGGCATCGTTCCCGTAGGGTCCGCGGCCGTCCATGAAACCCATGTCTCTCTTGATGTGGTCGGGCAGCGCATTGACATCGAGCACGGGCCTTGAGGCGACAGCGCCGCGAAACAGTGAGGATGTGAACCGGACGACCGCATCCAGCGAAAGAAGCGGTTTTCTTTCAGTATGTTCGATAACGTCACAAGTCATTTCGACACCTGTCCGTCTTGGGAAGTTGACTTGCAGGTTGCCGTGAATGAGGATTGCAATCAAATCGAACATCCGTCTGCCTGCATCAAGAGAACTTATCTGTGAAGATGTCCAAGCAGTTTCCGCTGAATGCGCTCCGGGTGTTCGAAGCCGTCGCCCGGCTCGGCAGCTTCACCAGGGCCGGCGAAGAGCTGGGCATGACCCAGACCGCCGTCAGCTACCAGGTCAAGCTGATCGAGGAAAACGTCGGCGAGCCGCTGTTCCTGCGCCGCCCGCGCCAGATCACGCTCACCGATGTCGGCCAGAGACTGGCACCACGGGTGATGGAAGCCTTCGAGATGCTGCAGGAAGCCGTCTCATCGGCACGCGGCGACATCGACAGCGCGCTTTTGATCAGCTCGACCCCGACCTTCGCCTCGCAATGGCTTGCCCGCAACATCGGCACCTTCCAGCTGGCCCATCCCGGCATCGCCGTGCGACTCACCACAAGCGACAGGATCATCGATCTCGCCGTTGAACCTGTGGATCTGGCGATCCACCGGTTCGACGCCTGCCCGGGTCTCGATAGCCATCCGCTGATGCGCGTCGAGTTCAGCCCGATGCTGAGCCCGGCACTTGCCGAAACCGTCGGCGGCATCCACGAGCCGCGCGATCTCCTGAAGCTCCGGATCATCGATGCCGGCGATCCCTGGTGGCGGCTCTGGTTTGCCGCAGCCGGCGTCAGGGATCCGGATCTCGAAGGTCGGCCGACGAGCAGGCTCGGGGCGCAATCCCTCGAGGCACGCGCTGCCATCGCCGGCCAGGGTGTGGCGATCCTGACGCCGGAATTCTACGGCGACGACGTGGCGCTCGGCCGGCTCTACCAGCCTTTCGACCTGCGCTGCAGCGACGGCTGCGATTATCGGCTGGCCTATCCGCATGCCCGCCGCAACACCCCGAAGATCCGCCTCTTTCGCGACTGGATACTCTCCGAGCTCTGCCCGTCGAAGAAGGTCGGGGCCGAATGGGTGGAAGAGCGCAAGACGGCGTCAATTGCCTGAGTTGATCCAAGGGAACCCATCAGGTTTGTCATGGTGGCGGAACGCCTGCGGCAATCGCTCTGAAACATGCGAACGCCGCGCATCCTCTCGGATGCGCGGCGCTCTCAAGAAGTCCAGTCAGATGCGGGTCAGCTCATCGCTGTTGAAGAGGCGGCGAGCATTCTTTTGTGCCTCGGCATCGTCTCCGTAGGGACCGCGGCCATCCATGAAACCTATGTCTCTTTTGATGTAGTCCGACAGCGCGTTGACATCGAGCACCGGCTTGGCGGCAACCGCGCCACGAAACAGGGAGGATGTGAACCGCACGACCGCATCCAGCGAAAGAAACGGTTTCCTTTCAGTATGTTCGATAACGTCGCAAGTCATTTTGATCACCTGTTCGTCTTGGGAAGTTGACTTGCAGGATGCCGTGGAAGAGGATTGCAATCCAATCGAACATCCGTCTGCATGCATCAAGAGAGCTTATCCATGAAGATGTCCAAGCAGTTTCCGCTGAATGCGCTCCGGGTGTTCGAAGCCGTCGCCCGGCTCGGCAGCTTTACCAGGGCCGGCGAAGAGCTGGGCATGACCCAGACCGCCGTCAGCTACCAGGTCAAGCTGATCGAGGAAAACGTCGGCGAGCCGCTGTTCCTGCGCCGCCCGCGCCAGATCGCGCTCACCGATGTCGGCCAGAGGCTGGCGCCACGGGTAACGGAAGCCTTCGAGATGCTGCAGGAAGCCGTCTCCTCGGCGCGCGGCGACATCGACAGCACCCTTCTGATCAGCTCGACCCCGACCTTCGCCTCGCAATGGCTCGCCCGCAACATCGGCTCGTTTCAGCTCGCTCATCCCACCATCGCCGTGCGCCTGGACACCAACGACAACCTCGTCGATTTTGCCAAGGAATCCACGGATCTCGCCATCCGCTCCGGCGCCGGCGTCTGGCCCGGTCTCGACACCCATCCGCTGATGCGTGTCGAGTTCAGCCCGATGCTGAGCCCGGCGCTTGCCGAAACCGTCGGCGGCATCCACGAACCGCGTGATCTCCTCAAGCTCCGGATCATCGATGCCGGCGATCCCTGGTGGCGGCTCTGGTTTGCCGCAGCCGGCGTCAAGGATCCGGATCTCGAAGGTCGGCCGACGAGCCGTCTTGGGGCACAATCCTTCGAGGCGCGCGCTGCCATCGCCGGCCAGGGCGTGGCGATCCTGACGCCGGAATTCTACGGCGACGACGTGGCGCTTGGCCGGCTCTACCAGCCTTTCGACCTGCGCTGCAGCGACGGCTGCGACTACTGGCTCGCCTACCCGCATGCCCGCCGCAACACCCCGAAGATCCGCATTTTCCGCGACTGGATACTCTCCGAACTCTGCCCGTCGATGCAGTTCGGAGCCGATTGGGTAGAAGAGCGCAGGAAAGCGTCGGCGCGCTAACGGTAACCCCTTAGAATCCATAAGGTTTATCTTCGCGACGATTTCGCCGTGAAATCGTCGCGAACAGGGCAAAACACGCCCGCGGCGCCATGCTCCCCCTTCCCCAACTCCCGGTTTTTGCGCAAGGTGCACTGACGGAGAGAATAAAGGGGACCCCGAATGTACGAGTTTGCCATCGCCTGGGAATGGCTGGCCTTTGCCGTGCGCTGGTTGCACGTCATCACCGCCATCGCCTGGATCGGCTCATCCTTCTACTTCATCGCGCTCGACCTCGGTCTCGTGAAGCGCGATCACCTGCCGGTGGGTGCCTATGGCGAGGAATGGCAGGTGCATGGCGGTGGTTTCTATCACATCCAGAAATACCTCGTGGCGCCCGCTTCGATGCCGGAGCACCTGACGTGGTTCAAATGGGAATCCTACGTCACGTGGCTTTCGGGCTTTGCCATGCTCTGTCTCGTCTATTACGGCGGCGCCGATCTTTTCCTGATCGACCGCCATGTGCTCGACATCTCGGCGACTACGGCCATCCTGATCTCGCTCGCCTCGCTGGGCATCGGCTGGATCTTCTACGACCTCTTGTGCAAGTCGCCGTTGGGCAAGAACACCTGGGGCCTGATGGGGCTTCTCTACGTGGCGCTGGTGATCATGGCCTGGGGTTATACCCAGGTCTTCACCGGCCGTGCCGCCTTCCTGCATCTGGGCGCCTTCACCGCGACCATCATGTCGGCCAACGTCTTCTTCCTTATCATCCCCAACCAGAAGATCGTGGTTGCCGACCTGATCGCCGGCCGCACGCCGGACCCGAAGCTCGGCGCGCAGGCTAAGCAGCGCTCGCTGCACAATAACTACCTGACCCTGCCGGTCATCTTCTTCATGCTGTCGAACCACTATCCGCTGGCCTTTGCCACCGCCTTCAACTGGATCATCGCAGCCCTGGTGTTCCTGATGGGCGTCACCATCCGCCACTGGTTCAACACCACCCATGCACGCAAGGGCAGGCCCACCTGGACCTGGCTTGCCACCGCCCTCATCTTCATCCTGATCATGTGGCTGTCGACCGTGCCGAAGGTGCTGACCGGCGAGGAGAAGGCCGAGATCGCCCCGGTCTTTGCCCGGTTCGCGCAGAACGCGCATTTCCCCGCGGTCAAGGACGCGATCTCGACCCGCTGCTCCATGTGCCATGCGGCCGAGCCGGTCTACGAGGGCATCGTGCGGGCACCGAAAGGCGTTGTGCTCGAAAGCGATCAGGAGATTGCCGCCCACGCCCGCGAAATCTATATCCAGGCGGGGCGCAGCCACGCCATGCCGCCTGGCAACATAACTGACATGACGACGGACGAGCGCCAGTTGCTGACCGCCTGGTTCGAAAGCGCCGTCGAGGAAGGCAAGACACAATGACATCGACGCTCATCCGCGGCCGCCTCTTGAGCTTTCATCGCGCGCCCCTCTCCATCGACGACAGCGCCGCCTATGTCTATGAGGCCGATGGCGCGCTGCTGGTCGAAGGCGGCGTGATCAAGGCGTCCGGCGCCTATGCGCGCGTAAAGGCGGAGGCTGGCGATGATGTCGTCGAGATCGATCATCGCCCGCATCTGATCGTGCCCGGTTTCATCGACACCCACCTGCATTTTCCGCAGATGCAGGTGATGGCGTCCTATGCCGCCAACCTCCTGGAATGGCTAAATACCTACACCTTCCCCGAGGAATGCCGCTTTGTCGAGACTGCCCATGCGGAGCGTATCGCCGACCGCTTCTTCGACGAGATGGTCCGCCACGGCACGACGACGGCGGCCGCCTATTGCTCGGTACACAAGGCATCGGCCGACGCCTTCTTCGCCGAGGCGCTGCGGCGCGACATGCGCATGATCGCCGGAAAAGTGATGATGGACCGCAACGCCCCGCAAGGGCTGCTCGACACGCCGGAGATGAGCTACGACGAGACCCGGGCCGTGATCCGCGACTGGCACGGCAAGGGCCGCAACCATGTGGCCATCACGCCGCGCTTTGCCATCACCTCGACACCGGAGCAGATGGACGTCGCCCGGTCGCTGGTGCGCGAATTCCCGGACCTGCACGTGCAGACGCATCTGTCGGAGAACCGCGACGAGATCGCGTTCACCTGCGAACTCTACCCTGAAGCCATCGACTATACCGACGTCTATGCGCGCTACGGCCTGCTTGGCCCGAAGAGCCTGTTCGGCCACTGCATCCACCTCTCCGAGCGCGAGGCGGATGTGATGAGCGAGACCGGATCGGTCGCGGTCTTCTGCCCGACATCCAACCTCTTCCTCGGTTCCGGCCTCTTCCCGCTGCGCGCGCTCAACCGGCGGCAAAAGCCGGTTCGCACCTCGGTCGCCTCCGACATCGGCGGCGGCACCAGCTATTCCATGCTGAAGACGCTGGACGAGGCCTATAAGATCCTGCAGCTGCAGGGCGAGCGGCTGAACCCGTTCGACAGCTTCTTCATGATGACCCGTGGCAATGCCGAGGCACTGTCGCTGGTCGACCGCATAGGCACGCTCGAGGCCGGCACCGACGCCGACTTCATCGTGCTCGACATGGCGGCAACGCCGGCGATGGCGCTCAGAGCAGAAGTGGTCAACTCGCTTTCCGACGAGCTTTTCCTGCTGCAAACCATGGGCGACGACCGTTCCATCGTCGAGACCTATGTGGCGGGAAGACCGGCCAAGTCGGCGCTCAAAGCCGCCTGATTTTCTCGCAAAACGAAAAGAGGTCAAAAAAATTGACCTCTTTTCGTTGACGCTATTAACAAGCCTTCGGCAAACATGGTAAGGGCTGTGACGTCAGTCCTCGAGCAGGCGTGCGCGACTTCCCCGGCAACCCGCTCTGACCCCGCTTTTCAGATGAAGGCCGTTTCCATGACGCAAATCCTCGAAATCAGCGACCTCAAGGCCCTTGCCAAGCGCCGCGTACCGAAGCTCTTCTTCGACTACGCCGATAGCGGCGCCTGGACCGAGGGCACCTATCGCGCCAACGAGGAAGATTTCGCCAAGGTGAAGCTGCGTCAGCGGGTGCTGGTCGACATGAGCGACCGTTCGCTGGAGACCACCATGATCGGCCAGAAGGTGTCGATGCCGGTGGCGCTGGCGCCGACGGGGCTGACGGGCATGCAGCACGCCGATGGCGAAATGCTGGCGGCCCAGGCAGCCGAGGCCTTCGGCGTTCCCTTCACGCTGTCGACCATGAGCATCTGCTCGATCGAGGACGTCGCCTCGGTCACGACCAAGCCCTTCTGGTTCCAGCTCTATGTCATGCGCGAGCGCGAGTTCGTGCTCAATCTCATCGACCGCGCCAAGGCTGCCAAGTGCTCGGCGCTGGTCTTGACGCTCGACCTGCAGATCCTCGGCCAGCGCCACAAGGATCTACGAAACAGCCTGTCGGCGCCGCCGAAGCTCACCCCCAAGCACCTCTGGCAGATGGCGACGCGGCCCGGCTGGTGCATGAAGATGCTCGGCACCAACCGCCGCACCTTCCGCAACATCGTCGGCCACGCCAAGAGCGTTACGGACCTCTCCTCGCTCGGCGCCTGGACGACTGAACAGTTCGACCCGCAGCTGTCGTGGAAGGACGTCGAGTGGATCAAGGAGCGCTGGGGCGGTCCGCTGATCCTGAAGGGCATCCTCGATCCGGAAGACGCCAAGATGGCGGCTGCGACCGGCGCCGACGCCATCATCGTCTCCAACCACGGCGGCCGCCAGCTCGACGGCGCCCATTCCTCGATCAGCATGCTGCCGCGCATCGTCGACGCGGTCGGCCACCAGATCGAGGTGCACATCGACGGCGGCATCCGCTCCGGCCAGGACGTGCTGAAGGCCGTGGCCATGGGCGCCAAGGGCACCTATATCGGCCGCCCCTTCCTCTACGGCCTCGGCGCCATGGGCAAGGAGGGTGTAACGAAGACGCTGGAAATCATCCGCAAGGAGATGGACATCACCATGGCACTCTGCGGCAAGCGCGATATCAACGACGTCGATCGCAGCATTCTGGCGGATTGATCGCGCGCCGGCCAGCCGGCGGCTCCGGATTGTTTGCATGGGAATTCGGCGGCGGGCTGGCCTTCCGGCCGCAATGGCGCGCTATACTTTCATGCTCGACAACATTAACGGTCGTCCTTCGGGTGGATATGGCCCTCGTACCATGCACCCGGTATCGACCGGCACGTTTTCTTCTGGCGCCCATCCAAGCCGGTCCGGTGTCAAATGCACATCGATGCGCGCTCCGTCATAACCCAATGCGGCAGCGATATCCTCCAGCGAAGGTATGGAAGGCGCCACGACATCGAGCAATGTCACGGGCGCTTGATCGTGGCCTTTGACTGCGACAACGGCATCGAGATCGAAGAGATGTATCAGCTCGATCTCCGGACATTCGACGGCCTTCAGCATGAAAAGTGCGGGATGATCGCAGGCGGCAGCCAGGAGAGAAGTCGGAACCCGACGCGCGAAGAGATCGAGCAGGAGCGTCACATCTGCTTTGCTCGTCAGCGAAAGCCGCCGGGATTTTGACGGACGCTGCTCTAAAGGTAAAATTCCGCTGAAGACGGATTCGCGAACCGATCGAAAGCCGAAAGGCGCGTAGAGGTTCGGCGTGCCAGTGGCAAGGGTCACCAGGCTGACCCGAGCGTCGGCATAGTCGAGAGCGCGATGCATGAGGTCGCGGAACAATCCTTGGCCACGCAATTCGGGTCTGACAGCGGCGGACTGCACGCCATAAGCCCGAACCTGCTCGCCCGAAAGCCAAAGCTGGCGCTGGTAAAGACTGACATTTGCGACCAGCTCGCCGCCGCGCCACCAACCAAACGCAACAACGCTCGGATCGTGACCCAGCGTGTTCAGCGGAGAAATGTCGACCCCGAACACATCGCGTATGAGCTTTGTCAGCTCAGACAACCCTTCCGGGGAGTGAGCGTAGTCTGAACGGAGCTGAAGCCCAGAGTGCATCAATTACCTCTCGCACCGTCTCCATTGCATCGCCGTCAACTGCCGCGATAGGTGGAATAGCCGTAGGGCGAAAGCAGCAGCGGCACGTGGTAGTGGCTGCCCGGATCGGCGATGCCGAAGCGCAAGGGGATCAGGTCGAGGAAGGCCGGCTCCGGCAAATCCGTGCCGATGCGGCGCAGATAGTCGCCAGCATGAAACACCAGCTCATAGCTGCCGGCCATGAAGCCGGCGCCCTCGACCATCGGTCCGTCGACGCGGCCGTCGCTGTTCGTGTGCACGGTGCGCATCAGTTGCCGCTGATTGCCCTCGAGCCAATAGAGATCGATACGCAGGCCTTCGGCGGGTTTGCCGAGTGCTGTGTCGAGAACATGGGTGGTCAGGCGGCCGGTGCTGCTCATCGCGTCTCTTCCTTCAGATTGCGCTTTCGATGACGAAAGGCTCTTCGTAGAAATACTCTTCGAGATTGTTGCCCGGCCCCTCGCGGTCGACGACGATGAAGTCGTTGACAGCGCCCACCGTCATCAGCGGATGATGCCAGACATTGCGGCCGTAATTGACGCCTTGGCGACCATGCGCCCGGAACACCCGCGGCGCGCCCGGCTTGCCGCCCTCGTCCTCGGCGACGACCACCAGCCAGGGCCGGTCGTCGAGCGGAGAGAAGCTCTGGCTGCCAAGGGGATGCCGTTCCATCATTGCGACCGAATAGGGGAAGGGCCGTGGCTGTCCGCGAAAGATGTTGATGATGACATTGGCGCCCTCGCCGGTGACATCGGCGCGCGCAAGGCCGTGGAAGCGCTCGGTGTTGCCACCGTTGATAAAGCGCATCGACGCCGGGTCAGCCTCGATGACCGTGCCGAAGGGGGCGAACGCATCCTGCGTCAGGGGTTCGATCGAAAGAATGCGCGACATCAGGCAATGACCCCGCGGCTGTTGCTGCCGGCGGGTTTGGCATGATCCGGTTCGACTACCCTCCATAGCGGCGAGAGCAGAGTGCGAACGGGCAAGTCAGGCATTTTCGTCTCCTGGAAGCATGGATTGCAGCCGCAGACGAGCGATTTTCTCCACCTGCGCACAGGCGGTCTCAAATTCCTCTTCGGTCGAATTGTCAATGCGCCTTTCGAACGAGGCGAGAATATCGTTCTTCGTCAGACCCTTGACGGCGATGATGAAGGGAAAGCCGAACTTCTGCGTATAGGCCTCGTTGAGCGCCGTGAAGCGGGCATGCTCCTCGGCCGAAAGGCGATCGAGGCCGGCCGACGCCTGTTCGGCGGTGGAGTCCGCCGTCAGCTTGCCGGCGACAGCGAGCTTGCCGGCGAGATCCGGATGTGCCCGCAGCACAGCGAGCCTCTCGCGCGGCAATCCCGCGCGAAAGGCCTGGCAAAGGGCCGAATGCACATTGCCGGCTGAAAGTCCGCTCGCGGCCGCCCGGTCGTAGGCCCGTTCGGCAACCCAGGGAGAATGCTCGAACACGCCGCCGAAGCGGCTGACGAAGGCGTCGCGATCGGACATCAGAGAGCCCCTTCCGGCTTGTGGTGTTCGTACCAGTGGCGGGCGATATCGATGCGCCTGGGCACCCAGACCTTGTCATGCGACAGGACGTAGTCGACGAAACGTGCGAGCGCCGCAGCGCGTCCCGGACGGCCGACCAGGCGGCAGTGCAGGCCGATGTTCATCATCTTGGCGTCGCCCGCCTTGCCTTCCTCGTAGAGCACGTCGAACGTGTCCTTGAGATAGGTGAAGAACTGATCGCCGGAGTTGAAGCCCTGGTTGGTCGCAAAGCGCATATCATTGGCGTCGAGCGTATAGGGGATGATCAGATGCGGCTTGTCGGCCGCAAGCCCCGGCACCCAGTAGGGCAGTTCGTCGGCATAGCTGTCGCTGGAATAGAGGAACCCGCCCTCTTCCAGCACCAGCTTCAGCGTGTTGTTCGACGGCTTGCCCTGGTAAAGCCCGAGCGGACGCTCGCCGGTGAGCTCCGTGTGCAGCCGCACCACCTCGCGGATGTGCTCGCGTTCCACCTCTTCGGGGAAATCCTTGTATTCGAGCCAGCGCAGACCGTGGCTGGCAATTTCCCAGCCCGCTTCCTTCATGGCGGCAACCGCTTCCGGGTTGCGCGCCATCGCCTGCGTCACGCCATAGACCGTCAACGGCACGTCGCGGCTGGTGAACATACGCCAGAGCCGCCAGAAACCGGCGCGGGACCCGTATTCGTAGATCGATTCCATGTTGAGGTTGCGCTGGCCCGGCCAGGGCTGCGCGCCGACGATCTCAGAAAGAAGACTTTCCGACGCCGGGTCGCCATCGAGGATGCAGCTTTCGCCACCCTCTTCGTAGTTGAGGACGAACTGAACGGCGATCCGCGCATCGCCCGGCCAGTTTGCCTTGGGCGGGTTGCGGCCATAGCCGACGAGGTCGCGTGCATAGGTAGTCTCAGACATCAAATCACCCTTCGAATTTTCCGGAACGGTATCATTGCCGACCGGATTGTCGAGACAAAATGACGTCAGTGCAGACGGTTAGCGGCCCGCCATCAGCGCGGCCACCATCCGCGACAGAGGCGGAATTGGGCTCGGCGCAAGTGTCGCGTCAAGCGTTCCCCGCTTGATCCGGTCAGCTCGCTTGGACGCGGAAATCTTGCCGAGCGGGTGCTGCGAGTGCACGCGCATCGGCGCACCCGATTCCTGTTCGACGAACAGCGCCAGACTGCCGATCGTCAAGGGCTGCGCCAGGCAGGGTTCGAACAGACCCCGCAGCGGCGCCTCGATGCGGCGCAATGCATCCTGGTTGAGCGGCCCGGTCAGCATCATGTGGAAGCGATACTCATCCATCACATGCGGGTTTCCCCAGCGATGCAGATTGGAAAACTGCGGCGCCGACAACCGGTCGGGGTCCGAGCGCTCGATGTCGTCTTCGCTCAGCGGCGCCCGGAACGGGTCGAACTCCTGGATGACGCTGGCGGCAAGCAGATGCATCGCGGTGCTGGGGATCTGCGGCATCAGCCCCCAGCACGAACCGAGCCGCGCCACTTCGAGCCGCTCGATCTCGAACGGCGTCTGGGCGCTGGCAAAGTGCATCAGAGCTTTCAAAAGCTGCGCCTCATCCATGTCAGGGCTGAGCCTGAAGGGCGACATCACCACCGCCTGGAAGCCGAAGCGACGCGGAACCGCGGTATGGAAGGCAATCTCGGACGTGGTCAGCCCCGAAATTGACGCCGGTTCGGCCGGCTCCCCGGAATAGACATTGCGACCGAGCCAGCTGGCGGCAACCGTGGAAAGCGGATCGGCCATCGGCGGCGTGAAACAAATGGCGTAGCGCATGCGCATGCTCCGGAAATCCGTGCCGGTGCGGGCCGGCGACCACAATCGTCGCCAAGGCACGGCACTGGCTCAAAACCAAAGAGCTTCCGCAATGCCCGCCAACGGGAAACGCGGCGCTCCATGCCCCGCGTCTTAGGTGATTTGCGTGACAGATTGACGAAGCGCGCGGGGCAAAACCGCACGATCCACCTGCCGTCGATCCGTCGATTTTTTCGGAACCATCACGCCGACCAGCCGTTCCACAGAGGTAGCAAACAACGATGGAGAAGAAGCGTGACCTATCACAATGCGAACCTTCAGGACGCCAGGATCAAGGAAACCCACGACCTGATCGCCAGCGACAAGGTTGAAGGCACGAAGGTCTATGGCGCCGACAGCAAGCACATCGGCTCGATCGAGCGCGTGATCATCGAAAAACGCAGCGGTCGCGTGGCTTATGCCGTGCTCGGCTTCGGTGGCTTCCTCGGCATCGGCGAAGACCACTATCCCCTGCCCTGGGCGAAGCTGACCTATGACGAGAACCTCGGCGGCTATCGTACTGACGTGACTCGCGAACAGGTCGAAAAGGCGCCGAAATATCACGGCACCGAAGAGTACGACTGGAACGCCGAGAACGGACGCCGGGTCTACGATTATTACGGCGTGCCGCCCTACTGGATGTAACGGTCGGTCATTCCTGCCGCCAGGATTATGGGGCTCCGCCGGTGGCGGAGCCTTTTTCATGCTCGCGGCTTAAAGATGTTTCTCGCGAAGGGCCGCTATGTGATTCCGGCACAAGAAGGAATCGGGGATGTCGATCGTCGGTCGGCCGGCGATCTCGTCGATGACGAAGCGCGAAAGGCGGTGGGCAATGCCGAAGCTCACCTTGAAGCCGCCTGTCAGGATCGACAGGTTGGCGTGATCCGGATGGCGACCGACCATCGGCTCCCGGCCGGCCGATTTCGGCCGGATCCCTGCCCAGCGCTCCACCATCTCGGCGCCACGCAACGCCGGGACCAGCACCTCGGCGCGTCCAAGCAACTCGGTCAGCAGTTCATCCGTCGACAGCGGATTGGCGTATCGGTTTTCGCTCGTGCTGCCGACGGCGACGTGTCCGTCGTCATGGGCGACGATATAGACGCCGTCGGTGAAGATGACGGGCAGTTGCGGATCCACATCGGCGAGAAGCAGCGCCGCCTGGCCCTTGACCCCTGTGCCACTCGGTTCGCGCAGAGGTCCGCAAAGCGCGTCGATCAGCGGGAAGCTGCCGACGCCCGCGGCAAGCACGCAGTGGCCGAAGGCGATTTCGGTACCGTCGGTCAGTTCGGCTCGCCCCCGTCCGGGATGAATGGCCCGAACGCGGGCCCCCACGACGATCCGCGCGTTCGGCGCATGCGCCAGCGCGGCGCGCAGGACCGTCAGCATCTGGCGCGGGGCAAGCCGGCCACCAAGTGTATCGAGCACAAGTCCGTGGGCCGCCGCTTCCGCACCCAGCGAGCCGGAGGGAACCGCATCCTGCACGTGCCAGAAGAACTGACGATCACCCGCTCGCCAGTTCTGCAGCGCATCCTGTTCGTGACGCAACGCGATCTCGCGCAAATGCGGCTTGGCAAGCGGCATGATCCTGCCGCTTCGACGGTAGCCGGCGGAAAGGCCGGTTTCGGCCTCGAGCGCTGCGACTTCGCTTTCGAGCGACACGAGCGCATCGAACTGGAATTGTTTCTTGGCGTTCCATTTGTCGGGCATATGCGGCATCAGCGCGCCGAGGATGCCGCCGCTGGCGCCGGCGCCGATTTGGCGCTCTTCGACCAGGCAGACGCTCATGCCCGCGCGCACCGCCGTGAGGGCTGCCCACAGCCCCATGATGCCGCCGCCGACGATCAAAACTTCGCTCATCGATTGACCTTCTCCGGTGGCGGGATTATCGCCATCGCATGACAGGATCCGCCGCAGAACCGAACCAGCCCCCGGCCCATCAAAGCCTCGATTGGCACGAGGGCGATATGCCTTATTCGCGCGAATTTGGCGATCACTTTTATTGCCGCACCGATGGTCGGCTGGAATGCGGGCACGTCTTTCTGTCCGGCAACGGCCTGCCCGAACGCTGGGCTTCGGGCGGCGCGTTCACGATCGGCGAACTGGGCTTCGGCACCGGCCTCAATTTTTGCGAAACCTGGCGGCAGTGGAAGCTGGCCGCGACAGGTGGCACGCTTCATTTCGTCAGCTTCGAGCGCTTTCCGATGCAGGCGGAAGAAATCTCGCGCGCGCTTGCCCACTGGCCGGAGATCGACACGGAACGGCTTGCCCTTTCCGCCCGCTGGCCGGCTGCGAGCGACGGCAGGATCGAGATCGATTTCGGCGACGGCGTTCGTCTCACCGTCGTCTGCGGCCCGGCGCTGGAGAGCCTCCCCCAGGCAACCGAGTGCTTCGACGCCTGGTTCCTCGATGGCTTTGCGCCATCGCGCAATCCCGACATGTGGTCGGAAGAGCTGATGCAGCTTGCATTCGACCGGACCGCGTCCGGCGGCAGCTTCGCCACCTATGCCGCCGCCGGCTTCGTGCGCCGCAATCTGCAGGCGGCAGGCTTTGTCGTCGAGAGGCAGAAGGGCTTTGCCGGCAAACGCGAAATGCTACGCGGCGACAAGGCCTGACTTGGCGCTGAGCGCCGCGTTTTCACGGCCTTTACTCCACCAGAGAACTGAACTGTCGCAAATGGCGGGGGCATCGGGCCCAAAAATCTGCGACAGAAATCCATCGGCAACGCGGTGGGTTTCTCATGAAAGACGATCAGTTTCCGGATGCTGCAGCAAGTGACACCTCCTCCCCGCTTGAGCGGCGGCGCAGGCCCGGCGGACGCGGCGGCGATCGCACGCGAAAGTCCACGGGCGGCAAATATCTCAACCTCGTCAACACCCAGAGCAAATCCGCAGTGCTTTCGGAAGATGCGCTCGAGGCGATCCACGAGGCGTCGCTGACGATCCTGGAAGAGATCGGCATGGATGTGATCCTGCCCGAAGCGCGCGAGCGCATGAGGGCGGCAGGCGCCGATGTCACCCCCGGCACCGACCGCGTCCGCTTCGATCGCGGGCTGATCATGGACATGATCGCTTCCGTCCCCGCCTCCTTCACCATGCATGCCCGAAATCCCGCCCGCAACGTTGCCATCGGCGGCAACAATCTGGTCTTTGCCCAGATCGCCAGTGCGCCGTTCGTGGCCGATCGCGAAGGCGGCCGTCGCACCGGCAACCAGGAGGATTTCCGCAAGCTGGTAAAGCTCGCCCAATCCTACGACATCATCCACACGACCGGCGGCTACCCGGTCGAGCCCGTCGACCTTCATGCCTCGGTTCGGCACCTCGACTGCCTGTCCGATATGGTGAAGCTCACCGACAAGGTCTTTCACGTCTATTCGCTCGGCCGCCAGCGCAACACGGACGGCATCGAGATCGCCCGCATCGGCCGCGGCATATCGATGGAGCAGATGGAGCGCGAGCCGTCGCTGTTCACCATCATCAACACGTCCTCGCCGCTGCGCCTCGACGGACCGATGCTGCAGGGCATCATCGAAATGTCCTCGCGCAATCAGGTCGTCGTCATCACGCCGTTTACGCTTGCGGGTGCCATGGCGCCGGTGACGATCGCCGGTGCCCTGGTGCAGCAGAATGCCGAGGCGCTCTGCGGCATCGCCTTCACCCAGATGGTGCGGCGCGGTTCGCCTGTCATGTATGGCGGATTCACCTCGAACGTCGACATGAAGACCGGCGCACCCGCCTTCGGCACGCCCGAATACATGAAGGCCGTGATCGCCGGCGGCCAGCTGGCCCGCCGCTACAACATCCCCTATCGCACCTCCAACACCAACGCCGCCAACACGCTCGACGCCCAGGCCGCCTACGAGTCGGCGCTGTCGCTCTGGGCGCTGACGCAAGGCGGCGGCAATTTCATCATGCATGCCGCCGGCTGGACCGAAGGCGGACTGACCGCCTCGTTCGAAAAATTCATCCTCGATGTCGACATGCTGCAGATGGTGGCGGAATTCCTGACGCCGCTCGACGTCAGCGAGGACGCGCTCGGGCTCGATGCGGTGCGCGATGTCGGCCCGGGCGGGCACTATTTCGGCACGTTGCACACGCTGCAGCGCTACGAGACCGCGTTCTATTCACCGATCCTGTCGGACTGGCGCAATTTCGAGACCTGGACGGAGGCGGGCCGGCCGACGACCTATGACCACGCCAACCGCGTCTTCAAGCAGAAGCTCAACGAATACGAACGGCCGCCGCTCGACCCGGCGATCGAGGACGAGCTCGATGCCTTCGTCGCCAGGCGCAAGCAGGAAGGCGGCGTCCCGACCGATTTCTGACGGGACGCCACATAGGTAGGTGTCTGAAAAAACGTCAGGGATAAACGGCCGACCGGGCGGTCGCGATCAGTTGCTCGATCGGGACGGTGACGCAATTGCGATCGATTTCGGCAACGGTCTTCTGCTTCACATGTGCTGAAAGCAGCTTGCGCAAATCGCCGAGCGTCTTTGGCGCCGCGCAAATCACCAGGCTGTCGAAGGCGTTGTCGTTCAGATAACCTTCCAGCTTGCTGGCCACATCGGCGGCAAAGCGATGTTTTTCCTCGCGCACCGGATCGCTGCTGTATTCCATCGCCGAGCGGCCGTGACCGACCGATGAATGGCTGCGCCCCGGCTTGTCGGCCATGATGTCCTGGGCACGCTTGGGATCGGTATGGATCACCTCCTCCTCCGGGTGCTGACGTTCGTCCTTCCGCAGGTTGACGCCCTTGACGAAGCGCGCCGTGTTGCCATCCGCGGCCAGTATCCAAGTCCGGTTTTGCACGATTGTCTCCCATGAAATGATGTTGCTCGTGGGCAGGCCAGAATGGGCCCGTAATAGAAACGGATGAAACCCGATCCGGTTCCATGCATTTCGACATCAATGTGCACTTTTTTGGTGTGCCCGCCGCCTACATGCGCGCGAGATAAGCCTCGAAGCTGCGCTCCGGCGAAGGTTCGAAATGCTCGCGCTCGACCTTCATCGACAAAATGCGATCCACCCTGAAATCGCGAAAATCCTGGCGCAGCTCGCACCAGCTGGTCAAAAGCCAGTGGTGACCGAAGACGCTCAAGCCCAGCGGCCAGACGGTGCGCTCAGAGCTCTGGTCGGCGAGGCTTTGATAGGCCATCGTCACCTTGCGCTCATCCGTGATCGCCCGGCGCAGGTCGCCGAGCACAGGGGGCGTCTGCGGCTGCAGCGCCGAGCGGAAAGCGCGGATCGGGGCGCTGCGCAGGCGGCTGACGTGTTCGGGCGGAAGCCCATGCTCGATCTTGTCCATCGCCTCGCGCGCGGCCTGCGCCAGCCTGCTATCACCAAGCATCTGCACCGCCCGCGCGCCGAAGGCGAGTGCTTCCAGTTGTTCGAAGGTGAAGGCGAGCGGCGGCGCGTCGAATGTCTCGCGCAGCAGGTAGCCGACACCGCGCTCGCCATCGATCGGCGCACCCGAAGCCATCAGGTGTTCCATGTCGCGATAGATGGTGCGGCGCGCCACCTCCATCTTCTCGGCGATCTCCTGCGCTGTCATCGCCCGGCCGGTCGCCCGCATGAGCTGGATGATTCGAAACAGCCGGTCGGCCGGTCTCATGGGCGTGGTCCTGTCGAGGGCTGGTGAGGTAGTGGCCATAAGGCTGTCAGTTGCACTGTGCTTAAGTCAAGCGGCAAACAACAGGAGCATGACATGACCACCGAAAGCATCCTCGAACTCGCCGTCTGCATCGTCGCGGACCGGCCGGCGGCCCTGGCCGCGCGGCATCGGGCGATGCGCGCCGTTTCGAACTATCCAGGCTTCATTTCGTGGCGCGCCGTCGGCTCGTGCGAAACGCCCGGCATGCTCGCCGATCTTGTCGAATGGGAAACGCTCGATGCTGCCAAATCGGCCGGCGAACGTGTGCGCCGAGATCCGGATTTCGCCCCTTACATGGCGTCCATCAGCGCGGTAATGCTGATGCAGCATTTTGCGGTCGAGCAACAGATCTGAGCAGAAAGACGATCCGGCGATGGCGGAACCACTGAAAAACCTGCTGCACCCGGGCGTTGTCGCCGCGATTGCCGATCGCCTGGACGCCGCCTGCCCGGCCTTCGAGCGCGCAAGGTTCGAGGCGCTCGCCGGCGACGGGCTCGAGGCGCTGGAATTGATGCAACGATCGCTGCAAATCCGCGACGCCTTGATCGCAACCCTGCCGCAGTCCTTTCCGCAAGCGGCCGCCGCCCTCGCAGACTGCCTGCCTTCCAATGGCCGGTCCGGCCTCAGCGGCTGGGCCCTGCTGCCCGTCACGCAATATGTCGCAGCCCGCGGGATCGATGATTTCGAGCTGTCCCTGTCATTGCTGCGCGCACTGACACCGCACTTCACCTCCGAGTTCGGCATCCGCGTCTTCATCGACCGCGATCAGGATCGGGCGCTTGCCATCATCGGCTCATGGGTGACCGACGCCAATCACCATGTCCGCCGTCTGGCGAGCGAGGGCACCCGCCCCCGCCTGCCCTGGGCGATGCGGCTGCCGAAGCTCATTCGCGATCCCCAGCCGATCTTGCCGATCCTCAAGGCGCTGATCGACGACCCGGAAGATTATGTCCGCCGCTCGGTCGCCAACAGCCTCAACGACATCGCCAAGGATCATCCCGATCTGGTCGCAGGTTTCGTGGCCGGGCACATGGCGGGGGCCTCGCCCGAACGGCGGCAGTTGCTGCGCCATGCCTCGCGAACGCTCTTGAAACAGGGCCATGGAGCGGCGCTTTCCAACTTCGGCTTTGCCGCACCGGCCGGCATCGAAGCCGCCTTCTCGCTCGACCGGTCGGAGATCGCGCTCGGCGAAAGCCTCGTCTTCAAGCTGGCTGTCAGGCACACTGAAAAGACCGCCCAGAAGATCATGATCGACTACGCCGTGCACCATCGCAAGGCCAACGGCACCACATCGCCCAAGGTGTTCAAATGGACGTCGGCGACGCTGGAACCGGGCGCGACGATCGAGGTCGAGAAGCGCCACGCCATCCGCCCGATCACAACCCGCCGTTACTATCCCGGCGCCCATCGCGTGGTCATCCTCGTCAACGGCCAGGAGGCAGCCGACGCCGATTTTCACCTGTCGGTTGACGAAGAACCTCCCCCCATTTCGCACCTGCGAAAAGATGGACCTTGACTTTTTCGTCCAAAACAACGACATGGTGCCCAGCGTCACCTTCAGGCCGCCGCGTGAGCGCGCCCTCGGCAACACAGAAAGCCGTGAAGAAGGAAAAGCGCACCCATACGCCGTAAGCGGCGACAGCACAGGCGCTTGACGACTTTTTCTTAACCCACAAGTTCCCAATTCACGCGGGGTTCTTGACGCCGAACGACACCGGAACAGCAGACTGCGGTTCCGGCGAATGTGTTTGGCGCCCCCAAAAGGTATATGCATTTGTCCACCTTTAAAGATCTTGGTCTTTCCGAACACATTCTGGAGACCCTGTCTGCCAACGGCTTCGAAAAGCCGACCCCGATCCAGGCACAGGCCATCCCGCTCGTATTGAAGGGCCACGACCTGATCGGCCTCGCCCAGACCGGAACCGGCAAGACAGCCGCCTTCGGCCTGCCGATGATCGAAAAGCTGGTTGCCGACGGCAAGCGTGCCGACCCGCGCAACATCCGCGCCCTGGTGCTGGCCCCGACCCGCGAACTGGTCAACCAGATCGCCGCCAACCTCAAGCTGTTCGTCAAGAAGTCCCCGCTGAAGATCGGCGTTGTCGTCGGCGGCGTCTCGATCAACAAGCAGACCGAACAGCTCGCCCGCGGCGTGGATATCCTCGTCGCAACGCCGGGCCGCCTGCTCGACCTCATCAACCGCAAGGCCGTGACCCTTACCCAGGGTCGTTACCTCGTGCTCGACGAAGCCGACCAGATGCTCGACCTCGGTTTCATCCATGACCTGCGCAAGATCTCCAAGCTCGTGCCGAAGAACCGCCAGACGCTGCTGTTTTCGGCCACCATGCCGAAGCTGATCGCCGAACTCGCCGGCGAGTACCTGACCGACCCGGTCAAGGTGCAGGTCACGCCTCCGGGCAAGGCCGCCGACAAGGTCGAACAGTATGTTCACTTCGTTCCCGGCAAGGACCTGAAGACGGTCATCCTGAAAAAGACCCTGACCGAGAACCCGGACGGCCTGTCGCTGATCTTCAGCCGCACCAAGCATGGCGCCGAAAAGCTGATGAAGCATCTCGACCACGTCGGCTTCAAGGCCGCCTCGATCCACGGCAACAAGAGCCAGGGCCAGCGCGAGCGCGCCTTGAAGGCGTTCCGTGACGGCGAGATCCGCGTGCTTGTCGCCACCGACGTCGCTGCCCGCGGCATCGACATCCCCGGCGTCACCCACGTGTACAACTACGACCTGCCGGAAGTTCCGGACGCCTATGTTCACCGCATCGGCCGTACCGCCCGCGCCGGTCGCGACGGCATCGCCATTGCGTTCTGCGCGCCGGACGAAATCCGCCTGCTTCGCGACATCGAGAAGCTGATGGGCATCAACATCGCCGTCGCCAGCGGCGAAGCGCCGGCCGACCAGGCCCGTCCGTCCAAGGGACGCGGCGGTCGCGGCAACGGCAATGGCAACGGCCAGAACCGCGGCAACAACGGCGGCGGCCAGCGTCAGGAAGGTCGTCCGCGTCGCGAACGTCCGGCCCGCCAGTCGGCACTCGGCCCGAGCAGCTTTGCCGGTGACGACCTGCTGCGCGACGACCGTCCGCAGAAGGCCGAACACCGTGGCCAGCGCCCGGCCGGCCAGGGCCATGCCGACGGCCGTTCGGAAGGCAACCGCAACCACGAGCCCAAGAAGCACCACGGCCGTCCCGGCCAGAAGCCGGGCGAATGGCGCAACAAGGGCCCGCGTCCTGAAGGCCAGGGCGGCGAGCGCCGCGAAGGCGGCCAGGGCGGCATGCGCCGTGGCGCCGGCGGCGGCAACCGCGGCCAGCAGGGCTGATCTGCACGCGCCTTTCGGGCAAGCCGCGTGAGGCGGCTTCGTCCGGGAATGCCTGAAGATATAGAATCGAGAACGGTGGGTCGCTTCGGCCCACCGTTTTTTATGCGCGTTGCTTGCGGTTGGTGAGGTAGACGCCGGCAACAGCAATGACCGTGCCGATGATCATCGGCAATGTCAGCGCCTCGCCGAAGAACAGCCAGGCCTGCACGGCAGCGAGCGGCGGCACGAGATAGATGAGCGAGGCCGCGCGCGACACCTGGCCGCGCCGGATGAGATAGAGCAGCAGCGCGATCGCGCCCATGGAAAGCCCCAGCACCGACCAGGCGAGTGCGGCAACGATCTGCAGGTTCCAGGTCACGTGCAGGTCTTCCAGCATCAGCGCCAGCGGGATCGTGACGATCAGCGCGCCGAGATACTGAAGCGCCGCGATCGTGCGGATGTCGCCGCTTTGCAGATGCCGCTTCTGGTAGAGCGTGCCGTAGGTGACGGCGGCCATGCCAAGCACGTTGATGACAACGGGCAGCAGGTGGATCGGCGTCGCGCCGGTGTCGAGGACCAGCACCTTTGGCAGCACGGCAAGGGCGATGCCGAAGAAGCCGAGAACAAGCCCGAGTTTCTGCTGCATGCTGAGTTGCTCGTCGATGACGACGGCGGCGGCAACGGCTGTCATCAGCGGCTGCAGCCCGGCGATGATGCCCGAGATCGCCGCCGGCACACCTTGCCCGATCGCCCACCAGACAGCGCCGAGGTAAAGCCCGTGCAGGAACATGCCCGAGATCACCGCATGAGCCGTGGCTTTCCAGGATGTCGGCCATTTCGCCTGCGTCACCAGACAGAAGCCGATGAACAGCAGGATCGCCAGCGTGTAGCGCAGCACCAGAAACGTCAGCGGATCGGCATAGACGGCCGCATATTTGGCGACGACCCAGCCGGTCGACCACAGCAGTACGAAGATGGCAGGTGCCAGGCGGGCGAGCGTCATTGATCGATCCGAGCGCACGAAGGAAGGTCAGCCGCGATAGACGCGGGCGCGTTGATGGTCAAAGCAATTTTTCTGATGATGACGATCAGCG
This sequence comes from Hyphomicrobiales bacterium, assembly GCA_900469625.1. Lineage (GTDB taxonomy): Bacteria > Pseudomonadota > Alphaproteobacteria > Rhizobiales > Rhizobiaceae > Ensifer. The sequence continues at coordinate 149,699 of UBXV01000008.1, forward strand.
AATTGGAACCATCAACCGCAGCGACGACAGAGACAGCGAAACGAAACCCGGTTCGTACTCCTCGCGGTAATCGAACCTTGCGGTATCGGCCGAGAGCCCTTCCGCCGCGATCCATTCGAACATGTGCCGATAATGCGCAAAGACATCGCCGTCGTCAGGATGGTGCATGGCACTGGCGAAACGCATCGATGGCAGGTCGACATGGCCGGGATGCCGGGTCGCTTCCGCGATCTCCGCGACGAAGCCGACGAGATAGCGGAAACCGTCGGACCGATCGTTCCAGGACAGGCCGACGAGGGTCGGATGGTCGTTCGGATGCAGTCGCAGGTGATGCTCCTGCATCTCGGCAATCAGCCGGCGCACCGCGCCATCGGCCGCCTCGACGAAGGTTCCCTCCCAGAAGGCGCCGGCAATCCGCTGCGCCGGTCTTTCGACGATTTCGAACGCCATTGGCTCCTCCCGCGAAAGCTGGCTCGGGCGCCGTTTCAGGCGTCCGCACCATAGATAATCCAGCCGCATGGGATGGCAATCGCCTTTGCCGATGAGGCTGTCAGAGCAGATCGACGAAGGCCCGCGCCGCGCGGCTGAACTGGCGATCGCGATGCGTCAACAGCTCGAAGCTGCGCTCGGCCAACTCGAACGGCAATTCGACCAGCCGGCCGCTGTCAACGAAGGGCTGGGCCGCAAGCCTGGAAACGGCAGTGACGAAAGGGCCGCTCTCGACGGCCGTCAACACCGCCTCGTTCGACGGAAGTTCGAGTTCGACCTTCAGCTGGCCGGTATCGGCACCCTGCGCCCGCATCGACTGCAGGAACATGGCGCGCGTGCCCGATCCTTCCTCGCGCAGCACCCAGCGTGCGGCAAGCAGTGCTTCGAGATCGATAGGCCTGCCGGCAAGGGCGTGACGGGGCGGCGCGTAGATGGCGATCCGATCGACCGCCACGCTGCGATGGTCGAGCTTTTCCGCGTCGACCCTGCCCTCGACGAAACCGAGCTGCGCCGTTCCCTCCTCGACCGCCTCGGCGACGACGGCGGTGTTGCGCACGGTCAGCGTCACGTCGATATGCGGATAGTCATGGGTGAAACGGGCGAGACGGACCGGCAGCCAGTAGCTCGCCACCGTCTGGCTGGCCGCGATCGCCAGCGTCCCCCGGCGCAGATGCGAGAGGTCGTTGAGGCAGGCGGTCGCCACCGCCGCCCGTGCCAGCACGGCCTTCGCCTCCGGCAGAAAGGCCTTTCCCGCCTCCGTCAGTGCCAGCCCGCGGCCGATGCGATCGAACAACCTGACGTCGTGCTGCGTTTCCAGCGCGGCGATCGCGGCACTGGCGGCGGACTGCGTGACGTTCATGGCTTCGGCCGCCCGCGTCATATGCAGGCGCTCCGCGACAGCCACAAAGATGCGAAGTTGATCGAGTGTCATGGAAAATCAATCGCAAAAATCGATCGGATTGACAAGAACAATCCGTTAGACTGATTTATCGATCGGACTAGATTGTGTTCATGTCCAGATCGCATTCCCCATTCCCCGCTCATCCGACCACCCTCGCTGCCCGCATGACGCGCATTGCGCCAGGGCTGATCCTCTGTTGTATCGTGGCATTCGCCGCCTTCGTGCTCGAACGGGTCGAGGCGCGCTGGACCGGCCGCCCCTGGCTGGAAGCGCTCGTGATTGCCATCCTTCTCGGCGCGCTGGTGCGCACCGTCTGGACGCCCGGCGACCGCTGGATGGCTGGCATCCGCTTCTCCTCCAAGCTGCTTCTCGAAGCGGCGATCGTCCTGATCGGCGCCAGCCTCAGCTTCAAGGCGATCGTGGCGAGCGGCCCGGTTTTGCTCGCCGCAATCGTCGGCATCGTCTTTCTTTCTATCGTCTCCGGGTATCTCATCGCCCGGCTGCTCGGCCTGCCGAAGCGCATGGCGACGCTGATCGCCTGCGGCAATGCCATCTGCGGCAATTCGGCGATCGCCGCCGTCGCCCCGGCCATCGGTGCCGAAGGCGATGAGGTCGCCGCCGCTATCTCCTTTACAGCGATCCTCGGTATCGCCGTCGTCCTGACGCTGCCCCTGATTGGCGGCTGGCTCGGCATGTCGCCCTATGGCTTCGGGGTGTTGGCCGGCATGACCGTCTATGCGGTGCCGCAGGTGCTGGCGGCGGCCTCGCCGTTCAGCGCGCTTTCCGTGCAGGTCGGCACGCTGGTCAAGCTCGTCCGCGTGCTGATGCTGGGCCCGGTCGTCCTTTGCTTCTCGATCATCAACCGCGAGGGCGAAGCGCATCCGCTGGCGCCGAGCCCGGCTGCCGGCAAGCGTCCCGCCCGGCTCGCGACATTCGCGCACTTTGTTCCCTGGTTCATTCTCGGGTTCCTGGCCGTTGCGGTTGCCCGCAACAGTGGCATGATCCCGGATGCCGCGGCAGCCGGCGCCGCGCACGCCGCCACATGGCTCACCGTCGTCGCGATGGCAGCCCTCGGCCTTGAGGTCGACATCCGCAAGCTTGCCGATGCCGGTCCGCGCGCCAGCGCTGCCGCCATGCTGTCGCTCCTGGTCTTGGCTGGCCTGGCGGCCGCGGCCATCGCGCTCTTCAGCCTCGGGTGAATTTCGAGACGCGCACAAATTTCAAGCATTTGCTTGTTTTCCAGGACGCCCGATGCGCGGCAGTTGATCCGATGGGCGAAGGCCGCTCCATTTTTGCGCATCACCCTGGCCGCAACAGCCGCAATAACGCGTCAAAACTTTCTTGTCCCGCGACTGTGCACGCTTCTTGCATTGCATCCAGCGTTGTACTCAAATGGTCGAAAATAAGGGGACCACGCCTTTGGCATTTGACGAAATGATGAATGCGGACAGCAGTCCGCGCCAGCCATATTCGACCTATCATGAATGGTATGCCAGCCAGGACAGAAATCGGCTCATAGCGAAATCCAAGGACGCCGAGAACATCTTCCGGAAAACCGGCATCACCTTCGCGGTCTACGGACACGCAGACAGTTCCGAAAAGCTCATCCCCTTCGATCTCATCCCCCGCATCATCTCAGGCCGCGAATGGCGCAAGCTCGCTCAAGGGATCGAACAGCGGGTCATCGCGCTCAACGCCTTCCTCGACGACATCTACCACAAGCAGGAAATCATCCGCGCCGGCCGCGTGCCGCGCGAACTGATCGAGAAGAACGTGGCCTTCCTGCCGCAGATGATCGGCTTTCGCCCGCCGGGCGGCGTCTATACCCATATCGTCGGCACCGACATCGTGCGCACCGGCGAGGACCAGTTCTACGTGCTGGAGGACAATGCCCGCACGCCATCCGGTGTCAGCTACATGCTGGAAAACCGCGAAACGATGATGCAGATGTTCCCCGAACTCTTCCATCAGAACCGCGTGCGACCGGTCGAGAACTACCCGAACCTTTTGCGCCAGAGCCTGGCGTCGCTGGCACCTCCCGGCTGCAGCGGCAAGCCGCGCGTCGCAGTGCTCACCCCAGGCATCTACAACTCCGCCTATTACGAACACGCCTTCCTTGCCGACATGATGGGCGTCGAACTGGTCGAGGGATCGGACCTGCGCGTCATAGACGGCAAGGTGAAGATGCGCACCACCCGCGGCTACGAGGCAATCGACGTGCTTTACCGCCGCGTCGATGACGACTTCCTCGATCCCCTGACCTTCAGGCCGGAGTCCGCGCTCGGCGTTCCCGGCATCATGGATGTCTACCGTGCCGGCAACATCACCATTGCCAATGCGCCCGGCACCGGTATTTCCGACGACAAGGCGATCTATTCCTATATGCCGGAGATCGTCGAGTTCTACACCGGCCGCAAGCCGCTCCTGGAAAACGTGCCGACCTGGCGCTGTTCCGAGCCGCAGAGCCTGAAATACGTGCTCGAACACCTGGAAGAGCTGGTGGTCAAGGAAGTGCACGGCTCCGGCGGCTACGGCATGCTGGTCGGCCCGACCGCCAGCAAGAAGGAGCGCGCGCTCTTTGCCGAAAAGCTCAAGGCACGCCCGACCAACTACATTGCCCAGCCAACCCTGTCCTTGTCGACCGTGCCCATCCTCGTCAACAAGGGCATTGCGCCACGACATGTGGATCTTCGTCCCTACGTCCTTGTCTCCGACAAGGTGCAGATCATCCCTGGCGGCCTGACGCGCGTCGCCCTCAAGGCCGGTTCGCTCGTCGTGAACTCCAGCCAGGGCGGCGGGACCAAGGACACCTGGGTGCTGGAGGACTGAGACCATGTTGGGAAGAACTGCAAACGGTCTCTACTGGATGTTCCGCTATATCGAACGCGCCGAAAACAGCGCCCGGCTGATCGATGCCGGCCTGCGCATGGCGCTGACCCGCAGCGAGGCGACGGAGGGCGATTGGGACGGCGTATTGCAAAGTGCCGGCGTGCGCGAACTCTATGACGAGGTGCACGAGACGCTGACAAGCATCGACGCCATCGACTTTCTGTTGCGCGACCGCGCCAACCCGTCGAGCGTGATGTCCTGCATCGAGGCGGGTCGCCACAATGCCCGCATGGTGCGCACGGCGCTGACGCGCGAAACCTGGGAAGCGACCAACGAATGCTACCTCGAGATGAAGGCGATCCTCTCCAGGAAGGCGCGCCCGACCGACATGCCGGAGATCATCGACACGATCAAGCGGCGTGCCGGCCTCATCCGCGGCGCCTTCCACGGCACGATGCTCAGGAACGAGATCTTCAACTTCTCGCGCATCGGCACCTTCATCGAACGGGCCGACAACACCGCGCGTATCCTCGACGTCAAATATTACGTGCTGCTGCCGGCGGTCGCCGCCGTCGGCTCGTCGATGGACAATGTGCAATGGGAATCGATCCTGCGCTCGGTCTCGGCGCATCGCGCCTATGGCTGGGTCTATGATGCCGAACTGAAGCCGTCGAACATCGCCGACTTCCTGATCTCCAACGGTCGCATGCCGCGATCGCTCGCCTATTGCTACGAGAAGATCGCCAGCAACCTCGGCTATCTCGAGCGAGAATACGGCGAGCGCCATCAGGCGCACGAGACGGCGGACCGGACGCTTGCCGCGTTGCGCAGCCGCTCCATCACCGACATCATGGATCAGGGCCTGCACGAGTATCTCGAGGATTTCATCAGCCAGAACAACCGTCTGGGACAGGAAATCTCCGACGGCTATCGTTTCAACTGAGTTTCGGGAGGACAGCATGCACCTGAAAATCAGCCACTCGACCGAATACCACTACGACGAGCCGGTGCAGTACGCGCTGCAGCGGTTGCGCCTGACGCCGATCACCGGCGTCGGCCAGACTGTGCTCGGCTGGCAGACGCTGGTCGACGGCGCGGCGATCGAAGTGAGCTATGACGATCACTTCGGCAACCGCGTGCATCTCGTCAGCGTCGACGGCGATCGTGAGGCGATCCGCATCACCGCGTCAGGCGAGGTCCACACCGAGGACCGCGCCGGTGTCTTCGGACCGCACCAGTCCTATGTGCCGCTGTGGCTCTATGCCCGCGAAACGCCGCTGACCAAGGCGGGCAAGCTGATCCGCGATCTCGCGAAATCGGCCGAGGGCGACACCGACCTTGCCCGCATGCATGCGCTGATGGCGATGATCCATGAGGCAGTCGAATACAAGGCCGGCGAAACCCATGCGGAAACGGCCGCCGAGGATGCGCTCGAGGCAGGCAAGGGTGTCTGCCAGGACCATGCCCATATCCTGATCTCGGCCGCTCGCTCGCTCGACATGCCGGCACGCTACATCTCGGGCTATCTGATGATGGAGGGGCAGAAGGAGCAGACAGCCAGCCACGCCTGGGCCGAAGTGCATCTGCCCGGTCTCGGCTGGGTCGGCTTCGATGCGGCCAACAAGATCTGCCCGGACGATCGCTACGTGCGCATCGCTACCGGCCTTTGCTACCGTGACGCCGCTCCGATCTCGGGCCTGATCCACGGCGAGGCCAACGAGATGCTGAAGGTATCGGTGACGGTCGAGCAGCAGACGCAGGGCCAGCGCCAGACCCAAAGCCAGTAGAGGTCATACAGGGCGCCTGCCTGCGCCCCATCATCCTGCGCGCGACATCGTCAACGGTGTCGCTCGACGCGCCCTGATGCCGAAGGCGACCTAAGCCGCCGAAGACCGCAGCGGCCCGAAAAAGCCGATGACGCGGGTAATTTGCACCTGATCCGGATCGAGGAAGATGACGTCCAACCCCTCCGGGAACGACGATCCGTCGGGCAGGACGAATGTCCAGGCAAAGCGCGCGACATCATGATGGACATCCACGTCGCTGGTGCGTGCAATGCGCACGCCGGGATACCTGGCCCTGACGCCTGCGATGTGCGTGAGCAGCTCTTCCCCGCCTTCGACATGAACCGTCGGGTCGGTGTAACTTGCCCCTTCGCTCCAGATCGGCAGCAGCAACGCCCGGCGCTGTTCAGGCTGCTCCTGCGACCAAGCGGCACAATACGTATCGATGAGATGCTCCAGGCGCATTTGGTTTCACTCCAGTATAATCAATGGCTTGACGGGGCCCTGCTCGGGCAGCAACACCCGAGCGCGTCCTCCTTCTTTTGTCGCAGGCAGCGAACCGTCAACAAGGCAGGCGGATCGATGGGGATGTGTCGTTTCAACCTCCATTCCCAACTCCCCCGCCACCAGAACACGGATTGCAGACCACATTCGGGCACGCCATATAGGCTAGCAGGATACGCGGCATGCGTGCCGTTGAAAGAGCTACAATGTGAAGAGGGCGGCGCCAATACGCACGAACGCGTAAGTGGTTACCTGCCGGTAAGGTCGCCCGGATGGACAGCCCCATGGACAATGGTTTTTCGACCGCGATGAAACTGGTCGCGGGCAAGTGGAAGATAGCAATCCTTTGCGAACTCGGCACGGCGCCCCGCCGCTTTGGCCGGCTGCGACAGTTGATCCCCACGGTCAGCGAAAAGATGCTGACACAGCAATTGCGCGAGCTGGAGGCTGACGGGCTTGTGAACCGAACCGTCTATCCGGGGTCACCGACGAAGGTCGTCTATTCACTGACGGAAAGCGGATCGGCGCTCAACGCCGGAGCCGTGGGATTATGCCATTGGGCTGAGCAATTCCATCTCGCGCCCATTCCCACGCGCCCTTCGCCTGAAACGCCCTAAATCCCGTCCTGGGTCGCTGCCCAGGGGATAGCGCCAGCCGACCGCCGAGCCAGAGCCGGAAATTAGCTGGTCAAGCCTGCATCGGGGCGCACGCCCGTGCGCCCCGTTGTCGATGATAAGGGTCGGATCTAGCGAGAGGCGCTCGACTGCAACAGCCGGCAGAGTGAAACCAGTCCGCTGTCATAGCCGCCGCCGACCACGTCGCGGCAACGCTTCAGCGCTTTGCGCCGATCGCCGGCCGACATGTCGTTGAACGCGGCAAGCGATGCGGCCGGCGAAACGACGCCGGAGCCACCCGACGAGCCGCCGCCATTGCCGGGGTTGCCGTTGCCTGGATTGCCGTTGCCTGGGCTGCCGCCCGGTGTCCGGCCAAGGCCGAGACCGATGCCGAGGCCAAGGCCGTTTCCGCCGCCGGCATTGGCGTTGACGCCGGCCGTCAAGCCGTCGCGTCCACCGACATTGGCATCGACAGTGGCTCTCAGGCCATTGCTGCCGCCCAGCCCGACATTGGCGTCGGCATTGATGCCGTTTCGGCCGCCGGCGCTGGCCGTAACGTCGGCATTCACGCCGCGGCTACCGCCGATTGACGCAGTCGCATCGGCATCGATGCCACGCGACCCGCCGAGAGATGCATCGACGTCGGCGTTGATGCCATTCGAACCGCCGAGGGAAGCGCCGACATTGGCGTTGAGCCCGTTCGAACCGCCAATCGAGACCCCGACATTGAGACCGCCGCCGTCGGCGCTTTGACCAAGAGAGGGTGTGGCAAGTGCCACAGTCGCCAGAAATCCCAGCGACATTGCGATGATATTCCTTCGCATGTTCGTCCTCCTTCACCAAATCAAGGTCGGAATGACCCTGACCCCTGGCAATACGCTTGAGGACGTTTTATGGTTTCGTGAAATACATCCAGGAACGATTACTTTGAACATCGTAGCTAATACATTGCCCTAGCCGCAAGGCTGGGCGTTTCCTTATGAAACGACTAGCGGGACGAACGCGCAACCCTCAGGAAAAACGGTCCAGGCCGGGGCGGCCATGCGAGAGCCTACCCGCCGACAATATGCAGAAGATGATCGGCCAGCTTGTGCGCCAGCGCCACGACCGTGAAGGTCGGTGTATCGTTGCCGGCCGTCGGGAACACCGAGCTGCCGGCAACGAACAGATTGTCGGCGCCATGAACCTTGCATTCCGCGTCCACGACCCCCTGGCCGGGATCGGCGTGCATGCGCGTCGTTCCCATGTGATGCCAGGTCCACATCGGTCTTTCGAGGCCGGCCATTTCCTCGGGTTCCACGACCAGTTTTCCGAGACCAGACTTCGTCAGTTCGCTACCCAATATGGCGATCGTGCGCAGCACCGAATCGATCGTTCGGGCCGAAAGCTGCCAGCGCAGATTGACCATCGGCAGGCCGAAACGATCTTTCTTCGTCGACAGCATCACCCGGCTTTCCGGTTCCGGCTCGGGCTCGACGATGTGGAGCAGGCGAAACGAGCGAAGAAGGCTCGAAGGGCGCATGAGATGCATGAGCCAGGTCCAGCTGACGAGGCCTTCCCTGCCAACCGCCCGCACCGCAGCGTTGACCTCAACGCCATGCAGTCGTTGCTCCCGATAAGCCAGCAGCCTCTCCTTCATCGCCCGCAGCTTGACCATGTCCTGGCCGATGAAGCAGGGCTCAAGCCATGCCCGGTAGTTGAGCAGCTCCTCGCGTCGCTGTTCTTCGGCCGGCAGTGTCAGCCCGTTGACGAGGTAGGGGCGTTGGCGCGTATAGCTCAACGCACTGCGAATGCGCTGGCCGCGGGCGATGCGGATACGATCGAGCCCGTTCAGCGTTTTCAGCACGGATCCATCGGCCGGCACCAGCGTGCCGATCGAAAATCGCGGATGGTCCATGAAAAAGCGTCCGGCGGTTCGCTCGTCGCTGCCCGGCCCGGCGCTCAAAAGCAGCAGACGCGCATTCTCGATCCCCCCCGCCGCAAGCACGAATGTCCGCGCCCTGACGTGCACGGTTTCGCCGGCCCGGTTCTGCACGACCGCTGATGCGACCGTGCGCCTGTGTTCGTCGAACGCGAGATAGAGCAGCGTGGAATAAAGGAGGATGCTGATATTCGAGGCGCTTTCGAGCGTATGGCGCAACCGCTTGCCCGGACGATTGTGCCGGCAAAGTTCGAGGTGATCGACCGAGATGATGTCGGACCGCCCCGGAAACAGCGGCTGGCGCTGTGTGAGCGCGTTGACATCGGCAATGCCCAGGGTTTCCTGCGCGCGCCGATAATAGGGAAGCAGATGGGTCCGGTCGAAGGGCCAGCCACTGTGCCTGACCCAGGGGCGCGCTGCGAAGTCCTGGTCGTCGAGCGGCTTGCAGAGCCCTCCCCAACCCAGTGCCTGCGTGCTGCCGCCAAGGCCACGCAGCCGGCAGGTGTCGAGTTCGGCATAGGCAAGCCCGGTATTTTCGCCGATCGCAAGATCGCTTGCGATCGGGATTGCGTCGACGCCGCCGCTTTCGAGGATACAGACGGAAACGCGTCCGCCGGCAAGGTCCGACGCGATTGTCAGGCCACTCGCACCGGCACCGACGATGCAGATGTCGAAGGTCTTTTCGGCAGGAATGTCGATCCGTTCACGCAGGATCATGCATCACCCCGCGCGGCTGCAAATGGACGATCGGCATCACGGCAGAGCAAGACACACCTCCCGCGCACAGACGAAGCTCAGATCAATTGCATTTGGATGTCACGCCGCCACGCCGATCTGCCCCCTGCAGACATGGAGAAAGCGCACGCTACGGCCCCTAAAGCATTCTCTGCTTCAATCAATACACCCGATCCGGGCAGCGCGAAACGCGTGAACGCAACAATTTTAAGAATACGCTAAATTAGCGATAAAAACCCCGCCAATGCCCCGTTGTCGGCGGCATTGGCGGGCTTCTGGATAGTGGGCCCTATGCATCATTCCGCCCTCGAGGAAGTCAACGCGAAGGCGGGATCCCTGAGATCTAGTGGCTGTCGCGTTCCACAACCGAGCCGCGCGCGCCGACGAGGAAGTCGAGGTCGGCGCCGGTATCCGCCTGCATGACCGTGTTGACGTAGAGGCCACCATAACCGCCCTTTTGCGGCTTTACCGGCGAAACCCATGCGGCGCGGCGGCGGGCTAGCTCCTCATCGGGAACCTCGAGCCGGATGGTGCGGCCGGGAACGTCGACGGCAATCATGTCGCCGTTTTCGACCAGCGCCAGCGGTCCGCCGGCGGCCGCTTCCGGCGCGGTGTGAAGGATGACGGTGCCATAGGCCGTGCCCGACATGCGCGCATCCGAAATCCGGATCATATCGGTGATGCCCTTCTTCAGCACCTTCGGCGGCAGGCCCATGTTGCCGACCTCTGCCATCCCCGGATAGCCCTTCGGCCCGCAATATTTCAGCACCATCACGCAGGTCTCGTCGATATCGAGATCGTCACGGTTGATGCGGGCGTGGTAGTCCTCGATGCTTTCGAAGACGACGGCACGGCCGGTGTGCTGCATCAGGTGCGGCGATGCCGCCGACGGCTTCAGGACACAGCCCTTGGGCGCCAGATTGCCGCGCAGCACCGCGATGCCGCCCGACTGCGTCAGCGCCATTTCGCGTGGCACGATGACGTCGTCATTGTAGTTGACGACGTCCTTGACGCCGTCCCAGATCGTCTCGCCGGTGACGGTGATAGCATCCTTGTGCAAGAGGCCCATTTCGCCGACCGCCTTGATGACAACAGGCAGGCCGCCCGCATAATAAAACTCCTCCATCAGGTGCTTGCCCGATGGCTGCAGGTTGACGATCGTCGGCACGTCGCGGCCGAGCTTATCCCAGTCGTCGAGCGTCAGATCGACACCGATGCGGCCGGCGAGCGCCAGGAGATGCAGAACGGCATTGGTCGAACCGCCGACCGCGCCATTGACGCGGATCGCGTTCTCGAACGCGTCCCGCGTCAGGATGTCGGAGGGCTTCAGGTCTTCCTTGACCATGTCGACGATGCGACGGCCGGAGAGCTGCGAGATCACCCGGCGGCGGGCGTCGACGGCCGGAATGGCGGCATTGCCGGGCAGCGTCATGCCGAGCGCTTCAGCCATGGAGGCCATGGTCGAGGCCGTGCCCATGGTCATGCAGCTGCCGGCAGAGCGGGCCATGCCCTGCTCCGCATCCATGAATTCTGCGAGAGACATTTCGCCGGACTTCACCATTTCGGAAAACTGCCAGATGGCGGTGCCGGAGCCGACGTCCTTGCCGCGCCACTTGCCGTTCAGCATCGGCCCGCCGGATACGAGGATGACCGGGATGTCGACGCTGGCAGCCCCCATCAGCAGGCTCGGCGTGGTCTTGTCGCAGCCACCGAGCAGCACGACGCCATCGACCGGATTGCCGCGGATCGCCTCTTCGACATCCATGGCCGCCAGGTTGCGGAACATCATTGCCGTTGGCCTCAGCGTGCTTTCGCCGACAGAAAACACCGGGAATTCGACCGGAAAGCCGCCAGCCTCATAAACGCCGCGCTTCACCCGCTCGGCGAGATCGCGCAGGTGCGCGTTGCACGGCGTCAGCTCCGACCAGGTGTTGCAGATGCCGATGATCGGCCGCCCGTCGAAGGTGTCGGCCGGCAGGCCCTGGTTCTTCATCCAGGAGCGATGCATGATGGCATTCTTGCCCGTGCCGCCGAACCATTCCTGCGACCGCAGCTTGCGCGGCCACTCAGCTTTCTTTTTCATGTTGTCCTTCCTTAAGCGGCCCGCGCCGGAACGCGGGCCCTGGACGGCGCCCCCCCTAGGCCAGGGTGTAAGCCGTCTTGACGGT
>UBXV01000021.1 GCA_900469625.1 Hyphomicrobiales bacterium
ATGGGCACCGACGTCGACCAACCGCGCAATCTGGCAAAGTCGGTGACGGTCGAATGATTGCCATTAGGCCGGAACGAACGGGCGACGAACAGGCGATCCGCGACGTGACGGCTGCGGCCTTCAAAGATCACCCGCACAGCGACCAAAGCGAGCCCTTCATCATCGAGCGCCTTCGGGATCAGGACGCTTTGACGCTTTCGATTGTGGCGGAGGAGGACGGAAGTATCGTTGGCCACGTCGCCTTTTCGCCGGTGACGCTGACGCCGCCGGTCGCCGGCTGGTTCGGGCTCGGTCCCGTGGCCGTCTCGCCGGATCACCAGTCCAAAGGCATCGGCAGTCGACTGATCCGCGAGGGGCTCGCCCGGCTGGGCTCGGACGGCGCGGCGGGCTGTGTGGTCATGGGCGATCCCGATTATTACCAAAAGTTCAGATTCCGGCATGAATCTTCGCTTGTATTCCCGGGTTGTGCGCCGCAATATTTCATGGCGCTGGCCTTCTCCGGCGCGGTGCCTGAAGGCACTGTTGCCTACCACCCGGCTTTCGGCGTGGAGTGAGGTTTAGACGGAAGAGGCATGACGGAAAATTCGAAGAGCAGCTTCATTGCGACCCGGTTGCGGAACTACTTCCTGACGGGGCTGATCATCTGTGCTCCGTTGGCGATTACCGTCTGGCTGGTGCGCACCTTTATCGAGTGGGCCGATGGCTGGGTGAAGCCCTATCTTCCCAATCTCTATAATCCGGATACCTATTCGCCCGTGGCGATACCTGGGTTCGGGCTCCTGGTCGCGCTTATCGTCATCACGCTGGTCGGTTTTCTCACCGCCAACCTCGTCGGGCGTTCGATCGTTGCCTTCGGTGAGTCGTTGCTCAACCGCACACCGCTGGTTCGCACCATCTACAAGTCGCTGAAGCAGATTTTCCAGACGGTACTGCAGGAGCAGTCCTCATCGTTCAAAAAGGCGGGCCTGATCGAATATCCGAGCCCCGGGCTCTGGTCGCTTGTTTTCATCGCAACCGATGTCAAGGGAGAGGTCGCAGCCAAGTTCAGTGAGCGCGGCATGGATATGGTCACGGTGTTCCTGCCGCCGACCCCGATCCCGACGGCCGGCTTCCTGCTGTTCGTGCCGCGCGACAAGATCATCCCGCTCGAAATGAGTGCCGAGGATGCGGCCAAGCTGCTGATCTCCGGCGGCCTCGTCGCTCCGGATTACAAGCCGCTCGCCAACGCGCCGCCGCGCAAGATTGCGCAGCAGAAAACCGCCTGACGGGACTGTTCGCACGCACTCCCGGTAAAATCGCTTCGGTTTTCGCTCGGATAGGTCAGCCGGCGCGCAGGAAGCGGATCGCTTCGTCACGCCGATGCAGGTAGAGCAGGGTTCTCAGTGCCTCGCCACGCGGCGATGTCAGGTCCGGATCCCGTTCGATCATGTAGGCGGCGTCCTTGCGGGCGATTTCGAGCAGATCGCCGTGCGCCTCGAGACTGGCGATGCGAAAGCCCGGCGTGCCGGACTGGCGCGTTCCCAGCAATTCGCCTTCGCCGCGCAGTTTCAGGTCTTCCTCGGCGATCAGGAAGCCGTCTTCGCTGTCGCGCAGGATCGATAGCCGCGCCCGGCCGGTTTCGCCAAGCGGGCTCTTGTAGAGCAGAATGCAGGTCGAAGCCTCGTCACCGCGGCCAACGCGGCCGCGCAACTGATGCAACTGCGCCAGCCCGAAGCGCTCGGCATGTTCGATCACCATGATCGTGGCATCGGGCACGTCGACGCCGACCTCGACGACGGTGGTGGCGACGAGCAGGCGGATTTCCCCGTTCTTGAATGCGAGCATGACGGCGTCTTTTTCCGCCCCGTTCATGCGGCCGTGTACCAGTCCGACATCCCGCCCGAAGCGCTTTGCGAGCCCCTGGTAGCGCTCGTCGGCTGACATGACGTCGATCGCCTCGGACTCTTCCACGAGCGGGCAGATCCAGTAGGCTTTCTTGCCTTCCTGAAGGGCCGCGCCCAGCCGGTCGACGATTTCGTCCGTCCGCTCGGTTGGAATGGTGACCGTCTGGATCGGTTTTCGCCCGGCCGGCTTTTCGGTGAGCTTGGAAACATCCATGTCGCCGAAGGCGGCCAGGACCAGGGTGCGTGGGATCGGCGTGGCGGTCATCACCAGCATGTGCGGTGAGATGCCCTTGGCGGTCAGGCGCAGACGCTGGTGGACACCGAAGCGGTGCTGTTCGTCAACGACCGCAAGCGTAAGCTCCTTGTAGTTGACGGTGTCCTGAAACAGGGCGTGCGTGCCGACGACGATCCGCGTCTCACCGGAGGCGATGCGCTCGACGATCGCATCTCGCTCCTTGCCCTTGGTGCGGCCGGTCAGGACATCCATGGTGATGCCAGCCGGAGCGGCCATTTTCGAAAGCGTGGCGAAATGCTGCCGCGCCAGGATTTCCGTCGGCGCCATCAACACGGCCTGGCCGCCAGATTCGACCGCCGCCAGCATCGCCATCAGCGCGACCATGGTCTTGCCAGATCCGACATCGCCCTGCAGCAGGCGCAGCATCCGATCGTCCCCGGCCATGTCTTTCAGGATGTCCGTGATCGCAGTCGACTGGCTCGCCGTCAGAGAAAACGGCAGCGCGGCGATGACGGGGCCGGAGAGCTTGCCTGTCGCGTGCACCGGCGTGCCGGAAACCTTTCGCAGACGCTGGCGAACAAGGGCAAGGGAGAGCTGGCCGGCCAGGAATTCGTCATAGGCTAGCCGTCGGCGCGCCGGCGCCTGCGGGTCGATGTCGGTGGCATCGCGCGGCTCGTGCAAGGCGCGGAAGCTGTCGGCGGCACTTTGAAAACCCTGCTTCGAAACGAGCGTGTCGTCGATCCACTCCGGCATTTCCGGCACGCGGGCGACTGCCGCCTCGATCGATTTGCGCAGGATGCGAGCCGAGAGCCCGGCGGTGAGGCCATAGACGGGCTCGACGAGTGGCAGGTTGTCCGCCTCGCTTGCCTTGACCATATAATCGGGGTGAACCATCGACGGTCGGCCGTTGAACCAGTCGACCTTGCCGCTGACGATGATCGTTTCGTCGACCGGCAGCGATTTCTCCAGCCAGTTGCCTTTGACGCGGAAGAAGGTGAGCGCCAGCTCACCGGTCTCGTCATGCAGAAATATGCGGTAGGGCAGGTTCTGCTTGCCGGATGGCGGTGGCTGATGGCGATCGACGCGCCCGGTGATCGTCACGATGACGCCCTGTGGAGCATTGGCGATCCCCGGCTGATGTCGCCGATCGATCAGCGAGTGCGGCGCATGGAACACGAGGTCGACCACGCGGCAGTCCTCGATGCTCTCGCGGCCGAGAAGCCGGGCATACAGCTCTCCGATCTTCGGACCGATGCCGGGCAAAGTGTTGAGCGGTGAAAATAGCGGGTCAAGCAGGGCAGGGCGCATGGCGATGAAATTGCGACGACAATTTGGAGTTTGGCAAGGCTGACAATCATCTATTCAGCGTTTATAGAGCCCATTGACGACAAACCGTACCTCCGCGGACGGCAGGAAGGAATCCCCATGACTGGCATTTCACGCACCAGCGCCGATCTCGATCCGCGTCGCCGCCGGATCCTGTTTCGCGCCTGGCATCGCGGCATCCGCGAAATGGACCTCGTTCTCGGACAGTTCGCCGAAGCCGAGCTGCCAGGCTTGTCCGAGGTCGAGCTGGACGAGCTTGAGATCATCATGGCCGAGGAAGATAACGACCTCATCAAATGGATCATCGGTGAAAAGCCGGTGCCAGAGCAGTACCAGACGCCGATGTTCGAGCGCATCGCCGCCTATCGTCCCGATTTCGAGCGGCTCCCTGAAGAGATGAAGTAGATCGATGCTGGCTGGCCTTGACCCGAAGAAGATTGTAGCGGCGACGCGTGAAGTCACGATTGGCCCGGTTCCATCTGGCGCCGAGGCGCTGGTGCTTGCGGATCTCGCCCGTGCCGGTGCGCCGGTGGCCTACATTCTCTCGGATGGCCAGCGCATTGCCGATCTGGAGCAGGTGCTCGGCTTCGTCGCTCCCGATATTCCGGTGCTGACGCTTCCGGGCTGGGATTGCCTTCCCTATGACCGTGTGTCGCCAAGTGCCGATACGTCGGCGCGCCGACTTGCGGCGCTGAGCGCGCTCATCGCCCATCACAAGAAGCCGCATGCCGCGATCGTGCTGGTGACGGTCAATGCGGCCCTGCAGAAGATCTCGCCGCAGGACGTGATCGAGAGCCTTGCCTTCTCGGCCCGTCCGGGCAACCAGGTGCGCATGGACGATGTCGCCGCCCGTCTGGAGCGCAATGGCTTCGAGCGCGTGGCGACCGTGCGTGAAGTCGGCGAATATGCCGTGCGCGGCGGCATTCTCGACGTCTTCGTGCCCGGTAGCGCCGATCCGCTAAGACTCGATTTTTTCGGCGATACGCTCGAGACCATTCGCTCCTTCGATCCAGCAAGCCAGCGCACGACCGGTCAGGTCCGCTCCCTCGACCTCAATCCGATGAGCGAGGTGTCGCTGACGCCGGAGACGATCAGCCATTTCCGCACGCGGTATCTGTCGCTGTTCGGTGCAACCACCCGGGATGACGCGCTCTACCAGGCTGTTTCCGAGGGACGCCGCTATGCCGGCATGGAGCATTGGCTACCGCTGTTCTACGATCGCCTGGAGACCGTCTTCGACTATCTTCAGGGCTTTCGCATCGTCACCGACCATCTGGCGCGTGAAGCTGCAGCCGAACGCTCGAAGCTCATCCTCGATTATTACGACGCCCGCCATACGGCGGCATCGCCTGGCAAGTCGCTGGCGACACAGGGCACACCCTACAAGCCTGTGCCGCCGGAATTCCTGTATCTGAACGCCGAAGGTTTTGCCGCCGCGTTGGCTGAGCGCAACGCCGTCCGCCTCACGCCCTTCAGCGAGCAGGAAGGCGAGGCGCGCCAGGTCGTCACCGTCGACGCACGCCAGGGCGTGCGCTGGGCGAAGACATCAGGCGAAGGCGAGGCCGAGGGCGATCGCGTCAACGTCTTCGATCAGGCGGTCAAGTACATCGCCGAGAAGCGGTCTAAAGGCTCCAAGGTTATCGTCTCGGGCTGGAGCGAGGGCTCACTCGACCGCCTTTTGCAGGTGCTGGTCGAGCACGGCCTCGGCAATATCCGCCAGATCAAGGCGCTCACCGACATCAAGACGCTGAAGCCGGGCGAGGCTGCGTCCGCGGTTCTCAGCCTCGAGGCCGGCTTCGAGACGGGTGATCTTGTCGTCATCGGCGAGCAGGATATTCTTGGCGACCGAATGGTGCGCCGTTCCAAGCGGCGCAAGCGCGGCGCCGACTTCATCGCCGAGGTCGCCGGCCTCGACGAAGGCAGCTACGTCGTGCATGCCGAGCACGGCATCGGCCGCTTCGTCGGGTTGCGCACAATCGAAGCTGTCGGCGCCCCGCATGACTGCCTCGAACTGGTCTATGCCGACAATGCCAAGCTCTTCCTGCCGGTCGAAAACATCGAGCTTCTGTCGCGCTACGGTTCCGAGGGCACGGATACGATCCTCGACAAATTGGGCGGCGTCGCCTGGCAGGCCCGCAAGGCCAAGCTCAAGAAGCGCCTGCTCGACATGGCGGGCGGTCTCATCCGCATTGCTGCCGAGCGTCATACGCGCCACGCCCATGTGCTGGTCGCCCAGGATGGCGTCTACGACGAGTTCGTCGCCCGCTTCCCCTATGACGAGACCGAAGACCAGCTGAATTCGATCGACGCCGTGCGCGAGGATCTCGGCAGCGGTCGCCCGATGGACCGGCTCGTCTGTGGCGACGTCGGCTTCGGCAAGACGGAGGTTGCGCTGCGGGCGGCCTTCATCGCCGCCATGAACGGGGTGCAGGTGGCCGTCGTCGTGCCGACGACGCTGCTGGCACGACAGCATTTCAAAACCTTTACGGAACGTTTCCGTGGTCTGCCGATCCGCATCCAGCAGGCATCGCGCCTGGTGGGATCGAAGGAACTGGCGTTGACCAAGAAGGAAGTGGCCGAAGGCAAGACCGATGTGGTCGTCGGGACCCATGCCCTGCTCGGAACATCGGTCAATTTCGCCAATCTCGGCCTGCTCATCATCGACGAAGAACAGCATTTCGGCGTCAAGCACAAGGAACGGCTGAAGGACCTGAAGTCGGATGTGCATGTGCTGACGCTGTCGGCAACGCCGATCCCGCGGACGCTGCAACTGGCGCTGACGGGGGTACGCGAACTGTCGCTCATCACCACGCCGCCGGTCGACCGCATGGCGGTGCGCACCTTCATCTCGCCGTTCGATGCACTGGTGATCCGCGAGACGCTGATGCGCGAGCACTATCGCGGCGGCCAGAGCTTCTACGTCTGCCCGAGGCTCAGCGACCTCTCGGAGATCCATGATTTCCTGAAATCAGATGTACCCGAACTGAAGGTCGCCGTCGCCCATGGCCAGATGCCAGCGACCGAACTCGAAGACATCATGAACGCCTTCTATGAGGGGCGTTACGACGTGCTCTTGTCGACGACAATCGTCGAATCCGGTCTGGACGTGCCGACGGCCAATACCCTGATCGTCCATCGCGCCGACATGTTCGGCCTGGCGCAGCTCTACCAGCTGCGCGGTCGCGTCGGGCGCTCGAAGGTACGCGCCTTCGCGTTGTTTACCCTGCCTGTCAACAAGACGTTGACGACGACCGCCGAGCGGAGATTGAAGGTGCTTCAGTCGCTCGATACCCTTGGTGCTGGCTTCCAGCTGGCAAGCCACGATCTCGATATCCGCGGCGCCGGCAATCTGCTCGGCGAAGAGCAGTCCGGCCATATCAAGGAAGTCGGTTTCGAGCTGTACCAGCAGATGCTCGAGGAGGCCGTTGCCGAGCTCAAGGGCGAGGAAGAGGTCCACGACACCGGGTGGTCGCCGCAGATCTCCGTCGGTACGCCGGTGATGATCCCGGAACATTACGTGCCGGACCTCCATCTGCGGCTTGGCCTCTACCGCCGACTTGGCGAATTGACCGACCTCAAGGACATCGACGGCTTCGGCGCAGAAATGATCGACCGCTTCGGTCCGCTGCCGATCGAAGTGCAGCACCTGTTGAAGATCGTCTACATCAAGTCGCTCTGCCGCACCGCCAATGTCGAAAAGCTCGACGCCGGTCCGAAGGGGGTCGTCGTCCAGCTCCGCAACAAGGAATTCCCCAACCCGGCAGCGCTGGTCGGCTACATCGCCAAGCAGGGCACGTTGGCGAAGATCAGGGCAGATCACAGCATCTTCTTCCAGCGCGAGCTGGTGACGCCGGAAAAGCGCCTCTCAGGCGCCGCGATGGTGATGACGCAGCTCGCAGGTCTGGCGAAGCAGGCGTAACCGGCTTCCTGGGACCCGTATTTTCCGACGGCACGCAAGCCCTTCCACCGCGTCGGTCAGACACGGTGCGATGGCCTCAATCGACAGAAGCGCTTTTGCCCCGGATCGACGCAGATCGCGCGGACTATGCGGTGGCTTTCAACTGGGCGATTTCGCGAAGTGCATTGCTCAATACCTCGACCGATTGCGCGCCCATCACGGCATATTGCCCGTCGATGATGAAACAGGGGACGCCGGTCACACCCATCTCGCGCGCCATGCCGATCTCTTCCTTCACGGCATCCTTGTCGGCGTCCGAGTTGAGGAGTGCGGCGATAACAGGCCGGTCGAGGCCGGCCTCTGTGGCGATGTCGAGCAGCACCGCATGATCGCCGACATTCCGGCCCTCCTCGAAGTTCGCCTTGAACAGCAGGCCGACGACGGCCGACTGCGCCGTATCGCCATGGGTCGCGGCCCAACGGATGAGCCGGTGCGCGTCGAGCGTGTTGGGACTGATCTTTACGGCATCGAAATCGAACGCGATGCCATCCGCATGGCCAAGCCCGCGCAGCATTTCATGCGCCCTGTCGACCGCTTCCTGACCGCCGAGCTTGGCCGCAAGATGCTGCTTATGATCCACACCTTCCGCCGGCAGGTCCGGATTGAGCTGATAGGGCCGCCATTGCACCGCTACCTGCAGCTCGGCGCCGACATTGGCGACGGCCTGGTCGAGCCTTGCCTTGCCGAGATAGCACCAGGGGCAGACAACGTCCGAGACGATATCGATGCTGACTGTTTGCATGGTGCTTATACCCTTCCTGTTGGCCAAAGCTGCGAGATAAGCCGGTTCCATCCGGCTTTCAATGCGTTACCAATAGGGAACCGCCCCTTTTACTGGGCGTTTTCGTCCCACCAGACCGGCAACTGGTAGCCATAGAGCGGCACGGTCGCCGGCCGGGCGATATGCTTGCGCCTGGCGACCCACTGTGCGTCCAGATGGTAGAGCGGCACGAGATAGGAATTGTTGACCAGCAACCGATCATGTGCCCGCACCGCGGCGGTAAAATCCTCGGACGTCCTGGCCTGCAGGATGTTTTCAACCATCCGGTCGACGTCCTTGTCGGCGACGCCGGCAAAATTGTCGCTGCCCTGGCGGTCGCGCGACTGTGATGTCCAGCGGCCGACCTGCTCGACGCCCGGCGACAGCGTCGACGGGAACGACTTGATAATGACGTCGTAGTCGAAGGACTGGCTGCGCTGCTGGTATTGCGAATCGTCGACGGTCCGCACGGAGGCCTTGATGCCGAGCGGCGCCAGGAAACGCTGGTAGGCGAGGGCGATCTTCTCCTGACCGGCATTCTGGCTCATGATCTCGAAGGCGAGCGGCGCGCCTTTGGCGTCCACCATCTTGCCGTCCTTGATCTGATAGCCAGCCTCGCGCAGCAGCGAGACAGCGACGCGCAGCACGTTGCGGTCGCGCCCCGAAGCGTCCGTTACCGGCAGGCGGTAGGTGCCGTCGAGGATCGCCGGGTTGATATGCTCGCGCGCATCGCCGATCAGACCGAGTTCGCGGTCATCGGCTGCCGCGCCGAGGAACGAAAGCGTCGAGTTCTGCCAATAGCTCTGGGTGCGGGTGTAGGCGCTGTCGAACAGGTTCTTGTTGACCCATTCGAAATCGAAGACGAGGGCCAGGCCCTGGCGGAGCTTCAGGTTGTCGAACATCCCCTTGCGGGTATTGAAGACGATGCCGAGCATGCCCGATGGTGTCTTCGGCGTGAACGTCTCCTTGACGACGTCGCCGGAGCGAACGGCCGGAAAATCGTAGCCGCGGGCCCATTTCGTGGCGCTGCCCTCGGCGTAGATGTCGATCTCGCCCTTCTTGAAGGCCTCGAAAAGGGAGTTCTCCTGCAAGAAATATTCGACGGAGATTTCGTCATAGTTGTCGAAGCCCACCTTGGAGGGCAGGTTCTTCGCCCAGTAATCCGGATTGCGGCGGTAGACGATGCGCTCGCCAGGCTTGACCTCTGCAACGCGGTAGGGCCCGGAGCCGACCGGCGGCTTGAGCGTCGTCTGGTCGAAGGTCGCCACATCCGTTGCATGTTTTGGCAAGACGGGAGAGAGGCCGAGAAGCAGCGGAAGCTCGCGGTCGGCATCTTCGGTGAAGGTGAAGCGGACGCTGAGGTCTCCGACCTTCTCGAGCTTGGCCACCTTCGCCATCCGGTTGGCGAAGGGAACGCGGCCCTTGTCGCGCATCAGCTCGAACGTAAAGATGACGTCGTCAGCTGTGACGGGCTGGCCATCGGCCCAGCGGGCATCCGGGTTGATATTGAACTGGATGAACGTACGGTCGTCGTCCCATTCCACCGTCTGGGCGAGTAGGCCGTACATCGTGAAGGGTTCGTCGCGAGAGCGCTGCATCAGCGATTCGTAGACGAGATTGCCATATTCCGGATCCCACATGCCGCGCGCCGTCGTGCGCATGCTCTTCAGAATGAAGGGATTGAGGCTGTCGAAGGTCCCGACCACCCCATAGGAAATCTTGCCGCCCTTCTTTACATCGGGGTTGACGTAGGGGAAACTTTTGAAATCCGCGGGCAAAGCGGGTTCGCCATGCATCGAGATGGCGTGGACGGGTGCGGCCAATGCGGCGCCACCGAATGCGGTTGCGGCCAACAGGATGGCCAGACCGGAAAGAATTGTGCGCAACGGTATCTCCAGTGAAGTGGCATTTGGCCGATTCCCGGCACGTTACCAATGCCGGCCGACAATTCCAACCGACGCTATACGCAAATTCGGGCAGGCAAGAGGTCAAAAAAAAGCAAGAAACACTGGATAAACCGCACGAGCCAATGTAACAGGTGTTTCCGGAAACGGGGTCATGCATTTGCCTTATTTGGCCAACAGGACAACGGCGGCTGACGATACTCACCTGCGGAACGAATGTTCCGTTACCGGATTTCAGGAGACGGAATCACAATGTTCTTCAAGTCGAACTTCACCAAACGTGCGGGTCTGGCAACGCTGGCGCTCTCGGTAGCAGCTGCGGGCGTCCCGAGCGTTGCATCTGCCCAGCAGGCAGGTGGCAAGCCTCCGCAGGGTTGGTTCAAGGTCTGCACCAAGCAGGAAGACAACGATGTCTGCATCGTTCAGAACCTCTTGACGGCAAACAACGGTCAGCTCGTGACCGCAGTCGGCCTCATCACCGTGACCGGCAAGGTCAACCGCAAGGTCCTGCAGATCTCGGTCCCGTCGGCCCGCCTGATCCCGACCGGCGTTCAGATGCAGATCGACGGCGGCAAGCCGGTGAAGCTCGACTACGCCATCTGCATGCCCGACAAGTGCGTGGCTGAAGCGCCGCTCTCCGACCAGCTGATCGCCAGCCTGAAGAAGGGCAACGAGGTGGTCTTCACCTCCGTCAACTTCCAGCGCGCGCCGAACCCGATCAAGATGGGCCTCGAAGGCTTTACCGGCATTTTCGACGGCGAGCCGATCGAACAGTCGCAGCTCGAAGAGCGTCAGCGCCTGCTGCAGGAAGAAATGCAGAAGAAGGCTGAAGACGCACGCAAGAAGCTTGAAGAAGCCCAGAAGGCCGCCAAGCAGAACTAAGCGCTTCCGCTATCTCAGACATAAAAAAACGCCCGGACGGTGTCCGGGCGTTTTTCATTTGAGCTGGAGGCAACGAGGTTTCCAGCCATCCTCGACGCGTCTATCAGGACGCGGGGTGGTTAGTGGCTGAAGGTGACCTTGGGCTTGTAGTGCCCGATGTCGTCCTTATCGAACAGGGCGTCGACCTGAGCGTGGCGTATCGGCCGATCGCTCTCGTCGGAAACCAGGTTCTGCTCGGACACATAGGCGACATACTCGCTGTCGTCGTTCTCGGCGAACAGGTGGTAGAAGGGCTGATCCTTGGCTGGGCGGATCTCCTGCGGAATGGCATTCCACCATTCCTCGGTGTTTGCGTATTCCGGGTCGACGTCGAAGACGACGCCGCGGAACGGGAAAACCCGATGGCGAACCACCTGTCCGATCTCGAATTTCGCGTTTCTCTGTTTCATGACGCAACACATCCTTTCAAGGGATTATCTGGGTTGCCAGACCCAAAACATCAATAGGGTGTCATGCACGGCTTCGTGTACGCCTCAAAAACACTCCTCTTCAAAGCAGCAGCGCGTTCCCCCAAAAAACAAGCCGGCGGGATCCCTTGAACCCCGCCGGCTTGCCATGTCGTTTCAAACCGGATGCGGCATGCGCCGACCGGCCCGTCGGTCTTAGACCGAGTAGTACATGTCGTACTCGACCGGGTGCGGGGTCATTTCGTAGCGCATGACTTCGTGCATCTTCAGTTCGATGAAGGAATCGATCTGGTCGTCGTCGAACACGCCGCCGGCGGTCAGGTACTTGCGATCCTTGTCGAGGCTCTCGAGCGCTTCGCGCAGCGAGCCGCAGACGGTCGGGATCTTCTTCAGTTCCTTCGGCGGCAGGTCATAGAGGTCCTTGTCCATGGCCTTGCCCGGATGCAGCTTGTTCTTGATGCCGTCGAGGCCGGCCATCAGCATTGCTGCGAAGGCGAGGTAGGGGTTCGCGGTCGGGTCCGGGAAGCGGACTTCGACGCGCTTGGCCTTCGGGTTGGTGCCGAACGGAATGCGGCACGAGGCCGAGCGGTTGCGCGCGGAATAGGCCAGCAGAACCGGTGCTTCATAACCCGGGACGAGACGCTTGTAGGAGTTCGTCGACGGGTTGGTGAACGCGTTCAGCGACTTGGCATGCTTGATGATGCCGCCGATGAAGTAGAGGCACGATTCCGACAGGCCGGCATATTCGTCGCCAGCGAAGGTCGGCTTGCCGTCCTTCCAGATCGACAGGTGGACGTGCATGCCCGAGCCGTTGTCGCCGAAGATCGGCTTCGGCATGAAGGTTGCCGTCTTGCCGTAGGCGTTGGCGACCTGGTGCACGACGTACTTGTAGATCTGCATCTTGTCGGCGTTGCGAACCAACGCGTCGAACTTGACGCCGAGTTCGTGCTGGGCAGCGGCCACTTCGTGGTGGTGCTTTTCGACGGTAACGCCCATTTCGGACAGAACCGTCAGCATTTCGGAGCGCATGTCCTGGCAGCTGTCGATCGGCGGAACCGGGAAATAGCCGCCCTTGACGCGCGGACGATGGCCGAGGTTGCCGGTCTCGTAGTCGGTGTCGTCGTTGGACGGCAGTTCCGAGGAGTCGAGCTTGAAGCCGGTGTTGTAGGGGTCGGCCTTGTACTTGACGTCGTCG
Organism: Hyphomicrobiales bacterium; assembly: GCA_900469625.1. Taxonomy (GTDB): domain Bacteria; phylum Pseudomonadota; class Alphaproteobacteria; order Rhizobiales; family Rhizobiaceae; genus Ensifer. The sequence goes on from UBXV01000021.1 coordinate 12,611, forward strand.
AAGACGAAGAATTCGGCTTCCGGGCCGACGAAGACGGTGTCGCCGATGCCGGATGCCTTGAGGTAGGCTTCAGCCTTCTTGGCCGTGCCGCGCGGATCGCGGTTGTAGGCTTCGCCCGAGACCGGGTCGAGAATGTCGCAGATGATGACCATCGTCGACTGCGCGAAGAACGGGTCCATATGCGCTGTTTCCGGATCGGGCATCAGCACCATGTCGGACTCGTTGATGGCCTTCCAGCCGCCAATCGAGGAGCCGTCGAACATGACGCCGTCGGCGAACATGTCTTCGTCGACGCAGACGACGTCCATCGTTACGTGCTGCAGCTTGCCCTTCGGATCGGTAAAGCGCAGGTCGACGAACTTGACGTCGTTGTCCTTGATTTGCTTCAGAATATCGCTTGCAGTCGTCATGTTCGGTAATTCCCTGTGTGAGATGACGAGATTTGAAAGTGGCAGGGCCGAGTGGCCCTTGAGGATCAGATGGCGTCGAGGCCGGTTTCGCCGGTCCGGATTCGGATGACTTCCTCGATGTTGGAAACGAAAATCTTTCCGTCGCCAATCCGGCCGGTTTGCGCGGCATTGCGGATCGCCTCGATGACGGCCTCCGCGTTTTCGTCCGCCAGCACCACTTCGACCTTTACCTTCGGCAGGAAGTCCACGACGTATTCGGCGCCGCGATACAGCTCCGTGTGACCCTTCTGTCGACCGAAGCCCTTGGCTTCCGTGACGGTAATACCCTGCAGGCCGACTTCCTGAAGGGCTTCCTTCACTTCGTCGAGCTTGAAGGGTTTTATGATCGCTTCGATCTTTTTCATGAGAAAATGTCTCTCCGCTTCTCCCTTTAAAGCAGGATCATGCCCGCTCACCGCTCAATATGCACGTTGCATGCCAGTTTTTCTGCAAAATGATGCTCATGCGGCAAAATTTCTTCCGGTTGGTCATGACTGGCCGCGTTCCATGCCTTTGCGTCCGGGTAATCTGCCTATTTTTTGTAAGGTTTCCGGCTCTGACGCTTGATCGGCGACAAGGGGTGAGGCGTATCCGCTTGGCAAGCACGTTATTTGAGCAACAAATATGTGCAAATGCATCATTTGGAGGCATCGCCTGTGCCTCTATCCCCTCTTGCCGCGGGCTTGTGGACAGGGCTAAGTCTCGGGCATGCACGCATCGCTCCAAGACCTCTTGATCACGCCGGCTCAAATGGCCGCAATCGACCTGGCGGCTGCCCGATCGGGGATCGACAGCTTCCTGTTGATGCGCTGCGCCGGATCGGCGGTGGCTGCCGCTGTACTCAGGCATTACCCGCAGGCGCAGCGCTATGTCGTGCTGTGCGGCCCCGGCAATAATGGTGGCGACGGCTATGTCGCTGCACAGGCTCTGGTCGAGAGTGGTGCGGATGTCGCGGTCTTCGCCTTCGGCGATCCATCCACGCTTCACGGCGACGCCGCCTGTGCGCGACGGCTGTGGCGTGGGACGATTGGGCCGCTTGCCGATCTCGTGCCGCGCAGCGGAGACGTCATCGTCGATGCGCTCTTCGGTGCAGGACTAGCGCGCGATTTGCCTGGGCCCGTTGTCGCGGCAATCGAAAGGGTCAATGCGGAAGATCTTCCCATTGTTGCCGTCGACCTGCCGACGGGCGTGGATGGTCGGACCGGACAGGTCAGGGGTGCCGCCTTCGCTGCACGTCACACGATCACGTTCATGGCCAGGAAGCCTGGACACCTGCTGCTGCCCGGCCGCTCGCTATGCGGCGCGCTTGAGGTCCACGATATCGGCATTCCCGCACGTATCGTGGTGGCAGAGGAAGGTGGCCTGCGCGTCAACGCGCCGGCGCTCTGGTCGGTGCGTGCGGCAAGGCTCGATGCGTCGAGCCATAAATTCCGGCGCGGCCATCTCGTGGTGTTCTCGGGCGGGGCGCAGGCAACGGGTGCGGCGCGCCTGTCGGCCACGGCCGGTCTTGCGGCCGGGGCGGGCCTGGTCACGGTCGCATCGCCGACGTCTGCCCTAGAGGCCAATGCAGCCCATCTGACGGCCGTGATGCTGAAGGCGATAGACGACGGGCAGGACCTGGACCGATGGTTGCAGGATGTGAGGCTCGGTGCGTTTGTTCTCGGACCTGGATTCGGCATCGGTGACCTCGCGCGCAACTTTGCGCTTACGCTTTGCGACCGGGCGCTGGTGCTTGATGCCGATGGCATTACCTCGTTCCAGGCGCACACGACGGCGTTGTTCGCCCGGCTGGCGGCCGCTACGGGCAGGGTGGTGATGACGCCGCATGAAGGTGAATTTGCCCGGCTGTTCCACGAAATTGCGCGGGACTTCAGCCTATCGAAGATCGAGAAGGCACAGGCAGCCGCACGGATCAGTCATGCCACGATCGTCTACAAGGGTGCCGACACGGTGATCGCCAGCCCCGATGGCAAGGTTGCCGTCAATGCCAACGCACCGCCGTGGCTGGCGACAGCCGGATCCGGTGATGTGCTTGCCGGAATTATCGGCGCGCATCTGGCGCAGGGTATGCCCGCCTTCGAGGCGGCGGCGGCGGGTGTCTGGCGCCATGGCGCAGCCGGCACACGGGCCGGAGTTGGACTGACCGCCGAGACGCTGGTTGCGTCGATCCCGCCGCTTGGCTGACACGTCTGGTGTCGTCACATGCACGACGGAAAACGCCCTCGGATCGCCCGTGCGAGCCGAGGGCGCTGAAATGCTGATTAACCGCGTGTGCCCTTGGCGATCGGCTCCTGATAGGTGAAGCCCAAATCCCAGGGGAAGTAGATCCAGGTGTCCTGGCTGACTTCGGTGACAAAGGTGTCGACCATCGGCCGGCCCTGGGGCTTGGCGTAGACGGCGGCAAAATGTGCCTTCGGCAGCATGGCGCGAACCTCGGCTGCCGTCTTGCCGGTGTCGGTCAGGTCGTCGATGATCAGCACGCCTTCGCCGCCATCCTTGGCGATCTCCGGCGCAATGCCCTTCAGCACCTTCATCTGACCTTGCGTGTCGTAGTCATGGTAGGAGGCGATGCAGACCGTCTCGATCATACGAATGTTGAGCTCGCGGCAGATGATAGCCGCCGGCACCAAGCCGCCGCGGGTGATGCAGACCATCGCGCGCCATTCCTGCCCCTGGTCGGCCAATCGCCAGGCGAGTGCCCGTGCATCACGGTGAAACTGATCCCAGGAAACGGGGAAGGCTTTATCGGGCAGGGACATTGGTGGGCTCCGGATTGTCTGGACGATGTAACGACGAAGCATCCGGCAGATCGGGCAGGCGCAGACGCTTCATCCTGATTTGCCGACATGCAATAGCGGCAATGATGGCCGATGTGCAAGGCCCTCGCATGCCTGCCATCTGGGCAGTACGGGGCGTGGCCGTGTTCATGCCTTGGCGCGGGAGGCGGTAATCGCATCGATCATCGCCTGCACATCGTTTGCTGCCGCCGACAGAGCCTGCGGATCGCGGGCCCGGACGACGATGTCGGTGGAGAAAACCTTGCCGTCGAATTTGGGGTAGGAGCCGATGCTCGTCTGCGGATGGTCTTTCTGGACCTGGGTCAACGGCGTGCCGATATCGCCTTCGCCGTAGGGGGAGCGTACCGATTGCGAAAGCAGCGGCGTGCCCGTCTGCAACTCCGGCATGATCGCATCGAGCATCGCCTGAAATACCTGCGGCACGCCCGCCATCACGTGCACGTTGCCGATTGCAAAGCCCGGAGCCGTTGAGACCGGATTGGCAATCAGCCGCGACCCTTCCGGCATGCGCGCCATGCGCTTGCGGGCGTCGGAGAATTCCATGCCGCGACGCCCGTACATAGCAGCCAGCAGCGCCATCGCTCGCTCGTCATAGATGCACTCGACACCGAAAGCCGCCGACACGGCGTCGGCCGTGATGTCGTCATGGGTCGGGCCGATGCCGCCGGAGGTGAAGATATAGTCGTAGCGTGGGCGCACGGCGTTGATGGCGTCGACGATCGATGCCTCCTCGTCGGGCACGATCCGGACCTCGCGCAGATCGATGCCGACCATCGTCATCATGTCGGCGAGGTGGCCGATATTCTTGTCCTTGGTTCTGCCTGATAACAGCTCGTCGCCGATAGCGACCATGGCGGCAGTGACGATCTTGGGGCTGCTCATTGGCGATCCTGCTTATGTGAGGCAATTGTTCAGTAGCATCTCGTGATTGTTCGAGAATTGAGAACGCTCTGTTGACCGTGCGGCTTCTGGCAACCGGTCGCATTTTGATAAATCCTGCACCCGATGGTAATCAAGCGGAATTGCCTGAATCCAAAGGAGCATTTATGGCCAAGGTTCTTGTTCTCTACTATTCGGCATACGGCCACATCGAAACGATGGCTTACGCGGTGGCCGAAGGGGCCAAGTCGGCAGGTGCCGACGTGGTCGTCAAGCGCGTCCCCGAACTGGTGCCGGAAGACGTGGCCAAGGCATCCCATTTCAAGGTGGATCAGGCAGCACCGATCGCGACCGTCGACGAACTGGCAGGTTACGACGCCATCATCTTCGGTGCCGGCACGCGCTACGGCACCGTCGCATCGCAGATGCGCAACTTCATCGACCAGACCGGCTCGCTCTGGGCGCAGGGAAAACTGGTCGGCAAGGTTGGCTCGGTCTTCACGTCTTCTGCCACGCAGCATGGCGGCCAGGAATCGACCATTCTCGGCTTCATTCCAACCCTGATGCATCACGGCATGATCGTCGTCGGCCTTCCCTATGCCTTCCAGGGCCAGATGGGGCTCGAGGAGATCAAGGGCGGTTCGCCCTACGGCGCCTCGACCATCACCGGTGGTGACGGCGCACGCCAGCCCTCGGCAGTCGAACTCGACGCCGCCCGCTACCAGGGGGCTCACGTCGCCAAGATCGCTGCGAAGGTTTCAGCATAAGCTGTTGAAAAGACGTACAAGCCTGCAGGGAAAGCGGCCACCGGAAGGGGCCGCTTTCTCGTTTTGTAACAGCCTGTCACATTCTGATTCGCGAAAGTGGCCTATTGGCCCCTTCCTGTGTTAATATCCGCTGGTCGGCACCCGTGTGCCTTTGACGAGGAGGAATGTTGGGCCGGGCGGTGACGGCTCGCGAAGGGCGTGAACGTCTCTTCGCAAGGCAGGGAGAGAAGTATGGCGCGCATCACGTACTCCATCGTTCCCCATGACGGCGGTTGGGCCTACAAGGCAGCCGACGCCTTTTCGGAACCCTTTCCCAGCCGAGAAATGGCGCTGGCGGCTGCCAAGGCCGCAGCAGCAGAACAGCAGGTCGGCGGCGACGACGAGGACATAAGTTTCCAGGACGAAAAAGGCGACTGGCACTTCGAACACACCGATGGCGGCGACCGGCCCGAGGCGACCGTCGAAGACGGTTGACTGACTTTTCGGACGATTTGAGCGGTCCGATCCACATTCAGCATCTGCAAGCGTACTGCGTCCACTGCGTCAGCATTAGCGGAGGATTTTCAATGCGGCATTATAGCGTTCAGATCTTCACCTGGACTGCCCGTAACGGCGTGCAACAGGTAGGGTCGTCAATTGAAGTCGATGCCCTCAATCCGAAGGCGGCAGCGGTCTCGCTGCTTGGCCTGCGGCTGGAGGACAAGGGAGCCTGCACGAAATTGGCGGTCAGGGTGTGGCACGATGATGCGCACATGGCCGAATGCGACTGCTTCTACTACCACTGAGCGGCAAATCGATCCCAAGCGAAACGGCTGAAAACCGCGCGTCGAGCGGCGGAAGAGCTATTGACTGGGATGCTCGTCCTGAAATTGTCAACTGGTGCGGGCGGCGGGGATCGAACCCGCACAGCCAAGGCCGAGAGATTTTAAGTCTCTTGCGTCTACCAGTTTCGCCACGCCCGCACTTTGTGTTTTCAGTACCTTGGGCGCCATGGATTTGGAAGGGCCGATGACGTTTTTTGTCGTGCGGGTGCGCAGGGAGAAGCCTTGGCTGCGTGGCGCAACCCGCCGCGCCGATCGCATCGGTTTGCCGGGATCGAACACGCGAGAAGGTCAAAAATTCTGAAGTGGTGTCGTTAATCCTGAGGCGGACCTGCCGCCGCGCCGCACATGGCGCTGAAACGGGGCAAAATCAGAAGTTGGTGGTGATGCTATGGCTGTAGATTCGGCCTTGCTCCGCCTTCTTGGCGGCAAGGGGAACCACGACGATGAAGGCGACGAGGGCGAGAATGAATGCCGGTCCAGGAAGTGCCACCAGATATTTCCCCGATTCTTGGTTTTCCCCATTATCCGTGGGTTAGGCTTAATTGAAACTGAATGGGACCTGTCGAACTGCTGTCGAGCGACTGAAAATTGTCGTCCGGAATGCGCGTAGTCAGTCTGACCGCGGGGCCGATTCCGCTGCCGAGGATTGGCAAAGACCGCATTGGCCTTTCGATCGTTTTCGATTTTTGGCTAGAAAGTCCTGAAATTTCAGAACGATACCAAGCGTTGAAGCGTCCTGTGATGCGTTCGAGATCCGCGGTGTCGCATGCCTTGCATGTTTGCCATTGTTCGCACGCGCCCCGCTCCGGGGCCAGCGCTTCGAGGAAACAGACGACAAGGTCCGGGGCGACAGTGGACGTGACCGCAGTGGCGATAAACCGAAGCACGACGATATCGACATCGATGGTCCGGACGAGGCAATCCCGGGATTTGTCATCGTCGACCCGGTTAAGGCCTATTTTTCCCGGCGCGTTCTTGATGGAAAATCGGCATCTGCAGATGCGTCCAAGTCCGTCTTTGAGATCGTGCAGCGGTGTGCGCAGACGACTACCGGTTGCGGACCGCTTTCACCTAATGTTCTTCCCTCGAATGGGTTAGGTTCGGATGCGCAGGCCGGGTTCGTACTGTGGATGTTCGCCGATCGTTCGGCATGTTTTAGGGGTCGCTTGAGAGTGGGCGCTACCACTTGCAAGGATCGATTGGCGCGTTGTTTGTATGGAGATGGAATCGGCAGATCGCCAATGCCGCGTGATTCCGGCGAGATGCGAATGGCGATCAGGGCAGGTGTGGCGTGCCCATCATCTTCTGTGACGCCCCGAGCGCGGGACGCCACACTATCCGTTCGTCAACTGTTCGGGCGTCGCGACGATCGCCGCATTTCCAAGCCCCCCGTCCGCATACTTGAACGCAAGTATGCTCATGACCGAGGCGACGATAACCAATAGGATGATCCGCATTCGTTCTTTCCTGACCGTTGCTCTGTCTAGCAACCCTCTGGAAGGCCCGTTGTTCCATTGTCCTGTGCGGTGGCGTCGTTCGTTGCACCGTCTCGGCACACTATCAATGGCGTCGAACAAGCGGCGATGGCCACGCCCGGAAGTCGGCAGGGTATAGTTAAGGCTTGATCTGAATTCCGGCTTCGCGCGCCGCTTCGATGAAGGCTTTGCGCGCGGCCTCGGGCGGCTGCTTGCCTTCGATCACGGCTGCGCATGTATCGAGCGCACGCGTCAACAGTTCGCTGTCTTCAAGCGGCCAGTCTTCGATCATTGCCCAGGATGCTTCGGTGGTGTTGGAGATGGTGGTGTATTGTTCCGGTCCCTCCAGCGCCAAGATTATGGGCTTGTCCCAATTGTCAGCCATGCGGGTTACCTCAAGTTTGGTTGCTGGCGGCACGTAACACAGGTGGTGCCGATTCCGCGAGCGACACCTGCGTCTTGCTTCTGCCGGGCCGCGATCTCTGTTTCGATCATGCCGTCCGTTTAGAGGACGACGTGGGACAGTCACGCGTTCTCGTCGGCAGGCCGGATGAGATAGAATAATGCGCCGGCGAGAATGGCGCCGAGCCCGTAGGCGAAGAATGCTTCGAAGTAGGGAGTACGCGCCGCAAGCACGTCAATCGTCGGCGCCACGAACAGCATTACGGCGAGACCCACGATGCGCGCGCCAAGGACGCTCATGCCGAAGCATTTCTTGAGGACCCAGCCGAGCAGCACGCCGGCAAGCACCATTGCCACGGTTGCGGCCAATATCTGCACCATGCCTCCTCCTCAATGTGCCGTCGCGCACCGCTATCTGTGACTTGGCCGGTCTGACTGCCCCGACGGCCGTATTGTCGCGGCCGACGGAGTTACCGGCTCAGGGTCTGCAGTACGCCGAGCAGGCCGCCGAGATCGACAATTTCGCGAAAGCGCGGATGGGTTTCTGGCTTTTCGCAATGCTCGAAAGCCCAGGTAAGGGCGTGCGGCACATAGATCCCCCAGCTGCCGGCATCGAGTGCGGGCACGATATCCGATTTCAGCGAGTTGCCGATCATCAGGCTTTTTTCCGGACCGTCGCCATGACGCTTGAAGATGCGATCATAGGTGGTGGCGGTCTTGTCGCTGACGATCTCAACGGCGTTAAAGTAATCGCCGAGGCTGGAGGCGGCGAGTTTGCGCTCCTGGTCGAAGAGATCGCCCTTGGTAATCATCACCAGCCGGAATGCGCCATGAAGCGCTTCAAGCGTTTCCTTGACATGGGGTAGGGGCTCGACCGGGTGGACCAGCATCTCGCGGCCCGCTGCAAGGATCTCTGCAATCACCGACGATGGCACTCGTCCGTCAGTAACCTCGACCGCCGTCTCGATCATCGACAGCACGAAGCCCTTGATGCCGAATCCGTAAAGGCCGAGATTGCGCTTTTCGGCTTCCAGCAACCGGGCAGGCAGGTTGTCCGTGTCGGCATGGTCCTTGAGCAGGTCGGCGAAGCGCGCCTCGGTGAGGCGATAGAACTGTTCGTTTTGCCAAAGCGTGTCATCGGCATCGAAGCCGATCGTCGTAATCATGTCGGGCATCGTCTCACGGTCCGGCGATCTTGAACGGCTGATCGATGGTCGCCGTCTTGCCGCTGTTGATGTCGTTGAAGTGGAAGCGTAGCACATAGTCGCCGGCAGGAGCCCCGGAGACGTCGATGGTCAGGGTTGAATAGATCTCCTGGTTCTTCAGGTAGCCGGTGAAGGTGAAGTCGCCAAACGCTTTCTGCCCGGCGAGGATCTTGCCGGCGGGATTGAGGATGTCGAAGTCGACGGTGAAGCGCGTTTCCAGCTTGTCCTTGGCGGATGCCGCTTTCCAGGTAAGGCCGACAGGTTCGACATAGGAAACGATGGTTTCCCCCGCCTTGAAGACCGCGCCGTCCTTTGGTTCGTACATGGCATATCCGGCCGGTTCCTTGGTGATGAAGACGGCCTTGCCGATGGAAAAGGGCAGCGTCTGCGAAAAGTCGCCGACGGCCTGCCTCAAGAGCTCTCTCGCCTTGGTCGCATCACCTGATGTTGCCAGTTGCTCGGCCTTGGTGGCAGCCTCGACGAGCGGTCCGGCGTCTGCCTCTAAAGATATGCAGAGCATGCTTGCCGCGGCCACGACCGCCAGCATTGACCGATGTTTCGCCATGACACTCCCCTTTGCCCCGTTGATCCGACTTTCGGCATCTGCCGCATCTCATCAAGACGATAGGGCCGGCGCCGCAATGGTCAATGTTTCCAGAAGATTGGCGTCGCAATAACCAGCACGGTCAGCACTTCCAGACGGCCCAGGAGCATCATCAACGAGAGCAGATAGAGTTCGGGGTCCTGCAGCGTCGAAAAGTTGCCGGCCGGGCCGATCAGGTTGCCAAGGCCGGGCCCGACATTGGACAGGCAGGTGATGACCGCCGAAGTCGCCGTGATGAAGTCATAGCCAAGCGCGCCCATGCCGAGGCTGCCCAGTACCCACAGCAGGATGTAGGTGGTGAAAAACAGGAAGATTGCGCGCTGTGTATCGGCATCGACGGTGTTGCGGCCGTAGCGGACCGCGTAGATCGCGTTTGGATAGATGAGCTTGTTGAGGCCTGACCCGATGGCGCTTAAGAGGACGACAAAGCGATAGGCCTTGATGCCCCCGGACGTCGATCCGGAACAGCCGCCCATGAAGGTAGCGATGAAGGCGACCATCACCACGAACGGTCCCCACAGGCTGTAGTCCTCGCTGGCATAGCCGCTGGTCGACAGGATCGAGGTTATGTTGAAGAAGGAATGGGCGAGCGCCAGGTGAAACTCGACGCCGTTGGCAAGCCGGTGATAGATCGCGACGGCGATCGAAAACGCGCTGAGATATCCGAGAAAGACGATGATCTGCGGATCGCGCAAAGCATCGAGGCGGCCGCGCACGACGAGCACGATCAGGATCGAGAACGGCAGGCTGCACAGCGCCATGAAGAAGGTCGCCGTCCACAGAAGCGGGATACTGCCGAAGTAGCCGAAGGATGCGTCATGGGTGGAAAAGCCACCGGTCGCCACCGTCGACATCGCATGATTGATGGCGTCGAACCGGTTCATGCCCGCCATATTGTAGGCGACCGTGCAAAGCACCGTGATCGAGACGTAGATCAGCAGGAAGGCGCGGCTGAAGCTGGCTAGCCGCGCGAACGGCTTGTCGCTGGTATCGGAGGATTCCATCTTGAAGAACGACATGCCGCCAACCCTGAGGTAGGGAATGATGAACAGGCCGAGCACGACGATCCCGATGCCGCCAAGCCAGCAGAGCAGCGAACGCCAAAGGAGCAATCCCGGAGGCGCGTCGTCGAGGCCGACGATGACGGTCGATCCGGTGGTGGTGATCGCGGAGACGGACTCAAAAAGCGCCTGCGCGAAATCGAGTTTCAGTGAGGACAGCCACAACGGAATCGCGCCGACCACCGAAAAAACGGCCCACAGCATGTTCACCAGCACAAACCCGAATTTTTTCGAGAAGGGCGGTGGCCCTGTGCGCGTCGCCATGAACGTCGCGGCAGAAAGCCCGCCGACCATGAAAGCGGATACGGCGAAAATCCGCCAATCCGGATGACCGTAGTAGAGATCGACCATCGCGGGCACCAGCATCGCCAGCGACAGATAGAGGCCTAGGATCGCCGATATATGCACAGCGTGCCGGATCAGGGTGGCGTTCAAGCGTTCAATGTCCCGGATATGGATCTGCGTGATCTGGCGAGGCGCAAGGCAATGACAGTCTCGCCCGGCGGCCGATTCGTGTCAAAGCGATGGCCTCAGTCGCTGCAATGTGCAATAGCGGCTGCCAACGGCAAACTCAATGGATGGCCTTCACGTGACCAAGCAGGATGTTGACAACGCGACCGCGGCGATGCGCGATATTTTCCCGGCCACGCCGCTGCAATTGAACGAACATCTGAGCGCCCGCTACGGCGCCAATATCTTCCTCAAGCGCGAGGACCTTTCGCCGGTTCGTTCCTACAAGATCCGTGGCGCGTTCAATTTCTTCCGCAAGGTGCTGGGGGCCGGCGCGACGGCCAAGACCTTCGTGTGTGCGTCGGCGGGCAATCACGCCCAGGGCTTCGCCTTCGTTTGCCGGCACTTCGGTGTGCCCGGCGTCGTCTTCATGCCAGTGACAACGCCGCAACAGAAGATCGACAAGACCCGCATGTTCGGCGGCGAGTTCATCACCATCCGCCTCGTCGGTGACATCTTCGATCAATGCTACAAGGCCGCGCGTGATCACGTTGAAACGATCGATGGCGTGATGGTGCCGCCGTTCGACCACCTTGATATTATCGAGGGGCAGGCAACCGTTGCCGCCGAGATCGCCGAGCAGCTGCCCGAAGGTGTCAGGCCCGACCTCGTCGTGCTGCCGGTCGGCGGCGGTGGCCTTTCGGCCGGTGTCACCGGCTATCTGAGAGACGATGTCGCCGCTGACCACTTCGTGTTTTGCGAACCGTCCGGCGCGCCGAGCCTCAGGCAGAGCCTCGAGACCGGCAGCCTTGTGACGCTCGACCAGGTCGACAATTTTGTCGATGGCGCAGCTGTGGGCCGGATCGGCGATCTGAATTTCGCGGCTCTTCGCCGCTTCTCCGCCGATCAGGTCATGTTGCTGCCGGAAAACGCGATCTGCATGACGATCATCGACATGCTGAACGTGGAGGGAGTCGTGCTCGAGCCCGCCGGCGCCCTGTCGATCACCGCGCTGGAAGCGATCGGTCGTGACAAGCTCGAGGGCAAGACCGTTGTTGCGGTCGTCTCCGGTGGCAACTTCGATTTCGAGCGTCTGCCTGACGTCAAGGAACGGGCGATGCGGCACGCGGGGCTCAAGAAGTACTTTATCCTGCGCATGGCGCAGCGACCGGGAGCGTTGCGCGATTTCCTCAATCTGCTCGGCGACGAGGATGACATCTCGCGTTTCGAATACCTGAAGAAGTCCGCCCGCAACTTCGGTTCGATCCTCATCGGCATCGAGACCAGGCACGCGGAGAACTTCCCGGTTCTGAAGTCGCGGTTCGACGCGGCCGGCCTGCGCTACCAGGACATCACCGAAAACGAAATTCTCTCCAATCTGATCATATGATGGCGGCGGTCTGGGCAGAGTGCCGGCATCGGCACTTTCGCTTTGACAGCTTTGATTACCACGGCTAAGTCTTGCTCATGGCATCTTTTTTCTCAAAACTGTTCGGCCGTTCCGGCTCCACCGAAACCGAATCGCACGTCGCATCGGGCAAGACCGAGGCCTATGCGGAGTGCACGATCCGTGCGACGCCGATGCGCGAAGGCGCTCAGTTCCGCCTGGCTGGCAGCATCGAGAAGTCGATCGGTGAAGGTGGCGTGCGGGTCCGCAGCTTCATTCGCGCCGACCTGTTCACCTCAGAGCAGGATGCGATCGATGCCACCTTCCGCAAGGGACGCCAGATCATCGACCAGACAGGGCCGTCGCTGTTTTCCGACGACGCGCAGTCGCGGCAGGTCTGATCCGTCACAGCACTCTCTTCGAGATGCTTTAAACAAATAATACAGCGGCTTGGCGCCGGACTCTCGTCCGTTTTTTTAAAGCGCGCGAGACGCCGCGTGCGCGGTGATTGCACGCAGCAAGCCGTTGCCGCCATTTCTGCAGACATCCTCCCATCCGCACCACAGTCTCGGCACCGGGCGGAATGTGCCCCCGCGTGACGGGGGCACGAGGTGTCACAGCTTGATGCGGAAGCGGGCAAACCCATCGGCAGCTTCGCCCGCGTCTTCGATGGTCACGCCCTTCACGGCTGACAGGAACTGTCGTGCCTTCGGGCCGCTATCGAAAGTGACGCTGGTGTCGGCAAGTGCGGCGAAGGTCCAGTTGGCGTCCGCCGCCGGATTGATCGTTCCCTGGTCGATGATGTAGCGCACCACGACGTCGCGGTTGGTATCGGGCGCCACGAAGACAACCTTGTCGGCAGCGATATCGGGGAAGTGGCCGCCGCCGCCAGCACGGTAGTTGTTCGTCGCGACGACGAATTTTTGCGCTGGATCAATCGATTGTCCGTTGTAGCTCAAGTTCTTGATGCGATTGGCCGACGGATTGATCGTATTGCCGTCCTTGTCGAACTTCGGCGGTTCGGAGACGTCGATCTGGTAGGTGACGCCGTCGATGACATCGAAGTTATAGGACGGGAAGTCGCCATTGATCAGGGCTGAATCCGACGCGCCGGCCTTGATCTGGTTGAAGATGCCGGCAGACATTTCCAGCCAGTTGCGCACCTGCTCGCCGGTAACGACCACCGCCTGGACCGTGTTGGGGTAGAGGTAGAGGTCGGCGACGTTCTTGATGGCGATGTCGCCGGCGGGCACGTCGGTGTAGTAGTCGGCGCCCCCGCGACCACCGGCCTTGAACGGCGCTGCAGCCGACAGCACGGGCAGGTCCTTGTGCTCCGTGTCCTTCAGCATGTCCTTGATGTACCAGGTCTGCGCCTGGCTGACGATCTGGACGGACGGATCGTCGGCGACGAGCGCGAAATAGGAATAGAGCGGGACTGCACTCTTGCCGACAGGGGTACGTACATAGGCAAGCGTCGCCTCGTGCTCCTTTTGCGCTGCAGCCAGAACCTCCGGCTTGTCGGCGACGTTTGCGATGACTTTCTTGTCCTCGCGCCGATAGATCGGGCGCGCCTCGCTGGTGGAACTGACGACGCGCCAGGCACCGCCTTCGCGTTCGATGAGCAGATCGATGAGGCCGAGATGCGACCCCCAGAAGCCGCCCATGACGCCGGGCTTGCCGGAAATCAGCCCCTTGGTGTTGTCGACCCCGGCAATCTTGTCGAACTTCGGCCCGGGGAAGTCGAGATGGCTATGGCCGGTGACGATGGCATCGATGCCATCAACGGCCGCTAGCACCACCGACGCATTTTCAAGGTTTTCGGCGTAGTCCTGCTGACCGATGCCCGAGTGCGAAAGTGCGATGACGATATCGGCGCCTTCCTCACGCATCTGCGGAACCCAGGCTTGCGCTGCCTTGACGATATCACGGGCATTGGCCTTGCCATGGAGGTGCTTGGCGTCCCAGCTCATGATCTGTGGCGGCACGAAACCGATGAGGCCGACGCGGATTGCATGTTCAGTGCCGGCGCCGTCCTTCACTTTGCGGTCGAGGATGATATAGGGCTTCAGGAACAATTGATCCTGGCGGGCGTCGGCTGCGAGCGCCCCTTTGGTCAGGTTGGCGCATACCAGCGGGAAGTTCGCACCGGCGAGGACCTTGAACATGAAATCAAGGCCGTAGTTGAATTCATGGTTGCCAAGCGTGCCGCAATCGTAGCCGAGCACGTTCATCGCCGCGATGACGGGATGGATATCGCCGTCCTTCATGCCGCGCTGATAGGCGATGTAGTCGCCCATAGGATTGCCCTGCAGGAAGTCGCCGTTGTCGACGAGGATGGAGTTGGTCGCCTCGGCGCGGATCGCGTCGACGATCGAGGCCGTGCGCGCCAGCCCCAGCGTGTCGTTCGGCTTGTCGCCATAGTAGTCATAGGGAAAGACGTGAACGTGCAGGTCCGTCGTTTCCATGATGCGCAGATGCGCCTGGTTGGCGGCAGCACGGACGGAGAAGGGGTGAAGCATGATGAGCGCCGACGTGGCCGCGACGCCGGATAGAAGCGAGCGGCGCGAGAGATGGAACGGGGATGTGGTCGATTGCATGCTTACCCTCCATTGATGAATGCCATTGCGGATGCAATCCGCAGTTTCGTGCGTGTTGTGCGAACCACGTTGGGTTGGGCGCGACTATGCCGGAAAGGCAACACTTCGCAAAGCAGTTGATTCTTGCATGTCTAATGGCGGTGGTGTCGGGTCGGGCTAAAGTTTTCTTTAAGCTTTCGGCCTAACGGTCGAGTTGGCGAAACCGGAACTTTTTCAACAGCATGCCCAACGCCAATCTTGTTATTTTCGTCGGCGAAGCACTGGTCTACGTGACCGCGATGATCTGGCTGTTGCAGTTGCGTGCCCGGCTTGGTCTTGGCGTCTTCGTCGCAGCGCTCGGGGTCATGCACTTCATCGAGACCTACCTGGCGTCGGTCTTCTATGTGCAGCTTCCGTTCGGGATCGTGTCACCGGGTTCGGTGGTGCTTTTTTCCGGCAAGCTGATGATCATCCTGCTGCTTTACGTGAAGGAGGATGCGGCCACGGTCCGCCAGCCGATTTACGGCCTGCTCGCCGGAAACCTGCTCATGGTCGTCCTCAGCCTGCTGCTGCGGCAGCACGAGACCGTCTCGATCGTACCAGGCCGCACGCCCGACATCGCCCTGATCGATGAAATGGGCGGGCTGATGGTGTGGGGGACCTTGGTTCTCTACCTCGACACGCTGCTGATCATTCTGCTCTACGAGCGGCTCGGCAAATGGTTGCGTCGTTTCGCAATCCTCCGGTTCCTCGTTTGCGGCGTCGTTATCCTCAGTTTCGATCAGCTGGCATTCTACGCAGCGCTGCACTGGCTGAACGATGCGCCCACTTCGGTGCTCTGGGGAGGATGGATCGCCAAGATGCTGGCCGCAATATTCTATGCGGTGGCGATCGGCCTTTATCTCAATGTATCGCGCCATCCGTTCCTGGCGATGTCCGACCGGCCGCTTGGCGATATCTTCAACGACCTGACCTTCCGCGAACGCTATGAGGATCTTCTGTCGCGCTCCGGCCAGGACACCCTGACCGGATGCCTCGATCGCAGCCGTTTCGATATCGAGGGGCCACAGATGTTGCGCGCTGCCGTCGCGTCGAAAACGCCGGTCAGCCTGCTGATTCTCGACGTCGACCACTTCAAGGGGGTCAACGATCGTTTCGGCCATCAGGAAGGCGACCGCATTCTGCAAAAGCTGGTGGAAGTGATGAAACGGCACCTGCGCGACGGCGACCTGTTGTTTCGCTACGGCGGCGAAGAGTTCGTCGTCCTGTGTCCGGGACTGGCGCATGCCGATGCGCTGGGCCATGCCGAAACAATCCGGGTGGCGGTGTCGGCCGGTGTCTTCACGGCCGATGAGCAAGCGGTCACCGCCAGCATCGGGTTGTCATCGACACCAGAGGATGGTGCGAGCATCGAGCATTTGCTATCGGCGGCCGACCTCAGGCTCTACGCGGCAAAGGGACGGGGCCGCGACTGCGTCGTCGGCCGCTAACGGATGCTGCCGGTCATATGCCGACATTCGGTCTGTCGATGATTTCGCGCAGGGAAAAGCTGGAGTTGATCTTCACCACATGCGGCAAGGCGGAAAGCCAGTCCCGATGGATGCGCTCGTAGTCCTGCAGGTCCTTGGCCGCGACCCTCAGGATGTAATCGTATTCGCCCGACATGAGGTAACAGACGAGCACATTGGGACAGAGTTTCACCGCCGCCTCGAACTCGGCCAGTGTCTTTGCAAACTGTCCGGATAGCGAAATATGTACGATCACCATGATCTGGTAGTCGAGCGCCTTGTGCGCGAGCCGGGCATGGTAGCCGCTGATCGTGCCGGATTTCTCAAGGATATCGACGCGGCGCGAACAGGCCGAAGGTGAGAGCCCGACCTTGGCGGCGAGGTCCGCATTCGAGATCCTGCCGTTCTGCTGAAGAATGCGCAGAATCGCATGATCGATGGCATCAAGTTCGCTCATTCGCAGCTTCCACCAAATTCCGGCCAAAAGGCGCAATCTTCTTCGAAAGTGATGCCTCGGCGAAGGCATCTTTGCAAGGACATTCGTTTCGTCGCGTGTTTTGCTGAGTGGGCGTCAATGAGGCGAAAATTGCCCACAACAGGAGAGGAACGCTCGATGCGTGTCGGTTGCCCGAAGGAAATCAAAAACCATGAATACCGAGTCGGCCTGACCCCCGGGTCGGTACGTGAATATGTCGCTCACGGCCACGAGGTTATCGTTGAAACCAAGGCAGGAGCGGGGATCGGCGCGGATGACGATACCTACCGTGCCGCTGGCGCGAAGATTGTCGCGACGGCAAAGGATGTGTTCGAAAAATCGGACATGATCGTCAAGGTCAAGGAGCCGCAGCCTTCCGAATGGGCGCAGCTGCGCGAAGGCCAAATTCTCTATACCTATCTGCATCTCGCCCCGGATCCGGAGCAGACCAAGGGTCTGATCAATTCCGGCGTTACCGCGATCGCCTATGAAACCGTCACGGACGAGCGAGGCGGCCTGCCGCTTCTGGCGCCGATGTCGGAAGTCGCCGGGCGTCTCGCCATTCAGGCTGGTGCGACGTCGCTGCAGAAGGCCAATGGCGGCCGCGGCATCCTGCTCGGCGGTGTGCCCGGCGTGCTTCCCGCGAAGGTCGCGATCATCGGCGGTGGGGTCGTTGGCCTTCACGCGGCCCGAATGGCAGCCGGCCTTGGCGCCGATGTCGCCATCCTCGATCGCTCCATTCCTCGCCTGCGCCAGCTCGACGATATCTTCGGCGGTCGTGTCCACACCCGGTACTCGACCATCGACGCGCTCGAGGATGAGGTCTTCTCGGCCGATCTGGTCATCGGCGCCGTTCTCATCCCCGGCGCCGCAGCGCCGAAGCTGGTCACGCGCGAAATGCTGACCGGAATGAAAAAGGGTGCCGTCATCGTCGACGTCGCGATCGACCAGGGCGGTTGCTTCGAGACATCGCACGCAACCACCCATTCCGACCCGACATACGAAGTCGACGGGATCGTGCATTACTGCGTTGCCAACATGCCGGGCGCCGTGCCCGTAACGTCGGCCCATGCGCTGAACAATGCGACACTGCACTATGGCCTGCAATTGGCCGACCGCGGCCTGAAGGCCATCGCCGAAGACCGGCACCTGCGCGCCGGTCTCAACGTCCATCGTGGACGCGTCACCAACGGCCCGGTCGCAGAGGCCCTGGGCTACGACGCCTACGCGCCGGAAGCAGTGCTCAACGTCGCCTGATGCCCGACATGACGTCGGTCCGGCAACGGCCGGGCCGACGTTTCAGGCCGCTTCTATCCTGCATTGATAACAATTGTACCTGGCCGAGCGCACATGCACGCTTGCCACATCGGCCATGGCCAGCAGCTCCTGCGCACGCGTTTCGACCTCGTCCGCGGGAACGACGCTGCCGGTTCCATAGACGATGCGTTCGTCGCTGCCATAACCGCGCAGCAGAAAATCCCTGCCCGAAGCCAGGATCGGCGGTCGCACCGCCTCGTCATAGGCGGGGCAATTATCGGCATGCATGAAGACCGGACCCGTCTCGGCATAGGGCTGCAGAGACGTGAAGGGCCGCATCGAAAGAACCAGGAAGGCTTCGTCTGCGTCGACATTGCGCAGGCAGTGGCGGCACGGCACGCCGTCGCCGTCGGATATCTGCCGTTCCGGCAGGTTGCCATAGGCATCTTTCCCGCCCTTCCGCAGCTGCTCGGCCACTGGGGTGGATATCGGGATATAGCGCAAGGGCATCGGTGCATCTCCTTGATCATCGGTCGGAGCGCTCTGTGCTCCGAACGATGCGGGGATGACACCCGTTTCTTGCCGCTCTGCGCCGATCAGAGGTTTTTGGCGAAGGCGAGCAACTCTTGGTCGGTTAGCGGCTCGACGGTCGCTTCGCGGGTGGCCACGGGCGAAAAACCGAATTGCTGGTAGAGCTGCAGCGCCCGCGGGTGGTCGAGGTTGTTCGTCGTTACCGTCACCTTGCGCGGGTTCAACGTCCAGGCTGCAAACAGCGTTTGCAGGAGGAACCACTTGCCGAGCCCGAGCCCAAGGGCATGCTCCATCAAGCCGAAATGGGTGAGTTCGACAACATCATCGTCGGCCTGGTGCAATTCGAAGAAGCCGGCAGGCGCACCGTTGACGTAGAGCACGGTGACGCTGGTGCGTTTGTCGGCGAGCAGTGCCGAAAGCTTGTCGTCGCTCATGCGCAGGCGATCGGCCCAGTGCCAGCGCTTGCCGACGCGCAGGTAGAGAAAGCGATAGTAGTTGAGCGGAATGTCCGACACGCGCAGGATCGCCGTCTGGATATTGACCGGCATCGGCAGGCTCTGCTTCGGCGGTGCGGTCATTTCCAGTTCGGTGACATGCGCGGTCAGCGAGGCGAGTTTGGTTGGGCGCATGATCTCACTCGCTGCCGGTCACGATTGTAGTATCCGGGCGCCCGCCCCATTCCGACCAGGACCCGTCGTAGAGCGTGTTGTCGGTGTGGCCGAGGGATTGCAGAGCCAGCGTGATGATGGCGGCCGTGACGCCCGAGCCGCAGGTGGTCACCACTGGCTTCGACAGATCGATGCCCGCGTCGGCGAAAGTCTTGCGCAGCGTATCCAGATCCTTGAACTTGCCGTTCTCCGAAAACGTGGTCGAGGGCAGGCTGCGTGCACCCGGCATGTGACCGGAGCGCATTCCGGCGCGTGGCTCCGCCTCCACGCCGAGGAAGCGCCCGGCACCCCGTGCATCGGCAATCTGGATCGTACCCGACTTGACGATATCCGTCATGCGATTGAAGGACGTGACCGCCGAAGGCGTGAAGGTGGCGTTGAACGTGACCGAGGTCGGCGAAGGGACGTCCGTCGTGACAGGGCGACCGTCCCTGTTCCAGCCATCCATGCCGCCATCGAGCACGTAGACGTCCTTTGCCCCCATGATGCGCAGCATCCACCACACGCGCGGCGCCGTCATGATGCCCGGGCCGTCATAGACGACGATCGTATCGGTCTCGCTGACGCCGAGCTTTCCGACAGCCTCGGCGAAGGCTGCCGGCGTCGGCAGCGTATGCGGCAGGCCACTGGTATGATCGGCGATGGCATCCTGGTCGAAGAACACGGCACCGGGAATGTGCCCTGCATCGTATTCCGCCTTGGGGTTTCTGTTCTGCGCGGGCAGATACCAGGCGGCATCGAGAATACGAACTTTAGGATCGCCAAGCCTTTGTTGCAGCCAGTCGGGAGAAACGACGAAAGCACTTTTGTTGTTGGTCATGGTCGTATCTTTCCTGTTCAGATTGCCTGGCGGTCGTCTGCCGTGCCGAAGCGGATGCGGAAGCGGCGGTTTTCCTTACCCTTCTTTTCGATCTTGGCGATGTGGATCGCGCCGACTTCCTGTGTTTCCGACACATGCGTGCCGCCGCAGGGCTGGCTGTCGATCGCCGAGTTCTCGCCGATGCAGACAAGGCTGACGCGGCCAAGGCCGATGGGCGGGCGGACGTTCTTCGATTTGACGATCCCGGGATTGGCAGCAAGCTCTTCGTCCGTGATCCACTGCAGGTAGACCGGGTGGTTCTCGTCGATGAGTTTTTTCAGCGCCGCTGTCACTTCGTCCTTGTCGATCGTTTCGCTCATGTCGAAGTCGACCCGGCTTTCGTCTTCGCCAACGGCCGCCCCGGTGATCGGGAAGGGGCAGACGACGGAAAGCAGATGGCAGGCCGTGTGCATGCGCATCAGTCGGTAGCGGCGCGGCCAGTCGATATGCAGGACCAACTTCTCGCCGACGCTGGGCGCCGGTTGCCCTTCAGCGGGCACGTGAATGATGACGTCCTTGGTGGCGCCATGGCGGGCAACCGCGATGTCGATGCGGCTACCGTCGCTGCGCTCCAGGAAACCGTTATCGCCTGGCTGCCCCCCCGATGTGGCGTAAAAGCAGGTCTGATCAAGCTCGATGCCGCCATCCTCCAGAATTCCGGTGACACTTGCTTCGCAAGTCGAGAGGTAGAAGTCTTCGCGGAAGAGGGCAGTCACGGTCTTGGTCATCGCAAATCTTATCCGACTGATTCGTATGGAACGGTGATGCTTGAGGATCCCTTCAACCAGGCCGGGACAGGCAGGCCCTTCGAGGCCAGGAAGTCCGGATTGAAGAGTTTCGATTGATAGCGGTTACCATAGTCGCAGAGGATCGTCACGATCGTATGTCCCGGGCCAAGCTCCCTGGCGAGGCGCACGGCGCCTGCAATGTTGATGCCCGTCGATCCGCCGACGCAGATACCTTCCCGTTCAATCAGGTCGAAGACCAGTGGAACCGCTTCTGCATCGGAGATCTGGTAGGAAAAATCGGGTGTGAAGCCTTCGAGATTGGCGGTGATGCGGCCCTGGCCGATACCTTCCGTGATCGAGCTGCCGCTCGCCTTCAATTCGCCGTGCGCATAAAAATTGTAGAGCGCGGCACCGTCCGGGTCCGCCAGGCCGATCTTGATTTCGGGGTTCTTCGCCCTCAGTCCCTGCGCCACGCCAGCAAGCGTGCCGCCGGAGCCGACAGCGCAGATGAAGCCGTCGACCTTGCCGCCGGTGTCGCGCCAGATTTCCGGGGCGGTTGTCGCGACATGGGCGTCACGGTTGGCGACATTGTCGAATTGGTTCGCCCAGATGGCGCCGTTCGGCTCGGTCTTGGCCAGTTCAGCAGCGAGACGCCCGGAGATTTTCACGTAGTTGTTCGGGTTCTTATAGGGGACGGCTGGCACTTCGACGAGCTCGGCGCCAAGGAGCCGCAGCGCGTCCTTCTTTTCCTGGCTCTGGGTTTCCGGAATGACGATGACTGTTCGGTAGCCCAAGGCCTGGGCGACCAGAGCCAGGCCAATCCCGGTATTTCCGGCGGTGCCTTCGACAATGACGCCGCCCGGCTTCAACTGTCCGGTCTTCTCTGCCTCGCGGATGATCCAGAGCGCGGCGCGGTCCTTGACCGACTGTCCCGGATTGAGGAATTCCGCCTTGCCGAGGATCGTGCAGCCGGTCGCCTCCGATACGGTTTTAAGCCGGATCAGGGGCGTGTTGCCGATTGCTTCGAGTACGGACGGAAGAATGGCCATTTGCAGAACCTCGTGCTTGTGAACGGCCGCCAAAGCGGGCCGCGTTACCGAAGAAAAACGCCGAGCGGCCGGCGAATATTGAGACCGCTGCCGGATCGCCGAAATATTGGCGTGTTTTCGGCTCAGCCTGCTTTCCAGGCAAGAAATAGCGTTTCACCGCTGCCCTGTCCCGAACAAAAAACGTCTTCAAGGGGAAAGCTTAGGGTTGCGGCAGCTCCGGGTGAGCGCAGGTCGTTGGAGAGGATTGGTCCGGGCCGGGCATGGCGTTCCTGGCCCCTTGAGTTGAGCGTGCACCGCGCGGGTGCGTGCCGAGGTATGAGCAATGAGTATGCACAGGGTAAATTCCGAACATGGCTTGGCTTGGGTAACGGGCGCGAGTTCGGGTATGGGCCGGGCCTTGGCGCTCCGGTTGGTGCGGGATGGCTATTCGGTGGTCGTCACATCAAGAAACCACGACAGACTGGTGGCTCTGCAGCAGGAGGCCGCCGCCGAAGGGCGCATCATTGTTCTCGATGGTGACGTCACCGATCCGCAGGACATGGAGCGCGTGCTTGCGTCAATCGAATATGACCATGGTGATTTATCGCTCGCCGTCTTTACGGCTGATGTCGCTATTCCGGTGCGGGGGGACGATCTGCACCGCGAGGCATTCGAGCAGAGTTTTGCCGTCAATGTGAACGGTGTCGTCAACTGTCTGCTGCCGGCGGTGGCTCACATGAAGGCGAGGGGGCAGGGCCACATCGCCATTGTCTCGGGGGTCGCCGGTTACCGCGGTTTGCCCGGGAACGCGGCCTATGGTGCCACGAAGGCAGCCCTCATCAATATGGCGGAGAGCCTGAAGCCAGATCTGGAGCGGATCGGCATTCGCCTGCAGGTGATCATCCCCGGACCGGTCGAAGCGACGGGATCGGCTCGGCTCGGATTTCCCGGCGTGGCCGCCATCAGCGCGGATGCGGCCGCCGGACAGATCGTTGCGGGTCTGAGGTCGAAGCATTTCGAGATCAGTTTGCCAAATGCAACGACGGCGATGACAAGGCTGGCGCGGTGGTTGCCCTATGGCGCCTATTGCTCGCTGATCGAACGGGTGACCCGAAAGAAGGGAATGCCGCCCGTCTCGACAGTCAAATCCGCCAAGAGCGCTGAGCGGCCACCTCAGGCCGTGTGAAGCACCAGGACCGCGCCGAAGATCAGCGCGAGGCCGACCCAGCCGATCGGCTTCAGTTTCTGGCCGAAAAGCAGGCGACCGCAGATGGCCGTACCGAAGATCCCCGTTGCACCGAGAACCGCATAGGCGATCGCAAGCTCCATGCCTTTGACCGCTTCCGCGAGGAAGGCAAAGGCAGCCAGAACCAGGACGATGGAAAGTGCGCCCCAGCCGCGGCGGGCAAAACCGTTGGATTTCGTCGAGGCAAGATTTGCGGCGATATCGAGGATGCCCGCGATGACGGCAAAGACGAAATAAATGCTAGGCGCGCTCATCGGCTGCTCCTTCTGATGTCGGAGCGTCTTCGTCACGGTATTCCCCGGCATTGACCAGCAAGATGCCGACGACCGCCATCGACAAGCCGAGCATCTCCCGGCCGGTCAGCACATGGCCGAACACGAAGACCGAAACGAGAGTGATGATCGCGACGCCTGATCCCTCCCATATGGCATAGGCCACGCCAACCGAAATGGTCTTCACGGCCTTTGCCAGGAAGACATAGGAAAGCGCGATGGAGACGTACATCACCACGTGGCCCACATAGGAGCCATTGGCGGATGCGGCCTTCATAGCCGTCAGGCCCGCCACTTCGGTCGCGATGGCGAGCGCCAGGAAAAACCATGCAAGGCGCATGAGGAACCTTCAAGAAGAGATCTGGATCGGTTGCCTCTTAGGCGTTGTCGCGCGATCGGTAAAGCCTGCGGGTGGATCGGCTTACTCGAAGACGATCTGGCGCACATCGATATTGCGCGCGCGAAAGCCGGCTTCGCAGTAATAGAAATAGAATTCCCACAGCCGCTTGAAGCGAAGATCGAAGCCCAGCGGCTCGATCTTGCTCCACACGGACCAGAAGCGCTGCCGCCACTCGCCGAGCGTGCGGGCGTAGTCGCCACCAAAGCCGAAATCGTTGATCATGCGCAAACCGACATTGCGCCCGAGATCGACCAGGTGTTCGCGTGTCGGCAGCATGCCTCCGGGAAAAACGTACTTCTGGATGAAATCCGGATTGGCGCGATATTCCTCGTAGGCCTCCGGCTTGATGGTGATGATCTGCAGGCCGGCCTTGCCGCCCGGTTTCAGACAGCGCTTCAGCTGTGCGAAATAGGTCGACCAGAATTTTTCCCCGACGGCCTCGAACATCTCGATCGAGACGATTCGGTCGTACAGCCCCTTTTCCTCGCGATAGTCCTGGAATTTCAGCTCGACGCGGTCGGCGATGCCGGCTTTTTGCATGCGCTCGCGCGCAAAGGCCAGTTGCTCGCGACTGATGGTCAGGCCCGTGACCCTGCAGCCGATCTCGGTTGCGGCAAATTCTGCAAATCCACCCCAGCCGCACCCGATCTCGAGCACGTGATCGCCCGGCCGCAGATTGGTCGCTTCGGCCAGCGCCCGATACTTGGCCGTCTGCGCCGATTGCAGATCGTTTGCCCCGGCCGCATAGAGCGCCGACGAATAGGTCATGCTCGGATCGAGCCATTCACGGTAGAACGCATTGCCGAGGTCGTAGTGGGCGGAGATGTTGCGTTCAGCGCCTGTCTTGGTATTGGCGTTGCGCCAGTGAAGGAATTTCTCGAAGAGCCGCATCAGGCCGCGCACACGGTTCGGAAAGCGGTTCCCGATGTCGGCATTGACTAGGAAAAGCTCGAGAAACGCGCCGACGTCAGGGCTGTCCCAATCGCCGTCGATATAGCTTTCCGCAGCACCGATGGTGCCGCCGGTGATGGCCCTGTGCGGCAGGTTCCAGTTGTGCAGCGTCACGATGGCACAGGGTCCAGGCTGCTTGCCCTTGACCAGAAGCCGGCGGCCGTCGGGCAGGGAGAGCGCCAGAGCGCCCGCCTGAAGATGCACAAGGCCGCGCAGCACCAGCTGCGCCTTGAGCGGCAAGTCCTTGAGCACTTGTGAGAGATTGTCCGCCGAAAGGAGCTCGGCGTTGTCGAATTCGGCAAAGCTGGATTCGGTATCGTGCATGAATCACCCTCCGGCAATCGTTGCATCCGTAACGTGAGCCTAGCGATAATCTTGCGGGAGGCCAACCACGGATTTGTACCCGTGGCAGTGCGGTTGTAGCGATTTTTCAGGTGGCGCTTCGGATGTCCTGAAACGCGGCGAGCGCCCGGTCGCGTGCAAAGCCATGCTCGATGATGGGGGCAGGGTAGGTCACGCCCAGCTCGATCCGTGCCTCTGACAGCGCCGCTTGCGGAGCAGCGAACGGTCGGTGGACATAGCGTGCATCGAGATCGGCCAGTTCCGGAACGAATTGCTTCACATAGTGTCCTTCGGGGTCGAACTTTTCGCCCTGGAGCGCGGGGTTGAAGACGCGGAAGAAGGGCGAGGCGTCGGCACCGGAGCCGGCGACCCACTGCCAACTGGCGGCATTCGAGGCAGGATCCGCATCGACCAGCGTATCGCGGAACCAGCGCTCGCCGCGTCGCCAGTCGATCAGAAGATCCTTGATCAGGAAGGAGGCGGCAATCATCCGGACGCGATTGTGCATATAGCCATGGCGCCAGAGCTGGCGCATGCCGGCATCGACGATGGGATAGCCGGTCAGCCCCTTGGTCCAGCGCCGGAAATGATCGTCATTGTCCAGCCAGGAGAATGCGTCGAAGCGACGGTCGAGGTTGCGCCGGTCCAGATCAGGATTGTGAAACAGAAGATTGTAGGAGAATTCGCGCCAGGCGAGTTCCTTGCGAAACGTGACGACATCGTCGACCGGCGTGTCGGTCAGGACACGTGTCGCATGCCATATCCGCGCGGGCGATATCTCGCCGAAGGCGAGGTGCGGTGAGAGCAGCGAGGTACCGGCTTCCGCCGGCAAATCCCTCGCCGTCTTGTAGCCGTCGAGCGTATCTTCGACAAAGGTCTGCAGTCGGTTCGAAGCACCGTCCTCGCCCGGAGACCAGATTTCACTGAAGGTCGAAGCCCAATCGGGTTTCGTCGGTAGCAGGTCCCACTGTTCCAGGCGCTCGGACCCAGGCCATCGTTGTGGCGCCGCAATCGAAACTGGCGGATCGATAGGTGCCTGCGGTTCGCCGCTTGCTTCGAGCGCGCGCCAGAAGGGCGTAAAGACCCTGTAGGGTCCGCCCGTCTTGTTGAAGAACCGGGTCGGCTCGTGCAGCAACTGACCGGCGAAGCTGCTCACCGAAAAGCCCTGCTCGAGCAGCGCCTTTTTAAGCGGCGCATCCGTCGCCATGCCGCTTGGATCATAGCGGCGGTTCCAGAAAACGCTGGTGCCGCCCGTTTCTCGCGCGATGTCCTTAATAACCTCGAGCGGCTCGCCTGAGCGAAACAGGAGATCCGACCCGATGTTTTGCAGCGATGTGCGAAGCGCCGATAGCGAATGATGCAGCCACCAGCGCTGCGCGGAGCCTAGCGGCCCGTTGCCGCTGTCGGCGGGCTCGCGAATATAGAAGGGAATCACCGGCACGCCATCGGCGCATGCAGCCGCGAGCGCATGGTTGTCGCCAAGCCTCAGGTCCTTGCGAAACCAGATCAGAATGGGCGATGCCGAATTGGCGCTCATGACATTCCTCTGTGAGGTAGTCTGTGGACGTCGGCACCATAGCCGCAAAATGAAAAAGAGCCATTCGGGCGTTACCGCGAATGGCTCTTTTAGAAACTGGCTCCCCGGGCCGGATTCGAACCGGCGACCTGTCGATTAACAGTCGAATGCTCTACCGCTGAGCTACCAGGGATCATCTGCGGTTTGTGTCCTGCAGAAGTTCTGCGCGGTTTGTGTCCTGCAGAAGTGAGGCTGCTAATACAAATGCTTTTCCGATTTGCCAAGCGGTTTTTTCAAAAAAAGTGAGAAGTTTTGTTGCGAGCCTGTGGAGAAGCCCCCAATTGTGGGAAACGCAGGCGGATAGGGAATGATGAATAAAAACAGAAAACAGACGCATTTCGGCATAGACCCCCACACCCGGCAGATCGTGCTGGGCAAATGGCGCCTGGCGCTGCCGGAATCACCGCTGCTGCGCATGCTCGTGGGCGGTCTTTTGATCCTTGGCGGTTTTCTCGGCTTTCTGCCGGTGCTCGGCTTCTGGATGGTGCCCTTGGGTCTGCTGATCCTTTCACATGATATTCCGTCGGTTCGACGCCGTAGACGCAGGTTCGCCGTCTGGTGGGCCCGCCGTCGCGGCCGCCCGGGCTCTCCGAAGGAATAGCCTGTCTTTCTGAAGGGCGGTTACGTTGTCCTCCATCCACACCCCCGGAGCACTCCCGCATTCGGGGCGCCGGTGAAAACCATTCGGCAATGCATCGGTCGCATAATGCCGGCCGAATCAAAGGATGGGGCAGGATGGGTAAAGCCACGACAAGCCGCGGGCGTCGCCGCGGCAGCCGGACAAGGAAGCAGGGTGGTATGCTGCCCTGGTATTTCGCTGCCGTGGTCATCGTCGGCGGCGTCGTTGTCTATGATCACCGTGCAAAGTTGCCGGAATTTCCCGGCGTTTCGCACCTCTTCGCTTCAGCGCCGAAATCGACCGCGACCGTAAGGGCCGACGAACGGCCGAGGGCCGATGTCCGCACCGCCCTGCCGACCGTGTCACACAAGACAAAGCCGATCGACGGGCCGGTACCGACCGTCAATGTCGGACTGGCAGCGCCAACCCCTATCGAGCGCCCGATCGCGCAGCCGGCAACCGTCGAGCCAAAGGCGAACCAGTTCTATTTCTGCGGGACCCGCAACGACAATTGCGTCGTCGATGGCGGAACGTTTCGATATCGCGGCGAAGAAATCCGCGTTGCCGACGTCGATGCGCCGCGAATCAAGACGGCCAGCTGCGACAGCGAGCGCGCGCGTGGCTTTTACGCCAAGCAGCGATTGCGCGAACTCTTGAACGCGGGAGATTTCCGACTGATCGAGGCAATCGGCCGAAGCGACGACAAGAACAGTGAAAATCTGCGCGTTGTGATGCGCGATGGCCGCTCCCTCGGTGCCGTACTCGTGTCGGAGGGGCTGGTTCGGCCCTGGAAGGGCCATCCGACGCCCTGGTGCTAGGGGCGGGAGCATGTGCTGGGCACGCAGCCGTGCACATCACCAGCGACCTTAAGGCCGACGTGGTGAGCATGTCTGGTGCATCTGTTCGGCGTGAAGGTCGAGGCGGCGGCCTCATGCGCCATCAGTTTAATGGGTGCGACGGAAAGCGTGTGCAAACCGAAAAAACCATCACATTCAGAATGAACCCTCTTGCAGTCTTTCTACATTCATTCTAAACGCTCGCCACGACTTGATTACATCAGTCGGTGAGGCCTCGTGGCGGAGTGGTGACGCAGAGGACTGCAAATCCTTGTACCCCGGTTCAATTCCGGGCGAGGCCTCCAAATGTTTCTCTGAGAAAGAAAACATTGAGATAGCTGCACCGGCTATCGTCTGTCGCAGGTCAGCGGACCTTGCTGAGATTTCACGATCTTACTACCAGATTGCCAGCGGTTGCCTCCAGACGGTGACGTCTGACCTTCACTGAGCGGCAGGACGGCGTAACCGGCGCAAGATCAGATAACCGGCCAGGCCGCTGACGAATGGCGTGATCGCTCCGAAACGAAGCCAGGGCGCCGCCGCCTGCCGATCCCCATCAAAGTAGGTCTGGAGGATTTCGATAGCGACAGCCGTCATCATCACGGACAGCGCCAATTCGAGAAGGTGAATGCCGCCGAAAGCCAGCAGTTTCGCACCGAACCCTGTCTTGGGAGCGATTGCGGCAATGATGATCGTGACGATCGTCGCGCGAACCAGCGGTGCAATCTGCAGCTCACCGACCGGGATCTCGTGCATGTACGCGATCTGAGACAGTGCGACCGCTCCGATCGCTGCAGCCACGCACAGTGCAGCAAAATTGAATGCGAGTGCCTTCATCAGCTTGGCGAAGGTGGCGAAGGATCGTCCGTCTGTCAGATGCGTCATTCGTCTTCAGGTCGGCTTAGCGCTAATTTTAAATGCGGAAGGGTGGTTCGTGCGGCAAGTCGGACCAATTTGCCTCCCGCGGAAGGACGCGGCGCTCCAGGCGATGATCGTAGATACCCGCCCGTCAATCTTGCTTGCTTCATCTATGCAACCCAAAAGCCGGTGACAGGCCGCGAGCCGCTTGATCTTCTGATTATCGTATTGCGGGAGCAAATAATCAGAGCACGACAAGGTTGTCGAGATGGGAGATTTGTCTCCCATCTGTTTTTGTATCGCGGCCTTGAACATCAAGGCAGGCTCATGCTGGCGACGCTGGACTGCGCGATAGGGGCCGGAGCAACAGTCGGCTCGGCAGGGGCCAGTGCAGGCTGCTACTTTGTCGGTCGCACGAGTGAGATGACCCGTGGCTTCGACGGTGCATCCAGCCATTCGATCCACTTGTCCCGTTCCTCGATCGTGTCGAAGAATCGCCAGAGCTTGTACTCTTCATCGGTCGTTTGCAGCATCTCTCCGATAGAAACGAGTTCCAGCGGCAGCGTCACCTCGTTGCCGTCAAAGCGGATGAAATAGATCCCTTCGGCAGCGAGGCGAATGACCTGGCCCGTGCCGTAGCTTCCATCCGGGTCGTCGACCGTGAAGTACATTCCGGTCAGCGTTTCATAGACTTTGTCGTTCATCGATTTCTAAAGCCAGTTCAAAGAGTGCAGGTCAAAGGACGTTCGCCCGCCGTTCGGATTAAGGCAAGCTGAAATCTGCGGGCGTCCACATGCGTTGCGCGTGCAGTCGCCTTGGCGCGCGCGGTCAGAGGGGCGACCGAAAGGCATTCGTCGACCTTTGCAATGGACGCCTGCCGAAGCCTTGACAGGCGTTCCAGTCACTCTGCCGGCGTGAAACGCAGTGTGCCTGCGAGCCTCGGGCCAGTAGAGCCCTTGGTGTCCATCGGGTGGTTGATGCCGTCGTTGACGGGCAATTCGGTGAAATCGAATGGGCTAATGCCTTCGAGACATGCGGCGTTCACGCCGTAGAAATCCGGGTTCGAGCGCGGCTTGTGGAAGGTGTAGATGCCGCATTTCGAGCAAAAATCGTGCTCTGCGGCATGGGTGTTGAACTGATACCTGGTGAGGGCGTCCTCGCCGGAAAGCACAGTTACGCCATCCTTGGCGGCCGAAACCACGACGGCACCCTTCAACTCGCAATAGGAGCAGGTGCACCGGCGGGCGGTGCGCAGGCCGTCCTTCAGCTTCACATTGAACCGGACCGTCTTGCAGTGGCAGGCGCCATCAAGCGCCTGAATGTCGAGGTTCATGATCTCATCCATCTGAAATTGTGTCTAATTGTTCGTCTTCCATAGGGCATGCCATGAGGGATTCTCAAGCGCGTTCGTGCGCAACGGCCCGTAAGCTGCAAGCAATGATCGGTCGCGGGCATTTCCAGCCGTATACCGTCGAACCGGAGCGGCATCGCGAATGGCGTGGAAGGTCGCTCGACTGCGGGTCGGCCTTCCATCGAACGGGACGATTGCGGCAAGCGCCTCGACGCGGCAATGAATGCCCGCACTCGCTCGCCTGTCGGTCAATTGAGGCCGTGGTTCAATTCTCCTGAACGGAAACCCCGTCCTGGCCAATCTTGATTTCGACACCGGCCGGTTTCGTTTCTTCGCGATAGGCATAGACGCCGAGCCCGACGACGGCCACGGCAAGGGCGGCGATGACGAGATAAAGGCCATTTCGGTTCATTCAGCAGTTCCTCTCATGGGGTATGGGAGGGGGTAGTTAGGCCGCGAACGGCGAAAGGCAACGGCACGTCGGTCGATTGAGGCCGGGCAAAGGCCGAGGCGGCAGTGTGCGACGTGTCGCGGCTGTCCTGCGATACGAACGACCCAGAACCGATCAACCGCCATCTGACACGGAAACGAACGTCAGGACGTGTCTGCGGGCCAGTATGGATGGAAGGCGGTTTTCGCTGCTAACGCCGCGAGGGCCGGCTGATCGCTGCATTGCAAGCTTCCACCGGTTCCGTGACGTCGGGCCGCTCGACGCGCCGTTTTCAGAAGTGACAGGCGTCGCCTTCGCCACGTCGCCAACCAAAGTTTAAATTGAGTAAAATCAATATCAAACCATTTCCGGACGTCATCTTGCGACTTGTCGCCGTTTGCCGTTGCTGCCGTTACATGACCGACCCGGAAATGGTTGTGATGCAGCTCTTGTCACCGGAAAAAATATTGTCTCTAGACGGTAACGGGAATGAATATTCCGTCGATGCGGCCCGTATAGGTGGTGTCAAACAAAGCCGACAATGGAGGAAATGACATAAAATGAAATGTAAGATCGCCCTGACCGCACTTGCTCTTCTTGCTGCAACGACGAGCGCTGCAAGCGCCGAGGATCTCGTCTTTCAGCTCAAGAACAAGACGAAGGCCGTTTTGACGAACTTCTACACATCGCCTGTTGGCGTCGACCAGTGGGAGGACGATGTCTTTGGACGGCAGGTGCTCAATCCCGGCGAGAGCATGGAAATTACCATCGCCGACGGACGCGACGTCTGTAAGTACGACATGCGCTTCGAGTTCGAGGAAGGTTCGGGTCTCGACACGACCGAAGACACGCAGGACCTCTGCGAGCTTGGCGAGTACTCCATCCACGAATAAGAATCCGCAAGCGCGCAAGCGCTCGGATGGATATCCGGCGTCTCGCTACCCCAGGGGTGGCGAGACGTTCGCATTCGGGAGAACGGTGGCGATGACGGCGCAAAGCGCCATTCGGGCCTAATGGTAGCGGCGGATCAAGCCGACCAGCTTGCCCTGTATCTTGACGCGGTCGGGTCCGAAAATTCGTGTCTCGTAGGCCGGATTTGCCGCCTCCAGCGCAATCGACGCGCCCTTGCGACGAAAGCGCTTCAAGGTCGCTTCCTCGTCGTCGACGAGGGCAACGATGATGTCACCGGGGTTGGCAGTCGTCGCGTTGCGAATGATCACGGTATCGCCGTCGAAGATCCCTGCCTCGATCATCGAATCGCCCTTTACCTCGAGAGCGTAGTGATCGCCGGTACCGATCATGTCGAGCGGAACGGAGATGTCGTGGGTGTTGTTCTGTATGGCCGAGATTGGCACGCCGGCGGCGATGCGACCCATGACCGGCACCGACACCGAGCTGTTGTCGGCAACGGGCGGCGCTTTCGCCGGAGCCGGGGCGGGGGGCTTGCCGAGGCTGCCTTCGATGACGCTCGGCGAAAAGCCGCGACGGGGCTGTGTGTTCGCCGCATAGGCTTCAGGCAGCTTGATGACCTCAAGTGCGCGTGCGCGGTTCGGCAGCCGTCGGATGAAGCCGCGCTCTTCGAGCGCCGTGATCAGCCGGTGAATGCCCGACTTTGATGCCAGGTCCAAAGCATCCTTCATCTCGTCGAAGGATGGCGGTACACCGGACTCCTTCATTCGTTCGTGGATGAAGAGAAGCAATTCCTGTTGCTTGCGGGTCAGCATGGCCAGTCGCTCCAGAAGCGTGAAACAAATCAAGAACAGACACTATCTGTTCCATATGTGTTCCGCAAGTGCCTAAAATTTGGTGAATGATGCGGCTGTCGACACGGAATTGGCTGGAGCCGGCGATCCGGGAGGCTCTGTGCTGCCACGGGCCGTGGCTCACGGAGTGAGCTTGCGATGCTGAAATTGATTCGGATCCAGTCGACGCTCACGAACGTGATGACTGTCGCTGCGATAGCAGGCCCCGGTTTCGTTTGATGCCAATCGGAAGACCGTTCGACGCGGTTGGCATCGTCTGGAGTGCAGCGATTCGGTGCCTGATCGATCGGTGGGTGGCACGCGGCCAAAGTTGGCCTGTGGCAGGGGGATTCCGCCCCATGGCTATACCGACGCCGACGGGCGGATCTGGACGTAAGTTCGTCGGCAAGCTCGCCACGCGATGAAAGTCGCGTGCCTCAGGCCGGTCGCGTGGCAGAGCAGGCGTCTTCGAATTCCTTGACGGTTTCAGCTGAATTGTCCTGTGGCAACACGGCGTCTGCGGCATCAGTCGCCACGGGTGTGTCCCCCTCGAAGACGAAGGACTGGATGTAGTAGGCGATCGCACCCTTCCAGACGTTGCGACCATCGATCTGCTGGCAAGGGACTGCAGATTCGAAATCGGCCTGCAGGTCATCGACCGTCGCTGCACTGAGGGCGATGTTTGGCGATGCGATAATCGAAGCAATGAGCAAGGCTGCGAGCACGATGAACGTCCGAAAGATGAGGAGTGAAGCCGGTAGATTGGTTAACGATGTGAACCGCGCTTTCGTTCCGAAGTCCAGCAAGCATGCCGCGCAGCCAGGCGTGTTCAACAGTTCTTTGAGAAGGTCGATAACGGCGCTTCGAGTTGTGGCATTCAGAGCACATTTCCTCGCGACGAACGGACCGGTCTGCGATGCCGTGCTGCGATTGTTCCGGTAGGGGCAAACGCACGAAGCGTGATCGGCGCAGGCCGCTTGCCCCTCGCGCAGCTTGGGCGAGCGATGCGTTTAGGCTCGCAACGCTCGCCAGACTGTTGCGCCGACCGTGTCGTCCCGCAATTCAGCAAAGACGCACGGATGGGGCGGTCGACAGCCAGCGAAGATGTCTCATGCGCATCTGGCGCAGAGATGACCGGGTGCGATTTTACTTCTTGTCCTTCTTGCCGGCCGGGAAACTGCTGCCGGCAAGTTTGACCTGCGAGCCTTCGGTTGCAACGGTCGTTTTGACGGCTTTGTCCTTTTTGGGCTTTCGAACCTCGCGATTGCTGCGGACTTGACCTTTTGCCATGTTCGTCTCCTTGGAAACGCGTGCCGGGGGCCCTCCTGGGCTCCGAATGACCGGTAGCTCAGCCTGCATCGATACGCGCTTAAGTCAATGACGGCGCAGGTGGAATGATGGCTATTGAGACGCGATGCGTCGTCATGACAGGTCGGGCGGCGATGCCGTTGTCTTCTTCAGTTTCCGCCGCGCCGTGGCGATGCGGTGGAGGGGCCGATAACGGCGGCAACCTCTGTGATCCTGTTGGCGGGAAATCCGCCGCGTTCGGCGTGCTCGCGAATGACGTCGGCGCTCGGTGCTTCGTGAACGCAATAGATCTTGTCGCCGGCCACGTAACTGGTGATCCACGTATAAGGCACGCCAAGATCTGCGACGACAGCGTTGGACTTGGCCGACAGCGCGCAGAGATCGTCCTGGGTGAGCTTGTCGGCGCCAGGTACGTCACGTTCTATGATGAAGGTTGGCATCGCTCAGTTCCTTGACTGGTTGATGGCTGTATTTCAAGCAATTCTAATGAAGTGGGAGCGGCCGGTTTCGGATTCAAGGCGTGCCGCGGCGATTTCGCCGGATGCGAATGACGGTGCAACGCTCACGGCCGGCGTCGCTCTCGACCGATGGGGTCTGGCGGAGTGCATGGAGAGATCAGGGGGCGGTGAATTGGCCCGCGTGTGTCGTCGAAGGATGCACAGGTTTTCTCAGCCCGAAACGGAATTGCGACCGCCCGACAGCGGTCGCGACGGCACCCGATGGGGCGCCAAGTGCCTATCGCAACTCAGTAGCTGAGGCGGAAGCCACCGGGGCTTGACGCCGACGGATCAGGAACCGGATTTGGACCCTGCCATTGAGCATAGGTGGTGTTGGCATCGCCGGTGCTTGCGCAACCAGACAGCGCGAGAACAGCAAAAAAAGCGGCAGTTGTCAGGTATTTAAGAGGCATGGTTTTCTCCAGTTTTGGGAGATTGCCCAGGCCTCGATGGGCCGGAATCAGACTTTCCCTCAAATCACCTGACATGGCAAGCCGACCGACGTGCTGCCTCAGCAATGCACACGCATCTGTTGCCGCGCCGCAGGGCGTGGCTTCCAAAACGACTATGCCCCAGCCGTCGCCGCGTCCGGGCAATTGGGCGACTAACGAACTCAATGGCAGAAAATGAAACAGGTGATGGCGGAGGAGGTGGGATTCGAACCCACGGTACGCTTTCACGCACGCCGGTTTTCAAGACCGGTGCCTTAAACCGCTCGGCCACTCCTCCGGGCGGGGCGTTATTGCGCGAAGCCTTGCCGCTTTGCAAGATTTAACATGCACTCGGAAAGATTTTCTTCCTGCGCGGATCAGGGACAGAGCCTCGCTAACCATTCGTAAACCATAACTGGAGATTTCGGGCGGGCGGCTGTGTGTCGGTTCGCAATTTTGCCTTGTTGCTGTCATGTTTAATCGACTGTTCCGTTTCGGGACGCCGAGATTTCCGCTGGGGCAAGAGCGGGAGGTTTCGAGTACGGCTTGTTCGATTGATGTTGTGGGACAGATGACATCCAGTAAAAATGCGGCATATCTGATGAGGGGATTGCGCCTTGCGGCGGTTCCCGTGTTTTGCGCAGCGCTTGCGGCTTGCGGGTCGACGTCCAGTGTCAGCAAGAGCAAGCCGAGAAGCAAAGAATACTTTCCCGAGTCGGTTTATGGCGTGAAGGCCAGCCCCCGTGTTGCCACGGGCAAGAATATCCCGAAGGGCGGCGGCCGCTTTCAGGTCGGCAAGGCCTACCAGGTCAAGGGCAAGTGGTATCAGCCGAAGGAAGATTTCGGCTATAACAAGAGCGGCATGGCGTCCTGGTATGGCGCAGCATTCCACGGGCGCCTGACAGCCAACGGCGAAGTCTACGACAAATATCATCTGTCTGCCGCGCATCCGACGTTCCCGCTGCCAAGCTATGCCCGCGTCACCAATACGGAGAACGGAACCTCTGTCATCGTCCGCGTCAACGATCGCGGTCCTTACGAGTTCGGTCGCATCATTGACGTATCCTCGAAAACGGCAGATCTGCTCGACATCAAGCGGAAGGGCAGCGCCAAGGTTCGGGTGCAATATGTCGGCCGGGCGCCGCTCGAAGGCAACGACATGCCCTACCTGATGGCGTCCTACGTCACGAAGGGCGATCGCAGCCCCGGTGTCATGCCCGAAGGCCAGATCGCGACCGGTGTGATGGTCGCCTCCAACGAGCCAATGCGAAACCAACTCGGCACGCTCACCATTCCGGCCAAAGCCTCGCTCGATACCAGTGGTCCGGTGACGGCCCTTGCAGCGCCCGTTCCGCAGTTTGCCACGCCGCAGTCGCTGGAGGAATTCGTGATGCTGCCGGAGATCGGACCGATCCCGCGCGAGCGTCCGGAATACATCCCGATGCCGGACGGCAACATGGCCTATGCGGCCGCCTATGTGGAGGTGCGGGTAAGCGACAAGGCTTCGCCGTTCGAGGCGATCATGGTCGAGACCAATCCGCTGACCCCCGACGCGATCGTCGCGCATGCGAAGCGGCAGGGCCGAGCGGGCTCGATCAGGTAG
Organism: Hyphomicrobiales bacterium; assembly: GCA_900469625.1. Classification (GTDB taxonomy): domain Bacteria; phylum Pseudomonadota; class Alphaproteobacteria; order Rhizobiales; family Rhizobiaceae; genus Ensifer. The sequence goes on from UBXV01000021.1 coordinate 49,004, forward strand.
CCCGGAGCGTTGTACCATTCTGACGACGCTGCTATGCCCAATGGGAAACCGGAGTTTCCCATGCGCTTGAAGTTGCTTTCGGTCGCCTTTGGATTGGCGGCGTTGCTGGCGGGAACGGCCGCTGCCCAGACGCCGCCGGTGGCCTTCGATACCAAGGCCAAGCAGATCCTGCTTGTGGACGCCGAAACCGGCACCGTCCTGTTTTCCCGCGCCGAAAACGATCCTGTCCCGCCCGCCTCGCTTGCCAAATTGATGACGATGGAAGTGGTGGCCGAAGCCATCGCAAAGGGCGAAATCTCGGCTGAAACCGTCTACGACGTTTCCGAGCATGCGTGGCGCACCGGTGGCGCGCCCTCCGGCACATCGACGATGTTTGCGGCGCTGAAGTCACGCATCCGCGTGGCCGATCTGCTGCAGGGCATGGCCGTTCAGCTTGCCAACGATGCCTGCATTATCCTTGGGGAGGGTATGACCGGCAGCGAAGCGGCCTTTGCCTACAAGATGACGGCGCGCGCGCGCGAACTCGGCATGCCCCTTGCCACTTTCCGCAACGCGACCGGTCTTCCCGATCCGCAAAACCAGATCACCATGAGCGAACTGGTGACGTTGACCCGTCATCTGCACGAGGCGCATCCCGATCTCTACAGGCTCTACGCGCAGCCGGAGTTCGAGTGGAACAAGATCCTGCAGCGCAATAAGAACCCTCTGATCGCCGCCAATGTCGGGGTCGACGGTCTCGCCACGGGTTTTGCCGAGGGCTACGGCTTCTCGCTGGCCGCGTCGATGCAGCGTGGTGACAGGCGGGTCTATCTCGCGATGGGCGGGCTTGCGACCGACAAGGATCGCACCGAGGAGAGCCGCAAGGTGCTCGACTGGGCGATGACGGCATTCGAGAAGCGGCGGATTTTTACGGATGGCGAAGCGATCGGCGAGGCGAGCATCTATGGTGGCGCCGCTTCGCATGTGGCGCTTGTCGCGGGCGGCCCGGTCGACGTGCTGTTGCCGGTCGACAATCCGGAGCGGCTGACCGCGCGTGTCGTCTATAAGTGGCCGCTGCGAGCTCCGGTCGAGGCGGGGGCCGAAGTTGGCGTCGTTCGGCTCTGGAACGGCGAAAAGCTGCTACGCGAAGTCCCGGTCAAGACAGCCTCGGCCGTAGACAAGGGCACGCTTGCAAGCCGCGCGCTCGACGCGCTGCAGGAATTGCTCTTCTTCTGGCTCTAACAAAACCGGCTTCGGCGGTTTCATCGGTGGGGCCAATCGGCTACACAGGGCCAAATCGCATGCGATATAGGAAAGCACTGTGCCGCTGGCAAAAGGTCTGTTTGTAACATTCGAAGGCGGGGAAGGGGCCGGCAAGTCGACGCAGTTGCGGCTGCTAGCCGATTCGCTGCGCACGCTCGGCCACGAGGTGCTGACGACACGCGAGCCTGGCGGATCCGTTGGGGCGGAGGCGGTGCGCCATGTGCTGCTGTCGGGAGCGGCCGAAGCCTTTGGTGTGCGCATGGAGGCCATTCTGTTTGCAGCGGCGCGTAGCGACCATGTCGAAGAAGTCATAAGGCCGGCGCTGTCCAGGGGCGCGATCGTGCTTTGCGACCGGTTCATGGATTCCTCGCGCGTCTACCAGGGCATCACCGGCAATCTGGAGCCGGCCTTCGTCGAGACGCTCGAACGGGTCGCGATCAACGGTGTTGTGCCGGATCGGACCGTGATTTTCGATCTGCCGGCGGCGATCGGTCTGGAGCGCGCGCAACGTCGCGCGGGCGACGACAGCCCGGACCGCTTCGAAAAGGAAGAACTGGAGACGCACGAAAAGCGCCGCGAGGCCTTTCTCGATATCGCCAATGCAGATCCGGGCCGTTGCCGCGTGATCGATGCGACGCAATCTGCCAAGGCGATCGCCGCCGAGGTGCTTGGCCTTCTGGAAAGCCTGCTCGCTGATGTCGAGGCGCCCAGTCCCTCGAATGAGGGGGCAGCCCCATGACGACGGAAACGCCAGGTGTGCTCGAAGGGGCAATTTCCCCCGTTCAGAACGACCGCCTGTTCGGCCATGAACAGGCCGAGGCGTTCCTGGCGCAGAGCTACAGGTCAGGCAAGGGGCACCATGCGATCCTGATCGAGGGGCCGGAAGGGATCGGTAAGGCGACGCTTGCGTTTCGCTTTGCCAGTCACATCCTCAATCATCCGGACCCGGAAAATGCGCCGGAGAGCCTCGCGGATCCGGACCCGACGTCGATTGTCAGCCGACAGCTGGCTGCCGGCGCGTCGCACAATCTTCTGCATCTGACGCGACCGGTCGACGAGAAGACGGGCAGGGTCAAGGGTGCCATCACGGTCGACGAGGTGCGAAGGGCCGGCAAGTTCTTCGCCCAGACGTCCGGCACTGGTAACTGGCGCATCGTCATCATCGATCCCGCCGACGATCTCAACCGCAACGCGGCCAATGCCATCCTGAAGATTCTCGAGGAACCGCCGCGCCGCTCGCTGTTTCTGGTGCTCACCCACGCGCCGGGCAAGTTGCTGCCGACGATCCGTTCGCGCTGCCTGCCGCTGCGGCTGAAGCCGCTGGAGCCGGCGGCGCTGCGCCAGGCGCTGGGCCACCTCGGTTTCGATCTCGAGAGCGAGAATGCTGCGCGTGTTCTGGCCGCTGCCAATGGTAGCGTCGCCGAGGCGCTGAAGCTGATCAACTACGGCGGTCTGGAGATCACCGCGACCTTCGAGGCGATCCTTGCAGGGCAGGGACCGGCGATCCGCAGGGACATGCACAAGCTGGCCGATGTTCTCTCGGGAAAGGACAGCGAAACGATCTTCGATTTCTTCACCTCGTTGTTGACCGGCCGGCTGATGCGGGAGGCCCGCGATGCGGCCGTCGCCGGCGATATTATGCGCGCCGAACGCTTTGCCCGGCTTTCGGCCATGAGCGGCGAGCGTCTCACCGTCAGTGACGCCTATAACCTCGATCGCAAGCAGACCATTCTGTCGCTGCTGGATGACGTCAAGGCAGCGCTATAGTTCGACCTGAAACCGCCATTTGCGTTTGATCGCCGCGACGAGATCGAGATCGTGGTGGTGGGCGAAAAGCAGCACATGCCCGAGCAGGTCCGCTGCCTCGTCCGCCATGTCCGTGCGCAGATCGTCCTCTGATTTCCCATTGCGCCTACCGCGACCGGTCTGCTTGTTCCAGGCCTGGGTGAGTTCGCCGATTTCCTCCTGCATCTTCAGGATAAACCAGTCCGCATCCCGCTCGATGCCGTTGTCTTCGGCGTAGCGGGAAGATGCGACCTCGAATTGGCGTTCCAGACGACGCAACATGGTGATTCCTCTCTATTTGTTTCCTGTTTGTTCTATTTCGGTGTTTGCTTCAGCGCAAGCAGGGGCGGGGCATGACTGATGCCTCGCATCGGGGCTTTTCTGCCATCTCCCGGTTCCTTCCCAGCGGCGTATGCGCTAAGAGCGTCGTTAGCTTCATCCGAGATAGATTGAATCCGCCTATGAGAGACACGTCCCCCTTTTACATCACCACCGCGATTTCCTACCCGAACGGCAAGCCGCATATCGGCCACGCCTATGAGTTGATCGCAACGGATGCGATGGCGCGTTACCAGCGCCTGGACGGGCGCGACGTCTTCTTCCTGACAGGCACCGACGAACACGGCCAGAAGATGCAGCAGACGGCGCGCCGCGAAGGCGTGACGCCGCAGGAACTCGCCGACCGGAATTCCTCGGAGTTCCAGCAGATGGCTGTGCTTCTGAATGCATCGAACGACGACTTCATCCGCACCACGGAGAAGCGTCACCACGATGCGTCGCAGGACATATGGATCCGCATGGGTGAGGCGGGCGACCTCTATAAGGATTCCTATGCCGGCTGGTACTCCGTGCGCGACGAAGCCTACTACCAGGAAAACGAGACAGAGCTGCGCGCCGATGGCGTGCGCTATGGTCCTCAGGGCACCCCCGTCGAATGGGTCGAGGAGCAGAGCTATTTCTTCAAGCTGTCGGAGTATCAGGACAAGCTCCTGAAGCACTATGAAGAGAACCCGGATTTTATCGGCCCTGCCGAGCGCCGCAACGAGGTGATCTCTTTCGTGAAGTCGGGGCTCAAGGATCTGTCGGTGTCGCGCACCACTTTCGATTGGGGCATCAAGGTGCCGAACGATCCCGGCCACGTCATGTATGTCTGGGTCGACGCGCTCACCAACTACATCACTGCGACCGGCTATCTCGATGACCCGCAGGGACCGCGCGCCAAATTCTGGCCGGCCAACATTCACATCATCGGCAAGGACATCATCCGTTTCCACGCGGTCTATTGGCCCGCATTCCTGATGTCGGCCGGCCTGCCGCTGCCCAAGCGCGTCTTCGCGCACGGCTTCCTGCTCAACAAGGGCGAGAAGATGTCGAAGTCGCTCGGCAACGTCGTCGATCCCGTCAATCTTGTCGAACATTTCGGTCTCGACCAGATCCGCTACTTCTTCCTGCGCGAAGTCTCCTTCGGCCAGGACGGAAGCTATAGCGAAGAGGGGATCGCGACCCGCATCAACTCCGATCTTGCCAACGGTATCGGCAATCTGGCAAGCCGCTCGCTGTCGATGATCGTCAAGAACTGCGATGGCCAGATCCCGGTCTGCGGCGCACTGACCGACGAAGACAAGGCAATGCTTGCGGCTGCCGATGCTCTGCATGACATTACCCGCGACGAAATGGGAAAGCAGATGATCCACCGCGCGCTTGCGGCGATCATCGCGGTTGTTTCCGAGACCGATCGCTATTTCGCCGGCCAGGAACCATGGGCTTTGAAGAAGACCGATCCGGCGCGCATGGCGACCGTGCTCTACGTCACGGCAGAGGTCGTGCGTCAGATCGCCATTCTCTTGCAGCCGTTCATGCCGGAATCGTCAGGAAAGCTGCTGGACCTCGTGGCGGCCCCGGCCGACAAGCGTGACTTTGCGGCATTGGGCGAGGCCGGCCGTCTCGTCTCCGGCACGCCGCTGGAAGCGCCGAAGCCGGTCTTCCCGCGCTACGTGCCGCCGGAAGCACAGTAAGGCGCGTCGGCATGCTTATCGATACCCATTGCCATCTGGACTTCCCCGACTTCGAGGCCGAGCGCGACGCCATCATCGAGCGTGCGCGTGCGGCCGGCGTCGGTCAGATGATCACGATCTCGACCCGCGTGAAGCGGTTCGACACGATCCTTGCGATCGCCAATGCCTATCCGAACGTCTTCTGTTCCGTCGGCACCCATCCGCACAATGCGGATGAGGAGCTCGACATCACCGTCGACGAACTCGTCAGGCTTTCGGCTCACCCAAAGGTGGTGGCGATCGGCGAGGCGGGTCTCGACTATTTCTACGACAACGCACCACGCGATGCACAGGCCGAGGGCCTGCGCCGGCACATCGCGGCAGCGCGCCAAACCGGCCTGCCGCTCGTCATTCACAGCCGCTCGGCTGACGACGACATGGCGGCGATCCTGACCGAGGAGACGGGGAAGGGCGCCTTCCCTTTCCTCTTGCACTGCTTCTCGTCGGGACCGGATCTGGCGCGCGTCGGCGTCGAACTCGGCGGCTACGTGTCCTTTTCGGGCATTCTGACCTTCCCGAAATCCGAGGAATTGCGCGAGATCGCCAAGACCGTTCCGCATGACCGGATGATCGTCGAAACCGACGCGCCTTATCTCGCGCCGAAACCATTTCGCGGCAAACGCAATGAGCCGGCCTATGTGGCGCATACGGCCGAGGTGCTTGCCGATACGATCGGCGTTTCGCGAGACGAGATTGCGACGCTTACGACCGCAAACGCGCTGCGCGTCTTTTCCAAGATGCCGAGGCTCTGACGTGGCATTCAGGCGCGCCTTCACCATTCTTGGCTGTGGGTCGTCGCCCGGTGTGCCACGCATAACCGGTGATTGGGGTGCCTGCGATCCCCAAAATCCGAAGAACCGTCGCATGCGCGCGGCCTTGCTGGTGGAGCAGGTTGCGCCGGATGGCGGCAAGACGACGGTTGTCATCGATACCGGTCCGGACTTTCGTGCGCAGATGGTGGCTGCCAATGTCCGCCACATCGATGCGGTGCTTTATACGCATTCGCACGCGGATCATCTGCATGGCATCGATGATCTGCGCGGGTTTGTCATTGAAAACAAGAAGCGCGTGCCGATCTGGGCGGATGCCTTTACGATGGGCCGGATCCGCGAAGGCTTTCGCTATTGCTTGGAATCGCCGCCTGGCAGCGGTTATCCGCCGATCGTCGACGGCCACATCATCGCTGACGATTTGTCGCCGGTCATCATTACAGGGGCGGGTGGGCCGATCGCCTTCCAGCCGCTGATGCAGTTTCACGGCAATATCCACTCACTCGGGTTCCGCGTCGGCGACTTTGCCTATTGCAGCGACGTCAGCGACTTTCCACCGGAAACGATCGCAAGACTTGGCGGCCTGGACCTGCTGGTCCTCGATACGCTGCAATACAAGTTCCATCCGAGCCATCTGTCGCTGGTACAATCGCTTGGCTGGATCGAGCGACTCCGTCCGAAGAGAGCGGTGTTGACGCACATGCACGTGCCGCTCGATTACGATACGGTCCAAGGCGAAACGCCCGACCATGTCGAGCCGGCCTATGATCTTATGCGTCTGGAGTTTGACGTCGACGTCGCCGCGATCGGCGACGCCTGATTTTCACTTAATGTGAAAATGCTAATATTCAGGATTGCGTCGTGAAATAGGGCGCCAGGTTCTTGCGGACGCGGTCCAACACGGTGCTGCCCGACAGGTTCGGAACGAATGTCCGGCCGGTGATCTTCTCATAGGCTTCGATATAGACGGCAGATGTCTGCTGCACGAGCTCCTGCGGGATTTCCGGAACCGGATCCTTGTACGGGTCGCAGCGTTCCGTGACCCAGGCGCGCACGAAATCCTTGTCGAAGCTTTTGGGCCGTTCGCCGCGTTCGAAGCTCTGCTGGTAGCTGTCGGCGATCCAGTAGCGGCTGCTGTCGGGCGTGTGGATCTCGTCGGCAAGAATGATCGTGCCGTCCTTGTCGGTGCCAAACTCGTACTTCGTGTCGACGAGGATCAGGCCGCGCTCGGCCGCACGTGCCTGGCCGCGCGCAAACAGTGCCAGCGCATAGCTCCACACCTTGTCCAGCTGTTCTTTGGTCAAGAGGCCTTGCTCGAGAATCTCGGCCACCGACAGCGGCTCGTCATGGCCGCCATCGAAGGCCTTGCTGGTCGGCGTGATGATCGCCTGCGGAAGCTTCTGGTTGTCGCGCATGCCGTCCGGAAGACGGATGCCGTACATCTCGCGTTCGCCGTTGCGATACTTCGTCAGGATCGAGGTGCTGGTGGTGCCGGCGAGATAGCCGCGAACCACGATTTCGACCGGCAGGATGTCGAGCCGCTTGCCGATGACGACATTCGGGTCCGGGTAGCTGATCACGTGGTTCGGGCAGATATCAGCGGTTTCCTCGAACCAGTAGCGCGCCGTCTGCGTCAGCACATGACCCTTGTGCGGTATGGATGTGAGGATGATGTCAAAGGCGCTCAGGCGATCGGTCGCAATGATGATGCGTTCGCCGCCGGGCAGATCGTAGTTTTCGCGCACCTTGCCATTGTAGCGGTTTGGCAGTTCCGGAATGAAAGCATCTGAAAGAACGCGCAATTCGCTCATCACATCGGGCCTTGCAAAATGAGGGTCAGGTGGCGAAGGACTAACCAGTCGGCAAAGCTTCGGTCAAGCCAAGAGTGGATACAAGATGCAAGGAAACCGGCATTCTGCGCCATCCGTTGGTTCCATAATCTATCTTATCTGATATTTCCGTGTGGCCGGTACATTCTATTTCCAAGTGCGACAGAGACAGATTGGCCCCGCTCCTTAACTGCCGCTTATGCCGCATCGAAGTCGGCGCGCGCATTCATATAGGCTGCCGGGCTGGCTTCGCTCGTCATCATCGTTTTGCGCCAGGCCACTTGCTCGGCGTTTATCAGAGCCAGTTCCCAAACACAGGCTATGACAGGTCGCGTTGCAGTATCCATGGGCTCGGCCGCGGAATAGAGCTTGCGGTAGATATGCTGGCACAGCACCGAGCCTTGGATCCACCAATGCGCGGATATCGAGACGCCGAGCGTGCCGGGGTGAATGATGATGAAGCCCAGGCCATCCTCCTGCCCCTCGGCCGCAACGCGCTGCAGCACGTCGCTTCGCACGAAGGCTTGCGCCTGGGCCAGCATGGCCGCGTGGACAGCTTTGGTGTCGGCAACGAGGCCGTAGACTTTCAGGGCAAGACCGCCGATGTCCCATTGGCCGAGATGTGACACGCGACGTGGCGTATAGATCTCGATTGCTCGTGATGTCATGGGGTTTCCGATCGGGTATGCAAGCCGTCTCCAATGCGCAGGGTAATCTTAGCGGATCAAGACGCGCAACCTGGACATTGCGAGTACCCCGGCCTGCGCGAGCGCGTCTCTGGCTCGTCCTTGGCTTGCATCAGTCCCACTTGAACAGCTTGTACCACATGTTCTGCCATTCCCTCATGACCAGGGACGACTGCTCATAGCGGCGCTGAGCTTGGAGAAATGCAAGGGATGCCGGGCCTTCGGCCTCGCCGCTCGCCTGGTCGCGCATGTTCCTGGCGTCGTCATAGGCAATCCGCGTCGCTTCATGGCTGTCGAACAGCATTTGTGCGCCGCTCTTCCCGTCGATGTCGGCGACGTAATGCAGCAACTTGCCATCGAGCCTGGTGTCGTAGCCGACGACGATTTCACCTTCGCCGAATTGCTTGCGGTTGGCCCTGATCGTCGCCGTCAATGCGTTGGCGATCGCGGTCTCGATCGGCATCGACGGATCATGCTCGCGCTCCGATTCGATCCTTGCGGCGAGCGCCGCTCCGTTGCTTTCGATCAGCGCCTTGAGCTTATCCTTCACCTCAGGATCGCTCGACTTGAACTTGTCGGATTCCAGGAAGTCGATCGCGAGCGTGACCATGGCATCGGCCCTCGCCTGCTTGTCGAGAACGGCGTTGGCCGCAGCCGCGGTGGCTTGCGTCGTTGCCTTGCCGGGTTCTGCTGAAACATTGTTTGCCGTCATCAGCACGGTATCGGCGGCATTGGCAGCACCGTCCGCCGCATTGGCTTCTGGCCGCCGAAGGATCAGCAGCGCCGCGACGGGACCGGTCGAGGAAATAGTCGTCATTCGCTTGTCTCTCCACGCAGATGCGCCGCTTGATCCGGACAAATGCGCACAATGGCGAACATCGTCATGCCTTCACGCGAATATGGAATAACGGCAACTATGGATTGCAGATCTTAACAAACGGCAAACGGGCATGCGCTGGCGTGCAGCGACATACATTCGCTGCCATCGAGCGCGCATCGGCATGTTCGTGACAGGAGTGTCAGAATATCACGAAGTTATGATGCTTCAGGATGCTGTTTAAATATTCAATATAAGGAATTGAATATATTTAAAACTAAGGGGTCGGAACGCGTTCCATCTCTGCAGGGAACGGCCGTCGTCCATTTCCACAACGTTCAAACGGCCTATCATTTCAGGTGGCAGTTCAAAGGCGTATCGCGGAGGACGGTGATGATCAGGACATATGCCATTGCTCTTGGTATCGCGGTGCAACTGGCGGCTGCCGCGCCGTCATGGGCGGAAGAGCCCGTTGATACCGCGCGCACCATCATCCAGGACCAGATAGCGGCCTTCCTCAATGATGATGCGGATGCGGCCTACTCCTTCGCTTCGCCGGCCATTCGCGGCAAATTTCCGGACAAGACCGCGTTTTTCGACATGGTCAGGCGCGGCTACCAGCCGGTCTATCGTCCGGGCAATTTTGCCTTCGGCCGATCCAAGGTGGCGGGCGATCAGATCATCCAGGAAGTGCTGATATCAGCCCCTGACGGCAAGGACTGGACGGCCGTCTACCAGCTCATGAAGCAGCCCGACGGCAGCTACAAGATCAATGGCGTGATGATGCTCCAGTCCGCGCCGGGGCCGGAAATCTGACCCGGACCCGCACTCAGAGGGGAGCCAGGTCCCCTCGCCGCCAGGTTTCCTGCGTCTCGGCCATGAAGTCGGCGAAGCGGCCTTCCTCGATTGCCAGGCGGATGCCAGCCATCAGCTCCTGATAATAGGCCAGGTTGTTCCAGCTGAGCAGCATGCCACCAAGCGATTCGTTGGAGCGGATCAGGTGATGCAGGTAGGCGCGCGAATAGTCCCGCGTCGCCGGGCACGAGGATTGCTCGTCGAGCGGCCGCATGTCTTCCGCATGTCGGGCGTTGCGCAGGTTGATGCGGCCATAACGCGTGAAAGCGAGGCCATGGCGGCCGGAACGGGTCGGCATCACGCAGTCGAACATGTCGATGCCCTGGGCGACGGATCTGAGAATATCGTCCGGCGTGCCGACACCCATCAGGTAGCGTGGCTTTTCCACGGGCAGTACCGGGCAGGTGATGTCGAGCATGCGCAGCATCACCTCTTGTGGCTCGCCGACAGCAAGTCCGCCAATGGCATAGCCCTTCAGATCCAGGCCCTTGAGGGCTTCGGCCGAGCGAACCCGCAGGGCTGGAATGTCACCGCCCTGAACGATACCGAACATTGCCTTGCCGGGCTGGTCGCCGAAGGCGACCTTGCAGCGCTCCGCCCAGCGCAGCGACATTTCCATCGCGCGCTCGATTTCCTTGGGCTCGGCTGGCAGCGCCACGCATTCGTCGAGCTGCATCTGGATATCGCTGTCGAGCAAGCCCTGGATTTCGATCGAGCGTTCCGGCGACATGTGGAAAAGCGCGCCGTCGACATGGCTCTTGAAGGTGACGCCCTGCTCGTCGAGCTTGCGCAGCCCCGCAAGCGACATCACCTGGAATCCACCGCTGTCGGTAAGGATCGGGCCCTGCCAGCGAATGAGATTGTGCAGACCACCGAGCCGCGCCACGCGTTCTGCGCCCGGGCGCAGCATCAGGTGGTAGGTGTTGCCGAGGATGATGTCGGCGCCCAGATCCTTGACCTGGTCGAGATACATCGCCTTGACCGTGCCCACCGTGCCGACCGGCATGAAGGCGGGCGTGCGGATCGTGCCGCGCGGCATGGAAACCTCGCCGCGACGTGCCTTGCCGTCGGTTGCGTGCAGCTTGAACTGGAAGGTTTCGGTCATCTAGTCTTTCCGGAAAAGCAGGCTGGAATCGCCATAGGAATAGAAACGGTAGCCGGTGTCGATCGCATGGGCATAGGCCGCGCGCATGGTCTCCAGGCCGCAGAAGGCCGAGACCAGCATGAACAGTGTCGATTTCGGCAGGTGAAAATTGGTCATCAGCATGTCCACGGCGCGGAAGCGATAGCCGGGCGTAATGAAGATGCCCGTCGGCCCGGACCAGGCCCGGATCGTGCCGCTTTCGTCCGCGGCGCTTTCGATCAGCCGCAACGAGGTCGTGCCGACGCAGACGATGCGCCCACCCCTCGCCTTGACCGCATTGAGGCGCTCGGCGGTTGTCGCATCGACGTGGCCGATCTCCTGATGCATCACGTGATCGTCGGTATCGTCGGCCTTGACCGGCAGGAAGGTGCCCGCCCCGACATGCAAGGTGACGAAATGGCGCTCGATGCCGAGTTCGTCGAGCTTTGCAAACAGCCGTTCGGTGAAGTGCAGGCCGGCCGTCGGCGCGGCGACGGCGCCCTCCTCGCGGGCATAGACCGTCTGGTAATCGGTGCGATCCTGCGCATCCTCGGCGCGTTTCGAGGCGATGTACGGCGGCAGTGGAATGTGGCCGGTGGCCATGATCGCTTCGTCGAGCAACGGCCCTGAAAGGTCGAAACGCAAAGTCACTTCGCCGGCGTCACCCTTGTCCTCGACCGTCGCGTCGAGCGTGCCGAGCAGGCAGCTGTTGCCGCCGTGGCCGAAGGCGATGCGGTCACCAACCTTCAGACGGCGCGCCGGCCGGGCAAAGGCCTTCCAGCGATCGGGAGCGATCCGCATGTGCAGGGTCAGGGAAACTGGCGTGGTGATCTCTTCCCCGCGACGACGAATGCCTTCGAGTTGTGCCGGGATGACCTTGGTGTCGTTGAACACCAGCGCGTCTCCGGGACGCAGGAAGGACGGCAGATCGAGAACGCCGTGATCGGTCAGCGGTTCTGGCGCGTCCGGATCGACCACAAGCAGGCGGGCGCTGTCGCGCGGGCTGACGGGCCTGAGCGCAATCGAGGTTTCCGGAAGGTCGAAGTCGAACAGGTCTACGCGCATGGATCGTTTCTGAAAAAAATGAAACCCGCCCCGGGGCCAGCAGGCACGACCGGGACGGGTTTGTGCATTAGCGCAAATCAGGCGTCGGCGGCAACCCGCATGGACACGATGGTGTCGGGATCACGCACCGGCTCGCCGCGCTTGATCTTGTCGATGTTGTCCATACCTTCGATAACCTGGCCCCAGACCGAGTACTGCTTGTTCAGCCAGGGCGCATCGGTGAAGCAGATGAAGAACTGCGAATTGGCCGAGTTCGGCATCTGGCTGCGAGCCATCGAGCAGGTGCCGCGAATGTGGCTGACGTTCGAGAACTCGGCGTTCAAGTCAGGCTTGGACGAGCCGCCCATGCCGGCGCGCGACGGGTTGAAGTGCTCGCCGCCGGTCTTGCCGTACTGGACGTCGCCGGTCTGTGCCATGAAGTCCTCGATGACGCGGTGAAACACCACGCCGTCATAGGCGCCTTCGCGGACCAGTTCCTTGATGCGGGCGACATGACCCGGAGCTACGTCAGGGCGAAGCTCGATAACGACCTGGCCCTTTGTGGTCTCCATGATGATCGTGTTTTCCGGATCTTTGATCTCGGCCATGGGTTTTCTCCTTCTGTTGACTTTTACTTGCCGACCTTGACGCTGATCATGCGGTCGGGATCGGTGACGGAGCCGTTGTTGGCGTCGTCACCCAATTTGATCTTGTCGACGTTCTCCATGCCGGAGACGACCTTGCCGACGACCGTGTACTGGCCGTTGAGGAAGTCGCCCGGGGCAAACATGATGAAGAACTGCGAGTTGGCGCTGTTGGGATCCTGAGAGCGCGCCATGCCGACCGTGCCGCGCTCGAACGGAACGTCCGAGAATTCGGCCGGCAGATCCGGCTTGGAAGAACCGCCCGTGCCAGCTGCCTGGGGCTGGAAGCCGTCTTCCATGTCGCCGTATTGCACGTCGCCGGTCTGGGCCATGAAGCCCTTGATGACGCGGTGGAAGGCGACATTGTTGTATTCGCCGGCTGTTGCCAGCGCCTTGATCTGCTCGACGTGCTTGGGCGCAATGTCAGGGCGAAGCTCGACGACGACCGGTCCATCCTTCAGCGTGATGGTGAGGAAGTTGTCAGCCGTCTGCGCAAGCGCGGTTCCTGCAAAGGACGCGAGCGTGAGGGCACCGGCAAATGCGAGGTGGAGGATTTTCATGGTTTCTCCCTGAGTGGTGAATGGGTGTGGCGGCTTCAGGCTTTGCGCTTGGCCATGAGCGCAGCGTGAACCACCTTGGGCACGAATGCGCTGACGTCGCCGCCCATGGCGGCGATCTGGCGGACCAATGTGGCCGTAATGGGCCGCGATGCCGTGCCCGCCGGCAGGAACAGGGTCTGGATATCGGGCGCCATCTGCCGGTTCATGCCTGCCATCTGCATTTCGTAGTCGAGATCGGTGCCGTCGCGTAGGCCGCGCACAAGCAGCCGCGAACCGCTTTCACGTGCCGCATCGACCACGAGGTTGTCGAAGGAGACGACGTCGATGTCGGCAGCACGCTCCGGCAAAAATTCCAGCAATGACTGGCGGATGAGGTCCGAGCGTTCGTCGAACGAAAACAGCGGCGCCTTGCCCGGATGGATACCGATCGCCACGATGACCCTTCGCGCAACGTTGAGCGCCTGGACAAGTACGTCGAGATGCCCGTTCGTCATCGGATCGAAGGAGCCGGGGTAGAATGCCGTCGTCATCGCACCTGTTTCCGTTTGGTGAAGCCTTTTGTCATGGACGGCGGCGGATCGCAAGAGTTGTACAGACGGGCTCGGCTTGTTCCCTGGGAAACAGCGGCTCTCAAGAAATGAATGCTAGATGAATGCCATGTTCAAGAGCGTTTCACGTAACCAACAGTAATGTGAAGCAAGAAAGAACGGAACCTTTTGGAAGATTGCGCCGTTTACGACCTGAAAGGATGACGGCTATGGGACTTGCTCTGTTTTCGATGACAATGTTTTTCGCAATGATTTTTGCGACGATACATGCGCTCCGGGACGAATCCCGTGAGCAACGCAACCGTTCAAGCAACCGTAAGATCTTCGGCTAAAGGTAAAATGTCATGGCGACTGTCTTCATGACCGCCGCGGCGGTAATCAGTCTTGTTTTTCTTGTGGATTTTGCCCGCACGATACGTGACCTCCAGCGCGATCGCATGGGTTCCAACGAAACCGGCGGGTTCAACGTCTAACGGCGTCGGTAACCTGACAACGTTTCAAGAAGCTTCCTCCAGGAGTTTCGAAATAAGCGGCCATGTTCGTCCCCTGACTTGGTCGCCTTCGTAAGCCGGACGGCATCCCCTGCCCGTCCGGCTTTTTCTTTGCGTGGAGCCTTCTTGCTTCAGGCTGCCGTCACCTTGTGGGCGCGGAGCATCCGGAAGAACCGCCAGTTCAGGAACAGCGCTGCTGCGGCAAGACCGAGAACGAAACCGAACCAGACGCCGACGCCGCCGAAGTTGAGCGGGAACGCAAAGACCCAGGCGCAGACGAAGCCGATCGGCCAATAGGAAATCATTGCCAGGATCATCGGCACCTTCGTGTCCTTGAGCCCGCGAAGCATGCCGGCGGCAATCGCCTGCAGGCCGTCGACCAGCTGGAACGCGCCGGCGATCACGATCAGCGGAGCGGCAAAGGCCAGCACCTGCGCGGCATCTGGCCGGTTGGTGTCGAGGTAAAGCGCTGCGAGCTGGCTCGGGAAGATTGCAAAGATCGCGCTGCCGACCATGGCGAACACGGAGCCGAGCACCAGTGCCGAGATCGCCGCGCGCCGCACGCCGAGCATGTCGCCACGGCCGTAGGAAAGCCCGACGCGCACCGTCGCAGCCTGCGCTATGCCAAGCGGGATCATGAAGGCCATGGAGGCGAATTGCAGCGCGATGCCGTGGGCCGCAAGCTCGATCGTGCCGATCGTTCCCATCAGCAGAGAGGCGACTGTGAACAGGCTGACTTCCGCCAGAATGGTCAGCGAGATCGGGATGCCGAGATAGACCACTTCCCTGAAGGCAGGCCAATCCGGACGCCAGAAGCGCACGAACAGCTCGTATTGGTTCAGTTCCGGCTTGCTCTTGATATAGGCGATGGTCAGCCCCGTACCGAGGACCGCGACGCCGAGGGCGGCGACAGCGGCGCCGAAAATGCCGAGTTGCGGGAAGCCGAAGTGGCCGTAGATCAGCACGTAGCAAAGCGCTGCATTGAGGACGAGCGTCGCCAGGGTGACGTAGAGAATGATCCCTGCCCGCTCCAGGCCGCTCAGGAAGGCACGCAGCACCATGAAGATGAGGCCGGGGAAGATCGCCCATTGCGCAATGTGGAGATATTCAGCCGCAAGAGCCGCGACTTCCTTCTGTTGACCTGCCATGAGAAGGATCGGCTCAGCCATCCAGAGCACCGGGGCCGTCAGCACGCCGTAGAAGAGAACCACCCAAAGCCCCATGCGCACGGAGCGGCGCACCGAGACCTTGTCGCCCCTGCCCTGCGCCTGTGCGGCCATCGGCACCACGGCGTTGGCGAAGCCGCTGCCGAAAATGTAGATGGTGAAGTACATCTGCGTTGCCAGGATGATCGCCGCCAGTTGCGTGGCGCCGAGCTTGCCAACCATCAGGACGTCGGTCGTGTTGATTGCAAGTTGAGCCAGCTGCGCGCCGATGAACGGCACGCCGAGATAGAGGCTTGCACGATAATGGGTGCGCCATGAGTTGTCGTATTGCACCGGGATCGGGCTCGCATTCGCGGTCAGCATGACGGATTCCTGGATGTCGACGCGGCAGGTAATGCCGCAGGTCAGAACGAAGGGAAATATGAGCGAAATAGAACAGGGCTGACGAAAGAGCCAGCGACAAAGCCCCGACTGCTCAATTTTTCATCGAAGGATCAATTATATTGATCAATTTCAGGGCGCAGAACCGCTTTGGGTCGGGCGCAGCGTGACAGCGGGATCGGCAGGTTCGACATCTTCGGCCTGAACCGCCAGCCGTTTCGGAACCTTCAGCCAGAATACGAGGATGGCGCCGACGACAAAGCAACTTGCAAGTGCGTAAGGGGCGCCGGAAAAGGAAACTGTTGCGGTCGAGGCGGTGAAGTAACCGAAGATCTGGGTAAAGATCAAAGGCCCGATGATCGTGGTGATGCTGCCGATACTGGTGAGCGCGCCCTGCAGTTCTCCCTGGGCCGAGGGTGGCACATGGCCGGCGGCAATGCTGCGCAGCGGCGGATCGGCAAGGCTTTCGAGCGCCGTGGCGATAATGACGGCATAGATCATCCAGCCCTGCCAGGCGGCCGCATAGCCGGCGGCACCGAGTGCAGTAAAGATCAGGCCAAGGATGGCCGTGCGCCACTCGCCGAGCCGCGGCACGACGCGCGGCAGTACGAACGCCATCACCAGAGCGCCGCCGATGCCGAAAATACCGAGCGACAGGCCGATCTGCCCTTCGCTCCAGCCGTAACGATAGGACGACACGAAGGACCAGACGGCCGGATAGACCGAATGTGCCATCCAGAACATGAAGAACACCAGCCCGACCCAGCCGATTCCAGGATATTTGCGCATCTGCCTGAGTGCGCCGAGCGGATTGGCGCGCTTCCACTCGAAACGGCGGCGATGGGCCTTGTCGAGCGTTTCCGGCAACAGGAAAACCCCGAGCAGGAAGTTGACGAAGGAAAGTGCCGCCGCACCATAGAACGGCACGCGCGGTCCTAATTCGCCCAGCAGGCCGCCGATCACGGGCCCCAAGGCAAAGCCCGATCCGAACGCGATGCCGATCAGGCCAAAGTTCTTGGCGCGGTTTCCATCATGGCTGATGTCGGCGATGTAGGCGGCGGCCGTGCCGAAGCTCGCGCCGCTGATCCCGGCGAGCACGCGGCCGATAAAGAGCATCCAGTAGCTCGTCGCAAGCGCGCAGATCAGGTTGTCGATGGCAAAGGTCAACACCGAGGCGAGCAGGATCGGCCTGCGTCCGAAACGGTCGCTGAGGTTGCCGATCAGCGGCGCGAACAGGAACTGCATCGCGGCATAGACCAGAAGCAGCCAGCCGCCGTCGATCGCTGCGTCGCTGACGCTGGCGCCGGTCAATTCC
>UBXV01000067.1 GCA_900469625.1 Hyphomicrobiales bacterium
GACGTGCTTGTTGCCAGCGACGCCGTCAACTTCCTCGCCGGCGGCGACGGCGCCGACATCTTCGTCTTCCGCACGCTGGCATCGCTTGCCAATGGCGGTGGCGGACGCGACGAGATCGGCGACTTCCAGGTCGGCGACCGCATCGACCTGTCGAATATCGCCGAAGCCATCGGCGGCCTGGTCTTCGGCCAGTTTACGCCGGAAGGCCAGACGCCACCGATCCACCAGATCACCTTCTACCACGAGGCGTTTTCGGGCGGCGAGCGCACCGTCGTGCGCGCCGTCTTCGACCTCGAGCGCGACGAGGATCTGCAGTTCCTCATCGCCGGCCGCCACATGCTCACCGAACAGGATTTCATCCTGGCGGCAAGCGAAAGCCCGGCCGACCAGCCCAGGGACACCGTCTGAACGACCATAAACTCAATTGTCACGCGTAATCGGGAGAAGAAGACCATGAACACCACGGACAACGCCGCAACCACGGGCGCTCCATCCGCCGTAAAGCCGGCCGCAAAGCCGCAGTTCGGCATCACCTCGCGCATCGCCGTCTCGGCGGTCTTTGCCGCAACCCTGGTGTTCGGCGTCGGCGGCTGGGCCGCCCAGGCGAAGCTGTCGGGCGCCGTCATCACCCAGGGCCAGGTCGCCGTCTCCCAGCAGGTCAAGCTGATCCAGCACCGCGACGGCGGCATCGTCTCGGCCATCCCCGTCAAGAACGGCACCCATGTCAGGAAGGGCGACGTGCTTTTGCAGCTCGACGAGACCCAGACCCGGGTCGAACTGTCGATCGTGCGCGGCCAGTTGCAGCAGTTCTACGCCATGCGCGCCCGGCTGACGGCGGAGCGCGACGGCGAAACCTCCGTCGCCTTCGACGGCCTCGACGTGCCGGAGATCCTGAAGGTCAGCGAGGCCAAGCTGTTTGAGGCCAACCGGCGGATGATCACCAGCCAGGAAGAACAGATGCGGCTGCAGATCGCCCAGTTCGAGGAGCAGATCCGCGGGCTGAAAGCCCAGTCGGGCTCCAGCGACAAGGAGAAGGAGATCGTCGAGAAGGAACTCGTCAAGCTCGACACGCTTCTGAAGAGCGGCCTGGTGCCGATCTCCGAGCACCGCGACCTGTTGCGGCAGATGGCCCGCATCGACGGCTCCAAGGGCGAGTTGCTCGCCCGCATCGCCGAGGCGCTCGGCCAGATCAGCGAGCTGCGCATCAAGCTGATGTCGAT
The DNA here is from genome assembly GCA_900469625.1 of Hyphomicrobiales bacterium. Classification (GTDB taxonomy): domain Bacteria; phylum Pseudomonadota; class Alphaproteobacteria; order Rhizobiales; family Rhizobiaceae; genus Ensifer. The sequence goes on from UBXV01000067.1 coordinate 1,221, forward strand.
CGACCAGAACAACCGCAAGGAAACGCAGGGCCAGATCGTCGGCATCGAGGCCAAGATCGCCGAACTGACCGAACGGGCGGTGGCGGCCAAGGACCGGCTGTCGCGCATGGAGGTGCGTGCCCCGGTCGACGGTCTCGTCTACGACCTGCAGATCCACACCATCGGCGGCATCATCGCGCCCGGCGCCACCGCCATGTCGATCGTGCCCGAGGGCGAGGACCTGACGGTGGAAATCCGCATACCGCCGGCCGATATCGACCGCATCGCGCCCGGCCAGGAGAGCCGCATGCGCTTTACCGTCTTCAACCAGCGAACGACACCGGAACTCGACGGCCGCATCGACGTCGTCGCTGCCGCCACCACGCTCGACCGCAACACCGGGCAGCCGTTCTATCTCGCAACCGTCGCCATCACCGAGCCGCTCGACAAGCTCGGCGGCCGCAAGCTCATGCCCGGCATGCCGGTCGAGGTCTTCGTCCAGACCGACGAGAGAACCGCAATCTCCTACCTCACCAAACCCTTCACCGACCAGATGCTCAGGGCATTCCGCGAGGAGTAGGGGG
>UBXV01000055.1 GCA_900469625.1 Hyphomicrobiales bacterium
TCATAGGAATTGCTGGTCATGTCCCCTCCTCCAAAGGTGAGAAGGAGTGTGCCAAAGGCCAAAACATTTAAAAGTATCTATGATTACATGTTCACTTGTGCATTTATCAATGAATGATCAACAAGGTTCGACACCGCGTTCTCAATCTCTCGCTCGGCGACGCCGAGCTCAGGCTGTTGCGCGTCTTCGCCTCCGTCGTTCAGCACGGCGGCTTCTCCGCCGCCCAATCCGCTCTCGGCATGACGCAGGCGACCATCTCCACCCATATGCGTCATCTTGAGGAACGGCTGGGTCTGCGCCTCTGCAGTCGCGGACGCAGCGGCTTCGAACTCACCGACGAAGGACGGCTCGTCTACGACGCCACGCTCGAACTGTTCGGCTCGCTTGAAAAGTTTCAAAGCCGCATCGGCGAGGCGCAAGGGGAACTGACGGGCAGCCTGAGCTTCGGCACCGTCGATGCGATGATCACCAATCGCGACCTCGACCTCCAGGGCGCACTGGCTGCCTTTCACGCCCAGGCCCCGCGCGTACATCTGGAAATCGATGTCGCCGCGCCGCAGGTGCTGAACCAGGGCCTGCTGAACGGTTCCTACCAGATCGTCCTGATGCCGTCCGTCGGCAACGTCACTGCGCATTTCCGCAGCCAGGTGGTCTTTTCCGAGGTGCAGAAACTCTACTGTGCCGTGGGCCATCCGCTCTTTGCCCGGCCGGACGCGGAACTGACCGACGGCGAGCTCGAATCCCAATCCTTCGCCGGCCGTACCTACATGCTCAAGCAAACGATCTGCGGCGTGAACTTCAACTGGGCCGCGGCGACGCCGCACATGGAAGGGACGCTGCTGCTGCTCCTGTCCGGCGCCTATATCGGCTTCCTTCCCGATCACTATGCCGACGAATGGGTTCGCACCGGCCGGCTGCGCGTGCTCGCCCCCGAGCGCCTGACCTTCGAGGACATTTTCCATATTGCCTATCCTCGCAACAAGCCCTCCCGCGCAGCCGAAACGCTGGCGCAAGCCATCACGGAAAGCAGGCGGCGGACGCGCTGATATCCGGATCGCCGCATTTTTTCCGCGTCCAGCGGCGTCGCGCCTCTCCCGGAAGGCGCTGACAATGTCGCTTGACACCAGGCGAAAGCGTCCGTAGTAAGTTGTAGGCCTAACCCTACAAGTGGATTTCATGCCTCATTTGCCTCACTCTTCACCCGCAGCCCTGACGCTGACCGATCTGCCCGGCCCGGATGTGACCGTCCGTCGCCTGCGGCACCCCGGCCGCTGGATCAGCGGCGGCCTCGTCCTGCTGCTGCTTGCCGCCATCGGCCGGGCCTTCGCGGTCGGGCAGATCCAGTGGACCGTCGTCGGGCAGTTCCTGACCGCCGGCGTCATCGTCACCGGATTTGGCTGGACACTGCTGATTTCGGCCTGCGCGTTGGTGCTCGGCGTGGCCCTTGGCTTTGCCTTCGGCATCATGCGGCTTTCGGAAAACCCGATCCTGCGCTTTGCAGCGTGGCTCTATGTCTGGATCTTTCGCGGCACGCCGGTGCTGCTGCAATTGCTCATCTGGTTCAACATCGCGCTGGTCTTTCCTCGCCTTTATATTCCGGGCCTCGTCGATGAGCGCATGGTGGATGTCGTCACGCCGTTCGTGGCAGCCGTCCTGGGGCTCGGCGTCAACGAAGGCTCCTATCTCACCGAGGTGGTGCGCGGTGGTATCGGCTCCGTCGACCGCGGTCAGAAGGAAGCGGCCCACACGCTCGGCATGACGCCGGGCCAGACCATGCGACGCATCATCCTGCCCCAGACGGTGCGCCTGATCCTGCCGGTGCTCGGCAACAGCGCCATCGGCATGCTGAAATTCTCCTCGCTGGCCGCCACGATCGCCATGGGCGAGATGCTGAACGCCGCACAGCGCATCTACTTCATCAACGGTGCGGTGATCGAACTCCTGTTCGTCTGCGCCGTCTGGTATCTGGCCGGAACCACCGTGCTTTCGATCGGCCAATATTATCTCGAACGTCACTTCGGCCGCGACGCTGCCACAGCCAGCAGCGATCGCCGCGGGTTCTGGGCCTGGGTACGCCGGCCGGCCGCAAGGGGGGAAGCATGAGCCTCGCAGTCAAGGCGGTCGGTATCCGCAAGAGTTTTGGCAGCCACGAGGTCCTGAAGGGCCTGGATCTCGAAGTCGCCTATGGCGAGGTGCTCTGCATCCTCGGTCCATCCGGAAGCGGCAAGAGCACGTTCCTGCGCTGCATCAACCATCTGGAAACGCCCAATGGCGGCTATGTCTGGGTCGATGGTTCGATCATGGGCTATGCGCTTCACCGTGGCGCGCTTCAGGAGTTGCCGGTCAAGCGCTTGCGCGCCCAGCAGAGCCAGCTCGGCATGGTGTTCCAGCACTTCAATCTGTTCGCCCATCGAACGGTGCTCGGAAACGTCATCGAGGGACCGATGGTCGTGCGCGGTCTCAGCCGTGACGAGGCCGAAGCCCGCGCCATGGGCCTGCTCGAGCAGGTTGGCATGGCCGCCAAGGCCTCAAGCTACCCCTCGCAGCTTTCCGGCGGCCAGAAGCAGCGCGTCGCGATTGCGAGAGCCCTGGCGATGGAACCGCGCGTCATGCTGTTCGACGAGCCGACCAGCGCCCTCGACCCCGAACTCGTCGGCGAGGTGCTGGAAGTGATGCGCAACCTGGCGCGCGGTGGCACCACCATGATCGTCGTCACGCACGAGATCGGTTTTGCCCGCGAGGTGGCAGACCGCGTCGTGGTGATGATCGACGGCGAGATCCGCGAGATGGGCGCGCCCCAGCAGGTCCTGAGCGACCCCGGCGACCCGCGCGTGCGCAGTTTCCTCAGCCGCGTGCTGGCCTGACCAACAAAGTTCAAAAAAGGGAGAACGGAAATGAAACGACTGTTGCCGATGGTCCTGGGGCTCGCCTCAGCCACATTCATTAGCCTCGCATCCGGCGTGGCCGCCCATGCCGCCGACGAAAAGCTCGCGGCCGCCCTGCCCGAAGCGGTTCGCTCGGCCGGAAAGCTCAATTTCACCATCAGCCTTGCCTATCCGCCGATGGAATACAGCGACGCCGGTTCGACCGAGCTCAAGGGCTTCGACATCGATCTTGCCAAGGCGATCGCCGAACGCCTCGGCCTCACGGCAGAATTCCAGAACGTCGAATTTCCGCAGCTCATTCCGCAGGTCGTCACCGGCCGCTCGGACATGATCATCACTGCCTTTTCCGACAAGGTCGAGCGCCAGGGCCAGCTCGACTTCATCGACTACTTCAAGACCGGCAACGTCTTTTACACGACGCTCGATCATCAGAGCGAGATCAAGACCGAGGCCGACCTTTGCGGAAAGACGGTCGCCGTGGCCACCGGCACGAGCTGGGTCACCTGGGCGGAAGAGCTTGGAAAGTCGATCTGCCCGGCCGACAAGCTGATCACCGTCATCCAGATCCCGACCCAGGCCGAGCACATCATGCAAATCCGCCAGGGCCGCGCCCAGGCCTCGGTCATCGGGCTTGAGGGACTTCTCGACCTGATCAAGCAGGAACCGGGCAAGTTCTACCAGATCGGCGACGTCGGCGAAATCAACCACTACGGCATCGCCTTCGCCAAGGCGAATGGCGAGTTGCGCGATGCGGTGCATGCAACGCTCGATGCGCTGAAGGCAGACGGCACTTATGCACAGATCCTCGACCGCCACGGCTTGAAAGAGGCGGGTGTCGAGGAGTTCAAGATAAACGGAGCCACGAAGTAACCCCTTGCCGGAGCCTGCCTTGACCCATCCTTCCACGCCAGACGCCAACGCAACGACCGAAAGCCCGGATGATCGGCTGTCGCGCTTTCGCCTCGATTCCTTTTCGAGCGAACAGCTCTACCGGCAACTCTACCGGGCCCTGCGTGCCGCCATTCTGAGCGGTGACTTCTCCGAAGGGGAAGCCATCCCCTCGGAGAACCAGTTGCGCGACCAGTTCGGCATCGCCAGGACCACTGTCCGCAACGCGATGGCGCTCCTGGTGTCGGAAGGATTGGTTCAGCAGGTGCGCGGCCGCGGCACCATCGTCTCGCATCGGCCGATCAGCCACAACATCTGGAACTTCGGCAGCTTCACGGAGCTCGCCCGGCGCCAGGGCCAGCGCCCGGTAACACGGGTGCTGGAACACCGGGTGGAAAACGGCGAGCTCTTCCTGGTGCGTGCCCGGGGCCTTGCGAACGGCGAGACGATCAGCTGGCTCAACGTCGACACCTCGCAGCTCGATCTTGCCCTCTACCCCGGCATCGATGCCTACGATTTCGGCGCGCAATCCCTCTACGAGGTGCTGCGCCGCGATTACGACCGCCATCCCCTTCGCTCGGAACTGCTGCTCACCGTCGTGCCGCCGTCCGATCGTCTTCGGGAGGTCTTTGCCCCGGCGCCTTCAGTGCCGGGCTATCTTTGCGCCAGCGGAGACGTGCTCGATGCCGACGACCAGTTGGTCGAGCGCACGTCGATCGTCTACTCGCCGGCCGTCCAGATGAAATTCGCAACGCGCTGGGGGCGCGATACCGCGCCCGCATGAAGGCGGCGCGACCCAGGAGAACTGACATGAGCCGTTTTGGCGAGACTTTCACAACCCCGAAACCCATCCTCGGCATGCTGCACCTGACCGGCGACGGACCCGCCGCAAAATGCGCCCAAGCCGAAGAAGAGGCCCGCATCATGGCCGGCGAAGGGGTCGACGGGCTGGTGGTCGAAAACTACTTTGGCGATGCCGACGATGTCGAGCGCGTGCTCGAGCGGTTGTGCACCCTCGACCTCGGCGCGCGGATCGGCGTCAACGTGCTGCGCGACGATGCGCGGGCCTTCGCGCTTGCGGCGCGCTTCCCCGTCTCCTTCATTCAGGTCGATTCCGTCGCCGGGCACCTGCCGCCGGAAAACGATGCCACTTTTGCCGCCGACCTTGCTGCCAGGCGCGCCGGCGTGCCGGCCCTGTTGCTGGGTGGCGTGCGGTTCAAGTATCAACCGGTTCTTTCGGGGCGATCCGAAGAAGACGACGTCCGCCTGGGGGCGGCGCGCTGTGATGGCCTCGTGGTGACGTCTGATGCCACCGGCCAGCCGACTGATATGGACAAGGTGGCGCGCTTCCGCGCGGCCACCGGTGGAACCGTGCCGCTTCTCATCGGCGCCGGCCTCACGGAAGCAAATGCCGTCGAGCAGCTCGCGCATGCGGACGGCGCCGTCGTCGGAAGCTGGTTCAAGCACGACCATAAGGATACCGGCCGGGTTGAGGCGGGCCATGTGGCGCGGCTGATGCGCGTCGTGCGCACCGCACGGAGCGCAGCATGAGCACCGACACCGTTGCGGCGAGCCCCGTGACGCCTGAGAATTTTGCCCGCTACGGCAAGGTTTATGACCTCGTCGGCGATCTCGACGCGCAGGTGATCTGGACGACGGGCGATGGATGGCATGATGGCTTCACCCGTATCCCGCTGGTCGAAGGTTCGCCCCGCCTCGGCATCACGCGTGCGCCGGCAGCGCCATGGTCGTGCGCCGCGATGGAACGGCATCTGCTGACCGAGGAGGCGATTTTCTGCGCCGGCGAAGCGATCGTTCTTGCGGTTGCACCCGCATCGGCCGCCGATGCTCCCGTTGCCGCCGACATCGAGGCGTTCATCATCACGCCGGGCAAGGCGGTGGTGATGAACCGGGGTGTCTGGCACGACGCCTGCCGGGGCGCCACCGGCCCGACGCCCTATTACTGGATGGCGGTCTGTGGCCTGGGCGAGAGCCCGTGGGTGCCGGTCGAAGGGGGATCACGCCGAGTGCAGGTCATGCAAGGGCAGCCGACATGACTGCCTTTTTCATCGGTGATGTCGCGCTCGACGAATACTACACGGCCGACCGCTGGCCCGGACGGGCAGACAAGGGCATGGTCCGCGAATTGCCGGCCGAAATCGGCGGCTCCATTGCCAACGCCGCCGTCGTGCACGCGGCGCTGGGGGGCGACACCCAGTTCATTTCACTGCTTAACGACAGCCCGCTCTCGCGTCGCCTCATCGACGACCTGAAAAAGAACGACGTCGCTGCCGACCACATGCTGACCGATCGCGCCGTTGCGGAATCGCGCAATCTCATCTTCCTCATCGACGGCGAGCACGTCGTCTTGACGGTCGAGATGGGTGAGCAGCCAATGTGGCTCCCCCCGGCAACGCTTGCCGCCCTGCGCCAGCCAGGCTTCCTCTACACGACACTCTACCGGGTGCGCCGGCTGCATGCGCAGACCGACGGCGGCGTGCTGAAGCAGGCCGATCTCGTTGCCGATCTCAGGCGCCACGAACGCCGCGCGATCTTCGACCTCGATGTCGGCGGATGCTCTCCGGAAGACCTGCCCTATCTCAAGGGCGCTGCCGTCGTCATCTTCAACCAGGTCGGCTTCCGCGCCGCCTTCGGCCATGACGACATCACCCGCATCGCCGGCTGGATACGGGACCACGAGATCGGTTGGGTGGTGCGCACTCTGGCCGCCGACGGTGCGCAGGCCCATGACGGCGAGACGCGCCTTGAGGCAAATGGCTACCCGGTCGACGTCGTCGACGTGACGGGTGCTGGAGATACGTTCGGCGGAGCTTTGACCTGGTGCCTGACCCAAGGGCAGTCCTTTGCCGAGGCGCTCGATTTTTCCATCGCCGCCGCCTCGCGCTCCGTCACGATCCATGGTCCGCGCGGCGGCAAGGCGAGCGCCGAGGATATCCGTGCGTGGCGCGCGCAAAGGCGCGGGCTCTGACAGGTCGGGACTGAGGGATGCCTCAGTCCCGAAATCCCCGATCGCGGCGCAACATCCGCCGAACGGATGAAATCAGGAAGGCTGCGGCGCCACGCAGCATCCGCACGGCATAGCGGGCAAGGACGAGGCAGGCGGCCGTTTCGCCGTCCGCATCCTTTTCACCCTTGCCTGCCACCACAAAGCCGATGCCGCGCAGCAAATCCCGCCTCCTTCCGTCAAACGTCTTATCTCGCTAGCGTCACCGAACCCGAACGGGTTCGGTATAATAGGGCAGCCGATCGATCCGCGGCGACCACAGCCCCTTGTCGACGACCGTGCGCACATGCGCAGCGATCTCCTCCATCGGCGCGAACCAGACGTCGCCGCGCTGGAGAACCTGCTCGAGGAACCGGTGCACCACGTCCCAACGGGCAAGGCGTCCGGTGGCGAAGGGATGTACCACCGGCACCCAGAGCGCGCCGTAGCGGTAGGCGGCCTCGAACTCCTGCGCGAAGGCGGCAAAACCCTGTTCGGGCGCCCGGATGGGCATCATGTAGTCGAGGTCCATGGACTGGACATATTGCGGCCAGTCATCGAGCCCCCAGTGCGAGGGCAGCTCCACCAGCCGGCCGGCGTCGCATTCCAGGAGATAGGGAATATCGTCTCCCATCAGCGAGGCGTCGTACTCGAACCCGCGCGAGACCAAAAGGTCGGCCGAGCGGTGCGAGAAATTGTAGAGCGGCGCTCGCCAGCCTCGCGGCCGGCGGCCGCTCGCCTTCACGATCACGTCGATGCTGCGATCCAGCCAATAGGCCTCGTCCTCATCCGACAGCTCGCGCGGATGCTCGTGCAGGAAGCCGTGATGGGCAAGTTCGTGGCCGCCTTCCAGAATGGCCTCGATTGCCTCCGGGTATTTCTCGATGCACCAGGCGGGCACGAAAAAGGTCTGCTTGATGCCGAGCTGCCGGTAGGTTTCGACGATGCGCGGGATCGCCACCTTCGGCCCATACTGCAGCATGGAGATCCCGGCGACGCGGCTATGGCCATCTTCGGGGTGGGCGATATGGATGAGGCTGTCAGCATCCATATCGAAGGTTATGCAAGCGGCGCACTTCGCGCCGTTCGGCCAGGGAATGGGGTTCCTGATCATGGCATGATGCTCCCGCCATTGCTGCCGACACCCTGGCCGGTGAAGTAGCGCCCGCCGGAACCGGCAAGGAACAACGCCAGTTCGCCGATTTCCTCCGGCTTGCCGAAGCGGGCGAGCGGAATGGCGAGCTCGCGCGCGCGCCACTCAGCGCTCATGTTGGCAGCGCCAAGCATTTCGGTATCGATCGGCCCGGGGCAGATGGCGTTGACGAGGATGCGCGGCGCAAACTCCTTCGCCCAGGAGCGGACCAGGCCGAGGACACCGTGCTTGGAGGCAACATAGGGCGAGAAGGTCTCGCGGCCGTAATAGGCCATGTCCGAAGCGATCATGATCACCCGGCCGGGCGCTTCCGCCGAGCCATCCATCAGGCCGATCGCCATTTTGCCGACAAGGAAGCTGCCGCGCAGGTTGATGGCGATCACCCGGTCGAAATCGGCGACCGGGGTTTCCAGCAATGGCGCCTCGTGGATGACGCCCGCGCAGTGCACGACCACATCGATGCCGCCGAACGCCTTCTCGACCGCTTCGCCGACAGCAAGGACGGCGTTTTCGTCGGAGACGTCGCAGGCAAGCGCCAGCGTTTCCGCAGCACCGGCTTTGGTAGCGGCTGCTGCCGTATCATCGGGCTTGCGGATATCGGCGAGCGCGACGCGCGCACCGGTGGCTGCAAAGGCAAGCGCGCAGGCGGCACCGATGCCGCGATAGGCGCCCGTGACGAGAACGCGCCGGGTCATGCCATCACCTCACCGCGATCGAGCATCAGTCCCTGGCCGGTCATGTCCTTTGCCCCATCGGAAGCAAGGAAGAGATAGGGAGCCGCAAGGTCCTCGGGCTCAAGCAGGCCCGGCAGCACCTGCGCGCCGACGATTTCGGCCAGAAGGTCCTCCTCGCTACGACCGGTGCGCAGAGACATGTTCTTCAGGGACAGCATGGCGGCTTCGGTGCGCACCCAGCCGGGGCAGACGGCGTTGACGCGGATGCCCTTCGACCCGAGCTCCTTCGCCATCACCCGGGTGAAGCCGAGATTGGCGTGCTTGGAGGTGATGTAGGCGGCAAATTCCGGCACTGCGACGCGGCTCCAGATCGAGGCCGTGACGATGATGCGTCCGCCCTCCACCATGTGCGGCACCGCATTGCGCGTGACGTAGAAGGTGCCGTTGGTATTGATGTCGGTGATGCGGCGGAACGTGTCCTCGATTGCCGGATCGGGATCGAGCAGCGGCGTGATACGCTCAAGCCCGGCATTGTTGACGAGGACGTCGATGCGCCCGAGCGGCGCGAGCGCGGCCTTCACCGCGGCACTGTCGGTGATGTCGCATTCGAGTGCTTCCACCTTGCGACCGAACCGCGCCGACATTTCGGCGGCAGTCTCATGGATGCCCGAACCGGAGGACAGGATGGTGACATCGGCGCCTGCGCTCGCGAAGCCTTCCGCCACCGCGCGGCCGATACCCCGGCTCGCGCCGGTGACGAGCACGTGCTCGCCGGAAAAGTCGTAGTGAAGTCGTCCCATGGTTCAGCCTTTCCTTGCCTGCATGACGCGGCCGATGAGGTTCATGAGAACCTGGGCGGCCAGAATGGATGTGCCGCCGGTGTGGTCGTAGTCGGGGGCAACCTCGACCAGATCGATGCCGACGATGGTCCCGCGCTTGGCGAGTGCCGCAAGGATCTCCAGCACCTCGTAATAGATGAAGCCGCCATGCGACGGCGTGCCGGTGCCCGGCGCGATCGACGGATCGAAGCCGTCGATGTCGATGGTGACATAGTAGCGGACGCCGGCCGGCACGCGCTCGACGACGCCATCCGTGCCCAGCGCCCGGATCTGGCGCACCGACAGGATGTCGGAGCCCATCTTGCGGGCATCCTCGTAGCCTTCCCTGGCCGTCGAGGAGACATTGCGGATGCCGAGCTGCGACAGGCCGCTGACATAGGGCTTTTCCGCTGCACGCCGCATCGGGTTGCCATGGCCGTAGCGCACGCCATGGCGCTCGTCGACGAAATCGAGATGGGC
>UBXV01000007.1 GCA_900469625.1 Hyphomicrobiales bacterium
AGAAGCGCGTTGAGAGAGGCTGCTTCCGACGCCAGGCCATGGCTTGCCGCCGTCTGCTCTTCCACCATCGCCGCGTTCTGCTGCGTGCCCTGGTCCATCGTGTTGACCGCGGTGTTGATCTCCTGAAGGCCCGTCGACTGCTCGCGCGTCGCCGTCACGATCGCACTCACATGCTTGTTGATCTCCTGCACCTCGGAAACGATCGTCTGCAGCGCCTTGCCGGTATCGCCGACCAGCGTCACGCCGCTGCGCACCTGGTTGCCCGAGGTGGTGATCAGCGCCTTGATCTCCTTGGCCGCATTGGCCGAACGCTGCGCAAGCTCGCGCACTTCCTGGGCGACGACCGCAAAGCCCTTGCCGGCGTCCCCTGCCCGCGCCGCCTCGACGCCGGCATTCAGCGCCAGCAGGTTGGTCTGGAAGGCGATGTCGTCGATGACGCCGATGATGTTGGAGATCTCGCCTGACGATTTCTCGATCGCATGCATCGCCTCGACCGCATTGGCGACAACCTCGCCGGACTTTTCCGCACCCGCTCGGGTACGGGCGACCAGCGCGCCGACTTCCTCGGCGCGACGGGCGGAATCCTTGACCGTGGTGGTGATCTCTTCAAGCGCTGCTGCCGTCTCTTCGACGGAGGCTGCCTGCTGTTCGGTGCGGCGGGCGAGATCGTCGGCGGCCGAGCGGATTTCCGTCGCGCCGGCATCGATGCCGCGGGCGTTGGCGCCGACGGCGCAGAGCGTATCGTGCAGCTTGGCGACCGAATTGTTGAAGTCGGCACGCAGGCGGTCGAGACGATCGGCGAAGGGATTGTCGATGCGGTAGGCGAGATCGCCGTCGGCAAGACGGCCGAGACCGGTCGCCAGACCGTCGACGGCCTGCTGGATCTCGGCGGCGTCACGGGCCTTCTGCGCCTCGCGCTCCAGACGCTCGCGCTCCGACATTGAACGGTTGGCATCCGCTTCGTCTTCGAGACGCGCGCGCTCGACCGCATTGGCCTTGAAAACGGCGACAGCGGCGGCCATCGAGCCGATCTGGTCGGTGCGCTCTTCGCCGGGGATTTCGACGTTGTGGTTGCCCGAAGCCAGCTTTTCCATCGCGCCGGTCATATCGGTCACCGGACGGATGACGAGGCGGTTGAGGAAGGTCGCGAGGAAGACGAGCATCACGCCGACCGCAAGCAGGGTCGCGACGGTGGCCGCAATGCGGAACTGGTCGATGGCGGAATAGGCGACATCGGCGTCGATGACGAAGCCGACATACCATTCGACCGAGGGCAGCCCCTCGACGGGTACGAAGCTGACGATCATCGGCTTGCCGTCGAGCTCTGTGTTCATGATGCCAGAGCTGATCGTCGGCGTGTTGGTCGGGAAGGCGTCCGACAGCGTCTTGGTGACGAGCTTGGCGTCCGGATGCACGAGGATCTGACCGTCCTTGCTGGCGAGGAAGGCGAAGCCTTCGCCGCCAACGTCGATGCCCTTGATCATCTGCACCAGCGTTTCGAGCGAGAAGTCGCTGCCGGCCACGCCGTAGAGCTTGCCGTCACGCTTGACCGGGATGGCCGCGCTGATGATGAGGTCGCCGGTCGAGGCGTCGACATAGGGCTCGGTCAGCACGCGTGCGTCGGCCTTGACCGCCTGCTGGTACCACGGACGCTGGCGCGGGTCGTAGCCCGCCGGCATCGGGTTGTCAGGCCAGGTGATGAACTTGCCCGCCTCGTTGCCGACATAGGTCGACATGAATTCGTTGGTCAGCACATCGTTCTTGAGGATCGGCTGGACACCGGCGTCGTCAGCCGCGCGGCCAGCGGCATCGGCCACCATCGCCGTCAGGGTGACGCGGCCGTTCAGCCACTTGGCGACGCTCTGCGCGGCCTGATCGCCGGAGGACGCTATGTTTTCTTCCACAGCCTTCGTCGTGGTGTCGTACTGGAGGCTGTCGATATAGACGGAAAAGCCGACGAAGGCGGTGACCACGACACCGGACGCGGCAACCAGAATGCGCGTCATGAGGTTCGATCGCTTGGACAAGATGGGCTCCTAACAGGGGCCGGCGTGCTTCGCCGGACATGAGCTCTCGATGATTTTCGCGCGCAGCATCGCCCAGCCGCCGGGATGGCGGACAGTCAAGCCTCGGGAAAACGTTGAACATGCCTAAGAGGCGGGAGCAGCCATGCGTCATGCGGCCGGGGCCGCCCTCGTAAGGGTAGGCCTATCGCGCCGAACGCTAGCGATGGCTATTTAAGAAGCGATTAAAATTGACATATGCAAGTTCGCGATGCCGGCGGCAACCTGATCTTTACAATCGCTCGCCTAAAAGACCGCCCCGAATTTGCCAGCTCCGCCCCTGAAGGACGGCGACGACAAAGCGCGCCGGCGGTGATCGCCAGCGCGGGGGCATCGAGCCACAAGACCCTGATTTTTATCGCATATGCCTGCTTCGCACAGGCGTTCGACTTAACCCAGGATGCGTCAGCGACGCATGAAGGCTTCGAAGGCCGCCCTTGCCTCTGCGCTTTTCAGCTGGGCAGCAAAATGCGTGGCTTCTTCGTCGATACGGGCAAGCACATCGCTGCGGTCGCCGCGCACGAGATCGCGGGCGATGCGAAGCGCCTCCGGCGGCTTCTTGGCAAGGCGGGCGGCCAGAGACAGCGTCTCGTCTTCGACGGCATCCTGGCCGACGATCTTCCAGATCAGCCCCGCCTCGAGCGCGTCACGCGCCTCAAGCGGCGCACCGGCAGCCAGGAGCGCGAAGGCGCGCTGATGACCCATGACGCGCGGCGCGATCAGGCTAGACGCGGCTTCCGGCACAAGCGCGAGATCGACGAACGGCGTCTTGAAGACCGAGCGGGCGGAGGAAATCGTCAAATCGCAGTGCAGATGGATCGTCGTGCCGATGCCGATCGCCAGGCCGTCGACACCGGAGACGACAGGCTTGGCAGCGCTTGCCAACGCCTTCAGGAAATCGATGACCTCGGTGCCCATCGTACCGCCCATGGCGAATGCCAGGAAGTCGGCCATGTCGTTGCCGGCCGAAAAGCAGCCGTCGGTGCCGAGAAACGCGGTGACGCGAACGGCCGGATCGCTGCCGGCGACGGTCAGGGCATTGGTCATCTTCGCGTACATGTCACGCGTGATGGCGTTCTTCTTTTCCGGCCGGTTGAGGCGAATGACCTGTACGCCCGGATAGACCTCCGGACGTTCGATAAGCACGTGGTCAGTCATGATTTTTCCCTCAACCCAAGACGGCGCGCGCGGCAGCCAGGCTGTCAGCGCCGGTAACGACACGATCCTTCAAGGCGGACGTCTCCGCCAGCATGTTTTCGGCGGCAAACCGGCTGAGCGCGATGCGCTGCTCGTCCTTGCCGTCGGACGCTTCGGCAAGGCCGCCCTTGGCGAGATAGGCGCCGGTCAGCGCGAGGCCGAACAGGCGCTGATAGGCGGTCGCGCCCGCGAGCGCCTCGGAGAGCTGGCCGGCCGAGACCGCCGCAAGCAGCCACTCCGTCGCATCGGTGAGATCGTCGAGTGCCGCATCGAGCCGCGCTGCCGTTTGGCCGAAACCTTCGCGGTTGGAGGCGCTGACCGCAGAAGCGATCTCCCGCAGCTCGGCGATGAACCCGCGCACATGGGCACCGCCCGAAAGCGGCAGCTTGCGGGTGACGAGGTCGATTGCCTGGATGCCGTTGGTGCCCTCGTAGATCGGGGCGATGCGGGCGTCGCGCAGATAGCGGGCGGCACCCGTTTCCTCGATGAAGCCCATGCCGCCATGCACCTGGACGCCGAGCGAGGCGACGTCGACGCCGGCATCGGTTGCAAATGACTTGGCGATCGGCGTCAGCAGGCTGGAGCGCTCCTGCCAGTAGGCGGCGCTGTCACCTTCGACATGGCCCATGTCCACCGCGTGGGCACAGGCATAGGCGATGGCGCGCGAGCCTTGCGTCAGGGCCTTCATGGTCAAAAGCATGCGGGCAACGTCGGGATGCTCGATGATCGGGCTCATGCCCTGGCCGGACCAGCCGGGCGCCTTGCCCTGGGTACGCTCCTTGGCAAAGGCAATCGCCTTCTGCGTGGCGGCGTCGGCGATGGCAACGCCCTGCATGCCGACGGCAAGGCGGGCGTTGTTCATCATGGTGAACATGCAGGCCAGGCCACGGTTTTCCTCACCGATGAGGTAGCCGACAGCCCCCTTCTCAGCCCCGAACCTGCCGTCGCCATAGATCATGGTGCAGGTGGGCGAGCCATGAATGCCGAGCTTGTGTTCGAGCGAATGGCAGAACAGGTCGTTGCGCTCGCCGAGCGAGCCGTCGGCATTCACCAGGAATTTCGGCACGAGGAACAGCGAAATGCCCCTGGTGCCGGCGGGCGCATCCGGCAACCGTGCCAGCACGAGATGAACGATGTTGTCGGTGAAGTCGTGTTCGCCCCAGGTGATGAAGATCTTCTGGCCGAAAATGCGATAGCTGCCATCGTCGCGGCGCTCGGCCCGCGTCTTCAGAACGCCGAGATCGGAGCCGGCGTGCGGTTCCGTCAGGTTCATGGTGCCGGTCCATTCGCCGGACACCATCTTCGGCAGGTAGGTGGCCTTCAGTGCCTCGGAGCCATGCTTCTCCAGCGCCTCGACGGCGCCCATGGTCAGCGTCGGCCCGAGCGCAAAGGCCATCGAGCCGGCGTTCCACATTTCCATGGCCGCCACATGCAGCATGTGCGGCAGGTTCTGGCCGCCGAATTCTTCCGGCGCCGTCAGGCCGTTCCAGCCGCCGCCGATCCAGTTGTGGTAAAGATCGCGCCAGCCGTCCGGCGTCTCGACCTTGCCATCGACAAGGCGCGAGCCCTGCCTGTCGCCGACGTCGCCGAGCGGCGCCACTTCCTCGGTCGCAAAGCGTCCGGCTTCCGACAGGATCGCATCCACCAGATCCTCGCCGAGATCGCCGAGGGCGCCGCTTTCCAGCGCGCCGGCCATGCCGGCCACATGCTTCAGGGTGAATGAGATCTCGTCGACGGGTGCCTTGTACATGCTGATCCTCCCAGATACCGGGGCGCGTTGACAGCTCCGGCGCATCTTCGTTTGGCCGAACACTATTGATTTTTACGTAAACGTCAACGTCAATTCACCCCCTCATGCCGCCGCTGGCGTCACGGGCGGCACCGTAACAAAACTGTCATCAACGGCGCATAGAAGCCAGGGGATATGGCCCTCGCCAAGGCGTTCACATGAACCTGATTTCCCCAGAAATACCCGGCCTCGTCTGGGCCTACCGCTTCCTGCCGGGCGAAAGCCGATGTCAGCGCATCGCCAACGATGCCGCAATCGACGGTCTTATCAACGGTGACGGTTGGATCTGGTTGCACCTGGCGCTTTCGGACGCGCGCACGCCGGCGCTGATCGAGCGCATCGCTGGCCTGCCCGTGGCCGCTGTCACGACCTTGACCAGCCACGACACCCAGGCCGCCATCACCGTGTCCGACGATATCGTTCACGGCACGCTGGTCGATTTCGAGCGAACCTTCGACGCGGTGACGAAGACCATCGGCTGGCTGCATTTCGCCGTCAGCGATCGGGTGATCATCACCACCCGGCTGCACCCGCTGCGCAGCATCGACCGGGTCAAGGCCGCAGTCGAAAAGAGCACGAAATGCGCGCGGCCGATCGATCTCTTCGAAATGCTGGTGGTGGAATTCCAGCGCACGCTGATCTCGCTGGTGCTGGAGCTGACGGAAGAGTTGAACGTGATCGAGGACCATGTCTATGGCGAGGCCGGCCACCGGCAGCAGCCGGGTCTCGCGCCGCTGCGCCGGACGGTCGTTCGCCTTCACCGGCACCTGCGCACGGTGCTTGCCCTTTTACGCCGCGCCGGCGCGTCTGATGAGGACGAGGTGCCGCCCGGCTTCATCGACGCCACCGAGCGCCTTTCGGACCGGCTGGAGGCGGTCGATCGCGACGTCTTTGCGCTGCAGGAACGTGCCCGGCTGCTGCACGAGGAGATCGACAGCAAGATTTCGTCCGAAACCAACCGCCACCTCTACATCCTGTCGCTGATGACGGCCTTCCTGCTGCCGCCGACGCTGGTCACAGGCTTCTTCGGCATGAACACCGGCGCACTACCCTTTGCCGATGGCGGCGGCACGCTCTATGCGGCACTGTTCATCGCGCTTTCCATGGGGCTAGCGTGGTGGATCCTCAGGCGGATCGGTATTCTGTGACCTTGCCGACATGACAAAGGCCGGGCAATGCCCAGCCTTCATCGCCGTCTATTTCCAGACCGTCTTAGCTGTAGGGCGAGTAGCACTGCCGGCGCGGCGCGCCATAGGGCTGGTAGGTGTTGTCATATGCCCGGTAAGAGCGATAGCGGTCGTAGCACCATTGCACGTGACGGCTGCCATAGACGGGAGCCGGCCGCTGGTAGCGCGGCGGCTGGGCAACCGTACCGCCGATGATTACACCGGCGCCGAAGGCGGCCATCGGATACCACCAGCCATTGTAGTAACGGTAGCCCGGACGGCGATAGTTATACCCGCGATAGCCATTGTAGTAATAGTAATTACCGCGCCGTTCGTATCCAGACCCGTATCCGGGCCGGCGATACTGAATCTCGGTGGCTTCGCTATGCCGCTCAACGCGCGGCGGAGCCGGCATGAAGGCCTGTGACGGAGCCGCCGACGTCATTAAGACGGTCGCAGCAACCACAGCGGAAAACCACTTGCCACTCATTGTTCTCATATAAACCTCCATAAGGACGCCGCGCGCGCCACCCGGCGCAAGCGACCATCAGCACAACCGAAAGCTTCACCCGATTTCATCCTGATGTCGATACCGCTCCGGGCGATGGCTCAACGAGAGCAATGAAACCGATTCATAACGGTTAAGTGTCGGGTTTTGTTCCATGTTCAGGCAATGCAAAACGGAGTATCGTGAGAGGCTGGCGCGACTATCGTGATAGGCAACGCCAGACCAGGGTGGAGGCGCTAAGGCCCCTGGCGCCGGGCTTCGAAACAGATCTCGAAGCAATCCCTAATATACATCCATAAGTCTCTATACATTCGCCACCGTCTCAAGCACAGTCGCCGCGGGGACCGGGATTTACGATCCATTAACTGTAGTGTCGGCAATCTCTCTGAATGGCAAAGCGGCATATCTCCACGTCACGGATGATTCTGCGCCTCGCGACCCTTCTGGGTCTGGTTTTCGCGGCGGCGAACGCACGCGCCGGAGAGCTCGAACCCTGGAAGACGAAATCCAACGCCATCGTCGTCGATGCCTATGAGCTGAACAGCATCGACTGGGAGGCCATGCTCGTCGACAAGCGCATCTCCGGCTTCATCGCCAAGGCCTCCGACGGCTTGCCCGAAAGCTTCTCCTGCACCGGCGATCACAACGGCGACACCTTCGCTCACTGCAAGACGATGTGGCGCAAATATGCCGTCAGCCGGGAACTCTACCAGACGCGACGGATGATCGCCCGCTCGCACGGCATGCTGTGGGGCGCCTACCACCTCGCCCGGCCCGGCAATCCGGTCGACCAGGCCAACCACTTCCTCGACTATGCGAGCCCACGCGACGACGAACTGATGGTGCTCGATCTCGAAGGCATCGACCCGGACAAGTACATGTCGCTCGAAGACGCGGCGATCTTTGCCGGACATATCAAGACCCGCACCGGCCGCTACCCGATGCTCTACACCAATCACGTGACGGCGACATACATCGCCGCCAACCGTGAAAAGCACCGGCTTCTGTCACGCCTGCCGCTCTGGTATGCGCGCTACAAGCCCGATATCCGGAATGTCTTTCCGATGGGCAACTGGGACAGCTACGCGCTGTGGCAATTCTCCTCGGGGATCAATTGCGGCAAGCGCCGTTGCCCCTACCGCGTTCCCGGCACGCTCGACGACATCGACGTCAACGTCGCCGCCATGACCAGCGCCGCCCTCAGATCGGTCTGGGCCGGGGGCACGTTGCTACCGGAAAAACCGATGCCTCTGATCCTGATCGCAAAGGCCGATGAAGGGGTCGGCGCGTCGAGCGTGGCCCGGGCAACGGCGACGATCGAAGCGCCCTTGCTCATCAGCCGCGCCGACGCCGCAAGCGCTGCCGGCGAAGGCGTCGACATGATGGCGACGGGATCGATCGATTTCGGTCGGCACGAGCGGGCCGTGCGGCTGGCGGCGGCCGGCCGCTGACGGGTCCCGCAACAGCAGCGCCGCTGCTCTCATTCATGTTCGCCCACGGTCAGGCTTCGATCTGGACGTCCCCGAGCGGCCGCGAGCAGCAGGCGAGGATGTAACCCTCATCGATTTCGTCGTCGAGAATGCCGCCATTGTGGTTCATCTCGACCTCTCCCGCGACCTTCATCACCCGGCACGTGCCGCAGATGCCGCCCTCGCAGGCAGCCCCGATCCGCACACCATTGGCGCGCGCCGCCTGCAAGATCGTCTGGCCGGGCTTGGCCTCGATCTCCTTGCCGCTCATGGTGAACACCACCCTGGCGCCCTGGGCCTCGCCGTCTGATGCTGCTCCTGCCCTGACCGCGATCTCCTCGGCGGCCGGCGCTGCCGCCGGCTGGAAGCTTTCCTCATGGTAGCGGCTCATGTCGAAACCGGCCGCCTTCAACAGCTCGCGCACGCCACGCATGAACGGCTCCGGACCGCAGCAGAACACTGTGCGCTCCATGAAGTCGGGCGCAAGCAGCGGCAGCTTGGCGCCGTCGATGCGGCCACGCAGCCCATGCCATCCATGCCGGGCCTCATGTCCCTCGACCACGAAGCCAAGGTTCAGCCCGGACATCTGGCGGGCCAGCACTTCCAGTTCCGAGCGGAACAGAAGGTCGTCCGGCCGGCGGGCGCAGGAGATGAAGGTGACGTCGGTCTCGGGAATGCAGTCGGCCATCCAGCGCGTCATCGACATCATCGGCGTGACGCCGGAGCCCGCCGAGATGAACAGATACTTGTCGCCGGGATGGCGCACGAAGCTGAAGTCGCCGAGCGGTCCGAAAGCCTTCAGCCGCATGCCGGGTTTCAGGTGATCGAACATCCAGCGCGTGCCGATGCTGTCGGCCTGTGCCTTGACGGTGACGGCGATCGACAGCGGCCGCGAGGGCGTTGACGACAGCGTGTAGGTGCGCATCACCGGCTCGTCGTCCGCCACCGGCAGTTCGAGCGTGACGAACTGGCCGGGCAGATAGCGAAACCATGAAGGCTTCTCGGCGCGGAACGTAAAGGTCATCACATCGGCGGTCTCGACGACCACCGATGTGCATTCGAGCATGTTCTGCCGGTCGATCCAGACGTGCAGCTCGTCGAAGTGATGGAAGGAGGATGCCATCTGCATGTCAGGCGACCCTGAAGAGCGGCATGGCGTCGCCCTGCAGGCGCTGTTCCATGAAGTTGCAGTACCACTCGACGAACTGCATCACGCCGCCTTCATGATCGGGCGAATAGGGCCCCGGCTGATAGGCCGGCGAGCGAATGCCGAAGGCGTTTTCCTCGACGATCTGGCGATCCTGGTCGTTGGTCTCGGTCCAGACGTGGGTCAATTCTTCCAGATCGTAGTCGACGCCTTCGACCGCGTCCTTGTTGACGAGCCACTTGGTCGTCACCTGCGTCAATTCAGGCCCGAGCGGCAGGACGCGGAAGGTGATGGCATGGTCGGCGAGCACATGGTTCCATGTCGATGGGTAGTGGAACAGGAGCAGCGTGCCGATATGCTTCTGGCTGACATCAGCCGACAGTTGCCGACGTACGGCGCGCGCGCCGGACATGGTGTAGCTCTCGGCGTCGTCGATCAACGGCATGCGCGCCGAGCGGAACTGGCCGCTCTCGGACATGCGGAACTCGCTTGGCAGCCCCGTCGCCTCGCATTTGGCCCAGTGGGCGGCGATGACAGGATCATCCTTGGCGCCCTGCACGCCCGTTGCCGACGGGGCCTCCGGATAGGTGCGGCAAAGCTCGGGATGGTTGGCGGCGCAATGGTAGCATTCGCGGTTGTTTTCCCAGACGAGCTTCCAGTTGCCCTTCTCGATGATCGTGCTTTCGAAGGCGACCTTTGTCTCGCCGAGACGATGCGGCGCCAGATAGGGCGCAACCATGTCGCGGAACGGGCCGAAATCCATCGGCTTTTCGGACAGGTTGATGAAGATGTAGCCGCCGACGGTTTCGCAATGGATCGGCTTCAGGCTATGCGCGGCCTTGTCGAAATCCTCGCCCATCTGACGGGCAAAGAGCAGCGTGCCGTCGAGTTCGTAGGTCCACTGATGATAGGGACAGACGAGCTTGGCGGAAGCCCCCTTGTGTTGCGAGCAGACCCGCGAGCCGCGATGCCGGCAGGAATTGTGCAGGGCGCGGATCGTGCCCTGCCGGTCGCGCACGATGACGACGGGATAGTCGCCGACCTGGACGGTGAAATAGTTGCCGGCGCGCGGGATCTCGCAGTCGTGGCCGATGAACAGCCAGTCCTTGTACCAGATGCTTTCGAGATCCTGCCCGTAATAGTCGGGGTCGATGTAGAAGGCCCGGTCGAGGCTGTAGCCGTCGCGTCGACCCTTCAGCTTGCGGAGCATATCGCCCTTGATGTCCATGTCCTGTCCTCGTTCGCCTTGTTTCGCGGAGGCAGGACTGGAACCCGCGCAGGCGCATTGCCTGTGCGATGACGGCTCCGATCCGGCTGCCCGCCGCAACCCGTTACGGTCTGTTCGTGTCAAGGCTGGTTTCCGGGCTCAGGAGCTATCCGCAAGGACCAGCCCGGCGCCTTCCCGGACGGACCCGTCCAGTGGCTTTCTGCCGTGGCTTTCGCTCCACCACCGTTGCGGGGGCAGCGCCGGGTTTTGACCGGCTTCCCAATTCTCCGCCTTCCCTAAAAGGCGGCACCTTGAGTAGGCATATCTAATCGCGGAAGCCACCGTCGCAGCTGCCGGTTAACGACATCAGATTCCTGAAAGACGACACAGTGCATGCTGTGCCATAAACGCCTCGGCATCGATTATTTCCCCTTGCAAACAATCGGTTAGACGAAATTTTGGGCATCTGTCGCTTTTTCCGGCGATACCGGCGCGAAAGGGCCGTGCCTTCGTCGGTTTGCGACATGCCGTCCCCCACCGTGGTACCAGTTTCCCGGCCGCGGTCGAAATAGTCTCTTAACCATAATGCATTAGCGTCGCCTGACGGAGAAACCGGCAGAACCGGCAAACAGCGCATTGAAGTTCATGGCAAAGCTCAAATATTACGACGCCGCAGCCGAGAAGCTGCCCACGATCGCCGCGAAGACGGCGGTCCACACCGAATTCCTGCGCACCGGCCGTATCGAACGGCGACAGTGGTCGCAACGCGAGCGGCGTTATCTGAGCTATGACGAAGTTGCCAATCGCACCGGCCACAAGCTGACGACCGCCGGCGAAACAACGCACAAGCGGATGAACGGCTTCCATACCTCGATCCAGTTTCCCAAGATGATCTTCCACCGCACGCTCGCCGGGCGGCCGCATCTGGGCTACTGCCACGTGACGGCGGCGAGGACACATCTCGCCCAATCCAAGGACGTCACCTGGTCTTTCTACTTCGCCAATTTCTTCTGCGACCTCGGCGACGAAAAACACTTCTTCGAACGCATCCAGACCGGCTATTCGCGGATGTACTTCGCCGTCGCAATCGAACCCGACGCGCAGGAAGGACAGATGACGATCAACCGCAGCGTCAGCGACAACGGCCTCATCTTTCGCACCGATGATCCAAAGGTGGCGCTCAAGAACGTGCTGATGCTCGGTGCGCGCGACGAGGCGCTGCGGCGCATCATCCGCAGCCTCTGAGCGGCGGCGACGCCTCCATAAAGAAAATCATTCTGTTTTCGCCGGCGCTCCTTTAAGGAAGCCACGGAAAGGGAAGCGATATGGCCGAAATCATCGATACACGGACCGAGCCGGAACGGGCGATCGAGCGCGCCTGCGCGGTTCTTGCCGAAGGCGAGCCCGTCGCCATCCCCACCGAGACGGTCTATGGCCTTGCGGCCGACGCCACCAATCCCGATGCCATCGGCCGCATCTACGAAATGAAGGGGCGTCCGCGCTTCAACCCGCTGATATCGCATGTGTCCGACATGGCGATGGCCGAAGCTCATGTGACGTTCGATCCCCTGTCCCGACAACTGGCAGAGGCATTCTGGCCCGGCCCACTAACGTTGATCCTGCCGCAGCGCGCCGCAAGCTCGGTCCATGCGCTTGCCTCGGCCGGCCTCGACACGCTGGGCATCCGCATGCCCGACGGCTTTTCGCGCCGGGTGATCGAGCGCTTCGGCCGCCCGCTCGCCGCCCCGAGCGCCAATACATCGGGCAAGATCAGCCCGACGAGCGCTGCCCATGTGGAGGCCGATCTCGGCCCCAGACTGAAGCTCATTCTCGACGCTGGCGCGGCGCAGATCGGCCTCGAGTCGACGATCATCAAGGTCGAGGGCGGCGCGCTTCGGCTCTTACGTCCCGGCGGTCTGGACGTATCCGACATCGAAAACCTGACAGGTCTTGCCGTCGCAAGGCCTGAGAGCGCCGGCGCGACGATCGAGGCTCCGGGCATGCTCGCCTCCCATTACGCGCCGGGTGCCGCTGTCCGGCTCGATGCCCGCGACGTGCGCCCGGGAGAAGCCCTGATCCGCCTCGGCGGATCGGCGCTGCCCGGCGAGGAACAGGCAGCGCTCGTGCTCGATCTCAGCCCGACGGCCAACCTGCGCGAGGCGGCCGCCAATCTGTTCGACTATATGAAACGGGCGGATGCGAGCGGTGCTGCAACCATCGCCTTCGGCCCCATCCCGTCCGAAGGATTGGGAGAAGCGATCCTCGATCGGCTGCAGCGCGCCGCCGCTCCCAGAGACTGACCAGGATACCAGGCGCCTGCGGGCGCATTTGCGAAGGCAGGGCCATGACTACGACGCTCCCCTCTCCCGAACTGATCGCCTCCTTCATCGATATCGTCGGCAGCGCCAACGCGCTGACCAACCCGGCCGACCTTGTCCCCTACCTCGTGGAATCGCGCGGGCTCTACAAGGGCACGACACCGATGGTGCTTCGCCCCGGCACCGTCGATGAGGTGTCACGCATCATGAAGCTTGCGAGCGCCACCCGCACGGCAATCGTGCCACAGGGCGGCAACACCGGACACGTGGCCGGACAGATCCCCCGCGAGGGCAAGGCCGACATCGTGCTGTCGCTGCAAAGACTGAACCGGATCCGAGATATCGACCCGATCGGCAATGTCATCGTGGCCGACGCCGGCTGCATCCTTGCAGACATCCAGAAGGCGGCGGAAGAGCACGACCGGCTGTTTCCGTTGTCGCTGGGCTCTGAAGGCTCGGCCCGCATCGGCGGCAACCTGTCGACCAATGCCGGCGGCACCGCCGTGCTTGCCTATGGCAACATGCGCCAGCTCTGCCTCGGCCTCGAGGTCGTGCTGCCGACCGGCGAGATCTGGGATGGGCTGAGGCGGCTGAAGAAGGACAATACCGGCTACGACCTTCGCGACCTGTTCATCGGCGCCGAAGGCACGCTCGGCGTCATCACCGGTGCCGTGCTCAAGATGTTTCCAAGGCCGCTCGGCCACCAGGTCGCCTTTGCCGGCGTCGGCAGTGTCGAGCATGCGCTTGCCCTCTTCGACAAGGCGTCGAGCCTTTGTGGTGCGGCACTCACCGGCTTCGAACTGATGCCGCGCCTCGGCGTCGAGTTCACGACCCGGCATATTCCCGGCGTGCGCGACCCGATGGCAACAGTTCACCCCTGGTACGCGCTGATCGACATTTCCACGTCCGATTCCGCCGAAAGCGCCGAGCGCATGGTGCATGAACTGCTGGAACAGGGCATCGCCGCCGGGCTGGTCGAGAACGCGGTGATCGCGACCAGCGAAGAACAGCGCAAGGCGCTGTGGCACATGCGCGAAAGCATGTCACCGGCGCAGAAGCCCGAAGGCGGCTCGATCAAGCATGACGTGTCGGTTCCGGTGTCGAGCATCCCTGCCTTCATGAAGGAGGCCGACGCCGCCGTCATCAAGGCGATACCGGGCGCGCGGATCTGCTCGTTCGGCCATATGGGCGACGGCAACATTCACTACAACATCTCGCAACCGGTCGGCGCCGACAAACAGGCCTTTCTCGATCGCTGGCGAGAGATCAACGCTATCGTTCACGGTATCGTCGCCAGTTACAACGGCTCGATCTCGGCCGAACACGGCATCGGGCAGTTGAAGCGCGACGAGCTTGCCGAGGTGCGCCCTGAAATCGAGATCGAGCTGATGCGCCGCATCAAGCACGCCTTCGATCCCGCCGGGATCATGAACCCCGACAAGGTGCTGCGGGCGGACTGATAGCCGCTTTTATCGGCCGCCGGCGCGCAACTGCGCCAGCGAGAAGAGGGCGTCAGCGCTGATGCCGCCGCCACCGCCGCCCGTCAGGATGGCGAGACCCGGATTGACGTCGGTGTTGTTCTCGACGTCATACAAGGCCGTGAAGCGCTTCATCAGCTTCTCGAGCTCCGCCGGGTCCTGAAGATCCTTGATGTCCATCAGGCGCTCGATATAGGCGGCCTGCGTCTCGATCTTGGCGCTCTTCAACCCTTCGGGCATGCTGTAGGCGGTTCGGATGACCTGCATCAGCGCGTTGTCGGCGAGCAGGTCGTAGGGCGTGGTTATCTCCGGCGCCTTGCGCTTGAAATAGAGCGCCAGGCGGACACCGGCATTGTCCTCACCTTCGCTCTCCTCCAGCGTCTGATTGAGGTAGAGATCGAACGTCATGGTCAGACCGCGCCGCGTCTGGATCTGCCCGGCTTCGCCCGTAACGATCTTGCCGTCCTTGTCGAAGTTGAAACCGGAGACGATCTCGCGGTATTTCATGCCGTTCGGATCGGTGTTGATGAAACTCTTGCGATCGTTGAGGTCGGAGGTGAACATCTTCTTGAGGTAGTCGGTCGTCACGCTTTCCGGATCGATGCCGGCGCCGATCAGCACGATATCGACCAGCCGCTTGTCCTTGAGAAGATCGTCGAGCGTCTCGATCTTCTGGATCTGCGTCGTGTAGTATTTGCTTTCCTCTTCCGCCTTGGTCTTGGCGGCCTTCTTTTCGTCTTCCGTGCCGAAGCGCGACTTTTCGACGATGTAGGCCTTGGCCGTGTTGACGATGTCGGCCTCGTTCTGCGCCAGCTTGGGGGAACCGAGCGTCCCGTCCGGATTGAAATTGAAAGCCTTCACCAGCTTGACGTAGCGTTCGTCACGCAGGGAATTGGCATAGCTCGCCGGATTGTTGAGGTCACTGATCAGAACCTCCTTCAGCTTGCGCGGCGTCAGGCCTTCCTTTTCCAGACCGAAGGCACTCAGCACGAAGGAGCGCAGTTCGCTGTTGCCGACGAGATCGTCGACCGAGCTCATCGTCTTGATCTGCAGCTTGTAGCGGCTGATCTTGCCCTCGTCCGCTTCGTCGTCGGCGTCGTTGTAGTGGACCATGTAGCCGCTGGTGGTCGTATTGGTCTGTTCGGTCGTCTGGGCCTTGGTGCCGGCAGCCAGCGTCCCGTCCGGCTGAAAATTGAAGGCGGCATGCAGGGCCTTGTAGGCCTTGTTGTATTCACCGCCAAACTTGTTGACGTAGCTGTTCGGGTCGTTGATGTCGCTGGTGAGGATGTTTTCGATCGTCGCGTTCACCGCCGTGATGGGCAAGCCGAACGCCGTTCTGACGTAGTTCACCATGCGCGAGTCGGCGAGGAGTTCGGTTACGGTCGTAATCGAACCGATCTTCTGCTCGAAGTAATCCCGGTTGAGGACCGCTCCCGAAGGGGTCAGGCGCGGGCTGCTGAAGATGTATGCCTCGTTCAGCATCTTCTTCTTTTCGTCGGTAATCGCCTTGCCGCCCGCCGCCACGCTGCCATCCGCCTCGAAGTTGAAGGCGCCGTTCAGCTGCCGATAACGGTCGAGCATGGCGATCTGCCGGTCCAGCATGCTGAATTCCGTCGACAGCTGATTGATCATCGCATTCGACTCGCTACCCACCGGCGGCAGCTTGGTGTTGAGGTCGGCGATGGTGGCGTTGTTGGCGTCGATCTTCGCCTGGATCGCGGGCTTGTCGGCAGCCGGTGCCTCCGCAAGTTCCGCGGTCAGCTTGTTGTTGTCGTTCATCGCGATTGCGCGCGTGTCGAAATCGGTCAACGTCTTGCTGACTTCGGTGCGTCGGGTCTGCGCCGCGGTATGGGAATTGGTCAGGTCCGAAGGCTCGGCCGTCAGCGCGTAGCGGACCTGATCGTAGGAATAGTTGCGCGCATCGATGCCGAAGATGCCGAACGCGTATGAACGCAGGCGTTCGTTGCCAAGCAGTTGGTCGACGTCGGTGACCTGATCCATCGCCGCATTGAAATAGGCGTTGTCTCCTTTGAGCACAGTGTCGAGATTGGCGACCCGCTCGTTGTAGAGGCCGATCAGCGCATCCTGCTGGGCCGTCGTCTGCGCGGCCGCCGACGATGTGCTGAAGTTGAACGCCTGGGCGAACTTCTGATAGCGGTCATCCGTCAGGCGGTTGGCAAAGCTGTTGCTGTCCTTCAGGTCGCTTTCCAGCACCTGACGCATGAAGGCCTTGGCGTAGATCATGTCCTCGAGGCCATGGGCCTTCATCGCATAGGAATACAGCCGATAATCGCCGAGGAACTCGTCGACCGTTTTCACGTTGCCGATGTTTTCCTTGTAGTATTCGGCCTCGCGCGCGACCAGCGGCCTTTGGGCGACCCGATCGAGGCTGGCCCTCAGGTCGCTCGTAATCCGGCTGTAGTTGAGATAGGTCGAAACCATGACTGCTGCCCCGTCGCTTAACCGAGGGACAGGTCGCACCAATCCCCAAAACAGAATTCTGACACGGCATGATTGCACGACAGGCTTGTGTGTGGCTTTTCGCCGCCCGCGCCGGGCCATTGCCGAAAATGCGAGCGCCGCCGTTGACGAAACGGAAACCTTGGCCGGTCGGCTTTTGCTAACCATCGAAAAACGCAAAGTTTTCTTAACCGCGATTTTTAAGTTGGCCGGAAGGAGGGCCGCCTATTCTCCAGCCCACAGAGGACGAAAAGTCCCGACGAGAAGACCGGAAACCGGCTCTCAAGGTAAAACAAGGGCGATTGAAATGCGCAATACACTCTCTCAACCCGCATGGGTCGAAAACACGCTCCGGCTCGACCCGAAGCGTTTTCCTCAGCAGGCTAGCTACGTCCTGCGCGGCCACACAGGCAATGTAACGATCAGCTTGGACGAGCGTGGCGCGGTTCTGCGCAAGGTGCTACCATCAAGCGGCCTGCCGCTTTCGATCGCATTGCCGGCGCGGGCATTCAAAGGGGTCGCGGCACGCGCGATCGACCACGGCGACGGAGACGTTACAGTGACGCTTGAACTTCATCATGACGATCCGGACCTTTGCGTACCGCTGCTCGTCGCCCACGATCTTTCCGATATCGCCGCCGATTGGCGCGCCTGGGCCGAAGCCTATCGCATTCCGATGCTGATGGTCGAAGCCGATGGCGTCGCCCGCGCGCTCGAAGAGCATCTGGGCGACGTGCGCACCGCACCGATCAAGCCGCGACGCCGTCACTCCTTCTTCGCCGACCGCCGGCCGCGTTTCCTGGTGCGTCGCTCCACCGGCCGACTTGGCGTCGCCATGAAGATCGACGGACGCGAAATCATCGCCCGAAGCTAGGCCTGTCCGAATACCTCCAGTGCAAAAGCCGGTCGTTCCCTGCGACCGGTTTTTTGTTTTCGGCGCATCGCCGATTGGCAGCCATCAGAAATCGGAATGTTCCTTCGGAAACAGCCGCTTCGCCTTCTTCATGCCATATCCGGCTCCTAGCCAGGGTCACGAAAGAAGGAGATACCTGATGCGCAAGTCGCTCGCCGCCACCATCAAGGCCATCGCTGGCATTTTCCGTGCGCGGACCGCTGCCAAGACGCGCAAGGCCGTGGCCGAAGTCAGCTGGGCCTGAACATCCCGCACGCTCGACCTTTCGACGGAAACCACGACCACCCTCGTCCATCCGCCTGAACTGCCGATCCTCCGTCAACACGGAGGATTTTTCACATCAGGCGGACAAAAAGCGCCGCGACCAGCCCCGCAAAGATGATGAGCCCGACGACGCCGTTGAACTTGAACAATACAAGGCATTGGGCCGGATCGTGAATGTTCAGAACCAGGATCTGATAGGTGAGCAGCACGGCGGCGACCAGCAGCCCCGCATAGGCAAAGAGCCCCGCGCCGGCTGCGAGAAACGCAAGCAGCATCAAGACGACCGCCAGCCCGTAGAGCCCGATCAGCCATGGACGGGGATTGTCGCCAAAGCGGCGCGCCGTCGAGCGGACGCCGATAAGTTCATCGTCCTCCCGGTCCTGATAGGCGTAGATCGTGTCGTAGCCGATCGTCCAGGCGATGGCGGCGCCATAGAGCAGGACCGGCGCCAGCGAAAGTGCAGCGAACTCGGCCGACCAGCCCATGATCGCCCCCCAGGAAAAAGCAAGGCCAAGGAAGAACTGCGGCCAGTCGGTGAAGCGCTTGGCAAAGGGATAGATCGCGACGAGCCCCAGCGACAGGATGCCGAGCAGAATGGTGAAGGCATTGAACTGCAGCAGGATCACCAGCCCGGCGAGCGCCTGCAACACCATGAAGGCCTTTGCCTGAAAGCGTGAAACGCGACCGGATGGCAGGGGTCGCGAGCGTGTCCGCGCCACTTCCATGTCGATGTCGTGGTCGATGATGTCGTTGAACGTACAGCCGGCCCCGCGCATGGCGATGGCGCCGGCGATGAAGAGGAAGCTGTGGAAGACGAACCGCCCGGCCGAGAACTCTCCCGCCGCGGCCGCGGTGCCGGAGGCTAGCGCGACCGACCACAGGCATGGCCACATCAGCAGCTGCCAGCCGATCGGACGATCCCAGCGGGCAAGTTGCGCGTAGGGCCAGAGCGCGCGCGGCAGCACGCGATAGACCCAGTTGTTCGACGGCGCGTCGTGGACGCGCCCGGAATCGGCGGAAGACGTGTTCATGCCCCTGTTTGACGCTCCACGCCGGGACGGTCAAGCGGCTCGATGCCGCACCGTCCCGACGCCGGACGCATCATTCAGTGAAGCGTGAAGTCGAAACGGTAGGTGGCAGAAACGCCGACGAGGAACTGGTTGCGGCTGCCGCGTTCGCGCACGAGGCTGGAATCGGCGGCAGACCCCATCAGCCTGCGGTATTCGGCATAGGCTCCGGTCTCGAGTTTTTCCGTCGCCTGCCAGTTGATCGCAGCCCCGACGCCGGCGGAGTGAATGCCGCCATGCGGGCTATAGGGGCTGAGGCCGGAGGCGGCCGATTCCGCATCGTTGACACCGTAATAGGCGCCGAAATAGTCGCTGGTGGCGGCCGTCATCCGCGGACCGGCGGAAACGCGCACGTTGCTGCTGACGTCTGTAAAGGCATCGGCGGTCACGTCGGCGACGACGCCGTGATGGCTGCGGATACCCTGGCGGACTTCCGCGCGCACGCGCAGCCAGTCGGCCGGATAGACTTCGGCGAAGCCACCCAGCTCCCCACCGAACTTGACCGGGGCAAGCCCGTTCAGATCGCTGGAAGTGCCAGAATCCCGTTCGAAGATGAGCTTGCCGACGACGCCGGCACGAAAGCCGCCCTGGTCGAGCAGCGCATAGGACATGTTGTCGTTGCGCGAGGAGAAGCGAACGGTGCTTCCGGCCTTGCCGAGCGAGACGAGAGGCGCCGCCTGAAACATGCGCTTGGACGCACCTTCGTATTTCGGGCCGAGAAAGCCGGTGGCGCCGACCTTCAGATACCAGTCGCCGGACCAGAAGTACGGGCCGTCAGCGGCCGCGGCACTGCCTGCGGACAACAAAAGAGTTCCAGAAAGGAGGAGAAGAGAACGGATACGCAAGGAACAACTCCGGAAAAATCATTCGCCGGGGCGAAGTTTGAACCGTGTCCCGGCACTGGACATTGGCGCGATTTCAAGGACACGAGGGCGACTTATTGCCCTTTGATCCTACGATTCCGTTAACCAGGTCAATTCAGCTCCCGTTTGCCATGCAGCCGATACGTCACCGATCCTGGTACATTTTCAGATAGTGGCTCGGGGCGCTGCCGAGCATGCGCCGAAACATCGTGGTGAAGGCCGCAACGTTCTCATAGCCGGCATCGAGCGCGACGTTGGTGATCGGCTCGCCGTCGGCAAGGCGCGGCAGCGATGCAAAGATACAGGCCTGCTGGCGCCAGGTGACGAAGCTGACGCCCGTCTCATTGCGGAACAGCCGCGTAAACGTGCGCCGGCTGAGCCCCAGGCGGCTCGCCCACTGGTCGATGCTGGCCGACGCCGAGGGTGCTTCGAGAAACTGCCGGCAGAGCAGCGCCAGTTTCTGCTCGCGCGGGAAAGGCAGGCCGAGCGGGCGCTCATGCAGAAGCCCGATCTCCTCGAGGAGCAGGTCCATGATCAGTTGTTCTCGACGCTCCGACATCGTTTCGCTGTCGACGCTGACCAATGCGTCGACGAGGCTGCCGGCAAGCGGTGTGATCTCCATGACCATCGGCCGCTCGGCGCGCAACAGGGACGGCGCGAAATAGATCGAGTGCATGCGCACGTCGCTGATCATTTCTGTGGAATGCTCGACGCCGGCCGGGATGAGAAGCGCGTGGCCCGGCGGCACGAGCCAGCGCCCGTGGGCGGTGCGCACGAGGACGACGCCCTGGCGCGCCCACCACAACTGCGTGCGGGTGTGACTGTGCAACGGAACGGTCAGACCCGCGCGGTAGTCGCGGCCAAGCGCGAGCACTGCGGAGTTCCCGGTCTCGATCCAGTCCAGGTTCCTGAAGTGGTCGGCGTCGGGCAATTCAGGCAAGGTGACGCGATAGATCGGCATTGGCCCACTCTCGAAAGAAGTCGACCACATCACAAAAGCAGGCCACGAGCAAGATCAGTAGAGATATCCCACGCCGCACACAACCATCGAGACGGCAGGGACAAATCCATGGCAACGGTTACATCGAGCGGGGGCATCACCCCTGAAAAGACGGCATTCTCCGTCATCCTGGCAGTCAGCTTCTGCCACATGCTGAACGACATCATGCAGTCGTTGCTGACCGCGCTCTATCCCCTGCTCAAGGCGAATTATTCGCTCGATTTCGTGCAGATCGGGCTTTTGACATTCACGTTCCAGCTGACGGCCTCGATGCTGCAGCCGGCCGTCGGCATCATCACCGATCGCTGGGCGCTGCCGTATTCGCTGCCGGTTGCGATGCTGTCGACCTGCTCGGGCCTGATCCTGCTCGCCAACGCCCATGACTTCACGATGCTGCTTCTGGCGGCAAGCCTGATCGGTGTCGGCTCGGCGATCTTCCACCCGGAGTCCTCGCGCATCGCCCGTCTCGCTTCGGGAGGGCGGCATGGCCTGGCGCAGTCGCTGTTTCAGGTTGGCGGCAACGCCGGCAGCGCCATGGGGCCGCTGCTTGCCGCCTTCATCGTCATCCCCTTCGGTCAGGGCAGCCTCAGCTGGTTCTCGATCGTGGCGATCATCGGCTTCTTCGTGCTCTCCTGGGTCAGCACATGGTATGTGCGCCACCGCCGCTCGTCGATGATGAAGCCGGCTCCGAGCCGTGCGCTGCCGCTGCCGAAGAACCGCGTGGTCTGGGCTGTCGCCGTGCTGGTGCTTCTGACCGCCACCAAGAACGTCTACATGGCGAGCATCTCCAGCTACTTCACCTTCTTCGTCATCGAGAAGTTCAGCGTTTCCGTGCAGGAGGCGCAGCTGATGCTGTTCCTGTTCCTGGGCGCTGCCGCCGCCGGCACGTTCCTCGGCGGGCCGATCGGCGACCGCTACGGTGCGCGCTTCGTCATCTGGTTCTCAATCCTCGGCGTCATTCCCTTTGCGCTGATGCTGCCTTATGCGAACCTCTTCTGGACCGGCGTGCTGTCGATCATCATCGGCTTCATCTTCTCCTCGGCATTTTCGGCGATCGTCGTTTTCGCGCAGGAACTGGTGCCGGGCCGCGTCGGACTGATCGCCGGTGTCTTCTTCGGCTTCGCCTTCGGGTTCGGCGGCATGGGGGCAGCGCTCCTCGGCATCTTCGCCGACCGGCAGGGCATCGAGTTCGTCTACACCGTCTGCTCCTATCTGCCGCTGCTCGGCATTCTGACGATCCTGCTGCCGAAGATGCCGGCGCGGCACTAGCCAGCACTCCGCACCGGACCATCGAACGGGCGCCGTCATGCGGCGCCCGTTGTGTTTCCGGCAACAGCCTGCGTGAGGCCATGCTAATTCCCGCAGCCCTGCGTAATCATTCATCAATTTTTGCGCGCTACGGTCGCTGGATGGGGAATGGGCAGGGGTAGACAATGCGAGGGCGAGCGGCGATTCCTGCCTTTTTGACGACGTTGCTGATGGCGACGGCGGGGCAAGCCGAGACGCTGAACCTGCTGATCTGGGAATCCTATATCGACCAGGCGATCCTCGATCGCTGGACGGCGATCACCGGCGTCGGAATCCATCAGGTCTACTACGACAGCGGCGATACCCGCGACGAGGTTCTGGCCGATCCGAACAGCATCGTCGACCTGGTGGTCACAGGCGAAAACGGCGCAGCAATCTTCGGGCGCAAGGGCGTGCTGGAGGCGGTCGACGAAAACAACGTTGCCTCGCTCAGGGACTATGACGAGAGCTGGCGCAAGCGCTGCTCCAACCATGGCCTCCCCTATCTCTGGGGCACGATGGGCATCCTCTATCGGTCGGACAAGTTGCCCGACGCGCCGACATCCTGGCGCGACCTGATGCAGCCCGCACCGGCGCTCACCAAGCACATTGCCATGTATGACGACCACAACGAGGCTTTCGTCGCCCCGTTGATGCTGCTCGGCGAATCGATCAACACCAACGAGCAGGAAACGCTGAAGACCGCCTTCAACATGATGAAGCAGCAGGCACCGGCAGTCCTGACTTATGAGTATGTCATCAGCTCGATCCAGAACCAGGCGATCGGCAAGAACATCTATCTGGCGCTTGGCTACAGCGGCGACCAGCATGTCCTGAACGAGAAAGCCGGCACGCCCGGGACCTGGCGCTACGTGGTGCCGAAGGAAGGCACGCTCTCCTGGCTCGACTGCATGTCGGTTGTCGCCAAATCGCCGAACAAGGCCCGCGCGCTGGCCTTCCTCGACTATATCGGCTCGCCCGGAAGTGCTGCCGCCAATGCGATCGCGCTCAACATGCCGACGGCCAGCAAGGCCGCCTTCACGCAATTGCCCGATGCGATGCGTGCGGACGAGACGATCTATCCGTCGCCGGACATTCTGGCCAAGAGCCAGTACCAGCAGGAACTGTCAACGACGTCGGTGCTCCTGCGCCGGCGCATCATCAGCACATTGGCGAATTTCCAGTGACCCTCGGCAAGCGCGCACTCATCCTGATCTTCCCCGTGGTGCTGGCCGGCTATCTGCTGGCGGCGATCTCGGTCCATGTCACCCAGAGCCGCTCCATCCGGGCACTCGAACACGCCAAACTGTCGCAGCGGCTGGAACACGCAGCCGCCGTGTTCCAGAATGAAATCGGCCGCAGCAAGGGCTTCCTCAATGCGCTCCTGAACAGCAACTCGCTGCGCCAGTACATCTCGGAAACCGACAAGAACTATCGCGCCAACGCGCTCGGCGTGCGACTGCAGGAAAGCGTCAAGTCGCTTTCCGACGATCCGATGGGCTACGTGTCGCTGGCGATCCTGACATCGGACCTGCAATCGGAATACTACTTCGAAAACAGCTGGGATCCCTTCGCCGAGATCGACGAGGCGCAGCTCAACCTAGCGCGACGGCTGGTGCGCGAGGACAAGCTCGCCGACTGGACCTACATATATGACGCCGGACACAAGGCGCGGATCGTCTACTCCTACTTCCTCGATCCCGTGACCTTCACCCGGCCGCTGCCGAGCAAGAAGTCGAGCGCGCTCCTGGTCCAGGTGGCGATCCAGCCGGATCGTTTCCTCGACATGCAGCAGACGCTCAAGCAGGAATACGGTGCCGACGTCGTGCTTCAACCGTGGCCGCTGGCGGTCACCGACGACCTCTCGGCAAGCGTGCATCTCGGACCGTCGCTCTATGCGACGCTGACGGTTTCGGACAATCATTTCGACCTGCTGATGGCACAGCAGAAAATGCTGCTGGCGCTTGGCGCCGTGGCGATGAGCCTGTTTTCGATCTGGCTGATCATCGTTCTCATCCGGCGTTTCATCACCGACCCGATCGCCACGCTCGATGCCAACGTCATGGCCGTCATGGTCGGCGCCCATGACGAAATCCGCAACATGGACGAGAAGGGTGAGATCGGCCGGCTGACGGAAAACATCAGGGAGCTGCACCGTCAATCGGGGCAGTCGCTCAAGCTGGTGCAGCGCAGTTCCTGGACCGACACGCTGACCGGCATCAGCAATCGCGGCCATTTCAATGCCGTGGCCGCCGGCATCGTGCGCGAGGCCATCGTCTCCGACGAAAAATGCAGCCTGCTGTTCATCGACATCGACAACTTCAAGTTCGTCAACGACAAACACGGCCATGAGATCGGCGACGAGCTCCTGAAAACCCTGGCGATGCGGATCGCCGCGAATGTCGAGGCGATCACCGCGCGGCGCGGCCAGAAACCCGCGATCCTCGCGCGGCTCTCGGGCGACGAATTCGCAGTGCTGGTCCGCTCGCGACCGGGAGACGGAACGGTACGGGAAGTGTCCGCCGCAATCCTCGCGCTGTTCGAGGACGGCTTCGACGTTGCCGGGAAGAGCTATCCGGTTACCGCCAGCATCGGCGCGGCGATCTGCCCCGATGATGCGACCAACCTCGCCGAACTGATCTCGAACGCCGACGCGGCGATGTACCAGGCAAAGACCAGCGGCAAGAACCGCTCTTCCCGGTTCTCGCGCGCCTTGCACGACAAACGCACCCGCCTGCGCCAGATCCAGGACGAGCTGCGCTCGCTCGATCCGGACGAGCAGTTCCACCTGGTCTACATGCCGATCGTCGATCCGGATGGCCGGGTGATGGGCTGCGAAGCACTGCTTCGCTGGTATTCGCCGGTGCTCGGGAACGTGACGCCCGACGAATTCGTGCCCATCGCCGAAAGCTCCGGCCTGTTCACCAAGATCGACTGGTGGGTGATCAACCAGGCGATGTCCGATTGCCACCAGCTGAAAGCTCTGTTCGGGCCCGACACGATCCTCGCCATCAACATTTCTTCGGCCGAACTGCATTCGAAGGCGATCGCGGACTATTTCTCCGATTGCCTGCACCGCCACGGGCTGCAGCCGCAGTCGATCGAGATCGAGCTGACAGAAACCTTCGCGGTCAAGTTCAGCGATCAGCTCCGCCGCAACATCGATGACCTGCGCAGCAAGGGCTTCCGCCTGTCGATCGACGATTTCGGCGCGGGCTACACCTCGGTGCAGCAGATCATCGAATACACCGCCGACACGATCAAGCTCGACCGGGCGCTCGTGTCGAACCTGACGGCCTCGCAATCGCTACCGGTCCTGAAGGCCCTGATCGCGCTTTGCCACGCCAAGGACGTGGCCGTAGTCGGAGAAGGCGTCGATACACCTGAGAAGCTCTCGATGCTGACGGCTGCGGGCTGCGATCTCTTTCAGGGCTATCTCATCAGCAAGCCGCTGCCTCTCGAGGACCTCGGCATCTGGGCGCTGACGCGCACTGCCCGCTACGGCAATGCGCCCGACGATCGCCGGAGCCAGCAGGCAATCGCCTAGCTGCGCCTGACGCCTGCCGTCATGCGGGTTTCCCATGGAAGCTGCGCCGGATGACGGGAATCGTGCCTGCGCGCCCCCTGCCCTCTTGACCTGAAAGCCGCCTCGCCTTAACCGCAACGCAACAATTTCGGCATGTCGGGGGCAGGCAATGAAGGTTCTTCTGATCGGATCGGGCGGACGCGAACATGCGCTCGCATGGAAAATCGCACAGTCCCCCAAATTGACCAGGCTCTATGCTGCGCCGGGCAATCCGGGCATTGCCGAGGAAGCGACCCTCGTTGCGCTCGATACCGACAATCATTCTGATGTTGTGGCCTTCTGTCTGAAGGAAGCAATCGACTTCGTCGTCGTCGGGCCGGAAGGTCCGCTGGTGGCGGGTCTGGCGGACGTGTTGCGCGCTGCCGGCATCGCCGTTTTCGGCCCGTCGGCTGCGGCAGCACAGCTCGAAGGCTCGAAGGGCTTCACCAAGGATCTTTGCGCCAGATACGCGATCCCGACCGGCGCCTATGGCCGCTTTACCGACGCGGAAACCGCCAAGGCCTATGTGCGCGCTGAGGGCGCGCCGATCGTCATCAAGGCGGACGGCCTTGCCGCCGGCAAGGGCGTAACCGTCGCCATGGAACTGGACGAGGCCCTTGCCGCGATCGACGATTGTTTCGACGGCGCCTTCGGCGCTGCCGGCGCGGAAGTGGTGGTGGAAGCCTATCTCGACGGCGAGGAGGCGAGCTTCTTCTGCCTCAGCGACGGCAAGACCGCGCTGGCGCTCGCCTCGGCGCAGGATCACAAGCGCGTCGGCGACGGCGACACCGGCCCGAACACTGGCGGCATGGGCGCCTATTCGCCAGCCCCCGTCATGACGCCCGAAATGACCGAACGCACGATGAAGGAGATCATCGAGCCGACCATGCGCGGCATGGCCGAAAGCGGTCATGCCTTTTCCGGCGTGTTCTTCGCCGGGCTGATGATCACGGCGAAAGGGCCGGAGCTGATCGAATACAATGTGCGTTTCGGCGATCCGGAATGCCAGGTGCTGATGATGCGGATGAAAAGCGACCTGCTGCCGCTGCTCCATGCGGCCGCCACCGGTACGCTTGCGGGCATGGACGCCGAATGGCGCGACGAGACCGCGCTGACCGTCGTGATGGCGTCGAAGGGATATCCGGGCGCCTACGACAAGAACACGCCCATCGCAGCGCTTCCGGACGCTTCGGCCGGAACCAAGGTGTTTCATGCCGGGACAGCGATGAAGGATGGCGGCCTGGTCGCGACCGGCGGGCGGGTGCTGAACGTGACCGCGATCGGAGAAAGCGCCAGCGCGGCCAAGGCGCTTGCCTATGCGGCGGTCGACGGCGTTTCCTGGGACAACGGTTTCTATCGCCACGACATCGGCTGGCGCGCGGTCGCCCGCGAAAAGGCCTGATCGGCGACATCAAATACGCCGGATCATTCAATTTTTACCAATTCTCCTGACGGGAAGGTAAGAGAGAACGCATATTCTCACCGAGAACAATCTCGGGAGAAGTCCGATGCGCATGCTGCTGATCACCACCGCCGTTGCACTTGCTGCAGGCAGCGCCTGGGCATCGTCGATCGAGGACGTCGTTTCCGGACAGGCTGTCAATTCCAGCGTCGCGACCGTTTCCTGCCCGCAGTGCCCGCCGTTGCAGATCAAGAAGAAGGTCACCTATGTGGTGCCGGAAATCGAGAAAGGCAGCGAGAAGGTCGAGCTCAAGGAAATCAACGGCGAGATGCGGCTCGTGCGCACCGAAGCATGGCTCGGCGGCTCGCCGGTCGTTTTCGTCAGCAAGCCGGCGGAGAGCGCGGTCAAGACCGATGCGGCTGCAACCGATCACGCTGACATGGCGACCGCCGCGGCTCTCGGCGATCTGGCCGACCAGAGTGCGCATGCCGTCGTTCCACCGGCAATCGACGAGACTGCCAAAACTGCGGCGGTGGCGACCATCACTGAAGGCGAACCGGCGATCGCCGCCTCGGCAGTAGTGGCCGGCTCACGGCAATTTGATCCGGCAAGCCTCGAACTTCGGCTAAACTGAAGGTCGAAACTTAAACGTTCCCTGCCCCCTCAGCCGCTCCAGCATTTGAAGGCTGACGGGCAAATTCGCTGCTAAGGCGAGAGAATGCGCCCCTGAGAGAAGCAGGGGCGCATTCTTTTTTGTCCTGGCCTTTCAGTCCGTCTCGTGCGGTCCGTCGACACGCTCGATCAAGGCTTCGATCTCCCTGTCGGAATAGACTTCTATGCCGTTTCGCGCCAGCAACGCGGCCGTAACCCCCTGCCCCTTATGGCGCGCGCCGGAAAACGTGCCGTCATAGACAAAACCCGAACCGCAGGACGGGCTGCCGTCGATCAGCAGCGCGAAGCGACAGCCTGTTTCGCGCGCAAGCGCCAGCGCATTTTCCGCAGCCTCGAGGAACGCTCTGGTGACATCGCGGCCGGTGTTTTCGACGACAGTTGCCGCGCCGTCGACCACGTCAGGACCGGACAGTCCCGATGCGATCTCGGCCGGCGGGCGCGGCACCGGCATGCCGGCCGACATTTCCGGACAGATGGTGACCAGACGCCCTTCCTGGCGCCAGCGATCGATCGCCGGATGGAGAAGCGGCTTCGACTGGCCGTCGTAGCGCACGGCGTGGCCCATGAGGCAGGCGCTGACGAGGATCTTCGTCGTCATGCGCCCCTCCCGTTCATCCCGCGATCTTGGAGAAATCGGCAACCGTGCCGGTTGCCGAGCGCACAAGCCCGAGCAGCGCCAGGCGGTTTGCCCGGATCGAGACGTCGTCGTCGTTGACGAGCACGTCGTTGAAGAACTGGTCGACCGGCTCGCGCAGCTTCGACAGGGCCTGCATGGCCGAGCGGAAGTCTTCCTTGGCGATCGCATCGCGGGCCTCGCCGGAGCCGAGCTCGACTGCGGCGTGCAGCGCCTTTTCGGCATCGAGGCGGAAAAGACCAGCGTCGACCGCATCGGCTACTGCCGTACCCTTTTTCTCCTCGGCGGCAAGGATCTGCGTCGCGCGCTTGGTGCCGGCGAGCAGGTTCTTGCCCTCCTCGTCGGTGATGAAGGCAGTCAGGGCCTCGACGCGGCGGGCGATCATCAGGAGATCGTCGGCATCCGGCGTCAGCACCGCGTCGATCAGATCGTGACGGGCGCCGAGATCACGCAGATAGACCTTGAGACGATCGTGGAAGAAGGAAAGCAGATCCGCCGAAACATCATCGGTCAGCGCCGGCTTCTGCGCCCTGATTGCAGTCAGCGCGATCTCGAAGAACGGCACGAGCGGCAGGCGCGCCTTGCCTTCGAGGATCAGGCGGATGACGCCGAGGGCGGCGCGACGCAGGGCGTAAGGGTCCTTCGAGCCGGTCGGCTTTTCGTCGATCGCCCAGAAGCCGACGAGCGTGTCGAGCTTGTCGGCCAGCGCCACGGTGACTGCAACGGCATCGGTCGGCGCGCGGTCAGACGGGCCGTTCGGCTTCCAGTGATCTTCGATCGCTGCGGCGACAGAGGCGTCTTCGCCCTGGAGCAGCGCGTACTTGCGGCCCATGATGCCCTGGAGTTCGGGGAACTCGCCGACGGCTTCGGTGCGCAGGTCGGCCTTTGCCAACACCACGGCACGGTCGACCAGCTTGCCGTCGGCGCCGGTCACCTTGGCAAGTTCGGCGGCGAGTGCGCGGATGCGCGCGACACGCTCGCCCTGGGTGCCGAGCTTGGCATGGAAGGTGACGTTGAGCGCGTCGAGCTTGGCCATGCGCTGGTCGAGCGGCTTTGAAAGATCGAGGCCGAACTTTTCAGCCGAGGGCTTCAAGGTCTCGAGGTCAGGCAGGTTGCCCTGGTCGCGGTGCCAGAAGTGGGTGGCGTCCGACAGGCGGGCGCGAACGACCTTGCCGTTGCCGTGCACGATCTCCTTGCCGCCGTCCTTCGCCTCGATGTTGGAGACGAGGATGAATTTGTTGGAGAGCGTCTCGGCGCCCGGCGCGCGGGTGACGAAACACTTCTGGTTCGTCTTGATCGTCAGGCGGATGATTTCCGAGGGGATTTCGAGATAGCTCTCTTCAAAGCTCCCCATCAGGACCTGCGGCCATTCCACGAGGCCGGAGACCTCCTCGAGCAGGCCTTCGTCCTCGACCAGTTCGAGACCATTGGCAAAAGCGACATTGTGCGCGTCGGCGAGTATCATCTGCTTGCGGCGCTCGCCGTCGAGCACGACCTTCGCCCGCTCCAGCTTCTCGGCATAGTCGGCAAAGCGGCGCACGGTGATTGCATCGGGCGCATGGAAGCGGTGGCCATAGGTGACGTTGGAGGCGACGATGCCGTCGACCTCGAACGGGATCACATGGGTTTCATCGGTTTCGGAACCGAAGGTGCAGACGATCGACTGCAGCGGCCGGACCCAGCGCAGCGACCCCGGCTTGGCGGAGGCGGCACCCGAGCGCATCGGCTTCGGCCAGGGGAAGTTACGGATGATCTCCGGCATCGCCTCGGCGACGATCTCTTCGGCGGGGCGGCCCGGCTTGACGATGTGGGCGACGTAGAAATCCCCCTTCTTCGGATCGCTATGGACATGCGCCTCGCTGATCGAGGACAGGCCGGCGCCACGCAGGAAGCCTTCGATCGCCTTTTCGTTGGCGTCGGTGCGCGGACCCTTGCGGTCTTCGCGCACATCGGCGGAACGGGCGTTGAGGCCACGGATGTCGAGCGTCAACCGGCGCGGCGTCCAGTATTCGCGCGCACCCTCATAGGTCAAACCCGCTTCGACGAGTGCGTCGGTCAAGAGCTTCTTGAGGTCACCGGCCGCCTTGCGCTGCAGGCGGGCAGGAATTTCCTCGGAGCGGAGTTCGATAAGAAGATCGGGCATGGGAGATGACTTTTTCTGTTCCGGACGGTTGCCGCCGACTTAGCAAGCTCTGGCGAAAATGTCACCAAGTGCGGCAATGAATTTGACCCCGCGGCCGCGAGGCTTTCGGCGAGATCACCAGCCGCCGCCACCGCCGCCGCCGCCGCCGCCGCCGGAAAAGCCGCCACCGGTCGAAAAGCCTGACGATGAAGATTTCGGCGGGGGTGGCAGAGAGGAGGTCATGGTGTCGGCCATGGAACCGGCAAAGCCGCCAATGCGATCCCCGAATGAGGTCGAGCCGAAACCATCGCCATGATACCAGGCCGGCTGGTAGGCGCTTGCTGCCGCGGCGCCGGCGGCCGCCGCCAGCAGCCAGCGATCGAAGGTTTGCGTCCACGGCTTTTCCACGCCGAGCGCAACGGCATAGGGCAGCAGCGTCTCGAAATGCCGGGGCGACATTTCCGGCGCCCCTTGCATGTTCATCCGGTCCTTCTCGGCAAGGGTCATGTATTGCCTGAGGCCGTCGATGCCATCCATCAGCCGGCTGCCGAGCGGCGTCGGCGCGCCCATCAGAAAGAAGAACAACACGTTGAGCAGCACGATGCCGCCGATCGCAAACAGCAGCGGCAGTTCGTCGGCCTCCGTGGCACTATAAAAGACCACTGCGAGAATGCTCGAGAAGATGGTGAAGGCGACAAAGCCGATGAAGGCAAGCACCACGATCGACATGATGCGGCTCATCAGGCTCTTTTCGCGGCGCAGCGACTTGCCGACGGAGACGGCAAGGATCGACACGAAAAACGCGATGAAGACCGGGACGATCACCAGCGGGATGCTGTCCTCGCTGAGATCGCCGAACAGGAATACGGCCGCGATCGCCAGAACCGAAAGCAGCACGCCAGCGACGATATAACCGGTGTTTTCCAGGTAATACTTGCCGCGATGCTCGCGCTCCATGGCATTGCGGAAGTCGGCGCCGATTGCCTGCACTTTCGTGCCGTTGGCCCTGTCGATCTTCAGCTTTCCGCCGGCGGCATCGACTGCCTTCATCAGGCTCGCCTCGCCGGTCGGCAGCTTTTCGCCGCGTCCCTTGCCGGTCGTAGCGATGACGATCGCGCTCTTCAGATCCTCGAGAACGACATGTCCCTTGACCGCCAGGCTGAGCGCAGAGGCCGACAGGGCCGTCCAGCCTTCGCCGGAAAATCCCCGGTTGTCGATGTAGTTGACGAGTGCCGGGGAAATGCCCTCCGGCGCATCCCAGCGCGGCACCATGACGCCGCGGGCCGGGTCTTTCCCGACCTTCAGCCAGGCGCGGCCATAATAGAGCGCGACGACGACCAGGCCCGCTCCGGCTATCAACAGCGCCATGTGATCGCGCATCCACCAGGCGTTTTCCTGGCTTGCGGATGGTTGTTCGATGCTGCCCTTCGGCATCTTCACCGCGATCGTCAACCCCTCCCTCGGCTCCAACCGCCGGGTGGTCGCAAAGAAGATCTCGCTGCCTTCCTCCGACACCCGCGCATCCTTGCCGGTGGCGCCATAGCCGCCGGTAAAGATGTCGAGCGCCTGCGGTCGCACGCCTTCCGGCAGGTTGACAGTGGCGCTCGCCTCATCGATCGGAAAGGCCCATTCGGTGCCGGTCACGTTCCAGTAGAGTTCGTCGTGGTCGTCGAAGAAGCGGATCTGCCGGCTCGTCTCATAGGTAAACTGGAACGTATGCTGGCCGTGCGGCAGAAAAACCTCGGCAGATCCCGTATAGATGCGGATGCCGCCCGAGATCGATTCCGTGCGGTAGGGCTCCTCCTCGCCGTCGCGCTCGACCGAAAGCAGCTTGAAATCGACCTTGCTGCGCCGTCCCTTCGCGTCGGTGAAGCTCAGCGGCAGATCACGGAAGATCCCCCGCCTTATCTGGTTGCCCTCGGCGTTGGCCGTGATCGTTTCGGTGACCGTCAGCGTGCCGTCCTTGGCGACGTCGATCACCGAATGATAGGACGAGAATACCTCGTCCGCCCGCCCGGCGCCCGCCGTCGCCAGCAGGAAAAACAACATGCCAACCAGGGCGACGAAACGGGCCATACGATCTCAGACCTTTCGATCGATCTTCAGGAACGATTTCATGGTTTTGTGCTTTTCCCGACCAGGCTTGAGGCGCGATATCAAGGACGGTCACCGGTGTAGGCGACGCCGAGCGAGGCCAGCGCGTCCCAATAGGCCGGGTAGGTCTTGGCAACGCAACCGGGGTCCTCGATGGCAATGCCGTGGATCTTCAGCCCGGCAAGGGCGAAG
The DNA here is from genome assembly GCA_900469625.1 of Hyphomicrobiales bacterium. Classification (GTDB taxonomy): domain Bacteria; phylum Pseudomonadota; class Alphaproteobacteria; order Rhizobiales; family Rhizobiaceae; genus Ensifer. Next base: position 32,878 of record UBXV01000007.1, read on the forward strand.
CTCATGGCGATGCGATGGTCGGCAAACGTGTCGATGGAGGCCGGCAATGTCTGCCCGGCAAGGCCGGGATCGGAAGAGACGATCAGATCATCGCCTTCCTCATGCGCCAGCCCCGGGCGGATGGCGGTCAGGCCCAGCGACAGGGCGCGGACGCGGTCGCATTCCTTCACGCGCAGGTTGGCAAGACCGACGAAACGCACCGGCGTCTCGTTGAACGCGGCCAGAACCGCGATCGTCGGGATCGCGTCCTGCATCTGCGACCCGTCGATGACGGCTGGAAGATGCGGGAACTGGGCGATGACGTCGTGGGCGCGTGCATCGGGCTGCGAAAACACCGACGCCGGCACGCCGAGGTCGATGGCGCCGCCGGTCAAGACTTCAGCGGCCCAGAGATAGGTCGCAGCCGACGCATCCGGCTCGATGGCAAAATCGGCGGCGCTATAGCCGGTCGGCGCGACCTCCCACACGGAGGGGCTCAATTGCTCGACCTTGGCTCCGAAAGCGCGCATTGCGGCGACCGTCAGGTCGATATAGCCGCGCGCGCCGATCTCGTCGCCGGCAAGCTCGATACGGACCGGACCCTTGGCACCGGGGGCAGCCATCAGCAACGCCGAGACATACTGGCTGGAAAGGCCGGCATCGATCTCGATGCGACCCGCCGGAAAGCCACCCTTGCCGTTGACGGTGACGGGCGGGCAGCCGGTTTCCGACGTCGCTTCGACGCCGAGCGTGCGCAGCGCATCGACCAGCGGCTTGATCGGTCGCTTGCGCATGTGCTGGTCGCCGTCAACGACCACAGGGCCATCGACGAGAGCGGCCGCGGCCGTCAGGAAGCGCGTGGCGGTTCCGGCGTTTCCGAGAAAAAGGGGTGCCGAAGGCGAGGCAAGCCGACCGGTGCCGGTGACGACGAAGGTGGTATCATCGGGTTCGTTGACCTCGACGCCCATCGCCCTGAGCGCGTCGGCCATATAGCGTGTGTCGTCGCTTTTCAGCGCGCCGGTCAGCCGGCTCGTGCCCTTTGCAAGCCCTGCAAGAAGCAGCGCCCTGTTGGTGATCGACTTCGAGCCCGGTGGGCGCACATTGCCGCGCAGCGGATGGTCGGTCGGCAGGATGGTCAGCTTCTTCACGGGTTCACTCATGCTCGGGTCTCTTGATGCGATTGGCCGGGCTTTCGGGCTCGGCAGGCGTGTCTCTTATCATCTAGTGGCAGTATCGGGTAACGCCCGATCAGAACTTGACTTGCGGCACCGCGCGGTCCGCCTCGTTGGTAATCTCGAAATAGCCCGCCTTGACGAAGCGGAAGGCGTTGGCGATGAGGTTAGACGGAAAGCTCTCGACCTTGACGTTCAAGTCGCGCGCAGCACCGTTGTAGTAGCGGCGCGACATCTGGATCTCGCCCTCGATCGTCTCCAGCGAACGCTGCAGCTCGGCGAAATTCTCGTTCGCTTTCAGGTCCGGATAGGCTTCGGCAAGAGCAAAGAGCTTCCCAAGGGCCTGCGACAGGGCCCCTTCGGCGGCAGCCCGCCCCTCGACATCGCCCGATGGCACCGCCTGCGCGCGATTGCGCATCGCAATGACCTCCTCGAGCGTCGATTTTTCGTGGGCGGCATAGCCCTTCACGGTTTCGATCAGGTTGGGGATGAGGTCGGCGCGCCGCTTCAGTTGCACGTCGATGCCGGACCAGGCTTCCTCGGCGATCTGCCGCGCCTTGACGAGGCCGTTATAGACGAAAACCAGATACAGGATCACGACGACGCCGATGGCCAGACCAATCATGGGATACCCTCCAAAAAAGCTCGGCAGAGACTACTGCATAACGTCTTAAACCGGAATCGATTTAAGGGCAAAATTATGCAGCAAGTCTAACGCGTTAAAGCGCCCTTATCCCGTCGCGCTCCATGCGTGGAGCGATAAACCGGCTCCTCGGCTCCAGCGCGCCTTCTGCAGCATCCGGACAAAGAAGGACACCCCTTGCGACATACCGGCCAAAGGCTGTGAACGAACCGTTCACAGCGGGGGGCCATCTCGACGCCAAAACACACTCACTCCTGTTCCATCGGGAACGGCGAGGATCCGGGTGATCGGCGATAGTCGGGATATCGAATAACTCCGAAGACGAAGTGAAGACCATGAAAACGCTCGCAACCCTCACCAACGTCGTCGCTTTTTCAGCGCTGTTTGTTGCCTATGCGAGCCTCGGTTCGATCGAAAGACCCTCAGGCGTCCGCCGTGCGCTGCAGACCTATTCCAGCCAGTCTCAGGACAGCCCCTACCCCACACTGGAACAGATATCGAAGAAAAGCGGCTGCCCGCGCCAGGCCGCCGAAGCCTAGAGCGCCGTGCGCTGCCTTGAACGCACGAGGTGCGCTCTGGCACTTTAAGTCTGGGGCACCTGCGTCGCCTGATTCCACTTGAGGCAGGTGCTATGACGTCAAGCCATCCGCACCAGGATTTCGCGCGCCGCTTCGTCAGCGCCGAGCGCGGTGACGTCCAGCTCGATCAGTTGGTCGCATTTGCCCTTCAACAGAACATGCCGGCTTCTCAGATCCATCAACACATCGGGATCGGTCAGCTTGTGCGCCTTGGAGCGACCGGCGCGCGTCAGCCGCTTCAGGTTCTCCTCCATAGAGCAGTCGAGAACGACGGCCACGAAGCGAGCGCCGCGATCGGCTGCCAGTGTCGCGTAGTCGTTGAAGGCCCGGCTGTCGAATTCGTCGTCCGACAGCGCATCGGTGAAGAGAAACGATTGCTGAGCCTCGGCCTGGCGAACATGGTCGAGGACCGCCGTCCTGACGGTCGCCCGCAGCGAGCGATAGAGCGGCGTGCCCCTCGCAAACAGCGCCTCGGCCGGATTGATCAGCGTGTGATTGTCCGCGAGCCTCGCGCCGAGATGTTCGGCGAGATGGCGCGCGATGGTGAGCTTTCCGGTGCCCGGCCAGCCATTGATGTGAACGATGCGGCTGGCTTGGTCGATGGTCAAGCGGCGTCCCGATTGAGGTTGGCGCCGCCGGCATCGGTCAACAGGAATGCCTCGCCGCAAGCCTTGGCCAGCGTGCGCACACGCAGGATGTAGCTCTGGCGCTCGGTCACCGAAATCACGCCGCGCGCATCGAGCAGGTTGAAGACGTGGCTCGCCTTGATGCACTGGTCATAGGCCGGGAAGACGCATTTGTGCAGGTGGCTGTTGTTGCCGTCACCCGGCGCGCCGGCTGCCAGAAGCGCCTGGCATTCCGTTTCCGCATCGATGAAGTGCTGATGCAGCATGGCTGTGTTGGCGTATTCGAAGTTGTAGCGGGAATATTCCTGTTCCGCCTGCAGGAAGACGTCGCCGTAGCTGATCTTTTCGGCGCCTTCGCGGCCGTTGAAGTTCAGATCATAGACATTGTCGACGCCCTGGACATACATCGCCAGCCGCTCGAGACCATAGGTCAGCTCACCGGCAACCGGCGAGCACTCGATGCCGCAGACCGCCTGGAAATAGGTGAACTGCGACACTTCCATGCCGTCGCACCAGCATTCCCAACCAAGGCCCCAGGCGCCGAGCGTCGGGCTTTCCCAATCGTCCTCGACGAAGCGAATGTCGTGAAGCAGCGGATCGAGGCCGATTGCCTCGAGCGAGCCGAGATAGAGTTCCTGCAGGTTCGATGGGTTCGGCTTCAGGATCACCTGATACTGATAATAATGCTGAAGGCGGTTCGGGTTCTCGCCATAGCGGCCGTCGGTCGGCCGGCGCGACGGCTGAACGTAGGCAGCCCGCCACGGACGGGGACCGAGCGCGCGCAGCGTCGTTGCCGGATGGAAGGTGCCGGCGCCGACTTCCATGTCGTAGGGCTGCAGCACGGCGCAACCCTTGTCGGCCCAATAATTGTGCAGCGTCAGGATCAGGGCCTGGAACGAGCGCTTGGGGTTCATGTGGTCGGGCAGCGAGGCGGTGGTCATGGGGAACGTCCGAATTCTTCACGAAATGAGAGCCGGACAGGTGCCACGACGGGCGACAGGGGTCAAGCGCCCAAGCCGATCTGCGTGTAGGCAAAGATGCGCGAAAACCTCAGTCGTCGTCGCGCTTCAGCCGGTATTCGCCGGTCTCGGGATCCTTGACCAGGGTCCCGCTCGCGCCCGTCTGCTGTTCGCGGCGCGTCTGATCGCGCTGGCGCGTCAGTTTCTGTGCGTCCGCAATGAACTTGCGGTAACCGATCCAAAGGACGAAGCCTGCGATCAGGAGCAGGATAAGCTGCGGCATTTTTCCTCTCTACTGCATATTCAAATGCTGAAGCCACATTTGCGCGCCTGACAAGACACGCGGCGCTGCAGACCCTTTGCGCCGGTGGCGCCTCAAAGTCCGAAGCGCGCCCACAATGCCCTTTCCTCTACTGCTTCGGCAAGACCCGCCATCGCGGAAGCAGCGAGCGGCGCGGCGATATCGCCGGAAATCGATGCGCCCGTCTGGCGGCGCCCGAAAAGACTGCGGGCCGGCTGGATCAGCTCGAGCCGCGCCTTCTCGCCGTAACGCTTCTTCACTTCGCCGCGCAGATCGCCGAGACCGTCGATCAGACCGAGCTCCAATCCACGCCGCCCGGTCCAGAACAGGCCGGAAAAGACGTCGGGATGATCGGCCAGCAGCTGTCCGCGACGGGCCTTCACCATCTGGATGAAGGTATCGTGGATATCGAGCTGCAGGCTCTTCAGGAACTCGATGTCGCGTTCCTTCTCCGGCTGGAACGGATCGAGCATGACCTTGTTCTCGCCGGCGGTATAGACGCGCCTCTCGACGCCAATCTTCTTCAACAGCTCCGGGAAGCCGAAACCGCCGGAGACAACGCCGATGGAGCCGACGATCGAGGTCGGGTCGGCGATGATTTCGTCGCCGGCAAGCGCGATCATGTAGCCGCCGGATGCCGCCACGTCCTCGACGAAGATCAGCACGCGCTTCTTTTTTTCCTGAGCGAGGTCGCGGATACGCTGATAGATCAGCCGCGACTGCACCGGCGATCCGCCGGGCGAATTGATCGAGATCGCAACGGCCGGTGCGTCCTTGACGCCAAAGGCCTTTTCCAGAAGAGGTGCTGCCGAGGCGATATTGAGCGCCGGGCGAAACTGGCCGCCGCCGGCCATGATGGCACCGTGAAGGCGCACCACGGGGATCGCGATGCCATCCCGCCGAAAACGCTTCGGCATCAGCCTTTTGAAGAACCCGGCCATGTCAACTCCTGCAATACGAAACCGTGTGACTGCATGTATGCACTGACCGCCCAAACGCAATGCCGCATACGGTAAATCAGCGGCGTCGATAGGCCGCCCGCCCGTTGTTGAGGTCGTCGACATCAGCGGAAAAGCGGTGGGTTCCCTCCTCGTGCACGATCAATGGCGCGCGCAGCACCAGCCGCTTTCGGCTCTGCTTGATCGCGGTGACGAGGATGCGCACGGCATTCTCCCCGGCACGTGGATGCAGCGCCGTGATCTCGATGCCGCCGAAACGGCGGCGGCAGGCCGCAATGATGTCGGCGATCGATTCCGGCCGGGCGATCAGCGACAATTGCCCACCCGGCTTCATGATCGCGCCCGCCGTCTTGATCCAGATCTCGAAGAGGTCCTCGCTCATCGCATGCGCCTCGGCCTTGAGGCTGTCGGGCGTGCGGCGGTCGGAGGCGTCGTTGAAGGGCGGGTTCATGATCACATGGTCGAAGGCATCGTCCGGCAGGCCGGCGGCGCGGCGCGCCCTGCCGGCAAGCGCGACATCGGCCTCGATCACGCTGAGGCGCGCGGCGAAACGTCCGTTTTCGGCAAGCGCCAGGCTTCGGCGCGCATAGGCCGCCATGGTGGGTGACCGTTCCACCAGCACGACCTCGGCCAGATCGAGCCGCGAGGCGACCGCCATGCCGGCAGCGCCCGCTCCGGCGCCCAGATCGGCGACGCGGCAGGTGCGGTCGGAGGCGACCAGGGAGGCTAGCAGCATCGCGTCCATGCCGGAGCGATGGCCCTGCCCCAGCGGCTGCACCACATGGAACCGGCCGCGGTGGAACGCATCCACCGTTTCAGTGGCGACTGGCGCCATCGGTTCTTCGCTCATGGCAGAGCGCCTGTCATGGACGGCAATGCGCCAGCAATCATGCCCGCAACTCCGCTTCCAGACCGGCCTCGACCAGGATGCGGCGGGCGGCTTCGGCGTCGTCGTCCGACACCAGGAAACGGCGCGGCAACAGCCCCAACGATCCCTCGAGAATGCTCATGCCCTGATCGGCGATCAGGCTGTTGATACCGGCGTCCTTCATCAGGCTCTCGACGAAAGAGAGCAGAACGACGTCGTTGGTGCGGATCAATTCCTTCATCCAGCGGTTTTTCCTGTCCTATTTCAGCAAGCGGGACAATTCGCCTCTTGCCGCACGTGCCCCCCCTTCCTATTGTCGAAAGCGACAATGAAAACAGGAGTCCCGGTGTTGGGCGTAGTGATACCGCTGGAAGACAGCAAAAACAAACAGGCGTCCGTCAAGCCGCTCGTTGATCTGACGTCTCCCGACATGGAACGCGTCAACCAGCTCATCCTGTCGCGGGCCGGTTCCGACGTCCAGATGATTCCTGAGGTTGCCAACCACCTGATCTCGTCGGGCGGCAAGCGCCTGCGCCCGATGCTGACGCTCGCTTCGGCGGCGATGTTCGGCTACGAGGGCGATGCCCACGTCAAGCTCGCCACCAGCGTCGAGTTCATGCACACGGCCACGCTTCTGCATGACGACGTTGTCGACGAGAGCGACCTGCGGCGCGGCAAATCCACCGCCCGCACGATCTGGGGCAACCAGGCAAGCGTGCTCGTCGGCGACTTCCTGCTCGGCCAGGCCTTCCGCATGATGGTCGATGTCGGTTCGCTCGATGCGCTCGACGTGCTGTCGACCGCAGCTTCCGTCATCGCCGAGGGCGAGGTGCTGCAGCTTTCCGTCGCCAAGAACATGGAAACGACCGAGGACGACTATCTGCAGGTCATCCGCGCCAAGACGGCAGCGCTCTTTGCCGCTGCTGCCGAAGTCGGCCCGATCGTCGCCCAGACCAGCAAATCCGATCGCAACGCGCTGAAATCCTACGGCATGAATCTCGGCCTCGCCTTCCAGCTCGTCGACGACGTGCTCGACTATGGCGGCTCGGCCAGCGAGCTCGGCAAGAATGTCGGCGACGATTTCCGCGAGGGCAAGATCACCCTGCCGGTGATCCTGTCCTATCGCCGAGGTACGCCGGAAGACCGCGCCTTCTGGCGCGAGGCGATCGAAGGTGGCAACAGCAGCGACGCCAACCTCGAAAAGGCGCTCGGCCTGATCAAGCGCTACGGCGGCCTGAGCGACACCATTGCCCGGGCGCAGCATTATGGCACGATCGCGCGTGATGCCCTGGCGCCGCTTCCGGTTTCGCCGTGGAAATCGGCGCTGACCGAGGTCATCGACTTCTGCATCGACCGGGTTAGCTGACCCGGTACGGCTGCGCGGCCCGAACACCCAAGAGGAATTTCTTGCCGCATTGCGCCAAAAAAGCCATTCTGTTCCTCAAGAGTTGTGCCGGGCAATACGTGGCTGATTCCAAAACAACCCTCAGTCGTGCGCAAGGCCGAGAGATCGGCTATGAAAGGTTTGACATGCGGCAAAAGACGATCCTGCGCCTTCTCTCCGGCGCTGCACTGATGGCTTTTGCCACGGTCGGCAGCAGCTACCAGGCTTTCGCCGAGGAAAAGGCCGCCGTCGAAGAGACCGAACCTTTCGACATCACGTCCGTCAACACTTTTTCCGGCGCGTTTCTCGCTGCCCGCACCGCTGATACCGATCGTGATTTTGCGACTGCCAACGAACTCTATCGCATCGCCCTGCAATTCGAACCCGGCAACAACGACGTCAAGCAGCGGCTGATGATCACGCTGCTGATGGCCGGCAAGTTCGACGAAGGCGCCAAGATCGCCGAGCAACTGAAATCGGACCCCGCCGTCGAGCGTATTACCACCGTGATCCGCGCGATCGAGGCGATACGAAAGCGCGAGTATCGCAATGCGCAGAAGCTTTTGAACTACGAAGGCCCCAACGATCTCGACCGGCTGATGAACGGTCTTTTGTCCGCATGGGCCAAGTTTGGCCAGGGCAAGCCCAAGGAAGCGCTGGCAGAGGTCAATGGACTTGACGGACCGGACTGGTTCCGCGTGTTCAAGAACTACCATGCCGGCGCGATTGCCATCGCCTCCGGCGACAAGACCACGGCGCGCGCCAAGCTCAATGACGCGATCCTCGATCGCGAAGGCGGCGCCGCCGCACCCGACACCTTCATGCGGGCAGTCGAGGCGCTTGCCCGCTTCGAAGCACGGGAAAACAACAAGCAGAAGGCGCTCGACACGATCGCCGTCGGCGAGAACATGGTCAACAACTACACGCCGCTCGAAGCGCTGAGGAAAAGCATCGAAACCGGCGTGCCGCAGGAGCAGCAGGTCAAGACCGCATCGCAAGGGGCGGCGGCCGTGCTCTTTTCCATCGGTGGTGCGCTCAACCGCGAGGGCGCCGAAGACATCGTCTCGCTCTACCTGCAAACGGCCCGCCGTCTCGACCCTGACAGTGCGGATATTCTGGTGATGCTCGCCGGCATCGCCGAGAACCTGAAGAAGCCGAAGGAAGCGATCGAGCTTTACCAGAGCGTGCCCGAGGCCTCGCCGATGCGCCGCCTGTCTGAGTTGCAGCTCGGCCTCAGCCTTGCCTCCATCGGCAAGGTCGATGAAGCCAAGAAGCACCTGAAGGCGCTGATCGACGTCGACCCGAAGAATATCCGCAACTATCTCGCCTATGGCAGCGTGCTTTCCGACGCCAAGGACTACAAGGAGATGGGCGAACTCTACGACCGGGCGGTTGACCAGATCGGTCCCGTGCCGAAGCGCAGCGACTGGACCGTGTTCTTCCAGCGCGGCATCGCCTATGAGCGCCAGAAGCTGTGGGAGAAGGCCGAGCCGAACTTCCGCAAGGCGCTGGAACTCAACCCGGACCAGCCGCAGGTGCTGAACTATCTCGGCTATTCCTGGGTCGACATGAACATCAACCTGGAAGAAGGCCTCGACATGATCCGCAAGGCGGTCGAGCTGAAGCCGGATGATGGTTACATCGTCGATTCGCTCGGCTGGGCCTATTTCCGCATGAACCGCTTCGACGATGCGGTGGTCGAGCTTGAGAAAGCCGCCGAGCTGATGGCTGGCGATCCGACCATCAACGATCATCTCGGTGATGCCTACTGGCGCGTCGGCCGCAAGCTCGAAGCGGTGTTCCAGTGGACGCAGACGCTTGAGCTGAAGCCCGAGGAAGCCGAGATCCCGAAGATCAAGGCCAAGATCGAAAACGGTCTACCGGCGCTGAAGGAAGTCGTGCCGGCCTCTGCCGACGCCAAGGAGACGGCGCCGAAGAAGGTGACCCCGGAAGCGCCCGCGCCGGACAAGAAGTCCTGATCGCAGCATGCTTCAAGGCGGGATTGCGGGCTTTGCGCTGACACGGGCGGCGCCCGCCAAGATCAATCTGGCACTGCATGTCGTCGGCCAACGGGCCGACGGCCATCATCTCCTCGAAAGCCTTGTCACTTTTGCTGATCGCGGCGACCGGATCGGTCTCGTTCCATCGAGCGAGGACCGGTTTACCCTGTCCGGTCCCTTCGCCGCCGAACTGTCGGCACCCGGTGACGGTCAGAGCGGCAACCTGGTGCTCAAGGCACGCGACCTGCTGCGACAGGTGCTTCCGGCGCAGGGCGTCGAAACGACGCCAGTCCATATCCACCTCGAAAAGAACCTGCCGATAGCCTCCGGCATCGGTGGCGGGTCCGCCGATGCGGCGGCGACCCTGCGCGGGCTCATCGACCTTTGGAACCTTCGGATCGAGCCGGCATCGCTCGCCGCCCTCGCACTCAAGCTCGGTGCCGATGTGCCGATGTGCCTCGACGGCCGACCGCTTGTCGCCAGGGGGATCGGCGAAGAGATCACCCCCACGCCGGACCTTCCTTCCTTCCCGATCGTGCTGGTCAATCCGCGCGTCGCCGTGTCGACGCCGGTGATCTTTCGGATGCTGGAAAACAAGAGCAACCCGCCGCTTGTCGTTCCGGCAGTCCGTGGATCTACCGTGGACTGGCTGGCAGCCCTGGCCGGGATGCGCAACGATCTGGAGCCGCCCGCCCGCCAGCTGCAGCCTGTCATCGCCGACGTATCCGGGGCGCTGGCCGCAAGCGGAGCGGCTCTGGTGCGCATGTCCGGTTCGGGTGCCACCTGCTTTGGCCTGTTCGACAGCGACGAGCGCGCTTCGCGTGCGGCGCACGCGCTTTCTGCTGCGCATCCCGAATGGTACGTTCTTTCGGCAAGGACAAGAGGCAGAGCCAACAGATGACCGGAACCAAAGACGACCGCCCCTTCATTCCCGTCGGTATCGCCATCCTGACGGTCTCCGACACGCGCACGCTTGCCGACGACAAGTCCGGAGACACGCTGCAAGCCAGGGTGCTGGACGCCGGCCACCGCCTCCAGGCGCGCGCCATCGTGCTCGATGACAGGAAAGCGATCCACGATCAGGTGGAAGCCTGGACGCTCGACGCAGCGATCGATGTGGTGATCACGACGGGCGGGACCGGCTTTACCGGCCGCGACGTCACGCCTGAGGCGCTGGAGCCGCTGTTCGAAAAGCGCATGGATGGCTTCTCTGAGGTCTTCCATCGGATTTCCTACGACAAGATCGGCACTTCGACGATCCAGTCGCGCGCGACCGGTGGCGTCGCCAACGCCACCTTCATCTTCGTCTTGCCGGGCTCGCCCGGCGCCTGCAGGGATGCATGGGACGGTATCCTCAGGCAGCAGCTCGACTACCGGCACATGCCGTGCAACTTCGTCGAGATCATGCCGCGCCTCTCCGAGCATTTGAAACGCGGCTGATCCTTACGGCTGCGACGCGACCGCGACTGCCTGTTCCCTGGGGAACTGCCAGGCTGGCTGCTACCTGCTAAACCTTTTTGCGTCAGCTCGAATTGAAGGATCGCAAAGAGACCCGAGCAAGTCCTTCGACCGGAGCAAAGACGAGCCCATCGCTGACGTCCCCCAAGCGATGGGAACATAACCATACGACGCGCGGCTCGCCCGGTCGCTCGGACAGGTATTTGCTAACAAGGATATTTGGTAGCCGCCTGGAGGTGCCGTCCGCTGGACAGGCACCTTTTTTGTTGGCTGCAGCCCAAGCTTCAGGCGCTCTGCCTGCTGTCGACAGCAACCCAGGCAGGGACGAGTTCGGTCGAAAGTTTTCGCACCGCGCGAATATTGGTCATCTCGCTCAGCTGCATTTTTCCGCGTGCAACGGCAAGCGCGTCGCCCTTGCGCAGCAGGAAGCCCGCCTCCAGAGGCTTGCCGCGCCGCGCCAGACGATGCAGCAACGGCTTGCGGTGCAGCCGCGACGGTGAAAAACGCGCCGGGCTCTTGTGCAACGAGACGTATTCGACGAGTTCGTCCACCCAGCGCCCGATCGGCCGGGCACCGGGCTCGAGCAGCATCAGCCACTCGCCGCGCGCAGAGCGCACGATCTCACCCAGATCCCAATCGACGCAGAAGCGGCACCCGGCCGCATCCGCCACATGCGCGGAACCGTCGCTCGAGCCGTGATCGAGGATGATGACGTCGCTGACCAGACCCTCCACGGCGCCAGCCACGAGCACCGACAGCGTCTGTGCCAGTTCCGTCTCGTTGTCGCGCGTTTCCATGATGATCGTCAGCATCGCTTTTCCTACCGCATTGCAGCGTAGATTGCTACAGCGACGTCAGCGCCCTTCCCTCTCCCTCCGATGTCGCGCGCAATCGGTGTTTTCAGCGCCAGTGTTTTTTGTTCTTGAATTGTTCCCTCAATCGCGATAGGAAAATGATCAGAACAAAACGGGATCAAAACTCCAGAGATCCCTCGGAGATTCCGATGAACGAGCTGTCTGAGATCAGGCAGGGGGCCCTAGCCCCCGCCAACACGGCAGAGGTCGCCGAAGCCATGATGAGCGGGAACGGTCTCAGGATCGATGTCGACCGGCGCCGTGGGCGCGGTGCCGGGCTCAATATATCCGGCCGTTTCGAACCGCAGGCGCGTGAAGCTTTCGATGATGGTTGGGAGAGCCTCGAAGACCTTCCGCCCTTCAAGACCGAAGTGCAGGTGGAAAAACCGCGTTCGGTGATCAGCCGCAACGATTCTCCCGATATTTCATTCGATCGCTCGATCAACCCTTATCGCGGCTGCGAGCATGGATGCATCTATTGTTTTGCCCGTCCGACGCACGCCTTCATGGGCCTCTCGGCAGGCCTCGATTTCGAAGCGAAGCTCTTTGCCAAGCCCGACGCGCCGCGCCTCCTTGAGCGCGAGCTTGCCCGCTCGGACTACAAGGTGCGGCCGATCGCGATCGGCACCAACACCGATCCCTATCAGCCAATCGAGAAGGAGTGGCGGATCATGCGCCAGATCCTCGAGGTGCTGCAGGCCGCCAACCATCCGGTCATGATCGTGACCAAGTCTGCGATGGTGACGCGCGACATCGATATCTTGGCGCCGATGGCCGAAAAAGGCCTTGCGCGGGTCGGCATTTCCGTGACGACGCTCGACCGGAAGCTGGCGCGCACCATGGAACCGCGCGCTTCGACCCCTTCCAAGCGCCTGGAAGCGATGAGTTCGCTCTCGCAAGCCGGTATCCCGACGGGCGTCCTGGTCTCGCCAATCATTCCGGCACTGAACGACCATGAGATCGAGAGGGTTCTGGAAGCGTCCCGCTCGGCAGGTGCTCAGGAGGCGACATACGTGCTGCTGCGCTTGCCGCTCGAAGTCAGCCCCCTCTTTCGCGACTGGCTGCTGCGGAACTATCCGGACCGCTATCGCCACGTGATGTCGCTGATCCGCTCGATGCGCGGCGGCAAGGACTACGACGCTGAGTTCGGCAAGCGGATGAAGGGAGCCGGCCCCTATGCCTGGCAGATTGGCCGACGGTTCGAGCTTGCCGCCAAACGCCTTGGGCTCAACCTCAACCGCCGGCAGTTGCGTGACGACATCTTCGTTCCGCCGCTCGGGACCGGCGTCCAGCTTTCGCTGCTTTAGGAGAGGTGTGAAGTGATTTTCCGTCCAGGGAGGCAAAGGGCAATGAGTTGGATTGCTTTCCGTTGGAACTGGAAACGCTCTGGTGGCATCGGGTTTTGCGTATGCCGCTGGACGCAGGACGTGTTGAGAGAGGGCTTGCAAGAACGTGACATGACGGGCGGACAATGACTGTCTCGACCATCCCGCGGTCGTTGGACCGGACACCGGCAATTGCCGGTGCTGGCGCGATGGCCGGGTTCCTGGACCGACGGCCGCCTCGATGTCGCCAGGCGGCGGCGCCAAACAATGCATCTACAGGCCGTCATGGTCGCCGCCTGACGGCAAATCTGAATTCCGGCGTCTCCCTCGTGCCTCGGGACGGCGCTGGCATACCCCCCGGCTGCTGCCGCACTCAGATCGGGGGACTTGAAGAGAATCGGTCGATCATGCGAGTTTCGCCGCATGTCACATCGCAGATCGACCGATTCTCCCCTTTTCCCGGAAATTATCCTTGAGCCGGATTTCAGCTTCGAACTGGCGGCCCGCAAGGATGGGGCCTGGCCCGTCGCAGGTGCCGACGAAGCCGGACGCGGACCGCTTGCAGGCCCGGTCGTCGCTGCCGCTGTCATCCTCGACCCCGATGCCATCCCGCAGGGCCTGAATGACAGCAAGAAGCTGAGCGCCGCCGCGCGCGAAAAACTGTTCGACGAGATCCTGGCGACCGCCACGGTTTCCATCGCTTCATCGTCCGCCGCAACCATCGATACCATCGACATTCGCAAGGCGAGCCTCGAGGCCATGCGCAAGGCCGTCGACGGCCTGTCGCTAACGGCGCGTTTCGTGCTGGTCGATGGCCGCGACGTGCCGCCTGGCCTTGGCTGCCACGCCAAGGCCGTGGTCAAGGGCGACGCCCGCTCGCTGTCGATCGCGGCCGCGTCAATCGTCGCCAAAGTGACGCGCGACCGGATGATGGAACGGGCCGACCTCGCGCATCCCGGATACGGCTTTGCCGTCCATGCCGGCTATGCGACCGTAGTGCACCGCAAGGCGATCGATGCCAAAGGCCCCTGCCCGCTGCATCGCATGAGCTTTCGCCCACTACGCAAGGATTGACGGGCGGCGTGCCACCGAATGGTGGTGCGCGCCGTTGTCGCCACTACGGCGGCAGTTTGCCGTCCGTGCCGGTTAGACAACCTTGGCGCATTGCGACGCGATCAACGCCTGAGGAACCCTGCCCGCTGCCCCGCATGTGCTTCCATCGGCTGCAGAAGGATTGACGGGCGTCAGGCGACACCGTGCGCGCCGATATCGCCCGCCGCGGCGACAATTTTCCGTCCATGCCGGTGAGGTAAATCTGCCGCATTGCAGGGCTATTAACACCAAAGGAACCCCACCTGCCGCATCGCATGCCCTTTCGCCCACTGCACAAGGCTTAACGGGTGACAGGCGACTCGCTACCGCATGATGCTCCGCGCCAATTTCGCCTACCGCGGCAGCGATTGGCGAGCACGGCAGCTACGCGACAGTGGCACATTCCACGGCGATCGATGCCACTGGCTCTGCCCGTAGCGCGGCATGAGCTTCCGGCCGTTGCACAAGGATTGACGGGCGATAGCAGAAAGGCTGGCAGCGTCTCGGCCATCAATCGCCGCCGGACGCGGGTACAGCCCAGCGCAAGCCTGCATGCGGCGTTGCCGCAAGGCACTGTGACGAGTGACGCCGCTGCCGCCCTTAACCGTTGCGTTCAAGCGGCCCCAAAGGCTGCATCATCGCTCACTGCGCTCAACACAATCGGGACGTTCCAAGGGAGCTTCGTTGTCGCGGCAGCGCGCGGATAAACGCCACCCTCGCACAGTCTGGAGGGAAAGCTCGCCGCCTGCGCCCGGATCGGTCTTTCGCGCGTGCGCCGGTATCGTATCGCCAGTCTGGGCCGGAGGTGAGTTGGCGAACTGCCTGGGAAACCCGAGCCCGCCGCAACCGCATGCGGGGATGAAGCTCATACGCTCCAAAGAACCGGCCCGGAAATGAAAAAAGCCCCGCACGAGGCGAGGCTTTCAGATCGTGTATGTGGCCGAAGCTTAGTTCAGGCGCGACTTGACTTCGCCAAGTGCCTTCTTGAACAGCTCGTTCTGCGCGCCGGCATCAGCCTTGGCAGCGACAACCTTTTCGGCAGCGCTGATGGCCAGATCGACGGCTGCGGAGCGAACGGCGTTGATCGCGTCGCTTTCGGCCTGCTTGATCTTCTGTTCCGATAGCGCGGTCCGGCGGGCGACGAATTCCTCCGTCTTCTGCTTGGCTTCGGCGGTCAGCATTTCGGCTTCGCGCTGAGCGGCGGCAACGATACCGGCAGCTTCCGCTTCGGCGTCCTTGCGCTTGCGCTGGTACTCGGCAACGAGGGCCTGGGCTTCTTCGCGCAGGCGCTTGGCTTCCGCCAGTTCGTTGGTGATCTTGTCGGCGCGGGCGTCGAGCGCCTTGCCCATCATGCCCGGAACCTTGAGGTAGGCAATCAGGACGAAGAAAAGGATCAAGCCGACGAGGGCATAGAAGGTCGCATCAAGATGCATGGTTCAGTGCTCCTCAGTTACCCGATGCCTTGACGGCAGCGACGATCTCAGCCTTGGTGACGGTGCCACCGATGAGCTGCTTGACGACGGCGGTTGCAGTTTCCTCGGCGATGGCGCCGACGTCTGCAAGTGCCTTGGTCTTGATATCGGCGATACGGTCTTCCGCAGCGGTGATCTTCTTGGACAGATCGGCCTCGACGGCGTTGCGATCGGCGACGGCCTTCGACTTGGCGGCTTCGCGGGCGCCGTCGGCAATCTGATGACCCTTGGCCTTGGCAGCTGCCAATTCCTGCTCATAGGAAGCGATTGCGGCGTCAGCTTCGCCCTTCAGGCGCGACGCTTCGTCGAGATCCTGAGCGATCCGGTCGTGACGGGTTTCCAGAATTCCGCCGATTCGCGGAATGATGACCTTCGACATCAAGAGATAGAAGAGGCCAAACGTGATCGCGAGCCAAAGCAGCTGCGATGCGAAATGGGTCGAATCAAAGGGCGGGAACACGCCGGAGCCAGCCTCGCCTTCGTGGGCCACACCCGTTTCGGTGTGCACCTCACCGGCCGCAGCGGCATCGTGTGCTTCGGCGCCTTCAGTGGTGGTTGACTGCTGGGCATAGGCCGCGGTCACAAACATGCTCACCTCCAGGTGCACTCAAGAATATGCGCGGCCGCGACCCTTTGACGGGCCGCGGCCGTAACTCCAGCCGTTATTAGACGGCGAAGAGGAGGAGCAGGGCTACGAGCAGCGAGAAGATGCCCAGAGCTTCCGTAACGGCGAAGCCGAATACGAGGCGGCCGAACTGGCCGTCAGCAGCCGACGGATTGCGCAGCGCGCCAGAGAGGTAGCTGCCGAAGATGTTGCCGAGGCCGAGAGCCGTGCCGGCCATACCGAGGCAAGCCAGACCTGCGCCGATGTACTTTGCTGCTTCCGCTTCCATGATTGAACTCCTTCGAATGGTGTTGCGGCTTAGGATTGCGCTTCCGGCGGAGGACCGGCCGGAAGCAAGCGACTGTATTCCTTAGTGGCTTCCGGGATGGACAGCGTCGTTGAGGTACATGCAGGTCAGTACCGCGAAGACATAGGCCTGGAGGAAGCAGACGAGGAATTCAAGACCGGTGATAGCGACGGTCATGATGAGCGGCAGGATCGCGCCACCGATACCGAGCGCGCCAAGGGCGCTCAGCGAGGTCACGAAGCCCGCGAAAACCTTCAGCGTGATGTGGCCGGCCAACATGTTGGCGAAGAGACGGACCGAGAGGCTGATGGGACGGGAAAGGAACGAGATGATTTCGATGGCGACGACCAGCGGCAGAAGCACACCGGGCACGCCATGGGGCACGAAGAGCTTGAGGAAGCCGAAACCGTGCTTGTAGAAACCGTAAAACACCACGGTGCCGATAACGAAGAGCGCCAACGCGAAGGTGACGATGATCTGGCTGGTGATGGTGAAGAAGTAGGGGAACATGCCGAGCAGGTTCGCCGTCAGGATGAACATGAACAGCGAGAACACCATCGGGAAGAACTTCATGCCGCCGTTGCCCGCACCTTCGCGCAGCATCGAGGCGATGAATTCATAGGACATTTCCGAAACCGACTGCAGGCGCGTCGGGACCAGCCCGCGCTGCGACGTCGTCAGGTAAAGGAAGCCGGCAGCGGCACCCACGGTCGCAACCATGAAAAGCGACGCATTGGTGAAGGAAAAGTCAATTCCGCCAATTTCGATCGGGACAATCTTGTTGATCAGGAACTGGTGGGTCGGATCGTTTGACACCGCGCTTCTCTTTCGTTCTGCCCGCCGTTAGAGCGGATACCGTTACTCCGGGCGACGCCTCAGGCGCCATCTCCGTCCGTCTTGTCATTCCCCGAACTGCGCTTGACCGAGTCGAGTGTTGCCACCATTCCCGCCGACCGCAGTACATTCAACACACCGGCGCAAAAGCCAAGGAGCAGGAAAATGATCATGCCCCACGGCCCTGTACCCGCAAAGTGGTCCAAAAGATAGCCCAGAAACGCCCCGACAACGATACCAGCGATGAACTCGCTGGAGAGCTTCATTGCCGCCGCGTAGCCTTTGCGGCTTGCGGTGGCACGGGCCTCTGCTGCGTCTGACGAAGCGGGCCTTTTGGCCTCGATCTTGTCACCGAGCTGCTTGAGCCTCGTTTCCAGACTTTCCTCGGGTTTCTCCGTCACGTGGCCACTCCCTTGTTGCCCAACACGGTCTCGACCGTGATTTCGGCCACACAAAGGGCTGTCGTTCAAGCCACGTTTCAGCCCCATTTGAAGTCGCGCGCAACATAGTTTTAGGCTTCCGCATAGTCAAGGCGTGCCACGCGCTTCGGCGTGGACAATATTTTTCAACAATTTCATCGACTTGACTGCATCCCCGGCTACCAAAGGTCAGACAATCCCAGGAATCGGCAGATCGCGGGCCAGAATCTCCGACCCGCGATCGATGCTTGTGCGCCAAGGCTAACGAACAGAACGGCGTCAGCTCCAGCCGCCGCCATAGGTGCGGTAGAAGATGTGCAGGCCGATCTTGCCGACACGCTTCATCGTCTTTGCCCAGGCAGGGTTCACATAGGTCGCGTGGTAATGCGTGGCGGAGCCGACTTCCGGCAGCCAGATCTTGCCGGCAGTCACCGCCATGGCGACTTCCTTTGCTTCCTTCCAGTGCGAGCGGGAATAGACCAGGTCGCGGATCATGTCGCAGGCAAAGGAAAACTGGCACCGGTTGCGCCACGCCTTGTTCTGGTAGACGACGCCGCAGATCGTCTTCGGATAGGTCGGATTGCGCACCCGGTTGAGAATCACCTGCGCGACGGCCGCCTGCCCCTTCAAGGGTTCGCTGCGTGCCTCGAAATAGATGCCTTCGGCCAGGCACGTCTGTTCTTCCTTGCCGAAAACGCCCGCGGGCAGCGCGGTTGCAGCCCAGGCGTGATCTTCGGGCGAGATATCGGGAATGAAGCGCCCGGCGTTCTTGTCCTCGCGCAGGATCGAATCGAAGGGCGATTCACGCGCATAGTCCGGCTCGGGCCGGACATAGGCAGTCGCAAGAATGTCGGACTTATCGTTGGTGACAAGCTTGGCCAGCATCGGCGAGACACCGGGATCGGCCTTTGGCGGCTTCTTCTTATAGAAGGCCGTGGCGATCTCGATCTCCTTGCCCTTGATCGTCGGCTTGGCGAAGACCATCTTTTCGGCGCCCTCGAAGCCGGGCTCGATCAGCGAGCTGGTGCGCTGAAGGATGGAGCCGGCGGTAAAATCCTTCGGCGGCGTCATCGGCGTGACCGCGACGATGCGGCCCTTCTTGCCGCGGCGGTTGACGCGGTCTTCGTCCGGCGTGCCGGCATGCTTGTTTTCCGCCGTCAATGCGACGCGGCTGCCATCGGGCAGATCGATGCCGGCGCCGCCATCGAGCGCGCCCGTGGTGACCGGATCGGTAAAGACCATTTCGACCTCGTGGATCGAGCCGGCAGGCGACGGCGTCATGTACATTCGCCAGCGTTCGCCGCCACGGTTGATGCCGGAGAGAAATGTCGCGAGGTCCGAATAGGCCGCGACAGTCGGAAAACCGATATAGACCGCCAGACCGATAATGGCCGGAGCCAGCCAGGCGGAGACGTTCACACGAGATTCGCGACGCAGTTTTTTACTGTTACGCACCAATCCACTCCACGCAACGCTTACCGAAGGCACGGCTCTGCCCGCGCCGGCGATGAGCCAACGGACAGTTTCCGCGCGGGACGCTAGGACAATGAAGCTGCCGGACGCTCTGTCGGCGACGCTTCGTTCGAGCCTTGAAAATGAAGCATTAACCTTGATGTTTGGTTAATGCGTGCTCGCTGAAAGACAGGAAGGGCCGGCATCCCGGCCGTTCGCGGGCCTTATCGGGCTCATGGCGTCAGATGATGACGTGCGAGCCGAGTTCGACGACGCGGTTGGTCGGCAGGCGGAAATAGTCGGACGGGTCGATCGCGGCGTTGGCGAGCGCGATGAACAGCCGGTCCTGCCAATGGGGCATGCCGGACTGGGCGTCGGGCACCAGCTTTCGCCGTCCGAGATAGAATGACGTCGACATGATGTCGAACTTCAGCCCCGACTTGCGGAAGAGGCCGAGTGCCTGCGAAACGTTCTGCGTCTCCATGAAGCCGAAGCGCATTTCGAGCAGGGTGAAGCGTTCCGACAGCGGTTGCACGCTGACCCGTTCGGCCTTGGGCACTTTCGGCGTATTGGCGGTGCGGATGGTCAGGATGAAGTTCTGCTGATGCAGCACGTGATTGTGCTTGATGTTGTGCAGCAGCGCGGCCGGGGTCGATTCCGGGTCGCTCGTCAGGAACACCGCCGTTCCCGGCACCGAGACCGGGGCGTGCTCGCTCTTGCGCTCGATCGACTTGACGAAGCTTGCGAGCGGAATGTCGATGTGGCGGGTCTTGGCGTGCAGGATTTCCGTTCCGCGTTTCCAGGTCCACATGATGACGATGAAGGTGGCGGCGATCATCACCGGCACATAGCCACCGTCATGGATCTTCAGCATGTTGGCCCCGAGGAAGACGCATTCCAGCGCAAACAGCGGCAGCAGAACCGCGCCGGCCCAGAGCGCCGACCACTTCCAGCGCGCGCGCAGGAACTCGAAGGAGAGAACGGTGGTGACCACCATCGCGCCCGTCACCGAGATGCCATAGGCGGTAGCCAGCGATTCGGACGAGCCAAACACGAAGACCAGCGCCATGACGCCAAACATCAGCATCGTATTGACGTTGGGCAGATAGATCTGGCCCGTATGGGTTTCCGAGGTGTGGAAGATCGCCATGCGCGGCAGGAAGCCGAGGTGGATCGCCTGGCGCGTCAGCGAGAAGGCGCCCGTGATCACCGCCTGGCTGGCGATGATCGTCGCGAAGGTCGCCAGAATGACGACCGGCAGCAGCGCCCATTTCGGGAACATCAGGAAGAACGGGTCGGACATCGCCTCAGGGTTCTTCAGGACGAATGCACCCTGGCCGAGATAATTGAGCGTCAGCGCCGGAAAGACGATCAGAAACCAGGCCCACTGGATCGGGCGGCGGCCGAAATGGCCAAGGTCGGCATAAAGCGCTTCCGCACCCGTCACCGTCAGGAACACGGCACCGAGCACGATGATGCCGACATAGCCCTCGTTGAACATGAAGCTGAAGGCATAATAGGGATTGAACGCCTTGAAGATCGACAGGTCGTCGGAAATATGAACGAGGCCGATGCCGCCCATAACCAGGAACCAGACGAGCGTGATCGGGCCGAAGAAGTTGGAGACGGCAGCCGTTCCCTTGGACTGGACGGCGAACATCAGAAGAAGAATGACGACGGCGATGGGAACGACATAATCCGATAGTGCCGGTGTCACCAGCTTCAGGCCTTCCACCGCCGAAAGCACCGACAGCGCAGGCGTGATCATCGCATCGCCGATGAACAGCGCGGCACCGGCAATGCCCATGAAGAACAGGATCGCCGTGTGGCCGTTGCCCGTCTTCATCAACAGCGCCAGCAATGACAGCGTCCCGCCCTCGCCCTGGTTGTCGGCCCGCAGCAGGAACAGCACATACTTGATGGTGACGATGATCGTCAGCGTCCAGATCATCAGCGAGATCAGGCCGATGATTTCGACATCCGTCACGCCATCGTGGGAGACCGGGCGCAAGGCTTCGCGAAACGCGTAGAGCGGGCTGGTGCCGATGTCGCCATAGACAACACCGATGGAGCCGAGGCCGAGGACGAGCAGCCGGCGCAGGTCTTTCGACCCTTGTGCGGAAGGGGCATGGGATTGGGTCATGCGTGTCCTACTGGCGATTAAAGCCAGCCTTTCCAGCGAAAGAAGAAAAACGGTATCACGGCGGATATCACCATAGCGACCAGGGCGAAGGGATAGCCAAACTGCCATTGAAGCTCAGGCATGACGTTGAAGTTCATGCCGTAGACGGAGGCGACCAGCGTCGGCGGCAACAATACCACGGATGCGATCGAGAAAATCTTGATGATGGCATTCTGCTCGACATTGATGAGGCCGAGCGAGGCGTCGAGCAAGAAGGTGATGTTGCCGGAGATGAAGGAGGCATGCTCCGACAGGGTCTGGATGTCACGCGAGATCGAGCGGCAAAGCTCGCGGCTGTCCTTGTCCGCCTGGACCACGGGCACCGTGTAGACGAAGGTCAAAAGGCGAGAAAGCGATGCGAGGCTGTCGCGCGTCTTGGCCACCAGCCGGTGATGGCCGGCGACGTCGCGCAGGCGCGCTTCGAGAAAATGCGGCGGCCGGCGCTTGACGACGGCCTTGTCGCCGAAGACCTGCAGCGACAGGTCGTCGAGCTTGCCGACGGCCTGCTCGAGGATTTCGGCGGTGCGGTCGGCGATCGTTTCGAGCAGCCGGGTCAGGATCGCCACGCCGCTCGGGCAGCCACCCGGAATCCGATGCATCGCCGCCTTGAACAGCACGAAAGCGCGTGGCTCGGCATAGCGTATGGTCACCAGACGGCCGCCGTGCAGGATGAAGGCCACGTCGGTGAGATCGGGTATCTCGCTCTCCGAGCGATAGACCAGCGACGCCGTCATGAACACGGCGTCGACCTCGATATAGAGCCGGCTCGACGGCTCGATGTCCTTCAGGTCATCGCGTGTCGGAATGGAGATGCCAAGCAGCGCCTCCATCATCAGGTCTTCGTCCTTGCTCGGCTCTACGAGATCAATCCAGACGATGTCGGGACGCAGGGCGACGGGCTTGTCTGCCACCGAAAAAGTGACGGTCTCGCCATTGGAACAATAGCCGGTGATCATTCAGGCGCCCTTCCCGCTGGCGCGTAGCCGAACGAAAGTGAGCAACCCGATCGGCGCCACATTATTCCCACAGTCGAAATCCATCGGACAGAGCGTTCCCAGTCAGGACAAAATCCTCAACTCGGTCATCGCGGGAGAACACGGTCTCCGGCGAGAGGGCGCTAAGTTGGGCACCTTCGCAAGTGCGGCACGGCATATGGCGCAACACAGACGCAAAATCAATGCCCCCTCGATCCATGGCACGGTGTCGCCTATCGTTCCGGCGTCACCCTACTGCATGTCCCGGCGAATCGAAATCGGTCCGCGGACAAAATTGTGCCATTGTTTCAAAGGGGCCTGCCGCGTGCGGCCCTTGCCACGGCAGGCTCGTGTGGCGTGATCGCACGCCCTGGTCAGTCGTGGTCTATTCGAAGACGATGTTCGGCATTGCGCGGCTCTTGTCGTCGCGGGCGGCCGACGCCTCCGCCCAGACCCTGGTGGCGATGTCGCGATAGATCCGCGCGATCTCGCCGTCAGGATCGGAGACGACCAGCGGCGTGCCCGCGTCCGACGTCTCGCGGATCCCCATGGTGAGCGGCACCTCTCCGAGGAACGGAACGCCGATGCGCTCGGCCTCCTTGCGCGCGCCGCCATGGCCGAAGATATCGTAGCGCTTGCCGGTGTCCGGCGCCACGAAGTAGCTCATGTTCTCGATGATGCCGAGCACCGGCACCTCGACCTTGCGGAACATGGTCAGTCCCTTGCGGGCGTCGATGAGCGCCAGATCCTGCGGCGTCGAAACGATGACAGCGCCGGCAAGCGGAACCTGCTGGGCCATCGTCAGTTGCGCGTCGCCGGTGCCCGGCGGCATGTCGACCACGAGCACGTCGAGATCGCCCCATGCGACTTCGCGCAGCATCTGCAGCAGCGCCGACTGGATCATCGGGCCGCGCCAGATCATCGCCACCTCCTCGTCGACGAGGAAGCCCATGGACATGACCTTGAGCCCGTAGTTTTCCATCGGCCGGATCATCCGGCCTTCGATTTGCTGCGGCCGTCCGGAAATCTTCAGGAGGCGCGGCATCGACGGTCCGTAGATGTCGGCGTCGAGAAGACCAACCTTGAGGCCATTGGCCTTCAGCGCCAGCGCCAGGTTCACGGATGTCGTGGATTTTCCCACACCGCCCTTGCCGGAGGCCACGGCGATGATGGCGCCGACACCCGGAATACCGGCCTTGGCGGGCGCACCGCCTGCGGGGCGCTGGCCATGGGAATGACCGGCATGGGCATGGCCAGCCGGCGCAGCGGCCGGTTGCGGACGCTGCACCGGGGCGGCCCCGGATGCGGCCTTGCGGTCGGCCGTCAACGCGACCATGGCGGCACTGATGCCGGGAATTTCACGCACGACACGCTCGGCCGCGGCCCGCATCGGCTCCAGCTCCTTGGCGCGATCGGCCGGTACGGTGATCGAGAGATAGGCCTTGCCATCCGAGATGAAGACGTCCGACACCAGCCCGAGCGCGACGATATCGCCCTCCATGTCAGGACCGCGCACGGTGCGCAGCTTATCAAGAACCACGTCTCTGGTGACTTCCGGCATCGCGCCCTCTCATTCCTCGCCATCGCCGAGATAACCTCGTTATCTCCGGGATCGGCTCGTTATCTCCGAGATAACGTTGTCATGTCTTAGATAATCGAGGCGGAGCGCTTCGCCAATGCGACATTACGCAAAAACAAAAAGCAGGGCCGCCACCCGTGCCCTTGTGTCCGTACATCGGGGATCACAAGCATGATCCGAGATCGTAACGGCGATCCGGGATCATGCGGGGTTGGGTGGCGGCCCTTTTTGTCGCGACCTTCTTGGGCGCTGTCTTGTTTTTAGTCCCCTCTGGACATGCCCCTGCCGATGCAGGATGCGTGCCAGATTCGAAAAGAACAAGAACAGTGAGTATTTTCAGATAGATATGAGGATCAGTAGAGGGTTCACGAACACGGAGCTTCTGCCCAGTTTATGAGCAATGATCCCAAATTCGCACAGGAGCGGTGCATTTCGTGGCCACAGCGCCAAGATGGCGAGGGTTCGAACATCGCGAACCCCGTGGCGAACAAGGCTAGCTGATGTAGCCCTTCTTCATCGCCTTGACGACGGCCTGCGTGCGGTTCACCGCATCGAGCTTCTTGGTGACGTGGTTGAGATAGTGGTTCACCGTGTGCTCGGAGAGGCCGAGAATGCCGGCGATCTCGGCGCTGGTCTTTCCTGCAGCCGTCCAGCTCAGGCACTGGATCTCGCGCTCGGAGAGCGAGGCGCTGCTGTTCTTCCACACGGAGCCGATCTCGGCCAGCCGATTGTAGACATGGATCGCGATCATCTGCAGTTCCATGGTCACGGTCATCGGCAGCTCGGCTTCCGGCCCCATCAGGATGACGGCGCCGCGGCCGCCCTCGGCATCGTGGACCGGGAAGTAGCTCGCCTGGAAGATGGCGTTCTCGCGCAGCATCGTGATGTATTCGCGGGCCGAATCGGGTTTGCCACCCTCGTCTTCCCACGCCTCGAGCGTCACCTGGAACGGAGTCGTCGTTTCCCGAAGCCGTTTGACGCCGGTGCTGAAGCGCAGCATCGACAGGCTGTCATACTTGTTGAGCAGTTCGGCAGGCATGTTGGAGATGACGGTGGTCGCGGCCAGGCGCTCGACATCGATGGATGGGATCGAACAGATGAGAAAGGTTTTGAAGCCAAACATCTGCGTGACCCGCCGCATATAGCGGATGATGTCGAACTGGGTCTCCAGCTTTGCGATCTCGGACGCGAAGTCACCGCCACGGGGCAGATCTGCGTCAGTCGTCCCGGTGGTCATCGTATCCTGCATTCGCGCGTTCCATGGCATTCATCAATTATCTGATAGACCGACCCGTGGGCCAATGCCAACAGATGATCGAGATTCCCTGCCCTACGCGCC
Organism: Hyphomicrobiales bacterium; assembly: GCA_900469625.1. Taxonomy (GTDB): domain Bacteria; phylum Pseudomonadota; class Alphaproteobacteria; order Rhizobiales; family Rhizobiaceae; genus Ensifer. The sequence goes on from UBXV01000007.1 coordinate 58,238, forward strand.
CAAAAGCCTGTGTATTTCCCCGAAAACGAACCGCGCCACGTCGCAGCAGCCAGCTTCGCTGTGCGCAATGTGCCAATTCTCAGTTGATCAATCCGGCGCGCATCGCCTTGGCGACCGTCTGCACGCGGTTGACCGAATCCAGCTTTCGCGTCGCCCGGTTGAGATAGTGGTTCACCGTGTACTCCGATAGCGCAAGGATTCGCGCCATCTCGCTCGTGGTCTTGCCGGCGGCCGCCCAGCGCAGGCATTCGACCTCGCGGCGCGACAGGCTTCCAGACCCGCGGCGCTCGCGCTCACGTACCTCGGCCAGCTTGCTGTAGAGAATGCCGGCCCAAAGGTTCAGTTCCTGCATTTCGTCGTTCGACACCACCGGCCGATCTCCGCCGAAGGCGATCGCTGCGCGGTGGCCGCCGGCATCGTGCACCGGAAGATAGATGCCACGCGGCATGCCCGCCTGTTCGAAGACGCAGATGGCCGCATCGCCCTTGCCGTCGGCGCGGCGGCGCGCCAGTTGATGGGCATCATAGGTGAACGGGATGGTGCTGCGGCGCAGCCGCTGGATTACCGGGCTGCCATTGATCAGGCCGGCACTGTCGTAGCCCTTCAGGAACTCGCCCGGATAGGTCGTCATGATCGCGTTTTCTTCAAGACTGCTGCAGCCGGTGTCCGGAACGGCAAGCACGAGGAAACCGCGGAAACCATAGGCATCCGCAACTTGCCCGATCACCCGCCTGATATCGTCCTCGCAACAGATCGGCCCTCGCACGGAGCGCCCGTCGGGGAGCTTCAACGACGCCATATTCGCGCTGAAATCGATCATCTTCCGCCCTTCTCCACATCCGGCTCCGGGGAGGAGCACGGCCGCTGACGCCGCATGAAGATCACGTCAAAATTTCTATCAATGACAAGACCAGGCCCCGTCGCTAAAAAAACGCACAACGAGCCTGATATATTAACGTTATCGAGCTTGGGACACTACGTCCAGTCGATGTTTCTAATTTACCGTAAAGTGAACTCAAGGTCCACCGCGGCCCGGACCGAGGCGAATCGCGGCCTCCTCCCCGATCGCCGCCGCCGCTTCCCGAACCGCCCCTGACCAGGCGGTCAGTTGCTCCATGCTGACCCGATAGGCTGGCCCCGTAACCGAGATTCCAGCCGTCAGATCGCTGCCCGAAACACGGATCGGCGCAGCCACGCAGCGGATCTCTACCTCATGTTCTTCCCGATCGAAAGCATGTCCTTGACGGCGAATGTCGACAATTTCCGCAAGCAGCGTTTCGGCCGACCGATGCGTGTGCGGCGTGAACGCATGAAACGCCATTCCCGAGACGATGCGTTCAAGCTCCGGTTGCGGCAGCAGCGACAACGCCGCCTTGCCGATGCCGGTGCAATAGGCAGGCGAAGCCTTGCCGATCTGCGAACTCATGCGCACCGTCTGCTGGCTTTCGACCTTGTCGACATAGACGATTTCGGCTTGCCTGAGAATGCCGAGATGGACCGTTTCGCCTGTCAGCGCGTGCAGGCTGCGCAGATGCGGTTCTGCGACGTCACGAAAACGATTGCCGGACCAGGATCGGTAGGCAAGCGTCAATAGCCGCAGCCCCGGCTCGTAGCTGAGATCGCGCCGCTGCACGAGAAGGCCTTCCTCGACCAGATGGCTGAGCAAGCGATGCAGGGTGCCGCGCGGCTGCCCGGACCGCGCAAGAATATCGGTAAAGCGCTGCGGCCCATCGGCGGTGACCACCGCCTCGAGGACGGCCATCGCCTTGCCGAGCGTGCCGGTGCCCGTCGTCTCGCCATCCGTATCCATCGCCGTTCTCCAAGCCTGCCGTCCGCTTCATCCGTGCGGAGAAGCGCAAGGGCGCCATCCGATCTTGACAAAATAGCCATCGCCGCCCGATAATTCCATATAATAAAATCAAGTTCCACATTTTGGAACTGATAGAGTGGCGAACGCGCTGTTGCGCGAAGGGGGAGTGCCATATGCCGTTGCCTGCGGCCCAGTTCCACGACCTGCGGGATCGCTGTGTGCTTGTGACCGGCGGCGGCGCCGGCATCGGCGCGGCCCTTGTCGAAGGTTTCATCCACCAGGGCGCGAAGGTTGCCTTCGTCGACATCGACGAGAGGGCGGGCCTGGACCTCGTTGACAAGCTTTTCGCCGAAACAGGGTCCAGGCCTTCCTTCATTCACGCGGACCTGCGCGATATAACAGCGGTGAGACAGGCTGCCGAAACGGCGGCAACTGCCCTCGGCGCAATCCACGTGCTCGTCAACAATGCCGCCCGCGACGACCGGCAGCCGCTTGAAGCGGTGACCGAAGAGAGCTGGGATGAAAGCCAGGCCGTCAATCTCAGGCACCTGTTCTTCATGAGCCAGGCGGTGGCGCCCCATATGCGTCAGGCCGGCAGCGGATCGATCGTCAACTTCTCGTCCATCGCCTTCCTGCTCAACATGGCGGAAATCCCGGCCTACGCGACGGCCAAGGCCGGCATCATCGGACTGACGAAGTCGCTCGCCGGCAAGCTCGGCCACGACAACATCCGCGTCAACGCGATCCTGCCCGGCATGATCGTGACCGTGCGCCAGAAGAAGCTCTGGCTTGACGAGGCGGCAATCGCGGCGATGCTGGAAAAGCAATGCCTGAAGCGAAGCCTGACCGCTTCGGATCTCGTCGGACCTTGCCTTTATCTGGCTTCGGACTGTTCTGCGGGCATGACCGCCCAAACGATGATCATTGATGGAGGCGCACTGTGATGACGGCAGCCTATTATGCCGCAGTCGACTGGGGAACCACGAGCTTTCGGCTCTGGATCATTGCCGAAGACGGCACGGTGCTTGCGGAGCGGCGCAGCGGCGAAGGCATGACGACCGCTGCCAAGACCGGATTTTCGCGTGTTCTGGAGGCGCATCTTTCGGCGGTTGACGCACCCGGCCACCTGCCGGTGATCATCTGCGGCATGGCGGGCGCCAAACAGGGTTGGCTCGAGGCCGGCTATCTCAACACGCCCGCCGCTCTTTGCCAAATCGCCGGCGGCGCGGTTGCAGTGCCCGACGTCGGCCGCGACATCCGCATCCTGCCCGGCCTCGCCCAGCGCGACACTCAGCATCCCGACGTGATGCGCGGCGAGGAAACGCAATTGCTCGGCGCCGCGGCAAGCCTCGGTGACGGCCGCCACCTCGTCTGCATGCCCGGCACGCACAGCAAGTGGGTGCGCCTCGAGGACGGCAAGGTCACCGGTTTCTCGACCTTCATGACCGGCGAGCTGTTCGACGTCGTCTCGAAGCACTCGATCCTTGCCCATTCGATCGCCGATGCGCAGGTGTTTTCGGGCGAGCATCCAGCGTTTCTCGAGGCGGTTGCCGCAGCGCGTGCCAATCCGGCGCTCGCCACCAATTTGACCTTCGGCGTGCGCGCCGGCCAGTTGCTTCACGGAACCACAGCGACCGACGCCAAGGCGACGCTTTCGGGCACGTTGATAGGGCTCGAGATTGCCGGCGCCCTGGCGACAGTCGATACCGTCGACAGCGTCTGCCTTGTCGCCTCCGGATCCCTCGGCGCGCTCTACCGCGCCGCACTCACCAGCCTCGACCTTAGCCCCCGGATCGTCGATGCAGACGAGGCCGTGCGCGCCGGCCTTTCGACTGCCGCCCAGGCAATCTGGCCCCTCTGACCGAAAGACTGCTGCCATGAACCGTATCCCCTTCCCGCCGATGAAGTACCCGCTGGTCGCCATTCTGCGCGGCCTGAAGCCCGAGGAAACCGAAGGCGTCGTCGGCACGCTGATCGAAGCGGGCTTCACCGCGATCGAGATCCCGCTCAATTCGCCCGACCCGTTCCGGTCGATCGAGACGGCGGTGAAGATGGCGCCGGAAGGCTGCCTGATCGGCGCCGGCACGGTGCTGGCGACAGAGCAGGTCGAGCGACTTGCCGATGTCGGCGGCCGGCTGATGGTCAGCCCCAATGTCGAGCCGGCGGTAATCCGGCTGGCAGCGCAAAAGGGCATGGTGACCATGCCCGGCGTCTTCACCCCGACAGAAGCGCTTGCCGCCGCGGCAGCGGGTGCTACGGGCCTGAAATTCTTTCCGGCAAGCGTGCTCGGCCCGTCCGGCATCGCCGCGATCCGCACCGTGCTGCCGACGGATATCGAGGTTGCCGCCGTCGGCGGCGTCTCGGAAGAGAACTTCGCCGACTACGCCAGGATCGGCATCAGAAGCTTCGGGCTCGGATCGAGCCTTTACAAGCCGGGCATGAGCGCTGCCGACGTCGGCAAGCGCGCCATCGCGACCGTCAGCGCCTATGACGCCGTCTATGGAGCGGGCCGATGAGCGACACGATTGCCTTTTCCGGCAGCATCCTTTGCCAATCCCCCTCGATACTCGGAGAGGGCCCGACCTATGACCCGGGCAGCGGCACCGCCTGGTGGTTCAACATCAAGGGCCAGGAACTGCATGAACTGCACCTCGAGAGCGGCCGCAAGACGGTGCACGCGCTGCCGTTCCTCGGCAGTGTGCTTGCCGTGATCGACCCTTCGCGGCAGCTGGTCGCATCCAACCAGGGGCTGTTCGTGAGAGACACGCAGACGGGCGCGTTCAGCCTGCTGGCGACACTCGAAGACAAGCCCGGCAATCGCTCGAACGACGGCCGCGTCCATGCCTCCGGCGCGCTCTGGGTCTCCACCATGGGCCGCGCCGCGGAAAAAGGTGCGGGCGCGATCTATCACGTCGCCGGCACGAAGGTGACCAGGCTCTACGACCGGATCACCATTCCCAACAGCATCTGCTTTTCACCTGACGGCACCGTCGCCTACTTCGTCGATACCGATATCAACCACCTGATGCGCGTCGACATCGATGCCGAGACCGGCCTGCCGACAGGCGAGCCGAGCCTCCTCGTCGACGGCAGCGGCGAGGTTGGCGGCATCGACGGCTCGGTCTGCGATGCCGATGGCCTGATCTGGAACGCGCGCTGGGGCAGCGGCACGGTCGACGTCTACAGCCCCGACGGCAAAAGGGTCGCGCGCCATGCCATGCCGACAACGCAGCCAAGCTGCACCGCCTTCATCGGGCCGAAGCCCGACCGCATGCTGGTGACGTCTGCCTGGCAGGATCTTGACGACGCTCAGCGCGCCGCCGATCCGCATGCCGGCAAGACCTTCGAACTCGGCGTCAGCGTCAAGGGCCGCTTTGAGCCGTCGTTCCGGCTCTGAACCGAATCCCCTGGCAAAAGGCCAATAAAAAATCATACAATTCATCCACGCGATTGATCGCATGGTGAGGAGGAAGCGCGCATGAGCGACAAGAAGAAAGAACTGCGCAGCCGTCACTGGTACGGCGGCACCCACAAGGACGGTTTCATCCATCGCTCCTGGATGAAGAACCAGGGCTTTCCCGATCACGTCTTCGACGGGCGCCCGATCATCGGCATCTGCAACACCTGGTCGGAACTCACGCCCTGCAACAGCCACCTGCGCATTCTGGCGGAAGGCGTGAAGCGCGGCGTCTGGGAGGCTGGCGGCTTTCCCGTCGAGTTTCCGGTGTCCTCGCTCGGCGAAACGCAGATGCGGCCGACGGCAATGCTGTTTCGCAACCTGCTCGCCATGGATGTCGAGGAGGCGATCCGCGCCTACGGCATCGACGGCGTCGTCTTGCTCGGCGGCTGCGACAAGACCACCCCGGGCCAGTTGATGGGCGCCGCGTCGGTGGACTTGCCGACAATCGTCGTTTCCTCCGGCCCGATGCTGAACGGCAAGTGGAAAGGCAAGGACATCGGCTCCGGCACCGACGTGTGGAAATTCTCGGAGGCCGTTCGCGCCGGCGAGATGAGTGTTCAGGAATTCATGGCGGCCGAAAGCGGCATGTCGCGCTCGCCCGGGGTGTGCATGACCATGGGCACGGCCACCACCATGGCCTCGATCGTCGAGGCGATGGGCCTGTCGCTGCCGACCAATGCGGCACTTCCAGCCGTCGATGCGCGCCGCATGGCGCTGTCGCACATGACGGGCAAGCGCATCGTCGAAATGGTGCACGAGGACCTGCGCCTGTCGAAGATCCTGACCAGGAAGAATTTCGAGAACGGCATCATCGCCAACGCCGCCGTCGGCGGCTCGACCAATGCGGTGGTGCACATGCTGGCGATTGCCGGCCGGGCTGGCGTCGATCTCTGTCTTGAGGATTTCGACCGGGTCGGCGGCCAGGTGCCCTGTATCGTCAATTGCATGCCTTCGGGCAAGTACCTGATCGAGGACCTCGCCTATGCCGGCGGCCTGCCGGCGGTCATGAACCGGATCCAGCATCTGCTGCATCCGGATGCGCCCACCGTCTTCGGCATGCCGATCAGCCGCTACTGGGAAGATGCCGAAGTCTTCAACGACGACGTCATCCGCCCGCTCGACAATCCGCTGAGGGCCGCGGCCGGCATTCGCGTGCTCAAGGGCAACCTTGCGCCGAACGGCGCCGTCATCAAGCCGTCGGCGGCAAGCGAACATCTCCTGGCGCATGAGGGGCCGGCGTATGTGTTCGAGACGATCGAAGACCTGAAGGCCAAGATCGACGACCCCGATCTGCCGGTGACCGAGGATACGATCCTCGTGCTCAAGGGCTGCGGCCCCAAGGGCTATCCGGGCATGGCCGAAGTCGGCAACATGCCGATCCCGCGACGGCTGGTCGAGAAGGGCGTGCGCGACATGGTGCGCGTGTCCGATGCCCGGATGTCGGGCACGGCGTTTGGAACCGTGGTGCTGCATGTCAGCCCGGAATCGAACGCCGGCGGGCCGCTTGCGATCGTCAAGACTGGCGACCGTATCCGGCTCGACGCGCTGAAGGGTGAACTCAACCTGATGATCAGCGAGGAAGAGTTCGCCGCCCGCATGGCCGCCTGGCAGCCGCCGGAGCAGAAATGGACCCGCGGCTACTACAAGCTCTACCAGGATACGGTGCTGCAGGCAGACAAGGGTGCGGACCTCGATTTCCTCGTCGGCGCAAGCGGCAGCGAGGTTCTGCGCGAAAGCCACTGAGGGCGACTGCTACCCTCGGGCATCGACAACGAGACCCCGCCCGTTCGGCGGGATCTCCGCTATCCAGCTATTGCCCGCCGGCCGATGGGCAATTCGGCCGTCGGCGCCAATGCCCGCAGGCGCGCCCAGGTCTGATAGCCATAGATCGCCAGACCGAAGGCGATGAAAAGTTCCTTGTACTCGGTCGGGTCCCAGATACGCACGAGTTTGTGCGCCTGAAGCACGAACAGTTGCTGGATGGCGACGATCAGGATGGCTGTGGCAGTCAAAACGACGAACTCGCGCCAGAGCCCACTCCGCAGCGCGAGATCGGCAATTACCAGCAGGATGATCACCGTCATCATCACCATCATCTGGGTCGGCAGCATGCTCCAGTTGTCGCTGTTGAAGGCCGCCATCGGAGCGCTTGCCACAAGCACCAGCACACTGGGAGCAAAAGCTTCAAGCCGCCCGAGGGAAAAACCCTTGCGGAGATAGAGCCAGATAAAGGGAGCAAGCGTCAGCAGCACGAAACTGCCGCTATAGTAGATGAGTTCGGAGAGGCCGGTCGAGATGTTGTGCAGGTTCAACTCCTGCTGCTTGTTGAGAGCGAGCAGCGCATTAGGCGTCTCGATCATGAAGACCCGTTGCATCCACGAGATTTCCTCCATGCCGACGACGAAGAGGACGAGGCTGAAGCCCCCGGCACCGCCGGCGGCGAGCCATGCCACGCGACCCGCTCCGCCGCGCGCCGCCCGCAACTGACCGGTCGCCGCCGCGGCGAAAAACGCGCTGGCAGCGAAGATCAGCAGGGCAGACAGCCACTCGAAGACGTTGTCCTCCCGCGCGAGCGCGCTGAAGGTATCTGCATCGAGACAGAAAAGCACAGCGACGGCAACCGCAAGAGCCAGACTGCCGATGCAGACCCCGAACTCGCGGCGTAGGGCGAGCCGAAGCACCGGCACCCCGAAGCAGGATGCGTCCCGCGTAAACCCGTGGATGGCCGCAAGCGAGAGGCTGAGCGCTACCCAGGCATGCCAGAGGTTGTAGGGCTCGGTCTCGGGCATTCGTTCTGAAAAATAGCTGATGCCGAACAGGCGGCGCTCGATCGACACGAGGCACACCATCACCACGATGGAAATCAGGGAAATCGAGAGAAATCGCTGCGGCAGAAACATGAAAGACCGTCCAGATCGACAGGCCGGAATATCGTTAAGGACACTCTCCCTGTGCTTTTGGAAGTATAGGTAAGAACACTCAAGATTGTGTGAATGTACAGAAGAAATTAATAAAACACTAAAATACGCTGAGCTGGGGCTGGCGCCCGGATATGTGCCAATGACGTGCGCCGCGGGCCAAAGATATTAAGCCTTCGCCACGGGAATTCGCCGCATGACTTCCTGAATTTCCGGCACCGTGCCCACAATTTTTCTGGAACCGTTTCTGCCGCGAGGCGTTGCTTAGGTATCACCGGTGCGGTGGAAACCTGGCGATACTCAGGACCGCGCCTTGATCGACAACGTCAAGGAAAGGCATTTTGACATGACCAAGAAACTTGTATCTTCCGTTGCGGCCGGTGCGCTTATCGCAAGTGTTGCATTTGCCCCGATGGCCTTCGCACAGGACGCGACCCAGCCTAAGCCCGCTGAACCGCAGACCATGGAAATCCAGCCGGCTCCGGATGCGACGGCCCCTGCGGACCAGGCCCAGACGACCGCGCCTGCGACCACCGAAGCGCCTGCAGCCATGGCACAGTCTGACGGCACCTACATAACCGAGCAGGCCAGCGACCAGATCGCGACCAGCACCTATGTCGGCCAGACCGTCTATAACGCCGGCGACGAGAAGGTCGGCGAGATCAACGACCTGATCATCAAGAAGGACGGCGGCGTTGAGGCCGCGGTGATCGGTGTCGGCGGCTTCCTGGGCCTCGGCGAGAAGAATGTCGCGGTCCCGTTCGATCGTATCCAGATCTCCGAGCAGGCCAACACTGATGCTCTGAAACTGACGACCACGGAAACCGCTGAAACGCTGAAGGCGGCTCCGGAATTCAAGACCAAGGCGCAGCAGGTTGCCGAGCAGAATGCCAACCAGCCGGTTGATGCATCGACGACCTCCTCGACCACCGGAACGGCACCGGCTACTCCGATGCAGCCGGCACCGGCTGAGGGTACCCAGCAGTAAGCTGGATCAGCGACGACCAGGAGATGGAGCGGCGGTGTTTTCACCGCCGCTCTTTTTTCAGATCAGAACGCCATAACGCAGCGCATCGTAGATACCGGCATGAATGTTGCGGCTGGCGACCGCGTCGCCGATGCGGAACATGTCGAAGCCGGCGCCCGGGTTGCGCGACGGGATCGGGTTATCGCCGCGCAGCAACGCCTTGTAGTCAACGGCGCCGAGATTGCGGGAGAGCGGCTTCAGTTCGCGATACAGGTCATCCATCGGCACGGTGCCGTGCTCGACCACGACCTGCGCGACCCGTCGCTCGCTCGACGCGCTGTCGGAAAAGTCCGATCCGAGCGTCGCCACGAGCCCGTTGCCCTCGCGCCGGACCGAACGGAGGCGCGTGTTGATCGTCACGCGCACATCGTGATCGGCAAACGTCTTGGCATAGGGCACATGGTTCATGCCGCCAACTTCCGGTGCAAACATGCGCTCGGGCGACACGATTTCCAGCTCGACGCCGGCGCGCGCAATCAGTTCGGCGGCGGTCATGCCGCTATGGGCGCCGTTGTCGTCATAGAGCAGCACCGGCCCTTCGGGCTTGACCGCACCGGCGATGATATCCCAGCTCGATATGACCAGGTCGTCGCCGGCTTCAAGCGCCGGGTTCTGTGCGATGCCGCCGGTGGCGACGACGACGAGATCGGGCGCGCGGTCCTGAATGTCGTCGATACCGGCAAAGACGTTGTAGTGGATGGGCACGCCGAGCCGCTCCAGCTCCGACAGCCGCCAGTCGACGATGCCGATCAGTTCCCTTCGCCGCGGATTGCGCTGGGCAAGCAGGATCTGACCGCCTGCCTGACCAGTGGCCTCGAGGATCTCGACAGCGTGGCCGCGCTCGGCCAGCACGCGCGCCACCTCGAGACCGGCCGGTCCGGCACCGACAACGATCGCCTTCCGCTTTGCACCATCGCTCCTTGAGATGACATGCGGGACCATGGCCTCGCGTCCGGTTGCGGCATTGTGAATGCAAAGCGCGCCGCCGCCCTCATAGATACGATCGAGACAGTAGGTCGCGCCGACGCAGGGACGAATTTCGGCCTCCCTGCCCTCCTTGATCTTCCGGACGATATGCGGATCGGCGATATGGGCGCGCGTCATGCCGACCATGTCGAGCTTGCCCTCGGCGATCGCATGGCGGGCGGTCGCGACATCAGCGATGCGGGCCGCATGGAACACCGGAAACTTGGTTGCCGCCCGGACTTCGCCGGCAAAATCGAGATGCGGTGAGGCCGCCATGCCCTGGATCGGGATCACCTTGGTGAGCGGCGCGTCATGGTCGATATGGCCGCGAATGACATTGAGGAAATCGACCTTGCCGGAATTTGCCAGACGGCGGGCGATCTCGATGCCCTCCGCCTTTGAAAGGCCCTTGTCCCAATCCTCGTCCGCGACCATGCGCATGCCGACGATAAAATCCGGTCCGACGGATGTGCGGATCGCATCGAGCACCATGTGGGTAAAGCGCAGGCGATTATCGAGCGAGCCGCCGAAATCGTCGTCGCGCTGGTTGGTCGCCGGCGACCAGAAACCGTCCATCAGATGGCCATAGGCCTCGAGCTCGATACCATCAAGGCCGGCCGCCTGCATGCGGGCCGCAGCCGTCGCATAGTCGGCGACTATACGCTCGATATCCCAGTCTTCGATTTCCTTCGGGAATGACCTATGCGCCGCCTCGCGCACCGGCGAGGCCGAGAGGACCGGCAGCCAGTCGCCCTTGTTCCAGCCCGTGCGCCGGCCAAGATGGGTGAGCTGGATCATCACCGCGGTGTCGTGCTCATGACAGTCGTCGGCGATCTTCTTCAGCCAGGGCACGATCTCGTCGGAATAGGCGTGGAGATTGCCGAAGGCGGGCGGCGAATCCTCCGAGACGATGGCCGAGCCCGCCGTCATCGTCAGCGCCATGCCACCCTTGGCTTTCTCCAGGTGGTAGAGGCGGTACCGATCTTTAGGCATGCCATCTTCGGAATAGGCCGGCTCGTGCGCCGTCGACATGATCCGGTTCTTGAGCGTCAGGTGTTTCAGGTGGTAGGGCTGGAGCAGCGGGTCTTTCGGCAGCGTCATGTCTGTTCCCTTGAGCGCCACCTGCCGGGTGCGGACAGGGGCACTCCATAATTACCGGTGTTGTTCGTGTCCCTTGCGGTTGGCCAAAGTTCAGTACCAGGCGTCCGCCATGCTGTCCTTGCGCCGGGCGACATAGTCGATCAAAGCGTCGTCGATTGCCACGTCCAGCGGCGGCGCTTCGTATTCGACAAGCGTCTTCTTCCAGCTGCGGTTTGCCCTCTGCGCCATATCGGTTCCGCCTTCCTCCGTCCATTTTTCGAACGGCTCGTTGTCGGACAGCCCGGAATCCCAAAATGCGGTCTGGTAGTTGCGCATCGTGTGGTCGCAGCCGAGGAAGTGGCTGCCCGGCCCCACCTGCAGGAAGGCATCCATGGCCAACGAATTGTCGTCGACGACGACGCCGGCGAGATAGGAGTGCAACGCACCGCAGAAGTCCGTGTCCATGACGAACTTTTCGTAGGACATGGCCAGGAGCCCGTCGACGAAGCCGGCCGAGTGCAAGATGAAATTGGCGCCGCAATGGACTGCCGACAGCATCGACATCACGCCTTCCTGCATCGCCTGGGCGTCGGGCAGCTTCGAATTGGAGAAGTTGCCGGCGCAGCGCAGCGGCAAGCCGAGCCGACGCGCCAGCTGGCCGACGACCATGCTGCCAATCGCCGGCTCCGGCGTGCCGAATGTCGGCGAACCGGAGCGCAACGACATGGACGACAGGAAGTTGCCGAAGATCACGGGCGCACCCTTGCGTTCCAGCTGGGTCAAGGCGCAGCCGGCGAGCGTCTCGGCATAGGACTGCGCGATCGCCCCGGCGTTGGTGACAGGGCCCATGGCGCCGCCGAGAATGAAGGGCACGATAACCGCCGCCTGGTTTGCCCGGGCATAGGCCCGCAGCGACTTCGTCATCGTTCCGTCCCAGACGAGCGGCGAATTGACGTTGACGTTGCCGAGGATGACGCAGTTCTCATCGACGAAATCGCGCCCGAAGAGAATGCGGGCCATTTCGATGGAGTCTTCGGCCCGGTCTTCCGCGGTGATCGAGCCCATGAAAGCCCGGTCGGAGTACTTGATGTGGCTATAGACCATGTCGAGGTGGCGCTTGTTCACCGGCACATCCACCGGCTCGCAGATGGTGCCGCCCGAATGATGCAGCCACGGGCTCGACTGCGCCAGCTTGATCAGGTTGCGGAAATCCTCGATCGTGCCATAGCGGCGGCCATTGTCGAGGTCGGTGACGAAGGGGGAGCCGTAGGCGGGAGAGAACACGACATTTTTGCCGCCGATCTCGACGCTGCGGGCGGGGTTGCGGGCATGCTGGGTGAACTGTCGCGGCGCGGAGCTGACGATTTCTTTCAGCATGCCCGGTTCGAACGTCACCCGACAGCCGTCGAGTTTGGCGCCGGCGCGCTTCCAATGATCAAGCACCGCCGGATCGTCACGAAATTCGATGCCGACTTCCGCGAGGATGCGGTCGGCAATCGCCTCGATCCGCAGCAGATTGTCCTCGCTCAGGATATCGTAGGTCGGAATGTTGCGGACGATGTAGGGGACACCAAGATCCCTAGTCGCTGTACCGCCGCGATGCGGCCTTGAGCCTCGTGTCCGTCTCGGCGCTTCGCCCGCTGCCACAGCCGTCATTTCCATCGCCGTTCTCCCATCATTTGAGATGATGGTATTGGCGAAAAAATGCATTGTAACGCTGGAAAAAATTGAGCCTTGCGATAAGCTCAAGTTATGGAAAATCTACGTCGCCTGCTCCCGTCGGCCGCGAGCCTCATCGTCTTCGAGGCAGCAGGCCGCCACCAGAACTTCACCCGCGCCGCCAACGAGCTCGGCATGACGCAGGCGGCCGTCTCTTATGCCATTCGCGGCCTCGAGGAACAGCTGGGCGTACCGCTCTTCCACCGAGTCCATCGCGCCGTCGAATTGACCGAGGCGGGCGAGAAGTTTCACGCCGACGTTTCCGTCGGCCTGTCGCGCATCCAGAAGTCGGCGGAAGACATCCGCTCCAAGGGGCGCGAGACCAATGTGACGCTTGCGGCCTCGACCGCCTTTGCCTCGATGTGGGTGCTGCCGCGCCTCAACCGCATGCGCGAAGACCTGCCCGAGATCGATCTGAGGATCCAGACGAGCGTGCGCGACCTCGACCTCGACGAAGAGCCGATCCCGCTCGGCATTCGCGGCGGCGACCCGAGCCATTGGCCGCGCTACCATGCAGCCCTCCTGGCGGACGAAGTCGTCAATGCGGTTGCAACGCCAGCCTATATCGAGCAGCACGGCTTGCCGCGCACGCCGGCCGAGCTCCTGCGCCACAACCTCATTCACCTGGAGGAGCCGGTGCGGCGTGCCTGCGACTGGACGGAGTGGTTTGCCAGCGCCGGCCTCGCCTACCCGCCGCAGGCCCGGCGCCTGGCGATCAACGATTATGTTCTGGTGATCCAGGCGGTGTTGTCGGGCGAAGGGGTGGCGCTCGGCTGGGAGCATCTGACCGATCCCCAGGTTCGCTCCGGCGCGCTTGTGCCGGTCGGAAGCCATGTGCTGAAAACCGGACTGGCATTCTACGTCGTCTGGCCGCGCTCGCGCGAGCTCAACAATCAGGCGCGGCGGGTGAGAGACTGGTTGCTGGCGGAAGGCACGCGGAACCGGACGGAGATCATCGCTGACTGACGATCTCCCTCGTGGCCTAAAGCTGCGCTGCAACCTCGCGATAGCGGTCTGAGAGATAGCGCATCGTCGCAACGGCATCGGCCGGCTTGCCATAGAAGTAGCCCTGCCCCATGCCGCAGCCGAGCGCCTTCAACTTCAATGCTTCGGAAAAATCCTCGATGCCCTCGGCAACGACCTCGAGCTCGAGGCCTTCGCACATGGAGACGATGGCCTTGATGATATGCTCGGAGGCCCGGTCCGCCGAAATCCGCGACACGAAAGCCCGGTCGATCTTGACCTTGTCGAACGAGAAATCGCGAAGGCGCCCGAGGCTCGACTGGCCGGTGCCGAAATCGTCGAGCGAGACGCGGACCCCGGCTGCGCGAAGCTCGGTCACGATCTTCTGCGCGGTTTCCGCATCGGCCATGACGGCCGTCTCGGTAATTTCCAGCTCCAGCCGTCGCGGGTCCAGTCCGATCTGGTTGATGATCGTCAGCAGGCGCGTGCTGGTCGCCGGGTCCATCAGCTGTGCAGACGACAGGTTGAAAGACAGGAACAACTCTTTCGGCCAGGACAGAGCGGCATGTGCCGCCTTGCGCAGCAGCGTCTCGGCAAGTGATTCGATGAAGCCTCGCTCTTCCGCCAAAGGCACGAAGACGGCCGGCGAGACATAGCCCAGGTCGGCGTCGCACCACCTGGCAAGCGCTTCGAAACCGACAACCGCGTCGTTGCGCAGATCGACGATCGGTTGGAAATGCACATCGACCTCGTTGGCGATGATTGCATTGCGCAGCGCCTGCTCAAGCTGCGTCGCGCGTTTCATCTCCTGGGCGATTTCCTGCGAATAGACGGTGATCTGACCGCGACCGCGACGCTTGGAACGGTAGAGCGCCGTATCGGCGCTTTTCAGCAGATCCTCGAAGACTTCACCGGCAAAGGGATAGACCGCAAAGCCGAACGACGCAGACAGGCGCACGTTGCGGTCGCCGAGATCGAAGGGTGCCGACAGCACCTCCTTCAGCATCTGGCCGACCTTTTCCGCGCCCTTGCGCTCGAAGACGAGCGGCAGGACGAAGGCGAACTCGTCACTCTCCGAGCGGATGATCGTCGCGCCTTCCGGCGCGCAGGCCTTCAACCGATGGGCAACCTGGCAAAGGATTTCGTCGCCGGCCTGCGGACCGAAGAGGTCGTTGATCGGCTTGAAACCATCTATGTTGGCAAGGCCGATGGTAAAGGGCGCCGGATCGCTGGCGCGCTCTTCAGCCAGATCGCAAAAGGTCTTGCGCAACTGACGGGCATCGCCAAGCCCGGTCAACGGGTCGACCGAACTGGCAACAGGCGGCTCCCTGCCGATCCGATGATAGGGTGTTTCGCCTGAGATCATCGGCCCATCGCCCAAGCTACAAACGAGCGGCGCGGGTCGGACATCAGCACATCCCGCGCATCCTCCCCGCCCGCAGGACGGCAGTGCGCTTCCGGCAGGGTCTGGGCTTGAATGGCTATGGGGCTGCGATGCATTCCGGCGGGGCTCTACACTTTTTGGCTCTACGGTGCAGAAGATCGCAATCGGCGGTTAACAATCCGATATCGCCCCGCTCCTAGATCTGCCATCGACATCCCCAATTCTAGCGAGTTGACACGGTTTTTGCTCAACCTGTCGTTCGCATCGCCTTTGCCGGCATGAATTTGCGCAAAACGGCCTCGATCATATCGGGACTGACCGGTTTCATGATGTGATCATCCATGCCCGACGCCTTGCTCTGCTGCAGGTCGATATCGAGGGCATGCGCCGTGACCGCGATGATCGGCGTCCTGCGCCCTTTGGTCTTTTCCGCGGTGCGGATCGCAACCGCCGCGTCGAAACCATTCATGACCGGCATGGACACATCCATCAGCACCAGAGCGGGCTGAAGCTCATGCCAGAGTTCGACCGCCTCGCGGCCGTTGGCGGCGATGCGGTGGGATACGCCGAGCCCCTCCAGGATCTGTGTGAAGACGAACTGATTGATCTGATTGTCTTCAGCGACGAGCACGTCAACATGGGAGACCGGAGCCGCAACGGCAGTGACGTCCTCCGCATCGAAGGAAAGCGACCAGTCCGACTGCAGCAGCGGCGGGGCGTGCGGGCGTTCGGCACAAACGCGAAAGACTTCCGCCAGCACGGCACCGGCATCCTCTTCCGCCGTCACGGTGACAACAGGGCAATTGCGCCACGCGGACGCGACGTGCTGACCGTCCGGAAAGTCGCTGTCGAGCAAAAGGATATCGAGCTTCAATCCTGCGCTTTCGGCCGCCATGCCGAAAGCGGTCAGTTCGTCGATATTGCGCACCGCGCAGGCCTCGAGGCCGGAGCCACGCAACCGGGCAACGAGGCGTTCCTCCGTAGAGCGGTCTGCGGAGGCAAGCAGCACGCGCAAGCCCCGCGCCGGCAGGGTCTCGATCATCGAACCAGCTTCGACCAGTTGCTGCACGTTCAGCGCCCGGAACGGATCGTAGAAATTCTGGGCCGGCGCAAAAATGCTGTAATCGTTGATCTGCAGGCTGGCGGGAAGCGAGCCGTCCTGTGCCCCGTGATGCCAGCCGGCGATGTCGGTGACATCGTTCATGCAGGTGACGACGAAATGACGGCCGGGCATGCCGACGCGATACTTGCGGGTCAGAACCCAAAGGTCGCTGCCATCGGCGCGAACGATATTTTCGGCCTCCGAATGCGGCTTTCCGGTTTCAAGCACCCGCCGGTCGGACAGTTCGAACCGTTCGGCAAGGTCGCTCTCGACCAGATCCCAGGCGGAGCGCCCGAGGATGGCCTCCTGGGAGAGATCGTGGATGAGGCAGAAGGCCTTGTTGACCGCGATGTAATTGAGATTGCGATCCTTGACGCAGATCGGATTGGGCTGGGCGTCGAGGATCTCCTCGGTCAGTTCGACCCGCTCGAGATCCGTCTGCAGCTGTTCGTCGCGCTTTCTCTGGTCGGAGACGTCGGTGATCGACAGGATGCCGATGCCGCTGGAGAGACGGCGCTTTCGCATCGACACCCAGCGGGTGCGGCCGGATCGCTCGACGTTTTCGTAGCGTTCGCGCCAGTGCAGCGCCATGTGCTCGGCAATCCAGTCTTCGCGGTTGGTGCGACGACGGCTGTTCTCGGGCACGGTGCCCGGGCGAACGCCCGTGTCATAGACGGCGCCGAGAAAATCGCGCAGGCGCGTGCCGGGCAGGAGCATCTCGGCGGGCACGGGAAAATATTGCAGCATGGTGCGGCTGGCAAAGAGGATGGTGTCGTCCCGCCCGCAGACAAGCATCGCGAAGCCGAGCGCATCGCTGCTCGCCTCGAGAATGATCCTGTTGATGTCCGCGCCGTTCGGCGCCCCATCGTTCATTGCGCTGTCCTCACTCGCCCCTGCGGCGGTTTCATTTCGGGACATGCTGGGGTGGCCTTGAAAGGCGTCTCTTCGAGCGGGTGGATGCGACGTCCAGCAACGCCGCAGTGCTCCAAAGACAAAACCCGTGATCATTCAGGTTGTTGTGGAAAATCGCAGCAGAATATTAAGGGGCAATTAAATCTCCGCCTCAATTTTGGGTGCACCAACTGGTTGCACAAGCAAAGGCCCAGTTTCCAGGCACGCGAACGGGGATGGACCTTTAATTTCGCTTCCGTTCCGCCGGCGAATCCGGGAAAATAGGCGATGGCCATCAAGCAGCTCTCCGAAACCCTCATCAATCAGATCGCCGCCGGCGAAGTCATCGAACGACCGGCCAGCGCCGCCAAGGAGCTGATCGAGAACGCGCTGGATGCCGGCGCGACCCGGATCGAGATCGCCACCGCCGGAGGCGGCAAGACGCTGCTCAGGGTGACCGACAACGGCGCCGGCATGCAGCCCAAGGATCTGGAGCTGGCCGTCAGGCGGCACTGCACCTCGAAGCTCGACGACAACCTTTTCGATATCCGCACGCTCGGCTTTCGCGGCGAGGCCCTGCCCTCGATCGGATCGGTCTCCCGGCTTTCGATCACCACGCGCACGGCCGGCGCAACCGAAGGCGCCATCATCACAATTGCCGGCGGCAAGACAGACCCCGTGCGCCCGTCGCCCGCCAACACCGGCACCGTCGTCGAGGTGCGGGACCTGTTCTTTGCCACGCCCGCCCGGCTCAAATTCATGAAGTCGGAAAAGGCCGAGGCATCGGCGATCTCCGATGTCGTGCGGCGCATGGCGATCGCCTTTCCGAAGGTGCGCTTCGTGCTGTCGGGATCGGACCGCACGACACTGGAGTTTCCGGCCACCGGCGACGACCGGCTCGCCCGCATGGCGCAAGTGCTCGGCAAGGATTTTCGCGACAACGCCATCGAGATCGATGCCGAGCGCGAGGACATCGAGCTTACCGGCTTTGCCGGCGTGCCAACCTACAACCGCGGCAACTCGCTGCAGCAATATGTGTTCGTCAACGGGCGCCCGGTGCAGGACAAGCAGCTGCTGTCGGCCATTCGCGCCGCCTATTCCGAAACGATACCACACGGCCGCTATCCCGTGGCCGTGCTGTCGATCACGCTCGATCCGGCCCTCGTCGACGTCAACGTGCATCCGGCAAAATCGGACGTCCGCTTCCGCGATCCGGGCCTCGTGCGCGGGCTGGTCATCGGCGCCATTCGCCAGTCCCTGGCGCGCGAAGGCGATCGCGCCTCAACGACGGGCGCAAGCGGCATGATGCAGGCATTTCGCTCGGGGCAGTACCGTCCGCAGCAGCCGTGGAGCGCGGAGACCTCGCCTTCCCGGCCAACGCATTTCGACACGATCGTGCGCGGCCTGTCCGAGACGCCGCAGGCGAGCTTTGCCGCCTTCTCGGCGCCGTCGGCCCGCACAGCATCGCCCCCCTTGAGCGAGCCCGAGCGGCCGATTGCCGACACGCCGGCACCACAGTCGTTTCCGCTGGGTGCGGTGCGCGCCCAGCTGCACGAAAACTACATCGTCGCGCAGACGCAGGATGGCCTCGTCATCGTCGACCAGCACGCCGCCCACGAACGTCTGGTGTTCGAGACGATGCGCACGGCGCTGCATTCCAAGCCCGTCGCCGCGCAGGCATTGCTGATCCCGGAGATCGTCGACCTTTCGGAGGACGACTGCGACCGGCTGATGACCCATGCGGACGAGCTTTCGCGCCTCGGCCTCGGGATCGAGCGCTTCGGGCCTGGCGCCATCGCGGTCAGGGAGACGCCGGCCATGCTCGGCGAGATGGACGCTACGGCCCTCGTGCGCCAGCTCGCCGACGAGATTGCCGAATGGGACACGGCGAGCGGCCTGGCGAGCCGGCTCGAATATCTTGCCGCGACGATGGCATGCCATGGCTCGGTCCGCTCGGGCCGCCGGATGCGCACCGAGGAGATGAACGCGCTGCTTCGCCAGATGGAGGCGACGCCCGGCTCCGGCCAGTGCAACCATGGGCGTCCGACCTATATCGAGCTGAAGCTCTCCGACATCGAGCGACTGTTCGGCAGGAGCTGACTGCGCAGGCACGAGGCGATGAAATGCGCTGGCATTTTGCCGGTTGGCGAGCTAGATCAGAGATCAGACCAAGAAGGCAGAATAGGCTCCGACAATGATGAACCGGTTTGAAGGAAGCGCATCGCGCGAAGCGAAGATCCGTTATCTCGACGGCGACTTCCAGATCGTTCTCGCCGGCTCGCACGTCGTCTGCGCGATGACGGGCAAGACCATCCCGGTCGACGAACTGCGCTACTGGAGCGTTGCCCGGCAGGAGCCCTATGTCGATGCGGAAGCGTCGCTCGAGGCCGAGAAGCGCGCAGGCGCCCTGCCAAACCAGCGCCGCTAATCCATTTCCGGAGGCGGTTGGAAACGATGCCGACCGCGACATGACCGAACGAGCGAGATCAGACGCGCGCGTGATCCGTCGTGGACGGAAACGCCGCAATGCCGATCAGAAGCTCATTTCCGCTCCGCTTCCCGCAGCTTGCGGGCGCGCGCGGCCGACAACGCTGTCGCCACGATCTTTGCCGGTGCCGAGGGGTCGTCGAAGCTGACGTCGATCTCGATCACCCGGCTCGCCGCTGCCAGCTCCGCTGCCCGCCCGTGGCCGGGCTCCAGGCGAACCATGTCCTTGGAGGTCGTCACCAGGACACAGCCGAGTGCCGCTGCACGGTCGAGAAGTTCCGATATCTCGTCGTCCGAGAAATGATGGTGATCGGGAAAACTGCGGGTTTCCTCGATGACGGCACCGGTCTCGCGCACGGTGCGATAGAATTTCTCCGGGTCGGCGATGCCGGCCCAGGCCAGCACCTTGACGCCGTTCAGCGAACCGTCGTCGAGCCGCACGACCTCGGCCTCGTAGATCTGCTTGCCCGCGCGCGCGGCACGGCGGATCAGGGCGTCCGCCTCTACCCCGTCGCCGATCTTCAACAGGGCGGTCGCGTGGCGCAGCTGATTGGAGATCGGCGCGCGCACAGGGCCTGACGGCACCAGGAAGCCATTGCCGATGCCACGGCGGGAATCGATGACCAGCAGCGCAAAGTCGAACGTCAACCGGGCACTCTGAAATCCGTCGTCCATGATGATGATATCGACGCCTTCGGCCACCAGCCGGCGGGCGCCATCGACCCTGCGTCGGCAGACGACGGTCAACGCTTCACGCGCCAGAAGCAGCGGCTCGTCGCCGACGTCGCGCGCCCGGTGGTGTTCCGGCTCGACGATGGTCGTCACATCCAGCGAACCGCCGTAACCGCGGCTGAGGAAGCCCGGCTTCAGGCCCTTCGCCTTGACGGCGCGCGCAAGTGCGATCGCCGTCGGCGTCTTGCCGGCGCCCCCGACCGTGAAATTGCCGATGCAGATGATGGGAACAGGCACCGATGCCCTGCGGGCACGATCCATGCGCAGGCCGGCGACCCGACCGTAGATCCAGGAAAACGGCCACAAAGCCCGGGCACGCCAGTCCGCCTTGGTCCACCAGAACGGCGGCGCTTCCGATACCATCTTTGTTTCCGCGGCCCCCGCCTGGTCCTTCCGGGAAGGACGATGCCCATCTTTGCCGCCACGGCCCGAAAAACCGGCGACGGCGTATTCGCCGACAAAAAACGTCAGAACGCGGAAAAAGGCAAGCGGCACAAGACAATGGCTGTCACGCCAGACCCGGTGATCCCGCGGGGATCCCGGGTTTCCACATGAAGATCGACGGCGTTCCAGCCCGGAAATCCGCTTTTCAGCCGGCACGGCGAGCCGTTCCCCGACATTTGCGCGATTGCGCGACCTGCCACGCACCCTGTGTTCGGCGTTTGGCTTACCTGTCGGTGTTTCTCCTCGCCGCCATCCGGCCATGCGGCCACGGTTGCTACCCCCGTGGCAATCGACGACAGGTTCAGCGGAAAACCTAGAGGACGGCCTCAAGCTCGGTGATATCGGCCAGGCAGTGGTCGGAGGCAGCGGCCAGCGACTGGCGCGAGCCGGTGCCGGTCAGCACAGCGACGGTCATGCCGACACCGGCGTTGCGGCCCATATGCATGTCGTGATTGTTGTCGCCGACGACCACGACCTGCTGCGGATCGAGCCCCGTGGCGGCGCAGAAGCCGAGCACCATGCCGGGCTCCGGCTTGACGCCGTAGCCGCTGTCGTAGCCTGCGACGTAGTGCAGGTAGCTGTCGAAGCCGAAGCGCCGGGCTGTCTCGCGGATCGAGCGTTCGTTGTCGCTGGAGGCGACGCCGAGACGATAGCCCTTCGCATGCAGGCCGGCAAAGAACGAGCCGAGGTCGGTGACGGGCACCGCATATTCGGCCGAGCGGGCAAACAACCCGTCGAGCAGCGTCGTCAACGCCTCCACGGTGAACGGCGCACCGGCCGCGACGAAGCCGGTGGCGATCTCGACTGTATTACCGGCCGCCAGCAGGCTGTCGGGCAGCACATGACCAGTATCCGCGTCCATGCCGCCCGCCTCGAGCAGGGTGCGAGCCAGCGCTTCATCGCCCTTGGCGGCGATCTTCGCCAGCTCGTAGTTCACCGGCACCCAGCTCTTGGCATAATCGAGCAGCGTCCCGTCCTTGTCGAACAGGATGCCGGCAATGGCTGTCGGTGCGCTCATGGTGATCTCACGTCTCCCGGTGCGCTCAGAGGTCGTTGCGCGGCTCGAGCCGAGCCTTGACGACGAGCGGATTGATATAGGGCTCCAATCCCTTCATCGTCGCGGACAGAGCGCCTCGCATCTCTTGCACGGTTTCAAGGCCGGCATCGATCATCGAGCGACGCATGTCGTCGTTGGCGAGCAGATAGTTGACACCCTTGGCCAGCATCTCGACGTCGCGCACGATCTTGGCGCTGCCGTTCTTGGCGAGCATCTGATAGGTCTCGCGAAAGTTCTGGACATTGCCGCCCGAAAGAACGGCGCAGCCGAGCATGGCCGGTTCCAGCGGGTTCTGCCCACCTTCGGCAAACAGCGAACGGCCGACAAAGGCGACCTCCGTCAGGCGCAGATAGAGCCCCATCTCGCCGATCGTATCGCCGAGAAAGATGTCGACATCCGGCGTCAGCGGATCGCGGCGCGTGCGGCGCGCGACCTTCAGGCCCTTGGCCGTCAGCGCCGCTTCGATCGCGTCGCTGCGCTCCGGGTGCCGCGGTACGACGATGGTCAGAAGGCCGGTGCGCTCCTTGAGCGCCCGGTGCACGACGCCGGCGGCTGCCTCCTCGCCGTCGAAGGTCGAGATCGCCGCCCAGGTCTTGCGCGTGCCGATCTGCTGGCGATATTCCTTCAGCGCCTGCGGATCGTGCGGCGGCGCATCGGTATCCACCTTCAGATTGCCCGATACCATCACAGGCAGCGCGCCCAGCGTGCGAAAACGTTCGGCATCGACATCAGACTGGGCGATGACGAGCGCGAGGTTTTCAAACAGTGCGTCGGCAAGCGCCGGCCGCTTCTTCCAGCGCGCGAACGTGCGGTCGGAAAGTCGGCCGTTGACCAGAACCTGCGGGATGTGGCGCCGACCGAGTTCGAGGATCGTCATCGGCCAGATCTCGGATTCGGCGATGATGGCAAGATCCGGCTGCCAGTATTCGAGAAAGCGATTGACCGCCGGCTTGAAATCGAGCGGCACGTACTGGTGAATGACCGCCGAGCCGAGCCGGCCTGCCGCCACCCGCGCCGAAGTCGTCGTGCCTGTGGTCAGAACCACATTGATGCCGCGCCGGTGGATTTCCTTGATCAGCGGGATGACCGCATTGGTCTCTCCGACGCTTGCCGCATGGAACCAGACGAGCGGGCCCTGCGGCCTGGCAACGCTGGCATGACCATACCGCTCGCGGCGGCGCGCGGGATCCTCCTTGCCCTTGGCAGCGCGCAGGGCAAGATAGGACCAGACGAACGGATAGATTGCCGAGCCGATCCAGCGATAGCTGGAAAGCGCCAGCCGGGCGCGAAAGCTGCTCATGGCGTCAGGCCCTCGCCCAGTGGAAATTCCGGGCGAAGGTCAGATGCAGCGAGCGCGCAGCAACGCGCCACGCATGCCCTCGGCATCGGCATCAATCGTTTTCCGGGTCGAGCAGGCGATGCATGTGAACGATGAAATACCGCATATGGGCATTGTCGACGGTCATCTGCGCCTTCGACTTCCAGGCGATATGGGCGCTTTCGTAGTCAGGAAAAATGCCGACGATATCGAGCTTGTCCAGGTCGCGGAAATGAACATCGGTGAGCGTCGTCAGTTCACCGCCAAAGACCAAATGCAGACGTTGTTTCTTCTCGGAGTCGTGAGCCATCGGAATTCCATTTTCTTATAGGGTATGGGCGTTGGTTTGCGGCATTCGGCCCGAAAGGTCAATGGCCCTCAAGGGTCCTGGACGCTGCGAGCAATCCCGGCAACGCGGCATTCGATGCCGCGCAAAGAACGCCATGGACGACATTGGGGCGATTGTAGGACAGGCCTTGCGATTGCAGTGTATGGAGCGCGCCACCGGCCCTTTGCAGGATGAGATCGGCGGCGGCAAGGTCCCAGTCATGGGAGTTCTTCTTGACGACGGTTCCGTCGATCCGCCCGTCGGCCACCATGGCCAGCCGGTAGGCGAGCGAAGGCACATGCGGAACCCGGACGATGCCCCTGCCGTAGGACGGCGCAAGGGTCGCGACGATGTCTTCGGCAACCGCCACATGCAGCGCCTCGTCGTCCCTTGCCGCGCGCACGCCGATGCGCGTGCCATTCTTCAGCGCCGGACCATCCACGGTCGCCTGGAAGATCTCGTCGAGCGCCGGCGCATAGAGAACGCCGGCGACAGGAAGGCCACGGCGCACGACAGCGACGCTGACGCACCAGAGATCCTTGCCGGCGATGAAGGCGCGGGTGCCGTCGATCGGGTCGACGACGAAGACCGTTTCGCAGGACAGGCGACTGTTGTCGTCGTCGGTCTCCTCCGAGAGCCAGCCGTAATTCGGCCGGGCCAGAAGCAGACGCTCCTTCAGGACGTCGTTGGCGGCGATATCGGCCTCGCTCACCGGCGAGCGCCCCTCGTTCTTCCAGCGCACATCGGGCTTGTTGCGGAAGTAACGCAGCGCCGTTTCGCCAGCGGCGACCGCGGCGGACAGGATCAGGTCCAGATCCTCCTTCAATGTCGCGGTCGATGGTGCTTTGTCTGACATTCCAATCCTTCACGCGCCGGCACGTCGCCGAACGCCTTTGCCTTCCTGTGACGTCAGCGGCCTACAGGCCCGCAAGCGTCATGCCTTCGATGGCGAGCGTCGGTGCGGCAACGCCGAATTTCCTGTCGATATCGTCAGCCGGCGTGATCGCCATGAACATCTGCTTGAGGTTCGAGGCGATGGTAACTTCGGAGACGGCAAATGTAAGCTCGCCATTTTCGATCCAGAAACCAGAGGCGCCGCGGCTGTATTCGCCGGTGACCATGTTGACGCCCTGGCCGATCAGTTCGGTGACGTAGAAGCCGGTTCCGACACTGCGGATGAGGTCTTCGCGCGAAATCGAACCCGGCTCGAGCGCCAGATTGGTCGAAGCCGGATTGACCGTCGGGCCACCGCGCACGCCGCGACCGTTGGTCTGAAGCCCGAGCTCGCGGGCAGCCGAGGTCGACAGGAACCAGTGGTTCAGCACGCCATCTTCGACCATCGTCAACTTGCCGCCGCTGACGCCTTCGCCATCGAACGGCCGCGACGACGAGCCGCGGACGATCAGGGGGTCGTCGGTCACCGACAGGCCGGCCTTCATGATCTGCTTGCCCATCATTTCGCGCAGAAAGCTGGTCTTGCGCGCGACGGACGCACCATTGATGGCGCCGGCGATGTGGCCGACGAAACCACGCGCCATGCGCGGATCGAAGACAACGGTCACATTCTTTGCCGTCGGAACCTGGCGGGGGTTGATGCGCGCCACCGCCCGTTCGCCGGCTACGCGGCCGATGTCGTCGGCAGCGCGCAGCTCGTCGAAGTAGATGCGGCTGTCGTAGTCGTAGTCGCGCTCCATCTTCGTGCCTTCACCGGCAATCGCACTCACCGAACGGCCGAAACGCGTCGCCATGTAGGAGCCGGAAAAACCGTGCGACGTGACGAGCACCAGCCCGCCCATGCCGGCCGACGCGCCGGCACCACTGGAATTGGTGACGCCGGAGACGGCGAGCGCTGCTTCCTCGGCCGCAAGCGCTGCTTCCGTCAGGGCGTCCGTCGAAACATCGCTCCCGTCGAAAAGCTCGAGATCGGGATAGGATTTGGCCAGCCGGTCCGCATCGGCAAGCGAGGCGAAAGGATCTTCCGGCGAGGCCTTGGCCATGGCCACGGCCCGCTCGGCGAGCACTTTCAGGTCGAAGCCGGGATTGGCCGAGACGCTGGCGACGCGGTTGCCGACAAAGACGCGCAAGGAGAAATCGTCGCTTTCGGATGCTTCAGTGGCCTCAACTTTTCCGAGGCGAACCGAGACGGAGCGGGAACGGCCGCGAACGACAACGGCGTCGGCCGCATCGGCGCCTGCCTTGCGGGCAAGTTCCACCAGTTCGGCGGCACGTTTTTCGAGGGAGGCGGAATCGATCGTTTCTGACATGATGTGGCCTTTCATTCCTGCCCCATTTATTGTGCACTGAAGCATGCATCAAGGGCATTGGCATGATTCCCGTCCCTACACCGCAATGTTACCTCCGCCGAGACCTTCGTCTGCCCCAGGGCAGGACGAGGCGATATCGAAAGCCGCGCGCATGACGACGACCCCGATGATCTACTCCCAGGCGCTGTTGCTGCTTGGCGGCGCCGTGCTCGCGGCACCGATTTTCAAGCGCCTCGGGCTTGGCACCATCCTCGGCTATCTCGCGGCCGGCGTTCTCATCGGCCCGGTCGCACAGACGATCACAGAGGGCGAAGAGATCCTGCATGTCTCGGAGCTCGGCGTCGTCTTCCTGCTGTTCATCATCGGGCTGGAACTGAAGCCATCGCGGCTCTGGCAGATGCGGCGCGACATCTTCGGGCTGGGCACCGCCCAGGTCCTCATCACCGGTGTAATCCTATCCTACGGCATCGCGCTGACCGGCCTGCTCGATCACGCGGGAAGCATCATCGCCGGTTTCGGCCTGGCGCTGTCCTCCACCGCCTTTGCCATGCAGATCCTCGAGGAAGGAAACGATCGCAACACCCGTTTCGGTCAGCGCGCTTTCTCGATCCTGTTGCTGCAGGATCTGGCGATCGTTCCCCTGCTTGCCCTGATCCCGCTGCTGGCGGCCCAGGCGCCCGAGGATACCACGACCCCGCTCGAGGATTTCGCCGTCGCCATCACCGCGATCGCCGTCCTCTTCGCCGCCGGGCGTTACCTGCTCAATCCGCTGTTCCAGATCATCGCCCGTACCGGTGCGCGTGACGTGATGATCGCGGCGGCACTGCTGGTCGTCATGGGCGCTGCGACGCTGATGCAGATGGCCGGGCTTTCGATGGCGATGGGCGCCTTTCTCGCCGGCGTGCTCCTGGCCGAATCCTCCTACCGCCACGAACTCGAGGCTGATATCGAGCCGTTCCGCGGCATCCTGCAGGCACTGTTCTTCATGGCGGTCGGCCTGTCGCTGCAGCTCGACGTCATCATCGACAAATACCTGGTGATCATCGTCGCCGTGCCGTTGTTGATGCTGGTGAAGAGCTTCGTGCTCTATTGGCTCTGCCGGCTGGCGGGATCCCATCACAACGATGCCGTGCGCATCAGCCTGCTTTTGCCGCAGGGCGGCGAATTCGGCTTCGTCCTCTTCACCGCGGCAGCGACCGCCGGTGTCTTTTCCCAGGGCAGCGGCTCGCTGCTCGTTGCCATCGTGACACTGTCGATGGCGCTGACACCGATCGCCTCCATGCTCGCACCGCGGCTGATGCGCGAGCAGGAGGATATGGTCGACGAGATGGAAGAGGATTTCGAAGGGGCCGACGCCGACGTGCTGATGATCGGCTTCTCGCGCTTCGGCCAGATCGCGGCCCAGATCCTTTTGGCCGGCGGCCGTGACGTGACGATCATCGATCATTCGGCGGCCCGCGTTCGCCAGGCGGCGACCTTCGGCTTCCGTATCTATTTCGGCGACGGCAACCGGCTCGACGTGCTGCGCGCCGCCGGCATCGAGCGGGCAAAGCTCATTGCCATCTGTACTCAGAAGAAGGAAACCACCGACCGGATCGTCGATCTGGTCCAGGCCGAATATCCGGATGCCCGCATCTTCGCGCGCTCCTACGACCGGCTGCACACGCTGGAGCTCAGGGCAAAGGGCGTCGATTACGAATTGCGCGAAACCTTCGAGTCCGGCCTCCTGTTCGGACGAAAGACGCTGGAGGCGCTGGGCGTCGGCAACGACGAGGCACAGGCGATCATGGACGATATCCGCAGGCGCGACGAGGCTCGCCTGGTGCTACAGGAGGCAGAGGGCATCACCGCCGGCCGCGACATGTTGCATTCGCAGCCCGTGCGCCCTGAGCCACTGGTCAAGCCGAAGCGCGAAGTCGATCATTCGGCGGAAACCGGCGAGAGTATCCTGCCGGGATTGTCGGCCGAAGCACGCGAAAGCGCCTGATCCGCCGCCCGCCCGATCGGTGGCTTCAACTTGCCGCGTCGTCGGTCCGCATGCGCGCTTCAAGCGTGCGCTTGAACTGATCCTTGAGGCCAGATGTCGCCGCCAGGATTTCTTTTGCGCGCAGAAAATCCATGACCCGGTAGCGACCGATGTCGGGTCTGAGCAGGATGTCGGGCGCCCCTTCCTTCAGCTTCATGGCGATGATCGACTGCATCATCAGCTGGCTGGCGCCAAACAGGCTGTCGATGCGGCTCGGGATCGTCTTGCCGTCGCCATCCGGGCCGCCGACGACATCGACGCCAACGACGATCTCGGCGACACCGCGCAGGTGATCGAACGGAATGGGATTGTAGATGCCGCCGTCGATCATCACCCGGTCATGGATCTTCACCGGCATGAAGACCGCCGGCAGCGCCGCCGATGCGGCCAGCGCCTTGCGCAGATCGCCGGTCTCGCAGACGTGTTCGGTCTGGCCGTAATAATCGGTGACGACGATCTTGAGCGGGATGGCGAGTTCGGAAAACGACGCCGGAATGGCCTCGGGCAGGAACGCCTTGAGCACACGCTCGATGTTGAACTGGCCGAAGCGAAAGCCATTGCTCATCGCCTCGGACCAGCTTGCCGGCCGCAGCTGCCACAGGCGATTGACCACCTCGCGGCGATGGCCGACGGTCGCAAGCGCATGTTCACGGATCTCGGCGCCGCTGAGGCCCGCTGCCATGCCGGCGCCCATGATGGCGCCGATCGACGAACCGGCGATGGCGACGGGACGGATGCCCAGTTCGTCGAACGCCTCGATGACATGAATATGAGCAAGTCCGCGGGCGCCGCCGCCGCCGAGCGCCAGCGCGACCGAAGGCTCGCTCGTGCCTTCGGGCGAAGTACGGATTGTGGAAACGTCCTGCTTCATCGACATGCACCCCGGCTCCATCGACAGTCTAGGGTCAGAACCTAGCTTTGCAAGCGAACCAAAAATGTGACGTCAGATGCCACGGAAGCGGTAAAAATGCATGCGGGTGTCGCCGAACACCCTGACGTCCAGCCGGTCGAAAACCGCCGACGGCGCCGGCTGAACGTCTGCACGCTCCTCCAGCACGACCAGGGCTTCAGGCACCAGCCAATTGCCGCGTGCCGCCGATTCCAATGCCTTCTCGCCCAGGCCCTGGGCATAAGGCGGATCGGCAAAGACAAGATGGAACGGTTCCATCGTGCCGACCGAGCCGAGGCTGGTGGCATCGCGACGAAAGACCTTGGCGCGTCCCTGAAGGCCGAAGGCCTCGATATTGTTCTGCAACAGGCCCCTGCCCTCGACGCCCTGCTCGACGAAGAGTGCCTGACGGCACCCCCGCGACAGGGCTTCGAGGCCCACGGCCCCCGTGCCGGCAAAGAGATCCAGCACGCGGGTGCCATCAAGAGCCTCCGGGTAGGAATGGCTCAGGATGTTGAACAGGCTTTCGCGCGTCCGATCGGTCGTCGGACGGATGTCGTTCGACTTGGGCGTGGCCAGACTGCGGCCACGGAACTCTCCGCCAACGATGCGCACGACGGCTTAGTTTCCTCTGCCGCGCGGCTTGCCGCCTGCAGGACGTCCACCGCCACCGGGACGGCCGCCGCCAGCCGGCTTGCCGCCACCGGGCTTGCCGCCGCGCGGACCGCCCGAACGTTCACCGAAAGGCTTGCCGCCAGATGGCTTGCCACCGAACGACTTGCCGCGAGGCTTGTCGCCGAACGGCCGATCACCGCCTTCGCGGCGCGCAGGACGATCACCCTCAGCGCGAGGCGCTCTCGGCTTGTCGGAATAGCTGCGCGGGCCGCCCTCGGAGCGAGCAGGCCTGTCGCCGAACGACCGATCGCCACCTTCGCGGCGCGGCGGACGGTCTCCACCTTCGCGGCGAGCAGGACGGTCGCCATCGGCGCGCGGGAAGCGCGGTTTGTCTGAGAAGCTGCGCGGGCCACCCTCGGACCGGGCAGGCCGATCGCCGCCTTCGCGGCGCGGCGGACGGTCACCATGATCGCGTGACTTGCGGTCACCGCCGTCACCCGACTTGCGACGGCCGAAACCGCCATCGCGACCTTCGTCCTTGCTGCGGCGTGCGGGTTCGCTTGCGCTGATCCATTCGCCCTCTTCATCCCGACGCTTGACCGGAGCGACGGACGCCGGGCGATCGAAATCCCTCTGCGTGCCGCCCTTGCGGTCGGGATCGAACTTGCCGGACGATTTCGTCGCAAAGCCGTCCTTGTTGCGGCCGTAACGCTTGGTTGCCGGAGCGCCTTCCGGACGCTCGCGACGAACCGGTTTTGCCGATGCATCGCCTTCAGCCGATTTCGGCTTCTTCTCGGCCAGCGGACGGGCGCCGGGCGCCATCCAGACATTGGCCGTGCGGGCGCGCTGCGCCGGCGTGCGCTTCGGCCGGTCCTCGAACTTGGCATCGCCGCGGTCGTCACGCGGGCCACCCTTGCCGCGCGGGCCATCCTTGCCACGGCCACCATCGCGGCGGTCGTCACGACGGGTGTCGAGCTTGGAAAGCGCGCGCTCGCGCTTGTCTTCCGGCTTTTCCCAACGATTGGCGCGCTCAGGCTTGCGCGGATCGGAAGCGTCTGCCTCCGGCGCCTCGTTGGCAACGGTTGCCGACTGATCGTTGTAGAGCGGCGCATCGAAGTTCGCCTTGGCATCTTCGATCAGGCGCGGCCCGAGCTGGTCGCGCAGCGTGCGGCCACGAATTTCCTGCACATGGCCTTCCGGCAGTTCGCCGAGCTGGAACGGCCCGTAGGAAATGCGGATGAGGCGGTTGACGTCGAGGCCGAGCGCGCCGAGCACGTTCTTGATCTCGCGGTTCTTGCCTTCGCGCAGCCCCATCGTGATCCAGACGTTCGAACCCTGCACGCGGTCGAGCGTCGCTTCGATGCCGCCGTAAAGCACGCCGTCGACGGCGATGCCCTCCTTCAGCTTGTCCAGTTCGTCCTGATCGATTTCGCCATGGGCGCGCACACGGTAGCGGCGCAGCCAGCCGGTCGAGGGCAGTTCGAGCACGCGGGCAAGACCGCCGTCGTTGGTCAGAAGCAGCAGGCCCTCGGTGTTGATGTCGAGGCGGCCGATCGACAGGACACGCGGCAACTCGTCCGGCAGGTTGTCAAAAACCGTCGGGCGGCCTTCCGGATCGGCATTCGTGGTCACCAGACCGGCCGGCTTGTGGTAGAGCCAGAGACGCGTGCGCTCGATGCCGCGGATGGCGTGGCCATCCACTTCGATATGGTCGGCAAGCGTTGCGTTGACGACCGGCGTGTCGAGAACGACGCCGTTCAGCGAAACCCGGCCTTCCATGATCATGCGCTCGATATCGCGGCGCGACGCTACGCCAGCGCGCGCGAGGATCTTGGAGATGCGCTGCGGCTCGTCGCTGCCTGCTGACGCGGGCTTGGGGCCTGCAGCGGCGGGCTTCGGGCCTGCCTTGGGCGGCCGCGGGCCACCGGCGTGAGGCGCTTGCGCCTTCTTGCCAGCGAAGTGAGGTTTCTTGTCCCGGCCGGCGGGCTTGCCGCCAGGCCGCGTGGGCTTGTCTTTGGATGTCATTTGTGTTGCCTGCCTTTTGCGGCTGTCCTATCAGGTCGAAGCCCGTGGGTTAAGAGAAATTATTGTTTGAGCGATGGCTGATACGACACGCTTCATGGATGCGGCCCTCGAAGAGGCCAAAAAGGCGGGCCAGCGCGGCGAAGTGCCGATCGGCGCCGTGGTCGTTTTCAATGGCGAGATCATCGCGCGGGCCGGAAACCGGACCCGCGAGCTCAACGATATCACCGCCCATGCCGAGGTCGTGGCGATCCGGGAGGCTTGCCAGGCGCTCGGGGACGAGCGGCTGACGGGTGCCGATCTCTACGTCACCCTGGAGCCCTGCACCATGTGCGCGGCCGCGATCTCGTTTGCCCGCATCCGTCGCCTTTATTACGGCGCCGAAGACCCGAAGGGCGGCGCCGTCGACAGCGGCGTGCGCTTTTACGGCTCGCCGACCTGCCATCACGTTCCGGACGTCTATTCCGGGCTTGGCGAGCGCGAGGCAGCCGATATTCTCAGGGACTTCTTTGCCGCGAAACGCTGACGCGGCCGAACCTCTCACCCGGCAGCAAAGGTTTCGAGCGCCGCGCCCGAGAGCCTGTAGCGCGTCCACTCCGACATCGGCTCTGCGCCGACGGCCTCGTAAACGCGGATGGCCGGCTCGTTCCAGTCGAGCACGCTCCATTCGAAGCGGCCACAGCCCTCCTCGACGGCGATCCTTGCAAGATGCTTCAACAGCATCTTGCCGGCGCCGGAGCCGCGGCAATCGGGCGTTACATAGAGATCTTCGAGATAGAGCCCCTTGCGCGCCTGCCAGGTGGAATAATTGTAGAACCACATGGCGAAGCCGGCCGGCCTTCCGTCCTTCTCGCAGATCACCGCGCGCGTGAGCGCGGCCGGACCGAAGAGCGAAGCCTCGATCAATTCAACCGTCGCCTCGACGGCGTCCGGCTCCTTCTCGTAGATGGCAAGTTCGGTGATGAACCGCAGAATGACCTCGGCGTCATCAGGGCGCGCGTCGCGGATGCTGATCGTCATGACTTAGAAGGGCCAGTACCACTTGGTGCCGGAATCCTTGACCTGGGCTTCCTTCTTGCGGCGGCGCTCCTTGGCTTTCTCCGGTTCGCCCAGATCGGCTTCGGCACCTTCCGGCAGGCGTCGGTATTCAAGCGGCGGGTCGCTCAGGAAGCGGCGCTTGTCGGAATAGGCGCCCATCTCGATCTTGCGCGCCTCGCGATAGGCTTCCTGCTGCTCCTTGGTCGAAAGACGGCGACCATTGGCGCTGGCCTTGGCGAGCGGCGAAACGTAGTTCGGGTTGTTCTTGTTGGCGTCGGCCTCTTCGCGCAGACGGCTGCGCGCTTCTTCCGGCGACTCGACCCATTGCGGGTTGGCTTCGCGGCTGGCAAGCGACGTCTGCGGCTCCACGAGAGCCGTCTGTTGGGCGGACGGGGGCAACACCAGGCCCGGGCGGGGCTGATACTTGACCGGAGCGCCGCTCTTCGGAGCAATGCTGACAGCGCTTCCGAGATCGTCCATCAGTTGCTCGCCTGCCGACTTGTCGGTGCCATAGGTCGGGCCGCCGATGCAGCCGGAAAGCACCAGGCCGCTCGCCAGGACGGCGGCAACGCTAGCAAACAGTCGCAACTCTCGCGTCATTTCCATGAGATTCCTTCCAGCCGGCCACCGTCCCGTGCGCGGCCACACAGCGCCCATGGCGGAGAAATCCGCCAAATTTCGGGCAGGTTTTACCGGATGAATGCAGTAAGCGCAATTCATCCGGTAAATGATCCCTTAAGCTTTGAAGCCAAGTTCCCGGAGTGCGGCAGCATCGCGGGCAGACACCTCTGGGTAGAGTGCGTCCGAACCGACATCGGTGGTGATCCGCCAGGAGCGGGCGCACTTGCGACCAACGGCCGTCTGCGGCACGACAGTCACCTTCGCGACCTCGGGCAGACGGAAGGCCTCCGCAGGCCCCTCGCCCGCCTCGACCGTGATCGAGGAGGTGATGCAGATTTCGGCGAAATCTTCACCTTCGAGTGCCTTCAGCAGATCCGGATCGGCGATATGGACGACCGGTGCGGCTTCCAGCGACGAACCGATGCGCTTTTCGCGGCGCTCGATTTCGAGGGCGCCGGTGACGACCGTGCGCACGGCGCGGATCTTCTCCCACTTCGCTTCGAGCGCATCGTTCTTCCATTCCGCAGGGATCTGCGGGAACTGCTCGAGGTGAACGGAGACCTGGTCGGGCTTGCGCGACAGCCACGCTTCCTCGCAGGTGAAGGGCAGCATCGGCGCCAGCCACAGCACCAGGCAATCGAACAGCTTGCGGATCACGGCAAGTGCCGAGCGACGACGAAGGCTCGACGGCGCGTCGCAATAGAGCGCATCCTTGCGGACGTCGAAATAGAAGGCCGAGAGTTCGACATTCGAGAAATCGATCAGCGAGCGGGCGATCCGCTTGAAGTCGAATGCATCGTAACCTTCACGAACGACCTGATCGAGTTCGGCCAGGCGATGCAGCATCAGCTTTTCGAGTTCGGGCAGATCGGCATAGGCGATCTCCTCGCCCTGGTCGTGTGCCAGCGTGCCCAGCATCCAGCGAATGGTGTTGCGCAGCTTGCGATAGGCGTCGATGTTGGTCTGGATGATCGTCTTGCCGAGACGCTGGTCTTCCCAATAGTCCGTCGTCATCACCCAGAGACGCAGGATGTCGGCGCCGGCATCCTTCATCACCTCCTGCGGGGTAACGGTGTTGCCCTTCGACTTCGACATCTTCTCGCCCTTCTCGTCCATGGTGAAGCCATGGGTGACAACGGCGTTGTAGGGCGCACGACCGCGCGTCGCGCAGGATTCGAGCAGCGACGAGTGGAACCAGCCGCGATGCTGGTCAGAGCCTTCGAGATAGACGTCGGCCGGCCACTTCAGATCAGGACGATCCTCGAGCGTGAAGGTGTGGGTCGAGCCCGAATCGAACCAGACGTCGAGAATGTCCATGACCTGGTGCCACTTTTCGTGGTCATGGTCGTTGCCGAGGAAGCGGTCCTTGGCACCGTCGGCAAACCAGGCGTCGGCACCTTCCAGCTCGAAAGCGTCGAGGATGCGAGCATTGACGGCCTCGTCGACGAGGATCTCGCCCTGCTCGTCGGCAAAGATCGCGATCGGCACGCCCCAGGCGCGCTGGCGCGACAGCACCCAGTCCGGGCGCCCTTCGATCATCGCGCGCAGGCGGTTCTGGCCGGTGCCCGGCACGAAGCGGGTGTCGTCGATGGCAGACAGCGCCCGCGAGCGCAGCGTCGTGCCGTCGCCGAAGCCCTTGTCCATGTAGACGAACCATTGCGGCGTGTTGCGGAAGATCACCGGCTTTTTCGAGCGCCAGGAGTGCGGGTAGGAGTGCTTGAGGCGGCCGCGGGCAAACAGTGCCTGGCGGCCGATGAGCGCCTTGATGACGCGTTCGTTGGCGTCGCCCTTCTTGCCCTTGTCGTCGAGCACGCGGCCGGCACCGCCTTCGGCGTCCGGACCAAAGCCGTGGGCGTCGGCGGTGAAGTAGCCGGCGTCGTCGACTGTGAACGGGATCGCCGAGGATATGCCGCGAGCTTCGAGCGCGCGGGCATTGTCCATCCAGGCGTCAAAGTCCTCGCGGCCGTGGCTGGGCGCCGTGTGGACGAAGCCGGTGCCGGCGTCGTCGGTCACGTGGTCGCCGTCGAGCAGCGGCACCTTGAAGGCGTAGCCGCCACCCAGACCGTGCAGAGGATGGGCGCAGGTGACCGAGGCCAGCTCGCTGCCTTCGATATCGCGGACGAAATTGAAGGTGAGCTTGGCCTTGGCGGCGGACTCGTCGGCCAGGCGCTTGGCGAAGATCAGCTTTTCGCCGGGCTGCGGGCCGAAGTCGTTTTCGGCGGTCGCAACTTCATAAAGGCCGTAGGCATAACGCGAGGAGAAGGCGATCGCGCGGTTGCCGGGGATGGTCCAGGGCGTGGTCGTCCAGATGACGACGAAGGTGCCGGCCAGATCCTGCGGACCTTCCGTGACCGGGAACTTCACCCAGATCATGTCGCTTTCGACGTCGGCATATTCGACTTCGGCCTCGGCCAGCGCCGTGCGCTCGACGACCGACCACATCACCGGCTTGGAGCCGCGATAGAGCTGGCCCATTTTGGCGATCTTCATCAGTTCGCCGGCGATACGGGCTTCCGCATGGAAGTTCATCGTCGTGTAGGGGTTGTCGAAGTCGCCCTCGATGCCCAGACGCTTGAACTCTTCCGCCTGGATCTGGATCCAGCCGGCGGCAAAGTCGCGGCACTCCTTGCGGAATTCGTTGACCGGAACCTCGTCCTTGTTCTGGCCCTTCTCGCGATACTTCTCCTCGATCTTCCATTCGATCGGAAGACCGTGGCAATCCCAGCCCGGGACATAGTTTGCATCGAAGCCGCGCATCTGGAACGAGCGGTTGATGACGTCCTTGAGGATCTTGTTCAGCGCGTGGCCGATATGGATGTTGCCGTTGGCATAGGGAGGGCCGTCGTGCAGCACGAATTTCTCGCGGCCGGCAGCCGAGGCGCGCAGCTTCTTGTAGAGGCCCATCTTCTGCCAGCGGGCGACCGTTTCCGGTTCCTTCTGCGGCAGGCCGGCGCGCATCGGAAACTCGGTCTGCGGCAGGTAGAGGGTGGAGGAATAGTCGATCTTCTCAGCGGTATCTGTCATGGTCTTTGCAATCATCTTTTCCGCGCGGATCATCGCGCATGCCAAAGGGTGGTATCTGGCGCAGCCCCCGAAATCGGGATCGATCTTTAGAAGGGATCATGCGCAGCTTCAAAGTTTCAGAGCGACCAGAGCGCGTCCAGCAGACGCGCGGCGCTCTAGAAATGACTGGGGGCGCTGGAAACGCCGAAATCCCGGACCTTCCGGCGGCCTAGTGCGCGCGGAAAGCCGGGCCGATAATTCGCTGATCGATGGTCAGTCGACGGTGCCGGGTCATGGTGGCCGGTTGTTTAAGGCGTTTTCGGCCTTTTGAAAAGGTCCGCCGCTGCGGCGCGACGGATTTCTTTCAGGCAAAGCAGATCCGGCGGTCGATATCGCCAAGGGGCGCGACGCCGGAGAGCAGCGCCCTTGCCTCTTCCTCGTCCTGCCGGATCTGCGCCACCAGCGGGTCGAGCCCGTCGAATTTCAGTTCGTCGCGCAGGTGGCCGAAGAACGAGACCGAACAGACCTCGCCGTAGAGATCGCCGGAAAAGTCGAAGACGAAGGTCTCGAGCAGCGCCTCGCCGTCGCTGTCGACGGTCGGGCGACGGCCGAAGCTCGCGACCCCGTCATAAAGCGAGCCGTCGGCCCGGCGGAACCGCACGGCATAAATGCCGGCGCGAAGCTCGACTTCTGGCGGCAGGCGCATGTTGGCCGTGGGATAGCCGAGCGTTCGCCCGAGCTTCTTGCCGTCGATCACTTCGGCCTCGACCGTATAGCGGTAGCCGAGCAGGCCGGCGGCGTGGGAAACGTCACCCTGCCCCAGCAGCGCACGGATGAAGCTCGAGGAAATCACCGAGGCGTTCTCGTCGCGAAACGCATCGACGAGCGTCACGCCGAAACCATTGTCGCCGCCCGCCGCCATCAGGAAGGCGGGGCCGCCTTCGCGCCCCTTGCCGAAATGGAAATCAAAGCCGGTGACGACATGCGAGGCGTGCAGCCATTCCAAGAGCACGCGATGGATAAAGTCGGAGGCCGACAGTTCGGAGAAGGTGCGGTCAAACGGATATTCGATGACGGCGCCAAAGCCCATGCCTTCAAGGATGCGGGCTTTCAATGGCGCGGGCGTCAGGCGGAACACCGGCGTGTCGGGCCGAAACACCGTGCGCGGATGCGGTTCGAAGGTCAGCACCAGCGCGGGCACGCCGCGGGCCTTGGCTTCTTCCAGCGCCCGCTCCAGCACCGACTGATGACCGCGGTGCACGCCGTCGAAATTGCCGATGGCGACGACGCCGCCACGCAGGCGCTCGGGCAGCGGATCGCGGGTCTCGTTGCGATGAAAAACCGTCATCTCGATCTCCCCCGTCAGGCGAGCCTGGGCATCCACCACTTCGGCGAAGCGCCTTCCTTCTTGAGGAAGGCCGCAAGCTTCGCCTCGTCGGTCCGGCTTTCGTTCATGTATTCCAGGGCGTGAATGCCGGCGCTGATGTAGAGCAGGTCAAAACCGGCATCCTGGGCCCCCTTGACGTCGGTCGGCATGCCGTCGCCGACCGCGATGATGCGCGACAGGTCCAGCGCGCCGCGAACAGCCTTGGCCTCCGTCAGCGCCGCACGGTAGATCGAGATGTAAGGCTTGCCGGCGATACGCGCCTCGCCGCCGAGCTCTTCGTAAAGCTTGGCGATGGCGCCGGCGCACGGGATCAGGCGGTGACCACGCTCGACCACCAGGTCCGGGTTGGCACAGATGAACGGGATCTTGCGCCTGGCAAGCCCCGTCAGCGTCGCGCGGTAGTGCTCCGGCGTTTCGGTTTCATCATCATAGAAGCCGGCGCAGACGACGGTCTGCGCATCTTCCGACGAGACGATCTCGGTGCCGAGCCCTTCGAGCAGCGGCAGGTCGCGTTCGGCGCCGATGAAGAAGATCTTCTTGTCGGCAGCGGCAATCAAGCCGCGGGTCACATCCCCCGACGTGACAATGCGATCATAGGCTTCATCGGGAACGCCGAGCCCGCGGATCTGCACCTTGACGCTCGGGCTCGGCCGCGGCGAGTTGGTAATGAGCACCACCGTCAGCCCCGCCGCGCGCGCCTCCGCCAGCGCTTCACATGCGGACGCAAAGGCCTGGACACCATTGTGGAGAACGCCCCAGACGTCGCAGAGCACGACGTCGTAGCGCCCTGCGATTTCCCGAAAACTGTTGATCCGTGCGGCCATGCGGGCTTCCTGCAAACTCGGTTTCCGGCTTGCATGGCAAGGAAGGGCCGAGAATACAAGCCTCGGCTCGCGAAAAACGCCGCCATTCCCAAGGATTCAACGGCCCGCGCACCGGATGGCGAGGTGAGGCACTCGGGCGTGCGGGCCGAAGATGGGCGCAGGCCAGCGGGTCCTACGACAGCAACCGGATCGAGCCGCGCGCTGACTGCCCCAATTCCGGCGGATTCCTCCAACAGCAATGTTCGCGCCCGTTCCGGCCGCAATCTGCAGCGACCCTACCAAGCCTCGCGATAACCATGTCGCCGGAAATTTTTAAACGGCCAATCCTTGACTCGCACCGGACCCAGCCTTATCTCGGCCTCGCTAGCACTCTACAAGCGAGAGTGCTAACACCCATCCATCGGGTCGATGAGCGATCCGATATGTCATTTGATCGAGGGATTAGACTAATGGCAAGCACCAATTTCCGCCCGCTGCACGACCGCGTTGTCGTCCGCCGCGTCGAGTCTGAGGAAAAGACCAAGGGCGGCATCATCATTCCGGACACCGCCAAGGAAAAGCCGCAGGAAGGCGAAATCGTCGCTGTTGGCTCGGGCGCCCGTGACGAAAGCGGCAAGGTTGTTGCGCTTGACGTCAAGGCTGGCGACCGCGTTCTGTTCGGCAAGTGGTCGGGCACCGAAGTCAAGATCAACGGCGAAGACCTTCTCATCATGAAGGAAGCCGACATCATGGGCATCATCGGCTGATCAGCCGTCACCCACACCTTTCCATGACAACCAATGGGCAATGAGCCCGGGAGTTTTCTCAAATGGCTGCAAAAGAAATTAAATTCGGCCGCACCGCGCGCGAAAAGATGCTGCGTGGCGTCGATATCCTCGCTGACGCCGTAAAGGTCACGCTCGGCCCGAAGGGTCGTAACGTCATCATCGACAAGTCCTTCGGCGCTCCGCGCATCACCAAGGACGGTGTATCGGTCGCCAAGGAAATCGAACTCGAAGACAAGTTCGAAAACATGGGCGCCCAGATGGTCCGCGAAGTTGCTTCGAAGACCAACGACATCGCCGGCGACGGCACCACGACTGCGACCGTTCTTGCCCAGGCGATCGTTCGCGAAGGCGCAAAGGCCGTTGCCGCCGGCATGAACCCGATGGACCTGAAGCGCGGCATCGACCTCGCTGTCGGCGAAGTCGTCAAGGATCTCCAGGCCAAGGCCAAGAAGATCAACACGTCGGAAGAAGTTGCTCAGGTCGGCACGATCTCGGCAAACGGCGAGCGTCAGATCGGCCTCGACATCGCAGAAGCGATGCAGAAGGTCGGCAACGAAGGCGTCATCACGGTTGAAGAAGCCAAGACTGCCGAGACCGAACTCGAAGTCGTCGAAGGCATGCAGTTCGACCGCGGCTACCTGTCGCCGTACTTCGTCACCAACCCGGAAAAGATGGTCGCTGACCTCGACGACGTCTTCGTTCTCCTTCACGAGAAGAAGCTCTCGAACCTGCAGGCCATGCTCCCGGTTCTCGAAGCTGTCGTTCAGACCGGCAAGCCGCTCCTCATCATCGCTGAAGACGTCGAAGGCGAAGCTCTTGCTACGCTGGTCGTCAACAAGCTGCGCGGCGGCCTGAAGATTGCTGCTGTCAAGGCTCCGGGCTTCGGCGATCGCCGCAAGGCCATGCTCGAAGACATCGCCATCCTGACCGGCGGTACCGTGATCTCTGAAGACCTCGGCATCAAGCTCGAAAACGTCACGCTCGACATGCTCGGCCGTGCGAAGAAGGTTTCGATCTCCAAGGAAAACACGACGATCGTCGACGGTTCCGGCCAGAAGAGCGACATCGAAGGCCGCGTTGCCCAGATCAAGGCTCAGATCGAAGAGACCACCTCCGACTACGACCGCGAGAAGCTGCAGGAACGTCTTGCCAAGCTCGCTGGCGGCGTTGCCGTGATCCGCGTTGGCGGCTCGACGGAAGTTGAAGTCAAGGAAAAGAAGGACCGCATCGACGACGCTCTGAACGCGACGCGCGCTGCTGTTCAGGAAGGCATCGTACCGGGCGGCGGCGTTGCCCTGCTGCGTTCTTCCGTCAAGATCACCGTCAAGGGTGTCAACGACGACCAGGAAGCCGGCATCAACATCGTTCGTCGCGCTCTGCAGGCTCCGGCCCGCCAGATCGCCGAGAACGCTGGTGACGAAGCTTCGATCGTTGTCGGCAAGATCCTCGACAAGGACCAGGACAACTTCGGCTACAACGCCCAGACCGGCGAATATGGCGACATGATCGCCATGGGCATCATCGACCCGGTCAAGGTCGTTCGCACCGCCCTTCAGGACGCAGCTTCGGTTGCTGGCCTCCTCGTCACGACGGAAGCCATGATCGCCGAACTGCCGAAGAAGGACGCTCCGGCAATGCCGGGCGGCATGGGCGGCATGGGCGGCATGGACATGATGTGATAAGGCGCCAGCCTTAATCGCAGCATCGTCCATAAAGCTTCGCCCATGCACTTAAAGCGGTTCAGCGCGTCAAGCGCGCTGAACGGGCGGCATGGACATGATGTGATAAGGCGAAAGCCTTGTCGCGGACCTGTTCAAGCAGATCCACGATGATCCATCCGGATCGGAAAGGGCGACCCTCGGGTCGCCCTTTCTTGTTTTCGCACACATCCACTGGCGCATTTCACGTGCACGTCAAAGCTGTCCGCAGGAAAAATTACAAGGCGGCTGTAGTGACGCTAAAAAAGCGTTGAAGTCGAAAAAAAACGAACTATAACAACGGCCCAAGTGGACTGAGATTCACGAGAGACTGGACGGCGAACCTAAAGCGAGCGGAATATCGCTCAAATTTTTCATATTAACTGTGAGTCCAAGCTCTCTTTGAGACGATCACGCAAAGCATATAAGTATTTAATCGCAAAATAAGCCGGCCCTGCCTTCGAAATCACTTCGCTTGGCGAGCGACGTCACAACTTGGTGACTTTTCCATACAGAGAGACCCAAACGACTTGTCGTGCGTGGTCTTGCTGCCATGGAGCGATGGCGGGCGATGGTTGTATATTGGGGATTGTGGCTGCCTGGTCGGACAACGACATTCGCCAGGGGCAGTGCTGGGGTAGACCGTGTTTAAGATCACGAGAACAAATTCAGTTCCCCTCGGTGTGCCGGGACAGATGCATTCCGGTCTTCCGCATCAGGAATTCCTGGAGCAGTTCTGCGTGTCGGAAGGTTGGTCGGGCGATCTGTCGACGGGCCTGTTTCGGCTCGGCGACAAGGCATCCGCGATCCATGGCCTCAACGAGAGTGAATGCGGATTGCTGAACTTCGTTCGTTGCTACGACCCTGCAGACCGTAATCATGTGCTCGAACTGTTCGAGCAGGCAGCCACGAGCTGCTCGTCCTTCTGCTTCTCGACGACGATCAGCCTGGACTCGGGACACAAGCAGCCGGTGTTCTGCATCGGAGAATCCTCGGGTCTCGAGGAGCGCTATTCCGGCACGATTCACGGCATCTTCTTCTTCCCGCGCTTCCTGGTCGAAAGCGCAGGCAAGGCGCTGCTACGCCAGTAGGCGCCCCCGCACTATCATGCGTCTGCATCAGCCGCGCCCTGAGGCTATCCCGAGGCCGGCGAGCGATGGCGGCTTTCAGGCCGCCGCCACCTTCGACTTCCCGGAAACGTGGCTCGAGATCGGCGCCGGCCGCCCGAGCAGGTAGCCCTGCGCCTCGTCGCAGCCTTCGGCCTGCAGGATGTCGAGCTGCTTCTGGGTCTCCACACCTTCTGCCAGTACGGGAACCGAGAGGCTTTGGCCGAGGGCGAGAATGGCCCGGACGATTGCCTTGGCCTGCGGGCTCGCCTCTACCTCCCACATGAAGCTCTTGTCGAGCTTGATCTTGTCGAACGGGAAGGACCGCAGCGTCTCGAGCGACGAATAGCCTGTGCCGAAGTCGTCGATTGCGATCGTCAC
Organism: Hyphomicrobiales bacterium; assembly: GCA_900469625.1. GTDB lineage: Bacteria > Pseudomonadota > Alphaproteobacteria > Rhizobiales > Rhizobiaceae > Ensifer. The sequence goes on from UBXV01000007.1 coordinate 100,564, forward strand.
CCCAAGCTCCTTGATCCGGCGCAGGGTGAGAAGCGCCCGCTCCTTGTCGTCGATGATCGTCGATTCCGTGATTTCAAGTTCCAACCGCTTCGGGTCGAGCCCGGTTTCCGACAGAACGTCTTCGACGAGGCTGACGATATCGCCATTGGCAAGCTGCACCGGCGAGAGATTGACGGCAATCTTGTGCGCACTCTGCCAGCCCGCGGCCTCGCGGCAGGCCTCACGCAGAACCCACTCGCCGATCGGCAGGATCGCGCCGCACTCCTCGGCAAGCGGAATGAATTCGCTCGGAGGCACCATGCCACGGTCGGGATGGTTCCAGCGCAGCAGCACTTCATAACCGATGACGTCGCCCGACATTACCGACTTCTGCACCTGATAATGCAGGGCAAGCTGCTTCTTTTCGATCGCATCCCACAGGTCGTTGGCCAGGCTGCGCCTATGGCGAGCCGCCTCATCCATCGAGACCTCGTAGAAGCAGACCGTCTGGTTGAGCGCCGCCTTGGCGCGGTACATCGCGAGGTCGGCATTGTTGATCAGCGTTTCCGCCGTCTCGGCATCCTGGGGGTAGATGGCCACGCCCATGCTGCCGCCGGACTTCAGCTCGAAATCGCCGAAACGCATTTCCTCATGCAGGCTCTTTTCGATACGGCGAACGAAGTCGTTCAGTTCGGACAGTTCCTCGAAGCGCTTGACGGCGGCGAACTCGTCGCCGCCAAAACGCGCGACGAACTCACCTTCCTGCAACAACGACTTCATCCGCTGGGCAATCGTGACCAGCACGAAATCGCCGGCCGCATGGCCATGCAGGTCGTTGACTTCCTTGAACTTGTTGAGGTCCATGCCGATGACGGCGACCTTGCGCGAGAACCAGACGGCGGCGTCGAGCTCCTCCTCGAGGTAATTGCTGAACTGCAACCGGTTCGGCAGGCCCGTCAGGCTGTCGTGACGGGCGAGGAAGGAAATCTGTTCCTCGCTGTCCAGCCGTTCGGTGATGTCCTCATAGGTGCTGACCCAGCCGCCATCGGCAAGCGTGCGATGCTTGGTCAGGATCGAGCGTCCGTTCGGCAGCTTCTCGACGATGTCGCCGCCGCCCTTGCCGACCATGTCCACGCGGTGCTTCTGGTAAAGTTCTTCCGACTTTGCCCGGGCGATCGCCGGATCGGAATAGGCCCGCGCGAAAACCTCGTCGAGGATCTGGTGAAACGTCAGGCCCTTTCCGGCCAACGTCTCGGAGAAACCGAAGATCTCCCGGCAACGGCGGTTGGACAGCAGCAGGCGGTCGCCGCTGTCGAACAGGCAGATGCCCTGCGACATGTTTTCGAGCGCGATGTCGAGGTTCATGCTGACCTCGGCAATGCGGTCCGCATCGACCTTTTCCTTGGTGATATCCTTGACGATCTTGATGAAGCCGGCATGGGTGCCGTCCTCATGCAGGAAGGGATCGATCACCACATGCGCCCAGAAGCGCGTGCCGTCCTTGCGATAGCGCCAGCCCTGGCACTCGAACTTTCCGTTGGTGCAAGCCTCGTCGAGCGCCTGTTGCGGCAACGCTGCCCGCTGATCCTCAGCCGAGTAGAAGCATGCGAAATTCCGGCCGATGATCTCGTCGGCGGTATAGCCCTTGTTGGCCTCGGCGCCGGCATTCCAGCTTGCGACGTTGCCTTTCACGTCGAGCATGTAGATGGCGTAGTCCTTGACGCTTTTCACGAAGCGGGCGAACTCGCGCTCGGAGGCGGCGGCAGACAACTCGGCATGATGGGCAAACCCGGCAGCAAGCAAGACCATCGTCAACAGGAAGAAAGCCGTCCCGGCGATGACGAAAGCGAGGAAATGTGGCTGTATCATCCCTTCGGGCGTCGGCAGGAGCAGGTCGGCCTCGATCGTGACCGCTCCCATCGCGGTGAAATGCAGGGCGACGATACCGAGCGTCATGAACAGCGTCGCCAGGATCTTCGCCTTAAGCGGCCGGTCGATATGCGTGACGGCGCGTAGCGCGGCGATATCGAAGAGGGAGCCGGCGACGACGGAAGACACGACCAGCGTCCAGTCCCAGTGGATGCGCCCGGGCACATCGAGTGCCGCCATGCCGAGAAAGTGCATGCAGGCGACACCGAAGCCGAGAACGATGCCGCCGATGATCCAGCCGGAAGCGCCGTGCGCGTAGGTGGCGATCAAAAGCGCCATGGTCGTCAGCACGATCGCAACGCCGAGCGAGAGCGCCGTCAGATCGATCTGGTAGCCGAGCACGACACCGGGATCATAGGCGAGCATGGCGATGAAGTGGGTGGCCCAGATGCCGAAGCCGCTGGCAATGCCGGCGGCGACCGCCCAAATGGCTCTCGCCCTGCCTGCGGATGCCCGCCCGCGTTGAAGCAGGGTGACCGCACCATAGCTTGAAAGGAAGCAGATGAGGGCGGCAAGCACGACCAGCTTGGGATCATGCTCGACCACGAGGCATGTGAGAACCTTGAACATCGCCAAACGCCTAAATGAAAATTCTGGTCCGCAAATGGATCATCCACTTCCGGTTTGTCGCTTTTGTTGGCGTTGTGCCTTTTAAGGAATGGTGAAAGCCAGCCTGCAACCGGCTTTTCCAGCAGGAGCGATGCTTTCGTCCTTAACGAAGGCTGAAATACCACCGTCTTGTAGTTGAATTTTTCAGACGGGCTCAATGAGGCCGGGACAGCCGCGCTGTCAGGCCTGCGCCAGAAGTGCCTTCAGATCCGACTGCGGGTCGGCAATGACCGCCCTGTCCGGATGGATGCCGGTTTCAAGCAGCTTCTTGCCGGTGACATAGGCCTTGGCGTCGTTGATCGCATCAACGGCCACAAGCTTGCCTTCGCGGAAGTACCAGACGGAAACGCTGCCCTCGCGCTGGCCGGGGCGGACGATGGTTTCGTCGTGGCCGAGACCAAATCCGGCGATCTGCAGCTTCACGTCATACTGGTCGGACCAGAACCAGGGTTTTGGCGCATAGGGCTCGTTGCCGCCGGCGACGACAGCTGCGACGGCCTCGGCCTGATCGACCGCATTCTGGACGGATTCGAGCCGGATGCGCATGTTGCCCCAGGGCTGGACCGCGCAATCGCCCATCGCGAAAATCGCGGGGTCGGCGGTGCGGCCATGATCGTCGACGACGATGCCGCCCGCCGTCTCAAGGCCGGCGGCATGGGCCAGGTGATCATTGGCGGTAACGCCGATGCCGACGATGACGAGATCGACCGGAAGCACCGTCCCGTCGGACAATTCGACGCCGGTCACACGGCCGTTCTCCCCGACGAGCCGGTTCAGTCCGGTCCCCTCGCGGATGTCGACGCCGCGAGAACGATGGATCTCACGCACGATGCCGGAGGTTGCGGCTGACGCCACGCGCTGCAGGATGCGGTCGGCCATCTCGATCACGGTGACATCGAGCCCGAGCGTGCGGGCAACGGCTGCGGCTTCAAGGCCGATGTAGCCGCCACCGACGACGAGCGCCCGCCTGCCCGGCTTCATCTCTTCGGCCAGCAGATCGGCATCCCTGAAATCGCGAACGGTGAAGACGCCGTTTAGGTCGCCGCCGACCGAGGCCGGCAGGCGGCGTGGGGTGGCGCCGGTTGCAAAGGCCAATGTCTCGTAGTCGAGTGCGGTACCGTCGCTCAGTGTCACGCGCCTGGTATCGCGATCGATTGCCGTCACCGTGGTGTCCAACCGCACGTCGACGTCGTGCTCGCCGTACCAGGCCTCTGGCCGATACAGCAGCCGGTCGAGACTCATCTCGCGCAGCAGGTATTTCTTCGAAAGCGGCGGGCGCTGGTAGGGCAGGCTTGCCTCGGACGAAACGATGGTGATCGGTCTTTCGTCCTTCAGCGCCCGCAGTTTGGCAACCAACGCAAAGGCGGCCTGGCCGCCACCGATAACAACAAGCCTTCCGGACACGCTCTCACCCGTCATGTATTCGTTTGTACAACAAGGCGTAGCCTTTCCGCCCGAGCCTCGTCAACTCGAACGATTGACCATACCCGGCGATCGCTCAGCCCTTGGCCGGGATTTCCATGCCCTTTTGGGCGGCCGGGCGCGCCAGTCCGCGGTCGACCCAGGCCATCACGTTGGGGAAGCTCTTGTAATCGAGCACGTCGGCGCCGCCATAAAACCGGCGCGCGCCCTCGACCCAGGGATAGGTGGCGATATCGGCGATCGTATATTCGTCGCCCATCAGCCATTGCCGGCCCTGCAGCCTGCCTTCCAGCACGCCGAGCAGACGTTTCGATTCGTCGCGGTAGCGCTCGACCGGATAGGAATTGTTGGCGACCTTGTCGGCCGCGAACTTGAAAAAGTGACCGAACTGGCCGAGCATCGGGCCGACACCCCCCATCTGGAACATCACCCAGCAGATCGTCTCATACCGCGCAGCCGGATCCGAAGGCAGGAGTTTACCTGTCTTTTCAGCGAGGTAGATAAGGATTGCGCCGGATTCGAACAGGCCGATCGGCTTGCCGCCGGGCCCGTTCGGATCGATCACCGCGGGAATGCGGCCATTGGGATTGAGCGACAGGAACTCGGGCGATTTCTGGTCGTTGGTGTCGAAGGCAATCCGGTGCGGCTCATAGGGCAGCCCCAGCTCTTCGAGTGCGATCGAGATCTTCACGCCGTTCGGCGTCGGCAACGAATAGAGCTGGAGAATATCAGGGTTCTTCGCAGGCCAGCGCTTGGTGATCGGGAAGGCGGAAAGATCGGCCATCAAATTCTCCTCGAAACGAATGGTGCCAGCGGCAGCCGCCGCTTGGGCCCGCGTAGATAAGGTCATTCGCGCGCATTTGTCAGCCGGTGAGGCAAAATTTACCGCGCCGCGATAAGCGCTTGGCAGGCAACAGGACGATGCGGCCTGGCCGCAGGCAACGATCAACGAGGAAGACATGCCACACAAATTCGCCCGATGGCTCGCCGTAATCGGCCTGCTGGCCGTGGCTGGGCCGCTGCAGGCCGAAGAGACGAACAAGCCGAAGTTCGGCGCGCTGGCGATACCCGTGACCGTCGACAATGGCCACCTGCGCATGTCGGCAGCCCCTGACTATTGGGCCCTTGCTCCGTTTTACGTGTCGCAACAGACCTCGAGCGCCTGCTCGCTGGCCTCGCTCGCCATGCTGACGAATGCCTTGCGCGGACTGCCCGGCGGGGCCGAGGACGATCTCATCACCCAGGATGGGCTGCTTGAGGCCGTAGACAGCCGCAAGTGGCGCGAACAGACCAAGGAGGACGGCGACGGCGTTGCCTTTGCCGACCTCGTCGCGCAGACCGATGCGAGCCTTGTAGCCCTTGAGATCAAGGCCACCGTTTCTGGCAACCATGTCGGCGCGGATGCGAAAGCCACGCTCGACGCATTTCGGAAGGCGCTCGCCGAAAACGAGAAATCGGCCAGCGACATGATCGTCGTCTATTTCAACCAGGGCGTGGTCACCGGCGACTGGGATGGGCCGCACGTCTCGCCGATCGGCGCCTATGATGCCCGAAACGACCGCGTTCTGGTCATGGATATCGACCGCGAATGGTATGTGCCCTACTGGACCTCGACCGAGACCTTGTACAAGGCGATGCAACGCCCGGCGCCCAAGGACCAGGGCCTGCTTGCCGGCGAGACCGGCGGATGGGTGCACGTCAACAAGGGCTGACGCCGGAGCGTACCGGCATTTGCGACCACGCTCACCGAAGGCGACAACACAACCTTTGCGTGATCACATGTCGACTTGAAATATCGGTTCTTCTGGAATGGCGCCGAGCCGGGAGGCGCTTGTCATGGTCCTTCGTACGCTCACATGAACGATCGGCACGGGAGAGACCGCGGCCCAACGTTGTTCGGGCGGATCGGCACCTGCCGGTCCGCCCGAAGCTGTTCTTGCAGATTGTGCGGTGACGCTCAGAGCGCGTCGCGCACGGCCGACAGGATGCGACCGACTGTCGGGTCAGTGTCGTGCGCCGGCTTGCGGGCGCGCACCAGGCAGGCTTCAGACCGCAGGATGACCCCGTCGGCCAGGATCTTCAGGTGGTTTGCCGTAAGCGTCGAGCCGGTCGAGGTGATGTCGACGATGATATCGGCCGAGCCGGAGGCCGGGGCACCTTCGGTTGCGCCAAGGCTTTCGACGATCCGGTAGAGCTGGATGCCGTGGCTTCCGGAAAAATGGTTCTGCGTCAGCCGCCAGTATTTGGTGGCGATTGCGAGCCGCCGGCCATGGCGGGCGCGGAAATCGGCGGCAACGTCGCCGAGATCGGCCATGGTGTCGACATCGTACCAGATCTCCGGAACAGCGACGACGACATCGGCATGGCCGAAGCCGAGGCGGGCGCAGAATTCGACACGGGCGTCGGCATTGGCAAGGCCCTCGCGCACGAGATCTTCGCCGGTGACGCCGAAATCGATCGAGCCGTTGCCGAGTTCGCGCGAAATCTCCGACGCCGACAAGAAGGCGATTTCGACATCCTCCCAGCCCTCGACCCGGCCGCGATAGGAGCGATCGTTGCCGACGGCGACGATCTTCATGCCGGCGCGCTCGAAGATCGCCGAGGCGTCGTCCTTCATGCGCCCCTTGGACGGCAGAGCAATGGTGATGGTCATGCGGCACCTCGGCTGACGGCGATCGCCGTTTCGATCCGGTCGAGCCAGAGCGAGAAGCCGACGGCGGGGATATGTTCCTGCGCGCCCAGCAGGGTCAGGAGCCGGTCGAAGCGTCCACCACCGGCGAGCACAGCCTGTGTGCCCTCGACTTCGACCTCGAAGACGAGGCCGGTGTAATAATCGAGCGGGCGGCCGAAGGCGGCGCGGTAGCGAATGGCGGAGACGTCGGCGCCGATGGCGGCAAGCGCCGCGACACGCGCGTCGAAGCCCGAAAGCGCGCCATCGAGTGCCAGGCCTGTCTTTTCGGCAAAGCGGAAAAGGGCGGCCGGCGCGTCGGCAAGCGGCATGTCGAGCGCCAGGAATTCACGCACGAGGTCGAGCGTTTCCGGATCGAGCCGGGTATTGGCCAGCTCCATCTTCTCCTTCAGGCGGCGGGCGATGTCCTGCGGCGAGCGGCTGGCATTGGTGGAATAGCCTGTTGCTTCCATGGTCTGACCGATATGGGCGACAAGCAGCGCCTCGTCGTCGAGCATGCCGTTGATCGCCAGCCGTTCGACCTCGGGGCCGAAGACGCCGGCAGCCTTGGGATCGGCAAGCTCGGCCAGCAGCTTCTGCAGGTGCTTCTGATCGCCGAAGGCATGGATCAGCCGCTTCTGCCAGCCGCCAGGCAGGCCGCAGGCACCGACGACCGCCTCGAACACCGACTGGTCGCCGAGCGTGACCGACAGGCGCCGGCCGGGAAGCCGATTGGCCACCACCCGCATGGCACTGCCGACCGCGCGCGCGTCGGAGGCGGCGATATCGGTATCGCCGAGATCCTCGATGCCGGCCTGGTAGAATTCATTGCCGCCCTCGCGGCGCTGGCGGAAGACTTCGCCGAGATAGGCATAACGCTTGGGCGTGCCGGTCGCCGTTTCGATGTGGCGCAGGCAGACGGGGATGGTGAATTCCGGCCGCAGGCAGAGGCTCTCGCCGGTTTCGCTCTCGGTCATGAAGATGCGGCGGCGAAGATCTTCGCCGGCCATGGCGAGAAACGGCTCGGCCGGCTGGATCACGGGCGTATCGACCCGAAGCGTGCCGAGGCTTTCGAAATCTGCGAGCAGTTCCTGGGAGAAGGCGGGAAGGTTGATCAGAGCCATCGCCCTCAGCCAGCCCTTGCCCGGTCCTCGGCCTGTGCCGCGAGCATCTCACGCACCTTTTCGACCAGTTCGCCTGTTGGCACCGAGACCTGGGCCACCCGCGCCTCGCGCCAGGCGGCGTTGTCCTCGATCTCACCCGACAGGCGCTTGCCTTCGATCAGGTCCTTGATCTGCACCAGACCGGCGGCGCGCTCGTCGCCGCCCTGGATGATCGCCAGCGGCGCACCGCGACGGTCGGCATATTTCAGCTGGTCGCCGAAATTCTTCTTGTTGCCCTGGTACATCTCGGCACGAATGCCGGCATGGCGAAGCTGCTGCACGAAGCGCTGGTAGTGGCCCATGCTGTCGATGTCGCGGTCCATGACGCAGACGACGACGGGTGCGACGACCTCGGCCGAACCAAGCTTGCCAAGGTTCTTGAGCGCGGTCATCAGGCGCGAGACGCCGATCGAGAAACCGGTGGCCGGCACCGGCTGGCCCATGAAGCGCGAGACGAGACCGTCGTAACGACCGCCGCCGCCGACCGAGCCGAAGACGACCTTTTCGCCCTTCTCGTTGGTGACGGCAAATTGCAGCTCGGCCTCGAAAACCGGACCAGTATAATATTCCAGCCCACGCACGACCGAAGGGTCGATCTTGATGCGGTCGGCCTCGTAGCCGGCGCTGACGACCAGGCTGCGGATGGTGTTGAGTTCCTGGACGCCCTCGCCGCCCCTGGCAGTGCCCGAAACGAGCGCTGCGAGTGCGTCGGCACTTTCGGCGTAGTTCTCAATACCGACGAAGAACAGGACCTTGTCGATCTGCTCGCCGGTCAGGCCAGCACCCTTGGTGAAGTCGCCGCTTTCGTCCTTGCGGCCCTCGCCGAGCAGCAGGCGCACACCTTCCGGGCCGAACTTGTCGAGCTTGTCGATGGCACGCAGCACCGTCAGGCGATCATTCGCCTTGTCGTCGCCGCCAAGGCCGATCGCCTCCATGACGCCGTCGAGAACCTTGCGGTTGTTGACGCGGATCACGTAGTCGCCGCGCTTGATGCCGAGCGCTTCCATGGTGTCGGCCATCATCATGCACATTTCGGCATCCGCCTGGACGCCGGCGGCGCCGACCGTGTCGGCGTCGAACTGCATGAACTGGCGGAAGCGGCCCGGACCCGGCTTCTCGTTGCGGAACACGTAGCCGGCGCGATAGGTGCGGAAAGGCAGCTGGATCTCGTTGAAATTCTCCGCGACGTGACGGGCAAGCGGCGCCGTGAGGTCGTAGCGCAGCGACATCCACTGATCGTCGTCATCAGTCAGCGAAAACACGCCCTCATTCGGGCGGTCGCTGTCGGGCAGGAATTTCCCGAGCGCATCGGTATATTCGAACAGCGGCGTTTCGACCGGATCGAAACCATAACGCTCATAGACTTCGCGGATCTTGACGATCATCTCGTCGGTCGCGCGGATATCGCTGGCCGAACGATCGACAAAGCCGCGCGGCAGGCGCGCCTTGAGCTTCTGTGGTTTCTTTTGTTTCTCGGTCATGGGGAGCATTCCGGACTGTCAGCGGTTTCGGAGCTTTCCCTACCGGATCGAGGCATGGGCGGCAAGGGTTTGCGCGGTGCAAAGCGCCTTCTTGCCGGCACCGCCGGCTCGGGCCGCCTTTCATTGCCGTCCCGAACGGGATCTTCAGGCCGGTTGCGGCACTGGACGCGAAAGGCCCTGCCTCAGGCCCTCGACCACGCCACGGCAATGGCAGCCTTCGATGTGATCGTTGACGAGGCCCATCGCCTGCATGAAGGCGTAGATCGTCGTCGGGCCGACGAAGGTCCAGCCGCGCTTCTTCAGGTCCTTGGAAATCAGCGTCGAGGTCGGCGTCGTCGGATTGGCGGCGATAACCTCGTAGCTGACGAATGCCGGCCGCTCATTTGCGCCCGGCTCATGCGACCAGAAATAGGCGGCAAGCGAGCCGAATTCGGCTTTGAGCTCCTGGGCGCGCCTGGCGTTATTGATGGTCGAGACGATCTTGCCGCGATGGCGCACGATGCCGGTGTCGCCAAGGCAGCGCTCGATGTCGGCGTCACCGAAGGTCGCGACCTTGTCGAAGTCGAAGCCGGCGAAGGCGGCGCGAAAGGCCTCGCGCTTCCTGAGGATCGTCAGCCAGGACAGGCCGGATTGAAAGCCTTCCAGGCAGATCTTCTCAAACAGGCGCTGATCATTGACGACCGGCCGCCCCCATTCCTCATCGTGATAGCGCCTGTAGTCGTCGAGATTGCTCTGCCAGGCGCAGCGCCCGAGGCCGTCATCGCCGATCATTATGCCCTTGGTCGTCATCATCAGCCTCGTTTCTTCCCGCTGTTCACGCATTTACCATTCACAAACCAGATTCCTAAAGCGACGGATAACCCTACCCAAAGCTTTATCGCCGCTTCGCGCCTTTGACAGGCCGCCGTTTACCATTCGGTGGCGCCGCGATGACACGATCGCCCCATTGCCAAGGCGCATTCCGTCCATTCCGGAGATCCGCTCTCCCGAGGGCCGCGCCCCTTTTTGATACGTTTCGGCGAAAGGTAGCGAGTCCGTCCGATGTTGAAAAAATCCCTTCTTGTAGCCGCATCCATCCTCACGCTCGTCGCGGGCCAGGTGGAAGCTCAGGACCGATACCAGAACCGACCCCCGGTGATCGTCAGTCCTGACCTCACCGCCCCCTGGGTGATGCAGCTCGGCGGCCAGCCGCAGCAGGCGCGCCGGGTCATCTACCGCCAGCAGATTCCGGCAACCACCCGAAAACAGTACTATCAGGGACAGACCGTACAGCCGCAGGCAAAGCGCCGTGTCGGCACGCCCCTGCTCCAGCCGGTCAACGCCACCCGCGCCGCCCAGCGCCCGGTCAAATCGAAGTTCGATCCGCAATATCTGCCGCAGACCGTTGCCTATGACGGCAAGGAAAAGGCGGGCACGATCGTCATCGATACCAACAACCGCTTCCTCTACCTCGTCACCGGCAACGGCCAGGCCAGACGCTACGGCGTCGGCGTCGGCAAGCCGGGCTTCGAATGGGCCGGCGCCCACAAGGTCACGCGCAAGGCGGAATGGCCGAGCTGGACGCCGCCGAAGGAGATGATCTCGCGCGAGGCGGCCAAGGGCCACTACCTGCCGGCGCGGATGGACGGCGGCCCGGAAAATCCGCTCGGCGCGCGCGCCATGTATCTCGGCTCGACGCTCTACCGCATCCACGGCACCAATGCGCCCTGGACCATCGGTTATGCCGTTTCCTCGGGCTGCATCCGCATGCGCAACGAGGACGTCGTCGACCTCTATGAACGGGTGAACGTCGGCACGAAGGTTATCGTCATATAATTGACGTCGACGATAGAATATTTCCCTCTTTCCGCGCGTCTTGCCGTTGTCTGTTCGTGATCTTCAGGCAACAGGCGGGCCCTAAGATACAAGACCTGTGATCACGTTTGATCTATCGGATGTATCGCGGGGTTGAACTTCGGGCCGATTTGCATAGCCTTGATGTAACGAGGGCTGAGAGGGAATCATATATGAAACGTCATGCCAGCAGAATGGTCGCGATTGCCGTCGCGACCAGCACTATTCTTGTCGCCGCCACTGCGCAGGCCTTCACGCCCGCACCCACATCCGGCACCACGCCAAAAACCAGCGATGTCGTGCTTGTCGCGACGCAGAAGAAGCCGCCGAAGCAATTCTGGCGCACCAAGGTCCGCTTCAGCACCGACGAAGCCCCCGGCACGATCATCGTCGATACCAACAACAAGTTTCTCTACTATATCGACGGCCCGAACCGCGCGACCCGCTATGGCATCGGCGTCGGCCGGGAAGGCTTTGGCTGGTCGGGTGTCGTGAAGGTGGGACGCAAGGCGGAATGGCCGACCTGGACACCGCCGAAGGAAATGCGCGTGCGCGAAGCGGCCAAGGGTCGTATCCTGCCCGTGACACAGGAAGGCGGCATCGACAACCCGCTCGGCGCGCGCGCCATGTATCTCTACAAGGGCGGCCGCGACACCATCTTCCGCATCCACGGCACCAACCAGCCCTGGACGATCGGCCAGAACATGTCTTCCGGTTGCATCCGCATGATGAACGACGACGTCGAACACCTCTATGATCGCGCCGATGTCGGCACCAAGGTCATCGTCATCGGCCCCGGCAGCAAAACCGGCGACACCTACTTCAACGATCGCGGCGTCGACATCTTCCGCCAGATCTTCGGCGGCTGATCCACGCGCCAGAAACATCAATGCCGGCGCATCGCGCCGGCATTTTTCGTTCTACAATCCGGCCGGCTTCGCGCCGCCATAGGCCCAGTCGAGCAGTTCGACCGTGTGGACGATCGGTATCGTCGTGCCGGTGGCGATCTGGGTGATGCAGCCGATATTGCCGGTCGCGATCACGTCGGGCTTCGTGGCTGCCAGGTTCTTGACCTTGCGGGCTTTCAGCTTCTCCGAGATCTCCGGCTGCAGGATGTTATAGGTGCCCGCCGAGCCGCAACAGAGATGGCCTTCGGCCGGATCGCGCACCACGAACCCCGCCTGCTTCAGCAACTGCTTCGGCGCCATGGTAATCTTCTGGCCATGCTGCATCGAGCAGGCGGAATGATAGGTGACGGTCATGCCGCGCGGGTCCTGCGCCGGCAGATCAAGCGTCGACAGATACTCGGTCACGTCCTTCGCCATGGCCGAAACCCGTGCGGCCTTGTCCGCATAGGCGGGATCGAGCCGCAGCATATGGCCGTAATCCTTGATCGTCGTGCCGCAGCCGGATGCGGTAATGATGATGGCATCGAGACCACCCTCGTCCGCGACCTTCAGCCAGGCATCGACGTTGCGCCGCGCAGCGGCGAGCGCCTGGTTTTCCCGCCCCATGTGATGCACCAGCGCGCCACAGCAGCCCTCGCCTGGAGAGACGACCACCTCGATGCCGAGGCGGGTCAGGAGCCGGATCGTCGCCTCGTTGATCCCCGGCTTCAGCACCGGCTGGGCGCAGCCGTTCAGAAGTGCGACGCGACCGACGCGCTTGCCACTGGCGGCATGCGTACCAGGCATCGCGTTTGCCGAAGGCTCCGGCACCGTCTTTGGCGCCAGATCGAGCATCACGCCGAAGGTCTTGAGCGCCGCCACCCGTTTGAGGACATTGGCGAAGGGCCGCCCGAAGGCAGCGGCCTTCAATGCGAAGCGAAAGCGCGAGGGGTAAGGCAGGATCTGCGCCAGCACCGTTCGCACCAGTCTGTCCTTCAACGGCCGCTTGTAGGTCTTCTCGATATGAACGCGGGCATGGTCGACCAGATGCATATAGTCGACGCCGGACGGACAGGTCGTCGTGCAGGCAAGACAGGACAGGCAGCGATCGATATGGGTCACCGTTTCCGTGTCGGCGGCCCGGCCGTTCTCCAGCATGTCCTTGATGAGATAGATGCGGCCGCGAGGGCTGTCGAGCTCGTCGCCAAGCGTCACATAGGTGGGACAGGTGGCGGTGCAAAAACCGCAATGCACGCATTTCCGCAGGATGGCCTCGGATTCGGCCACGTGCGGATCGGCAAGCTGCGCGGGCGTAAAATTGGTCTGCAAACGCTTACTCCAGTATCGGGGCCCTGCCCCTCTGCGCGTCGCGATCCCCGGAGATCGCTTGCGGCTTCAAGCTCTTTTATTCGCGTGGCATTCTCGCAAGACGGCTTCGGCTCTGCGCTGCGCCCGCTCAGACCATCCAGCTTTGCGGGTTGCTGATCGGCTCCTCCAGGGCGGCCCGCTGCAAGCCGACGACACAGCGCACGACGATCCACACGGCGGTGGCGATGAACCCAAGGAAACCGATCAGCACCACCATCAAGAAGGCCGAGATGATGCTGAACAGGACGGCAATCCAGAACGTGCGGATCGCCCAAGTGTAATGCGTCTGGACCCAGGGCGCACCCTTCCCGCGGTTGAGATAGGCGAGCACAACGCCGATAATTGCGGTGATCCCGACCGCGAAAGCGACGAGATAGAGCACATAGATGACCTGGACGTTGATCTTGCCCGGCTCGAGCCAGCGATCGGTCTCCCTGCGGCGCGGAGACTGCGAACCATTGTCATTCATCGGCGCCCCCCTCGTTCGTCAGATTGCTTAGGAAACGGCCTGCATCCGGCCGGGATTGAAGATACGCTGTGGATCGAATTTCGCCCGCACCCGCTCGCTCAGGAGTGCCACCGGCTGAGGCTGCGGCTCGAATGACGGAATCGCCGCCCGCAAGCCGTCATTTGCCCGAACCAAGGTGGCATGGCCACCGCCAAGCGCCTTGATGTAGCGACGCAACAGCGGCGCCTCTGGATCTGCCTCCATGCGCAACCACACAAGCCCGCCCTGCCAGTCGTAGAAGGCATCGACCCCCGTCTGCAGCCGCAGGGCCGCAACGAGCTGGTGACCGGCCGATGGCGCGACCGAGACACGCCAGAGCGGCCGCTCGGTGCCGTCGGCATAGGGTTTGACGTCACGGATCTCCGACCAGAGTGTGGCCGTCGGTTCCGCGTCGAGCCGGGTGACCGCGCCAAATCTGTCGAGCGCTTTTACCAGTTTTTCAGCGCGGATCGAGACCGACGCCGGCAAGCCCTCGAGCCGAAGGACGGTTGCCGCACCATCCGGCAAACTGCCGCCGATGAACCGGCCGCGCACGCTTTCGGCCAGATGTGCCGCGCCCGAGACCTCGACCGTCTGCGCCATGGCTTCCGCCATCACGGCGGCAGCCTCCGCATCGTTCAAGCCTGATACGACGACCGTTTCTGCGGTGGGCGGCGTCGGCAGCACGCGGAACGTCACTTCGGTCAGGATGCCGAGCGTGCCGTGCGAGCCGGCGAGCAGCTTGACGAGATCGAGGCCGGTGACGTTCTTCATCACGCGGCCGCCGGCCTTGATCGCATCGCCACTGCCATTGACGAAGCGGATGCCGAGCAGACTGTCGCGGGCGGCACCGGCGATCAGGCGTCGCGGACCCGAGACGTTGGCTGCAAACACGCCGCCGATCGTCGGCTCGCCTGTCGTCGCAAAGATCGGGCGATGATCCATCGGCTCGAAGGACAGCATCTGGCGGTTTTCGGCCAGTGCCGCCTCGATTTCGCAAAGCGGCGTGCCGGCAAGCGCGCTGACCGTCATTTCCGCCGGATTGTAGCTGACGATGCCGGAGAGGCGACGGGTCGACAGCACCCGGTCGGCGCGCACGGGATTGCCGAGACCGGAGCGCGTGCCGCCGCCGATCACGGCAAGCGACGCCCTGTCCGCGGCCATAGCGCGAACGACCGTCGCAATCCCCTCTTCGCTGGCGGGTTCGAAATGCACGATCATGCGGCTGGGCGTCCTTCGAGCGGAAAGACCTTGGACGGGTTCAGGATCCATAACGGATCGAAGGCGGCGCGCGCCGCCATCTGCTGATTGAGATCGGTCTGGGTGAACTGATGCAGCATGAGGTCCCGCTTCTCGATGCCGACGCCGTGTTCGCCGGTGAGGCAGCCGCCGGCATCGACGCAGAGCTTGAGGATGTCGTTGCCCGCACTTTCGGCGCGCGCTGCATCTTCGGGGTCGTTGATATTGTAGAGGATCAACGGGTGCATGTTGCCGTCGCCGGCATGGAAGACATTGGCGACGCGCAGGCCATAGGACGCGACGATCTCCCCGGTGCGGCGCAGGACGTGCGACAGCTGGCTGAGCGGCACCGTGCCGTCCATGCAGATATAGTCGGCGATCCGCCCGGTGGCGCCGAAGGCGGATTTTCGCCCCTTCCAGATCAGCGCCGCTTCAAGCGCCGACTGGCATTCCTTGATGGTGGTCACGCCATGGCGACGGGCAACGTCGATGATGCCCGCCAGCATCGCGTCCATTTCAGCCTCCGAGCCCTCCACCTCGACGATTAACAGGGCTTCGACATCGAGCGGATAGCCGGCATGGGCGAAGGCCTCGCAGATCTCGATCGCCGGCTTGTCCATGAATTCCATGGCGACCGGAATGATGCCCGAGCCGATGATATCGGCGACGCAGGCACCGGCGGCTTCCGACGAGGCGAAACCGAATAGAACCGGACGCGCGCCTTCGGCTTTGGCGATCAGCCGCACGGTTGCTTCCGTCACGATGCCGAGTTGACCTTCCGAGCCGCAGACGAGCCCGAGCAGGTCATAGCCTGCCGCATCGAGCGCCTTGCCGCCGAGGTCGATGATCGTGCCGTCGAACAGCACCATCTTCACACCGAGCAGATTGTTGGTGGTGACACCGTATTTCAGGCAATGGGCACCGCCGGAGTTCATGCCGATATTGCCGCCGATGGTGCAGGCGAGCTGCGAACTCGGATCGGGGGCGTAGAAGAAGCCGTCGGCGGAAACGGCTTCGGAAATGTTGAGATTGGTCACGCCGGCCTGGACGGTCGCCGTGCGGTTGAAAAAGTCGACATCGAGGATGCGCGACATCTTCGACAACCCGATCACGACGGCGTCTTCCTGCGGGATGGCGCCGCCCGAAAGTGACGTGCCCGCGCCGCGCGGCACGACGGGAATGTCGTAGCGGCTGCAATATTTGAGCACGGCTGCGACCTGTTCGGTCGTCTCGGGCAAGGCGACCAGCAGCGGCATGCGACGATAGGCGATGAAGGCATCGGTCTCGAACGGCTTCAAGCCGCGCTCGTCGCTGATGAGGCAGCCGGACGGCAAGAGGTCAGCCAGGTCCGCGGCGATGTCGCGCCGGCGGGCCATGACGGCGGGCCGTGGCTGCAGAAAGCCGATCGTTTCCGCCATCAAATCCTCCGCCCTGAAGTCAATTGGTTCATTTTCTTTACCACTAGGACTGCGCCCCCGCAAATGCTATTGAGCTTTTCCATTTCGGAAACAATGGCAACGATTGATGACGAATTTAGGCGATCTTGAGATTTTTGCACGGGTCGTTTCCACAGGCAGCATGTCGGCTGCCGGCCGGGCGCTCGGCTTTTCGCCAGCCGTCATCTCCAAGCGGATCAAGCGACTGGAAGATCGGCTGGGCACGCGGCTCCTGCAGCGCACCACCCGGCAGATCTCGCTGACCGAGGCGGGCCAGGGTTTCTACGACCGCGTGCTCGGTATCCTGACGGGCATAGAAGAGGCGGAAGCCTACGCGTCCGGGCGCTCGTCGCAGGCACAGGGCGTGCTTCGCATTTCGGCGCCGACATCCTTTGGCCGCATGCATATCGCCCCGCATCTGACCGGCTTCATGAAGGACCACCTGGATCTCAAACTCCATATCGTGCTGACCGACGATTTCACCGATATCGTCGCCGACGGTTTCGACATGGCAGTGCGCATCGGAGAGCTTACCGATTCCAGCCTGGTGGCGCGCAAGCTCGCGCCGGTGCGCCGGCTGCTGTGCGCCTCGCCCGACTATATCGCGCGCAATGGCGCACCGAACGAGATCGGCGACCTCGCGCGACATTTCTGCCTGCCTGCCCACAACAACGACAATTGGAAGCTCGAAGGGCCGGAGGGATCACTCGTCTGGCAACCCGAGGGACCGCTCGTGACCAATTCGTCGGAAATCGTGCGGGCGGCGGTGATTGCCGGCGCCGGCATTGCGCTGCGCTCCACCTGGGATATCGGCCCGGAGCTGCGCAGCGGCCAGCTGGTGCAGGTTCTGCCGCAATGGGAAGGGTCGAAGAACCTGACGCTTTCGGCGGTCTACCCGAGCCGCCAGTTCCTGCCAGCCAAGGTGCGCCTGTTCATCGACTATCTCGCCACCCTCTACGGGCCCGTGCCCTACTGGGAGCAATAACCGCTATTTGTGCTCGCCGTCGCCATGATGGTGGCGGATGCGCCGCACCGTCAGCCAGACGCCGGCCACTGCAAGCGGAACCGCAAGCCCGGTCAACAGGCCAGGGTCGATCGGCAGTTCGTGGCTGACCGCCTTGGCGAGATAGCCGAACAGGCCGACGACATAATAGGAGATGGCGGCGACCGACAGGCCTTCGACCGTTTGCTGCAGCCGCAGCTGCAGCTTCGCGCGCCGGTCCATCGAGTTCAAAAGCGCGCTGTTTTGCCGTTCCAGTTCGACGTCGACCCATGAGCGCAAAAGTGCCGTGGCACGGGCGAGCTTGCGCGACAGGTTCGCCTGCCGCTCTTCGACCGACTGGCAGGTGCGCATCGCCGGCGCCAACCGGCGCTCGAGAAAGGTGCCGATGGTCTCGTATCCGGGAACGGCCGTTTCGGCGAGCGTGCGGATGCGCTCCTGGACGATGCCGTAATAGGCGCGGCTGGCCCCGAAGCGATAGAGGCTGAGGGCGGCTCCTGCCTCCAGATCGGCGGCAAGCCGGGTGATCTCGGCCAACATGTCGTCCGCCTCTTCGCGCACGTTTTCCTTCATGCGCTGGGTGATCGCCGTCAGGCCGTCCTCTGTGCGGCGGATTTCCGGCGACAGCGATTGCGCCAGCGGCAGGCCGATCATAGCAAGCGTGCGATAGGTTTCGATATCGAGCAGGCGCTGGACCAGCGCTCCGGTGCCGGCCTCGGTCATGCCGCGGTCGATCACCAGGATCTGCGTCAGGCCGTCGCCGTTCTGGCGAAAATCGGTGAGGAGGATCGCCTGACCGTTTTTCGTCTCGCTGTAACAGAGGCTGGTTGGATCGAAAGCCTTGATGGCTTCTCGGGTTTCCGGCTCATCCGGACGGATCTCGAGGCGAATGCCCGAAATGAGTGTTCCCGGAGGTGAGAAGCCGTCACCGAACGGATGGATCGCCACGTCGTCGCCGAATCGTTCCGGCGCCGGCCCGTCCCAGAAATAAGTGGAAAACTCCGTGTGCCGCTCCCAGCGCAGCGTACCCTGCCCCCAGGCCATGGCGTGGTGGTTGGCGTCGCGTCCGGGCGGCGCGATGCCGCGCGAGCGCGACAGTTCCGACAGAACCGCGTGATCGACGATCGAGCCACCCTCCGTCATGAAGGCGAGCTGAAAAATCACGCGCGGCGTCGCCACCAGGGCGTAGGGTCGCGAATGGACCTCGCCCAGTGCCTGCGCCCGCATCGGCGCGACCGGAAATGCAAAACTTCCCTTAGCCATGAAGCGCTTTGTCCCCCTCACGCGTTCATCATCACTTTCTTATCAACCGGGTGAGCAAAAGCAAAAGGACGCATTGCCGCAGTTTGACTTTTGTCAGGACCCGGAAGTGGACAAGGAAATTGACCAGTTGGCCGGTGATGCCTAGATTGCCGCGCATGGGAGACCCAAGCGTGACCGAAGACCAGATCGACCTCTATGCCCGCATCAGCCACAGCCGCACGGCGGACGAGGTCGTCCAGCAGATCGAGCTTCTCATCCTCGAGGGCATCCTGCGCGACGGCGACCGGCTGCCCGGGGAGCGGGAATTGTCGAAGCGCTTCGATGTCTCGCGGCCGATCCTGCGCGAGGCTCTGAAGGAACTGGAGACGCGCGGTCTGGTCGAAAGCCGCCACGGCGGCGGCACCTTCATTGCCGGCGTCGTCGGCGAAGTCTTCTCCAGGCCGCTGATCGAGCTCATTGGCCGCCATCACAAGGCGACGCAGGATTATCTTGAATATCGCCGCGAACTCGAGGGCCTTACCGCAGAACTGGCGGCCAGCCGCGCCACCGATTTCGACCGCGATATCCTCACGCGCATCATCGAGCGCATGCGGACCGCCCATCGCGACGGCGATTTCAACGACGAGCTCGCCTCCGACGTCGAGCTGCATCAGGCAATCGGCGAAAGCGCCCATAACATCATCCTGATGCACACGCTGCGCGCCTGCTACCGGCTGTTGACGCAAGGGATCTTCTTTCACCGCAATTCGGTCTTCGACGCGCCAGGCGCCCGAGACCGGCTGCTCGCCCAGCATGAGGCGATCTACGACGCGATCATGGCCGGCGACCCCAAGGCGGCGAAGGCGGCCGCCCAAAACCATATCGATTTCGTCGCCGCCTCCACCCGCGAGGCGGAGCGTACCGGCGAGTGGGCGCGCATCGCGAGACTGCGGCTGCAGCAACGGGACCAGACGGGCTGACACCCAGCCCGATGTCCCCTCGCCGCCCTGCTGGCAAAGCCGGCGCGAAGGCACCATATTCTGTCGCATAGGGACCACAGTTTGCAACGATGCTGGCCGCATATCCGGCAGTTGGCGCGGCGCGACATTTACACGCGACGCGACGCTGGCATACTGGCCGGTAAACCTGCTGAACACTGATTCGCTTAGAGGAGAGCAAACGACCTTGAACTTCCTGAACCGGCTCGCATCCGATGTGCAGCTTATGCTGCGTCGACCGGCGCGCATGCAGTATGCGGCGCTCTGTTACCGGGTTCGCAAGAAGTCCAAGGCGCTCGAGATCCTGCTGATCACCAGCCGCGATACCGGCCGCTGGGTCATCCCCAAGGGATGGCCGATGCAAGGCAAGCGCGCCCACGAAGTGGCGGAGCGCGAGGCCTATGAAGAGGCCGGCGTCAAAGGTCGGGTGCAGAAGGCTCCGGCAGGGTTCTATCTCTACAAGAAGCGCATGGACCACGGACTGAAGATTTCGGTCAAGGTCCAGGTACATGCGCTCGAGGTCGACGACCTCTGCAAGCATTTCCCCGAGGAAGGGGTGCGCAAGCTGGAATGGGTCGGCTACGAGGAAGCCGCCAGCCGTGTCGCGGAACCGACACTGAAGGAGCTTATCCTCGCCTTCGGCCGCCGCGTGGCGATCCCGCCCTCCCCGGCACCCAAGGCCGCCAACGGCTAGCCGGCAGGGGCGATAAATTTCGCCGACCGTTGCACAGGCTTGCAGACATCATCAATTCCGCTTGAAAGCGTTTCGCGGTGGCAGTAGTGGCCATGGTGAAAAGGGAGATCACCATTGGCAAAGACGCGCATGCGCCTTGAAAAGCAGACGCTCGACAAGGACCTCGACAAGTTCAGCCTTGCCGAGGAGGCGTCGCAGCAAGTGATGCGCGGGCTGGCCGCACCCGGCCTTGCTCTGCTCTTCCTGCTGCTCAGCATGGCCTTTGCCGCAAGCTTCGTGACCAATTCGGCAACCGCGCCGATCATCATCGCCGCCGCCGCGATCGCCGGCTACATGGCGATGAACATCGGCGCCAACGACGTCACCAACAACGTCGGAGCGGCCGTCGGCGCCAAGGCGATGTCCATGGTGACGGCACTGACGATCGCCGCGATCTTCGAAGTCGCCGGCGCCATGCTTGCGGGCCGCCAGGTGACCCTGACCGTCGAGGCCGGCATCATTTATGGCGAGAATATTCTTGGCCCCGAAACGATCGTCTGGGTGATGATGGCAGCGCTTGCCTCCTCCGCCGTGTGGATCAACATCGCCACCTATTCCGGCGCACCGGTCTCGACGACGCATTCCATCATCGGTGGCATCGTCGGTGCAGGGATCGCCGCCGCCGGCGTTTCCAGCGTGCAATGGTGGCCGCTTGCCGGGATTACCGCCAGCTGGTCGATTTCGCCTATTCTCGGCGGCGTCATGGCAGCGGGGTTCCTGGCGTTTCTCAAGGAATTCATCATCTATCGCGAGGACAAGATTGCCGCGGCCCGTCGCTGGATGCCGGTCTTGCTGGCCGTGACGGCCGGCAGCTTCACCGCCTACCTCGCCGTGATCGCGCTTGTCCAAGTGGCCGCGATCTCGCTGCCGTCGGGCCTCGGCCTTGGCCTTGTCGTCGGCACCGCCACCTATTTCCTCAGCAAGCCGTGGATCCGTCGCCAGTCCGAGGGGCTCGACAACCGCAATCAATCACTGCGCAAGCTCTTTCGCGCGCCGCTGATCCTGTCAGCGGCCCTCTTGTCCTTCGCGCATGGCGCCAACGACGTCTCCAACGCTATCGGGCCGCTGGCTGCAATCGTTTCCGCGCTCGACGGGGTCATCACCACGGGCAATACGCCGACGCCATTTTGGGAACTGGCCATCGGCGCACTCGGCATCTCGATCGGCCTCTTGCTGTATGGCCCGCGCCTGATCCGCGTCGTCGGCCAGGAAATCACCCGCCTCAACCCGATGCGCGCCTTCTGCGTCGCGCTCGCGACCGCCGTGACCGTGCTGCTCGCGTCTGCCATGGGACTGCCGATCAGTTCGACCCACACGGCAGTCGGCGCGGTTTTCGGCGTCGGCTTCTTCCGCGAATGGTATACCCGCCACTCCAAGCGTCGTCTCGAATACGTCCGCAAGAAAACCGGACAAGCGGACTTCATGGAAAACAGCGAGACCAATTTCGCCGAAGTCCGCCGCCGCCGTCTCGTCCGTCGCTCGCATTTTCTGACGATCATCGCCGCCTGGGTCATCACCGTTCCGGCCTCTGCGGCACTTTCGGCGATCGTCTATTTCGTTCTTTCCTCCATTTTCATGTGAAGGTCTTTCCATGCGCGCCAATTTCCGCATGCAGCGTCTCTTCGTTGAACATCCGCTTGTGGCCGGCTCCGGACAAGAAGCAAGCAAGGAGCAGTTCAACTATCTGATCAACGTCCTGCGCTACGAAGAAGGCGCGTCCATCCTCGTCTTCAACGGCCGCGACGGCGAATGGCGCGCCGAGCTTTCGCTCGCCTCCAAGAAGCGGCTGATCCTGACGGCCGTCGAGCAGACCCGGCCGCAGCCGGCACCGTGCGATCTCGTCTATCTCTTCGCGCCGCTCAAGGTCGGCCGCCTCGACTATCTCGTGCAGAAGGCCGTGGAGATGGGCGCCGGCCTGTTGCAGCCGGTGATGACGCAGCACGTCCAGGGCAAGATCGGCAATCTCGACCGGGTGCGCGCCAACGTCATCGAGGCAGCCGAACAGTGCGGCGTGCTCGGCATTCCCAATGTGGAAGAACCGCGCCGGCTCGAGGACCTGCTGGCGACCTGGCCCGCCGATCGCCGCATCATCTTCTGCGACGAAGGCAGCGACAGCCAGAACCCGCTGCCGATCCTCAAAGGCATCACGGAAAAGAAGCTGGCATTGCTGATCGGGCCCGAGGGTGGCTTTTCCGACAGCGAGCGGACCGTGTTGCGCAGTCTCGATTTCGTCACCGCCATTCCGCTCGGCCCTCGCATTCTGAGAGCCGATACCGCAGCGGTTGCAGCCATGGCCCTGATACAGGCAACGGTCGGTGATTGGCACTAACCGGTCGCCTGCGGGCAAGCGCGGCGCATACTTTTTTTGAATAGATCTTGAAAGAAATTGACTTGCACCGCACCTGATTACGGTTCAAGCAGCCACCATCCACTTCCGCTTTTCGGCGGAAACCGCTCAAGCAAAAGAAGACGCCCATGGCCCGAGATACCACCGACCAGACGCCGGTAACCTCTGTTGCTGACCTGACCGCTTATCTCGCGGGGGGCTCGAAGCTGGAGGAACGGTTTCGGATCGGAACGGAGCATGAGAAGTTTGCCTTCTTTAAGGCGGACAACAGACCTGTCCCCTATTTCGGCGACGCCAGCATCCAGGCGCTTCTGAACGGCATGGCCGCAAAGAGCGGCTGGGAACCGATCATAGACGCAGGCAACATCATCGGCCTTGCAGAGCACTCCGGCAACGGCGCGATCTCGCTGGAGCCGGGCGGCCAGTTCGAGCTTTCCGGAGCGCCGCTCGAAAACCTGCACCAGACCTGCAAGGAATCGAACCAGCATCTGGCTGTCCTGCGCGAAGTGGCCGAGCCGCTCGGCATCCGCTTCCTCGGCATCGGCGGCAGCCCGAAATGGACGTTCGACGAAACCCCGCGCATGCCGAAATCGCGTTACGACATCATGAGCCGCTACATGCCCAAGGTCGGCACCAAGGGCCTCGACATGATGTACCGCACCTGCACGATCCAGGTGAACCTCGACTTTTCCTCGGAAGAGGACATGCGTCGCAAGATGCAGGTATCGTTGAAGCTGCAGCCGCTGGCGACTGCGCTGTTTGCAAGCTCGCCCTTTACCGACGGCAAGCCGAACGGACTTCTGTCCTGGCGCGGCGACATCTGGCGCGACACCGACAACCAGCGTTCCGGCCTTTTGCCCTCCGCCTTCAGGCCGGACTTCGGCTTTGCCGACTATGTCGAATGGGCACTCGACGTACCGATGTATTTCGTCGTTCGCGATGGCCGCTATCACGACTGCACCCACGTGACCTTCCGCCAGTTCATGGGCGGAGCGCTCAAGGGTGAGATTGCCGACTGGCAGCCGAACATGGGCGACTGGACCAACCACCTCTCGACGCTTTTCCCGGATGTGCGCCTCAAGCGCTTCCTGGAAATGCGCGGCGCCGATGGCGGCCCGTGGCGGCGGATCTGCGCGCTGCCGGCCTTCTGGGTCGGCCTGCTCTATGACGGCGAGGCGTTGGCCGCCGCTGAAGCGCTGACGCGCGACTGGACCTTCGAGGAGGTCGGCACGCTGCGCGACGCGGTTCCCGCGCAGGCGCTCAATGCGACGTTCCGCGCCGGCAGCCTCTACGATATCGCCCGCGAGGCAGTTTCGATCTCGCGCGGCGGCCTGAAGCGCCGCAACCGTCTGAACGGTGACGGCATCGACGAAAGCCAGTTCCTGGCTCCGCTCGACGAGGTGCTGGCCAAGAAGTCGACTCTCGCCGAGGATCTGCTGTCGCTCTACAACGGCCGCTGGAACGGTTCGGTCGATCCGGTCTTTGCCGAATACCAGTACTGAACCGGCAAGCCTCAAGTTACAGCCCCTCGCGCATCAGGCATGACGCACGAGGGGTTGCTACAACAGTTTAAATTTGCTGCATAATTCCTGTCCCTGGATCAAACGCGATTTAGGGAACCATGCCGTAAAAAGCGGTTTCCAGCCTCCGATTTCCCGTTATAGTGCAACGACATACGTCGTTTTGCCGAAGGGAACCGGGGATGGCACCGCTTTTTGACATGTTCACGCAGGCGCAGAACGGACAGGCCTCGGAATTGATGGCCCGACAATTCGGGCTTGCCCAGGAGCAGATGGCCAAGGCCACCGCCGCTCTGCTGCCGGCCTTTTCCGCCGCCTTCAAGCGCAACACGACAAACCCCTACGATTTCGGCGCGCTGCTGACGGCGATGTCGAGCGGCAATTACGCCAAATACTTCGAGGACGTCACCCAGGCGTTCACGCCACAGGGCATGGCCGACGGCAACGGCATTCTCGGCCAGCTCTTCGGCTCCAAGGAAATGTCGCGGGCGATCGCCGCCCAGGCGGCCCAGGTCACCGGCATCAGCCAGGAGATCTACAAGCAGATGCTTCCGGCCATGGCCGACACGCTGATGGGTGGCCTGTTCAAGCAGGCGACCGGCCAGTTTGCCGGCGCCAACAGCGCCTTCGCAAACAATCCCATGGCCACGATGATGCAGCAATGGATGGAGGCGACGGGGTTTGCCAAGAAGCCTGAGCCGCAGGCCAACCCCTTCGACAATCCCTTTACCCAGGCGATGCAAGGCTTCTTTGGCGGCGCCAAGGCCGAAGAGAAGGCCAAGGCTCCCGATTTCTTTGCCGACAATCCCTTCCTGAAGGCATTTCAGGACATGATGCAACCAGGTGCTGGCGCAACGACCAAGTCGGCCCAGGACAACCCTGCCGCCGCTCAGTTCTCCCAGATGATGAACAGCATGTTCGACAGCGGGCTGGAGATGCAGAAGGAATACCAGAAGAACATCGAGGCGCTGTTCGACAGCTACAAGGCCGGCACTGGCAGCAAGGCCTGATCAGGAGACCCGGTCATCAGGGTCTGAAACGACGTTGCCCCCTACGCCGATTGCCTGCTGGCAAGAAAAAGGCCCGGTACATGTCTTGGTTCATGTACCGGGCCAAGCGGCAGGGTCTATTGGCTCTACCCTGCGGGGAACGTTTGGGCGCGCAACAGGCGTCAGCACCGAAACTTTCGAAACTCGGAGCATGATCCGCGTTGGCGGCAGCTTGCGCGGATCATGCTCGACAGGCGCATCTCAAGCGGCGGGATGCACCATGGGGCATCAGAGCGTTTCTGTTTTCAAGCGGAGCTACAGAACGCCCTGACAGTCTTGTTTTGCGCAATTGCCGCCGGACAACCGCAACGCAATTCTCCGGCCAATGCGCTAGTCGTGGCGGATCCCCTTGTAGAAGAGGTTCACGCGGTTTCGCGATGCGCGCGTCAGATAGCTGCCGGGATTGTCGAAGAACGGCGAGGTGATGGCCTCGCGCACATCTTCGCGCCTCAGCCCCATGTCGAGCAGATGGCGGTCGTCCAGCTCATTCAGACGCGCGATTTCGCATCGGTTTCTAAACAGGCGCCATGCAGCCGTCATCACGCCGATAACGCCAGCGGCGCGGGTCGCAGTGAACTGCTTTCCTGCAACGAGGTCGAGATCGAGGACGTGGTCGGTCGTGCGCATGACGGTACTCCTTTTTTCAGGCACGAAGAGACCCGTCCCCCGCGCGAGGTCATGCGCAGGGGTGGGCCAGGGAACTTGGGGTGAGCCGCGCCAGAAGAGCGGCCGGGGATCGATGAAATTTGCCCCTGATAGATCGCAAATCCTTATTGATCAGTCCAACGAATGTTTTTAATGATATTCATCAAACAATTTTATGGGTGTATCACGGCCATGTCCGCACCACTTGATATCGATCAGCTGCAAACCTTTGTCGCGATCGCCGACACGGGCAGCTTCACCAAGGCCGCCGACCGGGTTTTCAAGACGCAATCGGCCGTATCGATGCAGATGCGGCGGCTGGAAGAACGCATCGGCAAGCCACTGTTCATGAAAGACGGGCGCGGCAACCGCCTGACCGTCGAGGGCGACCGGCTGCTCAACTTCGCCCGCCGGATGATCCGGCTCAACAACGAGGCGATGGCCTCCTTCGACGACAACCGGCTCGAGGGAACGCTGCGCATCGGCACGCCTGATGACTACGCCGACCGCTACATGCCCGAGATCATCGTGCGCTTCGCCAAGACGCATCCGAACGTCGAGCTCTACATCATATGCGAGCCATCGGTGGACCTGGCGGAGAAGATGGCCAAGGGCGATCTCGACATCGCGCTGGTCACGCACAATCCGCGCGCGCGTGCCTCGGACGTGGTGCGCACCGAGCCGCTCTGTTGGGTCAGTTCGATCAACCATCCGCTGCCGGAAAACGCGCCGATCCCGCTTGCGGTCGGTCGGCGCGACTGCCAGTGGCGGCAGGCGGCCTGTGCGGCGCTCGACGCGACCGGCAAGGAATACCAGATCCTGTTTACCAGTTGGTCCTCGACCGTCGTCGCAGCGGCCGTGCTGGCCGGCATGGCGGTTTCGGTCCTGCCGGAATCCGCCCTTCGTCCCGGCATGAAGGTGCTGACGCTGGCAGACGGTTTTCCGGCGCTGGCGCCGGTGCAGATCGGCATCATGAAGCGGCCGGGCCTCTCGCCGTCGCTGTCGAACGCGATCACCAACCACATCACTGCCTGCCTCGACAACATTACGCCGATCACGGTCAACGACGACATCGAGGGCGATATCAAGGGTTTCCCGCGCTATCCGCGCCTGCGGCAGAGCCACATGCTTCCGGGCTGGTAAGCCCCTCGGCACGCACAAGGACGGCCGCGCATCCGAGGGGACGCGCGGCTTTTCTTTTTTTGCGATGCCCGGCGCGGCGGCAGAAGCCGTCTCGCCCCTACCCGTCCGCGCCGCTCAGGCGAGCTTTGACTTCAGGAACGCCACGGTGCGGCTCCAGGCAAGGTCCGCCGCAGCCTTGTCGTAGCGGGCGGCTGACGTATCGTTGTTGAAGGCGTGGTTGACGCCGTCATAGACGTAAATCGTCGCATCCTTGCCATTGTCGGTCAGCGCCTTGCGATAGGCGTCGATGCCAGCGTTGATGCGCTCGTCGAGGCCGGCATAGTGCAGAAGCAGGGCTGCCTTGATCTTCGGCACGTCTTCAGCCTTGGCCTGCGCACCGTAATAGGCGACCCCTGCCTTGAGATCGGGCGAATTGACCGCCAGCCTGTTGACCAGCCCGCCACCCCAGCAAAAGCCGATGGCACCGACCTTGCCGGTCGACTGCGCGTGTTCTTCCAGAAAGGCAACCGTTGCCACGGCATCCGCGTTGGTTTCAGCTGCATCGAGAGCACCGATCATCTCGCGCGCCTTGTCCTCGTCGGCGGGCGTCCCACCCGATGGCGACAGGAAATCAGGCGCGAGCGCGATGAAGCCCTCCAGCGCCATGCGACGGGCGACATCGCGAATATGCGGGTTGAGGCCGCGGTTCTCATGGATGACGATGACGGCGGGCAGCTTTCCCGTCATGTTGGCCGGACGCACCAGATAGCCCCTCATGTCGCCATCGGCGCCGGGATAGGAAACGTCCTCGCCGACGATGCGATCGTCGCTGTCGGCGACCATCTCGGCCTTGGCGCTGCTGGCAGCAAGCAGCGGCACGATGGTTGCGGCGGCGGCCGCCGAACCGGCAAGCCCCGTCAGCGTTTCCATGAAGCGGCGGCGGTCCAGGCTGAGATGCGTGTACTCGTCGTAAGCGTCGATCATTGCCTGCGTGATGACAGGTTTGTTCATGACGGCCTCCTTCGGCGTTTCTCCTCTGCGGCAGTCCAACGGAAAACCGCCCGCGACAGAATAGGTCAGCGGACGGCTCCGGATATACAAACTTGCGTTACCGCAGACGCCAGGCATGGATCACGCCCGGCGTAATCAGGATCAGCTGTTAAGATCGAGCACGATGCGGCCGTCGATCTTGCCTTCCTCCATACGCTGGAAGATGGCGTTGATGTTTTCGATCTTGTCCCAGGTGAAGTGGGAGGCGACCTTGCCCTCGCCGGCGAACTCCAGGGATTCCTCGAGATCCTGCCGGGTTCCGACGATCGAACCGCGAATGGTGATGCGCTTGAGGACCGTGTCGAAGATCGGCACGCACATCTGACCCGGCGGCAGGCCGACCAGCGCCATCGTTCCCTTGGAGCGCAGCATGTTGAAGGCCTGCTCCATAGCCTTGGGGGCAACCGCAGTCACAAGCGCGCCATGCACGCCGCCGGTCGCCTTCTGCACCTGTTCGACTGCGTCCTTGTCTCGCGCATCGACGACGAGGTCGGCGCCGAGCTTTCGCGCCAGCGCCAGCTTGTCGGGAAAGATGTCGACGGCGGCGACATGCATGCCCATGGCCTTGGCATATTGGACCGCCATATGGCCAAGGCCGCCGATGCCCGAGATCAGCGCCCATTCGCCGGGTCGCACCTCGGTTTCCTTCAGGCCCTTGTAAACCGTGACCCCGGCGCAAAGGATGGGAGCTGCAGGGCCGAATTCGAGCTTGTCCGGCAGACGGCCGACGTAATCCGGATCGGCCAGGCCATATTCGGCAAAGGTGCCGTTGACCGAATAGCCGGTGTTCTGCTGGCTGCCGCACAGGGTTTCCCAGCCGGTGCGGCACGGCGTGCAGCCGCCGCAGGCGGTGTGCAGCCATGGCACGCCGACGCGGTCGCCCTCCTTCAGCCGCTTGACGCCGGCGCCGAGCTTGGCGACGTAGCCGACGCCCTCGTGGCCCGGAATGAACGGCGGATTGGGCTTGACCGGCCAGTCGCCATTCACCGCGTGCAGGTCGGTGTGGCAGACGCCGGTCGCCTGAAACTTGATCAGCACCTGGCCGGGGCCCGGCTCCGGTATCGGCATTTCCTCGATCACGAGCGGCTTGCGGAATTCGCGCACCACGGCGGCCTTCATCGTTGCGGTCATCTCGATCTCCGATGCTGTCTGTGCGACGTCGATGGGCGCGAAGGCGCCAACGACGGTGTTACGCTAACAACAGCCAGACTATCCGCAAAGTAGTGACGGGTCTTTGATGCGCATCAAGGCGCGAAGATCGGCCACGAAAGTGTCGCAGATCTGCGCCAGTCGTGCCGGAGCGACACGGGTGCGGCCGTACAGTCGCGAGCGACGGGGCCGACGGGCGGGCGCAGGACCTGGCGAGGCGTCAGCTATTGGCCATCCAGAGTGCCAGCCAGATCCACATGCCGCCGAGGGCAGCGACCCCTGCCATGAAAAGCGGCCGGCGGTAGCGGATGCGGTTGCTGGTGACGTGGACGAAGGCGTGCAGATATCGCGAGGCAACGAACAACCAGGCGAGCAACAGCGAGACGATGTTGTCGGCCTCGGTGATATAGAGCAGCACGCAGCAGATGTGGAACAGCACCGGCAATTCGAACTGGTTGGCGATGCTGTTGCGAACGACCAGGCTTTCCGTGGGCTCGTCGCGGTTTTCGCGAAACTGCGAGACCTGCACCTTGCCAGCGCGCACAAGGCCGACGCGACGGAAGGACAGCAGGGCGTAGAGGACGAATACGAGCAGCACATGCGCCACCAGCGGCCAGAAGATCTCGAAGCCAGTCATCGCTCTTACCCCACTCGAAACAATCAACTCAGGAAAGACAGCGGCGCCGGGCGGCGCCTATCAGGAGGAAACAGGGGCGCCCGACGGCGCCCCCGAGGATGCTCAGTGCGAACCCGGATAGTTCGGGCTCTCGCGCGTGATCGTGACATCGTGCGCGTGGCTTTCGCGCAGGCCTGCGCCGGAGATACGCACGAAGGTGGCGCGCTCCTGGTAGTCCTTGATCGTCGCACCGCCGACATAGCCCATCGACGCCTTCAGGCCGCCGGCAAGCTGATGCAGTACGCCCGAGACGGGGCCCTTGTAGGGAACCTGGCCCTCGATGCCTTCCGGAACGAGCTTCAGCGTGTCGCGCACTTCGGCCTGGAAGTAGCGGTCGGCCGAGCCGCGCGCCATCGCGCCGACCGAGCCCATGCCGCGATAGGCCTTGAACGAGCGGCCCTGGTAGAGGAACACTTCGCCCGGGCTTTCGTCGGTGCCAGCCAGCAGCGAGCCGACCATGACGGCGGATGCGCCGGCGGCGATCGCCTTGGCAAGGTCGCCGGAGAACTTGATACCGCCATCGGCGATAACCGGGATACCGGATGCCTGAGCGGCCTCGACGGCCGCCATGATCGCGGCGAGCTGCGGCACGCCGACGCCGGCGACGATGCGCGTGGTGCAGATCGAGCCCGGGCCGATGCCGACCTTGACCGCATCGGCGCCGGCGTCGATCAACGCCCTGGTGCCGTCAGCGGTAGCGACGTTGCCCGCCATGATGCGAACCGAATTCGACAGCGTCTTGACGCGGGTGACCGCATCGAGAACGCGCTGCGAATGGCCGTGCGCGGTATCGACGACGATGAGGTCGACGCCGGCATCGATCAGACGCTCGGCACGCTCGAAGCCGTCATCGCCGACGGAGATGGCGGCGGCGGCGCGAAGGCGACCCTGCGCATCCTTGGAGGCGTTGGGGTTCAGCTGCGACTTCTCGATGTCCTTGACGGTGATGAGACCGACGCAACGGCCGTCGCCGTCGACGACGAGCAGCTTTTCGATGCGGTGCATGTGCAGGAGGCGCTTGGCTTCCTGCTGGTCGACGCTTTCCTTGACGGTGATGAGGTTTTCACGCGTCATCAGCTCGTAGATCTTTTGGTTCGGGTCAGACGCAAAGCGAACGTCGCGGTTGGTGAGAATGCCGACGAGGCGACCCTGCTTCTGGCCGCCATTGCCGCCGTTCTCGACGACCGGGATGCCGGAAATGCCGTGCATCTTCATCAGGCCGAGCGCGTCGGCGAGCGTGCCGTCGGGGCCGATGGTCACCGGGTTGACGACCATGCCGCTTTCGAACTTCTTGACCTGGCGGACCTCTTCGGCCTGCTCGATCGGCGTCAGGTTGCGGTGGATGACGCCGATGCCGCCGGCCTGCGCCATGGCGATCGCCAGGCGGCCTTCGGTCACGGTATCCATGGCCGAGGAGAGGATCGGGAGATTGAGGTCGATATCCTGCGCGATGCGGGTCGCGATGTTCGTCTGTCCCGGCATGACTTCGGAATGCCCGGGCTGGAGCAGAACGTCGTCGAAGGTCAGAGCCTCCAGACCGGTTGCCGTTTCGATGATACGCGCCATGGCCAATTCCCTTCAATAACGAAAATCCCCGGGAAACGGGCTGCGATTTGCCCACCGGGTGACTTCAAAGCTTGTCTTGGAAGTTGGCGAGGGCTCGTAACACGGATATGTCAGGATGCAAATAGCAAAGCCCGGGAAATATCCCGGGCTCCACCTGTTGTTGTTGCGGAGCAACATTCCAGCTGTCGAAAACTCAGATGTCGAGCTGGTAGCTGGCCGGCACGAAGCGATAACCCAGATCCCTCTTCTCCACGAAGCCGACGGCGGGAAACGGCATGTGGTAGCCGACAAAGGGCAGTCGTTCGCTTGCGATCATGTCGAAGATCTTGCGGCGTGAGGCGGCCGCGGCGGCCTTGTCCATGTCGAAGCGCACCTCCCAGTCCGGCCGCTGCAGCGACAGCACGTAGTGATTGGCGGTATCGGCCGTCAGCATCATTGCCTTACCATCAGATTGAAGGCGAAATACCATGTGGCCGGGCGAATGGCCGAAGGCGGCGACCGACGAAATGCCCGGTGCAACCTCAGCGCCGTCGCCGATGAAGGTGGCCTTTTCGGCAAGCGGCACGACCTTTTCCAGAACGCCCTTGTGGCCGTTCTCCGCCGGCGTGCCGACTCGGGCCGGATCTTTCCAGAAAGCATACTCCGTCTCGCCGATGACATAGCGGGCATTGGCGAAGGTCGGCTTGCCGCCTTCCATCAAGCCGCCGATATGATCGCCATGCATATGGGTGAGCACGACTGCCGACACGCCCTCCGGCGTGTAGCCGGCGGCGCGAAGACCATCGAGGAGGCGGCCAGATCCGGCCTCGCGGCCACCCTCGCCAAGGCCGGTGTCGAACAGGATCACCTCGCTACCGGTATCGACAAGCACCGGCGAGTAGCTGTTGACGAGCGCATCGGCCGGCAGGAAATTCTGCGCCAGCAACTCGGCGACCGCCTGCTCCGGCTGGTCGGTGCCATAGGTCTCGTGCGGCTTGGCCGAAACGCGCGTGCCGTCGCAGATAACAACGACCTTGAATGCGCCGAGTTTCAGCGCCCGGATGGGCGGTGGCGCTTGATGCATGCTCTGACTGTCCGTCTTCTCCTGGGCCATCGCAAACCCGGTCATGATTGAAGGTGCCGCCAATACACTCATTGTTCCCGCAGTCATCAAGGTGCGGCGCTTCATCGACATGTCGTTCGTCATCATTTTCTCCCGAATTCGCAGCTTCGTTCCATCACCCGGCCAGAACTAGCGTCTTGACAGCAATGGACAGGCGGGATCACAGGCTTTTGATCTGCAATCGTCGGTTTGGTCCCGACAAAGCCATCGGAAGCGCTAGCTTGGAACCCAGGCTGACGCCGCCCACCTCCAAGGCACAATCGCATGAACCGTATCGTCCCGATGATCCTTGCCGTCGCGCTCTTCATGGAGCAGATGGATTCCACCGTCATTTCCACGTCGCTGCCGGCCATTGCCCGCGACATCGGCGTCGGGCCGATCACGCTCAAGCTGGCGCTCACCGCCTACATGGTGTCGCTGGCGATCTTCATTCCCTTGAGCGGCTGGATGGCCGATCGCTTCGGCGCCAAGAAGATCTTTCGCGCGGCGATTCTCGTCTTCATCGCCGGCTCGATCCTGTGCGCCATCTCCAACAGCCTGCTCGCCTTCGTGCTGTCGCGCTTCCTGCAGGGCATGGGCGGCGCGATGATGACGCCTGTCGCCCGCCTGGTGCTGGTGCGCAGCGCGCCACGCAGCGAGCTCGTGTCGGCCATGGCGCTCCTGACCATTCCGGCGCTGGTCGGCCCGCTTGCAGGGCCGCCGCTCGGCGGCTTCATCACCACCTATTTCTCCTGGCACTGGATCTTCCTGATCAACGTGCCGGTCGGCATCGCCGGCTATATCCTGTCGGGCATCTACCTGCCGGCGATGGAGCCGCGCAATCCGCCGCCGGTCGACATCGTCGGCTTCCTGCTTGGCGGCATCGCCGCATCCGGCGTCGTCTTCGGCCTCTCGGTCATCAGCCTTCCGGCGCTGCCGCCGATCATCGGCATCGGCTCGGTGATAACAGGCGTGATCGCCACGCTGCTCTACATCGCCCACGCCAGGCGCCATCCGCACCCGATCCTCGACCTCAAGCTGTTCCAGGACAACGCGTTTCGCGCGGCACAGATCGGCGGCACGGTGTTTCGCATTTCCGTCGGCGCCGTGCCCTTCCTGATGCCGCTGATGCTGCAGGTCGGCTTCGGCCTCAACCCGTTCCAGTCCGGCATGATCACCTTCATCGGCGCGGTCGGCGCGATCACCACCAAGTTCTACGCACGCCGCGTGCTGGTGCTTGCGGGTTTCCGCACGACGCTGATCATCGCCGCCATCCTTGCCGCGATCACCACGTTTGCCAACGGCTTCTTCACGCCGGCAACGCCCTATCTCGTCATGATCACCATTCTTCTGATCGCCGGATTTGCGCGCTCGTTCTTCTTCACCAGCGTCAACGCGCTGTCCTTTGCCGATATCGACGATGCCGATGCCAGCAAGGCGACATCGATGAGCGCCGTGTTGCAACAGATCAGCCTGGCGCTCGGGGTTGCCGTTGCCGGTGCGATCCTCGAAGTCGAGACGTCGATCAGCGGCGAACCGTTGCAGCTCGACAACTTCCACACCGCCTTCATGATCATCGCGGTTGCCAACCTTCTGGCGGCGATCCCCTTCCTGACGATGGCGAAGAATGCCGGCGCATCCGTTTCCGGACACAGGCTGCCTGCGCGCGAAATCGAGACGACGGCTGGCAAGTAGCGGCTGGATGGACGACGCCCGCGCCCCTAACCGTCTCTCGGCGGTCAGGAAGCCTTCTCAGAAGTCCGCGACGACATGTTCGGCGCCCACGTCACCAAAGCGGGGCTCGACGCCGAGCAGAGGTGCCGCGCGACCGATGATGGCCTTGACGATCGGGGCGGCATTGGCGGCGGCCGTGCGGCCACCGTTCTCGCCGGTTCTCGGCGCATCGATGATCGACAGCACGATGTATTTGGGCTTGTCCATCGGAAACGCCCCCAGGAACGAGTTGAAATTGATGTCCTTGGCATAGCGGCCGTTGATGACCTTGTCGGCGGTTCCGGTCTTGCCGCCGACGTGGAAGCCCTCGACCTGCGCGCGCCGGCCCGAGCCCTTGACCCCGTTCCAATTGTAGAGGAAGCGCATGTCGGCGCTTGTCGTTTCCCTGATCACGCGCTCGGAAACCAGCTTGGTATCTTCGTGCGAGCGGGGCAGAAACGTCGGCGGAACAAGGTGACCGCCATTCATCAGAGCGGCTGCCGCGACCGCGGTCTGCAACGGCGTCGTCGCAATGCCATGGCCGAATGAAATCGTCACCGAGTTGATTTTCTTCCACGTGCGCGGCTGTGTCGGCGTCGCCACGCCGGGCATCTCGGTCGTCATTTTTGACAAGAGGCCCAGCTTCGTCAGGAATTGCTGGTGGCTTTCGATGCCGACCATGTCGGCGACGGCGGCGGTGCCGATGTTCGACGAGAACTGGAACACCTCCGGGATCGACAGCGGGCGGTTCTTGCCCTTGAAATCCTTGATGGTGAAGCCGCCCATGCGGATCGGGCGCGAGGCATCGACGACGGAGTTGAGGTTGACCTTGCCTGCATCCAGCCCCATCGCCAGGGTGAAGCTCTTGAATGTCGAGCCCATCTCGAACGTGGCGTTGCTCATCCGGTTGAACCAGCCTTTCTCGTACTCCTTGTCGACGCTGCCGTCGGACAACAGCCGGGAGGGCTCGTTCGGATCGTAGTCAGGCACCGACGCCATGGCGAGAACCTCTCCGGTCTCTGCATCCAGAATGATCGCCCCCGCGGCCTCCGCCTCATAGGCGGTCACCGCATTCGCAATCACGTCGCGCACGATGTTCTGTACCCTGAGGTCGATCGACAGCCGCACCGGCTCGAGCGACGCGTTGGTGGTCAGGCCGGCGGCACGCAGATCGGCGAGCCCCTGCTGGTCGAGATATCGCTCCATGCCCGCCAGGCCCTGATTGTCGACGTTCACATGCCCGAGGATATGGGCGGCCGTGGCACCGCCCGGATAGAAGCGGCGCTTTTCCGGCCTGAAGCCGATCCCGGGAATGCCGAGCGCCAGGATATCTGCCTGCTGGCGCGGGGTCAGTTGCCGCTTCAGCCACTGGAAGGCGGAACCGGATTTGAGCTTCCTGTGGGTGTCGCGCCAGTCGAGGTTGGGGATGACGGTCGCAAGTCTCTCGACGACTTCGTCGGCGTCGACGATCCTTCGCGGCTCGGCGTAGAGCGACATCGTGTTGAGGTCCGTCGCCAGCAGGTGGCCGTTGCGGTCGACGATATCGGGCCGGGAGGCGACGACGTGGGCGGCGCCGATCGATGCCGTATCTTCCGGCGACGCCAGACCATACTGGACGAGGCGCCCGCCGACCACGAGGAAGAGGACCGAGAACCCTGCGATCAGGATACCAAGCCGCTGCCTTGCCTGGTTGCGGCGGCGTGCACCGGTGCCCTTGATCATTCCAGGTTTGCCGCCACCATTCCCCTCCACGGAAAAATGAGCGCGGCTCCTGAGCCGCACGGCAAGAGAAATCATCGTCATACGGGCATTCCACATGCAGGCCAGCCGAGCGCAAATTCATCGATCCGCCAGTGGGAGACCGGCAGCGCGCACACGGCGGGAAATAAAATCTTAGATAGTCCTAATGGACATGGTGGCCCAATCAGAGTTGCACTGAATTTGTTAACGCGGTCTTAACCACGTCGCCCCGGCTTTTGGGGGGCGTGCCATCCGGCCGCCTCGCGATGGCGGTCAAGCATACGGTTTTCCGGCCACCGACGCACGGTGAAGACTTTGAAATAAAAGCGAAAAATAACGTCGTCTCCGGACGTTACGCGGGGCGCTCGCAGACTGCCGACAGCTTGTTGCCGTCAAGATCGCGCACCCAGGCGCCATAGAAATGGGCATGGAACGGGCGCAGGCCCGGCGCGCCTTCGTCGGTGCCGCCATGGGCAAGGGCAGCCGCATGAAAGGCATCGACGGCCGCCGGCGTTTCGGCGACGAAGGCAATCGTCGCGCCGTTGCCGAAGGTGGCCGGCTTGCGATTGAAGGGTGTCACCACCCAGAACCGGCACCTGACGTCGCCATCCGCGCCATAGCCGATTTCCGTCTCGTCCTGCCGCTGCCGGCGATATCCGAGCGTCGCCAGCACCGGGTCGTAAAACGCAGCCGCGCCCGCGAGATCGTTGGTGCCGACCGTCACGTAGAGCAGCATGGCTCAATCAGCCGCTTCGTCTTCCACGGGCTCGTCAACGTCCGTCGCACGGCGTCCCTTGAAGCCCTTGGCCAGCAGAAACATTTCCACCGATTCGGCGCGCGAGGACGCCGGCTTGATGTGAATGACCTGGCGGAAATTCTGCTTGAGCATGTTGAGCAGATCGCGCTCGGTGCCGCCCTGGAAGGTTTTGGCGAGGAAATGCCCGCCCTCGGCCAGAACGTCGACGGCAAAATGCGCCGCCACCTCGCAAAGGTGCATGGTACGGAAATGGTCCGTCTGGCGATGCCCGGTCGTCGGGGCCGCCATATCGGAGATCACGAGATCAGGCGTGCCGCCGATCGCCTCCATCAGCTTGTCCGGCGCCTGTGGATCGAGGAAGTCCATCTGCAGGATACGCACGCCCGGCAAGGGGTCCATTTCCAGGAAGTCGATCGCGGCGACGCGCGGATCGGTATCGGTCGAATTGGTCACCTTGGCGGCAATCTGCGACCAGCTGCCGGGTGCTGCCCCAAGGTCGATGATGCGGCGGGCGCCGTTGAGGATCTTGTGCTTCTCATCGATCTCCAAAAGCTTGAAGGCCGCGCGCGCGCGGTAGCCCTCGAGCTGTGCGCGCTGGACATAGGGATCGTTGATGTGGCGCTCGATCCAGCGGCGGGACGAAGCCTTGAGCTTTCCCTTCTTGACCTTCTGGCCGAGCTTTCGGCCGCTGCGGTTGCCGCCAACAGGAGGTTTCGTCATGTGTCTTATCCTTCGTGGCGGCGACGGCCGCGCATCTTTTCGGACGCGCCAGGCCTGCCGGATCTGCAGATGTTATCGCACAATTGCCTAAATCGTTGTCCGATTGAAGGAATTATGTGGTTGGGCCGCGCTGGTGCCTGCGCGGCCGTGAGCGCCGCCAGGCGCCATCGTCGGCCATCATGTCGGTAAGCAGGCCTTCGCGCAGACCGCGATCGGCAACGCGCATGCGTGTCGACGGCCAGCGGCGACGGATCGCTTCGAGGATGGCGCAGCCCGCCAGCACCAGATCGGCCCGATCAGGACCGATGCAGGGATTTGCCGCCCGCGCGTCGAAATCCCAGGACAGGAGCCGCGCCTGCATGGCGGAAACCTCGTCGTCAGACAGCCACAGGCCATCGACACGCCGGCGGTCGTAGCGCGGCAGATCGAGGTGCACGCCGGCAAGCGTCGTCACCGTGCCCGAGGTACCGATCAGATGGAAGCCGCTGCCGGCGAGACCCGTTGCCAGCGCCTCGACGGGCGGACTGTCGAAGCGCGC
Source organism: Hyphomicrobiales bacterium (assembly GCA_900469625.1). Lineage (GTDB taxonomy): Bacteria > Pseudomonadota > Alphaproteobacteria > Rhizobiales > Rhizobiaceae > Ensifer. The sequence goes on from UBXV01000007.1 coordinate 138,711, forward strand.
CAGCATGCCCTCGACTTCCTGGACCATGGCCTCAAAGCTCGCGGGCGTCACATGCTGGCCGCCGTGGCGCTCGGACAGCGTGACGACGCCGACCGGCAGCGAGGTCCAGTGAGTGATATGGTTGGCAAGCCTGTTCGACCTGTTGTCACCGATGCGGATGACCGCGATCTCCGAGGATCCCCCGCCGATGTCGAAGAGGACCACGGATCGCGTCTCGCGATCGACCAGCGACGAGCAGCCGGACACGGCCAGCCGCGCCTCGGTCTCGCGGTTGATGATCTCGAGTTCGAGGCCGGTTTCGCTTGCGACACGCTCGAGGAAGGTCTCGCCGTTTTCGGCGGCGCGAGCCGCTTCGGTGGCGATCAGCCGGCGGCGGCGGATCGTCCGCCCGCCGAGCTTGGTGGCGCAGACCTTCAGCGCCTCGACGGCGCGATCCATCGCGTCGTCCGACAGCCTGCCGCTCGCCCCCAGCCCCTCTCCAAGCCTGACGATGCGCGAAAAGGCATCGACCACGCGGAATTGGCCGGGACGGGTCGGCTGGGCGATCAGCAGGCGGCAGTTGTTGGTGCCGAGATCCAAGGCCGCATAAAGCGGCGCAGGCGGCTCGCTTGCGGCAACGAAAGGTGCGCGCGGCTGGTCGGCGCGCTGGGCAACCTGCCCACCTGCCTGAGGCGCTCCGGATCGCGGCGCAGCCGCGCCTTCGCTCGGGCGCGCCTGTGCCTGCTGGCGTTCACCCGACGTGAGTGGCCGCCCCTGGATGCTACGGCGATGGCGTGCCTTTTTGTTGCGCTTGTGCCCTTTCCTGTCGCCGATTGCCGGGTCGACAAGTTGCACGTCACGACCACCCGCAGCTGCGGGTGCGGCCTGAGCCTGCTGTTTTGCGGATTTCGAACGACGCCTCCGCTTGCGCTTGCGCGCCGGTTCCGCATCGTCTGGTCCTGCGGGACGCCCTGCCACACCGGCACTGCCGGGCTGGCTGGCAATTGCAGACGGCGAAGCAGACGACTTGCGCCGTTTCCGCTTGCCCTTGCCGTTGCGCGGGACCACCTTGTGCCCATCGCTGCGGCCTGCTGCCGACGCCCCGGATTCGGACGGCTTTTCGCCGTGATCGGGGTCTTTCACGTGTCTCAACCATTGCGCCGCGCAAAGCCTTATCGGCCGCTCAAGGCGCTTTCTCGATTTTTCGTTGGGGCGACTGTACCAGTGCCGCCGTCATTCGCCAAACTTTTTTTGAAAACCGGCTTGTGCACAACGGGATGGACAGACAGGCGCTTGCGGCCCGAGGCCTGCAAAACCAACGCGTTCAGCATCCGGCTGTCCGCTCCCCTCGCCGCCGCAGCGACGATCTTTCATCCATTCGCGATTTTTTTTGCAAAAGGTATTTGCATCGGCCGCTGATTTGTTTATAAGCCCGCCAACCAACCCGACGGGCTTCACCCCGACGGCGGCTTTGGGGAATAGGTTAACGGTAGACCCACGGACTCTGACTCCGTTAGTCCTGGTTCGAATCCAGGTTCCCCAGCCAATTCTCCCTAAAATCCCTTAATTCCTTGATTTTCCAGTCGTGCCGGATATCGGTTTGGCCTCAATGGCGACCTGATGCCCAGAACTGGTGCCCAAAGGTGATGCCCAGACGCTTAGCGCGTCGCGGCCGACCCTTCGGGCGAAGTCAGGGTATTCATCATGGCCGTGCGCCACGAGGTCGAGAATCTGATCCGCCGCGGAAACATCTTCTACTGGCGGCCGCGCATCCCGGCCTTCTTCGTCCATTGCCGCCCAGGCAGCCGCCTTTCACTCAGCCTTCATTGTTCGGACCATAGAAAGGCTCAGATCATCGGCCGGAAGCTCAACACCCGGCTGGCCGAACTGAAGATGAATTCGAAGGAAGTGATGACCACCAAGAAGCAGCTCCAGATCCTGTTAGAGCACGTGCGGGACCAAGAGCTCGAAAGGCTTGCCTGTTGTCAGCAAATCGACGGTGACAACGTACTTCGGATAAGGATCGTTTTTGAATTTCAGGATCAGGTCGTCGGCCTTTTCGACATTGCCGGTGATCTTCATCACCATGCCGTGCGGCACGGCGTCGTTGCCATATTCTTCCTGCAGCTCCTCGATCAACAGGCGGACGATATCATCCGCATGGGCATCGCGGGCAGCGAAGATCAGCGTCTTGCCCGGCTTACCCAGCGGAATTTCCGTGGCGATCGCCCGGCAGACGATACGGTTGAAGGCTTCCGAATAGACACGCTTGTTGAAGTCGGCGACGTCGTAGTCAAGCGAGATTTCATCCGGGAGCTCGAAAAGGTCGATCTGCCCGGTCGTACGGTCAATGATCTCGACCTCTTCGCCACCTTCGAAATGAATGCCGGCTTCCGAAAGCGCCGTGGTGATGCGCTTCGGCGGCAGGTGATCGTTGAGGTAGCCTTCGACGACAGCCTGACGGTAGCCATAGTGGAAGACTGGATGGCCGAAGATCTCGCGGGTATGAAGTGCAGGCGTCGCCGTCAGCGCCACCTTCACGGCATCGAAGTAATCGAGGATCTGGCGATAGGCGGACTGGTAGTCATCCAAATTTCGGAAGCCGATATCGCTTTCACGCAGTTCTGCGTCCAGCGTGTAACCGCGATGCGCTTCATCGACGATGATGCAATCGAAGGTGCCAGGCGTCGGACGCTTGGCCGGATCAGGTTCGTTGAGGATGCGTGCGATCAGCGACTGGACGGTGGCGACCTGCACCTGATCCTCGTCCTCCGGAACCTTCTTCTCCAGTCCCGCAACCTTGTAGATCTGGGCGAAGTTCAGCATGCCCTCGATCTCGGTCGTTTCCAAGGCGTCGCTTGTCTGTTTACCGAGCGCCTTTCGATCAACCAGGAAGAGGATTCGGCGGAAGCGCTTATGCTTCAGCAGGCGGTACATCAGGGCAATGCTGGTGCGCGTCTTACCTGTCCCGGTTGCCATGGACACGAGGATATCGCGTTGGCCAGCGACGACCGCATTCTCAATAGCGGCAATCGCGTCCTCTTGGTAGGGACGCATCCTGCCCTTGCCAAAGCTTTCCTCGGCAAGGCCCTGGGCGGCGGCGTCAAGATCCGTCCCGAGTATGTCGAGAAGATCTCTCGGCGAGAACCAAGCCGTCAGCGGCCGCGGATGATTGGTGTCGTGACGCAGATCGCAGAACCAGATGCCTGATTTGGTCTGCCACTGGCGCACAAAAGGGCGACCATTGGTGGCGAAAACGAAAGGCACCCGGAAGGGATCGGCCAGTCCGTGCTTCCAAGGACCGTCCGCGTGGTCATGTTCCGGCGCGAGAGCGATCGTGCGGGCATAACGCTCTGCTTGCTGCAGCGTGGAGGGTACATCCACGCTCTCGCGCTTCGCTTCGATCACACCCACACAGGTCAAGCCGATGAACAGCGCATCGTCGGCGCGTCCGCCCTCCGCCGGCCATTCGGCAATGGCAAGGTTCCTACCTCCCTCCGGGCGAGCACCCTTCTGATAGACGAGAGTATCGCTATCAGCCTCCCACCCTGCATCGGCGAGCTGGACGTCAATCAGACGACGGGTCTGTCGTTCATCCAGCTCAAGGCGGCTGGCCGCCTGTAGGCCGGCCTGCTTGAATTCCATTTGCAATTGCAGTGGCTGAGCCTCGGCCTGCCTCTGCAACTCAGCTAGTTTACGAGCAAGTTCGGCCTGATTGGCCTCCATCTCGACTGCCGTTTGCTCCCAGACCGCACTATCGGCGGCGGCCTGACGCGCAAGCTCCTCGGCGGCGGCTCGTGCCTTGGACAGCTCATCGGCTGATGCATGGGCTGCCGCGAGCCGGCTTTCCGCTTCCTCAACCTGTCGCCGAAGGACAGTCAGTTCTGACTGCGTGGCTTGATCGAGTTCCTGCAAAGTATTTGGAGGTACGAATGGGCCAGGCTTGAAACCCGGATCGCGGCCATAGGTTCGCCGATACCAGACACCCAACGCACGGCAGAACTTGAGGGCTGACAGCGCTTCTACAGGCGAACCACTAAATCCATGGGTCGCCTCGTTGCCAGCTTTTCGTACCGCGTGAAAGATGTCTGCCACTTCTCGTGGCAAGACCTGTTGGGTTGTGAGACGACGGAGAAGGTCGTGTGTGGTCTCCCGGCTTGCAGTGTCATACACACCGGACAGAGCGGCAATCTCCTTGACCATGTATTCGCCGAATTGCCGGCTCTTTATCAGCGAGGTGTTCGCGTCCTCTGCAAAGAAGCGTTCGGCAAGCACGCCGAGCCTGTGAAGCTCAGGGCTAAGCTCCTTCAGGTGACCAAAATTTGCCGACAATGCCCCACCCACTGCTTCGTATCGCCCGGGTGGACCATGCCATACGTTTCGGGAGCAGGCAAACTAGAGTTGTAAGGTGTTGAGACTGGTAGATAACAATAGATCAAGATGCGGCAATTATTTCCGCGAGGCTTCAAGAGAGTAACACGCCGGAAAATAGCACTCCGATTGTTCGCCCCAGGCCCAATCCTCGTAATACGTATCTCGATCAGATCGAGCCTAAATCGAGAATGGATGGTTTCATCGGAGCAGACGGCTATCGATCATAGAAGCTGACGTTGCAAGGGCGCTCTGGAGCTCCGACTCGAGCCCAACTCGTCTTTCTTTAGTCGTTCTGCAGAGGTTTTGTCGCTGTTATCAAGCCCAACCTGTCTTACCAACGTAGCAATCGGTTCCCCAACCAGTACGAAATCGGTAATGTCGAGTGGCGGAAGTTCCATCAACCGATCCGGGTCGCTTCTGACAATCTCGCGAAGCTCCATCAACAGCCGACCCAGTACGTTCCGGCCGGAAAATGACTGTCATCAGCGACCTTCGCGCCCCAATAGTCGTCTTTGCTCGAACTCTCGACAATCGGCCGGTCGCCTGTGGCCAGCAAAAGCGCAGAAAATTTGGAAGCGATAGCTGCCTTTCGTCGCACTGCCGAACGTTGGCTTTATATTGTGCCGCCATCTACCTGTTCTCTCGCACGTTGATGGGCTGATCGACCAGGGCTGCCATGACGGTCCAACGGGTCACTAATGCAATCATCATGGCGATCTGGCGCCGTAGCAATGGCGTACCTCGGGTGGCGACAGATCAATTTTCCAAGCCGCTGCTTGTTCAGGAGTGATACCATTTCGCTCAATGGCCTCAAGCAAATCCTCTTGTCGAGGCAAGCCAATTACGAGGCGATAGGTTGCAAGGCGTTCGCGCAAGCGCGGCCAATAGTCTTGCTCGCGGCTGAAGGCGGGGTAGCTGACGATCCTCTTGATCTTCACGGCTTCGTGGTCAGGTTCGAAGAGCCAGCAGGGTGCCAAGGGGTTATCGTTATCAAGCTGTTCGGCCTTCCCGAACAACTGCTTCCAAGGCTCTGTTGAGACATGGTCAGGCGCTGTCGAAAGGCCAGCGAGGCTGACATAGCTAGCGACGTTCAACCTCACCGCATGCCCCTTGTACCGATGCACACGTCCTTCGCGCTGCTCGAGTTCGACAGGCGAGCGGGGAAGGTTCCAGTGAACGACTGCATGACACCAAGGGTGGAAATCCAATCCCTCCTGGCCTACCGCAGTGGAAGCCAAGACGAACGGCCGGAACGGTGAATTGAACGCTGCTCGGACGGCATCCAGTCGGCTTACTGATCCATCGGAATCCTTGATCTCGGCAAATCGAATCGCATGCCGGCATCGAAGGCGAATAAAATCATTCTTCGCGCCCGGAGAACTTCCCTCCCGCCTTTCAAGGCCTCGGACGTCAATTGAAGCACGCTTCAAGGTCATGGCGGCATGAAGGCTTTTGGCCGCCCGCTCCACCTTTTCGTCCGCTGTTCCGTCGAACATCGCGAGCGCATCCGCCTCGAAATGCAAATGTTCATCGAGCAACGCCTGAAGGTTACCGGCAGCGCAATATTCCAGCGCCTGATCCCAGAACACCCGCCTGCGACCGGGAAACTCCAACTGGACGGCTGCAGCCGCTTCTGCCTGGTTGAATAGGCTCTGGAAGCCCCGTCCGATGTGAAAAGCGGCACGAAGGAGCTGAATGCTGTTGGCTTGCCCACCCCAACTTCTGGTCAATGATCGGTAGGCGGATTGCCCAGGCGCACAAACGGCAATCCGTGCAAGCACGTTGATAAGGTTGCGTGGGCGCCGACCGAGCTGATCAGGATTCTCGACGATAAAGATGATCGCATCGCGAACCCTTTCGAGATCGGCAGAGCTTGTCTCGAATGCTGCCATGAACGGATCGTCGTGCTGCATCCATCGCCGAATGAGGTCCTGATCCTCAAGCAAAAGCGGCGCGGCCCAATACCAACGGTCGTCAATGCGACCCGTAGAAGTGCCGCCGGGCAACTTCCTAAGAGCCGATCTAATCGTGTCGGCCACCAGCCGGACATGTTCGTCGCGCGCTATCGGCGAACCCGCTTTCGCGGCAACTGGCAACGGATCCCCCCAACGCGACAGGCAACTGCCCGCGGTCAGCAAAAGCAACGGAACCATTGCTAGCGTGGGATCCCCGGCTGCTTGATGGGCTCGTCCAAGACGCAGCATGTTCCCAAGGTCACCAAACCGCTTGTGTCTTTGACCAACCACCTCTTCACTTCGGCGGGTTCGTTTCCCGCGCGATCCGCGCATCCCGGCGGCCAAGCGCTGTTCTGTTTCATAGGAAACCAGCGCGCTGATCGCATCAGGCGCGAGCCGCCACTCGCTGAACACCAAGCGCTTCACGTCCGACTTTACCTTGGCGAACACGCCAGCAGGTTCGTGATATGGCAGCGATGGGGGAACCCATAGAAGCCGCTCCGCGCCGTCCTTCAGCACATCGCGTACCAAGTCGCGCATGCGCGGTGATGGCAGGTGAAGCGGTTCCAATCGCCGCAATAGTTGCTTGTCCAGCAGGAGTTTTCCGCTCTTTGCCTGTCGCGCGACATGGCGACGATCCGCGATAGTCTCGACCTCCGTTACGGCGTCGCGGAATTGATAGTCGCGCATGAAATCGAGAAAATATGGCGCTGATTTCCAGTATTCGACGGGATCGCGCACTTTGAGCCTCCGGGCGATCTGGCGTGCGGCCAGTGCGCCCTTGAGATCATCCGCTTCTACTGGTTCCGATCGAATATCTTCAGCAACCATCGCGTTTGCATCGGCCGTGGAAGCTGTTCGCTCGGTGCGGCACATGATCGAGCGTAGGATCTCGCAGGCCGCATCACGTGCGGATAAGATCGCCGTTGGATCAGGTGAGGTTGCCCTCAGCGCGCCGGCGTAGTGATCGAGATGATCCGACAAGGCTACAGCAGTCTTGGCTCCAGCGAGAAAGCGGACGAGCGCTACGAAATCGGTATAGGGCCGTTCGCCTTCCGCTATCGCTCCGCCAGGCATGCGGTAAGGGGTGGCTGAAAGAAGCAGGACGCGACGGTGTTGCGCATCTTGGCCCAGAAGCTGGTCTGCGAGGCGAACACCGAAATCAGCATCGGCACGTGAGACGTCAAGAAGTTGCGAAAACTTTTGGAACTCATCCACGATCACCATGCCATTGCTCGCCAATGCCTTGGCGCTGCAGAGGGCTAATTCCTTACGAAGGCGTCCGATCAGGACGTCGCGCCGTTTCTTAAACGTCCTCTGCTCAGTCGGGCCTTTCCAATTTACGGCGTCGCGCGCGAGAGCGCGCACCGCGGCTGCCAAGTCCGTGTCGGCAGAGACGGCTTTGCGAAATTCCGACTTCACTGTGCCGTCAATGTGGTTCGAGCCGATTTTCCAGAGTGCTTCCTTCCACGTTTGGTCGGAGACCTGCTGCAGGATCAACTGGAAGCCGGGAGACCTAAAGATGGAACGTAAGCAATGGAAGATCAGCGCGCGTTCCCGCACCAACCCTGACCGCCCCGATACCTTGAACGAGGTATCCGGCGTCAGCGCGAAATAGCGAATGCCTTCCGAAGACGGCTTCTCAAGGGAAAGAAGAGTGAGGCGAGTAGCCTTGCCGTTGCCACCATGGCCATGCACGACGAGCCGCTTCAGGTTCTGGCTGGCAACGGGTTGGCTCGAGCAGAGATAGACGATGTCTATGGCCTGACCATTTCGCGCGCCGAGCGCATGAGCAATGACCTCCCGGGCGACTATCGTCTTGCCGAGGCCAACCTCGTCAGCGACGAGAAAGCGCTTTGCGGGCTGTGGATCCAACCAGAAGCGCTTGATGACATAGGCGATCGTACGGGCCTGAAATCGTGTCGGACCGCTCATGTCTGCTGCTTCGCCGAGTGTAAAAGAGCCGCCCAAAGCTGCCTGAACTCAGCCGTTGTCACCTCGGCCAGTTGCTCCTCGCCCAGCGCCTCGAATGTCTCAACGATCGATTTCAGACGGGTCGGCTCATCGGCCGCGCACCGGATGAGCATTTCCAGCAAACCAGATTGTCCTTGGCTGCCCCAGCTTGTCGGGCCGCTACCGTCGCCGGTTCCACCATCGGTGTTTTCTAGCGATTGGAAGTCGCCCAGCATAGTTCGCAGGAATTCGGCGAAGGATCGCTCGTTAGGGAGTAGGGATTTTAATGCCGCCGTCCGACGCTCCCCCTCATCGACACCTCGAACCTCCAGATTGAGCACGAAAGCGAATGGCCCATCGGGGCCGTCGGCCTCAAAAGCGGTAAAACCGGTAATTTGCGATAGTTCGAGGGTGCCTTGGAACGGTGCCGCCTTCCCAAGCCGAAGCGACTGACCGCATTGACTGGCGCGGGCCTGCGACTGAGTGACGGGTCTAAAGCGCAGACTATGGAGCGGAAGCTGGTCATCGTCCAATACTGCTCCCGGCACCAGCGCCAGGGACCAGCCATCATTGCATGGCACACATTCCATATGAAGGTGGGCGGCTATCACGGCGTTCCTAGCAGGTCTGTCGTCAAACGTAACAGGCGGCGTCTCCAAGGTGACAGGCGGTTCAAAATCTTCGACAACCGTCCCGAGATTTTTTGGCGTGAGTAGGTCATCAACTTCCGCAAACCCGGCTGCCGCCGGACACTCGAAACTCACCATGAACTCAACATTGCGACCGCTGATGGCAGATCGGGTCGCATTCATCGAGCCGATGGCCACCCGCATCCTTGACCCTTTCTGCCAGATCAAGGCTTTGGCATGCAGACCCGCACTAGGTGCGCCAAGCTCACCACCGGGCGGGGATAGAACCATCTGGCGCTCGAACCGGTCGCTCACGGACGGCCAGCATTGCGTAAGAGCGTCCGCTCGCGAGAGGATTAGCGCACGCGACGATGCGGTCTTGCTCAGTTCGCTAACGGCCGAAGCCGTCAAGAAGGGGGAAATGATTGCTAAACGGTCACTGGCGGGCTGACGCCAAGCGCGCCCTTGCTGATCGCCGATCAAGTGAAACTCGGGATGCCCCTTTCCGGTCGGTGCTTTCCACCTCACCCTTTCGGAATCAGCAGCCAACGTCAGAATCATGTTTCGACGTTTGGGATCAATCGGTCTTGGTCCGCTGTTTGCCAGATGCTGCAAAAGTCTGCCGAGATCGTTGGGCTTTTGAGGGCTTTTGCCGGGCGTGCCTTCCATTATCACGCCAGCGTCCCAAGACCGGTCGGCAGTAAGATTTCTACTCATCACGGCTACTCTTAGGATGTCGCGTTTTCCCTCGGCGTGACAAAAACGGACGATCCAGACTTTAGGATGGAAACTCCCACCGTTCGGCGCGATGGCTTCCCGAACCATATCTTCCGCCTCGATGATCGCTGGTGACACGAGCTGGGCCGGGTATATGCCTCCCATCTGACAGAAAACCACCGTACGGTCGCAGACTCGTTTCAATGCTGCCAACTCGGCAGCACTTATAGTCCCGGCTGGTCGGTCGGTCTTGCCCTGCGTGTCTACGAGCATTGCGGCGGGCAGGCTTAGGATCGTATCGAGTGAAGCGCTATAGGTCGTCACGACAAGAGCATCTAGGATATAGCCAGTTGGGGGACGGACAATGTCATAGGTCGAAATGCGTACCTGAGGTTCAAGCATCTGGTGCCGCCGCCAGATCATTGAGGCATCGTTTGGCGATAGCCCAGCGGAAATCCATCATTCCACCGGACTCGCCGCCCCACCGGGCACGGGCCTTTTTCGATACGATGCGCGAGGTGCCGGCACCCTTCTTGAGAAATATCTCCCGATCGCAGACGATACGGCTCGCGGCGACGCTGTCTGCGAGCCGGTGCGGTGTAGTGCAGCAGTCGGTCCAGCGTTCGACAAATGCTATCGCCTTCGGGTCGATCCGATGACGCGTCAGGCGACCGAATTCATGAAATTCGACAAGGCGCTGCCGTACGAGATCGACATCAGCAGGAGAAAGTTCGCCGGTCCATTCAGTAAGCGAGCGCAGATGTCTTTCAAGGTTCTCAGGGGGAAGACCATCCTCGACCTGCTTGCGGGCGACGCAGACATTGTAAAGGATGACCGCGCCGTGCATCAATTTGGCAAATGCGGCGGCTAGTAGCAGGAGCTCGCGCGCTTCGCCTGGCAGCTTATCAATGCGGGGATGGTCCCATGCATGTGCGGCGGTCATTGTGCGACGGTATTTTGTGAAGGTGCCGAAGAGATTGAACCGGCGCCCCTGACCGGATTGGTCAACGCAGGCATCGACAAGGCGTTTGCGGAGATATTCGGCTTCCGGATGTGTGAGTACAAAATCCAGGGCCGCGGTTGAGGGGAAACCTACCGGCGGATCGGGTCGGTCGATTGCGAAGCCGCTTGATTGCCGCACTTTTGGACCTGAATCGCCGAAAACATCTGTTTGCCGGGATAACCTGTCCGCGACCACGTGCCTGGCCCAGCGCTGGCGATTGCCGCCGTACTGGCGCATGCCGAGTACAAGGAGTCCATTCCAGTAGATTTCGCTCGGCATTCGCTCCAGTTCTTCCTGGCTGAGAATACCGATAACGCCTTCCCCTTCACCCAGATGCGAAAGGGTCTTGATGAGTGCGACCTCATATTCGCGCAGCTTGTCGTGGATACGATGAGCGTCCGAATGGGCGGCGGCTAGCTCGCAGCACCATTGCACGAAGAAGAAGTAGCGTGCGCGCTGCTGGATTGTTGAGAGTCCGGGAAAGAGAAGATCGGCCAAGCTGTCGCGCATGGTTCCCAGCCCAAGTTCATCCCGCGCGTCATACCCTTTGGCCGCACCGAGCGCCCGCAAGACATCCTCCTCGTGCCGAGCATCATGATCAATCCATCCAAGGAAATTCACGCTCGCCACCCCGTCAGGCTGGACCGGAGGTTATCTGCTAGCGCAACGGTGCAGGACACCAAAAGCGCAGTCGTGACCATGCGATGTAGAAATTTCACGTTTCTTCCTGCTGATTCCCTATTGTAGGCCACCACGGCTAGCATGTTTGGCTAATTCCAAGAAGATACGGACGGGTGATCGCTGAGCATCGTATCTCAGTTACTTGAGGTTAGTTTCCCGAAACAATCTATTGCAAAGTTCAGTGATCAAGCTGGCTGGGGACCTGTCTCAGCGGCATTCTTTGCCAGGGCCGTGTCAGCAACGGGCGTGGGCTCGCTTGCAATGGATGACCGTCTTGGGCAGTAAGCGGATTGGCAGCTTCCGAACGAAAACGTCTCCACAGCGGACGTTGCGGGCCGAGATCAGAGCAACTGGCTCAGGATCCTAGAATGACTTTCCGGAAAACGATTCCCACGTTGAAGCTACGATCCTCAGTCAGAAAGCGGTGGCTCTGCATAAGCTCGTACCGCGACATGAACGGCAGCTTTTCCAGCGAGAAATCGTCTTCATCATGGAGCACGCAAAACACGACGAAGTAGTCCTTTTCGTTGAGATCCGCCTTCTTCTCCGGGATCAACGCAAGGAAGCTCGGCTTGTCTTTCGCAACATTGACTGGATCGACATCGGCATCGATCCACGCCGCCATTCCAGTACGGCAGGCGGTATCTGTCGAAAAGGCGTGGGCGTAGAACCTGCCTTGCGTGAATAGGTGGCTAATCGATGCCGCGCCGGAGGAGTAGCGTTTGACGTGAATGATCGAGCGATCGGCATGCAGCAGGTCGCACACTTCGTATCGACGCTGCCCGGCGATCTCGAGCTTGGCCTTGTCGAGCAGATAAAGGTCCGCACAATCTTCCGCCGCACGACGGTTGAAAACCTCCTCGCGATTCTCCTTCCGGTCGGCCTTATAGATGTTGATACCGTGCGGGAGGTAGGCGGGATCAAGCAGGAGATCATGGTCGTCGAGATACTTTTCGACCGACGCCTTCAGTTCCTCGGACACCTCCCGCCACTGCCCCGATGAGAGAACAAATGTCCGCCCGTTCCATTCGACCTCAGCCACCAGGCATCGATAGGCATCCCAGCGCACAAAGGTTCGATCGAGCTCGGGATTGTACTCGAATATCATCCACCCCTTGATGCGGGTCTCGTCGAGATCCTTCAGCCGGCGACGCTTCACGGCGATCAGGTCGGCGATACGCAGATCGTCGAACGTCTCGATCTCTTCGTCACCATCTTTCCCGACGTAGGCAAACGAGCTGTCGTCGTCGGCGAGAAAGTCCGGCGGCGCGAGGTGAATGGCATTGAAATTCTTGGCTTCAATGGCTGCGCAGAGCCGGCGGTTCAGCTCCGCTATAACGACCGGGTCGCTCTCGTGCCGGAGGATGTCGTACACCTTCAAGTCGGTCTTGGTGTAGTCGTCTGAGACATATCGATCTTCGAGCTTCCGGCAGAGCTGCGCCAAATAAGTCCAGGTTACTTCCTGATCCTTCGGGAACTTGATCAGGATGCTGTCCTTACCGCGGAAGGAGTCGACCAGCTCCTTGTATTCCGTCTTCACATGGCCAGAGATCGTGCGGAGGAATTCGGACTCGGTGTTGATGCCGAACACGCCGAGGCTTGCCCCCGTGCTGGCCTGCCGCTCGGTCTGGCGGCTGATTGCCTCATGCGCGGCCGTCTGGATCCGCCGGAGTTTCTCAGTGTCGCAGATGTTCATCCCGACCTTAATGCCGAAGTCGTAGACGATCTGCTCCTTATCCAGGTAGCTGTCACCATGCTGGCCAAAGGCAGCCGCGTAGAACACATCGTCCGCGCCATCCTTGCCGATGACCCGCAGTGCCATGAGGGCGCGCGGATATTTGTTGAACGCCTCGTAAGTGTATTTCTTCTCTGCGAAGCCAGAGTTGAGGAAGCGGAGCCAGGGGATCTGCTCTTCGGTCTTCTGACCGCCGCCCGCGGGATCGTATTTGATGTACCCCTCGAATTCGTCGTTCGGCTCTATGTGGGTGTAGGTCGCCAGATCGCCCTTTAGGAAGTCCTCGAAAATCTTACCGTCCTTGATCCTGAAAAGCGTGATTCGCTTCATGTCCGACATAGCATCCGTCCCCGCGTAACCAGTACCGCTGCATCAAATCATACCGAACTTTAAGTTCAAATGCCTACCCCACAAGAGCAGGGTCAATTGCGCAAGGACAAGATAATGAATTCGGTCAAAATGGCGCTATTGGATGCCTCACGTTGACGCCGGCGAGAGTGGGCCTCCGTTTGCTTACCGACAAACTCTGTTGACCGCCAATTCGCATGCAAGAATTGGCTTCTGGGATAAGCTTGGCGACGCCTAATCGGTAAGAACGAGGGATCTAAGTGAACCGCCAAATTGCGCATAAGGCACAAATGCTGAACATAATTTCTGTGTTTCCACTATATTATGAGTTGACGAACTGAGTAACCCTCTTGCGTCGACAGAAATAATGAAGTGATGCTTGTGGTTCAATCTAGGAAATGTGGGCCACATGTCTGTTCTGGACGTTCCTCTCCGAAAAGTGCTGCAGTTGTTCTATGCACCTCCCCCGTTAAGGCGGTCAATTTTGAAAAAGGATATTCATCTTGATCGCAAAAAGGACGCCGGCGGCAACCGAAGCCAAGGTGGAGATTTCCATGTGCCCTTTTGGTCAGATGTGAAGAAGCACATCTCGGGCGATGGTGATCTAGCACGGCTGACCGATGACCGCATAAAGTCAAACAGAAGCTTCAAGCGACTGTACCCGCTACTGAAAGACGGCGTTCTCGAACTGCTCAGTGCAAAGTTACGTTGGTCAAACGAGCCGGTTGAGATAATCCCCCAAAGCGTGCACGGCAACCTACGAATTGAAGATTTTGGCGGCACAATCCGAATACGAGATGCCCTACACGCGCGAGTCAGGGGCGAATACACCCGTGTTGTGTATCCTTACTTTAGCGAGGAACCTGCCCTCTCCGAGGAGGGCGGACGATTGGGCCTGTGGGTGATGCAAAATGCGCTGACAAAACTTGATGCGGATGACATGCGCATCATCGACCCACTTCGCAAGACCTTCTTTTCCCCGCAAACCACACCGTTGCAGGGCGATGAAGAGACGGTGTTTAGCGAAAGGTACCGATCACTGATCGGTGAATGGGAGCGCTTGAAACGCGAGTGAGGTGTGGCTTACCGAGACACGTAGAGCCTTCTACCATTCTTCCGGACATCGAGAAACGTCCGCTTTTCGGATGTGTCACGGCCTGCCGAATTGTCCGAAAAGAAGGCGCGACGCCGCCGTGCCGCGGTGGTCGCCAGTTCGGAAGCTTCGGCGCTCAGAGCGGAAATTATTTCCGCTTACGCCGCCGGTTGACTGATGCCCAAAGCCAGGGCACAAAGATGGCATCCACGGTCGCTCGCGGCAGGAAAATATAGGGAAATCAAAGGCGATTTTGCTAAGTCATTGAAATCACGTGAGAATCTACGGCCCCTAGGCAAGCCATTTTTGGCCTATTCCCTCTGTTTCATAGCTGCCGTTCCCTACCAGAAAAAGTGACGTCCTTACAACTACTTGGAGTGAGTTCGCATCAAAACGCATGTGACGTCCTCCAGATTCCGGGGATGCCTGGAGCTGTGTAGAAAGACGGCTGGGGACCTCGTTCGACTGCCTCAAACAAGCCGTGACCAATGACAGTTTCATGGCCGAAGCGCACGGTCTGCTGCTCGGAACAAGCAAGTGGATCTGCAGGGTTCAGTCTGAGTCCCGCAATGGCCCAAAGAGGACATAGAAGCTTGAATCTGCAGCCTAGCTTTCGTGAGCCAAAATGCGCTCACAGGCTTCGCGCGTCCCGCAAAGGTACAACGCCGACTTGGCTCGGGACATGCCTACATAGAGCGTCTCGCGATCCGCGCTTGAATGGGGACGATCGAATGCCCACAGAATGATCACTCCGCGTTCGAGGCCCTTGAAGCGGGCTACCGTCTCGACGGTCAGGCGCTCTCGCCCGTAGTCCTCGATTCGGCCCAACTTTATTGTCTTAGGCAGGGGTAGACGCTGAAGCACCGTCTCCCGCTCAACCCGACCAGTGGGGTCGCAGAGCAGTATCGCGATGTCATGCGGTTCGACCGTTTCATCGGTGAGAAGCCTGGTCACAAGTGCTCCGATGGACTTCGCCTGCGCGGCCAGGTCGGCCGCGATGAGCCGCTCGACTGCGATACCAGGGATCTCCGGTGGTTCGACAGGTGTGCCCCGGTAGTGCCTGTAAGCTGCCGCGTGTATCGCGTCGGTGTTTCTGCAATTCCGGCCGAGAACCATCGGCTCTCCTGGGACGGGAATGTTCGCTGAACGGCGATAGATGTCCTGGTTCTCGTCAAGGAATACATAGAGCATGGACTCATCTGGCTTAGTCATCATCATTTCGAGTGGAAGCCAGTACTCGTCACCGAAATCCTGTGCCTCGTCGACCACGATGGCGTCGTAACGCGGCCCCAAGGCGTCGACCGCGTTTGCTAACGCCAAGGGCATGTGGTGGTGGAACTCGTCTCCCCGCGGCAGAGCATTTCGCGCATCCGACAGTAAATCGCGCCCGAACTTTTCCTTCGCTCGTTCGATCCATCGGTGGCAGACCTGATGAAAGGTGGCGACGTCGAGGCCCTCGGTACCCTTGCAATGCTCGCGAAGGTGATCGGCAAGGCCACGATTGTAGCACAGCAGTAACGTCCGCATCCCTTCAGCCGCCAAGCGGGTGGCTTTCTCGCGAGCTATCAGGGTCTTCCCTGTCCCAGCACCGCCTGCGATCATGACTCGCCGCTGCCGCCTCAGGACATCAAGGATGGAGGCTTGGCGTTCGGTCAGCTTCAGCCGCACCACATCTTCGTCCGCAATCCGGGTCGACAAAAGAGGCCGAGTGGTAGCAACTCGGGCAAACAACGCAATGAGTGCATCAACTCCGTTCTTTCCGATCGGCCTTGTGGGCTCCCCCGCGCCCGCCCAGTAGCGGTACGCCTCCTCCACCCAGGCATTCAATCCACCGAAGTCGCCGCGGTCACCGATTATTTCGCCCGGAGCATCCGGACCCCTCAAGCGACCGGCGTCGCCGACGTCTGGCAGGAAGACTGCGTAGCCCACAGGGAATCGACCGATGCCGAGCTTCTTCCAGGTTCGGCTCTCGTTGATCTTTTCCAGTATCGCGAACTTCCCACGCCGAGCTTGGTCGAACGGGTTCTTGATGTCGTGCACTACACCATGCCTGTCGGTGGAGTTCCAGGTTCGGTCACGATAGTTCAGCGAAACACGGCCGCCCTTCACCTCGACGACGAGCAAGCCGTGTGTAGGATGAAGGATCAGGATGTCGGTTTCGCCCTCTCGGGGACCGCTCCCACCCGGTCGCGATATCCAAACGACGGAGTGTAGGACGACGAAATCGGGCCCAAGCTGCTCCCCAAGGCTCTTGAAAAGGTCGAGCTCTGCCTTCGATTCCGAGACCGCGTTCTCCGGCTCCGGGAAACATCTAGCCATCAGCCGATTATCCTGAGCTGGGCGTTGAAGGGCAAGCCTCGTCGCCCTTCTATCTTGCCGAAATCGACAACGACGAAGGGGATTGCGCCGCGAGACTTGATCTCGACGATCGTGCCCTCCTTCCAGAAAAAATGCTCAACCTTGAGGCCCACCTTAAGTTGAATTTCCCTTGCCGACGCACCCTCCTCGGACATCTCGCGCCAGTTGTGATCGAACCAATATTCATCGACCTTGCTGAAGGGATTGCCGATGGCGGTGACGCGTTGCCGCTCGAGATCACGCGCATGCTCCACCACGTATATCCAGAATTCTCCCGGATGCTCGCGAGCCATGGAGAACTGAACATGGCTGAGCTTGATGCCGCGCTCAGTCCATTCGTTCTCCAGCCCCTTCACCTCGATAAGTCGCCGTTCCCCGCCCGGTGATTTCGAGGTGATGTCAAATCCCGGATTGAAATGCGGCTGCCGCTCCGGCGTCCAGCCCCGCGCCTCTTCGTAATTCAATGCTGCCTTCATCGCCGCCGCATCGATCAGGTCCGACACGTCTCCTGTTCCGGACGCGACAGAGGCATCACCGTCGCCCCGTGCGCCACTACGGGAGACATATGACAGCATTCGCGAACGGCGGGCCTGCCGATCCGCTGCGGTCTCCCTGGCGCCCGTCGTTCCGGAACGAGAGGTGTCGCCTCGCACAGCCGCGGAAGATCCGCCTCCACCGCCGGCACCGCCGCCTGCCGTGAGTCTGGCTTCATCTCGATCAGTGCCGAATTGGTCACGGCTTGTTGCTGACCCATACTCCTCATCGTCATCGTCGGTGGCGTCCTGTGAGCCACCGCCGCTCTCATCCGTCTTTGGGGCATCCGAATGACCGGCGCCCAAGTCGCAGTCATCTTGAGTCGCGTTAGTCTCGACCTCTACGTTTTTCTCGACGACTGACGGGTTCAGATCTTCGGCGAGCACGCCGCCCAATGAGCTGCTTTCACCGTCGGGGGCCGGATCCTCGAGAGAGTGCTCTTCGGGTTCGACTTCTTCGACCTCTTCCGAGATGACCTCATCTTGGAGTTCTTGTCCGAGATCGAGCTCACCATCGAGGTCATTTGGTGCCTTGAAGTCCGAAGTCCGCAGCGCTCGTTCGGCATCTGACCGGTCGGCAAACGACATGATGTAGGCTGCGGTCAGGCATAGCGGAGGGATGTCCGTGGATGGACAGTATCGCTCAACCGCTGCAAAAAGAGCTCGGAAGGCGGCCACCCAGTCCGCATTTTCGTTCGGAGCCCTGAGATGCAGAATTGCGGCCTCCTTGTCCAGAAAGGCAGGTGCGGGCGACGGCGGCGAGCGGACCGGCGGGTCGAACGCGTCAATCTCCGCATGCACGAGCAACCGGTTGGAAAAGTTGACCTCGAGGCGGTCCAGTAAATTGCTCATGGCAGCCCGGGTGGTCCTGTTTGGCGCAAGCCAGAGCACGAGATCCACACGCGATCGGAGCAGTTCGGTTGCGCCAGCGGCATGCTTCTGGTCCGGTAGCTCTGCCAGCCGGAACTGTGCGATGTCTGTAAGCGCCACGATGTCCAAGCGGTTAATAAGTCGCATAGCAGCCGGACGACTGATGTCAGCCAGTCGGACAAGGCGGTCGTTCAGTTCCGACCCGAACGCATCGGCCAGGTGCTGCGAGTCCATCCAGATGACATCGCCCGTCCTGATTGCATCATCATCGACATTGAGAAACGCAACCTCGTCGGCGAGGAGGTCGACGGCCTCCGTAGCGCCGTCATCGTCACGTTCAAGAGCTTCCGCGAGGGCCGCGAGGCAACGACCATGGACGGCAACGTCGGATGCCGAGAACTCGTTTTTACCGGCGACCTTCAACGCCAAAGCCGCGTAGTGGCGCGGCTCTGGGGAATCGACGACACCCAGTCGACGGTAGAGCTGGTCGCGCTGGCGCATTCGATTGCTTGCAGAGTGCCAGTATCCGCCGAAGACCGGCGGGGTCCAGAACACCTCATCGGCGCCGATAAAACCCACCTCCGGAACATAGATGAAGTCCGTTCTGAGTAGACGATCAATGCAGTCGGCATCGTCTTCCTCCAAACGCTCACTAAGGATCTGGTAGGTCAGGTCGTTGACCGGCAGACCCGACGCCCTGCAATGCTCGAGATGCGCTACGATGTCCTCTGTCGGAGGTTCCCACGGCATATCGATAAGATCGAGGAACTCGTTGACCACCGAGGTCGACTGGCGCAGGACGGTCATCTCCACAATCGGTACCTGTGAAGAAAAACCAGCCGCGCGACCGGCTCGGTACACACCCCTGGGAGTGTATCTCACTGCCTCGTCCCGCTTCCCGTCCACGATCGCTGTAAGGAAATGGATTTCGCTCAGATCACTCAGAACCGATCGATCATCATCGCTAAAGTGGCTCCATCGATCGAGAACGTGCCTGATTATAGGTGCCGTTCCGGCCACGATGTCATCCAATTCGTCCCCAGCTTCCGCGACAGATTCGATGCGATCAACGATATGCCGTGGAGCTACTGAAAAAGGCATGCCGAGCCTCTCGAGGAGGTCTCTCGCCCGGGCGACCTCGGGGAACCAGGCTTCGTCCACCCATCTTGAGGGATCTTCGCCTAGGAAAAGGGAGAGCGATGCGGACCAGAAATATGCTTGGTCGGGCTTTACGAATCGCTCTGCACGCGTTCGAACGAACGGGACGTTGGCGAGGACTCGGAGGGTACCGTCCTCATCCAACTGCGACCGATGGTTCAGTATCTCCGTTATCAGTGAACGGTACTGGTGACGCGTCAGCTCGCCCTCGAGTAGCTCCTCGAGGTGGTCTTCGACATAGCGACGGAATGTGAGGACGTCGACTCGCAGCACCTCCTTCGCGAGCTCCCACATCCCCGGCGCGAACAAGTCCACATCCACAACCTGAAAATGCCCGATCGGGTCACGGAAATCTCCGGGCAGTTGGCCGCGAGAGGGGGTTACGAACCGGGTGTCAAGCGAAGCGAAGAATTGACCCCCTCGGCGAATTGAAGAACTGACCCCCTTATTGATTTGCAGTCTCGTTAGTTTCGGGCGCCGCTCCGGCCTTCTGCAGAAGGCCGGAGCGGCGCTTTTCGCGAAGCCGGTAGCTGTCGCCGCGGATAGTGATCACGGTCGAGTGGTGAAGCAGACGGTCCAATATCGCCGTCGCCACAACAGGATCGCCAAATACACTTCCCCATTCCCCTACAGAACGGTTCGAGGTGATCAGGATCGAGCCCTTTTCATAACGCCGGGATACAAGCTGGAAGAAGAGGTGAGCGGCGTTGGCCTCGAAGGGTAAGTAACCCAGCTCGTCAATGATCAGCAGCTTCGGTCGAGACAGGATGGTCAACTGCTTATCGAGTGAGCCGTCGCTATGGGCCTTCGCTAGCATTGCCACCAGCGTCGCCGCCGTGACAAACTGGACGTTGTAGTTTTGACGGATGGCTTCCCGGCCGAGGCTCACGGCCAGGTGGGTCTTGCCTGTGCCCGGCGGCCCAAGGAATAGCACCGTGTCGCCATGGGCAATCCATCGGCAGGTCGCGAGCTCCCGGATCTGGCCCTGATCCAGTGATGGCTGCGCCTCAAAGTCGAAGCCATCCAATTCGCGAACGAACGGGAATTGCGCCAGTTTGCTCGACATCGATATTCGCCGCTCGTCGCGCCGGGCAATTTCGCGCGATACAAGGAAAGCCAGCGCCTCGCGCAGGTTCATCTTTGAACGAGCCGCCTCATCCAGCAGAGTGTCGAGCTGGTCGCGGATCGCCGTAAGCTTCAACCGATCGAGTGTCGCGATCAACAGGTCATGATCAACGTTCGCCATCACCAGCTCCCTCCGACAACCGCCTCGTACTCCGCAAGCGGACGCAAGAGGCTGGAGGGCGAAAGCTCGATGGGTGCAGCGGCTCGCACGAGCCCCTCGGCTCCGGCAACACCGATAAAATGCGCTCGGTCTACAATCCGTTGTCGTCGTCCCTCGCAAACGGCATGGTCGGCGACCACTTGGCCGGCATGCCGTATAATGACACGGCCAGCCAAGACCACCACCTGGACACTCTCACCGATCAGGCGCCAAGGAACCGAATAGCTGTTTGTATCGAGATCAACGGCACAATCCGACTGAACCTTGCGGACCAAATCGCGCAACTGTCCAAATGGTGCCCGACCGGCCAATGGACGTAACGCCTTCGCTTCGTCAGCAAAACGATCCACCGGTTTTACTCCGGTGGTCCCGTGCTCACGCTGATCAGCAACCTCACGCGTCCACCGATCCAGATGTGCCTCGAATGCAGCCCAGCTTTCAAAGCGGCGGCCGGCAATGGCGTTCTTCTTAACGTAGCCGACACCACGCTCGTCCTTGCCTTTCGTACGTGCCCGATAGGGTGCGCACGCACGCGGCATGAACCCCCAGTACCGTGCGAAGGCATGCAGACGCGGGTTGAATCTTACCTCCCGGGTCACAGCATCATGGTGCTCGACCAGCGCCTTCGCATTATCGATCAGCACTTCCGCCGTTACGCCGCCGAACCGTAAGAAGGCGCCTTCCATCCCTTCGAACCAATCCGTTTGACGCTCGCGCAACGATACGCGCGTGTGCAAACGCCGCGAATAACTCAAGGTCCCGACAAACACGTGAATGCGAACCCGTTCACCGCCAATCCACACCTTCGTGTCCCCAAAGTCGACCTGCATCTGATGACCCGGAGCAGTCTCAAAACGAACAGTCGCCCGCTTCTGCGCCTTCAGCTCTCGTCGCCACTGACGAACTCTCAGTTCTACAGACCGAAGACCAATATTGATGCCGTGCTCGGCGGCCAGTTCCTGACGGATCACATCGGCATTGCCGTCATGCCGGAAAAAGCGCTCGCGTAACCAGTCATCGAGTCCATCAAACGCAGTACGGCGGAACGGCTTTTTAAACGGCACAGCGCCGCCCTCCCGCAAATATCGCCGCACCGTGTTGCGCGCGCAGCCGAACTCCTTCGACAGGCGTTTAGCGCCCCAGCCAAGATCATGCAGCCGCAACATCGCCACCACCTCATCAGCCTGAAGCATATCCCCGCCCTGCATCGTTCGTGACGTTGCAGGATGCGCCGAAATCTCACTCGTCATCCATCTCTCCTCGTTTGACACGAGGGCCAATTCTCCATTTCGTTAGGGGGTCAATTTCTCACTTCGCCCGACACCGGGACCCGGTGCGTAGAACCAGAACATCCCGCAAGATCTCCGCGACGTTATCGCTGCCCCGATCTCGCGGGAAAGCAGCCAGCAATGCGTAGAAACGGCGGACGTCGGCCTCCGTCTCTCCAATCACCGCAGTGGCCGACGCCTGATCCACAATGATCTCCGCCAAATCGGCGGCGAGGTCATCCAACAGATATTCGTCCACCAGACCAGACAGGTTAGGGTACGATAGGATGTGCGAGTGGACCACACTGCATGTGGGCACGACCTTGATCAGGTCCTTCACAGAAGTGCCCCGAGGGACATGAAGAGTTGCATTGGCACTGACCGGTCGGCCGTCGACGTCAAGCAAGATGTCAACAGCCTTCAGCCTAGCCAGTACTGCAGGGAGCCCATTCCTATCGTTTGACACCTCCATCAGGAGCTCTATCGCCGGCCATAGCTTGCGCAGGAAGTCGCTGCCGTCCTGAACGGATTTTCCTTCTTCGAGCGCGGCCACTACCGTCGAAAGCTTGAGCGGTTGGGATCCCACGCTGCTAAGTACCGACCAGAACCGGCGAATGTCCGGGTGT
Organism: Hyphomicrobiales bacterium; assembly: GCA_900469625.1. Classification (GTDB taxonomy): domain Bacteria; phylum Pseudomonadota; class Alphaproteobacteria; order Rhizobiales; family Rhizobiaceae; genus Ensifer. The sequence goes on from UBXV01000007.1 coordinate 161,276, forward strand.
ATCAAGGGGAGCCCCAACGCAGCGATAGCCTCCTGATCCGCGGTAGTCATTGCCTCCGGTGGGAGCGCTGCTAGGTTTGGCAAACACCACTGACCGTAAGTGCTCCAGACGGAGGGCGTCTCCGTCACCGCCTTGCCTAGTCTTTCCCAAAACGGCCTGAACGCTTGCTCGTTCTTCCTCCGAAATGCAGCCTCTGCGAGCACCCAGAACCGTGTAGGACCAAGCAGGTCGCGGACGCGAACGAAGTTCTCCGCCAAGGCCGCCGCCGCCGTTGCGATCAGCGCCTCATTCCAGTAGCGGTCGTGCTGCTCGCCCTCGAGGACGATCGCCTGACGACTGGCATGGGGGAAAAAATCGCCGTTTACATGAACCGGCATCCCGGTCGTTTGGCGAGTCGGTAGATACGCATACAGCAGGCCTTCAACCTGCTCGAAGTTTAGAGGAACCGCTACGCTTACCGTCTTGGAGCGGTCGAGGCGTCCTAAGGCCTCGAACTTTTCGAGCAAACCAGACGCTAGCAAGACGTCATCGGCGGTCCGCGACAGGACCAGCCAATGCTGCAAGTCACCAGACGGCTGGAAGGCGAGCATCACTTCCTCGCCCGATCTATCTATCTCAATCTCAACGACAACCAGCCCGTTGCGTCGGAGTTCGACTCGCCGGAGGTGCCGCAGAAAGAGCAAGCTACTCTTTAGGACCTGATTGAATTCGGCGACTACCTTGTCCGCGACATCGGGGGGCGTCGGCGACGCATTCAAGCCGGTCCGCACATCGGAAGTCATCGTCGCCCAAGGCAGGAGGAACTGGGTGCCCGCGAAAGGCGGAATGTCGCTCCTCACCACTTCTTGGGTTTGCGGGTTTAGCTGGAGCTCGACACCGCCGGACCTGACGATGGGGGTGTCTGTAATCTGATAGACGGACACAAAACCAATCCCGAACCGCCCGATCTGTTCGGAAGCCTGAACCTTGCTGCGGCTGCCCATCTCGGCGATCGCGTGAAAGTTGCACGGTCTCTTCAGGCCAGATGCATCTCCGTGCTTGATCCACGGACACTCTGGTTCGTGTAAGCCACAGCTCGAGAAAGTGGCTTCATTGGCTACGACTAAGGCATCGTCGCGCGCGTCGAATGAAAGGGATGTTGCTCCTGCGTCATCTGCGTTCTGGATCAGCTCCAGTGCCATGATCCCATAGCCTTGGAGGCCTTTCAGTGCTTGCTCAATATTCCCCAGCAGGTTCGCTCGATACGGGATGGTAGATGATCTAAATTGTCCAGACAGTGAAGCATTTATGTCTCGCGGCGCGTGACTATTGGTCTGCTGAGTATGATCGTCCAACAACAAGTCCCCCCAATTTCCCCAAGTGTAGCGTCGATCTATCTCGCCCGGAAGCTATCAGCTTTCAGGAGCGCTACACGCGATACGATCGTAGAGCTAGGACCTCCCCCTCAGGTGAGAGCACCGACCAAGGTAAATGGTTACGCGGTGCCTCACAGCCTGTTGAGCACCAACTCTGAGACCGCCGCCTTGCCCGTGGCAGGAGTCGCCCATGGTGCTGCGCCGTCAGGCTTGCTCGTGAATGCCATGGCTAGCTTGCCCCTACGAGCCGGACGCGGACACTGACATGCTGCAGAACCGTTTTGCCCGGGAAAGCACCAAGTAACCGCTTTGGATTCAGTAACGGTCATTGCCGGCCGAACATCGTAAGTCCGCTCATTTGGGCGGTCGCTCCATTAGCGGATGGACCGCAGTTGGCCCCTTGTTGGTCGTCTGACACCTGCGTAGCGATGTCCGCGTCATGGTGTGCTGTGGACGAGGCCGTGCCCCAGACAATGCCCGCTTCTGGCAAGCGCGACGACGTCATCTATGACCGACAAGGGGGCGCGAAGTAGCAAGGCGCGTTATGACGGCTGGACGGCTAGCTCTAAGCCACACGGCGGAAATTATTGCCGTTCCTGCCTCCTGTTGACTGATGCCCGAAGCCAGGGCACAAAGGTGGCATCCACGGTCGCTCGCGGCGGGAAAACAAAGAGAATTCAACGGCGATTTCGTTAAGTCATTGAAATCATGTGAGAATCCAAGGTCCCCAGGCAGGCCGTTTTTCGGAGCTGTTTCCTCTTTCAATAGCTCCTATTCCCCACCAGAAAACGCGGCGTCTTTTCAGCTACTTGGCGCGATTTCCCGTCAATTGGAATGTGACGCTCTCCAGATCCCAAAGAAGCTTAGAGCTCTCAAAATGACGGCTGGGGACCCTGTTCGAGTGCTTCAAATAGTCTGTGACTAACGACGAGCCGGAGGCAGACCGGCCGCTGCTAAGGTGCTCTCCGCGAAAGCTGACATCGAGTCGTCTGACGATGTGGTCCGAGTTTGGCCCTTTACGATCATCGACCAAGTCTGAGAGTCTGTTCGGCACAAAGCAGCCGAATGCTTGACAGGACGTGCTGCAAAGAAATTGACGGGAGCAGGTGTAGCCAGATCGATCGGTACGTTTACTTGAGGAGGTTATAGTAGTACCGGCGCGGGAGATTTCCTCGCGTTAACGCGGCGGTCTTTTCCGTGACAAGGAATGCGCGCCGACCATGATATCTGCACGCTAAAACTTACCCGCGTCAGTAGCTATCTCATGCGGTGGCTTGACCTGCGCGAATAGCAGATCGGACAAGCGATCCGTCAAGGGGGCGCCTCGACCATGAGGCTTCGCCGCTGATCACAAGACTCGGTCGCCGCGAGCTATACCGTCGAAACTGGCAGTTCTGACAGGATCTGCCCATCCAACGTTACTGTGAAGTGTCAGAGCTTCGTCGTGAGGATGCCGATAGACGTTAGACGCACCGTAAGAGATTACATAACTCGACCGTCCAATTGGAGTAGGCGGCATTGAAAATGCGCTATGAGCGCGTCCTCCGTGATGGGTAGCCACAAGGCCGTCGAATTGCAGCGTACCAAACGGCAGACTGTTATAGTCTGCATCCCCCGCCAGCAGGATACTACGTCCATCGAGAAGCGAGGCGCGCATTGCCAAGCCCGTACCGTTCCTGCCCAAACCCGTGCATTCGCCGAGGTCGCCGACATTGTATGACGAAGATCCACCGCTCCACACGTACAGGCGACGCGCATCCGCCAAACCTCTGGCGAGCCTTGCAGCTCCAGGCCCAAGGATCTGGTCGGGCACTATCCATCTACAACGCCTGAGCGATTGGAATTGAAATGCAGCGTGGAAATGGTCCCAATCCCAGTGCGAGAGAACGATCGGGACACGCGCGTCTAGGTCCACTGTAAAAGGTACAGACCTTGCGCCCTTCGCATTGAAAGCCGTTGGAGCGCCGACGTCAAAGTGAAGGCAAGGTTGACCTTCCCTTAAAAGCGTCGTGAAGCTCCCCTGCCCAACATCATGTACCAATACCTTGTCCGCCTGCGGAACGCGCGTCAACACATCCTGAGCGCTTAACCGCGACAAGCGCTGCGGTATGCGGCAGACGGCGGCGATTGCTGACGGCAGCGCTAGGGCAGGCACGGAAGCCGCGCCAAGCGACGCTGGACGAGGCGCTGGATCAATGCTGGAAACGAGCCGTTCGCCTTTTACTACACGCCCCTTCGAGAATGCAGTGAACCCCAAAGGAGTGCTCCCGGCAAACCATGCACGCATTCCCTCTGCCGATTGATCGGGATTCAGCTCCAGGTGAAACCAAAATCCCGGTTGCACATCTACAATGTCGTTGGCGAATTTAGCGAATTTACTAGGTGTCGTGGTTAGACGGAGTAATCCGAAATCAGCGTCGTGCTCGGGAGCCGCGCTTTTAATCCAGTCAGCAGCCTGATCACCTGCGTCCGCAGTCACCGTGTCGAACTCGATCACCGATCTCGCAAGCGGGCCAGCACCGATCTGGTCTATTCGACTGACTCTGGCGAATACATGTCGTTCCGGGAACTCTCCCAAGCCAAAAAAGAAAAAGAAGAAGGCTGCCTCCTGGAAGCTGAAATCGCGCTCAGGCGTGGACATTAATCCAAGCGTCTAAAGAAAAGCTGACCGCCCGTTAGATCTCTCATGCTTAGCTGGTCCATGGATCCGGTAGTTTCGCATCAGAAGTCACGCCTTGAGGTTACTCGGGATGAACGCACGGCTAAAATCTGCTGCCGGCGTGAAGGCGACGAGCTCCTTGGTCAAGACAATGTCTGCTTTCAGGCAAGCGCGAGGAAGCGATCTATGGCTGACAAGGGGGCGCAAAGCTGCCGCACGCTCTATCGCTACGGCACCGCAAACGTGAGATCCGAAAGCGGAAATAATTGCCGCTCGCCCGTCCTGTTGACCGATGCCCAAAGCCAGGGCACAAGGGTGGCATCCACGGTCGCTCGCGATTGGAAAACAGAGGGAATTTCATAGCTTTTCTGCTAAGCCATTGAAATCATGTGAGAATCCAAGGTCCCCAGACAAGCATTTTTTGGACGTGTTTCTTCTATGTTACGGCTACTGTTCCCCACCAAAAAAAGCGGCGTCTTTACAGCCACTTGGCCCACTTTCCCGTAAAAACCGTGTGACGCCCTCCAGATTCCAGGGACGCCTGGAGCTGCGTAGAAAGACGGCTGGGGACCCCGTCCGACCGCCTCCGACAAGCCGTGGCCAATTACAGTGTCATGTCCGGAAGCGCACGGTCTGCGGCTCGGAAGCTTCACGGGCAATGAGCCTGGAAGGGCTTAGACTGAGGCGTGCGGTGGTCCGAAAGAGACACGGAGATTTGAGTATGCCGCGTCAGCTTTGCGCCCGCATTTCGGTCATTCAGTCCCCTTCGGTGTCTTCCTAGTAATCGCCTCAGTCGCTGCAACGTCTGTTTTCAATATAGGCGGGAACCATGCTTGGCGATCGCCCCGCCTGTGCAAGCAGCGATGTGTGTGTTCGGCAAGCTCGCACCAGCGATGGTAAGTAGCAGAACATTGTGCAGGAAGACGCTCACAACATCGCCTTTCGCTCCAGCGAATCACATTCATGTGGCGCGGCGAGACGATGCGCGCAGCCTACGTCCTCCCTTGGGACGGCATCAAAGATGCCATTTTTCAAAAGTGGTGGGAGATGTGATTGATGACCTCCAGTAATAGCAGCGTCCGCCCGCTGTACGTTATTCCCGATTGCATGATCTATCGCTAATAGCATCAAATAGTTCCCCAAAAATAGCGCGTACATCTTGCAAGTTCACGAATTTATGGTTGTATATGTGCTCTTCCTTCGCTTGCTGGAGAACAATGTGACCACGGATAAAAAGTCGCTTTCTTTGGGAAAGCAGAAACTGATCAGCCTGGATGTTCCTATCGGCGCCTGTACGATCGGGTACGACGGGGTGGGAAGTAAGCCGGTCAAAATAACCTTTGCAGGAAGGACTATCGAAGGTTCCGGCCCCATTACCCTTAGTCCGGCTTGGGACTCCGCCGTTACGCCAAATGTTGACGTAAGTCTTTCTATCAAGTTGCCGTTTTCGGAGGACTGAGTTCGATACCGCGCAAAGAGGTCGTTTGATTATACATAGGGTCTCAGCGGTTGAGCGGACAACAAGATAAAGATGTGGCGCGTGGACATAGCGACAGCAAGCTGTCTCTAGCTGTTCTGGATCTCGATCCACGGCTGGTTCCTGAGCCCTATATGCCTCACGGCACGGATCACAGCGCCGCATTGCTTTCGAATGCGTTGGCCAGAAGTCCGCTTTTTGGGAGCGTAGACTTCTTTTTTGACACAGCACTGCCTGGTGAAGAACGCAGACTTGCCGAAACGTCGGAGCAGATTAGCCTCACGTCTCTCGTGTCCTGGGTCAAAAGGCTTGGCGACTATGACGCGACATACCTACCTTACGGCCTGTTGCGCACGTCATACTTTTCGTTACGACCTCATTATGCCCAAATGCCGATGATTTGCGAGGTAGGAACGACTTTCCACCCAAATGTTTGGCGGAATCTTTTCCACGCAGCCGCTTCTTCAAACATAAGGTCATCAGACGGGTTAATTTTTAAGTCTGATCGAACACGGGAAATCGTAGCTAGCGCGTGGGAAAGTTGGCGGTCCGAGCTCCCCTGGCTCAGCGCATTTCCGAATTCGGTTACCATACCCAACGCGGTAGACACGCAGTCCAATAGACACTTAAGTCGAGAGCGCGCTGAGACACGTTCAGAACTCCACCTGAAAGATGACGACGTAGTCTTTCTTTGCTTCAGCCGTTTCGCGCCAGTCGGAAAGATGGACTATGAGGCAATATTGTTTCTCTGGCAACGCGTGATCGAGAAACACCAGAATGCAGTGCTACTGATTACCGGCGCCACGATCTCCGTCCCAAACTATCGTACATACGCGCAGCGCCTCCAGGAAACAGCTCGGGCCCTCGGTGTGGCCAACAACGTCCTCATAGTTGCGAGTCCTTACGAGCGCTGGACGAACGCGAGATCGTGTCTTATGTCCGCGGCTGACGTGTTCATTCACACCACTCAGGGCGTCGAGGAGACTTCTCCTAGCGTTATACTGGAGGCGGCGGCTCACGAGCTTCCTGTGATAGCCAGTGATTGGGCTGAAAATAGTAGTCTAGTGCTTCACAATGTAACTGGCTGGCTCGTGGATACGGTGGCGGCGCCCGTCGACCCGTTGGTTAGAAGCTCGCTATTCGCTGGAAGCCATCAGTCTACCGCTGCCCAGCTTGAGGCCACGATCGGGGTCAATGGCGGCCAACTTATTAGCTCGGTCACTCGTGCGATGGACGCCTCTGTTAGAAGTCGGTTTGGCTGTGCCGGACGGCGGCTTATGGAAGACAAATATTCCGTCGATTGCATTGTTGAAAGGCGAGCCAACTTTGTCGCCGAGTGCGCGAGGGATGCTCAAGTGAGCGCTGTGCCGCCTCGGCGGATCGTCGATTTGGGGATTATTCCACTGGGTCTAGCCGCCCATCGACTTACCGGCGAGACCCTAGTCCAATGTACAAACGAAGAAGCATCTATGCAAGCACAGGATTTCCAAAGGCTCAACGGACCGGCATCTCAAATATTACTCGAGTTTATCAGGCAGAAACGGAACGTTTCGTTCGCTGAGATTTGCTCACGCCTGAAGTCGCATTTCGCAGCTAGCAGCCTAGAGTCAGACGCCGGGAAGTTGGTTATGGCGGCGCTGAGCCTTGGAGTTGTTTCGCTTGCTTTCCCTTGACCAAGTCACGCGAAGGGCTGTTCAGTAAACGGTGGACTAAAGTGCTGACATTCAGAGGGTTTGTGATTGGTGCTCCAAAATACGGCTCTAAGGAAGAATGACCCACCGACTATTGCGCTAGTAGCGATGCCATTCGCAGAGCTGACTATGCCCATTCTTGAAATGGGACTCGCGCATCGGGATCTGATAGCTGCAGGCGCTCACCCGACTTCGTTTTCCTTTCACCTGCAATTCTTCGATTTCCTGTCACGGCACGACACAGCACTTGCGGACCTTCTTCGATATCAATCACTACGAAACAACAAAGGTGTAGGCGATTGGATCTTCGCGGTTCCCCCATTTTGCAACGTCACTCCCGAGACGGACGCGGCATTTGCCGATATGTTTGTTGCCGAGGGCCGATCAGCCGCCGAAATCCTGCTCTACGCCCGCAGGGTTCGGTCATTGGCGAGACGGTTTCTGGAGCAATGTGCCGATGCGATAGAGAGGGTTAAGCCCAGTCAGGTTTACTTCTTCCTGCAGGATTATGAGTTCGTCCCATCGCTGGCTCTGAGCAAGCTTTTGGTGGATCGCAGCCCGGCACTAACCGTGTCATTTGTTGGTGACAGTTGTCGTGAGCCTTTCGGAACCGCATTGCGTAGTGGGTTTCCCTACCTAACCTCCATTCAGTCCCAGAGCATAGACTCGAAGACGATCGTCAGTTCCTTCATTTACAACTCAGATCGTGATCTGGCAAATTCCCATCATCACGACACAGAAACATTTTCCCAGGAGACAATCCCAAACTACGACGAATACTTCGAACGGCTTGCTCAATCTCATGTTCAGGACAAGATTTGGCGGATGTTGTGGATCCCCTTCCGGACTTCACAGGGTTGCTGGTGGGGCGACAAGGTACGATGCAGCTTCTGTGCACTCCCAGAGCCTGGCAAGGCATTCAATGTTCTTCTCGACCCTAACAAAGCGGCGCAGCAGATTGTAGCGCTGGCCCAACGATATGCCTGCGCGCAATTCAATATCCATGACCTGATCCAAAGTCGCTCGGTCCAAACGTTAATGGAGTGTATTGACGAGCAGGACGCCGAGGTAAAGTTATACCTACTGGTACACCCCTCCATCTCAAAAGAGCAGATACGCATAATCGCAAGGGGGGGGCACGAAATTCAGCTTGGGCTAGAAACCCTTTCAACACGGCTGTCGAAAAAGATGCGGAAGGGCACAAACGCATTCCAGTGTATGCGCGTGTTGCGGTGGTGCGCGGAGTTTGGGGCTCGCGCAAACTGGAACTTGATCTATGATGTTCCCGGCTGGGATTTAGGCGATTACGAAGAGTTGCTCCATGTAATACCATTCGCAACAACCTTTGCGCCCCCCGATTTCCATCGGTTTCAGCTACAAGTCGGAAGTCCCTTGTTTGATCAAGTGAGTTCTTCCGCTAGAATAGCTAAGCCTTGGTATGCTATAATCTACTCTGACTATCCTATTTCGGTGGCAAATGGCCTTGCATCTGAATTCGACCGGGAAGGCATCGAAGACGCCGCGATAACGTCCGCGATACAAGCAGTTCGAAAACTGGTCGAAGTATGGCGCGAGCGGGCCGCTCAGAATTCGCGCCGGCTCACTTTTCGCGACTTAGGTACCAGCCTGATCATAAGTGACTTCCGCGTTGAACGGCCAAGCGCGCGATTTGTGCTGAAGGCCGCCGAGAGAGCGATATATCTAGCCTGCGTTGATGGAATTGATCTTTCTCGTCTGCGAGAGCATGTTGCAGCAGGCGGTTGGTCGTTAGCATTGGAGGATCTGAAGGCTTTCTTGGAGGAAGCCGTTGCGGAGAAGATAATGTTCGGCGAGCGAGGGCATTATCTGGCGCTAGCTATTCCTGAGGTCATCGTAGCGTAAGATGTCCCTCCACTGAGTGGGCGTGATTCGAGGTATTCGCTGAAGCTACTTCGCCGTCAGCTTTTTGGACTCGACAAGCTTTCACGATCGGCGGGCTTTACCTTTCGATCGGGTCACCGCTTCTTAATCGCGTAGCAACACGCAATCACATTTTTATTCCGACCGTTGGTCCACGTTTTTCCGAGGAAGCGGTTCATATAACGGTCAGTTCTCTCGGCTAATACGGCCTCTCACTGATTAGAACTCATTGGCCCTTTGACATTATCCGCCAGGGCTGGCTTTCGAGCTTGCGCCAGATAACATCTCAATCGGCGCACAATATTCCATGCCGAAACATATCCAGGCAATCGCTACGGCGCCCTGCATGACCGAGAGGCGAACGCGCTGTAGCGGGGCGCGTTATGGCCGACTGGCAGCTAATTCGAAGTCGGACAGCGGAAATTATTGCCGCTCGCCCTCATATTGACTGATGCCCAAAGCCAGGGCACAAAGGTGGCATCCACGGTCGCTCGCGATGGGAAAACAGAGGGAATTTCAAGGCTTTTCTACTAAGCTATTGAAATCATGTGAGAATCCAGGTCTCCCAGGCTGGCCATTTCGGACGGATTTTCCAGTCTAAATCTGCGTCCATCTACCACACAAAAAAGAGACGCCTTCTCAATAACTTGCGCGATCGCGGCTGCAGTTATCTAGGCGACCTGTCGTGTTCGCAGAAGACTAGGAATATTGGCTGGCGACCCGAAAGCAACGACCGCAACGAAGCCGGAATCTGACTGTTGGGAATTACGTTGGAGAAAAAGGTAACGCTGACATTGAAGCTATGTTGGTGTTGTCCGCTACCGGCCCAAAGCGGACTTCCTCGCTCGCAAAGACCTATCGGCAGGTAGGCCAGTCTAGGACGACTATCAGACTCTCTTTGGGAGCTTGACGCAGCCTAGCCAATAACGGCCGCTTTTATAGGTGGTAGGCATACTTATTGGCTGAGGGCTTTGATGAGCGTCTAGTTCCCCCTCCAACCTCGGACGTTTCGCAATCCGTTCCGGGCGAAAACGCGGCTGATCTCCCTGATGAGCCCTCGTCCCTTTGCCGTCCGCTTAAAGACGACCTGACCACGGTGAACCAGATGGAGTCGGTAGGCGCTCGGGCGGAGCTGACGCGCCGAGCGCTTGACCAACCGGGAACACAGCCAATCTTAGAATGGCGGTTCGGACGATAGCGGCAAATTTGTCGAGACTCGTTGTAGGACGTCGGCTATCCAGGACGTGGTATTCCCGGTCGCCGGGATCGATGATGTCCGACGCGTCAGATAATTCAGGAACGCCATGCCCTATTTCCACATGACACCGACCTTGCTCAAACAGGGGGACCGACGTTCGGCAACCGTCGCAGTTGATCATATCGATCCTAGGATTGAGGCGGCGCTCGCGAGCTTTCGCCCAACAGATTGTTTGGACCGGCGGCTAGCAACATTTGCGACAACCTACCATGATTTTACGCGGTACGGTGTCTTGTCAGACGGCTATCTCTATTTGGTGGAGCCTGATGCTCCCGCCCAGCGATATGACACGTCTTGGCTTACGCCGATGCAGCTTTCCCTGATGCTCGGAAAGTATCCTGATATTAAGCACGCCCTGTTTGCCAACGCACAGGCTTGGACCGACGAGTTGCTCGAGAAGCAGAGCAGAGGTTACTGGTCCGGTTTGCCTTCTGGAGACAATCCCGCGTGGGAGGTCCTCGCAAATGGACTGGTCGTGGTGGAACGGCTTAGCGACAGCCTCGTCGCTCGCCGTGAAACCGAAGGAGGTTGGCCACCTCTTCGCTCGCGTTTTGCGGCAGATTGCCCCTTTCCTTAACGTTGGACCGTTATGCGGCCCGCTCGGCAGACTCGTGTGATCCCGCGTTATGGTAACGCAAAGAGGCATTTAATAACGCGTGCGCCTCTATGATCAGCGTCGCATCGCGTTCTCCTTGTCCCTCAGTGGCAATCAACACCCTCGGGGCCGCCGGTGAATTTCTCACCGTGGATGTAGCTATTCCGCACCCTGCAGACCCCGTTGATGATCAATTGTGCGACATTCGTTAGCGGCCCGGGTCGCTCAGGCGACCATGCCATGTTCGCCATAAGGCGGCGCGGCAGTGCGCCGATGAGCGTCTTGGCAATCCCCCACTGGACAATTAGAGCGAAGAATTCGGGACCGAGCGTTTGCGCAAATCGATCCCAGTCAGCTTCCGCCACATCCCGATCGAGACGGCGAAAACCGGAACGCTTCAACGCATATTCCGCACTCCGGAACTCGCGAATAAATGCTTCACATCTTATATGGGGATCAGTCATGTTCGCGCGCCACCCAGCGTCACTACATCATCGGTCTAACACACTTACGCACACGCCAAGCCCCCGAAATTTGCCGTCATCGAAATGATGCCGCCTACCCTAGAACGCAGGTCCTGATGAAAGACGCTGATCTCTTAAAAGCCGAAACGGTTGCTAGAATGCTCCTCGAGATCCTTCCGCCTCCATCCCGGCGGATGCATTTCGACGATGTTCGCATTGAGGAAGAGACTTTCAGCCTCCCTGATCTCGAAGAGCCCGTCGAGGTCCCAATGATCCGAGAGCGCGCGGCCGGTCTGCTGATACAGCTTGAACACCTTCTAAGTACTGCGAATTGGGCGCCTCGTGGCGACATGCCACTATTTCCGACTGCCACGCGTTGGACGCTTGGATGGGTCGAACGAGAGGCTCCAATGCGGAAAGTCCTCCGCGGGTATCTTCTGCCGGTGAAGCAATTCCCGATTTTGGGAAGCGTCTCGGATCGAGCAATTGCGTTTCTGTCGAAGATTTCAGGCTGGAATGACTACGTGAAACGCGAGAACCATCCGGGCGTTGGCATTCATTATCACTACCTTTCCGACGCCAAAAAGCGATCCGACGTGCTGCTCGCATGGGATACTCGGTGGCACGCATCGCCGGGGACGGATGCCTTGCGACCATTGTTCGGAGAAAAGCATGCCGAAGGAAAAGCAGGCTTTAGCGCACGCCCCTGGGCGTGGTGCGACAAAAAGAAAATCTCGATGTACAACGCTTGCGCGGGCGACCTTAACAAGTGGCCGATCGGCGAGTTTCGTTGCGCATCTCAAAATGCTTTAGCAGTGTGGCCGGGCGTTGCGGTGATTACTCCGACACAGATCGTAGTCGCCACGATCACCGCGCCGGGGCAAAAGCACCGGCGTTGAATCACGGCCGATGCCTATTGGTCACCCGTCGAGCCGAGCAAAATCGAGGTCATCGGTGAAAGCCTCGATACTCTCATTGGCTTTGTCGCAGAAACTAGCGAGATCCGTCCAGAACGGCCAGCCACTACGGAGGTCACGGATTCTAACGGCCGGCTTCGGGCCAAAGTCCGTATCAATTTCGTCGAAGTCTCCGATCCCATAGCTGTCCAAATCGTTGGCGAGTTCAGCGATGGCCGTTTCGCTTAATCCAAACGCCCGCTTCAGATCACTTATCAAAATTTTCGTGCCAAACATTCCGGATGTCGTCGTTCGCGTATTCTCCATCTTCACCGCTCGGCGCGCCACCTTGCCGACGAACCGCCGGAGCTCGACGGGGACTGTTCCGAGCCGCGCGATGTACTCGTTCAACTCGCCGCAGAGGTCACTAAGCTCGGCTGGATTATTTTTCCAGGCGAGCACCGCGTCCATGCGAAGCAGGTTCTGAACCTCGGTCGCCTGGTCGGCCTCAGTCCAATCGGTTAGCTGATCAAGTATCGCCCGATCCGCTCGCGAAAAGCGACGCTCATGATCAGCCTTCATCTGACGCAGGTTCGCGACAGTATAGACCGAAACATCATTCGTTTTCGTATGGTGCGCATTGCACATCAGCATGAGATTCGCTCCGGCCCGGCGCTGCTCATTGTCCATCTCTTCGTTAAATCGCTCACCGCCGACGTCTGCAGCCTCAATGTGGCAGACTTGTCCGATGAAGGTCCCCTCTGCATCCATCATCAGGTGACCGCAGCCGGGAAACGCGCAAAGGTTGCCCGATTTCAAGAAAAGCTTCCGCAACGTACTTCCTTTAGGTGCGAGTCTTTTGACCTCTTCCGCCATATTCTGATTTCCTGATTTTTGAAACGCGGCCGGACTTTATCGCCGTATAGTTGGCAATCAAGCCTCACATCGTCGGTATCGCGCCTTCGCTTGAGCGGGTGTAGATAACATTTTGCAGGTCCGGTTACGGGGCTATTGCGGTCTGGATCCGCTGAACCATCGAGCGATGCGTCTGGATCCCCGTGGATGTTGTGATGAACTTAGGAAGCGGAACGTCCCCGCCGGGCGCAGTCGGTCCCGGCTTCCGGGGCGATTCTCTACCCGGCTTGGCAAGGTCGAGCTCTTTTCCGTTAATCTGTAGCCGGGGGGAGAGGATCGTCCGCATTCGACCCGAAGCGGACATTCCTAAACCTGTCCCCGGAAGTCTGAGATGGGTGGTAACCAGAATGGCAGCTAGTGGGCCCAAGCACTTTAAAGCCGCCCTTCCCCATCTTATCGTGCAGGCAGCCGAGCGACACGGTTCCGTGCTGAGAAAGCTGGATGCGCTAGCATGCCGCCGGACTTTACCGTCACAGGGGTTGTGGATCTGCACGGCAGCTTTCAACAGCGTCGGCACCGGGCCATAGAACTCGCCAGGTCAGTCATATCCTTCGCTGAGAACGCTGAAGGACGCTCAGGAGCTTGCAAGTCTGGACGGTTTTCAGCAGCCTAACCAGGACACAAGCGCTCAGCCGCTGCCGTCTCGTTCGCTTGCGCCACCAAATTGGGGGAACCAGTATTTCAGGTCTTCAGGGCCCTTAAGAGCCTCGAAGCCCACGAGGTCTTCTGCGGCTTCGAGCGGGTCGATCCGACGCTTGTAGGTCGGGATCCTAGGTGCTGCATCGGCAGCCGAAATGATCTGCGCCTCGAGCTCGGGCTCTATGCGGGGGCCCAGGAATACTCGCGTCATCGCGCTACGTTCGAAGTGCACAATACGGTCCTTCGGCGGCTGTTCCTCGTCGGCGATCATGATCAGCCGCCACTCCTTTTCCCCCGCCCAGTCGATATGTTTGAAGTACAGCAGTTTTGAAAGGAGATGGGAGTCGTAGCGCGTATCGCCGCCCATGAAGCTGGACGGACAGAACCCGGGATTCCTGTCGATATATCGCACTTGCCCGAAATGCCCTCCGAGACGAGACAACGCAGGATCCGTAGAGAATTCGATAACGACGCCGGCATGGTTGTCGCCGTAGGTTCCCCACATACGCTGGTTGTTTCGTTCGGACGAGAAACAGGTCACTCCCGAGTGCTGCATAATGAGGTCGAGGTTGATGTTGAGCACCTCGATCGCCTTCTTCTCGGTCTCCCGCGCCTCCTCGAAATCCAAGTCCTTTGAGGCGTCGAACGCCTCTTGGAAGTCTGAGAACACGCCCGTCGCTACCAACCCCCTCGCATAGATTCGGTGCCTGGTATCCTCGTCCAACCTGAAGAGGGATCTCGCGCGGAACTCATACAAGTCATTCTGACCGGCAGCAGGTGCCAGGAACAGCGTCGAGTCCCGGATGATCTGCAATGCCCTGGCGGCACTGGTGTACTTATAGAGAAACGGCGGCGGCTCATCGTGGTCTTGAGTCATCTGAGACACTCGTTGATAGGGCGGAAACTTTACCTAAAGGAACGGTTGCTCGTCGTCCAGATGGGGTGATCCGGCGACAGGCTGACAACCAGTGCGTCAAGGTTGTAATTCAACTCGACGTGCCGTGGCGATGGCAGCGTATCCCAAGGCATGACATCTAGCGAATACATGGCAGCTTTCAGGAAGCGCTAAATCACTGGGCGGGACACAAATGGGGCGCTTCGCCGACGTCGTTTGCAAACCGCCAAATGGCAGCTTACGGGCAGTGGAAGACGAGCGCCCAACGTCTGAAGTGGGGTCGAGAGGCGACAATGATCGAGGTGTGCCACTACGTCCGCTATTGGCGCAAAGCTGCCGCGCGCCTTATGACGGCTTCACTGTCAACCGTGAGGTGCGACAGCGGAAATAATTGCCGTTTAACCCGCCGGTTGACTGATGCCCAAAGCCAGGGCACAAAGATGGCATCCACGGTCGCTCGCGATTGGAAAACAGAGGGAGTTTCAAGGCTTTTCTTCTAAGCTATTGAAATCATGTGAGAATCCAGGCCCCCAGGCAAGCCATTTTCAGCGATTTTTCAATCCAAATTGGCGACTATCTCCCGCAAGGAAAAGTGGCGTCTTCTCAATAACTTGGACGATCTCGGCCGCAGTTCCTTGGGCCATCCGTCCTGTTCGAAGGCGGCTGGGCAAATTGGCTGGGGACCCGCAAGCAACCCACTACAATACGTCCTGTCACAGTAGCCAATCTCTCCTCTTAGCGCGAGGCGGAAGGCCGCATTCGGCCAGAAGCGCGATTGCTGCGCGGCCACCGGCCGCGCATCAATAAACTCAGACTGCAATGCCCTGAACTGCGGCCGCGAGAGGCTCCAGTGCCTCCATCTCCTCTGCAGTCAATGCGATCGGGACTGCAGAAACGTTTTCCTCCAACCGTGCGCGTTTGCGTGTTCCGGGGATCGGCACGGTCTTTGCTTTCAACTTGCCGGATTGGGTGTAAAGCCACGCGAGGGCGATCTGGGCAGAAGTCACGCCCTTGGCAGATGCGATTTCCTCGATCTTGGCGACAAGGCGCATGTTGGCGTCGCGGTTCTCGGGGGAGAAGCGCGGGAAATTCTGGCGCGCATCGTCGCCGGTCAGGCCTCTGGCGAATGCCTGGCCCGTCAGCATGCCACGACCGAGAGGCGAATAGGGCACGATCGTCACACCTAGTTCCGCGGCAGCCGGAACGATCTCCGTCTCGATGTCACGGGTGAAGATCGACCATTCCGATTGGAGGGCGGAAATCGGGTGGATGGCATGGGCGGCGCGCAGTTCTTCGGCGTTGACGGCTGAAAGTCCGAGCCATTTCACCTTGCCTGATGTCACCAGATCGGCCATCGCGCCGACGGAATCTTCCAATGGTGTGACGCCATCACGGCGGTGCATGTAATAGAGGTCGATGGCATCGACCCCAAGTCGCTTCAGCGAGCGATCCACTGCGGCCCGGATGAATTCGGGACGATTGTCGAGGCTCCAGTCGTTGGGGTTTTCGGGCGACCTCGCATAGCCGAACTTGGTGCCGATGATGACCTCGTCACGATGCGCGGCCAGAAAGGAGGCAAGGAATTCCTCGTTGGCGCCGACCCCATACATGTCGGCGGTGTCGAACATGGTCACACCGAGTTCCAGCGCCCGCTCCAGCGTTGCACGGGATTCGGCCTCGTCGGTCTCTCCATAGAATTCGCTCATGCCCATGCAGCCCAATCCCTGGGCGCCGATCATGGGACCGCTCTGTCCGAGCTGCACCTGCGGCATGGTGATGATTTCGCTTGTCATTCCGGCTCTCCATATCTTGACAAGCATCTCTTATAAGTATGGAGTACAGTCCATGGTCAAGGGTTAAATCATGCTCATTTCGGAATTTGCCAGAGCCGCGGATCTGCCGGTCGATACGATCCGCTTCTACATCACCAAGGGTCTTTTGAAGCCCGAGCGTAGCACCAAGGGCGGATCCAATCCCTACCAGGTGTTCCGGAAGGAAGACGTGACGGCCGCCCGCATGATCCGCCTGCAACAGACGCTGGGCTATTCGCTTGGCGAGATTCTCGAACTCAATGAGGAATATCGTGCTGGCGAACATTCGCCGGAACGCACGGTCGAGGTCCTGCAGTCGCAGATCGCTCGGCTGGAAGAACGGAAAGCCGCACTGGATCAGGCCCTGTCCTTCCTGCGTGGCAAGGTGGATTGGATCAAGGCGGGGAAGCCGGAAGGTGCGCCCCGCCTTGAAGACTATCAATGCTGATGGGCGCGCAATTCGGCCAGCCCCTCTTCCCTTAATATGACGGGTGCATAGCCCAATTCGCGCCGGGCCTTGCCGATATCGAAGGATACTTCGACGGCGGAGGTCGCATAGGTTTGAAGCGTGAGCGGCGGCACGATCCGACCACGGGAGATGAGACCAAGCAGGTCCCCGATCGCCGCAACGGTGCGAACGACGAAACGCGGCACTGTCTTGTCCGGCACCGAGTGCCCCTGCGTTTCAATCAAAGCCGAGACCATGGTGCGGAACGGCAAGGGGTCTCCATCCGAGATGAAATAAACCTCGCCGCCCTGCCCCTTGATGAGTGCCAGTTCGACGGCATGGCAAAGATTGGCGATATGGGTCGTCGAGGTCAGGTAAGTCCCGCCAGAAATCCAGGCGAACTTTCCCGAACGGACCGCCTCCATGAGCATCGGCAGCGCGGTCGTATCGTCACGGCCCCAGACGAAGCGCGGGCGCAAGACCACGACCGAGAGATCTGGACCATTGGCAGCAAGCGCTATCCGCTCGGCCTCTGCCTTGGTGCGGGAATATCCGCCTGCAGGATTTCGCGGTAAAGGCATGGTCTCGTCTACAGCGACCAGCGGCCTACCCGTGGCCAGCACCGATTCCGTGCTGAGGTGGATGACCTTGGAGATGCCGGCAACGCGCGCGGCATCGAACACGGCGCGCGTGCCGTCCTCATTGATGCGGCGTTGTGCCTCCGTCGCGGGACCATGATCGGTATCGGCCGAGGCATGGACCAGAGCATCGCAGCCTGCCATTCCCGTGGCTAGGGTGGGATCGAAAAGATCGCCTCTGAACGGGATCGCTCCGAGTGTCCGAACCCGTTCCGCCGACGCGTCACTGCGGGCCAGCGCCGTGACCGTGACGCCGCGAGCGACGAAATGGCGGATCAGGTTGCGGCCGACGTAACCGCTCCCTCCTGTCAGGAAGATGCGCTGGAACGGGACGCGTTTATCCGTGGCCGCGGCAGGGGCGGCAATCCTGTCTGTCATGTCATTCACCTGAAGGTACTGGGAGTGTCAGCTCGTCCCGGCAACGGGAAGATCGGTCTCCTCCGGATGCACCGTGACGAGCCAGTTGATCTCGCGAAGGATCCGATCACGGTCTTCACGCTCGAAATGATGGAAATCGAGATGTTCGAGGAACTTCAGTCCTTCGAGGGCCAGATAGGCCAGGAGTGCGCCGCGCGATGAAGGGGACGTTTCCTCGATGCGGGCGATTGTCCGGGCCTGGCTCTGCTGCATCTTGCCGCGCAATCCGGCATCGAGCGCAAGCGCGGCGCTGAGGTTGAGCGCAACCGCCTTGAACTCTTCGGGTGGCGGCGCGGATGCGGCAAGGATTCGGCCCCTGATGGCCCGATCCTCAGGGACATCGATCTGCAGCTCCATCCCGGAATTATGGGCATTGTCGCGCTCGAACGCGCGGTCGACGATCGCTTCGATCAGGGCCTGCTTCGACTTATGGTCGTAGAGTACGCTTGCCTTGTTGACACCCGCCTCCCTGGAGACCGCGTCGATCGTCAGATTGGCGGCGCCATCGCGCCCGACAACTCGTTCCGCGGCATCAAGGACCGCCTGCTGATCGATAACCCGTTTCCTGCCCATCGTCCCACCGATTATTTCCAACCAGATGGTTATAAATAATCGAATTGAACGGTGTCAAGCCGGCGGCACGATCCCTATCCTTCCAGAATGGACAATTCCCGCGAATATGCCCGCGCCGCAAGCGTGAGCGATTGCTGATACTCCGGATCGTCGTAACAAGCCCTGGCCGTCTCGTAGCGGTCGAACTTCAGGATGAACTGTCGCGGGAAATGCCGCCCTTCGACGGTCTCGACCCGTGATCTGCCGGCGATGATCTCCGCTCCGTATCGCGCGGCGATAACCGAGAAGATCGCGTTATAGGCTGCGAGCGCCTCCACGTCCTCGACATCGCCGCCTTTGACGATCCAGTATCCGGGCATATCCAGCCATCCTTTGAATGCGAGATACAGCGGCCCCTGCATGGAAGCCGCTGCATGGGTATGTTCCTCAAACCGACCGTGTCAGGCCGCCATCGACCTTGAGGTTCTGGCCGGTGATGTAGCCTGCCCCTTGCGAGACAAGGAAGGAAACGGTCGCGGCCACCTCGGCGCTGGTGCCGTATCGCTTCATGGGAACCATGTCGCGACGTTCCTCGGTGCCGGGCAAGCTGTCGATCCAGCCGGGCAGCACGTTGTTGATGCGGATGTTGTCGGCTGCATAGGTGTCGGCATAGATCTTGGTGTAGGAGGCAAGCCCGGCGCGGAACACAGCCGACGTCGGGAACATCGCGGCTGGCTCGAAGGCCCAGGCGGTGGAGATGTTGACGATCGCACCTGATTTCTGCGCCTGCATGATCGGCGTGACCAGCCTGACGGGGCGAATGACGTTCATCAAATAAACGTCCATGCCGGTATGCCACTGCTCATCGGTGATCTCGGTGATCCCTGCGCGCGGACCGTGGCCTGCACTGTTGACGAGCGCGTCGATCCGCCCCCATTTCTCCATCGTGGCATCGACAAGCCGCTTCAGGTCGTCGTTCGACTGGTTGGAGCCCGTCACACCGATACCGCCGAGTTCGGCAGCCAGTGCCTCACCCTTTCCGGAGGACGACAGGATAGCCACCTTGTATCCATCTGCCGCAAGCCGCTTGGCCGCCTCGGCCCCCATTCCACTGCCACCTGCAGTAATGATCGCGACTTTTTCTATTGCCATGGCGGTCGTCCTTCTCGTCGATGCATTGATTGATTACCACTGAAACAAGAGATATCATCGCGAAGATCGAACGCGCCAATCAGTTCTCCTGAATTTTGACGATAGAAAAACTACTGAATGACCAATCCCCTCGGCAGGCTACCGTCTCTCAATGGCCTGAAGGCTTTCGAAGCTGCGGCACGCCACCTGAACTTTCGTCTGGCAGCGGATGAGCTTGGCGTGACCCAGGGCGCGGTGGCGCAACAGGTGCGCGGGCTGGAAGCGGAACTGGGCCTGCAACTGTTCGAGCGACTGCCGCGAACCCTGGCCCTCACAGGCGAAGGCCGCGCCTACATCGCCGATATCAGCCGGGCGTTCGAGATCATCGCACGCGCCACGGGCGACCTGAAGCCTCAACCTGTCAGACTCGCGATCAGCACGACACCCACCTTCGCATCGAAGTGGCTGATCCCTCGCTTGCCGGATCTGACGGCGAAACATCCGGACCTCGACATCCACATCGTCGCGACCGACCGTATCTCGAATTTCCAGGTGGATGGTGTCGATCTTGCCGTGCGATACGGGCACCCGCCATTCGGGCCTGGACTTGCTTCGGAATTGCTGTTCGAGCAGGAGATCATCGCCGCCTGCAGCCCCATGCTACTTCGGGATCGCGGCGTGCCGAGGACCCTCGCAGAACTGTCCGGATATGCGCTTCTGCAGGACACGCATAATTTCTGGCCGGAATTCATCGAGCGGCAGTTTGGGATGTCTGGTCAGATCGATATGCCGGCATTCAGGCGCATCAGCTTCAACCAGACATCCCACGCCATCGACGCCGCGATCGCGGGTCAGGGTATCGTGTTGGCGACCCGCAATTTCGTGGCCAGCGATCTGCAGGGAGGTCGCCTTGTCCAAATCGACAAGGTCAAGCTTCGCGGCCCGTCGGACTTCTACCTTGTGTGGCCGAAGCATCGGAAATCGGCAGCGATCGAGGCCGTGAGAGCGTGGGTGAAGTCAACAGCAGACCAGCATACATGAATCACCGCTCTGCGCGCAAAGCTGCCGCGCGCCTTATGACGGCTTCACTGGCAAACGTGTGGTGCGACAGCGGAAATAATTGCCGCTCAAACCCGCCGGTTGACTGATGCCCAAAGCCAGGGCACAAAGATGGCATCCACGGTCGCTCGCGATGGGAAAAAGAAGGAATTTCAAGGCTTTTCTGCTAAGTCATTGAAATTATGTGAGAATCCAGGTTCCCCAGCCAAACTTCTTTTCTCACAACAACATCGTCCGCATCCGCTCGTCGCGATTTCCATTGTGTTTCCGGCGTGCACATCTTCTGCGATTTGGCAGACGCTCGGCCCGTGGCCATGGGCCTTGCGGCAGATCGCTTCGCCTTCAGATTGTATTAACGATGTTTGCTTACGCTTCGGTAGGGTTTCCAGCGGGGTGTGCAGATGGTTCGGACGGGCGGCTTTTTCTTGTTTCTTATGTCGAGCGCGACGCTCGCGGCGGCTGCCGATATCGACAGGCCGCTGGTCGGCACGGGCGACGCCTATGAAGTGCCGGTAGAGCAAGCGTCTTCGGGCGTGACGGGCTATATCGAAGGGGCCTATGGCAGCGTCGTCGATGCGCCCGGCGATGTCGACGCGGATGCGTGGGCGCTGCGTGGCACCGTCAATTTCGACGCGGGCACGGGCCTCAATCTGCAGGCCGACCTCGGCTACACCCGCGCCTCGATAGAGGACGCGAGCACGAACAGCTACAACGGCACCTTGCATGCCTATTATCGCGATAGCCTCTATGCCGTTGGCGCATTCGCCCAGGCGGCGCGTCTCGACGCCGGCTTCGACAGCCATATGAACGACTATATGGGCGGCATCGAAGGCGCATATTTTCAGGACACGTGGACCCTCCACGGTGCCGCCGGCTACGGTCAGGCGCGATGGGAAGGGTTTGGCGCCGACCATTACATGGCGGCACTCGGCGCCCGCGTCTATGCGACCGACAACATGCGCTTCGACCTCGACGGTGCGCTCGACCGCATCACCGACAGCGGCATCGACTACGATATCCGCAGCCTGAAGCTGACGGCCAACTATCGACCGGAATCTTTCCCGGTCACATTGTTCGGCGGCTACAAATATGCCGACGAGGAGATTTCCGCCTTCGGTTCATCCGTGTCGGGCGACAGCAGCACCATCTTCGGCGGCCTCAGGTTCTCCTACGGGTCGAACAGCATCAAGGAAGAGGAACGCCTGGGCCCGGTTTGGTCGAACACCAGCCGCTCATTCTGACCGAAACACAGGTCGGCGCCCACCCGATGAAGCCGAGCGAAGCGCGCCCCGACAAGATCCGATCAAACATGTGTCGATCGGGGCAGGTCGAGGCCACGTGCGGATTTGCTTGAAGCAAGCAGGCATCTTGTCAACGCCGTTTGCAACTGACACGCTAGGTCTTGCGTGATTCACGATTACCTGAGGGAGGGCTCATGGCTCATAAATTCGAGATCTACAAGGACAAGGCCGGCGAGTATCGGGTTCGCTTCAAGTACAACAGCGAAGTGATGTTCTCGACCGAGGGCTATTCGAGCAAAGCCAGCGCTCAGAATGCCATCGATTCGATCAAAAAGAACGGACCAAACGCGCCCGTGGAAGACAACAGCCAGGCATGATGGCTTCGAGCCACGGCCCGCCGATCGCAATCGGCGGGCCGTGGCTCAAAAATTCAGTTTCTATGCACTGAGCATGGAGCGCTTGCGCGGCTCAGAGCAGGCCGCGCCTGGCAAGATTACGCATCAGCGCAGCTGTCCCGAACGTCCAGGGCGGACAATCCGATGACAGCCGCACGGTGTTCGTAAGGCTGCCGAGTTCGGCATTGGAGATCGTCACCACGTCGCCGATCTTGTGGGTGAAGCCCTGCCCCTTCTCGTCGCGGTCTTCGACCGGGGCAAACAGCGTTCCCATGAACAGCATCAACCCATCGGGATACTGGTGGTTTGGCCCGATCGTCTGGGCCACGAGATCGAGCGGATCGCGGCTGATCTCGGCCATGCTGCTGGCGCCCTTCAACCGATAGCCATCGGCGCCTTCGACCAAGAGCTCGAGTTCGGCCTTGCGCACATTGTCGATCGTGTAGGTTTCGTCGAACAGCCGGATGAAGGGCCCGATGGCGCAGGAGGCATTGTTGTCCTTCGCCTTGCCGAGCAAGAGCGCGGAGCGGCCCTCGACATCGCGAAGGTTGACGTCATTGCCGAGTGCAGCCCCCTTGACGCGACCGTCCGAAGTGACGGCAAGCACGATTTCCGGCTCCGGATTGTTCCAGCGCGAGATCGGATGCAGGCCGACATCGGCGAAGGAACCGACCGAGGACAACACCTGAGCCTTGGTGAACACCTCGGCATCGGGGCCGATGCCGACCTCCAGATATTGCGACCACACGCCCTCCTCGATCAGCGCCCCCTTGACGCGGGCGGCTTCAGGCGAGCCGGCCTTCAGGTTTCTGAGGCTGTCGCCGATCACGGCGGTGATCCGGCCGCGGATCGCTTCCGCGCGGGCGGCATCGCCGGCTGCGCGCTCCTCGATGACACGCTCGATCATCGAGCGCGCGAAGGTAACGCCGCAGGCCTTCACCGCCTGAAGATCGCAGGGAGCAAGCAGGCGAACGCCGGCGCTTCCGCCCTGCCCCGGGCCGAGATCCGCGAGCGTGGCCAGCCATTCACCCTCAAGTGCGCGAACATGGGCGATCGGGTCGGGCAGTTCAAGCAGGTCGCGCATGGTGGGCGCCAGCTTCGAGGTGATGTCGACGATTGCCCCGTCACTGACGGTCACGAGCGCCGGCCCGTCGATGTCGGAGCGCCAGACGCGCCCAACGAAGGTTCCATCCCGGTATGCCGCATGCACCATGATCGCCACCCCTCAAACAGACGACTTTCTTGCAGCGAAAACAGCGGACTGTAAAGCGCGCGTGATCTGTACCGGTTGCACCCGTCGGAACATTGCAAGTCGTCGTGCGTTTTGTGGTGAGAGCGCGTCCAGTCGAGCCGGCCCGGTTTGAAGGCACGGTTAACAACCCGCCACCGGCCATAGCCCTATCGCTCGGCTCCAGGACGCTCAGAAAGGATGTAAACGCGATGAACCAACGTGAAGAATTCAAGGAGAAGCCACTTGTCGACCCGGTCACCGGCCAGCCGACGCCTCCGCCGACAGATCCGGCACCGGTTCGCTCCGGGCGAAGCAGCTGGCCGCTGTTCATCATCCTGCTCGCCGGCCTGGTCCTTGCCTTGATCGCCTGGCTTCCGGCAGAACTGAACCGCGACAGCCAGACGGCGACGCCGCCTGCTGCGACCGGACAGTCGACCACGGGCGAGACCGCGACACCGCCAGCAGCCGATACAACCACGACGGCACCAGCCGACACCACGACGGCACCGTCTGGCACCGCACCGTCAGGCGGAACGATGACCGCTCCGGAAACGGCGCCTCAGCAGGGCACCACCCCGCCGGCGACAAACGGAACGACACAGCCGGCACCGGTGCAGTAACAGATCCGTTCCCATCCTTTGCCTCTGCCGGAAGCGCCCCTTCCGGCAGAGGTTGGTTGCGTGTCTAGTGCTGACTCAAACCGGATCGGAAAGTTCGCTTGGAGACGGCGCATAGCGAATGCGGCCTCGGTCGATCTGGCCGGTCGGTTTTGCGGTCGGTGACGGTTTAGCAGCCGATCATCCTTGAGCCTTCCTCATCGTCGCGACCATGCCATCCCACCCAGCCGCACAGCAGTCGGCAATCGCAAGCAACACATGGCGCGGCGCCCCGTCACGGGCGTGAATCGACATTCCATGCTGGATCGACGTGACGTAGGCGGCAATCGCCTCGCAGTCGACTGTCGGAGGTAGATCACCTTCGGCTACCCCACGCGCGAGGCGGCGCTCCAGGGCGCCCTGTTTTTCCAGCCGCCGAACCTTGAGGCCGTCGCACACCGCGGCATCGCCACCCTCCATCTGCGGCGCCGAAAGCACGACCATGCAGCCGCGGGGTTCGTCCCTTTGCGTGAAATTTTTGGCCGAACGCTTCAACAGATCATGGATCGCTTCCTTCGCCGTCGGTGCTTCGTCGAGAAACTCCCAGATGCCGGCGCCATCGGTGCGACCATAGAGATCGACCGCTTCCAGGAAAAGTTTCGCCTTGCTGCCGAAAGCCGCATAGAGGCTGGGCGGGTTGAGCCCCATCACCCGGGTGAGGTCAGCAAGCGAGGTGTTGTCGAAGCCCTTGTCCCAGAAGATTTCCATCGCGCTTCTGAGCGCGTCATCGCGCGAAAAGGTGCGGGGCCGACCGCGGCTGGACATCGTGCGAATTCCTTTTTGTACCAATCGATACATAATTCACTTGACAGCGACAAGCAAGCAAACATCTTTATATGTATCGATCACTACAAATATGGAGTTGCATGTGTCGAACTTAAAGAACAGGGTCGCATTGGTAACAGGCGGCGGACGCGGCATCGGTGCGGCGATCGCCAGGCGCCTGGCGAGCGAAGGTGCCATCGTGGCCGTGACCTATGGCCAGTCGCAGGCCAAGGCCGATGCACTGGTTGCCGAGATTGAGCAGGCCGGAGGCAAGGCGCTCGCGGTTCACGCCGACAATCGAGACATCGACGCGCTGGAGACAGCCGTCAATACGGTGGTCGAACGCCATGGCCGCATCGACATTCTCGTCAACAATGCCGGCATCTACGAGGAAGCGGCGATCACCGAAGTGACCGCGCAGGCTTTCGATCGCACCATCGACATCAACGTGAAAGCGGTCGTTCTCGCCACGAGCGCTGCTGCCAGGCACATGCCGGAGGGCGGCCGCATCATTTCGGTCGGCAGCAACCTGGCACAGCGCGTTCCCTTTCCCGGCATCAGCCTCTATGCGCTGAGCAAATCGGCGCTCGTCGGTTTCACCAAGGCGGTCGCGCGCGACCTGGGGCCGAAGGGCATCACCGTCAACATCGTCCATCCCGGCTCGACAAACACCGACATGAACCCGCAGGACGGCGCGCATGCGGATCCGCAGCGTGGGCTGATGGCGATCCCCCGTTTCAACGATGCCGACGAGGTGGCAGCTCTTGTCACCTGGCTCGCGGGGCCCGATGCGCGCGGCGTGACCGGCGCCGAGTTCACCATCGACGGCGGCACGAACGCCTGACACCGCCGCGCCGGATGAATACGAAAGAGGCCGGGAGCGATGCTTCCGGCCTCTTTCGACGATCGGACGATCGTTCAGGAAAAGAAGCGCCCGGGGCGATAGGGAGCGATGTCGATCACCGTCTTCTCACCGGTCATCGCCTCGGCGAGCGCGCGGCCGGTGACAGGCCCAAGCGTCATGCCATGATGGGCATGGCCGAAGGCGAACCAGAGGCCCTGGTGGCGCGGCGCTTTGCCGATGATCGGCATCATGTCGGGCGTGCAGGGGCGTGCACCCATCCAGGGCTCCTCGTCGCGGCGCTCCGCCAGCGGGAAGAATTCACGCGCCACGCGCTCGGCGCGGGTGAGCTGGACCGGCGTCTTCGGCGCATCGCGCCAGGCAAATTCGGCCCCCGTCGTCAGGCGGATGCCACGCTGCATCGGCGCCAGGAAATAGCCCTTCTCCGCGTCGAGCACCCAATTGTTGAGCTGTGCGCCGTCCTGCATGCCGTAATGCATGTGATAGCCACGTTTGACCGCGAGCGGGAAGTGGTAGCCGAGCTTTCGGGTCACGGTATCGGCCCAGGGGCCAAGCGCGACGACCACGTCATTCGCCTCCAGCGGCCCTTCGGGCGTTGCCACCCGCCAGCCCGGACCTTCGAGGATATGCTCCACCGTCGCGGCGTCGCCGGAGACAAGACGGCCGCCGAGCGACTGGAAGTAGCTCAGATAGGCCTTGTTGAGGCTGTGCGGATCGCGGATCGACCAGGGGTCGCTCCAACGCAGGCCGCCGACGAGATCGGCCTTGATCGAAGGTTCGATCACCTTCAATTCGCTGGTGGAGAGCTTCTGGTGATTGACGCCGAAACCGGCCGACAGCTTCTCGGCGTCCTTGTAGGCGGCGTCGCGCTCCTTCTCGGTGCGAAACACCTTCATCCAGCCGTCCTTGCGGATCAGGTCACCGGCGCCGGACGCATTGATGAGATCCTCATGCTCGACGATCGAGTGTTCGATCAGCGGCGCATACATCTGGGCGATGCGCTGGTGTTGGGTGAAGCCCGAATGCCACCAGTATCGCGCCAGAAACGGCACCAGCCCGGGCAAGGCCCTGATATGGTAGTGCGCGTCGATGGTGTTGTTGAGCGCATAGCGGAACAGCGCGCCGAAATCGTGCGGGAAGCCGTAGGGGAAGACGCCTTCGCGCTGGATCAGGCCGGCATTGCCATAGGATGTTTCCTCGCCGGCACCGCGGCGATCGAGCAGCACCACCGACTTGCCGCGCCGCGCCAGATGGATGGCGGTCGAAATGCCGACGATGCCGGCGCCGAGAACCACTACGTCAGTCTTCATATCCCGCTGCCCCGCTCCTCGTTCAAGACCAGCTGCGACGCGATTGCCGCCCGGCCCAAGCTACTTCTTCTTCAGCCCCACCATGATCCGCTCGAGATAACCGAGCAGGACCGCCGAAACCACGAAGGCGAGATGCATGATCGTTGCCCACATCAGTTGCTGGTCGGTATATTGCTGCGTGTTGAGGAAGATCTGCAAAAGATGGATCGACGAAATCGCGACGATCGACGAGGCGACCTTGATCTTCAGGCTGCCTGCGTCGAGTTTGCCAAGGAAGGAAACCTCGGCATCTCCCTCGTCGAAGCGGCTGACGAAATTCTCGTATCCCGAGATCATGACCATGACGATCAGGCTTGCCACCAGCGCCGCATCGATCAGCGCGAGCATCGCCAGGATCATCTGGGCATCATCGTAGACGAAGACCATGCTGGCGATCTTCGCGAGCTTGTACATGAACGAGATGCCGTAAAGGCCCAAAGCCACAACGAGCCCGAGATAGAAGATGACCAGCAGCCAGCGACTGGACAGGATGATCCGCTCTACGAGGAGTTCCAGCGATTTCATGGCAGTTCGCATTCCTTTGCTGCGCGGCAGATCCGTTTCGGCATGAATAGCCAAGCGCTTCAGCGAGGGCAAGGGATGTCGCGGGAGGGAACCGGACATGCGAAAGGGACGAAGTCTTGCGACATTCGTCCCTTTGTTCATGCCCAGGGAGCGGATTTCCGCCCGATCACGTTCTACGCATCAGACCTGCGACCAGCGAAATCACCAGGAAGGCAAGGAACAGGAAGAACAGGATCTGTGCGATGCCGGCAGAGGCACCAGCAATACCGCCGAAACCAAGTACACCGGCAATGATGGCCACTACCAGAAAGACGAGAGCGTAGTAAAGCATAGGATATCTCCTTGTGTTCGTCGCTGGAGATGAAACGTCGCGGCCCGCTATTTTGTTCCGGTGGACGCGTATGCGAGGACGAAATCTTCAGCTCCCAGCCGCGGCATCGAAACCATCTGTTAACCAAGCGAGCCAAAACAGTGCCGATTTGACACAAGCGGGACCAAATTCGCCAGGAACCTTCGAGATAGTCCTACGTTGTTCCCTCAAGGAATAAAGCAGGTTCGACATGAAGATGCCAATGTCACATATCTGGAAGTCCGCAGCGGAAACAGCGCGCCGAAAAGCTGAATTGCCGGACGCTAATCTTCACATCGGCAGGACGATGCGCGATCTCTACGCACCCAACCTGGAAAAACCGAGCAACGACCTGAACACACTTCTCGAAAAACTGAAAAAAACCGAGCCGAAGTCGGGAAATTAGTTGGGCCGGTGTTGCTCCAGACAGAACGACAACGACATGCAAACGCCGCAGCGGCACATCACCGCAGCGGCGTTTGCATGTCGTTGGTAGGCGCGGTGCTGGCCACCGCGCCGGATGAGCGCATGTTCAATTGCTCAGCTTCGGCGTGTCATTGGCGCGCGCTGCAACGGCGTAGCTGCCGTCGTCGGCAATCACCTTGACCTCGAGCTGACGTGCGGGCGTGATGCGCCATTCGATGGTGGCATCCTCGACGAACAGAGCCGGATCGACTTCGGCGCATTTGCCGTAGGCGCCCTTGAAGGCCTTGCCAACCTCTTCGATCGAGGGCGAAAGCAGTTCCTGGCATTCCTCGACGGTCTCGAAGCCGACGACGGGCGTCGGCACTTCGCGGCAGGCGGCATCGCCCTGCAGGCACCCGACGAGGACCATGATGGCAGCGATATGTTCCATACGCATGCTCCTTCCATCAAAAACTTCATGAGCAAACGGTTATGGACGGCCCGAGGTTCCATGGGGCGGCTCGAAATTTTCAGTGTCGTCTCACACGGTCGCGAAAAGCAGAACGGTCTCGCAACCTCGCGCGAAACGACATGTTCCAAGAACAATGCCCACGATGGAACAAATCGGCGTGATCGTCGTTTCCAGTGCAATAACAAGCGCCGCGCCCGCGGCGATACCACAAGGGAGACGCTGATGAGCGGTGCAGATCCGCCCGTTGCGAAACGTCCAGGGATCATCAAGATCGTCCAGAAGCCCGGATCAGGGCTGGAACCCGTCATGGCTACAGGTTTTGGCGCGCGACCTCATTATCGTCACTCTGTTCGTCCTCAGTGCCCCGCAACCGGTCTCGGCCGAATGCATCCTTCAATGCTCAACCAAGCAAACCTCGGATAGGAACGCGTCATGAAGAAAATACTGATCATAGCAAGCCTGGTCCTCCCGCTCGCGGCCTGCACGCAAACGGAAAAGGGCGCGGCGATCGGCGCGGGCAGCGGGGCCGTCATCGGCGGCCTGGCGACGGGCAATGTCAGAGGTGCTGCAGTGGGTGCTGCGGTCGGCGGTGTGGCCGGCGCGCTGATCGGCAACGCCAACGAACCTGGCCGCTGCATCTATCGCGACCGCTACGGCCGCCGCTACGAAGCCGCCTGCTAAGGCGACAAAAGCGAGACATGGAAGGGAACGGGCTTCGGCCCGTTTCCCGATTTCCTGCGCCTAGGGTTTGCTGCGAACCTTGTCGTCGGGACGGGAGAGCGACTCAGCCTCGTCCAGTTTTTGCAGAAGATCGATGAAAAGGTCGGGCACCGGTTCCTGCTCGAGCGCGCGATAGAGCGCCTTCAGCTTCGAACCGATCAATCCGTTCGGATCGGACGCTTCGGCCGCCTTTCGGCGCTCCTCATCCCCCACGCCACGCTCGTCCACAGGATCTTTCATTCCCACAATCCCCAAGCCAGACGGCGCTCCACGCAGCCGAACACACATCGCCGCAACCAGCTTCCCATAGGCTGAAAAACGTGTTCAAAACATTCACGTCTTTTGCGGGATCCTCGTTGTCCTCAGAAAACAAGCGAATCACATCAGACCCAAGGAAGTACTTGATGTCACTTTCGACGCGTATTGCACCACATCTTCCCTTTCTGCGCCGTTACTCCCGCGCCGTCACCGGCTCGCAGGCTGCCGGCGACGGTTACGTGGCCGCGGTTCTGGAAGCGTTGATCGAGGACATCAGCCTCTTTCCGGAGAGTTCCAACGATCGGATCTCCCTCTACAAACTTTTCTGCACCCTGTTCGAGAAGGTCTCCGTCGACCGGACCGGCAATGTTTCTCCCTTTGCCTGGGAGCAGCAGGCTGCCGCCAATCTGTCGCTGATTGCGCCGGCCGCCCGCCAGGCCTTCCTTCTCGTCTCGGTCGAGGGCTTCTCGATCGCCGATGCCGCCGAGATCATGGGCCAGAGCCAGGCGGGCTTTTCCAAGCTGCTGACGGCCGCTTCGGAAGACATTTCGCGCCAGGTCGCAACCGAAGTGCTGATCATCGAGGATGAACCGCTGATCGCGCTCGACATCGAGGATATGGTCACCAGCCTCGGCCATCGTGTGACCGGCATCGCCCGCACCCACAAGGAAGCGCTCGATCTCTACCGCAAGACGGCGCCGAAGATGGTGCTTGCCGACATTCAGCTCGCCGATGGCAGCTCCGGTATCGACGCGGTGAACGAGATCCTGAAGGATGCGGCCGTGCCGGTGATCTTCATCACAGCCTTTCCAGAGCGCCTGCTGACCGGAAAGAGGCCCGAGCCCGCCTTCCTCGTCACCAAGCCGTTCAATCCGGACATGGTCAAGGCGCTGATCAGCCAGGCGCTATTCTTCGACGAGCACGCCCGCTCCTCGACGCGCAGGTAAGAAGCGGGACGACAGGTCACGCCGGCAGCTGCCGTTCCGGCGGCTGCTCGCGCACCTCTTCGAAAATCGTCATGGCGATCAGCGACAGCGGCAGCGCCAGCATGGCGCCGACCGCGCCCCACATCCACGTCCAGAAGATGATGGCGACGAAGACGAGGAATGGATTGACCTCGAGCCTGTTGCCCAGGATCGAAGGTATGACAAGGTTTTCCATGAGGAGGTGGACAACGAAG
The DNA here is from genome assembly GCA_900469625.1 of Hyphomicrobiales bacterium. Lineage (GTDB taxonomy): Bacteria > Pseudomonadota > Alphaproteobacteria > Rhizobiales > Rhizobiaceae > Ensifer. The sequence goes on from UBXV01000007.1 coordinate 192,483, forward strand.
AACGCGGCCGCCGGCGCCAGCGCCAGCAGGATTGCCTCGTGCGTCATCAGCCCGCCCACGAGCAGCGCCAGCGTCATCATCGTCACCCCGAGATAGGGGATGAAACTGGAGACGAAGGCAAACAGCCCCCAGAGCGGTGGTACGGCGAGCCCACCGACCAGCGCGATGATCATCGTGACGACGCCGAGGGCGAGATAGATCAGGCTGGCAATCGAGAAGTACTGGGCGAGCGCGGTCTCGATCGCATTCATGATCCGGATCGTGCTCAGGCGCCGTTCGCGACTGGTGAAGGCTAGAATGGCGGTCTTGCGCAGATGCAGGCGGCCCAACAGAAACAGCCCGAGTGCTGCAAGGAATATCAAGGTCTGGACAAGGGCGGGGGTCAGCCCACCGGCAACCGCGCCTAGAACCGGCCCTGCATTCTTCATGACAGTGTCGGCAAGCGCGTCACCGCCGATGCCCTTGGCAAGCGCCAGCCGCAGCCATTCGAAGCGCTCGATGAACGGCATGACGCGCTCGATCACGCCCTCTACCATGGCAGGCGCCTTCTGGGCCAATTCCGTCATCGGCCCGAGCAAAGCGCTGACCACAGATGCCAAGCCAAGCACGAAGACCAGCGCCAGCAACAATCCGCCCATCACGGGCGGCAGGCCGAACCTTGCCAGGCTGTCGGCCGCGCGACCGAGCACGATGCCGACGACGACGGCAAGCGTGATCGGCATCAGGATCGTCTCCATCGAGGAGATGGCGGCGGAACCTGCAATGACGAACAGTCCGATGATGCTCCAGGCGACCATCAGGTCGATGCCGTCCCGCTTGGGCACGGCAGGCGGAACCGCTTCGACAGAGGCCCTTTCCTCCTCGGCGATACGTTTCAGCTTGTAGTAGGCAGCCGTATGGCCCGATGTGTCCAATGCCATTCCTCGTCGTTGTTTCGCCCGGCCCCTGTTGCCGTTCGCGTCGATCAGTGCCGCTCGGGCGGGAACACGTGAAGGGTCAGCGACAGGAGCGCGAGGCCAAGCGCGATCACCAGCAGCGTGTGCGCCACGCCGGCGGCCGTGTGGGGCACCAATCCGAACCCGATCAACAGGCCTGCGAATGCGAGCGCGCAGGCGCGCGGTAGCCAATAGAGCATCGATTGCCTCCCATTTTGATGGAACCTCAGGTAAACGCGGCGGCCAGCCGTTGGTTCCTGAGGCACGGGGAGGTTGGCGGATCGGCAAAAGAAAAGCCGCCATGCGCAGGGCACGGCGGCTGAAATGCATGATCCATCAATCGCATTCGATTGGCGGATAAGCCTGCCTTAGGCGGCGGCTGCGACGACGATGACTTCGACGAGGTATTCCGGGGTTGCGAGCTTTGCTTCACCGGTGGCGCGAGCCGGGGTGTTGCCCTGCGGCGCCCAGGCGTCCCAGACAGAGTTCATCTTCGGGAAGTCGGCCATGTCGGCGAGCCAGATGGTAGCCGAGAGAATGCGGGTCTTGTCGGTGCCGGCGAGCGCCAGAAGACGGTCGACTTCGGCAAGCGCCTGCTTCGTCTGGGTCACGACATCGTCACCGGCATTGCCGACCTGGCCGGCGAGGTAGACGGTGTTGTTGTAAACCACGGCCTGGCTCATCCGGGGGCCGGTTTCGAAACGCTTGATTTCCATGATCGTGTTCCTGAAGTTGGGCCGAACACGGACGGTTCGGCCGAAAAGCGGCTGCCCGCCGCCGAAAGGCGAGAAGTGAATGGCGGCGCGAAAGCTCTACACCATCGCCCCGTCAAGGCCAAGAAGCCGGAGAGTTCTTTCCCCGGCCTCGCTTTTGTCGGACGGCCCGAAAGCGCTCAGGCCGCCTGCTTCTTCTTCGCCAGCCGTGCCTTGATGCTCTCCACATCCGCACGCGGCGTCGCGGCAAACAGCGTCTTGGTATAGCTGTGCTTCGGGTCGGCAAAGACCTCGTCGCGGCTGCCGTATTCGACCGCTTCGCCGAAATACATCACCATCACGTCGTCAGCGATGTAGCGCACGACCGAGAGGTCGTGGCTGATGAAGACGTAGGTCAGCTTGAGCTCGTCCTGCAGATCGGCGAGCAGGTTCAATACCTGAGCCTGGACCGAAAGGTCGAGCGCCGATACCGGCTCGTCCAGCACCAGCAGCTTCGGGTTGAGCATCAGCGCACGCGCAATGGCGATACGCTGGCGCTGGCCGCCGGAGAACATGTGCGGATAGCGGTTGAAGTGCAGATCGGTGAGGCCGACCTTCTTCAACATCGCAATTGCCCGGTCGCGACGCTCGTCGGCCGGCGTGTCGGTGTTGATAACCAGCGGCTCCATCAGGATGTCGCCGATCTTCTGGCGCGGATTGAGCGAGCCGTAGGGGTTCTGGAAAACGATCTGAACCTTGCGGCGCATCTCCGGCGTCATGTCGCCCTTGGAAATGTCGATCTTCTTGCCTTCGATCAGCAGATCGCCTGCGGTCGCTGGATCGATCAGGGTGAGGATACGTCCAAGCGTCGACTTGCCACAGCCGCTCTCGCCAACGATTGCGAGCGTCTTGCCTTCTTCCACGCTGAAGCTCACGCCCTTCAGGGCGTGAACGGTCTTTGCCTTTTTGATCAGGCCCCCGGGAATGTGGTAGTCGCGCACCAGGTTGCGCGCTTCGAGGATCACGCTCATTGGACCGCTCCTTCATCGACGAAGAGTTCGGAGATCGTCGGCAGACGGTCGCCGGTTGCGTTGTCAGGAAGGGCTGCCAGAAGTGCCCGCGTGTAGTTGCTCTTCGGGTTTTCGAAGAGCGTCAGCACGTCGGCCTCTTCCATCTTGCGGCCCTTGTACTGCACGACCACGCGGTCGGCGGTTTCCGCAACCACGCCCATATTGTGCGTGATCATGATCAGGCCCATGTTGTGCTCGGCCTGAAGCTTCATCAAGAGGTCGAGGATCTGCTTCTGGATCGTCACGTCGAGCGCGGTGGTCGGCTCGTCGGCGATCAGGAGCTTCGGATTGCAGGCAATCGCGATCGCGATCATCACGCGCTGGCACTGGCCGCCCGACATCTGGTGCGGATAGTGGCCGAGCCGCTCGGCCGGATCGGGAATGCCGACCGCTTCGAACAGTTCGATCGCCCGCTTGCGGCGACCGGCCTTGTCGAGACCGAGGTGAATGCGCAGCACCTCCTCGATCTGGAAGCCGACCGTGAAGCACGGATTGAGGCTTGCGACCGGCTCCTGGAAGATCATCGAGATATCCTTGCCGATGATCTTGCGCCGCTCGTTCGCCGACATGCCGAGCAGGTCGCGACCGTTGAAGGCGAGCTTGTCGGCCGTTACCTTCGCCGTCCAGGGCAGAAGACCCATGGCAGCCAGCATCGACACGGACTTGCCCGATCCGGATTCACCGACGATCGCGAGCACTTCGCCTTCATGGACCTTCATCGACACACCGTTGACGGCGCGGAAGGGACCGGAGGCCGTCTGGAATTCGACGACCAGGTTTTCGATTTCGAGAAGCGCCATGATCAGGACCTCTTCAGCTTGGGATCGAGCGCATCGCGCAGGCCGTCACCCATCAGGTTGATCGCCAGCACCGTGATCAGGATCGCGATGCCAGGCAGCGTGACCACCCACCAGTGGCTGCTGATGAACTCGCGCGCTTCGGCGAGCATCGTGCCCCATTCCGGTGTCGGCGGCTGGGCGCCCATGCCGAGGAAGCCGAGCGCGGCGGCATCGAGGATGGCGCTCGAGAAGGAGAGCGTCGCCTGGACGATCAGCGGTGCCATGCAGTTCGGCAGGATCGTCTTGAACATCAGGCGACCGTGGCCGGCGCCGGCAACCTTGGCGGCAACCACGTAGTCACGGGTCTTTTCGCTCATGACGGCCGCACGGGTCAGGCGCACGAAGTGCGGCTGGAAGACGAGCGCGATGGCGATCATGGCGTTGACGAGGCCCGGGCCGAGAACGGCCACGAGCACCAACGCGAGCAGCAGCGACGGGAAGGCAAGGATGATGTCCATCACGCGCATGATGACGGTATCGACCCAGCCACGGAAGTAGCCGGCGATAACGCCGAGCGCGATGCCGCCGACGAGCGACAGCGTCGTGACGATGACGCCGACGAACAGCGAGAAGCGGGTGCCGTAGATCAGCCGGGACAGCATGTCGCGGCCGACGGCGTCCGTGCCGAGCAAGAAGCCGGCGCGTCCACCCTCCTGCCAGACCGGCGGGACCAGCACCGCATCGCGGTACTGCGCCACCGGGTCGTGCGGGGCGACCCACGGCGCAAAGACCGCGAGCAGAACGAGGAAGACGAAGAACACGAGGCCGATGACGGCGCCACGATTCTCGGAGAAATAATACCAGAACTCGGCCAGTCGCGCCCGGCGGGACGGATCGGTCGAAACGGTGCTTGTTGCAGCAGCTTGAGACATGACGCCCTCCTTAATGCCGGATGCGCGGATTGATGAGACCGTAGAGCAGGTCGACGATGAGGTTGACCAGCATGATCACGGCCGCGATGACGAGGAGGCCGCCCTGGATGACGGCGTAATCGCGACGCGAAACCGAATCCACCATCCACTTGCCGATACCCGGCCAGGAGAAGATCGTTTCGGTCAGGATCGCGCCGGCGAGCATGACGCCCACCTGCAGGCCGATCGTGGTGATCACCGGGATCATGGCATTGCGCAGCGCATGGACACCGACGACCCGGAAGGTCGAAAGGCCCTTGGCGCGCGCCGTGCGCACGTAATCTTCGGAGAGAACCTCGAGCATCGCCGAGCGCGTCTGGCGCGCGATGACCGCGAGCGGGATGGTTCCGAGCACGATCGTCGGCAGGATCAGGTGACTGACCGCCGACTTGAAGGCGCCGGCCTGGCCGGACAACAGCGAGTCGATCAGCATGAAACCGGTGACCGGAGGGAAGAAGTACATCAGCGAGATGCGGCCCGAGACCGGCGTCCACTGCAGCATGCCGGAGACCAGCATGATCAGAAGCAGGCCCCACCAGAAGATCGGCATGGAGAAGCCGACGAGTGCCGTGCCCATCATCGCCTGATCGACGGCGGAACCGCGCTTGATCGCCGCGATCACGCCGGCGGGAATGCCGAGGATGATCGCAAACAAGATCGCGCAAAGCGAAAGCTCGACGGTTGCCGGGAACAGATCGAAGAACTGGTCGAGGACCGGTTTCTTGGTGACGATCGACGTACCGAAATCACCGTGGAGCACGCCCCAGAGATAATCGAGGTACTGGACGACGATCGGCCGGTCGAAACCAAGCGCGTGCGAAATTTCGGCATGTCGCTCCGGCGACATGACACGCTCGCCCGAAAGCAGACCCACCGGATCGCCGGGCAGCAAGCGAATGAAGGAAAAGGCGATGATGGAGACACCGATGAACGTCGGTATCAGGACAGCCAGTCGCCCCAAGAGAAATCGGAACATGTTAAACCCCGCGCCATGTTGCCGCGGCATTGTATCCCGCCGCTGGCACCACCGCATGCCTTCCCACCTTGACGGCGAAGCACACGGTAAGTCGAAATGCCACAGCGACCTTGTGCGCTCCAGCTGGAGCTCGGGTCGCTATAGTGGATGCAAAGAGGGGCGCTTGCCCTTGGCAAACGCCCCCTTAAGGATCAGTTAACTAAATTACTCGGTGATGTCCACGCCGTCGAAGGCAAAATCGCCGAGCGGGCTCTGAACGAAGCCCTCAACGTTCTTGCGCATCGGCACGACCGAGAGAGAGTGGTCGATCGTTGCCCACGGCGCTTCGCGCTTGAAGACGACCTGAGCTTCTTCGTAGAGCTTGGTGCGCTCTGCCGGATCGGAGGTTTCCTTCGCCTTCTTCACGAGGGCGTCGAATTCCTGGTTGCACCACTGCGCGCGGTTGTTGCCGCCGACAGCGTTGCAGCCGAGCAGCGTGTCGAGGAAGTTGTCCGGGTCGCCGTTGTCGCCGGTCCAGCCGAGAATGACGGCACCGTCACGATCCTTGGCCTTCGACTTGTCGAGGTATTCGGCCCATTCGTAGGACACGATCTCGACCTTGACGCCGACCTTGGCGAAGTCCGACTGCATCAGTTCAGCCGCACGACGGGCGTTCAGCATGTACGGACGCGAAACCGGCATTGCCCAGAGCTTCATCGACAGGTCCTTGACGCCTGCGTCTTCAAGCATCTTCTTGGCGACTTCCGGCTCGTAGGTGTCGTCTTCGAGCTTGTCGTTGTAGGACCACATTGTCGGCGGGATCGGGTTGACGGCCGGCTGGGCTGCGCCCTGGAAGACGGCGTCGACGATTGCCTGCTTGTTGATCGCCTTGTTCAGCGCCTTGCGCACTTCCGGCTTGTCGAACGGAGCCTGGGTCGTGTTGTAGGCGAGGTACGAGACGTTGAGACCGGCCTGTTCCATGACCTTCAGGTTCGGGTCAGCCTTCATCTTTGCAACGTCGGCAGCGTTCGGGAACGGCATCAGGTGGCATTCGCCGGCCTGCAGCTTCTGGTAGCGAACCGAAGCGTCCGAGGTGATTGCGAAGACGAGGTCGTCGATCTTCTGCTTGCCACCCCAATAGTCCGGGTTTGCCTTGTAGCGGATGACGGCGTCCTGCTGGTAGGCAACGAAAGCGAACGGACCGGTGCCGAGCGGCATCTGGTTCATCTGTTCCATCTTGCCGTCAGCCTGCAGCTTGTCGGCGTATTCCTTCGACAGGATCGAAGCGAACGGCATCGCGATGTTGGCGAGGAACGGCGCTTCCTTGCGCGTCAGGGTGAACTTGACCGTCAGGTCGTCAACCTTCTCGACCGACTTGATGACTTCCGGGAAGCCCATGCCGGCGGCATATTCCCAGGAAGTACCAGCGATGTACTTGTTCCAGGGGTTGTCAGCCTTCAGCTGGCGCTCATACGAGAAAACCACGTCGTCTGCGGTGAGGTCACGGCTCGGCGTGAAGAACTCGGTCGTCTGGAACTTGACGCCCGGACGCAGCTTGAAGGTGTACTCCAGGCCGTCATCGGAAATCGTCCAGCTCTCGGCGAGGCCCGGCTCAACTTCGGTCGTGCCCTTCTTGAACTCGAGCAGGCGGTTGTAGACCGTGTGCGCAGCCGCGTCGAACGTCGTGCCGGCGGTGTACAGGCCCGGGTCAAAACCCTCAGGCGAACCTTCCGAGCAATAGACGAACGTCTTCGACCAGGCAGAGCCGGCCATCAGCGTGGCAAGCGCCGTCGCTGCAAAGAGAGTAGTGAGCTTTTTCATGAGCTTTGCTTCCCAGATTTGTTTTTGTTCTCGTGTTTTCCTGACGCGGAATGACGATTGCCCCCCGGTCAAGGCCGGATGGAACGACATTTGGCGTCGCATTGCAATAAGTCGCCGAACAAATTTGTCTATGCGAAAAATTCCACCCACGGCTGAGCCGGAGATCTGTCCACTGTTTTAGAATGACCTGAGATTTCCAGGTGCTTTCTTGGCCCCTGCCCGACCGGCTGGCGACATCCTCGACCGGCCCATCTGACGACGTGGCGCCGGCCATCGGAAGGCGCAGGCGGCAGCGCCACCCGCCCTGCGTGCATCCTCGCTGCACGTCATCGCCGATTCGAAGAAATTGCAACAAACGGTCAATCCCAAGATCGTTGGGTAGAAATCCGCTGTCTGATCGTGCAATAGAACCTGGACAAAATCTCGGGGGAGACAAACGACGTGCCAAAACGTCCTTGGGAGGGGGCGGCATCCGCCTCGCGGCGCTTTCGATCCGGCGGCACCGCCGCGGAGAGACTGGCGTGATGATGCCCATCCGCAATTTCGATGCCGGCTTCATGCGGTTGATTGAGCCGGTCTTGCGGGTAAATTGCCGCCTCGCGAAAAAGGGGTAGCGCATTCGTGGCAAGTTTGCTGGAAAACCACAGGCGCTACGATCTGCGCGACGATCTGGAGAAGGCGCTCAACCGCGTCGACTTCTTCCGCATCTTTCACACGATGGCACTGCGGTTCGGCTTCAACCATTTCGGCATCCTGCAGCTCGGCAACGAGAACGACGCATGCATGCTGTCCACCCGCCTGGTTCTGCATGACCTGCCCTCGGGCCTTGCCGAGGAATACGACAAGCGCCACCGCTTCGGCGATTCCCTGTTCTACAAGACCCTGCACACCTCGGTCATTTCCTCCGTCTGGAGATCCGGCGATCCCGGCTGCGTCAACGGGCAGAACCTGCTCGTCCAGCTCGGCTTCGAGCTTCTCCTGAGCGTGCCGGTCCACGCGGCCGCAACGGGCGCCCGCTACGCCGTGCTGTTCCTGGGCGACGGCAACGACATCGGCCGTTCCGAGCACTTCGAGCTGGCCTATGACGCCATCTGCGCCTTCGACTATTTCTATCGTATCGCGCTCTCCAACAAGGCCGGCATGGGCCTCACCCCGCGCGAAACGGAGATCCTCAAATGGATCTCGCACGGAAAGACGGCAAGCGAGATCGCGCTGATCGTATCGGTCTCCGAACACACGGTGAACTCGCATACGGCAACGATCCTGAAGAAGCTGGATGTGGTCAATCGAACGCAGATGGTGGCCAAGGCGATACGCGAGCAGATCATTCAGTAACGTCGATCGGCGCGGCGCTTGGCACTGGACAACTGCGCCGCGCGAAAGCGCTGAAACGATGCAGACACGCCACCCTACCCGCTTGCCGACGACGGACGCGCACAGCACAATGGCTTCCGGTCACTCAGGTACATGGACGATCATGACACAAAAGGCCCATATCCTGCTCGTTGACGACGACCCCGCGGAGAACCTCATTCTGCGCGCCCTGATCAAGAAGGTCAGCACGATCGAGATCGAACTGCATTATTGCCAGACGATCGAAGGCGCGCTCGCGTTCCTGCGTTCAGGCGAGCCGGTCTCGATGGTGTTGATGGACAATCGACTTCAGCCGCAGCGCGATTTTCGCGAAACGGTGCCGCTGCTGCGCCACCAGGGCTTCATCGGCCCGATCGGCGTGATCTCCGGATCGCTGGTGGAACCCTATTTCCAGAACCTGGAAGACTACGGCGCGGATTTCCGCATCGACAAATCGGAGATCGATCCGACGGCAATCGAGTTCATTCTGCGGGAGTATCTGGCGCCGAACTGAGCGCCGGCGGCCGCTTTGGGCAGCGGACTTGAGGCATGACGGCGCCGGACGTCTGGTACGCGGCGCCGTAAAGATCGATCAGGCCGCAGTCGTCTGCGGGCGCTTGGTCTCTTCGAGGCCGAGCAGGAAGTTGATCTGCGGACGGGCCTTGACCAGATCGTCGATGGTGTAGCCCTGCAGCACTTCGAAGAACGCGTTCAGCGCCTTGCGCAGCGCGGCGTTGAGGCCGCAGCTGTCGACCAGCGGGCAATCGATTTCACCGGCCTCGAAGCACTCGGCCATGGCGAAGCTGTCTTCCGTCACCTTGACGACGTCGAACAGGGTAATGGCCGAAGCCGGCTTGGGCAGGCGCACGCCGCCATTGCGACCGCGCACGGTCTCGACCAGGCCAGCGCGCGTCAGCGGCTGGAGAATCTTGAACAGAAACAGTTCGGAGACACCGTAGGCCTTGGCAATTTCAGGAACGCGGCTCAGTTTCTCGCCGTTTGCGGCGCAGTACATCAACATGCGAACTGCGTAGTTCGTTTGCTTCGTCAGTCGCATAATTCGCTCCGGAATCGAGAGGTTTATCGAACCTTCATATAGGACGGATCGTAGTTTGGAACAATTCCAAAAAAGCAAAAAGTCACATCTGCTTGATCGTTAACCGTTACCCGGTTGACTGTTGATGAGCTGCGGATCAAAAAGATGAGCGATTTTGTTTACTTAGCTCAAACCAAAAAAATGGAGGAAGCCATGTCCGTCTCGAGAGCCGCCATGGGTATATTGTCTCTCACTGCCGGCCTGTTTGCGTCTACCGCCGCCTGGGCCGATGGCGAGGTCAACATCTATTCCTATCGTCAGCCTGACCTGATCAAGCCGCTGCTCGATGCCTTCACCAAGGAAACCGGGATCACGACCAACGTGCTCTTCCTCGACAAGGGCCTTGTCGAACGTATCCAGGCCGAGGGCGCCAACTCGCCGGCGGACGTGATCCTGACCGTCGACATCAGCCGCCTCACCGAAGCCAAGGATGCGGGCGTGACGCAGCCTGTGGTCAACGAGACGATCAACAAGGACATCCCGGCGCATTTCCGCGATCCTGAAGGCAACTGGTTCGGCCTGACGACCCGCGGCCGCGTTGTCTACGCCTCCAAGGATCGCGTGACCGAGAACGACATCACCTATGAGGAGCTTGCCGACCCCAAGTGGAAGGGCAAAATCTGCACCCGCGATGGCCAGCATTCCTACAACATCGGCCTGTTCGCCTCGATGATCGCCCACAAGGGCGAGGCCGAGACCGAAAAGTGGCTGACCGGCCTGAAGAACAACCTCGCCAAGAAGCCGGACGGCGGCGACCGCGACCAGGCCAAGGCGATCCTCGCCGGCGAGTGCGACCTGGCGCTCGGCAACACCTATTACGTCGGTCTGATGATGACCAACGAGAAGGAGCCGGAGCAGAAGGAATGGGCAGCCGCCATCAAGGTTCTCTTCCCGAACGCCAAGGACCGCGGCACGCACGTCAACATCTCGGGCATGGCACTCGCCAAGAATTCCCCGAACAAGGACAACGCGCTGAAGCTGATGGAATTCCTGTCGGAAGGCGAAGCCCAGAAGATCTACGCCGAGCAGGTGTTCGAATATCCGGTTCTGCCGGGCGCCGAGCCGTCTGACGTCGTAAAGTCCTTCGGCACGATCAAGCCGGATGAACTGCCGCTGGCCGATATCGCCGCCAACCGCAAGAAGGCCTCCGAACTGGTCGACAAGGTCGGCTACAACGACGGTCCGCAGGACTGATTTTCAGCAGTCGCCTGAAATGGAAGCGGCGGGCCTTGTGCCCGCCGCTTTCGTTTTGTGGTCTGCCGCCTGTCCGGAGGCGCTCGATGGGATGTCCTTATCGGCCCCGTGCCCGCAATGCGCCGGCATAATCGAGGATTGCCTTGCGCCGTTCCGGCGTGCCGGGATGGGTCGAAAGGATGCTGGTGTCGGCACCGTCGCCAAGCTCTTTTTCGAGCAGGTCGAAGAACCGCGCGATCGCCGTCGGATCGCGCTCCGCCTTCACCATCAGCTCGACCGAGTGCCGATCGGCCTCCGCTTCCGCCGCCCGCGAATAGGAGAGCGTGAGAAGGCCGGCGCCCTGCACCAGAATGTCTTCGACACCCGACCCGATGTCGCCACCGATCATCATGATGAGACCCGTTACACCGGCGGCACGATAGATCTGTCGCAGGCTGTGCTCGAGCTCGACATGACCGATCTCGTGCGCCAGCACGCCGACGATCATTTCGGTATCGTCGCCGGCAAGCTCGACCAGTTCGTCGGTGACGATCAGCGTACCGTCGGGGAGCGCGAACGCGTTGGGCCCGATCGCGCCACCCTTGCGGAAGTTCAGCGTGTATCCGCCCTCGCCACGATTGGAGAGCCGCGCGATCGTGGCAAACCCGTCGCGGATCTTTTGCTGGCGCTCGGCGGCCAGCGCCGTCGTGTCGAGCACGGTGCGGTCCATGGTCTCAAGCGTACTTGCCGACATGATCTTCGGAACGATCGGCGGCGTCACCAGCACCGCGACTTCGACCAGCGCCGGCACGGCGTAGCGATAGATCATCACGCCGCAGAGCACCGTTGCCAGGACAAACGCGATCAGCCGCGGGCGAAACCGCTCCCATTCATGGATGAAATTGGTCTTTCCCTTGCCCTTGAGAAACCGATCGATCGCGTCGTTGTCGGTCGTCTCGAACAGCGACCCGTCGGGGAATTCCGCGCGGCGCGGGATGGCCCCGACGCGCGGAGAAAAATCGACGGCGGCAAAAACGCCGGCTGCGAGTTCGCAGCCGGCCTGATCGAGCGCCTTGAGGCCATCGTTATCCTCAATGAGCCGCGCGGGCACCGACCGGCTGGAGCCGGCCGGATGCCACTCGCCAACGGCGATGTCCGTCCCGTCAGAAGCCAAAGTCGAAACCTTCGAACTCCATGAACTCCGCACCGACGGCCGAACCTTCCTGGGCGATCCTGTCGAACATTTCGCCGACATTGCCTTCGAAATGCACGCCCGTGTGTTCATTGACGTAGCGCGCCATGCGCACCGCGGCCCAGGGACGCATCAGGCCCAGCGTGATGATGGTGACGATCAGGTTGGTGATCGCGATCCATGCATAGCGGCCTCGTGACAGGTCGCTCGTCAGCTGGTGCTTGCCGTCGAAGGTCGTTGCCGACCAGGCAACGTTGCGAACGCCGGCGCGGTAGAACAGGGCTGCGACCCCGAAGATCGCGAAGAACGCAATGTAGCCGAGGACGAACAGCCCGATCATCGACAGCGGCATGCCGCCCATCGGCTCGACGGAACCATCGAACAGCGCCATGATCACGGCCAGATTGAGGAAACCGACAAAGGCTATGATTGCAAGGCCCGCGATGATGATCGATGCCGACAGGAACCACGACTTGTAGATCGCGCCGAGCAAGGGATCGGTAGCAAACGCCCGCTGCCCGTAACGCAGGTTGCTGCCGATGTAGCGGTAGGACCAGCGGCTGGCGAGCGGCACGAGGATGCCGAGCGTCAGGGCCGCGATGACCGGGCCGACGATGAAGGCGAGGAATGCGCCACCGACGCCGCCGACGAAATCGAAGCGGACATTGCGATAGCTCGTGACGCGGGCGCTAAAGCGCAGGCCCCGGACGACCAGCCAGGGCACGAAGACCACCAGCAGAAGCGCAAGGATGACGCCGGCGATCGGCACGACGTTCAGCATGACGTTGTAGAAGATCAGGTAGGCGAAAACGATCACCCGACCGATCAGGATCTGCTTGCCGTTGGCATGATATTCGAAGCCGCGCCCGAGCAGCACCGTGTTGCCGTAGAAATAGCGATTGCGACGGACCTTTGCCCAGGCGGAATAGATGCCGAGCGTAATGATCGTCAAAAGCACATTGACGATCCAGATGCCAAAATATTCCTTGCCGCTGCCGGTAAACGACAGGCGGTGAAAATTGTCCGGTGCGCTCTGCGTCAGCGCCCCTTGCATCGACGCGGTTTCAGCCACGACCATGATAAACCTCTCTCAATGAAATTATGTGCGGCCGCCGCCTAGTAGGCTGGCGCCGCGATACGACAGTACAATGTCATTCCTGAACCCAGAGAACTGTGGCTATCCCCCCGGATGAGCCTTTCATGCAAAAGAACGGTCGAACCGGCTGCAATATTCGATCAGGGCGAGAATCAATTCACCGCCACACGAGGCATATCAAATTAGTTGCAGTGCAACATAACACGCAACAGAAAAGTGCTTCGTTCATACGGTGGCGAACGCACCGACATGTAGGCAACAAAAAAGGGCCTCCCGTAGGAGGCCCTCAAGGCGGGAGGATCTTTATCCCGTTTTACTTCATCGTCGGCATGACGAATTCGGCACCGTCCTTGATACCCGACGGCCAACGCTCGGTGATCGTCTTGGTCTTGGTCCAGAACTTGATGGAGTCTGTGCCGTGCTGGTTGAGGTCGCCGAAGGACGAGGACTTCCAGCCGCCGAAAGAGTGGTAGGCGAGCGGAACCGGGATCGGAACGTTGACGCCGACCATGCCGATGTTGATGCGCGAGGCGAAGTCACGGGCGGCATCGCCGTCGCGGGTGTAGATCGCGACGCCGTTGCCGTATTCGTGCTTCATCGGCAGATCGAGGGCTTCCTCGTAGTTCTTGGCGCGAACCACCGAAAGAACCGGTCCGAAGATCTCGGTCTTGTAGATGTCCATGTCGGGGGTGACGTGGTCGAACAGGCAACCGCCGACAAAGTAGCCATCCTCATAGCCCTGGAGCTTGAAGTCGCGGCCGTCGACGACGAGCTTGGCGCCGGCCTCGACACCGCTGTCGATCAGGCTCTTGATGCGCGCCTGGGCTTCCTTGGTGACGACGGGGCCCATGTCGGCCTTCTCGTCGGTGTAGGGGCCGATGCGCAGGCTTTCGACCATCGGCGTCAGCTTGGCGATCAGGCGGTCGGCGGTGTCTTCGCCAACCGGAACGGCAACCGAGATCGCCATGCAGCGCTCGCCGGCCGAGCCGTAGCCGGCACCCATCAGCGCGTTGGCGGCCTGATCGAGATCGGCGTCCGGCATGATGATCATGTGGTTCTTGGCGCCGCCGAAGCACTGCGCGCGCTTGCCGTTCATGGCAGCCGTGCCATAGACGTAGCGGGCAATCGGCGTCGAGCCGACGAAGGAGACGGCGGAGATGTCGGGGTTGGTCAGGATCGCGTCGACCGCGCCCTTGTCGCCGTTGACGACGTTGAGGATGCCGGCCGGCAGGCCCGCTTCGATCATCAGTTCGGCAAGACGGATCGGAACGGACGGGTCACGCTCTGAAGGCTTCAGGATGAAAGCGTTGCCGCAGGCGATCGCCGGGGCGAACATCCACATCGGGATCATGGCGGGGAAGTTGAACGGCGTGATGCCGGCGCCGATGCCGACGGCCTGGCGGATCGAGTACATGTCGATGCCGGGGCCGGCACCTTCGGTAAACTCGCTCTTCTGCAGGTGCGGAATGCCGATGACGAATTCGCAGACTTCCAGGCCGCGAACGAGGTCGCCCTTGGCGTCTTCGATCGTCTTGCCATGCTCGCGCGACAGGATCTCGGCAAGCTCGTTCATGTGGGCGTTCAGGAGTTCGACGAACTTCATGAAGACGCGGGCGCGGCGCTGCGGGTTGGTGGCGGCCCACTTCGGCTGCGCGGCCTTCGCGCTGGCGACGGCGGCGGCAAGTTCCGCGTCGCTTGCCAGCGCCACGGTGCCCTGCACTTCGCCCGTTGCCGGGTTGAAGATGTTGCTCGTGCGGCCGCTGGTGCCGGCGACGCGCTTGCCATCGATGAAATGACCGAGTTCGTACATGGATGTCTCCTCCTGATCTTGATTGTGGCGGCATGATCGCACTACGATTTGAACAAAGCAATTTCCGATATTCAGCAACCGTTGTGCACAGATTGAAGCCCTAGGAGATCAGGACCATGAATTGGGACGATGTCAGAATGTTCCTGGCGGTGGCACGCACCGGGCAGATCCTTGCCGCCTCCAAGCGGCTCGGCCTCAATCATGCCACGCTCAGCCGTCGGGTGACGGCGCTTGAGGAGACGCTGAAGACGCGGCTGTTGGTGCGCCGGCCGAACGGCTGTGAACTGACGGCCGAGGGGGAGATCTTTCTGGCGGCAGCCGAACGCATGGAAACGGAGATGCTCGCCGCACAGTCGCAGATCGGTCGCATCGACACGGCGATTGCCGGCACCGTGCGCATCGGCGCACCCGACGGTTTCGGCGTTTCCTTCCTCGCACCTCGCCTCGGTCGGCTGACGGCGCGCTATCCGGAGCTGAAGCTGCAACTCGTGCCGGTGCCCCGCTCCTTCTCGCTGTCGCAGCGCGAAGCCGATATCGCGATCACCATCGAGCGGCCGGAACAGGGTCGCCTCGTCTCCTCCAAACTCACCGACTACACGCTCGGGCTCTACGCCTCTTCGGCCTATCTGGCGCAGCACGGCACGCCGCAAACGATCGACGACCTCAAGCACCATCGCCGCATCGGCTATGTCGAGGACCTGATCTTCACGCCGTCGCTCAATTTCTCCGCCGAGATCATGCGCAGCTGGGATGCCTCCTTCGAAATTTCCAGCGCCACCGGCCAGACGGAGGCCGTGCGCTCCAGCGCCGGCATCGGCATCCTGCACAACTACATCGCCCGGCACACGCCCGAACTCGAACGCATCCTGCCGGAAACGACGATCACCCGCGCCTATTGGACCACCTATCACGAAAGCGCCCGCGACCTGGTGCGGGTGCGCACGGTCGTTGCGTTTCTGCAGGAACTGGTTGCGGCAGAGCATCAGATGTTTGCTTGAATGGAAGTGCGCTTGCTTGCCGGCCAGACTTCCGTTGCTCAACGGCCAATTGGCCGGTGGCTACCTGTAGCAATTTGCGTATAGGCCGGCGCCTTCAACGCAGGCGCTGCGAGCAATGCTGAAAGCTCGTTAAACTTGCATATGGATTGTGAACGCGAGCTCAATGTTCATGCCTTAATCCCCTTGGGCAATCCAAAGGGGCACGCTTTCATGAAGTCAATTCTTACCGCATCGATCATTTTCATGTCTTGCGCAGTATCGGCGAATGCGACTGGCTGGCCGCAAGCCGATATTGACCGGGCCATACAAGTCGTTTCGACGCGAGAGAAAAACTACATCGAAGAATGCGTGACGGCGAGCGGCACAAAAATCACTTATGACGTCGCGCAGCGAGATGTAAATGGCGACGGCGTCAACGAGTTGATCGTGGAAAGCTACCCTGCGGAGCTGGGGAACGGGGTCACTGGCTGTTACGGCAGCGTCGCCAAAAACATGTATCTGTTGTCCAAGGCGAAGGGGAACTGGGAAGCCCTGGTCATCGGAGATGCTACTCTTGATTTCGTCTTCCATCCCCGCCAATCAGGCGAAATGCCAGACGTTGAACTCACGGGGCCTGGCGTCTGCTTTCCAATTCAGCGGCACCATATGGGTGAGTACAAGCTTTGGAAGGTGTGCGACGACAATAGGCAACTTTTCGCCGATGCTGCTCCTTGGATCAAGGACAAGACCAGCGTCGTCCCTCACGAGTACGGCGAAAGCAACACACCGGAGAATGCTGCTCGGCCCCTGTCGGTCTCATCGAACGAGGCGTCTGACCTTGTCGACATGCGCAGCCTGTTTGATCACAACGGTTCCGATGTCCGTATATCGCCCAGCTCAGGCGAAATCGTCTACGAACGACCCAAGAAGGGGATATCGGGCACTGTCAAACCAGGGATGCTGCTCTTTAAGGCCAGCACTCCGTGGGACCCCTACGATAACAACGCGCCGATAAAAGGAACTGCCTATGTTTTCAAGAAGGGATGCGAGCCTGCGCCATATCAGGTAAGCGGCCATCAGCAAGGCTGGCACACGCTTGTTCTCAGGGGCGCCGCTCCTGTCCGGGACAAGAACGGATGCCGTGTCATCGGATACAAGATGAACAGCAACGCAACGCTGAAATTTGTCAGCTTTGGCGACTGACCCAACACGAGCACCACGGACCGAGCCCGGGGAACGCGACATAAGCCGGCCCGCGGCGCAGATAATGCCAGTTCGGGCCGCGCTCGTTCAGACAGCGCAAGGGATGCAACAAAGCTCCCTAGAATAAATAGATGACTGGAAGAAGAATGGTACGGTTGGGGGGTCTCGAACCTCCGACCTCAGGTGCCACAAACCTGCGCTCTAACCAACTGAGCTACAACCGCACAAACAAGCGACATCAGTCGCTTGGCGGCTCACATACGGAGACTTCCGTCGCATTGCAAGCCTAAACTTGAGATTATCCTGCAAAAAGACCGGATGGCAAGCCACCCGGTCCCATTCAAACCCAGCGCGGCCAGGGGCCGGCGCGGATCAGGCCTTCTTGAAAGACGAGATCGCCTTTTCGGCGGCGTCCTTGCCCGGCTTTGCAACATTCTCGGCAACCTTCTTGGTTGCTTCCTGCATCGACTTGGTCTGCTCGACGGCAAGTTCGGCCTGCTTGCGGAAGAACGAGGTCTGCAGCTCGACGAATTCGGACAGCGACTTCACACCGAGCAGCGCTTCCATGTGCGACAGCGAGTTTTCGGCATTGGTGCGCAGCGCATCGATGGCCTTGAGGCCGAGCTCGACGCTGCCGGTCTGGGCGCTTTCAAGCGTCGCTTCGACGGTCTTGCTTGCTTCCTCGGCCGCGGTCTTCATCTTGGAATAGGCGTCCTTCGACTGAGCGGCGCCCTTTTCCGCGAAGTCGCGGAAGCTGTCGGCAACCTTGGCCGGGTCGAAAGAGGAGAAGGAAAATGCGTCGTCGATCTTCTTGGTAGCCATGAAAGCGCTCCTTGGTGTCAGGGCCCTCATTTGAGGCGCCGTTGATTGATGCACCTTATATAATCGATCTCTTTGTGCATTGCAATAAAATTGTGCAGTGCACAAATTCACCAGCGTTAACCCTTTGCCGTGAAAGGGGTGCGCGAGCGCCCGGGATTGCTGGACCCCCGGCGCGTCGGCGGGTATTAATAGAGTGTTAAC
This sequence comes from Hyphomicrobiales bacterium, assembly GCA_900469625.1. Classification (GTDB taxonomy): domain Bacteria; phylum Pseudomonadota; class Alphaproteobacteria; order Rhizobiales; family Rhizobiaceae; genus Ensifer. The sequence goes on from UBXV01000007.1 coordinate 210,629, forward strand.
GTACCCGCGACCCGTCAATAGGCCCGTCCATGCCCGCAAGACAGTACCCCTTCATCGACATCGCCGTGCATGAGCGGGTGCGCGAGCATTTTGCGCGCGGCGATGCGGCGATCCTGTTTTCGCGCGATCTCAGCCGCGTTCTCTGGGCCAACGATCAGGGTGCCGCCTTCTTCGGCGTCGGCTCCATCTACGATTTCATCGAGCAGGGCCCCAACCCCAACGACCTTTCCGCGCGCCAGCTGAAGGCGGCGGCAACGCAGCTCGTGTCTGTCGGCGACCGCCGCCAGATCCTGATGCGCGTTGCCTCGGGCTTTCGAAGCCTGGCGCTCAACACGGCCGTGGAACTGATCCGGGTCCGGCCGGACGAACTCGGCGTGCTCTTTACCGCGCCTCACTCCGGAAAGCCGCTTTCGACAGAGGAACGCGCCGCGCGCATGATCGCCGGGCTCGACGGCCCGGATACGCACATGGCCGTGCTTGATGCCGACGGCGCGTTCGTTGCGCAGTCGCCGGGTTTTGCCAATCTCGGCATGTCCGACGAGACACGCCGCCAGCTCGTGCTGGCTGTCGCCCGCGACCACGACTGGCTGATCAAGCGCCCCGTCGCCACGGCCAAGGGACACCTGCCCGCCGCCATCGGCAAGATCGCCGACGCGCCGGCGCTTCATCTGCTGTTTGCGGTGGAAACGATCCTCGGCAATCTCGATCCGGATGAGGCACCGGCCCCGTCTGTTGCAACCCCGGCAGTCGTTGCCGACGCCGACAACGCCGACTTCGCGCCTGATGCGATTGAACCGGTAGCGGCCCCGACGATCGAGACGCTTGAAACAGTCGATGGGCGATCGGCTCCCGACGCGCTGGTGTCGACGGATGCGCCGATTGCCGCGCAAGACGAAGACAGCGTTGAGCAGCCGATCGAAACCGATGATACCTCCGTCGCGACCGGAACCGGCGAACACGCGCTGGGCCCGACGACCGACGCGGATATGCTGGCTCCAGCGGAGACAGCCACCATCGAAACAGCCGTCGAGGCCGCTGAACATCGCGGCGCCGCGCTGGAAGACAAGGGGCCGTTGCCGAGCGCAGAGACAGTCGACGTCACTGCCGCGAGCGAAGTCGAAAGCCCATCAGAGGATCTCGACACCGATGCCGAGACGCCGGTGGAAGCGGCAATCGAGGAAACAACGGTCGATGTGGCGGCGGAGACCGCGGCGCCGGCGGCGGATCCGGCCGCAGAGCACGAAATGGCGGACGCACAACCCGGCTTCGCCTTTGCGCCCGGCGGACGGGCGGTACGCTTCGTCTGGAAGATCGACGCGGAAGGCAAGTTCAGCGAAATATCCGAGGAGTTCGCCTCGGCCGTCGGGCCGAAGGCCGCCGACGTGATCGGCGTCAGCTTCGCCTCGCTTTCCGCCCGCTATGGCCTCGACCCCGACAACAAGATCAACACGCTTCTGCACCGCCGTGACACCTGGTCGGGCAAGACGATCTTCTGGCCGGTGGAGGGCACCCACCTCAAGGTGCCCGTCGACCTCGCAGCCCTGCCGACCTATTCGCGCTCGCGCGAGTTCGACGGATTCCGCGGCTTCGGCATCGTTCGCGTTGCCGACGCCGTCGACGATGAAGATGCCAACGGTCTTTCGCTCGATCGCACCGTGGATGCGGTTGAAAACGAGGGCACGGCCAGCACCGTCTTCGACCAACCGGCAATCGCAGATGATGAGACGGCTGAAAGCCCGACCGACGAGACCCCGAGCGTCAGCGCACGCGCGACAGACGTTCTGTCGCTTTTCGCCGACGCGCCGCAACCGGGCGCAACGGATGCAGCCGACCAGCCTGATCCCTTCCTCGGCGAGCGTCCGGCGCTTCGCATCGTCGAAACGCCGGGCCGACGGGCTTCCGACAAGATCATCGAGCTCGAACAACACCGCCCAGCCGGATCGGGCGCGCTGACCCGTGGCGAGCAGGCGGCGTTTCGCGAAATCGCCCGGCAGCTCGGCGAGAATGTCGGGACGCAGCCGGAGGCGCAGGACGCGGTTTCGCGCGAGGCTCCAACTGACGCAGTGGAGACGGACACCGAAGAGCGGCATGTCGAAACCGTCGACGAGACATCCATCGATGCTGCTCCAGCCGCATCGATGGAACCCGAACCTGAGCTCGCACTTGAGACACAGGGCGACGTGACTGCAGCTGAACCCCGCGCAGACGACCTGGCCGATGCCGCCATCGATCCGGCGGCGATCGCGAGCGTGGGCTTCAGCGGCGAAATCCTCGACAGCCTGCCCGTCGGCCTGCTCATCCATCTCGGCGATGACCTCCTGCATGCCAATCCGGAGTTCCTCAGGCTCACCGGCTACGACACGCTCGACGATTTCGAGCAGGAAGGCGGCATCGACGCGCTGTTTGCCAACGATGAGGAAATCGGCGTCGCGGAGCCGGATGGCACGATGACGCTGATCCGCAAGACCGGACAGCTCGTCCCGGTGACGGCTCACCTGCATTCGATCCGCTGGGACGGCAAGAGCGCTCTGATGCTGGCGCTGGCTTCGACCGAAGCCTTGCAGCCGCAAGACAGCCAAGCCACACCGGCCGAAACCGTCCAGCCTGTCGTTCCCGTCGAAGAGGTCGGCAAGCTCAAGACCGAAATCGACGAGTTGCGCTCGATCCTCGAGACTGCGACCGATGGCGTCGTCATTCTCGGGCATGACGGCGATATCCGCTCGGTTAATCGCTCGGCCAGCGCGCTCTTCAATTACGATGAGAGCGAAATCCGCGGCAAACCGTTTGCGGCTCTCTTTGCCCATGAGAGCCAGAAGGCCGTCATCGACTATCTCCAGGGCCTTTCAGGTCACGGCGTTGCCAGCGTGCTCAACGACGGCCGCGAAGTGATCGGCCGCGAGGCCGCTGGCGGCTTCCTGCCGTTGTTCATGACCATCGGCCGACTGTCGGCCTCCAACGGCTATTGCGCCGTGATCCGTGATATCACCCAGTGGAAGCGGACCGAGGAAGAGTTGCGCAACGCCAAGCGCGCTGCCGAGACGGCCAATGCCCACAAGACCGAGTTCCTGGCACGCGTGAGCCACGAAATCCGCACGCCGCTCAACGCCATCATCGGCTTTTCCGACATGATGGCGAGCGAGCATTTCGGCCCGGTCGGCCATCCGCGCTATATCGAATATGCCGGCGACATCGGCCGTTCGGGCCGCCATGTGCTCGACATCGTCAACGATCTGCTCGACATTTCCAAGATCGAAGCGGGCGAGATGGATCTCGATTTCGGCTCGGTCGAAATCAACGATGCGGTTTCCGAGGCGGTGTCGCTGGTGCAGCCGCAGGCCAACAGCCAGCGCGTCATCATCCGCACCTCGCTGTCGGCAGCCGTGCCGAGCGTGGTCGCCGACAGCCGCTCGATCAAGCAGATCGCGCTCAACATCCTGGCGAACGCCATTCGCTTCACGCCGTCGGGCGGGCAGATCGTCGTGTCGACCTCCTATGAGCCCAACGGCAGCGTCATCCTGCGCATTCGCGATACCGGCGTCGGCATGACCCGCGTCGAGCTCGACCAGGCGATGAAGCCGTTCCGGCAAGTGACGACAGGCGGCCGCAAGCGCGGCGACGGAACCGGCCTCGGCCTGCCTTTGACCAAGGCCATGGCCGAAGCCAATCGCGCCCAGTTCGCCATCACCTCGGCGCCGAACGAGGGCACGCTGGTGGAAATCTCCTTCCCCTCACAACGCGTCTTGGCGAACTAAGGCCGGATGCTGTAAGGAAATGTTGACTTGGGGACGCCAGTTTGCTGGCATCCCCACGGCCATTTCCTGCCGTTTCTCCGGATCCGATCGATTGCAGTCCACGTCACAAAGCCTCAAGCGGCGCCGCGCCGGCGCGAGAACCGGTCTTTCCCACCCGCTGCTTGCGGTGTGGGCCGGTGGCGCCTCCCTGATCGTGCTGATGCCGATCCTGGCGATCACCTGGCTTGCCGTTTCGGGCGGCGGTGCCGATTGGCCGCATCTGATGCAGAACGTCATTCCGCGCGCCACCATCCGCACGCTGCTGCTGATCACGTTCACCGGTGCCGCTACCGCCATCGTTGGCATCGTCACGGCCTGGCTGGTGGCAAGCTGCGAATTTCCGCTGCGCCGGTTCCTGTCGGCAGCGCTCGTGCTGCCGCTCGCCATCCCCGCCTATCTTGCCGCCTACGCCTTCGGTGAACTGTTCACTTTCACCGGCCCGGTACAGGGGCTGATCCGCGTCGTCTTCGGCTTCAAGACCAGCCGCGATTACTGGTTTCCCGACATCCGTTCGCTCGGCGGCGCTGTGCTGGTGCTGAGCTCGGTGCTCTACCCCTATATCTATCTCGCCTGCCGTTCGATGTTCCTGATGCAGGGGCGCGCTGCCGCCGACGTCGCCCGCACGCTCGGCGCCGGGCCTTTGAAAGTGTTCTTCCGCATCCAGATCCCGATGGCGCGCCCGGCGATCATGATCGGCCTGACCCTGGTGGCGATGGAGACCTTGAACGACATCGGCGCGGTCGAATTCCTCGGCGTCCAGACGCTGACCTTCTCCATCTTCGACACCTGGCTCAACCGCGGCAGTCTTGCGGGCGCCGCCCAGATCGCCTGCATCATGCTCGTCTTCGTCATCGGCCTGATGATGATCGAGCGCGCGGCGCGGCGCAGGCAACGCTTCTCCAGCCAGAAGACGACGTCGGCCGTGCACGATGCCAGCAGGCTTTCGCTTTCCGGTTGGCGCAAGTGGGCGGCAACAATTGCGTGCCTGCTGCCGGTTCTCTCCGGCTTTGCCGTGCCGGTTGTCATCCTGGGCAACTATGCGCTGAAGCGGCTCGATCAATTCGTAGAGCCAAGGCTGCTCAACGCACTCTTCCACAGCATCCTGGTGTCCGGTTCCACTGCCCTGGTTGCGGTGCTGCTCGGCTTCACGCTCGCCTATGCGGCGCGCACCGGCCGATCGCGCTTTACCGACGCGGCCGGCCGCCTCGCCTCCTTCGGCTATGGCGTACCCGGCACGGTGCTCGCCATCGGCGTGCTCTTTCCGCTCGCGGCCCTCGACAATTGGGTCGACGCCGGCTTCCGCAGCACGTTTGGCATCTCGACCGGGCTGCTGATGACCGGAACGGGCTTTGCCATCATCTACGCCTGCACCGTACGGTTTCTGACCATGGCCGAAGGCACGCTGGAAGCGGGCTTCCAGAAGCTGTCGCCGCACCTCGACATGGCCGCGAGAGCACTTGGCCGCACCGGCGGACAGACGCTGCGCACCGTGCTTCTGCCGATGATGCGCCCGGCAGTGCTGACCGCGGCCCTGCTCGTCTTCATCGAGACCATGAAGGAACTGTCGGCGACGATCATGCTGCGGCCGTTCAACTTCAACACGCTGGCAACGCTCGTCTATGAGGACGCGTCGCGCGCGAAGGTCGAGGATGCCTCGGTGGCGGCCATGATCATCATCTTTGCCGGCATGATCCCGGTGATCCTGGTGTCGCGATCGATGGAGCGCCGTCCCTGACCTTGCCATCAAGGCAAAAAAAGAGGTGGCTGGGAGGCCACCTCGATAGTCGAATGCTAAACCAACAAATGCTCGAGAAGTAATGACATCATGTCTGCGGCGGCATCTCTGCCAGGCGCCGACCACTCATCGGCCGGCCTCAAGTTGACCCGACCATGCGCCTTCAATCCTTAACAAGACCTTACCGGCAATACCGACAATCTTAGGGATTTATCAGCAAGTCTGAAGCCTTGGTTAATTCCGAAAGCGCGAACAAGTTAACGCCCCTCAATTTTTGAGGGCATCGAGGCCAGCGAAAAGATCGAGCGCTTCCGGGTTAGCGAGCGCCTCCTTGTTCTTCACGGGACGCCCATGCACGACGTCACGGACCGCCAGCTCGACGATCTTGCCGGACTTCGTGCGCGGAATGTCGGCAACGGCGATGATCTTCGCCGGCACGTGGCGGGGTGACGCGCCGGTGCGGATGCGGCTCCTGATCGCCTTTTCGAGCGGCTCGTCCAGCGAGACGCCGGAAGCCAGGCGCACGAACAGAACGACGCGCACGTCATCGTCGAAATCCTGGCCGATGCAAAGCGCCTCCGTGACCTCTTCCATCTGCTCGACCTGGTTATAGATCTCGGCGGTGCCGATGCGCACGCCACCGGGATTGAGCGTGGCGTCGGAGCGGCCGTGGATGATGATGCCGTCATGCGACGTCCATTCGGCAAAATCGCCATGGCACCAGACATTGTCGAAGCGCTCGAAATAGGCGGCGCGATACTTCGCGCCATCGGGGTCGTTCCAGAACATCACCGGCATCGAGGGAAACGCCTTCGTGCAGACGAGCTCGCCTTTTTCGCCGCGCACGGAGCGCCCCTCGTCATCCCAGACATCCATCGCCAGCCCGAGGCCCGGCCCCTGGATCTCGCCGCGCCACACAGGCTTCAGCGGATTGCCGAGCACGAAGCAGGAGACGATGTCGGTGCCACCCGATATCGAAGCGAGCTGGACGTCCGACTTAATGCCCTCGTAGACGAAGGAGAAGCCTTCCGGCGACAAGGGAGAACCGGTCGACGTCAACAGCCGCAGATGCGAAAGGTCGTGGGTCCTTGCCGGCTCGAACCCGCCCTTGCGCACGGCGTCGATATATTTTGCCGAGGTGCCGAAGACCGCAAATTCCTCGTCCGCCGCGTAGTCGAACAGCACATTGCCGTCAGGATAGAACGGCGAGCCGTCGAACAGGCAGAGCGTCGCGCCGACCGCAAGGCCGGACGCGAGCCAGTTCCACATCATCCAGCCGCAGGTGGTGAAATAGAAGAGTTTTTCGCCGTCGTCGAGCCCGCAATGGAAGCGATGCTCCTTCAAATGCTGCAGCAGCGTACCGCCGGCGGAATGAACGATGCACTTGGGCACACCCGTGGTGCCGGAGGAAAACAGCACATAGAGCGGGTGACCGAAGGGCAGTCGTTCGAATGCGAGCGTCCCGGCCGAAAACGGCGCGATGAAATCCTCGAGGGTCACGCCGCCGGCGATCGAGCCAGCCAATGCCCTCGCTTTGCCCGCATAGGGGACGATGAGCGCGGGAACGCCGAGAGCGGCGGAAACCGCGCGAACCTTGGCATCGACGTCCTGGCGCTTGCCGTTGTACCAATAACCGTCGCAGGCGATGAAAAGCTTGGGGCCGATCTGGCCGAAGCGGTCGAGCACGCCCTGTTCGCCGAAATCGGGAGAACAGGACGACCAGACCGCACCGATCGAAGCCGTTGCGAGCATCAGGGCGATCGTCTCGGGCATATTGGGCATCATGGCAGCGACGCGGTCGCCCTTGCCGATCCCGCGCGCCTTCAACGCCTGCTGCAGCTTGGAGACAAGAGCGCGCAGGTCGTCCCAGGACAGCCGATAGTCGACCTTGTCCTCGCCGCGGAAGATCAGCGCATCACCGCTGCCGGCACGACGCAGGAGGTTCTCGGCGAAATTCAGCGACGCTTCGGGGAAAAACCGTGCCTCGAGCATGCGATCGCCATTGACGAGAGCCGTCTCGCCGCGCTCGCCTATGACCTCGCAGTGCTCCCAGACCGCCGTCCAGAAATCACCACGCTCGGCAACCGACCAGGCGTGAAACGCGTCATAATCGGCAAAGTCCCTGCCGAAGCGTTCGCTGCACCAGGCGATGAATTGCGCCATCGGGCTGTGCGCCAGAATCTCCGGACCGGGAACCCACAAAGGTTGCTCAGACTGCATGCTTTCCTCCACTCCTACTCCACGCCCTCTATACCATGCTGCAACGCAAAATAAACAGCAGGAGAACCGGCGCGGACGTCGCATCGGCGACATTTCCATGTCGGCTGCATTTGATTTATGGATGCCGAAAGCCTATCCAAGCTGCGTGATCCCAAGCGATGGGCAGCCGGACGGAAATGATACGAAAAATCCTACAAATGGTCGGTGAGTCACGCCCCTGGTTGCGGCTTCGCCGCCGCCATTTCCTCTGGCCGGCAGCCGTCGGCATCGTGCTTGCCGTCGCATACAATGCGGCGCTGCCGCTGGTAATCTCGACCACCGACGTGCGGCCGACGATGGAGCGTATGCTCGATGCCTGGTCGGGCGGCAAGAGCCGGATCACCGGCGAGCCGGACATCCGCTTCTGGCCGAACCCGACGCTGACCTTGTCTGGAGCAACCATCGAGACGACCGATGGCAACCCGCGCACGCTCGCCCGCATCGGTAGCATCACCGCTGCCTTCAGCCTGATCTCGGCCCTTCGTGGCGAACCGGCGCTCGAAGACATCCGCCTGATCGAGCCGGTTGTGACGCTGGAGCGCGGCATCGACGGCGCGCTGAACTGGGAGCGGCCGCGCTGGCTCACGCCGCACGAACCTGCCACGGTCGGCGACGACACGCCCTTCGGCGAAATCACCATCGAAAATGGGCGCCTGCAGGTCTTCGACCGGTCGACAAACTATGCGCAAGAATTTCCAGGCATTTCTGGCACCGTGAAATGGCCATCCTTTACCGGGCGGCTGAACGCGCAACTGTCGAGCGTGATCGGCGGCCAGACCGTGAACTGGTCGCTTGCCTGCGACGAGCCGCTGACGCTGCTTGCGGGCCGCAACGCGACGCTGAAAACATCGCTGACCTCGGCCCCGCTCAATTTTTCCTTCGACGGTATCGGCAACCTTTCGACGAAGCCGTTTGCCTCGGGACGGCTGCAGGTCTCCAGCGCATCGTTGCCGGCGCTTGCCGCCTGGTTCGAGGGCGCTTCGCATGGCGAGTTGCCTGAGAGCAGCTTCAATCTCAGTGCCAATGTCACCACGGGCGAACAGACGCTGAAGCTGAACGACCTTCACATGTCGCTTGGCGCCGCCACGGCAACCGGTGTGCTCGACGTTTCCGTTCCGGCCGACGATACACCGCGTATCGAAGGTACGCTTGCCTTTGACAGGATCGACCTCAACGGACTGCAGCCGCTGTTCGCCAAGCTTCCGGTCGATCCCGAAGAACTCGCGAAGGATATAACGGACGCCTTTTCTCGCACCTGGCGTGTCGACGTGCGTCTGTCGACGCAGGAAGCGGCCATCGGCCCACTGAAGCTCACCGATGTCGCCGCCGGCGTCATGGTCGATCACGGCCGTGCATCGCTCGATATCGGTGACAGCACCTATGCGAGCGGCAGGCTCAGCGGCCGACTGGTGCTGGCGGACGCCGGCCTGGCCCGTGGCGGCAAGCTGGAACTGGTTCTCAAGGACGCGGACCTTGCCGCAGCGGTTGCCGATTTCGGCTTCAGCGGCCCGGTGCCGTCGGGACGCGGCAGCGTCAATCTCGACATTTCCACCGACCAGCCGTTCTGGACGCCCAAGGCTGCCGATGCATCCGGCCGCCTGACCCTGTCGCTTGCCAACGGCAAGCTTTCGCAATTCGATGCCAATGCCTTTTCGGAGCTGGTGCGCAAGGGCGAGTTCTTCTCCCTTTCGCAGGCAGGCAGCGGCACGTTCGATTTTCAGCGCGCCGATATCGAGGCGCGCTTCAGCGACGGGTCCGCCCGGTTGAACCGCGCGACCTTCACCGGACCGACCGGCAGCCTGTCCGTCAACGGCGTCATTCCCTATCGCAGCGGCAGCCTGGCGCTCGCCGGCACCTTTACCGATACAGTCAATGCTGCGCAGCGGTTGCGCTTCTTCGTCGGCGGCTCCTGGCCGAATGCGGTGATCTCGCCGCTTTCGGTACTTGGCGAGCCAAACTGAAACGGCCGGTGCTGATCGCACCGGCCGCCTGTCTTCAAACCATCGAACGTTTCATTGCGCAAAGGCGGCGCGCTCGTCCTTCTCGCGCTGGGCCTCGCGCTGCTTGGTAACGACGGAGGCGACGATGACGCCGATCGCGACGATGCCGATCAGGATCGTGCAGATCGCGTTGATTTCCGGCGTCACGCCGAGCCGGACCTGGCTGTAGATCTTCATCGGCAGCGTGGTCGCACCTGGCCCGGTCGTGAAGCTCGAGATCACGAGATCGTCCAGCGACAGCGTGAAAGCCAGGACCCAGCCGGAAAACACCGCCGGTGCTATTACCGGCAGGGTGATCGCAAAGAAGGTCCTGACCGGGGTCGCCCCCAGATCCTGTGCGGCCTCTTCGATCGATTGATCGAAGCTCAGGAGCCGCGACTGAACAACGACTGCGACGAAGCACATGGTGAAGGTGATGTGCGCCAGCGTGATCGTCCAGAAGCCACGATCGAGCCCGATCGCGACGAACAGCAGGAGCAGCGAAAGGCCGGTGATCACCTCGGGCATCACCAGCGGCGCATAGACCATTCCGGAAAACAGCATGCGCCCGCGAAAGCGCGTGTAGCGCACCAAAGCGAGTGCCGCGAGCGTTCCGAGCACCGTTGCGCACGTGGCCGAAATCAGCGCGACACGGATGGTGACCCAGGCGGCATCGAGCAGTGCCTGGTTATGCCAAAGCTGCGTGTACCACTTGGTCGAAAACCCGGCCCAGACGGTGACGAGCTTCGATTCGTTGAAGGAGAAGACCACCAGGAGCACGATCGGCAGATAGAGAAATCCGAAGCCGAGCACGATCGAGGCGATGTTGAAACGCGACCAGTTGCCCATGACCTACCTCCCCTCGCTGTCGGCTTTGGCCTGCGCGTTCTGGAAGAACACGATCGGGATCACCAGGATCAGAAGCAGGATCGTGGCAACCGCCGAAGAGACCGGCCAGTCTCGGTTGGCGTTGAACTCGTTCCAGAGCGTCTTGCCGATCATCAGCGTTTCGGAACCGCCGAGCAGATCGGGAATGACGAACTCGCCGACGGCCGGAATGAAGACGAGCAGGCAGCCGGCAACGACGCCGGCCAGGGACAGCGGAAACGTCACCTGCCAGAAAGCCGAGAACGGCGTGCAGCCGAGATCGAGCGCAGCTTCCGTCAGCGTGTGGTCCATCTTCTCCAGGGAGGAGTAGATCGGCAGCACCATGAACGGCAGGTAGGAATAGACGATGCCGATATAGATCGCCCAGTTGGTATTGAGGATGATCAACGGCTGGTCGATGACATTGATGCTCATCAGGAACTGATTGAGAAGTCCTTCCGGCTTCAGGATCGCGATCCAGGCGTAGACGCGGATCAGGAAGCTGGTCCAGAACGGCAGGATCACCAGCATCAGCAGCGTCGGACGGATCGATTTCGGCGCCTTCGCCATGCCGTAGGCAACCGGATAGGCGATCATCAACGTCAGGATCGTGGAAATGCCGGCGATGATGACGCTCGAAACATAGGCGTTGAAATAGAGAACGTCCTCGGTCAGCCAGACATAGTTGTCGAGCGAGAACTCCCGCGCCTTCTCCATGATGCCGGAAAGGCCGCCGAAGAGATCGAAGACCGGCGTATAGGGCGGCATCGCCACCGCGGTCTGCGACAGCGAGATGCGGAAGACGATGAAGAACGGGATCAGGAAGAAGAACAGCAGCCAGGCATAGGGAATGATGATGACCAGGCGGCTGAAGAGGGCTGATGCGACTCTCGCCATGGCTTCAATCCTTCAAGACGACGCCGGCGTCTTCGCCGAACGAGATCCACACCTGCTGGTCGTAACCGAAGGGATCCTCGACGGCGCGCACCGCGTTCAGCAACGACGCCTTGACGACCCGGCCGTCCTTCAACCGGATGTGGAAGACGGTCATGTCGCCGAGATAGCCGATATCCCAGATCTCGCCTTCGACCGCGTTGACCGGCGCATGGGCCGGCGCCTGCCGGCTGACGCGGATCTTCTCCGGGCGAATGGCGACGGCGGCCTTGGCGCCGACGGCCGGCCTGTCGGGCGATGCCATGCGGACCGGGAAGCCGTTTCCGGTCTCGATCCTGAGATAGCCGTTTTCCGCGGCTGAAACCGTTCCATCGAAAATGTTCACATCGCCGATGAAGTCGGCGACGAAGCGCGAATTGGGCGCCTCGTAGATTTCCGCCGGTGTCGCCACCTGCACGACCTTGCCATGGCTCATGACGGCGATACGGTCGGCCATGGTCATCGCCTCTTCCTGGTCGTGCGTGACGACGACGAAAGTCAGGCCGAGCTCCTGCTGCAGGTCCATCAGTTCGAACTGGGTTTCCTCGCGCAGCTTCTTGTCGAGCGCGCCGAGCGGCTCGTCGAGCAGAAGCACCTTCGGCCGCTTGGCAAGCGAGCGCGCCAGCGCGACACGCTGGCGCTGGCCACCGGAAAGCTGGTGCGGCTTGCGCTTGGCAAATTTCTCGAGCTTCACCAGCTTGAGCATCTGGCCGACGCGCTCGGCGATATCCGCCTTCGGCATGCCGTCCTGCTTGAGGCCGAAGGCGATGTTGGTCTCCACGGTCATATGCGGAAACAGCGCGTAGGACTGGAACATCATGTTGACGGGCCGCCTGTAGGGTGGGATGCCGGCGAGGCTCTGACCATCGAGGATGATCTCGCCCGAGGTCGGCTGCTCGAAGCCGGCGAGCATGCGCAGGAGCGTCGACTTTCCGCAGCCCGATGCGCCCAGCAGCGCGAAGAACTCACGCGTGTAGATGTCGAGCGAAAGATCGTCGACGGCGGTAAAATCGCCGAACCGCTTGGTGACGTTCCTGACGGAAATGAATGGCTTGGAAGCTGGATCCGCCCAGGGGGCGAAAGAGCGCCTGATACTGCCGAGTGACTTCATCATCTATCCCCGAATGATACAGCCGATGGGCACTCTCGTTTTCCCCGGTGCCCCCTACAAAGAAAATTGCCCGGATCTTGCGGTCCGGGCAATTCGTTTCGCTCTTACTGGCCGGTGACGACCTTTGTCCAGAGCCGGGTCAGCACCCGCTGCTCCTTGGCCTGGAAGGGCGTGACGGTGAACAGTTTCTGCATCACCTCATCCGACGGGTAGATGGCGGTGTCGTCGAGGACCGCCTTGTCGAGGAACTGCTGCGAAGCCTTGTTGCCGTTGGCGTAGAAGACATAGTTCGACGCCTTGGCGACGACTTCCGGCTTCATCATGTAATTGAGGAACTCATGCGCCTCGGCGACGTGCGGAGCATCCGCCGGAATGGCGAGCATGTCGAACCACATCTGCGCGCCCTGCGAGGGGATCGCATAATCGACGGTGACCCCGGCCTTGGCTTCGGCGGCGCGGTCGCGCGCCTGGAAGACGTCGCCCGAGAAGCCGACGGCCAGGCAGATGTCGCCGTTGGCAAGCGCGTTGATGTATTCCGACGAGTGGAACTTGCGGATATTGGGGCGAACGCTGGCAAGCAGCTCGGCCGCCTTTTCCAGATCCGCCGCCTCGTGGCTATCAGGATTGAGACCGAGATAGGCGAGCGCCGACGGCATCACATCCGTCGGGGAATCGAGCACGTGAATGCCGCAATCCTTGAACTTGGCGGCCAGTTCCGGCTTGAAGATGACGTCCCAATTGGGCTTCTCGTCGGTGCCGAGGATCGCCTTCATCTTGTCGACGTTGTAGCCGATGCCAGTGGTGCCCCACATATAGTCGATAGCGTATTCGTTGCCGGGATCGTACTTGGCCGTGCGTTCGGTGATCACGTCCCACATGTTGGAAAGGTTGGGAAGCTTGGACTTGTCCAGCTTCTGGAACACGCCGGCTGCGATCTGCCGCTGCAGGAAGGTCGCCGTCGGCACGACGACGTCATAGCCCGAACCGCCTGCGAGCAACTTGGTTTCGAGAATTTCGTTGGAATCGAAGACGTCGTAGACGACCTTGATGCCGGTTTCCTTGGTGAAGTCTTCCAGAATGCTGCTGTCGATGTAATCCGACCAATTATAGACGTTTACCACGCGCTCCTGCGCCGAAGCGAGCATGGTCGACCCGGCCAACATGACCGTCGCCATGGTTGTAACGATGAATTTGGACATGCAGTTCCCTCGTTATTATCGGACCGGGCAAGGCCGACCCGTGACACGGATCCAGGCCCATTCTGGATCGCCCGGGGGCGAGGTTAGGCATGTTTCTCGACAACCTCAAGGGGTTTCGTGCCGGAAGCAGGCAGACCTCTTCCGTGACCCTCGTTTTAGCAAGCCAAGGAAAATCGGGCACTTATGGCAGCAGGCGCAATTGCGCGCATCGATCGGCTGGAGGCGACGGACGTTAACCATGACGGCAACCGGCCCCTGCGCATGCTCGTTTACGATTGATTAACCATAGAGGGCATGCGATTTTTCCTGTGGTTGTGTATCTGGGTCTGGGCAGTGTCATGAGTGAGCGGAACCGCAGGATCGATCCGAGGGAACTGAAGCGCCTCTCCATCCTCCAGCCATGGAAGTCGCTCGCCGCAATCGCTGCCGATTGGGCGATCATCGCCACCGCCATCGCCGTGAGCGAATATGCCGGCAATGCCTTCGTCTATCTCTTGTCTGTCCTGGTGATCGCGGGCCGCATGCATGCGCTCGGTTGCCTCGTGCACGAGGCAGCACACTACCGCATCATCAAGGCTCGCAGGCTCAGCGACTGGATGAGCGATCTGCTGCTTGCCTGGCCGATGCTGGCGACCGTCGACGGTTACCGCCAGAACCACCTGGCGCATCACCAGCATGCCAATACCGACGACGACCCGGACTGGACCGCCAAGCGCGGCATGGCGCAGTTCACCTTTCCGCAGAAGGTGGCGCGCGGCCTGGTGCAGTTGCTCGGCTATCTCGTCGCGGTCAACTCGATCCGCGACATGGTGCACATGGCCAAGCGCATGTCGAAGAACGACCGATCGACGCGCGGCTACAAGCTGCTGCGGCTGGGGTTCTACGTCGCCGCCGCGGCCATCATCACCCTCGCCGGTATCTGGCGCGAATTCGCGCTCTACTGGCTGGTGCCGTTCTTCACCGTCTTCTGCCTTTTCCTTTACGTGCGCAGCGTGGCGGAACATTTCGGCAGCATGGACTATACCGACGAACTCACCAGTTCACGCACGGTCTACCCGCACGCCTGGGAAAAACTGTTCTTCGCCCCGCACAACATCAACTACCATCTCGAGCATCATCTCTATCCCGGCGTACCGTTTTACAACCTGCCCGAACTGCACGCGATCCTGATGCGCAACAAGGCCTATGCCGACAGGGCGCACATCACACGCGGCTATACGACCGGGTTGCCGGCGGAGTGCTTTTCGCCCAGCGCGCCGCTGCTGCCCAGCCAGCATCCGGTCAGCTACTGAGCGTCCCGCGGCTACTGGAAATCGAAGACACTGAGGCCGGTCGCCATCTCGTCGAGGCCGAGCGGACGCGTGACAGGCGGCTCGGCGCGCGCAAGACAGCCCTGGCGCTCGCAGAGACGACAGGCAGCCCCGATGGCAACAGCCCCTGCGCGCGTCGCGCCATAGACCACCTCGTCGGCGAAGGATGCCTCGCAGCCGATCAACAGCGCCGTGCGCCGGACCCGCTCGTCGAACGCGGCCTGCGGTCCGTCGAGCGTGCGCGACACGGTGAGGAACGTCAGCCCTTCGGTCGTCTCCACCCGGTCGACCAGGATCTGGCCCGGTACCGAGAATGCGGCGTGGATATTGAGCTTGGGGCAGCCGCCGCCAAACCTTGCCTGCGGGAAACCTGCCGCGCCCGAACGACGCAGGCGATGGCCGGCATTGTCGATCTCCATCAGGAAGAACGCAACGCCCGTCGCGCCCGGCCGCTGCAGCATGGTCAGCCGATTTGCCACCTGCTCGAACGACACCTGGAAGCGCGCGCGAAGCACGTCGATGTCGTACCGCGCCTTGAGGGCCGCCGCGTGAAACGCCGCATAGGGCATCATCAGGGCGTGGGCAGCATAACGGGCAAGCTCGAAGCGGCCGATGCGGCGCGCCTCGGCGGTCGATAGCCGCAGCGCCTCAAGCTCCTGGACGATCGCCTCGTGGCAGGCGATCGAGGCGACCTCCATGGCGATTTCGCGCAGCTGGTCATAGGGCGACAGGCGTTCGGAAATGAAAAGCCGCATGGAATGGCGATCGAAACGGCGGCGCAGATTGGGCATGGCGTGCACGGGCAGATTGCGCACGACAAGACCATGCTCCTTCTTCAGCCAGGCCTTCAGCGCGCCGACCAGATCGTCGCCCGGCGACAGCGCCTCGTGAAAGGCTTCGGCCACGCTCTCGATGCGGGCGAAATGATTGGGCCTGGCTTCGAGCGTCTCGCGCACCTCGTCCATCGGCAGGCGCGTTCCCGACAGCGCCTCCATATGCCCCTGGCCCGCCAGCAGATCGGCGAGGTCCTTCAGCCGCGCCGCCTGCTCGCGATAGGCGCGGTAGAGCTTGACGACGCCGCCAGCCGCATTGGGCGCGGCCTCGGCCACTTCGATCAGCTCCTGATCCCCAGGCAGTTCCGCCGCCAGCAGCGGATCGGCAAAGACCTCGCGCAGTTGCGCCAGCCCTCCGCCGGTCTCGGCCTGCAACTCCTCCAGGTCCACCTTGTAGACAGACGCGAGCTTTAGCAGCAGCTGGACGGTCAGCGGCCGCTGGTTGCGCTCGATCAGATTGAGGTAGGACGGCGAGATGCCGAGCGCCTCTGCCATCGCCGTCTGCGTCAGCGACAACCCGTTGCGGATGCGGCGGACGCGCGGGCCGGCAAAGATCTTGTTCTCAGCCATTTGTCACTACCTTTACAATCCCGAGCCCACTTGAGGATTTACATGATTTACAAATTTACTGCGCGCCGCTGTCAAAGGCAAGACAAGATAACCCTTTTGAAAGCGCGAATTCTTTGATTCCGATGGCTCTATTGCGCAACGCAATGTAAAAACTGTCACATCAACTTGGAGATAGAGATCGCCGCAAGACAAAAGTCGAATGGCGAATGAGTTCCAGCAGGAGGAAGTAATGACTGATTTTTACAAGCTCGTTCCCAGTGCCCAGCAAGGCCGCTTCGACGGCATCGAACGCCCCTACACCGCCGAAACCGTGAAGCGGCTGCGTGGCTCGGTCGAAATCCGCCATTCGCTGGCCGAAATGGGCGCCAACCGCTTGTGGAAGCTCATTCATGAGGAAGACTTCGTCAACGCGCTCGGCGCGCTCTCCGGCAATCAGGCCATGCAGATGGTCCGCGCCGGCCTGAAGGCTATCTATCTCTCCGGCTGGCAGGTCGCCGCCGACGCCAATACCGCATCGGCGATGTATCCCGACCAGTCGCTCTATCCGGCAAATGCCGCGCCGGAACTCGCCAAGCGCATCAACCGCACGCTCCAGCGCGCCGACCAGATCGAGACCTCGGAAGGCAAGGGCCTTTCGGTCGATACCTGGTTCGCGCCGATCGTTGCCGACGCGGAAGCCGGCTTTGGCGGCCCGCTCAACGCCTTCGAGATCATGAAGGCCTTCATCGAGGCGGGTGCTGCCGGCGTTCACTATGAGGACCAGCTCGCATCCGAAAAGAAATGCGGCCATCTCGGCGGCAAGGTTCTGATCCCGACGGCGGCCCATATCCGCAACCTCAACGCCGCGCGGCTTGCAGCCGACGTCATGGGCACGCCGACGCTGGTGATTGCCCGCACCGATGCGGAAGCCGCCAAGCTTCTGACGTCCGATATCGACGAGCGCGATCGTCCTTTCGTCGACTACGACGCCGGACGCACGGTCGAAGGCTTCTATCAGGTGAAGAACGGTATCGAGCCGTGCATCGCGCGCGCCATCGCCTACGCGCCGCATTGCGACCTGATCTGGTGCGAAACCTCCAAGCCGGACCTCGAGCAGGCCCGCAAGTTCGCAGAGGGCGTGCACAAGGCGCATCCAGGCAAGCTGCTCGCCTACAATTGCTCGCCGTCGTTCAACTGGAAGAAAAACCTCGACGACGCGACGATCGCCAAGTTCCAGCGCGAGCTGGGTGCGATGGGCTACAAGTTCCAGTTCATCACGCTTGCCGGCTTCCACCAGCTGAACTTCGGCATGTTCGAGCTCGCCCGCGGCTACAAGGCCCGACAGATGGCCGCCTATTCGGAACTGCAGGAGGCCGAGTTCGCCGCCGAGGTCAACGGCTATACCGCCACCAAGCACCAGCGCGAAGTCGGCACCGGCTACTTCGACGCGGTGTCGCTTGCCATCACCGGCGGCCAGTCGTCGACCACGGCCATGAAGGAATCGACCGAGCACGACCAGTTCCGCCCGGCCGCCGAGTAACGAGCCGGGGAGCGTGGCAATCCCTGCCCGCCGCGCTCCCCTAGCAATCGATGAGAAACCGCCGAAACCAAGGAGAACTCCAATGACAGTTCAGACACGCGTCAAGGAACGGGCCGAGGAACAGTCTTCGGCCATGACCCCGGACCAACAGGCCGCAATCCGCATGGTTGCCAACGATCTGCACCGCCTCAACCAGGCGGTCATGAAAGCCGTCGACGCCGGCGTCTCGGTCGAGCTGGTGCGCTCGGCCCGCCATCATGGTGGCGAGGGCAACTGGGGCGACCTGCTGATCCCTGTCATCGTCACCCAGGGACGGGCATGATGATCATGCTTGCGACAGTGGCCGCGCACCTCGCGTTGCTGTCGGCGATCTGTCCGGTTAGCGCCGTGTGCGCTGCGGCACCGGTCGTTGCCGCAAACCGGTTGCGACGGGCATAGCAAAACAGGTACCCCCCAAAAGAAAATGGCCGGCAGTCATGCCGGCCTTTTTCCTTACGCGCCTCGCCCTTGCCGAACACCCTATTTCAAGTTGCATCCGGCATGAGCCCCTGCCTATATTAGTGCCGACTATCGCAAGCGGGGCACGCATGTTTCAGCCGGGCAATGCGAAAACGGATGAACTCACCGACCTCGTCTATGGCGCGGCGCTGGGTGAATGCAGCTGGCAGGATTTTCTCGATCGGTTGGCAAGCGCGCTGCCGAATGGCCGATCGGCGCTGCACTACCATGATCTCGCGGCCCCCAACAGCTATGTCCCGACCGTCTCCGGGTTTGAGGCCGAGGATATCGAGCAGTTCAACGCCCATTTCGCCGCCGTCAACCCGTGGCTTCCCAGGGCGATGTTCGTCGCCACCGGACAGGGGCTGGTTGGCGAACAAATCGTTCCGCGCGGCGAACTGATCAGATCCGAATTCTACAATGACTGGCTGAAGCGCAAGACCGGATGCGAGACCAGCGTCGGCGTGACGATCATCAGGAGCGCGACACGCACCTTCATGCTGTCGACCTGCACCTCGTCGACAGATGCGGACCTCAACCAGCAGGCCGCCGAGCAATACACCGCTCTGGCGCCGCACCTGAAGCGGGCGTTCGACCTTCTGCGCAAGCGCGACGGCATGGCGGGCGGACACTGCGAAAGCCGCGATCTGCTCGATAGCGTCGGCGTCGGCGTGATCTATGTCACCGACAATCTGCGCGTCCGCTCGATGAACAGGAGTGCGGAGCGCATGGTGTCGGGCGACGCGCCCGTCCGGGTTTCGCCCGGTGGACGGGTCGCGTTGCGGGGCGCCGACACGGCAGCGGCGCTCGAGCTGTTGTCGCTGCGGATCGGAACGAAGTCGGAACCGCACGTCTCGCTCCTCAGGGGATCGGACGGTGCCGCCTATCGGATCACGCTGGTTCGCCTGCGTTCCGACGTCTTCGTCGAATTGCTCAACGGGCCAACGGTGGCCATCCTGATCGAACCGGCAACGTCGCTCCTGCCGGAGGAACGGCGAGAGCACCTGAAGGACATGCACGGCCTGACGCCGGCCGAGGTCCGCATCGCGTCCGGGCTTGCCGCGGGACTGTCGCTTCGGGAGATGGCGCAGGCGAATGGCGTCAGCTACGAGACCATCCGCACGCAGCTGAAGAGCATCTACAACAAGACAGCGGTGAACTCGCAGGCAGCACTCGTCAGCCTGTTGATGCGTTGACCGTTTCAGCTGCGGCGCGGGCGCTTGCCTGCGAAGATGTCGGCGTGGCTTTTCAGCAATCTGGTCATGCGATCGACCACCGTGCGGATTTCCGATCGATGGCGGTCCTCATTGTTCATGACGATCCATTGCCGGTGAAGCAGCGTCGGGATTTCTTCGCCCGCGCGCTCCAGCAGCGGATCGAGATCTCCGACAAAACAGGGAAGCACGGCGCAGCCGGCACCCGCCCGGGCGAGGTCGAGCAATGAGCGCGGCCGGGTTACTGTCGCGACAATGCGCCCCGGCGCCTGCTCATGGGGCCAGCGCAGATAGGCCGAAATCGCCTCTTCCTCGCTGACCGCGACCCAGCGCGCGTTGGCAGCGGGCTGCGCATTCTTCTGCCGATAGGCGGCATAGGCCACCTCACCGACAGGCCGGGCGGCCAGGTAACTTTCCTGCGGCTCGAAGGCGCGGATACCGATATCGCTCTCGCGGTAGGCAAGGTTGGCGCGGGTTTCGCCGATGGTGATCGCCAGGCTGAAGCCGTCGCGCTCGCTGCAGAGCGCGGGAAAGTTCTCGGCAAGGAGCCAAGCGACCCAGGTTCCGGCGGCGATACGCACAACGGCGCCCTCGCCTTCCCGGCGCCAGCTCTCGACACGGCGCGCTGCCGCCTCCATCTCCACGAGTTGCTCGAACAGCAGTTGCCCGTCACCGGTCAAGAGATAGCCGGTCTGGCTGCGCACGAACAGGGTGCGGCCGGTGCGCTCCTCGATCTCAAGCATGCGCCGGCCGACGGTCGCCGGGCTGGACCCAAGCGCCTGCGCCGCGCCGGTCAACCCGCCGCTGCGCGCCACACTCAGGAAACAGCGGTATATGTCCCAATCCATGTCTTTCATCATTGAAAAACATAGGCCGATATCTTGCGTATGTAAAACAGCTTTGGCTGCATAAAAGAGAGGATGCCACCTGATGAGGAGCATCACCATGGAAACGCTTGCAGCAGCCTATATGGCAGATCTGATCATGAAATCCCGCCGCTGGGACGAGCATTTCGACCCGAAGCCCCCGGGCTTGTGGCGGCGAACGTTTCGCCGTTTCGCGGCCGCGCTTGCGGCACGCAGGAGTGTTGAGCCAGCCGAGCCATCAGGCCAAACGAAATGCACCGCGCAACCGTTGGGCTGCGCGGTGCAGTGTTAGAGATGACAGCGCCGAAGCGGCTCAGGCCGCGCGGTAAGCCTGCATATCGGCCGCCTCCGGCTCCAGCCGGAACTGCTCGACCAGCATCATCAGCGTGTCGGCCTGGTTGGAGAGGGCGAGGCTCGTTGCCGTTGCCTCTTCCACCATCGAGGCGTTCTGCTGGGTCATCTGATCCATCTGGTTGACCGATCCGTTGACCTCGTTGAGGGCGACGGCCTGATCGCGGCTTGCGGTTGCGATCATTTCCACGTGCTGGCTGACCGTGACGATCTGGGCACTGATAGATGCCAGCACCGCGCCGGTCTCCTTGACCAGCAGCGAGCCGGAATTGACCTCGTCCGTCGACTTGTTGATGAGACCCTTGATCTCGCGGGCCGCTTCCGCCGATCGCTGCGCCAGTTCGCGCACCTCCTGTGCGACGACGGCAAAACCCTTGCCGGCTTCACCGGCGCGCGCAGCCTCGATGCCGGCATTCAGCGCCAGAAGGTTGGTCTGGAAGGCGATGTCGTCGATGACCTCGATGATCTGCTCGATCTGGCGCGAGGCCTCCTCGATGCGGCCCATGGCGGCGATCGCATTGGTGACGACGGTTGCCGAGCTGTCGGCGCTCTTCTTCGTCTGGGTCACCGCTACATTCGCCTCGTTCGCGCGCTCGGCCGACGAGCGGACCGTCACGGTGATCTGGTCGACCGCCGCAGCCGTCTCCTCGAGCGAAGCGGCCTGAGCTTCGGTCCGCTTCGACAGCGAGTCGGCGGCGTGGTGCATGTCGGCGCCGCTCTGCTGGATCGCCTGCGCGTTGCCGCGGATCTGCGCCAGCGTGTCCTGCAGCCGGATCAGCGAGCCGTTGAAGTCGGTGCGCAGCTGCTCGAGACGGCCATGGAACGGGATGTCGATCTGGCGCGACAGGTCGCCCTGGGCCAGACGGCCGAGGCCGGCGGCAAGCTCGCTGACGGCAAGGTCGATCTGGCGATCGAGTTCGCGCTTTTCGGCATCGTTGCGGCTACGCTCGACATCGGCACGGGCGCGCTGTTCTTCGCTTTCGGCCTCGATGCGCACCTTGGAGAGCGCATTTTCCTTGAAGACGCCAAGCGCGCGGGCCATGTCGCCGATCTCGTCCTGACGGCTGTCGCCGTCAATCGAGGTGTCGAGGCGGCCGTCTGCCAGGCGACGCATGGCGGCGGTGATCTGGCCGATCGGCTTCTTCAGCGTCAGTGTGAGCGCGATGCCGGCGAGCAGTGCAATGACGACGCCTGCAACGGTGGCGGCAACCGAAATCTGGTTGGCTTCCTGGCGCTCGGTGCCGGCGGCGACCTTCTGCTGTTCGGCAAAGCCGGTGAGATCGCTCCAGATCTGGTTGATCGACTGGCCGGCGGCATCGAAATCGGCTGTCCGCTTGACGGTGATCTCGACCAGCGTGGCGGCGTCCTTCTTCATCACGGTGATGATCGGCATCAGCGTATCGGCAATGGCATCGAAGGATGCGCCTTCGCTCGCCACGCCGCGCAGCGTCGCCATGTTCTGCTGAACCGCCAGGAACTTGTCGAGCAGCTTCTGACGGTTGCCTTCGACCGTCACGCCCATGAAGGTGGCTGCGGAAATCTGGATGTCGGTGATCGACGAGGAAAGCCGGCGCGTCGCGGTCAGAACGGATTCGGTGCTGACGATCAGCTGATCGAGCTCGGCGAAGATCCGGGTGGCATCCCGCATCTTGCCCACGGAAGCGGCCTCGAGGCGGAAGCTGGCGGTACGGAAACGGTCGACATGCTTGGATATGCCGGCAAGCGTTTCAGGACCGGCAGGTGCTTTCAGGAGCGAGCCGATCTCGCTCGATGCCGACGTGATCGTCTCGGTCAGCGACTTCTCGTCCTTCGGCAGCAGCCGGAAGATGTCGCGCTCGGTGCGGCCGATCATCGGGAACCGTTCCTTGACGACCTTGAGCTTCTCCTCGATCGTCGTCGCCTTGCTGACTTCGGTGCCGAACTCGTTGAAGAAGCGCGAGGCGCGCATCAGCTTTTCGGCTTCGCGCAGCATGGTCTTGGCGGCGTTCTCGTTCTTGCGCACGGCATATTGCAGCCGGTTCGACTCGTCGTTGATCTTGGCACGTTCCACCAGGAGCGCATCGAGGTTCGTCATCATCGCGGCGCGCATCTCCTGCTCGCCGACATGCAGCTTCCAGAGACCGTCGATGCGTGCTTCGATATCGTTTGTTGCGGCAATCGCGGCCGTCAGCTCGTCCTGGCCGTTCTGGCCGGCAACCTGAGCGGCGGTATCGGCGAGAATTTCCTTCTGCGCAGCGATCTTGCCCTGGAGGGCGTCGCGCGTTTCCTCGGTGGTCGAGTGCAGGAAGTTGTTCATCCCCGCATAGACGTCCTTGAACCCGCTCAGCGTCTGCAGGACGCTGTTGGAAATCTCCATCCGCCCCTGCAGCAGGCCGGACGCATAAAGGCCGGTAATGCCGACGGCACAGATGCTGACGACGAAGGGCAGAATGAAGAACAGCACCTTCGTCTGGATCTTGAAACGGGCAAGAATTCTGTCAATGAACATGGAAAACACCTTGGCTCGCAGCTCGCATTCGCCTCCCCCGGCGGCTCGAAACATGTCTCGCCTCTGGGCCTAACTGCCAAAAGGACGAAACGATCGAGAGCCACCCGATGCGCAAACAGGCTGATGTTTTTCTGAAAAATCATGCGGTGCACACCGCCAGTCCGTCAGCAATCATTGCGGGACCGCGCCACCTCCCCGGTAGCGAAGTCCTGACGGAACTCACTTCGTCGCAATATTCAATTTGAACGATTAAAAATTGTATAAGCGTGCAGCACTCGCCTGCGAATTTTCGAGGGCGCTCGCACGCGCATGGCGCGCCGGTGCTTCTGCCGGCAAGCGGCCGAGCGGCGGTGTCAGTGCCAGAGGGCCGGAAGCGTCGCGAGGGCGGCAACGGCAAAGAACGCGACCAAGGCGATGCGGGTCAGCATCACTCTCTGTGCGCGGCTCTCGTCGGTGCGAGCAATGGCGATAGCGCGGGGACGACGGCGTGGCTGGTTCATGACATCCTGTCCTTCTCACTGACCGGCAACAATCGGCCCGGTTACACCGGCTTGCCAGTCGTCATCATATTGCAGCCATGCTGTGGCAGAGAAAAGCCCTAAAAATGGAAACAGTGTGATTTCCGTTCGCGGAACAATTCCATTCTGACCGAGCGCCGGCTGTGCCGACATAAGACGAGGTTCGGGCATATCCGTTAACAATGGCTGAAGCGACCCGCCGCAAAAGCGGGAGGGTCAAACGTCCTGCCCGGCGGCAAAGCCCGAGGCCCAGGCCCATTGGAAATTGTAACCACCGAGCCAGCCGGTCACATCGACGCATTCGCCGATGAAATAGAGCCCGGGAACGGCCTTTGCCTGCATCGTCTTGGAATCGAGACCGCCGGTATCGACACCGCCAAGCGTCACCTCGGCCGTGCGATATCCTTCTGAGCCGGCCGGCTTGATCGTCCAGGCCTGGATCGTGGCCGACAGCGCCTCGATCGTCTTGTCGGAGAGATCGGCGAGCTGCTTTCCGGTCAGCTTGGCGCCATCGGCAAAGAACTGCGCAAGCCGCCGTGGCAGGATATCGGCGAGCGCCGTCTGAACGGCCTGCTTGCCGTTGCTGCGGCGCGCTGCTTTCAGGATCGAGGCGATGTCGATATCGGGCATCAGCCTCAAGACGATATCCTGCCCTTCGCGCCAATAGGACGATATCTGCAGGATCGCCGGACCGCTCAGGCCGCGATGCGTGATCAGCACCGCTTCGCGAAACGCCGTCTTGCCGGACCGCGCCTCGGCGTCGGCGGCGACACCCGCCAGTTCGCCGATCGTCTCGAGCTGGGCCGGATCGAGCGTCAGCGGCACGAGCCCAGGGCGCGTCTCGACCAGCGCCAGTCCGAACTGCTCGGCGATCTTATAGGCAAGCCCCGTCGCGCCCATCTTCGGGATCGATTTGCCGCCGCTCGCGACCACCAGCGACTGCGCGTCCACCGGTCCGTCGGCTGTCATCACCCGGAAGCCGTCGCCATGGCGCTCGACGCTCTCGATCGCCGTCTCCAGTCGCAGCTCGGCACCGGCCTCGCGCATTTCGGTCAGCAGCATCCTGATGATGTCCTTGGCCGAATGATCGCAGAACAATTGCCCGAGCGTCTTCTCGTGCCAGGCGATGCCGTGTCTTTCGACCAGCGCCAGGAAATCGCGCGCGCCGTAGCGCGCAAGCGCCGACTTGCAGAAATGCGGGTTGGCGGACAGGAAATTCTTCGGCCCGGCATGGATATTGGTGAAGTTGCAGCGGCCGCCGCCGGAGATGCGGATCTTTTCGCCAGGGGCCCTTGCATGGTCGATGACGAGCACGCGCCGGCCACGCTTGCCGGCCTCGATGGCGCACATCATGCCGGCAGCACCGGCGCCAATGATCACCACATCCCTTTTTTCTGCCACGAAACACCTTTGAGCTCTTCAGCGCATTCCATTCCGCTCGCGCCGACGAAAGTCAATCGTCCCGCACTAGCCAATTGGCAATCTCCGGTTATGATGCGCCATCCGAAGCCAAAACCGGTGATTTATGCCCTCCAAGAGAAGTGCTGCCCAACAAACAACGAAAATCAGCAAAACCTCGAAAATACCCGCCGCCCTGCATTCCCTCCGAGGCGTCAAGACCTGGAAGGAAGCAACGGACTGGCTGAAGATCCGCGGGATCGAAGACATCGAATGCATCACGCCCGACCTTGCCGGCGTTCCCCGCGGCAAGATGATGCCGACCTCCAAGTTCACATCCAATACCTCGCTGGCGCTGCCATCGGCCGTCTACCGCCATACGATCTCGGGCGAATATCCTGACGAGACCGGCCAGTTCCGCTACGATTCGCGCGACAGCGACATCAAGCTCGTGCCCGACCTTTCGACGCTTTCGGTCGTGCCCTGGGAAACAGATCCGACGGCGCAGGTGATCTGCGACATCGTCGGCTCCGAAGGCGAGCAGATCAGCTATACGCCGCGCAACGTCCTGAAGCGCGTGGTCGAGCTCTACCGCCAGAAGGGCTGGAAGCCGGTTGTCGCCCCCGAAATCGAGTTCTACCTCGTCGCCACCAATGACGATCCCGACTATCCGCTGCATCCGCCGAAGGGCCGCTCCGGCCGCTCGATCCTCGGCGGCCAGGGTTATTCGATCGCCGGCATCAACGAGTTCGACGAACTGATCGACGACATCTATCACTTCTCCGAGAAACAGGGTCTGGAGATCGACACGCTGATCCACGAGGAAGGACCGGCGCAGCTCGAGATCAACCTTCGTCACGGCGATCCGATCGAGCTTGCCGACCAGGTGTTCCTGTTCAAGCGCACGATCCGAGAGGCGGCGCTGAAGCACGGCATCTACGCCACCTTCATGGCCAAGCCGATGCAGGGCCAGCCGGGTTCGGCCATGCACATCCACCAGTCGGTGATCGAGATCAACACCGGACGAAACCTGTTCTCCAACCCGGATGGTTCCGCCTCCAAGGAGTTCTTCAACTTCATCGGCGGCATGCAGCATTACGTGCCGCGCACGCTGGTGATGATGGCACCCTACGTAAATTCCTTCCGCCGGCTGACGCCCGACATGTCGGCGCCGGTGAACACGGCCTGGGGCTACGACAATCGCACGACCGCGTTCCGCATTCCGGTATCCGAGCCTGTGGCGCGACGGATCGAGAACCGGCTGCCGAGTTCGGACGCCAATCCGTATCTCGCGCTCGCAGCCTCGCTTGCCTGCGGGTATCTCGGGATCATCGAGGGCCGCGAACCTTCGGCGCCCACGGAAGACACCGCCAACGAAGGCGAGATCGACCTGCCGCGCGGGCTGCTCGAAGCCGTTGCCCTGCTCGAATCCGCCCCCTCGCTTGCCGAGGTGCTGAGCCCGGAATTCATCGCCATCTATGCGGGCGTGAAACGCGGCGAATTCGAAACCTTCATGCAGGTGATCAGCCCGTGGGAGCGCGAGTTCCTGCTGCTGAACGTCTGACCTGAGAGGCCGACCGATGCCCTGGCAAAGCCCGATCTCGCCCGGTTACTCCTGGTATGAGGCAACCGTTCCGGATCGACCCGAATTCCCGCAGATGGCGGGATCGCGCAAGGCGGACGTCGCCATCATCGGCGGCGGCTATACCGGGCTTCAGGCAGCCTTCAATCTTGCCCGCCAGGGCGTCGACGTCACCCTCATCGACGCCTGCCGCTTCGGCGACGGGGCGTCGGGGCGCAATGGCGGCCAGTTCGGCACCGGCCAGCGCGCCTGGGCCGACGAAACCGAGGAAACGCTCGGCCACGAGCGGGCGCAAGCCCTGTTCGACATGGCCGAAAACGCCAAGCGCTACGTGCTCGATTTCGCCGCCGAACATGCGATCGAAATCGAGTTCATGCCGGGGCAGCTTTCGGTTGGTCACAAGAAGAGCCTGGAGAAGGACTACCGCGACCACGTCGAGGCGATGGCGACACGATTCGGTTATAAGCACCTCTCGTTCATGGAGCGGGAGGAGACGGCAAGCCGGCTGGGATCGTCGCGCTATCACTTCGGCATCCGCGACGCCGGCACTGGCCATATCCATCCCTTGAAGCTGCTGGTGGGGCTCGCCCGGCAGGCGGCGCTTTCCGGTGCCAATCTGTTCGAGCAGACGAAGGCACTGAAGATCGACCGCGACGCGAGAGCGATCGTCATCACCACCGATCGCGGCACGATCACGGCGGACCGGGTGCTCGTCGCCTGCAACGCCTATATCGGCAATCTCGAGCCGATCAGCGCCAGCCATGTGATGCCGATCCGCTCGTTCATCGGTGCGACCGAGGTCCTCTCTGCCCATCCGAACGTGCTGCCCGGTGGCGAATCGGTCGACGATTCGCGCTTCGTGGTGCGCTATTTTCGCAAGTCCAAGGACGGGCGGCTGCTGTTTGGCGGGCGCGAGGCCTATACCGCCGACAATCCGCGCGACATTTCCACCCATATCCGCCGGCAGATCTCGGAGATCTATCCGGAACTCGGCAATGTCGAGATCACCCATGGCTGGGGCGGCTCGGTGGGCATCACCATGCCGCGCACGCCCTTCTGTCGCGAAGTCATGCCGGGCGTCACCTCGATCGGCGGCTATTCCGGCCACGGGGTCATGCTTTCGAACTATTGCGGCAAGCTCTATGCTGACCTGGCGTTGGGCAAAGCAACCGAACTCGACCTGCTGAAAGCCTTGAAAATACCGGCTTTTCCCGGTGGAGCGCGCTTGCGTTCGCCGCTTCTGTTCCTGGCGCTCAGCTGGTACGCGCTTCGCGACAAGCTCTAGGAAGCGCATTTGCGGCCATTTTATTGCGTCGCACCCTAGCGCCTTTAAATCGATTAGATTATATGTGGCCCTGACCTGAACAAGATCGAGATTATCCCATGAGCAGCCAGATCATTCCCGTCGAACCGTTTGACTATGTCGTGTTCGGGGGCACCGGCGATCTCGCCGAGCGCAAGCTGCTGCCAGCGCTCTATCACCGCCAGATGGAAGGCCAGATTACCGAGCCGACCCGCATCATCGGCGCTTCGCGTGCCGCCTTGACGCACGAGGAATATCGCAAGTTTGCCGCCGACGCGCTGAAGGAACACCTCAAGCCGGCCGAGTACAACGAAGAGGAAGTGGCGAAGTTCACCGCCCGCCTCTTCTACGTCTCCGTCGACGCCAAGTCCGACCAGGGCTGGGACACGCTGAAGAAGATCCTGGAAGAGGGCAAGGACCGCATTCGCGCCTTTTACCTCGCCGTCGGACCCGCAATCTTCGGCGACATCTCGGAGAAGATCCGCGACCACAAGCTGATCACCAAGACCACGCGCATCGTCGTTGAAAAGCCGATCGGACGCGACCTTGCGTCCGCAACCGAGCTCAACGATACGATCGGCAAGGTTTTCCGCGAAGAGCAGATCTTCCGCATCGACCACTATCTCGGCAAGGAGACGGTGCAGAACCTGATGGCGCTGCGCTTTGCCAACGCGCTCTACGAGCCGCTTTGGAACTCCGCCCATATCGACCATGTGCAGATCACCGTGTCGGAGGCCGTCGGCCTGGAAAACCGCGCCGGCTATTACGACAAGGCTGGTGCGCTGCGCGACATGGTGCAGAACCACATCCTGCAGCTCGTCTGCTTCGTGGCGATGGAAGCGCCGACCTCGATGGACGCGGAGGCCGTGCGCGACGAAAAGCTCAAGGTTCTGCGTGCGCTGAAGCCGGTCAACGCCTCCAATGTCGAGCAGGTGACGGTTCGCGGCCAGTATCGTGCAGGCGCTTCTGCCGGCGGCCCCGTGAAGGGCTACCTCGAAGAGCTTGAAGGCGGCGTTTCGAACACCGAAACCTTCGTCGCGATCAAGGCCGAAGTCAGCAACTGGCGCTGGGCCGGCGTGCCGTTCTACATCCGCACCGGCAAGCGGCTTGCCGGCCGCATGTCGGAAATCGTCATCACCTTCAAGCAGATCCCGCACTCGATCTTCGACAACAGCGCCGGTCGTATTTCCGCCAACCAGCTCGTCATCCGCCTGCAGCCGAACGAAGGCGTCAAGCAGTCGCTGATGATCAAGGACCCTGGTCCGGGCGGCATGCGCCTTCGCAATGTCTCGCTCGACATGAGCTTTGCCGAGGAATTCGACGTGCGCAACGCCGATGCCTATGAGCGGCTGCTGTTCGACGTGGTGCGCAACAACCAGACGCTGTTCGTGCGCCGCGACGAAGTCGAGGCCGCGTGGAAGTGGGTCGATCCGATCCTCAAGGCCTGGGAAGAGACCGGACAGCAGGTCCAGGGCTACACAGCCGGCACCTGGGGTCCGAGCCAGTCGATCGCGCTGATCGAGCGCGACGGCCGCACCTGGCACGATGCAATATAGGTAAGGCGATGAGCACGACGCTTCACACATTCGACACTGGCGCAGCCCTCGCCGAAGGCCTGGCCGACGCCGTCAGCGCAGCCCTTGCCGCCGGCATCGCCGCCCGCGGAACCGCCAGCATCGCCGTCTCCGGCGGCTCTACCCCGAAGGCCTTCTTCCAGGCGCTCGCCAGGAAGGACATCGCGTGGGACAAGGTTACGGTCACGCTGGTGGACGAACGTTTCGTTCCGCCTGAAAGCGACCGGTCCAACCACGCGCTGGTCACGGCCAACCTGCTGCAGGGTCCAGCCGCCAAGGCGCACTTCCTGCCGCTTTACCACGCCGCCGCTTCGGCGGAAGATGCAGCCGTGCTTGCGAGCAAGGAGACGGCGAAGATCGGCGCACCCTTCGACGTCGTCGTGCTTGGCATGGGAACGGATGGCCATACGGCCTCGTTCTTCCCGGGCGGAACGCAGCTTTCCAAGGCAATCGACGCGGCGACGCCACGCGGCGTCATCACCATGGAAGCGGAAGGCGCCGGCGAGCCGCGGCTGACCTTTACCTTCTCGAGCCTCAACGATGCGAGACTGCTGGTTCTGCACATCGAGGGCGAAGGCAAGAAAGTCGTGCTGGCGAAGGCAGAAGGTCAAGGCGACGAGGCCGAGATGCCGATCCGCACCATGCTGCGCCGCGCAGCCTCGCCGCTGCAGATTTACTGGGCGCCGTAACGGCCGGATGTCCGGCCGGTTCAGGGCACTTTCAACCGGTGGCGCCCCACCGGAATGAGAAGGTGTTCAAAAATCTCATACCGGGGCGTGGCCTGCACGTTCTCCCAGGCAGGCGACGCTCCGGATCGATGACAGGATGAAGATGAGGAGCGCGCGCGCTCCGGAACAGGATTTGCCATGTCCGCCGATTCCCGCATTGCCGCAATCACCGCCCGCATTGTCGAGCGCTCGAAGCCGCACCGCGAGCCCTATCTCGATCGCGTACGCCGCGCTGCCTCGAGTGGCCCGCATCGCAGCGTTCTCGGCTGCGGCAACCTTGCGCACGGATTTGCCGTCTGTTCCCCCGCCGAGAAGGTGGCGCTCGCGGGCGACCGCGTTCCCAACCTCGGCATCATCACCTCCTATAACGACATGCTGTCGGCCCACCAGCCGTTCGAGACCTATCCGGCGCTGATCCGCGACGCGGCGCGCGAGGCAGGCGGCGTCGCCCAGGTCGCCGGCGGCGTGCCCGCCATGTGCGACGGCGTCACCCAGGGCCAGCCCGGCATGGAGCTTTCGCTGTTTTCCCGCGACCTGATCGCCATGGCCGCCGGCGTCGGCCTGTCGCACAACATGTTCGATTCCACCGTCTATCTCGGCGTCTGCGACAAGATCGTGCCGGGCCTCGTCATCGCGGCGCTGACCTTCGGTCATCTGCCCGCCGTGTTCGTGCCGGCCGGACCGATGACGACAGGTCTGCCGAACGACGAGAAGGCGCGCGTGCGCCAGCTCTTCGCCGAAGGCAAGGTTGGCCGCGAGGAACTGCTCGAAGCCGAATCCAAGTCCTATCACGGCCCCGGCACCTGCACCTTCTACGGCACGGCCAACTCCAACCAGATGCTGATGGAAATCATGGGTTTCCACCTGCCCGGCGCCTCCTTCATCAATCCGGGCACGCCGCTGCGCGACGCCTTGACCAAGGAAGCAACCAAGCGGGCGCTGGCGATCACCGCCATGGGCAACGAATTCACACCGGCTGGCGAAATGATCGACGAGCGTTCGATCGTCAACGGCGTCGTCGGCCTGCATGCGACCGGCGGCTCGACCAATCACACCATGCATATCGTCGCGATGGCCCGCGCAGCCGGCATCGTGCTGACCTGGCAGGATATTTCCGAGCTTTCCGACATCGTGCCGCTGCTGGCGCGCGTCTATCCCAACGGCCTTGCCGACGTGAACCACTTCCACGCCGCCGGCGGCATGGGCTTCCTGATCAGCCAGTTGCTGCGCGGCGGCCTGCTGCATGACGATGTGCGCACCGTCGTCGGCCAGGGTCTCGACGCCTACAAGATCGATGTGCGGCTTGGAGCCGACGGCGGTGTCGAGCGGGTGCCGACCCCCGCAGAGAGCGCCGATCCGAAGGTGCTTTCCACCATCGACCAGCCGTTCCAGCACTCGGGCGGCCTCAAGATGCTGACTGGCAATCTCGGCAAGGCGGTGATCAAGATCTCCGCCGTCAAGCCGGACCGCCACGTCATCGAAGCGCCGGCAAAGATCTTCCACGACCAGAGCGAACTGAACGCCGCCTTCAAGGCCGGCAAGCTCGAAGGCGATTTCGTCGCCGTCGTGCGCTTCCAGGGGCCGAAGGCGAACGGCATGCCGGAGCTGCACAAGCTGACGACCGTACTCGGCATCCTGCAGGACCGCGGCCAGCGCGTGGCGATCCTCACCGACGGTCGCATGTCCGGCGCCTCGGGCAAGGTGCCCGCCGCCATTCACGTGACGCCGGAAGCCAAGGACGGCGGCCCGATCGCCCGTATCCAGGAAGGCGACATCGTGCGCATCGATGCCGTTGCCGGCACGATCGAGGTGCTGGTCGAGGATATCGCGCTCAAGACCCGCGTTCCCGCCCATGCCGATCTCTCGGACAACGAGTTCGGAATGGGGCGCGAACTGTTCGCGCCGTTCCGCGCCATTGCCGGCTCTGCCGACCACGGCGCAAGCGTGCTGTTCAACTGACCGAAACTCGGCGTCAAGCCGAGGGTCCAGACACTGCCGACGCCACGCGTCGGTAGTGTCCCTCCCGTGCCGGAGTGCCCGCTACTTCAACGGTCCCGGATACATGTCGTTTCGGCCGTCGTAGCGTCTGACATCAAGCGTGAAGACGTCGATATCCTCGATACAGCGCGCATTGAGCGAGACGCGGTCGTTCGGGTAGCCGCTGCGCATGATGGCGACGCTGCAGGTCGGGCAGAAATGATGCCCTTCGGTGATGCCGCGCCAGACATAGGTGGTGAGGCGCCTCTTCCCGGTGATCAGCCGGATTCTGCTCGCATCGACTTTCCAGTGCAGAAAACCGGTGCGTCGGCACGTCGAGCAATTGCACTCGACCAAGTCCTTGAGTTCCTCATCGACTTCGATGCCGATCTCGCCGCAGTGGCATGAAAGACGGTATGGGCGTGTCATCGCTGGCTTGCCTCGTGTGTCGCGCGGATGGGACATGCAATCCAGGCGCGAGCCCGAAGTCAAGCACGACACGCCGCGACCAGCTTCCGATGTCCAGGCTGCGCGAGAAGCGGGTCGTCCAGCCGCCCGCACCAGCCGGGCCGGCAGGTGGCCGCGACCATGGCGGGCGCTCAGCGATAGATGTCGAGCGTGCGGTTGCGATGGTTCGGATGCGTGCTGTAGACGAAGATGCGGTTGAGATCGCGGTCGGTCAGAAGCCGCAGGAAGCGCGCCTCGATGATGTTGTTGGCGTGAACGCGCTTGACCAGGCAGCCGATCATCTGGATGCGGGCACTCGGAATGTCGAGGTAAAAATTCTGCGGCAGCTGGTACTTCGTCAGGATGCCGAGCACGGCACCGCTTTTCGACAGCTTGATGATCTCGCAGCGGCGCGAGCTTAGCTGCGTCATGCCTTTTTCAGTATATTCGATGCGCGCCTCGTTTCGCGTGTCCTCCATCGGGAAGGTGGTCTCGCGATCGTACATGAAAGATTCTTCCTTGTTCAGGAAGTGCTGCTGCAGCATCGGCACCGCGGTCGTCATTCAAAAGGCCCCTAAATATCCCCTGTATTCAGGCTAGAGGAAGAAATTTAACAGAGGGTAGATCGAGGGCGCGGAATGAAAAAACCCGTCCGAAAATCGGACGGGTCGATGGGGAAAACCACGGGTGGTTCAGGCGCGGTAGCTCTTGCCGCCAGCGTCGAACAGATGCAGCTTGTTCTTGTCGGCGGTAAACCGCACCTTTTCGCCGCGGTGAATGGGCAGGATGCCCGGGATCTTGGCGATAATCGGCTCCTTTTCGACAAGCCCTTCGATGTAGAGCAGCGTCACTTCGCCGAGCGCCTCGACGATCGACACCGTGCCCTCGAAAAGGAAGTCCTCGCCGCTCGCCGTCTGCAGGTCTTCCGGGCGCACGCCGAAGCTTGCCGTCTTGCCGTTTTCCGATGCGTTGGTGGCGATGTCGAGCGTCACCGACTTGCCCCCGGCAAGCTTCACCGTCGTCTGCGGACCTGTCGCCGTGATCGTCGCGGGGATGACGTTCATCGCCGGTGAGCCGATGAAGCGGGCGACGAACAGGTTGGCGGGCCGCTCGTAAAGCTCGAGCGGCGGGCCGACCTGCTCGATATGACCTGCCGACAGTACGACGATCCGGTCGGCAAGCGTCATCGCCTCGACCTGGTCGTGAGTGACATAGATCATCGTCGTATCGGCCATCTGTTCGTTGAGCCTGGCGATCTCGATGCGGGTGGCAACGCGCAATGCGGCGTCGAGGTTCGACAGCGGCTCGTCGAACAGAAAGACCTTGGGATCGCGGCAGATCGCCCGCCCGATCGCCACGCGCTGGCGCTGGCCGCCGGAAAGCGCCTTGGGCAGACGATCGAGATACTTGGTCAGTTGCAGGATATCGGCGGCCGCGCGTACGCGCCGGTCGATCTCCTCCTTGCTCTCCTTGGCGATGCGCATGCCAAAGGCCATGTTGTCGTAAACGGTCATATGCGGATAAAGCGCATAGGACTGAAACACCATGGCGATGCCGCGCTTGGAGGGCGGCACGTCGTTGACACGTTCGCCGTCGATGAACATGTCGCCGCCGGTGATCTCCTCCAGCCCGGCGATCATGCGCAGCAATGTCGACTTGCCGCAACCGGACGGTCCGACGAACACGATGAACTCGCCCTGCTTGATGTCGAGATTGATGCCGTGAATGACATCGACCGCACCGTAGGACTTGCGGATATCTTTAAGCGTCAGACCTGTCATCGCACCCTCCCCTTCGTCTCTCTTATCTCTCGTTTTCTTAGACTTATCAGTCGCGATCTCACACCAGGCGCGCGAAGAATGCGCTCCAGGCCGGAAGATTGACCTTGTCGCCTGCGATCTTGGCCGGAAAGCCATGTCCTTCGAGAACCTCCACCGGCTCCCCAGGCAAATCGACCCTGGCGGCGTCAGCGCTCATGTTGAAGGCGCAGAAGAGCTTCTCGTTGCCGTGGCTGCGCACGAAGGAAAGCGCCGGCGCATCGGTGCTGCGAAACTCGATCTCGCCCTTTGCAAGGGCCGGATGCGCCTTGCGGAACTGCAGGAAGCGACGGTAGTGCTCCAGCACGGAGGCTTCATCGCCTTTCTGGGCGGAGACTGCCCGCTTAAGATGTTCGGCCGGCACCGGTAGCCAGGGTTTGGCATCGCCAAAGCCGCCATTTGCAGCCGTGCTGTCCCAGACCATCGGGGTTCGGCAGCCGTCGCGGCCCTTGAAATCCGGCCAGAACTGAATGCCGTAGGGATCCTTCAAGTCTTCGTAGGCGAGTTCGGCTTCGCCAAGCGCCAGCTCCTCACCCTGGTAGATGCAGACGGAACCGCGCAGCGACATCAACAGGCTGGCGAGCAGCTTGGCATGGGCATCGCGGTCGGCGACACCATCGCCCCAGCGGCTGACATGACGCACGACGTCGTGGTTGGAAAACGCCCAGCAGGCCCAGCCCTCGGGCGCAGCTTTCTGGAAGTTATGCAGCACCTCGGCGACACCTGCGGGCGTCAGCGGATCGGGCGCCAGGAACTCGAAGGCGTAGCACATGTGCATCTTGTCGCCGTCGGAGGTGTACTCGCCGGCAATCTCGAGGCCACGCTGGCTGTCGCCGACTTCGCCGACGGCGGCAATCGCCGGGAACTCGTCCATGACGGCGCGAAAACGCTTCAGGAACGCCAGGTTTTCCGGCTGGTTCTTGTCGTAGAGATGTTCCTGATAATTGTACGGGTTGACCGCCGGTGCGGTCTGGGCGTTGCGGCGCTCGGGCGCCAGCGCCGGATTGTCGCGCAGCTGCTTGTCGTGGAAATAGAAGTTGATGGTGTCGAGGCGGAAACCGTCGACGCCGCGCTCGAGCCAGAAGCGCTCGACGCCCAACAGCGCCTCCTGGACTTCAGGATTGTGCAGGTTGAGATCCGGCTGCGAGGTCAGGAAGTTGTGCAGGTAGTACTGCAGCCGCGTCGGATCCCAGGCCCAGGCCGAGCCGCCGAAGATCGACAGCCAGTTGTTCGGCGGCGTGCCATCGGGCTTGGAGTCCGCCCATACATACCAGTCCGCCTTGGCATTCTTCCGGCTGGCGCGGCTTTCCACGAACCAGGGGTGCTGGTCCGAAGTGTGCGATAGCACGAGGTCGATCATCACCCGGATGCCAAGGCGATGGGCCTCGGCGATGAGTTCGTCGAAATCGGCAAGATCGCCGAAGATGCCGTCAACGTCGGTGTAGTTGGAAACGTCGTAGCCGAAATCCTTCATCGGCGACGTGAAAAAGGGCGAGATCCAGATGGCGTCGGCGCCGAGCGAGGCGACATGCGGCAACCGGGCGGTGATGCCCTTGAGGTCGCCGATGCCGTCGCCGTTGGAATCCTGGTAGGAGCGCGGATAGATCTGATAGATCACCGCGCCACGCCACCAGTCCTTGTCGATCTGCAATCCGGGTACACTCATTTCAGTCATGCTCATTGCGTTCAGTGGTCCCTGTGAGGTCAGCCGCCCTTGACCGATCCTGCCAGCAGGCCGCGCACGAGGTAGCGCTGCAGGCTGAAGAAGACGATCAGGGGAACGACGATGGTGATGAAGGCGGAGGCCGTCAGGATTTCCCAATTGCCGCCGCGAGATCCGAGCAGATTGACCAGCCGGCCTGTGAGCACCAACTCGTCCTGGCCGGCACCGAGGAAGACGATGGCGACAAGCAGGTCGTTCCAGGTCCACAGGAACTGGAAGATCGCAAAGGACGCCAGCGCCGGAAACGACAAGGGCAGGATGATCTTGACGAAGATGTCGAAGTCGCTGGCGCCGTCGACACGCGCGGATTCCATGATCTCGCGCGGCAGGCCGGCCATGTAGTTGCGCAAGAGATAGATCGCCAGCGGCAGGCCGAAGCCGGTATGCGCAAGCCAGATGCCGACATAGGTCTTGGCCGGCACGCCGAAGAAGGCGCCTACGCCGTTGTAAAGCTTCAACAGCGGGATCAGCGACATCTGCAGCGGCACGACGAGCAGGCCGACGACGACGGCGATCAGGATCGCGCGGCCCGGAAACGGCATCCAGGCGAGCGCATAGGCAGCGAAGGCGGCAATCAGGATCGGGATGATCGTCGAGGGAATGGCGACCGTCAGTGAATTGATGAAGGATGCGCCGATGCCTTCGGCGCTCAGCACCTCGACGTAGTTGTCGAAGGTGAAGCGCGGCGGCACGGCGGCGGTGAAGAAGATGCGCTGGCCGCGCGAGCCTTCCATCTTGGTGTCGGAAACGATCTCGA
The DNA here is from genome assembly GCA_900469625.1 of Hyphomicrobiales bacterium. Taxonomy (GTDB): domain Bacteria; phylum Pseudomonadota; class Alphaproteobacteria; order Rhizobiales; family Rhizobiaceae; genus Ensifer. The sequence continues at coordinate 247,976 of UBXV01000007.1, forward strand.
AGCTGCCATCGGCCTGCACCGTCAGCTTTTCGCCATCGTTCAGTTCCGCGGTTTCGCCGGGCTTGAAGGCGGTCGGCTTCTGGCTCGAAAAGCCGAAAGCGGACACTTCGCCGGCGGCAGTACCGGCAAGCACGTCGCCCGAGATCACGAACTTGCCGTCACGCTCGACCTGGCTGTCGGCGCCCGGCGCACGGGCGACGATGTTCTGGGTTGAGGTCGAGAGAGCCGTCCACCAGCCGGAGACGGCCAGTTGATCCTTGTCGCGCAGCGACGAGATCAACAGGCCGGCCGTCGGCAGGGTCCAGAGCGCGACCAGGAGCAGGACCGACAGGTGAACGGCCCAGGTAAGAGGGGAGCGGGTCGCCGGGTTCATCTCAGTGCCCCTTCATTTCTTTGGCCGCGTTGCGGATGTTCCAGACCATGATCGGGATGACCAGCACCATGATGACGACGGCGATAGCAGCGCCTCGCCCGAAGTCGCCACCGCCGCGGAACATCCAGTCGAACATCAGGTTGGCGAGCACCTGGCTCTGCCATTGCCCGTTGGTCATCGCCAGAACGATGTCGAAGACCTTGAGGACGAGGATCGTGATCGTCGTCCAGACCACGGCGATCGTGCCCCAGATCTGCGGCACCATGATCTTGAAGAAGATCTGCCAGCCATTGGCGCCATCGATCACGGCGGCCTCGACCGTCTCTTCCGGGATGCCGCGCAGCGCGGCCGAGAGGATGACCATGGCAAAGCCGGTCTGGATCCAGACGAGGATCGCCATGAGGAAGAAGTTGTTCCAGAAGGGCAGCGTGATCCAGGCCTGCGGCTCGCCGCCGAAGGCAACGACGATGGCGTTCAGGAGACCGATTTGTTCCGTGCCCTCAGCGCGATAGTCGTAGATGAATTTCCAGATGACGGCAGCGCCGACGAAGGAGATCGCCATCGGCATGAAGATCAGGGTCTTGGCGATATTGCCCCACCAGATGCGATCGGTCAGGGCCGCGATGACAAGCCCGAAGAAGGTCGCGAGCGCCGGCACCACCAGCAGCCAGAGGAAATTGTTGAAGATCGACTGGCGAAACTCGCCATCGTTCAGCATCCAGACGTAGTTGCTGGCACCCACGAAGTTTTGTCCGGCGCGATCGTGCACACTGAACCAGACCGACATGATTACGGGGTAGATGAGATAGATGGTCAGCGCGAACAGCGCGGGGGCGAGAAACAGCCATGGCCGGATGGCATTGGTGATACGCAGATTGCGCGACGCTTCGACACCGGATCTTCCCTTCGAAGGGAAGATCAGATCGAGGATGAAGCTGGTTCCCCAGAAATAGGCCGCACAGCCGAGCACCCCGGCCACCATCGTGCCTACCGCAAAGACGAGCTGTTGCATGACATGTCCCTCCCCCAAGTGCGCGTTTCGCGCAGGGCATGGCGATTGTCGCCGTTCTCGTTGGGGTCCAGACGCCCGAGCGTTCGATGGACCCCAAGGACAGGGCGGGCGGCGCAATTGCCGCCCGCCGTCCGGTTCTTACTTGATGGCGTCCCAGGCCTTCTGGACGCTGTCTGCAACGTCGGTCGCCGACTTGCCGCCGACGAAATCGACCATGCCGGTCCAGAACGCGCCCGCACCGATCTTGCCGGGCATCAGGTCAGAGCCGTCGAAGCGGAAGGTCGTGGCATTCAGCAGGATCTCACCCTGCTTCTTCAGCGGCGGGTTGCCATAGGCATCGACGTTGACGCTCTTGTAGGGCGTCAGGAAGCTTGTCTGCGCCATCCAGACTTCATGCGCGATCGGCGTCTTCAGGAACTCGATGAAGGCGCGTGCGGCAGGGGTGTCCTTGGTGATCATCGCCAGCGTGCCGGCGCCGAGCACCGGATTGCCGAGGTCCTTCTTGCTCTCATAGGGCGGCATGTAGAAGAAGTCGGCGTCCTCGCCGATCACCGTGCCCTCGGGGAAGAAGGACGGAATGAACGACGCCTGGTGGTGCAGGTAGCACTTCGGCGGCGAGGCAAACAGGCCCTTCGGGCTGTCGCGGAAGTCGGTGGACGCAACGGCTGCCGCGCCGCCATCGACGAACTTGTCGTTCTTGGCGAACCAGCCGAATTCGTCGATCGCGCCGACGACGGCGGCATCATTGAACGGGATCTCGTTCTTGACCCACTTGTCATAGACGTCGGCCGGCTGCGTGCGCAGCATCATGTCTTCGACCCAGTCGGTGGCTGGCCAGCCGGTAGCGCCACCCGAGCCGAGGCCGATGCACCAGGGCTTCTGGCCGTCGGCAGCGATCTTCTCGGTCAGCGCCTTCAGCTCTTCCATGGTCTTGGGCACTTCGTAGCCGGCGTCCTCGAAGTTTTCGGGCGAGTACCAGACCAGCGACTTCACGTCGATCTTGTAGGGGAAGGCATAAAGGGCGGCATTGCCGTCCTTGCCCTTGTAGGTCGAAAGGTCGACCCAGGACTGACCGGCGGCATAGTTGTCGAGCAGCCACTTCTGGGTGTCGTCGCCGAGCGGCGTCAGATAGCCCTTGGAAGCGAGATCGCCGATCAGGCCCGGCTGCGGCAGGATGGAAACGTCCGACGGGCTACCGGCCTGGGTGTCGATGACGATCTGCTGCTCGTAGTTTTCCGAGGACGAATACTTGATCTCGACGCCGGTCGCCTCGACGAAATAGGCATAGACGCTCTTGAACAGCGCCTCGTCCTCGCCGCGCCAGGGGCCGAATATCGTCAGCGTCTGGCCCTTGAGATCATGGCCCTTCTTGAACTCTTCGAAACTCGCCCAGTTGAATTTCGCATCTTCACCAGGCTTGAACTTCAGATCCGCAGCGCCGGCAGCGCCCGCAAACAGCGCCAGCGCGGCCACGCTCAACAGAAATGATCTTTTCACGGTGCTCTCCTCCCAAAGATGAACCCGGATCCCACCGGGCAGATCATCAACGCGCAAAATTCAAAGCGCTTTGAGTTTGCTAACAAACCATTGCGACACTCCAGGAGTCAAGAGCTTTCACTCCACCGGCCTCCATCCGACATTATTTTGCTTTGCGGCAACTTTTTGCAGCGCGAAGCCACCGAATTCTGCTTTGTATGATGAAAAACGAGTGTTACAGAAATCGAGGGCGCTGGATGAAACCATAAAAATCATACGGATATCCAAAGCGCTTTGGGAGGAAAATTGACCATGGCGGTCAATCTCAAGCAGCTCGCGGAACTTCTCGGCCTGTCGCAGACGACAGTCAGCCGGGCGCTGAACGGCTATCCGGAAGTCAACGCCGAAACCCGCCAGCGCGTGCTGCAGGCGGTGCGCGAAACCGGCTATCGGCCGAACCGGGCGGCCCAACGGCTTGCGACCGGCAAGGCGTACTCGATCGGCATGGTCATGCCGATCGCCGCCGGCATCGACTCCGACGTGCATTTCGGCGAGTTCCTGGCGGGGCTGGGCGAGGAAGCGGTCAAACACGACTTTCATTTCGTGCTCAATCCGAGCGCACCGGAGGACGAAGAGGCAACCTTCCAGCGGCTGGCCGCCAGCGGCAATGTCGATGCGCTGTTTCTTGCCTATATGCGCGCCAACGATCCGCGCATCGCCATGCTGAAATCGCTCTCCATGCCCTTTGTCGTGCATGGGCGCTCGATCGGCGAGGCACGGGACTATCCATTCCTCGATATCGACAACACAGCCGCATTCTACGACGCGGCACGACTGCTGATCCAGCTCGGTCACCGCCGGATCGCATTGATCAACGGCCCGGACTATCTGAGTTTTTCCATCCGCCGTCGGAAAGGCATGGCCCGGGCATTGGCCGAGCACGGGCTGAACCTCGATGAAGCACTCGTCCATCACTCGCTGATGACCGACGAACACGGTTATCGCAGCATGCAGCGCTTTCTTCAGCAGCCCGATGCTCCGACCGCCGTTCTCTGCTCGAGCACGGTGCTTGCGCTCGGGGCCGTGCGCGCCATCAACCAGGCAGGGCTGGCGATCGGCCGCGATATCTCGCTGATCGCCCATGACGATGTGCTGCCGATGCTGAAGCCGGAGAATTTCAGCGTGCCGCTGACGACGACGCGCTCCTCGCTGAGGGCGGCCGGCGGGCGCATCGCGACAAGGCTGATCGCCAGCATCCTGAAGAGCGGCGCCTATCCCGACCAGGAACTGTGGCGCGCCGAACTGATCGTGCGCGCGTCGACCGGCCCCGCTCCGCAAAAATGAAAAACGCGCCGCAAAGGCGGCGCGTCAGGGCTTCGACTATCCCTTGGCGATCAGAAGCGCGGCGGCTTGCGGCCTGCCTTGCGATAGGCGGCAATGACCGTGTTTGCCATCAGCATGGCGATCGTCATCGGGCCGACGCCGCCCGGCACGGGCGTAATCACGCCCGCGACCTTCTCCACCTCGCCAAAGGCGACATCGCCGACGAGCTTGGATTTTCCCTCGCCCTTTTCCGGTGCGGGCACGCGGTTGATCCCGACATCGATGACGGTCGCGCCGGGCTTGACCCAGTCAGCCTTGACCATCTCGGGCCGGCCGACGGCCGCGACCAGAATATCGGCATTGCGGCAGACTGCCGGCAGGTCTTTCGTGCGCGAATGCGCCGTCGTCACCGTCGCATTGGCGGCAAGCAGCAGGGCCGCCATCGGCTTGCCGAACAGATTGGAGCGACCGACGACCACGGCGTTGAGGCCCGAAAGATCGTCGCCATGGGTCTGGCGCACGAACACCATCGCACCTGCCGGCGTGCACGAGACGAGGCCGCCTTCGAGATCACCGGTCGCCAGCTTGCCGGCGTTGACCACATGCAGGCCGTCCACGTCCTTTTCCGGCAGGATCGACTGAATGATCGGTTCTGAATTCAGGGGTTTGGGCAGCGGCAGCTGCACGAGAATGCCGTGGATCGTGGCGTCCGCATTGAGCTTGGCAACGAGCGCCGCCAGATCCTCCTGCGTCGTGTCCTCAGGCAGAGTATGCTGGATCGACTGGAAGCCGCACTCCTTGGCCATCCTGCTCTTGGAGGCGACATAGGCATGGCTTGCCGGATCGTTGCCGACGATCACCACCGCGAGACCGGGTCGCACGCCTGCATCCGCTTCGAGCGCTTGTGTCGCGGATTTCACGGCCTCGATAACCGAAGCGGCGACCTGCTTGCCATCTATCACAGTCGTCACGGCGTTCCTCCTGGCTTCCTGTTCGCGGGCACACTCTAGTTCGCCTCGGGAAAGGCGATTGCCTCAAAGCGCCCTATGCTGTCCCAAACGCATAAATGCAAGGGGTAGCGACCACCAGATGCACGCTTGCGCTGCGCGCCGCGACATTTCCTCTCATCGCTGCAATGTCACCGCGAACGGGAAGGTGCGCCCGAGGCTCAGCCGCGTGCGACTTTCTGGCGGGAATAGCTTTCGACCCGGGACCTCAGGGCGCGAAGATCGCCCTGAACCTTGGCAATACCGGCGCCATCCTCCGGCTCGACATCCCGGGACGGACGCATGGGCGGCGCGGCAGGCGTTACAAGCGCACGCGAGGCGAGATAGGCGGCAGTCAACGACTGCGCGTGATGAGCTGCCGGCGAAAAGGGCGGCGGCAGGTCGGCCTCGCGGATCGGCTGATCCTGCTCGTTGCGCGTGCGCGACAACGGGCCAGGATCCGGGTCCGTACCCGGCGCGGGCGGGTCGGGATCGACGGTCTCCGGCGGTACGCCTCTTGGAGCGGCAAACAGGCCGTTCAGGCTGCGGTAGACCCCGAGCAGGATGCCGAGACCAAGACCGGCGAGGAAACCGGCGATTGTTGCGCCGACGACGATGATCTTGCGCGACGGCCCCTTGGGCAACAATGCGGGCTCGGCCCGTGAGACGACACGGATGTTCTTGGTCGTCAGCTTTTCTTCCTCGCGCGTTTCGCTGGCGCGCTTCAGGAAGGATTCGTAGATTTCGCGGGTCGCAGCCGCATTTCTCTCCAGCTCGCGCAGCTCGACCATTTCACCGGACGAATTGATCTGGCGCGCTTTCTGCGCCGCAAACTGGCGGACGAGGTCCTGTTCGGCGCGCTCGGCGCGTTCGAGATCTGTTTGTGAGGCGGCAGCAATACGCCGCAGCTCATTGGCAATCTCGGCGCGGGAGGAATCGAGCGACTGCACGACGGCAATGCGCTGGGGATGACGGGGGCCAAGGCTTGCGTCGAGCGAGCTCAACTGCGCGCGGGTCGCCGCATACTGCTTGCGCAGTTCGGCAAGCGCTATCGAACCGACCTCCTCGGGAAAGGCACCGGTCAAAACGTCGTCAATCCGGACCCGTCCGGAAACCTCGGCCTTGGCCTTGGCTTCGGCAATGCGATTGCGGGCGGCTGCAACCTGGTCGCTGAGGCTGAGCAATTGCTTGTCCGCGATCAGTTCGCCGCCTGCCCCAACGATGTCGTTGCGCGCCTTATACTCCTCGATCGCCTTTTCCAGAGTATCGAGCTCGGACTTGAGCTCGCCGATACGCTGGTCGAGTGCCGCGGTCGTCTTCTGGAAGAAGCCCGATTGTGCGGCCGTCTCCTCACCGAGAAACGTTTCGACCAGATGGTTCACGATCTCGGCGGATCTCTCCGGGCTTCGGCTTTCTGCCTCGACGATGGCAATGAACGTCTTGGGATCGCGCCAGACGCGGATGGCGTCGCTGAGCTTCTGCAGCGTGCGGGGCGGCACCTCGCCGTCGGCAGCACCTGTGCCCGAAAACTCGGCATCGTTCCTGAGGTCGAGATCACGGGCGACCTTCTCCATAACGGTGCGCGAGCGCAGCACTTCGAGCTGACTGTCCACAAGGGCAAGGATGCCTTCCGTCGCCAGCGATTGCTTGGAGAGGTCGGAATCGGTCAGCCGAACTTCCCGCGGGTCGATATAGAGCCGGCTCTCGGAAAGGTAGACGCTGGGTGTCGAAAGCGCGATCGCAACACCCGCGACTGCGCCGAGAACCGTCGTGGCGGCAATGACGTAGCGAAGCTGCCAGACGGAGCGAAGCACCGCCTTGAGGTCTATGAGCGGCCTGTCGCCGGGTGGCGGCAGCGTATTTCCGCCGTCGTTGCCGGACGCATCGCCGCCATCAAGCCATCGCGCCATCTTGGCGCCTGCGCCGCGAATACCGCGCTTCGGCTGCGGCCGGGATGTGGCGCCACCCAGAGACGATTGCGTCTCGGGGCGGGATCGCGGCAATTGAGATGTCGCCGATGCTTGTGTCCGGGGCTGTGACGGCGGGCGCCCGTCAGCGCGCGGTTTCTCGGCGGCTTCGTCGGCCGCGGCATAGCGATTGAGCAACGACACGCCCGGGGATCCGCTTGGCGCGGCGTCCGGCCTCTGCGCTGGCTTCGGGTCTCGCGAACTCGCTGCTGCGATATCGAGCAACGATGCACGCGGAACCGGGCGTTTTTCGTCGTCGACGTTGAACATGACTTATCCCGCGGGTGCCGAGATGGCGAATTCCGAATAGTGAATTCAACCTAAGGAAACAGGGAAAACAAATGGTTAATTTTGACGAAAGAAACCGCCCTGCAACTTGTCGATCTCACGCCTTATTAAACATTCCCGCATATGACGAGAAGGACTATTGGAAGCTCGACCTTGTTGCATCGCATCAAAGCGCTTTATCTTCGCCATCAGGCGCTTATCCACGCCTACCTCTCCATGACGGGGGGCTCGGCGGGGCGCCTCATCCTGTCGCTCGCCTATTTCATCGCGATCGCCAATACGCTTGCCATCTCCGATTTCGGTCTCTTTGCCACCGCGTCGGCCGCCGGCATCATGATATCGAGGGCGCTGGCCTTCGGCTTCATGTCGCCACTCTACCGTGTGGCGACCGTCAAGCCGCTGCTCGTCGGCACCTATAGCGCCGGCTTTCTCGTCGGCGCGCTGCTTTCGCTGCCTCTGATCGCGCTTATCTGTACCGGCACCTACCTTGCGCTTTTCGCGCGCGACATGTCGGCCGGGACCTTTGCGGCCTTGATGGTTGCGGAGATCATATGCTGGCGCGGCCTCGAAACCGCGGTCATCGTTCTCAACGGCCTTGGCCGCTTCGGTCGCGGCGCCCTGCTCGTCGTCATCGCCACCGCCATCCGCACAGTTGCCGCCCTGCTCTTTGCACTGTCTGAGGCAACGACGCTCGCCGCCTGGTCGCAGTTCTATCTTGCCGCCAACGCCATCAGCCTTCTGGTCGCGCTCGCCTTGTTCTACCCGCGGGTGCGCCTTCGCTGGCAACCGCGCCTCTATGTGCGTCGCTGGGCTGATTCGGTTTCGGTCGCTGGCGCCGAAATCCTGTTCTACGTGCAGTCCGAGTTCGACAAGATCGTCGTGCTGGCGATCGGCGGCCCGGCCGTCTCCGGCGTCTACGCCATCCTGATGCGGCTCGCCGACCTCACCGCCCTGCCCGTGCGATCGTTCAACACGCTGCTCGTCCAGCGGATCATGCGCACGCCGGATGCGATCGCGCGCTGGCCTGTGCGCCTGTCGATCGAGTTCGCGGTGGCGGCCGCCTCATTCGCGGCGATCGCCGCCATGGCGATCTATCTCGCCATTTTCCCGAACGGTCTTGGCCACAACGTGTCGGCCGCCGCACCGATCGTAGCGACGATCCTGCTGGTACCCTCGTTCCGCAACCTGATCGAATATCATTCGGAGCTGCTCTACGCGACCGGACGCACGGTTCGACGCATGGCCAATCTGCTGGTCGCGGGCGTGGTAAAAGCCGGGCTGCTTTCGCTGCTTTTGACGCAGACCACCGATGTCGCAGCCTGGGCGCCGGCCCTCAACCTGATTTTCCTGGCGCTCTATCTCTTGTCCTTCGGCCTGACCTACACGGCGCTCGCCAAGCCGGCCAACCGGGTCATCTGAGCCTGGTGAAGCTCAGGCGGCGAGTTCCACGACCGCCTTGCGAATATCTTCCAGATCGTGACCCACGAACGACTGCACGCCGATGCCGATCTGGTGCGGCGCCAGGTCATGAAGGAAGTCCCTCAGGCCGGCGATCCCCTGCCGATAACTGTCGTCGAACCAGAGCACATGGCAAAGCGCGTTGGGCGACGGCACGTGTCCCTGTCCACCCAGCACCTCGTCGACGAAGCGGCCGTAGATCGTGCATTCAGAGAAGGCGCGAGACGCGGTGACGGCGCGCACCCAGTTGCGTCCGCTGAGCGCCTCGACATGCTCGATCAGCTTGCGGCAGGTGTCGCTGCGCCAGGCGATCAAGGTGTTGATGTAATCGTTGGCGGGAAGTGCATAAGGGCCGATACCGAGAAGACGGTCGGAATGCGCAAGCCAGGCCAGGTGGTTCGAGCGCATGTTCGCGTCGATCGCCGCATCCTTGCGATAGAGCGTCAGGCTGCCGTCGCACCAGAGCGTTGCCGGGTCGAAATCACGCAGGAAAACCACGTCGGAATCGACTGCGAACATCGCCGCTTCATCTATATGCCGCGCAAGCGACAGACGACGGAGCTGCTGCACATGCCAGCCGCGCAACGGCAGGCCGAACGGGGTCAACCAGATTTTCCGGCGCCCGCCTGAAAAGGGGTCGGAAACGGGATGCAGCCACCGGGGCAAGAGATCGCGTTCGCTCACGACCTGCCTGCGCGCGCCCTCGAGCTGCCGGAACAGCGTGACGTCGAAGTCGGCGACCAGCAGATAATGCATCCAGTCGCCCTGCAGCCGGCGATCCATGCTCTCGCACATCAGGCGACAGCGTTCGAAGTCGTTGGCATAGGACGCAGTGACGACTGCGGTTCGCGTGGAAGGACGGGTCAATACTTTCGCGCTCCGAGGCTGGCCTTGCCGACGCTCTTGCGAGCTTTGCCCGACAGCTTATGACGGGCGACATGAAACAAGAACAAGGGATTACCGACGATATAGCGCCGCCACAGGCGCTTCGGCTCTAGGAAGAGCCGGTAAAGCCACTCGAGCCGGAGCCTGCGAACAAGCTTTGGCGCGCGCGGAATGGCGTGAGCGACGAAATCGAACAGCGCGCCGACGGTGATCACCAGTCGGGCATCCTGCGCGCCGACATGGGCATCGACCCATTTCTCCTGCATCGGACTTCCCATGGCAACGATGAGAATGTCGGCCCGGCAAGCCCGCACCGCCGCAAGGATCTCCCCGGAGCGGCTTCGATCGAAGAAGCCGTGCGATATGGGCAAGAATTCGTGCCAGGGCGCATGTTTGCCCAGGTTCTCGGCTGCGCGTGCCAGCACCTCCGGCCGCGCGCCGATCATCGCGACCCGCAGCGGACGCTCGATATAGGTCAAGAGGCCCGGAACGAAATCGGTTCCGTTCAGGTTGGCCGGAAACATGTCGCCGTGGAACACATAGGAGGCGATGTCGACGCCATGGCCGTCGGGAAACACGACCTGCCGGCGCAACACCTCCTGGTACTCCGCATCTTCCATCATCAGGTTGGCGTTGTTGGCGTTCAGAAAGGCGATCCTGACCTGGCCGGCCGGGCTGCATGCCGCTTCGCTGGCAAATTCGAACGCATTCGCCCAACCGGGATCGGCTACGGGAACACCGAGGATCATCCGCTGGGACAGCGCAATGTTGTTTGCGGCGGCGACAGCCATCGTCAGCGCCCTCCGTCGTGAACAGTCCAGCGAGGCTGAGAACCGCGCGCCGTTCTGCCGCCCACACCATCGGAGGCGAGACCGGGCAACACATCGCGCATCACCTGCATCATCCGGCTCTTCTGGGCCTGGTGGAACAGGGTCCCGTCCGCGCGTTGCGACGCGCCTGCCCGAACGCGGTCCACCTTTTCAGCGAGCCGACGCGCGAACTCCCGCGGATCATCGGTCGTCACGCAATTGTCCGGGACCGCGTCGATGCCGCGCAGCGAAGCGCTGGTGGCGACTGAGGGTATGCCGAGTTCAAACGTCTCGATGCTTTTCAGCTGCACGCCGGTGCCGCCGCGGCTGATCAAAGGCACCACGCCGCTCGCTGCCACGAACGCACGTGCATCCGGCACCCGGCCGACGAAGCGCAGACCCGGGTGCGAAACAGCTGGCGTTCCCTCGAGTTGCCCGGCAACCGCGATCGACATGTCCGTCGGCAGATGCGGCACGACCTCGTCCAGAAACCAATCCAGCCCGAGCCTGTTCGGCCGCCAGCTCCACGTGCCGATCAGGCCAAGGTCGTGCTCGCGCGCAACAACGGGGCATGTCGGTGCGGCCCAACCGGTAACCAGCGGCAGCACGAAAGCCCGGTCAGCGACCGCCCGACCGAAACCGAGACGATCCGCCTCGGCAAACGTCCACAGGGCCACCGCGTCCTGCGCCAGTTGCTGCTCGTAGCGTTCGAGGTAATAGGCCTCTCGCCTGAACAGGTAGCGCTCGAACGCCCCTTTGGCGCGCTCGGCGTTCTCCAGTGCGGAATTTGCTTCGACATTGTGCGCGACGTAGATCGAGGGATAGGGCCGGAAGACCTGCGCGAAGGCCGCGGGCAGTTGCACCGAATTGAGCACCACGCCGTCGAAGGGTGCGAGACCGTCCAGGATCGACTGGATCCGGCCGGCCGATACGCCGAGCATCTTGGCGGATGACACGGATGTCCTGTTGAGAAGGGCAGTCGCGAGCCAGCGCGACTTCTGCAGGCGGCCAACCTTGGCATTGGTCACCTCGAGCTCGCCAAGGAGGTGCATCTGGCAACCCGGCGCTGGCGCGCGGCCAGGCTGCAGGAATCCGACGACGCTGACCCGATGACCGAGCGCGACGAGACCGTCAAGCAGCGCGCGGTTTGCGATATCGAACCCGGAAGCGGGATTTTCGACGGGAACGAGCGAGGAAACCAGGATCAGATGCATTGTGCCACACGTCATGGATGGAGCATTAAAGCCATCTTTAACAGGGTGCGGTGAAGGACGGCTTAAAGTCTTCATTCAAAAGTCGTTTTACCGGTTCAGTATCTGTTTAGGAAGATTTGGTTTAGTGGGCCGCAGCGATCCGCTTGCACAGGTTTTATGATGACGTCGATCGGCCAGGATATTTCCATCTCTTTCCGAACCGAGTTGGAAGACGCCGGTGACATCGAGCTTGTCGTCGTCATGCCGACTTTCCGTCGACCCGAACATCTCATCAAGACGTTGAAAACCATTGTTTCCCAAAGGCCTGACGTCGCCTTTGCCACCGTTGTCGTCGAGAACGACAACGAAGGTCTTGCAGGTACCGCCGCCGCCAAGGACTTCTTTCTCGGGCACCCCTCAGACTCGCTCGTCATCATCGCCCACCAGCGCGGAAACTGCCACGCCTACAATGCCGGCTTTGCGATGGCGCTCGAAACCTACCCCAACCTGCAGGCCATCGCGATCATCGATGACGACGAGATCGCGGCGCCAGAATGGCTCGATTGCCTCGTCGCGGCACAACAGGCGACTGGTGCCGACATGGTGGGCGGTCCGCAGCTGCCGGTGTTCGAGGATGCCGGCGGGCAGAAATGGAAGCGTCATCCGGTCTTTACGCCTCACTACGAGACAACCGGACCCGTGCCCATCCTCTTTTCCTCAGGCAATGTGCTTGTAACGCGCCGGGTTCTCGATGCGGTGCCGCGCCCGTTTCTCGATCCGGCCTTCAACTTCATCGGCGGCGGAGACGCGGATTTCTACAGCCGATGCAAGGCGCAAGGCTTTACCTTTGCCTGGTCGAAGGAGGCGTGGGTCGCCGAAACGGTGCCGGGCCGGCGCACCAGCGCCTCGTGGGTCAGGGCGCGCAGCCTTCGAAACGGCGCGATCTCGACGATGCTCGAACATCGGCGCGACCCGAGCTTCGGTGGACGCGCAAGGACCTTGGGGAAATCGCTTGCACTGCTGGCAGCCGCGTTGCCGCGCGGTGTCAAACTCTGGAGAAAGACCGGCCTGCTTTCGGCCGGCTTCTACCACTTCTACGTCGCTGTCGGGCGGCTGATGGCAGAGGCGGGCCTGGTCAACGAGCAATACCGCAATCCGGAAAAGAACTGATCGCGGATCAGTGGCTGCTGCTGCTCGCGTTGACGCCGCCTACGGGCAGTTTGTCGCCGGCAACATTACCGTTCTTGTCGACGATTGGAACCGGCTTCTGGCGCGGCACGTTCTGGCCGGTGGCAACGCGCTTGACGTCGTCCTTGGTCAGATATTCGAGCTGTTCGACGAGGACCTCGGTGATCACCTCGCCACCAAGCTTCTTGTTCAACCCGTCCTTGACCGTCGACTTGAAGGTCGGCAGGTCGAAGGTACCGGTATCGGCGACATCGATGAAGCGCGAACCGACAAGCAGGTCGTACAACTGATCGGTCACCATCTGGCGCAGCGGCGCCGGCAGGTTGTTGATGCCTTCCTTAGTCGCGGAGAAGGACAGCTTGGTCAGAAAATAACCCTGGACGGCCCCGTCCTTGATGACGGGGACCGTGATCATTTCTCCCGGAACATATTGCTCCGATGCACGCCGCGTCGCTTCCGCATCCGAGACGACGGGCGCCGAAGCGCTCTGCATCGAATAGTAGACGGAACCGAGCGTGACGGCACAGACCCATACCCCGGTGAGAACGAGCTTCAGCATTAGAAATCGCTATAGCGGAACTGGGCTTCGGAATAGATGCCGTCGGCGTCCGCATCCTGGGCGGCAGCCTTCAGGAGATCGACAACCGAACGCACGGCGTCGAGATGGGCTTCGACCTTCTGCGAATTGATCTCGAGCTTGTCGCGCAGGTGGCGGGTCTGCGAGGCGAAGGCCGGCGAAAACTCGCCCGGCAGCGTGTCGCGGTGCAGCATCGTCAATTCGTAGAGGCAACGGCTCTTGTGCGCGTTCGACGTCTTGATATCGAACTCCGGATCGACGCCGATGCGGCTGTTCTCATTGTCGATGATCATTTCCAGCCGGCCGAGCACGTTCTGGATCCGCACGTCGTTGGATGCCACAGCTTCCATAAATGAACTCCCAAATTAAGCTTGTTTGTTTTTATCGTCTTCGGTCGTAAAGCCGGTGAGCGTCTTGCGCTCGTATTCCTGCACGAGGCTTGCGGCCAGGTTTCGGCTGTTGCCGTCGAGCGAAGCCGTGACGCGCTCACGCGCGTCGCCTGCCGCCAGCTGGTCTGCAATGCCGATGCCGCCGCTCTTGGAAATGACGTCGCCGATCTGCTCGGCCATCATGCTCTTCCAGATATCGCCGGATGTGCCCTTGCCGAAGACGTTCTCGCTGTCGTTCGGCAACATGGATTTCACGAAGTTCTGCAGGATCATCGCTTCGAACTTGCGGTAGGTCTCGGGAACCTTCTGCTTCTCGACCCGATTGTCGATGTCGCCAAGTCCGCTCGACCCTTGCGAGGAGTTGAGGACGTTGACGGCAGCCGCAAAGCCGTTGCCGTTTTCGGCAAGGCTGGTCGCCTGGAAAGCGGCGCGGTTGGCCTTCAGCCGGGCCTGCGCTTCCTGCACTTCGGCCGGATCGGCCGCACGCACGACATCCATCACCAGGTCGCTCGGTGGCGAGATAGCCATGACAAATCCTCTCGAAAACGGCGTGGCCGCGACCCGGCGGGCCGGCGCAATCGCGCGTTCAACATCTTGACCGGACGTTGCGCCATAAGGGCGTAACGTTGCGGATGTTGCACTATCGCCCTTCAACCTTACCGGAAGCTGGCGCTTGCCCGGCAACGTGTTGATCGATCAGGTCATAGATGGAATTGTCAGCCTCTTCGCGGTCTTCCGACTGGCGGGCTTCCTTCATGTTTTCCTCAAGCCGGTCAGCCTTGGCCCGCTCCTTCAGCATGCGCGCTTCGTGCGTCTGCTGGATACCGAGGAGCATCTGGTCCTTCTGCACCAGGCGGCCGACTTGCGAGGAATAGTGGCCGGAAAACATGCGGTGCATCGGATGTCCCGAGCCCATGGCGTCGACCACCACGTCGATCGTCTCGGCCAGCACCTCGCGCTGGCGCACCATTTCGACATAGTCGGCTTCCGCCATCTGCTCGAGATGGCGCTGGACGGCGACCAGGCGCTTGAGCTTCTGCGAGCGCGTCTTCATGCCGGCTATCCTCCCTGCATGACGAGCGCAAAGCCGTCGCCGAACAGGCGCAGCATCGCCGCGATCCCGAGATAGAGCAGGAACATGCCGCCCATGATCAGGTAGGGTTGTGAAATGAAGTAGATCGGGATCTGCGGCGCCAGCTTGTTGACCATGCCGATCGCGACATTGAACAGCAGGCCGTAGATCAGGAAGGGGCTGGCCAGTCTCAGCATGATCATGAAGGTCTGCTCGAGCGAATCCGTCAGCGTGATCAGCACGCCCTGCGGGTCGAAGGCGCTGCCGACCGGCATGACCCGATAGGACTGGACGATCGCCTCGAACATCACGTGGTGGAAATCGAGCATGAACAGGACCATCAGCCCGGCAAAACTGATCATGCTGGTCATCTGGTTTTCGGCCGTATCCTCGATCACATCCGAGGAGGGCGGCGGGCTGAAACCCATCATCATCGTGATCGTGGTTCCGGCGAATTGCAGGCCGAGCACATAATAGCGGGCGACGAGGCCGATGACGGCGCCGACGGCCGTCTCGGCCGCAATCAGATAGATGTAGGTGTGGCCCTTGCCGGTGACCTGCGGATAGATCTCGGGCCACATGATCGGCAGGATCGCCATGGAGATGGCGACTGCGATGAACAGCCGGATCTGCATGGGAACGCGCGCGCTCGAGAACCCCGGCATGATCATGATGCACGCCCCGATCCGGCAAAATGCCGCAAACAGCGCGAGCACCGTGCCCTCGGGGTCGGTTATCATGAAATGGAGCCGATGATCTTGATCTCGAGTCCCTTGGCAAGCTCGACATGCGAAAGCACGGGCAAAGTGGCGAAAAGGCGTTCGATGATCATGCGGACATAAGACCGGGATTCGGGCGAACTTACCAGTACGAAGGGCATGCCGCGATCGAGATGTTCACGGATAACTTTCGTCGCCTGCTCGCTGAACTCTTCCAGATGGCGCGGGTCGATATCGAACTCGACGACCTCACCCTTGGCGTCGCGCTTCAGCGCCTGGTGGAACACCATGTCCCACTTGTTGCCGAGGCGCAGCACGCGCAGGATGCCGTTGTCGGCAAGGTCGCCGCACAGCTGCTGCGACATGCGCACGCGAACATGCTCGACGATCTGCTCGGTCTTGCGGACGTGCGGCGCAAGTTCGGCCACCGCTTCCAGGATCAGGTGCAGGTTGCGGATCGATACCCGCTCCGCCAGCAGCAGCTTCAGCACCGCCTGCAGACCGGAATAGGACATGTGCGACGTGCAGATCTCGTCCGCCAGCTTGCGGTATTCCGGGTCGAGCCGATCGATCAGCACCTTCACGTCCTTGTAGGACAGAAGATGCGGCAGGTTGTTGCGGATCACTTCGGAAAGGTGCGTCAGCACCACCGAGACGTTGTCGATCGGATGGAAGCCTTCGCGCTTCAGGTCTTCGGTAAAGGTCTCGAGAATGGAGACCGCCGGCATGCCGAAGGCGGGTTCGCGGATCTCGTCGCCGGGCACGCTCGGACGGCGGCCACCGCCGGTGACCACCAGAACTTCGCCGACACGCACCGTGTTGGAGGCGATGGTCGTGCCGTGGATACGGACATGGTAGGCCTTGTCGGGAATGCTGATGTCGTCCGAGACCTTGATCTCGGGAATGACGAGACCGTACTGGCCGGCAAACTTGCGTCGCATCTTGCCGACGCGGAAGGCCAGTTCCTGGTGGGCGCCGAGCAGGCGGGTCGAGACCTGCTTGCCGAGCAGCAGTTCGATTTCCGCCGTCTTCAGCACCGACTTGACCGAGTCCGCCTCGCCGTCCTTGGTCTGCTGGGCACTGGCCGCTTCCTGCACCCGGCGCGCCTCGTTTTCGGCCGCGATCTGGCGCGGAATGACCCAGCTCAGGAAGGCCATGCCGCCGCCGAGCAAGGCGAACGGAAGGAATGGCAGGCCCGGAACCAGTGCGAGCAGGATGATCAGCCCTGACGCGACCATCAAGGCGCGCGGGTATCCGCCGAGCTGACCGACCACGGCCTGGTCGGTCGAGCCGGCCGTGCCGCCGCGCGACACGAGCAGGCCGGCGGCAAGCGAAACGATCAGCGCCGGGATCTGCGAAACCAGGCCGTCGCCGACGGAAAGCTTGACGAAGACGTCGGCCGCTTCGCCGATCGGCATGTCATGGCGCAGATAGCCGATGATGATGCCGCCGAAGATGTTGATCGCGGTGATGATCAGGCCGGCGATCGCGTCGCCACGCACGAACTTCGAGGCACCGTCCATCGCGCCGAAGAACGAGCTTTCCTGCTCCAGTTCGCGGCGCCGATGCTGCGCCTCCTTCTCGTCGATCAGGCCGGCCGAAAGGTCGGCGTCGATCGCCATCTGCTTGCCGGGGATGGCATCAAGGGTGAAGCGCGCGCCCACTTCGGCGATACGCGTCGCACCCTTGGTGATGACGATGAAGTTCACCGTGATCAGAATGAGGAAGACGATCAGACCGATGACGAAGTCGCCGGACATGACGAGGCTGGCGAAACCGGAGATGACGCCGCCGGCAGCGCCATGGCCTTCGTGACCATGGGAAAGGATGACGCGCGTCGTTGCAATGTTCAACGCCAGGCGAACCATGGTCGAGATCAGAAGGATCGTCGGAAAGGACGAAAATTCGAGCGGCCGCTGGATCCACAGCGCCACCATCAGGATCAGCACCGAAAATGCGATCGAGAACGCCAGGCCCATATCGATCAGGAAGGGTGGAATCGGCAGGAAAAGAATGGCGAGGATCGCCACGATCCCGAGCGCAAAGCCGACGTCCCGGCCCTTTGGTGCTACTTTCGGGATGATCAACGCTGCTTGCTGTGCCATGTCTCTTCCGTCTCTTCATGAGAGGTCGGGCAGCATTCACACGCGCTGCCCCAATCTTATGGACTGGAGATAGAGGCTCAAGCTTGCGCGAGGGTGGTAGCGCGACTGCGCCGTCAGAAGCCGGACTGGATACGGGAGAAGACGATGTCGGTGAAGATCGAGATCTGGGCGCCGATGAACGGCGCGGACACGGCGACCGTGATCATCACCGCAAGGATCTTCGGAACAAAGGTCAGGGTCATTTCCTGAACCTGGGTCAGCGCCTGGATGAAGGCGATGACGACGCCGACGATCATCGCGGCGAGAACGGCGGGCCCCGAGGCCACGATCACGGTCCAGATCGCAGCCTGCACGATATCGAGGGCATCCGCCTCATTCATAAGGGTATCACTTTACCTTGACGCCTGGGCCGATAACGAGCTCCTTGCCGTTATCAAGCACTGCAATGATTCCGTCAGAGTATAGTTTGACTTCCTTGACAACGCCAGTGATCGTGCCGTCGGCGTTGGTGACAGTCTTGCCGATCACCGCGTCGGCCTCGCTGAGCGACGTGCGCTGCAGCAAGCTCTCGAGGTTCTTGTTGGTCTTGATCGTCTGTTCGACCTGCGAGAAGGTCGCAAGCTGGGCGATCTGCTGGGTGGCGTCCATCGGCTGCGTTGGGTCCTGATTCTTCATCTGGGCGACGAGCAGCTTCAGGAAGCTTTCGTAGTTCAGCGATGCCTTGCTGGCGTCGTTGCCGGAATCGGTGCCCGAGACGATCGGGGAATAATCCTTGTTGCTGACGCCACTTACCGCCATGGTGCGATCTCCTTGCGAATCTGCTCGACCGTGGCCGGCGTGATTTCATGCGTGTTGAGAATGCGGTCTTCGATGGCGTAGAGCCCGCGGATCGCCTTCAGAGCCTCGAAGGCGCGGCCGTTGGTGACCAGGCCGTCGACCCGCTTCAGCTCGGCCAGGATCTCTTCGTTCTTGAAGCAGTTGAGCAGCATGACGACCGACTTGCGGAACATGGCGGTCGACTGCTCGGCGCCTTCCGGGTTGATCAGGATCATCTGGGCGATGAAGTAGAGCTGCTTCAGCGGCGTCGTTGCATCTTCCGGCTGAAGCACGTGGTTTTCCAGAAGGAAGGTCACGTCATTCAGGAATTCCACGGCGACCTTGCGGTCAACGCGAAGCACCGCGCCGTTTACAAAAATTCTTTCGCCCGACTTCAGCGAGATACGCAGTGTGCTCTTCATTTCAGTCCATCCCTGATGATGGTGGTAATGTCAATTATGCCCTGGAAGTTGGAGGATTCGCGTTTGCGGATCTTTTCCGTCTCGTTCAAAATCCAGATGGCGATCGAAATCAGATTGGCGCGCAGCTCTTCGTTGAGCTGGTTTTCCGGAGCGCGAAGATCCTCGATGAAGCGGATCCAGACGCGGCGGGTGAAATAGATCGCCTCGATGGCTTCTCTCGAGTACCCGTTCTGCTGTCTTGCCGCTTCAAGGAGCGCAATCGAGCGATCGAGTACCTGCCGTTCTCGATTCTTGGAGTCGGCAACGCCATCCTCCATGATCTCGGCATAGGAAAATTGGTACATTCAGACATCCTTCATGTTTGTCCGGTCGCCTCTTCTCAGAGGTAGTTGAGCAAGCTCATCTGCTGCAGTCTCGACGTCAGCGCGTAGGATGTATCGAGCTGGGTCTTCAACAGGTTCACGCGTGTCGCATTTTCTTCCTGGTCGATGCCGTTGACATCAATGATGTGCGTCTTGACGAGCTTTTCCTGCGCCTCGATCGAGGTCGTCGCCTTCTTGACGCGCGATTCCGAGATGCCGAGCGAGCTGCGTTCGCCATTGAGGCCAGCGATCGCCTGCTCCATGTAGCCGAAGGCGGCAGTGTTGAGCGTGGCGCGGACCTGCGAATTGACGTTCTCGTCCATGAGTTCCGACGAGATCACGCTCGCAAGCGCGAACATGCGGAAGCTCTTGGTGTTGGCATTGGTCGAGCTTTCGATCACTTCGCTGGCGCTGATGCGGCTCGTCATGTTCTGGTTCGACGCGTCGGACCAGTTGGCATCCCAATCCGCGCCCATGAACATCGGTTCGAGCTTGGTCGTGATGAAATCCTGCATCTGCGTCGGCGTGAACTGGCTCATGTCAGTAATACCGTTTGCAGTCTTGTAGTCGTTCAGCGCCGTATCGAAGGCGGCTTTCGCCGCCGACGTCGGCACGGAATTGTACTCGGCCAGCGGCTTGACGTCGGTGTTGATGCCCGAAAACAGGAACTCGCCGTTGAAGGAGGTGTTGGCCGCCGACGTGAAGATCTGCAGCGCGCCGTTGACTTCGGACTTCAGGATCTTCATCGCGTCGACGCTGTCGTTGCCCTTGTAGGTGACAAGCGTGTCGCGCACCTTCTCGGCCGCCTTCTGCATCGTCTCCAGCGCGCCCTGCGAGGCGGAAAGCCTCTGCGTGACGACGGCGTTGGTGCCCTTCATCGACGCCATCCGGTCCATCTCGCGCTGCAGGTTGAGCGAGCGCGCCGTCGATGCGCCGAGCGTGAGCCCGATGTCGTAGTGGATGCCGGTCGTGCTTTCCTGCGTCCGCCGCATCAACTCGGCTTGAGTCTGCTGGATCGTCAGGCGCATGGCGGTTTGAATCGCCAGGTTTGAAACGAAGGATGTCTTCATGATTACCTCACAGCTTCCATAAGGGCCGCCATCATGGCGTCCACGGTGCTGACCAGCTTGGCCGATGCTTTGTAGGATTGTTCGAGATCGAGCAGCAGCGACAATTCCTCGTCGATGCTGACGCCCGTCTGCTTGCTCAGCGCTTCCGCCGTGCGCGTCAGCAGCGCCGACTTGTTGTCGTCGGCGGTCGATGCCGTCTTGCGGAACTGCTCCAGCCAGCCGACCGAACTGGTCGCGAAATTCAGGATGTTGCTGCTGCTGTCGAGACCCGACGCCGGGTCGAACGCCATGTTCTCGCTCATCTTGTTGATGAAGCCGTCGAGCAGCGTGGTGTAGCCGGCACTGCCGGTCGGGTTATTCGAGGTGCCGTCGAAGCCACCGTCGCGCAGCATCAAGGGGTCGGCCTTGGCACGTGCGTCGACCGTGATTGTCGACGCCAGACCTTTCACGATACCGACGGGCGGAATGCCACCCGGTACCCAGGTAAACAGGCCGGTCTGGCCGCCTTCCTGGAACATCGTCACCAGGCCACGGGCGATCTCGTCGAGCTGCGACTGGAACTTCGGCCCGACGTCGTCGCGCAGCTGCACCAGCGCCGCGAGCTTGCCCTTGGCCGTCGTGTCGGCGCCGCTTCCGGCCGCGATCGGCACACCGTCGACATAGATCTTGTTGCCGACGGTCGCCGCGTCATAGGTGTTTTGCGGCGCAAAGGTGACTGAGCGCGGGATCGTCTCGAACAGAACGGTTCCGTCCGTGGTGAAAATCACCGTGTCGTTGTTGGCGCGCGTGGTCGTCGAGATGCCGATGATCTCCGAAACCTGCTTCAGGATCTTGTCGCGCTGATCGAGCGCGTCGTTCGGATCGGACCCCTGAGCCGTGGCGGCCTTGACGGCATTGTTGGCCTTCTCGAATTCCGCCAGCAGGCCATTCAGCTTGTCGACTTCAAGCGCCATTTCCTTGTCGGCATTTTCGCGCATGTCCTGGACGGACCGCGACGCCTTGTTGAGCGAATCCGCCAGGTCCCCGGCATCCGATACCGCAGCCGCGGCGATCGTCTTGTTGCCGGGGGTCGCGGCGAAGGTCTGAAGGCTGTTGCGGAAATCGGCCAGCAGCTTGGAAGGCGCCGTCTCGTAGCTGTTGCCGCCGAGCGCCGACTTCATCAGCTCCAGGCCTTCCCTCAGTCTTGCCTGACCGGAGGCTTCGCCCATGCCGGCGATGCTCTGCTTGAGCAGCGCCTCGTTCTGGGCACGGTAGATGGATACGACCTGCGCGCCATTCGCCGTGCTCCCGAGCAGGGCAAGCCGACGGGAATAGTCGGCGTTGCCCGCGTTCGCGATGTTCTTCGACACGGTTGCGGTTTGCTGCGCCGTGTTGCTGAAGGCCTGTTGAGCGATGGATATTGCGGAGGACAGCGACATGACGCGGACCGTATCTCTTTCAATTACCGTTTCAGGTTGACCAGAACTTCAAGCAGGTCCGAAGCCGTCTGGAACACCTTGGAGTTTGCCGTGTAGTTGCGCTGCGCCTCGATCATCGAGGTCAGCTCGTTGGCGATATCGACGTTGGAGTTTTCAAGCGCCTTGGACTGGATGTTGCCGAACGCGCCCGAGCCGGCAAAA
The DNA here is from genome assembly GCA_900469625.1 of Hyphomicrobiales bacterium. Classification (GTDB taxonomy): domain Bacteria; phylum Pseudomonadota; class Alphaproteobacteria; order Rhizobiales; family Rhizobiaceae; genus Ensifer. The sequence goes on from UBXV01000007.1 coordinate 270,085, forward strand.
CCGGTGACGATGACGCCGGAATCCGTGCCCTGCGAGTAGACGTTGCCAGACTGCGGAAGGAGCTTGTCCGGACTCTGGACGGTCGCAAGCGCGATGCGGAACTTGGGGACCAGGTTGCCGTCGCCGTACTTGACGTAGACGATGCCTTCCTTGTCGATCTCGAAGCCCGACATCTTGCTCGGCTTCGAACCGTCGATGCCGCCGCCGGTGCTGGTGAACTCGCCGCCGAGCTGCGACGTCTTGGTAAAGTCGATCGTCAACGCGCCGAGGTTCGCGCCAGTGCCCGGCAGGTTGTTGATCGGCGTCGTCGTCAACGTCGTCGGCGTCGTCGTCAGCTTGCCGGCAGCGTCAAATGCCAGGCTCTGCGAACCAATGATACCAACGGCTGGCGAGCCCGGGGTCGGCGGAGGACCGGGGGTCGGCGCAACGGCCGGCGTGTAGCTTGCCCGGTCGCGCACTTCCAGCGACCAGGTGTTGGCAGCCGTCTTCTTGTAGATGAAATCGAGGATGCGGGTGTTGCCCTGGCTGTCATAGACCACCAGCGAGGTCGGCTTCTCGTCGCCAATTGCGGCACCGGAAGGAAGGTTTGCTTCCATCGCGCCCTTCGTCGAGCCGGCCGCGACCAGTCCCTCGTCCTTGAGCTTGACTTCCGTCAGCCCGTCGAAGCCGTTGACGACCACCGTCGGATCGGCACCGGCCTTGTACTCATAGCCCATCAGCTTGAAGCCGGCGGTGTTGACGAGGTTGCCGTCCTTGTCGGGAACGAAGGAGCCGGCACGCGTCAGGAAGTTCTCGCCGCCATTGCCCTGCACGATGAAGAAACCGCCGCCGTTGATCGCGAGGTCGCTTGCCGACGTGGTGTAGCTGGTGCCGCCCTGCTGCGAGATGCTGTAGCGCACCTGGGTCTCGACGCCACCGGAATTGTAGTTGCCGCCGCCCGAAGGCAGGATCATCGATGAGAACTCTGTCGAGGCGCGCTTGTAGCCCGTCGTGTTCGAGTTGGCGATGTTTTCAGCCACAGTGCCGAGACGGTTCGACTGAGCGTTCATACCGGAGACGCCCGTTCTCATGCTGCCATAGAGACTCATATCGGATCCTCATTTCCATGTTGCAGCGACACTAGGAAGCGGGCCTTGCGTGAACCTGTCTTAGGTGCCGCATCCGCCCGCCCGAGCGCGCCTTAGTTCCAGTCGATGCAGTAGCCAAGGAAACGCTTGGAATCGATCGGGTCGAAGCCGAGCTTCTTGCGCAGTTTCTTGCGCAGTTTGCTGATGTGGCTCTCGACGACGTTTTCCTCGACGTCTTCGTCGAAAATGCCGTAGATCGCGTTGAAGATCTGAGACTTGGAGACCCTGCGACCGCGGTTCGAGACCAGGTATTCCAGGATGCGGCGCTCGCGGCGCGGAAGCGCAAACACGTCGCCGTTGATCTCGGGATCGCGGCCGTCAGCAAAGACGCGGATCGGACCGATGTCGGTGTAGTTGTTGATGGCCTTCAGGCGCCGGCGGATCGCCGCTACCCGCGCCAGGATTTCCCGGGGGTGAACAGGCTTGCGCACGACGTCGTCGACGCCGCAATCAAACAGGGCCAGCGTATTTTCCAGCGAAGGCGTGTCGCTGACCGCGATGACCGGCGCCATCGACCGGTCGCGGATCGCGCGCGGCAGCGCAAAGGTGCTGTCACCCTGGCCGATCAGAAACGCTTCGACCGCGTCGATATCCGAATCCGCAGCCGCATTTACCCACTCGCCGAACTCCTTGGGATCAAAGCCCGTCGAGGGAATTCCTTCACGCCCGAAAAGCGACGTATAGCCGTCTTTCACGAGCTCTCTATCATCAACCACTACGATCATTCGTCCGCCTCCGAATCAGTATGGCACCGCACTGATTGAGAGGTACGAATCGAGGGATTCATGAACAACTAGAGGAAGTTACTGGGTGGAATTAATAATTGATTAACCATGTCGGTCCGATTTGCACTACATCTAGTGGCTCGCGCCTCAGTGTCGCACTAAAATAATGTGGAAAAGTTAACGGCATGCGACAAAACCACTTGCCGTCACATTCTCCGCGCATTGTCGCCACAATGCGGAATGACCCGCGGTCAATCAATCAATGGTTGTTTATTGGCAGAACTGCGTGGCGTTCGGCGTCCACTTGCCGTAGCCGGTCGCGACCAGATTCGCGATCACCCTACAGACATATTTCTTCTGTGCGGGGTCGTTGTTCGGGCCGGCATGATACCGGGCAACCGCCATGGTCCAGCTCTCGTGCTTCGCGCGAAGATTGGACAGGAAGCGCGCGGCATATTCGACATTCTTTCGTGGGTCAAGCATCTCCGTCGGCGATGCGAACTGATCGCCATGGAAGTAGTAATTGATCTGCATGCAACCGAGATCGATGAGCTTGGCACCCTCGGCGCGGGCGCTGGCAAATCGGACGAGAACGTCCTCGGTGCTGGCCCCGAAATAGGCCTTTCCCTCGATGTTCATCGCATAGGGTTGAAGCGATCCCTTGCGGCCGGTTTCCGTCAGGCCGACCGAATAGAGGATCCCGGCGGGGACGCCATACTTCGATGCAGCCGAGATGATTTCGCGCTCGCACACGCCCGTGCTGGCACTGGCGAAGGCGCTACATGTAGACGTGGCCAGTGCGAGAACGCTCAGAACCGGCAACCGCATCTTCCGTACCGCCATTGCCAACTCGCCTTTCTGAGCCTGAAGCCTGGCTATCGCCATCCTGGCGCTGCCGTCCCTGCCCGCCGCCGTCTCCGGCACGCTCACGGCCCTGCTGGCCAGGCTGCGCCTGCTGCTGCGTGCTGCTGCCACCATTCGAGCTGTCGCTGCCCGAATTGAACACCACGTTGATCTGATCGACCGCGAAGCCCTGGGCACGCAACGCCTTGACCATTTCGCCCTGGTCGTCGCGCAGCTGGCGGAATGCATCGCCGTTTTCAACCTTCAGCTCGACCTGCAACTCATCGTCCTTCAGCCGCAACGTCGCGGTGACGAGGCCGAGCTCGATCGGATGCAGCTGGATCTTCAGCGTGTTGAGCGTCTTGCCGGCCTGCGCCCAGGCATCGGGTTGACCGAGTGCCGCGCTCGGCTGCAGCGACTGGGCGAAGCCCGCGTCGCCGGCGATCGCGCTCGTGACATTGGCGGCGTTGGTGTTCAGCGCAATGCCGAGATACCGGCGCGCTTCGAGCACGGTCACATTTTCCGCCTTGGCCGAGGACCGCGCGACGTCGACCGTCGCGCGTTCACCGTCGTTCGAGATGCTCATCGAGATTGCCTGGCCCTTGCCGTCGGCACGGGCAAAGTGGAACAATCGATCGGATTCCTGCGCGCCACCGGCGCCCTCGCCGTTTGCGCCAGCCGCCTCGGCCATGTCGCCATGGGCGGCAGCCTGTGCGGCGCGCTCGGCAAGCGTCTGAACGCCAGCCTTGCCGGCATCGGCGCCCTTCCCATCCGCATGCGGCGACGGCAACGTGTTGCCGCCAAGCAGCGTCAGCAGGTCGTCCACGCTGCCGTTCGGCGACGACTTGCCATCGGACGCAGCGACGTCTGTTGCCTCGCCATTGCTGTCACCGCCCTGCGCATTGCCAGCCTTGGTTTTGGCAATCTCGCGCGTCAGCGCTGCGATGCGCCCCGCAAGGTCGTCCGTTTCGCCGGCCTGGTTGGAGGTTCGCGCATTCGCGAGCGCCAGCGCTGCTTTGGATGCAAGACGCTTGGCGTCCTTTTCGCGCTCGGCGAGCGAGAACCGCTCCTTGCCTGCCTCATGGTTTTCGAGCGACGGATCCTCGAGATCACCCGGCGCGCGATTGCGCGCAGACTTGGAGATCGAGATCGTCGCGTCGCCGCCTTTGATGCCACCGTTTCCGATCAAGGCAGAAGCTCCCGAATTTTCGCCGGCGCCTGCATCGCCATTCTCGCCGCTCGAACCCTGTCCGCCCTGACCGTTCGCCTTCTGGCGCCCTGCGGTTGCGACAGCGTCCTCGAATGCGCCAGGGGCCTGCTCCTTGCCGCCGGCGCGCGCGCCTGCCTTGCCCGCTTGAGGCGGAGGCGGTGCGCGCAAGCTTTCGTCAAGAGCTCTCATTGGCCTTCCCCCCTTAGCAACGCGTCGATCTCCTCGACCTTCGACCGGCCCTTGGCGACGAAACCGTCATGGGCCGGGTCGGAGGCGTCGGCCGTGTCGACGCTGGCTTGTTTCGTCTCGCCAGCAGCGCGGACGCCCGCCTTGGCTCCCGGTTCGCCGAACGGGCTCAGGCCGCTGCCGGTTTCCCCGTCTTCGGCCTCTACCGGCGGCGTGGCTGGTCTGATCGGTCTATCGGAGAACGCTTGCGTGAGGCTTTCATCGTCAGGTGGTCTGGTGACCGCATCTGCAACTGCCCTGGCCGCGTCGCGCAGCGCGCGGTCCCGCGGCGAAAGTTCGGCATCCGGGATCGCAGCAATGCTCCGGGTCGCAGCGAAGACGTCCGAAGACGGAACCGCGGCAAGCCCGGCATAAAAATTGGCAAGCACGCTCGGCTCCGTGGCGCCATCGGCGGCCAGCTGTTCTGCTCTCTCCGAGGCGAGCTTCGCCAGCGGTTGCTTGCCGCTGATGGCCGCACGCCTGGCGACGCGAAGATAGACCTCGCGCTGGCGCGGCACATCCATGAATGTCAGGATCTCGGAAATCCGCTCCTGCGCCGCCTCGTCGAAATGGCCAACGGCCAGTTCAACGAAGACGTCGGCGAATTGGCTGGCATAGGGCGACGTCAGGTAGCGACGGGCGTAGTTCAGCGCGTAGCGAAAGCCCTTTTCTGGCAAATTCGCCTGCACCGCGAGGAAGACTGAGCGACGCAGCGCCGCCTCTTCTATTATCGTTCCCGGCGCCGTCAGCCGCGCCCAGTCGTAGTATTTCATCGCCTCGACCGGGTCCTGCTGCGATAGCGCATTGCCCAGGATAAGGAAGAGATAAGGGCCGACGCGGGAATTGCGGTACTCGGGCGCCGCTTTTGACAGGCTCTCGACGATCAACCCGCCCTTGCCGCTCAGGTACTGGCGCAGCGCATCCGTGACGCGCGTATCGAAGTTGCCGGCGACGTCGCGGTCGGCGAGGTAATTGAGCGTCTCCGGGTTGCCGCCGCTCATGGCGTAGACGAGCGCCGCATCGACGTTGCGCGGATCGGTGAAGACGGAGGTATCGGCGGCTCGCAAGCGCTTGTCGATCGCGCCGAGCATGAAGCGTTGCATCTCGATCGCCGAGTGGTCGCCGAGCACAACCGAATCCTGCACATACTGCAGCGACCGGATCATCTTGAAAGGTGCCAGCGCCTCAAGGTCGTTGGCATGCGCCATGCCTGCCATCACCGGCAGGACCAGCACCGACCGCATCAGGGCGGATCTGAGGCGTAGCAGCATCGGTTTCAGCCCTTTGCCGACTGCAACAGGATTTCGATACGCCGGTTGCCAGGCGCATAGGGGTCGTCGGGGATCTGCAACCGCCGGTCGGCAAAGCCGGTGATCTGGCTGACGCGATCCTCCTTCAGGCCACCACGCACGAGCATGTAGTAGGCGCTCTGGGCGCGCGCGGCCGACAGACGCCAGTTGTCATAGGTGCCGTCCTTGAACGGTCGGCCATCCGTGTGTCCGCGAATGGCCACGGCGCCCTGGCGCGCGGACAGAAGCCGGCCGATCTTTTCCATGGCGGTGACGAGTTCCTTCTGCGGTACGGCAGAGCCGACGGCAAACATCTGCGCATCCGTCTGCTCGCTGATCGTGACCAGCAGGCCGCCTTCGGCCGGCGTCACGACGAGGCCCTCTGCCAGCTTGCCGGTATCGCCGCCCAGTTCCTTCTTGATCTCGGCCTTCAGCGCCTCTGCCTGCGCTGCCGGATCTTGGCTGGCAAGCTCGGCCTTTTCAGCTTCGGTCTTACCGGCATCGCCAGGTGTCGCCCCGGCTTTGGCAGCTTGTTCTTCGACAGCCTTCTGGTCTTCACCGGCCTTCTTCACCGGTGCGGCACCGCTCCCCATGGCTGCCTTGGACGCGAGGGCGACATCCTTTTCGGTGGTATTGCCTGCATCCTTGACTTCGACCTGCTTGGTCCAGAAGTCGGGATCGAAAGGATCGCGATAGGCCTCGCCGCCTTCAGCACCGGTCGACGGACCGGACTGCGCAGCACCGCCGTCGCCCTTGACGCTGATATTGGCCTGCTGCCCGACTTCCTGCGCGATTTCCGAGAGCACCGAATAGGGATTCTCGAAGAAATCGGCGTCGGAATATTTCGTCTCCTCGCCAGAGGTGGCCGTCATCTGGTCGCCCGTCTTGGCCGAGCCGCCGGATTTTTCCTGTTCGCCGTCGACCTTGGACCGCTGCTGCGTTTCCTCGCCCTGCGCATCCTTGGCCGGATCCTTCAGGCCCCGTTCGGCGGGCTTCTGATCGGTCAGCTGTACCGGATTGAAATAGGAGGCGATTGCCGCCTTGGTTTCCTCGTTGGCGGCATTGATCAGCCACATGACCAGGAAGAAGGCCATCATCGCGGTCATGAAGTCGGCATAGGCGATCTTCCACCCGCCGCCGTGGTGGCCTTCGTGACCGCCGCTTACGCGTTTGACGATGATGATTTCGTTCTTGCCGTTATGGTGGCTTTCGTCGCTCATGCCAGAACCTTCCGGACGGTGTCGGCCCAGGCCGCCATTCTTGTAACGAGGATCGTCTCATCCATTTCGATGGCGAGGTCGATGTCGTCGGTTTCAACGTGGCGGAACACCGGCATGTCGTCGCCGAGGCTGCTTTTCAAGGCGTCCAGCAGGCGCAGTGGCCCCCTGACGGTGATCGCGCAGCCTTCGCCGGCGATAATTCCCTGGCGGATCATCTCTGCCATATCGGCGACGGCGCGCTGGACGAGCGCCTCTTCCATGACAGGCGCAAGCACGCGCGCGGTCTGATCGCCGAGGGCAACGGCCAGTTGCTCCGTCATTTCCTGGAACTGCGCGGCCATGCGGCCTGCCGCCTCCTCTTCGAGGCGCCTCGTCAGAGCCTGGATTTCAGCTGCGTGAGCGGCCTGGAGATCGGCGATCTCATTGCCATGTTCGAAGACAAGCTCGGCGGTTGCCTCGGCGCGACCCTGTTCAAACGCCTCGCGGCGCTCCGCTTCGACATCGACCTGCGGCGTAGCCGATCGCAGAGCGAGACGGTCGCTGTCGGCGTAGTCGGTATCGAGATCGGGAAAGTATTTCGGCGGCATCATCGACAACTCGACCTTGGGCGCGCTGAAATCCTTGAGATAGCGGGACAGCATGGCGCTCATGGCAGGAACCTCGATGCGCGCAGCTCGATAGAAGGCGCTACCCGTCTGCCCGACAGGCGCCGCCCGACGGCGCAGAATTCCCATGATCGTGACACTGCTGAAATGTCTCCCTCGGGTCCATTCGCCTGGAGCGAAGAACCCTGCATTCTTGGACTTACAACGGCCGTAGGGGAATTTTCCTTCCAGCGACGGACCGGTGCAGGCGGCGGCGCAAATCTCATATTGGCCGGCAGTCATCCGACAGGACTGCGAGGGAAGGCTATTCGGTCAAACTTGTGCGAAAATGAATGTGTTGGACCGCGCCAGGGCAATTAGCGCGGTCCAACCGTTTCCACCGGGTGCCGTGACCGACGACGTGGCAGAATTCAAGCCGTTCCGGTTTCCGCCGCTGTCGCGGAGGAACCGTTTCAGGCCGGCGGCGTCGAAGCGCCGCCCGCTCGAAAACCTTACTGCTGGAACAGGCGCAGGATATTTTCGGAGTTGGTGTTGGCGATCGACAGCGCCTGGATACCCAGCTGCTGCTGTGTCTGCAGCGCCTTCAACCGCGTCGATTCCTCGTTCATGTCGGCATCGACAAGACGCCCGACGCCCTTGTCGATCGTATCCATCAGGTTGGCGACAAAGCTTTCCTGCATGTCGATACGCTTGGTGATGGCACCGAGCGTCGAACCGGCGTCGGTCAGCTGACCGAGGATCTTGTCGACGACGCGGATCATCGCGTCCATCTCGGCCGGTGTGGTCGTTGCCGTCAGCTTGATTTCCGTGCCGCCAGTGCCGGTCGGCGGGATGACAATGAGGCGGTATGGTGCGGCGGTGCCCGTCGGGGTCTGCAACAGCTGGTCAGCGTCATAGTCCCGCGTCAGCAGGCCGCGCGCTGCACTGCCGGTGTCGATCAGCATCGATTGCGACGTGTCGAAGTCGAGCGTCGTGATCGACACATTGCCGTTGCCATCCCGGTTGAAGGAGGCGACGATCGACTTCGTTCCGACGGCTGCGGAATTGGTGTTGTAGAGCCAGTTTTCGCTGGAGAAGGATGCCGACTGGGCAGCCGACATGAGCTGGTTCTTCAGCTCGGTGATTTCCTTGTTGATCTTGAGCTTGTCGACGCCGGGCTCGCGCGCGGCCACGAGCTTGGTCTTGATTTCAGTGACGACATCGATCGACGTCTTCATTGCGGCATAGGCGGTATCGACCTTTGCCGCACCGAGACCAAGCGCGTCCTGGACGGTGGACAGCGCGGCGTTGTCGGAGCGCATGGTCGTCGCGATCGACCAGTAGGCAGCGTTGTCTGCTGCGGTCTGAACGCGGTAGCCGGACGAGATCCGGTCCTGCACTTCGGCCATGTTGGTGTTGATCGAGCGCAACGTCTGGAGTGCGGCCATGGCGGCCGTATTGGTCATGATGCTGGTCATTGGTCACTTGCCCCGAATGATTGTCTGAGAACATTCCGGAGTGCGTGACCGGCAGCGACGGGACCAGCGTCATGCGAACCGCCCCTGTTTTGCCCTGGGGGCGACCCTTCGCTCTTAACGAAGGTGTAACGATTGTTTGGTTAACAAACGGTTAACGCCATTCATAAGTCGGTAACCAAGGTGAACAAAAATAAACATTCATGAAGCAAACGTTATCGCCTGGGCGCGTCAGCCTGAAGCGCGATCGGGCGGCGCGATGGAACTGCGGCGTCCATGCCCCGACGACGGAAAAACCGCGCCGCCCTTTCGAGCGACGCGGCTTCGTGAAGATCCGATGCGGCCGGGCGCGGTCGTGGCGCCCTGCCCCGCCAGCCGCTTACTTGAACAGCGACAGGATGTTCTGCGAGTTGGTGTTGGCGATCGTCAGCGCCTGGATGCCGAGCTGCTGCTGCGTCTGCAGTGCCTTCAGGCGGGTCGACTCTTCGTTCATGTCCGCATCAACCAGCTTGCCGACGCCCGATTCGATCGAGTCCATCAGGTTGTCGACGAAGTCCTTCTGCAGGTCGACACGCTTGTTGACGGCACCGAGGTCCGAAGCCGCGTTGGTCATGCTCTGCAGAACGTTTTCGACGCCCGAGAGGTAGTTGGAGAGCGTCGTCGAGGTGACGCCGGTGCTGATGTCGAGCTTGAGGATGCTGACACCGGCGATCGCCGTGCCGCCCGAGTCCTTGAGATCGGCAGTCAGCAGGCCATTGGCGCCGGTGCCGTTTTCGTCAATCAGCATGGTCTTGGTCGTGTCGACGTCGAGCGTGGTCAGGCTGACATTGCCGGAAGCGTCGCGGTTGAACGAACCGACGATCGACTTCGTGCCCGGTGCAGTCGCGCCAGAGGCGGTGTAGAGCCAGTTTTCGCCGGAGAACGATGCCGACTTGACGACGCTCTGCAGCTGTTCCTGAAGCTGCTTGATTTCCTTCTGGACCTTGGACTTGTCAACGCCCGGCTCGCTGGCAGCGACCAGCTTTGCCTTGATTTCGTCGACGACCGAGATCGCGGCCTTGAGGCCGGTGTAGGCGACGTCGGTCTTGGCAGCGCCGAGGCCGAGCGCGTCCTGGACCGTTCCGAGTGCCTTGTTGTCCGAACGCATGGTCGTTGCGATCGACCAGTAGGCGGCGTTGTCGGAAGCGTTGCCAACGCGGTAGCCGGACGAGATCCGGTCCTGCGTCGTTTCCATCGCGGAATTGATCGAACGCAGCGTGGAAAGTGCGGCCATTGCCGCGTTGTTGGTCATGATGGACGTCATTGGCTGAGTGCCCCTTGGGAATGCGAGATGAAAGGGACATTCCGGGATTACCGGGAGACGGCGGCCAGCTTCATGCCTGCTAACGCGTTAATCTTGTTGGTTAACCCGCCGTTTCGTTGGCCACAGAAAACACGAAGATGGTTAATGAAGTTTGAAGCGGAAATACCAAAAATCAGTTCGGACTAAAGAAAAAAACCGCGCCTCTGACGAGACGCGGTTTTGATGCTTCGATCCGGGACCGACGTCGCCGGTGTCGGGTCCGGTTAACGGAACAGCGACAGGATATTCTGCGAGTTCGTGTTGGCGATCGTCAGCGCCTGGATGCCGAGCTGCTGCTGCGTCTGCAGAGCCTTCAGGCGGGTCGATTCTTCGTTCATGTCAGCGTCAACCAGCTTGCCGACGCCCGATTCGATCGAGTCCATCAGGTTGTCGACGAAGTCCTTCTGCAGATCGACGCGCTTGTTGACGGCGCCGAGGTCCGAAGCCGCGTTGGTCATGCTCTGCAGGACGTCTTCAACGCCGGAAAGGTAATTGGCAAGCGTCGTCGAGGTGACGCCGGTGCTGATGTCGAGGGTCAGAATGCTGACCGTACCGATGGCCGTGCCGTTCGTGCCGACGAGGTAGTCGGTGAGCAGGCCATTGGTGGCATTGGCCTCGTCGATCAGCATCGTCTTTGTGGTATCGACGTCGAGCGTGGTCAGGCTGACATTGCCGGAAGCGTCGCGGTTGAACGAACCGACGATCGACTTCGTGCCCGGAGGCGTCGCACCAGAGGCGGTGTAGAGCCAGTTTTCGCCGGAGAACGATGCCGACTTGACGACGCTCTTCAGCTGATCCTGAAGCTGGTCGATTTCCTTCTGGACCTTGGACTTGTCAACACCCGGCTCACTGGCAGCAACCAGCTTCGCCTTGATTTCGTCGACGACCGAGATCGCAGCCTTGAGGCCGGTATAGGCGACGTCGGTCTTGGCAGCGCCGAGGCCGAGTGCGTCCTGAACAGTGCCGAGGGCCTTGTTGTCCGAACGCATGGTCGTTGCGATCGACCAGTAGGCGGCGTTGTCGGAAGCGTTGCCGACGCGGTAGCCCGAAGAAATCCGGTCCTGCGTCGTTTCCATCGAGGAATTGATCGAACGCAGCGTGGAAAGTGCGGCCATTGCCGCGTTGTTGGTCATGATGGATGTCATTGGCTGGGTGCCCCTTGGGAAAATCGATTGAAAGGGACATTCCGGGATTACCGGGAAATGGCGGCCAGCATCATGCCTGCTAACGCGTTAATCTTGTTGGTTAACCCGCCGTTTCGATAAGGACAGGAAACACCAAGATGGTTAATGAAGCTTGAAGCGGCGGAGCCAATGCCGTCTCCGACAAAAGAAAAACCGCGCCTCGAGCGAGGCGCGGTTTTCCAATTTGCGATCCGGGACCGAAGTCGCCGGTGTCGGGTCCGATTAACGGAACAGCGACAGGATGTTCTGCGAGCTGCTGTTGGCGATCGAGAGAGCCTGGATGCCGAGCTGCTGCTGCGTCTGCAGAGCCTTCAGGCGGGTCGACTCTTCGTTCATGTCAGCGTCAACCAGCTTGCCGACGCCCGATTCGATCGAGTCCATCAGGTTGTCGACGAAGTCCTTCTGCAGGTCGACGCGCTTGTTGACGGCGCCGAGGTCGGCAGCAGCGTTGGTCATGCTCTTCAGAACGCTGTCAACACCCGAGAGGTAGTTGGAGAGCGTCGTCGAGGTGACGGCAGTGCCGCTGATGTCGAGGTTCAGGACGCTGACGCCAGTGATGGCCGAGCCAGCGGAGTCCTTGATGTCGGCAGTCAGAAGGCCGTTCGTGCCCGAAGTGCTGGTTTCGTCGATCAGCATGGTCTTGGTCGTGTCGACGTCGAGCGTGGTCAGGCTGACATTGCCGGCAGCGTCGCGGTTGAACGAACCAACGATCGACTTCGTGCCCGGTGCAGTCGCGCCGGAAGCGGTGTAGAGCCAGTTTTCGCCCGAGAAGCCAGCGGACTTGACGACGCTCTTCAGCTGATCCTGAAGCTGGTCGATTTCCTTCTGGACCTTGGACTTGTCAACGCCCGGCTCGCTGGCAGCAACCAGCTTTGCCTTGATTTCGTCGACGACCGAGATAGCAGCCTTCATGCCGGTGTAGGCAACGTCGGTCTTGGCAGCGCCGAGGCCGAGTGCGTCCTGAACCGTGCCGAGGGCCTTGTTGTCCGAACGCATGGTCGTTGCGATCGACCAGTAAGCAGCGTTGTCGGAAGCGTTGGCAACGCGGTAGCCCGAAGAAATCCGGTCCTGCGTCGTTTCCATCGAGGAATTGATCGAGCGCAGCGTGGAGAGTGCGGCCATTGCCGAGTTGTTCGTCATAATAGAAGTCATGAGACTGTCCCTCAAATTTACAAGGTTACACGGTGGGGGACATACCGGACTGAATACGTCTACCGGCAATGACGGACCGGCTTCATGCCACTCGGCTCCATCCACTCAAGTGAAGGAAACCAAACCCGTCATGTGAGGGTGAATATCGCCCCCAATGCTTGCGATTTCATTAAGGCGGAAACAAATTTTCGAAGCAAAATCTTATGGTTAACAGTATGTTACTTTATCCGCACCCACTTTGCGGGACGTTCCTTTCGCCAATCGAGATCTATTGGCAAAGAATATGAAAATCGCTCAGCAATCCCGCCTGGGGCAAGGTTTCTGCTTCAAAACAGCACCTTGGCATATTGACGTTGCACAGGCTCGCGCGGTGACAACGGTAGCGCTTTTCCTACGGAGCTTCCTTTGAACGCCCACACCATCTTTTCTTCCGCTTCGCGGCAGTATCAAAAAGGCCAGTACACCGAGGCCCTTACCTCGCTCAACCAGTTGCTCGACCTCACCCGCGATGCCAAGACCTACGCGCTCTTGGCCAAGGTGCTGCTGAAACTCGGTTTCCGCAGCGATGCCGCGCAGGCCTATCAGCTGGCCGGTGAAGCCGGCGGGCTCCGTTCAGAGCATTTTCTGGCTGAAGCCATGAAGCTGCATTTCGCCTGCGGCAACGACGACGAGGCGCTCAGCCTCGGTCGGCCCCTGCTGGAACAGGCAAAGACCGATGCGGAGCTGGCCTACATCATCGCGACGCTGTTTTTGAAGCGCAACCAGTCGCAGCTTCTCGGCCCCTTCAAGACGACGCTCTCCATGAGCGCACAGCACGAGCATCAGGTGCTGGCCGCCAAGCTGCTGACCGCCGACATCGGCAACAGTGAAGACCGCGAAATCGTCACCAACCTCTTCCGTAGGTCGCCGTCCAACCTGGTTCTGCTTTCCGCCTACCTCGTCTTCATGCAGGAGGTGAACAACTTCGGCGAGATCGACAACTACGCACAGGCGCTGGAACGCGTCGTGCAGTCGGTCAATCCCAAGTTCTTCCGGGCCGAAACGCCGTTCTACAACATGCATTGGTGCCGCGACGAAGCGCTCAACCGCGTTGCGGGCGCGCTCGACAAACCGTTCGATCCGGGCCTGCCCGCGGAACGCCGCGCCATGCCGCATTCCTGGGGCAAGAAGATCCGGATCGGCTACCTCTCGAACGATTTCTGGGCGCCTCACGCGACCATGAAGCTCTTGAAGGCCGTTCTGACCGCGCATGACCGCGAAAAGTTCGACGTCACGCTGTTCTGCTATACGCCGGAGAAATACCTGCCTTTGGCCGGCGAAGAGCGCCAGACCTGGGGCAAGATCGTGCGTGTCGAAAACCTCTCAGACGAGCAGGCCGCGCAAGCGATCCGTGACGAACAGATCGACATTCTCGTCGACCTGAAGGGCCACACGATGCACAGCCGGGTCGCCATTCTCAACTACAAGACCGCCCCGGTACAGGTCGCCTGGCTCGGCTTCCCCGGCACCACCGTCAACGTCGACATCGACTACATCATCGGCGACCGCTACGTCCTGCCCGACGCCAGTGCGCCACACTACTACGAACAGTTCTGCCGCCTGCCCGAGACCTACCAGCCGAACGATCCGGCTGGACGTCCGCGCCCCGCCGTCATGTCACGCACCGAGGCAGGCCTGCCGGAAGACGCCTTCGTCTACGCGTCGTTCAATGCCAACCGCAAGATCATCGGCGAAACCGTCAAGGCATGGGCCGAGATCCTGCGCCGGACGCCGGACAGCGTCCTGTGGCTGATGCGCCTCAAGCCGGAAGCCGAGGCGCATATCCTGCGCCGTTTCCAGAGCTACGGCATCGCGACGAAGCGCATCATCTTTTCCGAAAAGATCGAATACGAAAAGCATCTGGCGCGTATCCCGGCGGCCGATCTCGGCCTCGACACCTTCCCCTGCAACGGCCACACGACTACGTCGGAACAGCTGTGGATGGGTCTGCCGGTGCTGACGCCGAAGGGAACGCACTTTGCTTCGCGGGTCAGCGAAAGCCTGCTCAACGCAATCGGCCTGCCCGAACTCGTTGCCGCCGACGTCGATGATTACATCGAACAGGCGGTCGCCCTCTACAACGATCGCGACAGGGTCGCCGGCTACAAGCGGACGCTCGAAGACAACCGGCTGCGGACGCCGCTGTTCGATTCCGAGCGCTTCTGCCGTCACCTCGAGCAGGCTTACGAAGCGATGGCCGAGCGCGCCAGGGACGGGCTGGAGCCCACGCTCATCGACGTCCCGGCCCTGCCGGCGCGCACCGCCCCATTCGCGCAGTAACAGGCGGAGGGGCCCTCCCCCTCGAAACAAGCGACATCAGGACCCCGCCCTCGCCGGCGGGGTTTTTCGTTTGTCGTCACGGCGGGTCGGCTACGCGTGAAGTTTCGCATGGCGCAAGGCTTCGGGCGATCGCCCAACGGCTGTCGCAACGCGCGGGTTACGTGATGTCGACCAGTGTGTCGGTCGCCGACGGCCGAACGCGCTTCCCGAGCGGGTACGCACATCCGGCAACGATAAAGCGGGAGAAACGGTGGTTCAGCTGAACGAACGCACCAGGCTGCCGACGAGCAGGTTCCAGCCGTCGATGAGCACGAAGAAGAGAATCTTGAACGGGAGCGAGATTGCCGTCGGCGGCAGCATCATCATGCCCATGGCCATCGTGATGGTGGCGACGATCAGGTCGATCACCAGGAACGGCAGCATGATCAGGAAGCCGATCTCGAAGCCACGGCGGATTTCCGAGATCATGAAGGCGGGAACGACGGCGCGCAGGTCGACCTTGTCGTCGACGACGACGGTCTGGCCCTTTTCCTTGGCGATATCGATGAAGAGTTGCAGATCCTTGTCACGCGTGTTGGCGAGCATGAACTCGCGGAACGGCTCGGTGACACGCGGGATCGCCTCGGTCTCGGTGATCTGGTTCTTGAGCAGCGGGTCGATGCCGTCACGCCAGGCGCGGTCGAAGGTCGGCGCCATTACGTAAAAGGTCATGAACAGCGCCAGCGACACCATGATCATGTTGGACGGCGTCGTTGCCAGGCCCATGCCCGTGCGCAGGATGGCAAAGGCGATCACGAAGCGCGGAAAGCTGGTGACCATGATGAGGATGCCGGGCGCGACCGAAAGAACGGTCAGAAGGCCGAAGGTCCGGATGATCCACGAGGCGGCCGAGCCGTCGATGGGCGTGTTCAGGATGTCAGAGGGAAAGCTCTGTGCGCCGGCAATTCCGGACATCGCCGTCATGGCGACTATGAAGGCGATGAGCCGGATCATTTAGCGAATCATTGAATGACGAAGGTTCTGAACATGACATTGGTTACGCGTCCATCGGAGCGCAGGTCAACCCGTTCCTGGATGTCATCCCGGAGATATTGAAAGCCGCGCGGACCCTGGATCTGCTGAAGCGAGACCGTTTTCAGATAGGCGGCGATGTCCTGGTGGATCTGCTCGGCCATGACAGGGTCCGGGGTGCCGTCGAACTGCAGCGCCACCTCGAGCCGGATCCAGTTTTCCGATGGATAGGCGAGGTTCGTGGTGATCGGATCGAGCTGCACGACGCCGTTGGCCTCGGTGGCGATCTTGGGCACGCCCTCCTCGCCGGTTGCGTTGGGCGCGACCTCCTTGGCCGCTTCCACCTGTTCCTTCGGCGGGGGCGGCGCGAGCATGCCGCCGACCAGCCAGCCGCCGCCGCCGGCGACGAGCGTCAGGACGGCAACGATGGCGATCGTCATCACCTTCGACGGTGACTTGGCGGGCGCGGCTGTATCGAGTTCTTCCATCTTGCCATTCCCTGCCGATCAGATCGGCGAAATCAGATCCATGACCTGCTGGCCGTAAGGCGGCTGCTGCACTTCGGTCAGGCGGCCGCGGCCACCATAGGAAATGCGTGCCTCGGCGATGCGGTCGTAGGAGATCACGTTGTTGGCGTCGACGTCCTGCGTGCGCACGATGCCGGCGACATTGAGGATGCGAAGCTCGTGGTTGACGCGAACTTCCTGCGAGCCGCTGATCAGGAGATTGCCGTTTTCGAGCACGCCGGTGACGACGGCGGCAACGAGCAGCTGCAGCTTCTCGGAGCGTTCGGTCGAGCCGTCGCCTTCCGTCTTGGTGTTTGAGCCGTATTTCAGGTCACCCGACCAGCCGAAGTCGCTCGCTTCGGACTGGCCGCTGGCGCCGATGTTGAAGCCGCTGGTGTTCTTGCGGCTGCGGTCGGTCTTGTTGTCGAACGAAGCCTTGTCATTGATGGCGATCTGCACCGTCAGGATGTCGCCGACGTTGAGCGCGCGCGCATCCTTGAACAGCGCCGACTGCTGGTCGTTCCAAAGAGAGAAGCCGTTGGCCACGTGCCGCGGCTCTTTCGGATACATGGCAAGCTGCGGCGTCTGGGTATACTGCAGGCCGCTGCCGATCGGGCTCATGGCAGGGGCACGGCCGATCTCGTTGAAGGCCTGGTTCTGACATCCCGCGAGGAGGGCCGCGGCCATGATGGCCGTTAGACGCATTTTCATGATGGTTCCTTCGAGGTGTTCGGATCGCTGGCACTCGAGATGATGTTGGTCAGGAGAGCCGCCTTCTCGTCGCTCATCTCGCTGAGGATCAGCGACGATTGGCGCGGCGGCAGCCGCATGACGATCGCAGCGGCGATCTCCGGACGAACCATCTCCAGCTTGCCCGCGGCCGCATCCGGCTTCATCGTCTTGTATATGCCCACGAGGCCAGTCTCGGCCTGCTTAAGGAAATCGTTGCGACGCTTCAGCCAGTCTTCATATTCCTCGCGCCGCTTTTCCAGCGTCGCGATCCGCTCGTCGACGTTTGACTGGAGCGTTTCGAGTTCCTTGCGCTGCAGCACATAACGCTGGTCACGGGCAGCATCGGCAATGTTGGTGCAGAACTGCTGGATCTCGTCGGCGCTGGCGTTGCCGGCGGGCGGCGCGGTCACGTCCTGGGCAAAGGCGCCAGGCATCGCAAGCATCGACGCAACGGCAGCGGTCGCGAGCAGGGCATTGCGGGATCTGCCAAGAAGGCGGTCGATGTTCATCATTGCAGGACAAGCTCCGCCTGAAGGGCCCCGGCCGTCTTGATGCTTTGCAGGATGGCGATGATGCCATCTGGCTTGACGCCGATGTTGTTGAGACCGGCAACCAGCGACCTGAGGCTGGACCCGTTGAGGATGGCGACGGTGCCGCCGTCGGATTGCGCCTCGATGGTGGTATTGGGCTCCATCGCGGTCTGGCCACGCGAGAACGGCAGCGGCTGGACGACCGTCGGCGTCTCGCTGACCTGCACGGTCAAGGTGCCATAGCTGACGGCCACCTCGTTGACGCGCACGTCCTGGCCGATGACGATCGTTCCGGTGCGCTCGTTGATGACGACCCTGGCCGGAACGTCGGTCTCGATGACGATGTTTTCGATATCGGCCATCAACCGCGCAAGATCGGCCATCTTCGGCTTCTCGACGAGAACAGCCTGGGAATCGCGCGCTTCGGCGATGCGGCCGCCATATTGCCCGGCCGCATATTTGTTGATCGCGGCGGCCATGCCGACGGCGGTCGAAAAGTCAGGGTTGCGCAATTGCAGAACGAGGTTGAAACCGTCCTTGAACTTCGACGGCAGCTCGCGCTCGATGATCGCGCCGTTCGGCACGCGCCCCGAGGTGGTAACACCCTGATTGAGCGTCGCGGCGTCCCCTTGGGCGTTGAAGCCGGTGACGACGACGGACCCTTGGGCGACCGCATAGATCTGACCATCGGCGCCCGAAAGCGAGGTCATCACGAGCGTGCCGCCGCGCAGCGACGTGCTGTCGCCGAGCGATCCGACCGTCACGTCGACGCGACTGCCGGGGCTGGCGAACGGCGGCAGGTTGGCGGTGACGAGAACCGCGGCGACGTTGCGCGTGCGCGATTCGCCGCCCTGGGTCGAGATGCCGAGGTTCTGCAGCATGGCGCGCATCGACTGATCGGTAAACGGCGACGAGCGCAGGCTGTCGCCCGTACCCTGAAGGCCGACGACGAGACCGTAGCCGATGAGCTGGTTGTCACGGCCGGCCTGCAGCGAGGCAACGTCCTTGATCCGTGACGCGCCGAAAGCCGGCGTCATCGCTGTAGACAGCGCGACGGCCAGCGTCAGGAACCATTTGCAGGCAAGCATTTTCATTTCGCCACCACATGTATCGTGCCGTCGGCCATCACTGTCCCGGAAACGATGACGCCAGTATCAATATTGCGAGCCCGGATCAGGTCGCCGATCGCGGCATCCTGAAGGGGCGACCCGGCAGCGCTGATGGTGAGACCGCCATTGCTGAAGACCAGACGGACGGTGGAGCCTCGCTCGACCGCGTACTGCTCGCGCAGTGCGGAGGCCAGAATGACGCGTCCGGGCAGCAGCGTGCGCTTGCTGACCTTGCCGTCGATCTCGCTCAGCGTCCTGACATAGCCGTCCGTCAGATCGGGGTTGGTCACGTCGACGACCTCGAGCCGGCTCGCGTCGATCGCTTCGCCGGGGTAGATCGTCTGCTTGGGGATGACTGCCGTCAGCCGTTCCGCAAAGCCTGCCGAAGGCGACAGGAAAGCGGCGGCGAGCAAGATGCCCGCCACCACGTGCCGCGCGCGTGGCGCGGAACCGTCCTTCTGAGCTGTCATTCCTGCGGCTCGGCGAAACGTCATGTTTGCCCCCTGTTCCGTTACCTGAGGTTCTTGCTCACCGTGGCCGCCATCTCGTCGGCCGCCTGGATGATCTTGGAGTTCATCTCATAGGCGCGCTGGGCCGAGATCAGGTCGGTGATTTCCTTGACCGGATCGACGTTCGACGCTTCGAGATACTTCTGCTTGATCAGCGCAAAGCCCGAATCGGCCGGCGTTCCGACAATTGGTTCGCCAGAGGCTGGGGTCTGCTTGAAGAGGTTCTCGCCCTGCGGCTCGAGACCGGCCTCGTTGACGAAGTTGGCAACCGTCAACTGACCGATTTCCTGCATCGCCGGATCGCTGCCGATGCGCACCATCACCTGGCCGGAGCTGGTGAAGGCGATCTCGGTTGCGTCCTGGGGCACGGTGATGCCCGGCACCACGGTGTAGCCGTCGATGGTGACCAGCTGGCCCTGGGCGTTCTTGTTGAAGGCGCCGGCGCGGGTGTAGACCGTCTCGCCATCGGGTGTCTCCACCTGGAACCAGCCACGGCCGACGAGCGCGAGGTCGTAATCGTTGCCGGTGCTGACGAGGCTGCCCTGGATGTGCAGGTTGCGCACGGCGGCCGTCTGGACGCCGAGACCGATGATCGCGCCTTCCGGGACGATCGCCTGGTTGGAGCGGTTGGGCACGCCCTGGGCGCGCTCGGTTTGATAAAGCAGGTCGGAAAACTCTGCGCGGGCACGCTTGTAGCCGGTCGTGTTGATGTTCGCGATGTTGTTCGCGATCACTTCGAGGTTCAGTTGCTGGGCGTTCATGCCGGTTGCGGCAATGGAAAGGGCCTTCATGTCTCGTTCCTTAGATCTGCATGCGCGCGATTTCGAGGTAGGCGGTCACCACCTTGTCGCGGATCGCGATCGCGGTCTGGAGCGACTGTTCGGCGTTCATCACCGCATCGACGACTTCACGGGTGTTGGTGGTGCCGCGGATGCTGTCGATCGAGGCGCCTTCGGCCTTCTTCATGGCGCCGATGGCGTCCGTCGCCATGTCGCCGAGGATCGCTGAAAAGCTCTGGGACTGCGGGGCGGCCGTGGCTGCGGCTGCCGATCCGAAAACCGACGAAGAGGAGGATGCAAGGCGGGTGCCTTCGGCTTCTTTCGTGACCGAAAAAGCGCCGACTGAGTTAATTGCGTCGATCATTATTGTGATGCTCTCAACAGGTCGATGGTTTGGGAAACCAGGTCGCGCGATTGCTTGATGGTCTGGAGGTTGGCTTCATAGGCGCGGTTGGCTTCGCGCATGTCGGCCATTTCGACCAGGATATTGACGTTCGGCATCTTGACCATGCCCTTCTCGTCGGCGGCCGGGTTGCCGGGATCGAACTCGATGGTGAAGTTCGAATCGTCCGTGCCGAGCCGCTCGATCTCGACCAGCGAGGCGCCGCTCGCCCTGTCTACCTCGGCTGCAAAGCTGATGGTCTTGCGTCGGTAGGGATCAGCGCCTGGTACGTCGCCGGAGGAGCGTGCGTTGGCGATGTTTTCAGAAACGATACGCAGGCGGGTCGATTCTGCCTGCAGACCTGAGGCCGAGACCTTCATGGCCGAAGTCAAAGGATCCATGGTTTTTACTTCCGTACCGTCATGAGCATCATCCGGTGAAACGCCTTGACGAGCCCGGCACTGAGCTCGTAGTCGCGCTTGATTTCACCGGTCTTCATCATTTCCTGCTCGATCGCGACGCTGTTGCCGGATTGCTGGACCTGAACGCCGTCGAGCATGCCGACCTCGGCCACCTGCGAGGCTTCGAGGCTCTCGGTGAAATGGGCCTTGTTGGTCGCGGCCATCTGGATGCCGGTGTTCTGCAACACGCTTTCGAACGGCTTGACGTCCTTGGCCTTGTAGTGCGGCGTATTCGCATTGGCGATGTTGCCGGCCACCACGTTCTGGCGGACGGTCAGCCACTGGGCCTGCCGGGACGCGAGTTCGAAAAGCTGAATCGGTTGCATCAAAAGCTCCATGCTTGTTGATGCGAACCTAGGTGGGTAATCTTGCGCGGGACTTGTCCTTGGAAACGGCCACCGGGCGGATGCCGGAATGCGAAGGGATCGCGCACGGCATGAGCCGTCGCGGGTCGCGAAAGACCCGTGACGAACAAGGACGTCTGGAAAATGTCGTGGCTGGTCAGTCTGCCTTGTAGACTTCGCCGCTCGAGGTGATCATCACCCAGTGGCCATCACGTTCTTCGAGTGTCGCCAGACGGGTGTTGTCCGGCAGGATCGAGCCGATGCGCACGATGTACATGCCGGCGGTGTCCTCGATCAGGGCGCGGCCATTGGCGACATGCATCAGCTTGAAGCCTGATTTTCCGGGGAATGGCTGCTCGAGACCTTCCGGCGCGGCACCACCCGCCGCGGGACTGCCGCCAAGGGTCGGCACGGTCGCGGTCGTCAGCTGGTCGATCGCCGCAACGGTTTCGCCGTCCATGTCCGACATCGCAAGCGGTGAGACCGACACGACGCTGCGCGCCGGCTTTTCCGGCAGATCACGCGTCGACCCCTGCCAGAGCGCCGGCATCGTGAACTTGTCCTGGTTGAGGAAGGCATACCAGGGAAAGACGGTCGCAAGCGCCGCCAGCAGGATGCCGGTCGCAGCCAGCGCCTTATCGATCATCGGCATGCCCGCTTCGCGCTTGCGCTGATGGATCGTCTCGTCCGCGTCGTAATCCGTCAAACCCATTACCTCGGCCTCATCCCTGCAGCACCCGGCTGATTGCCCATCGCCGCGGCCTTCAGCGCGCCGGCAAGGTCGGAAAATGCATCCTGCGTCGGCGATTCGCTCGCCGTCTGCGTCAAGACGTCGTAGATCACCGGCACCTGCTTGATCGCCATGTCGAGATCGGGATCGCCGCCGGGGCGGTAGCCACCGATCAGCCGCAGGTCACGTGTCTCCTCGAAGCGGTGGATCAGCGACTTCAGCCGCGACACCAGCTTTTCCTGGTCAGGCGTCCAGGCCTTGCGCGCGAGGCGCGAGATCGAGGCCAGTGGATTGATCGGCGGATAACGCCCTTCCTCGGCCAGGCTGCGGTCGAGCACGATGTGCCCGTCGAGAATGCCACGCGTCGAGTCGGCGATCGGGTCGTTGTGGTTGTCGCCGTCCACCAGGATCGAGATGATCGCGGTAATCGTGCCTGCGCCTTCGGCGCCCGGACCGGCCCGCTCGAGCAGGCGCGGCAGTTCGGTAAAGACCGAGGCCGGATAGCCGCGCGCAATCGGCGGCTCGCCGGAGGCCGTCGCCACTTCGCGGATCGCGTGGGCGAAACGGGTGACGCTGTCGACGATCAGAAGTACGTTGTCGCCGTTGTCGCGGTAATGCTCGGCGATGGTGACGGCGGTCAGCGGCGCCATCTTGCGCAGCATCGGGCTTTCATCGCTGGTGGCGACGACCGCAACCGACTTGGCAAGATTGTCGCCCAGCGTGTCCTCGATGAATTCGCGCACTTCGCGGCCACGTTCGCCAACCAGCGCAATGACCACCTTGTCGAAGGCATTGGCCCGCGCCAGCATCGACAGCAGCGTCGACTTACCGACGCCGGAGCCGGCAAAGATGCCGAGGCGCTGGCCGAGGCAAAGCGGCGAGAAGATATCGATCGCCCGTACGCCGGTGCGAAATCCATGCTCCACGCGCTTGCGGGTCATGGATGGCGGCGCCGTGTTTGAGATCGAGCGGCGGACGTCGCCTTGCAGCAGCGGACCGAGACCATCGATCGGTTCGCCAAGCGCATTGATCGCGCGGCCGCACCACTGGTCGGTCGGCGCGATGCGGAAGGCGCCCTTGCGGATGACGGTATCGTGGATGCCGATCGGGTCGCCGGGCTCGATCGGGCAGACGACGACACGCTCAGGCTCGACGCGCACCACTTCGCCCAGATGCGTTCCGGTCGCGCTCTTGTGTGCGACGAAATCACCGAGCCGCACATGCCGCGACAGGCCGGTCACGGTGTAGTGCCCCGGAGAGATCGTCTGGACGTGGCCGCCCGGAGCGATCGAATGTTCGGGTTTGGCGTAACGTTCGACGAGGCCGCCAAGGGCAGCCAGCGATGTCGATGCGGCGCTCGTCTTCGGGCCTTCGCGTTCCATGCCGGTTCCTGTCACGCCTTAGCGGCTGCCACCGAGCGTCTTGATCGCTTCGCTGAGCGACCCCTCGCCGTCGCGCATCAGCGCGGTGATGTTGTCGAAGGCGCGGGTGACCATGATCAATTGCGACATCTCGGCGATGGCGTTGACGTTGGATTCTTCCAGGAACCCCTGCATGACGCCGACATCGAAGCGGTCGACCACTGGTTCCGGCTGCATGTTCGGCAGCACCGCGCTGTTGTCCAGGCGCATGAAGCCCTTGCTGAAGTCGGCCTGGTAAAGGCCGAGCGAAGCGACGGCGACGCCGTTCTGGTGCAGGGCGCCGTCGGCGCCGACGGTCACATCGCCGCCCGTGCCGTTGATCTGGATCGGGGCGCCGCCGGCGTCGAGAACCGGATAGCCGCGAATGGTCACGAGCTCTCCGGTTTCGGTCAGGGTGAAGCGGCCGTCGCGCGTCAGCGCCGGACCGGAAGGCGTGTCGATCTGGAACCAGGCATCGCCCTTGACCGCGAAGTCGAATGCGCCGCCGGTGCGCGTCAGCGAGCCGTTGCTGGTGTTGAGAAATTCCTCGCCCTTGCTGACGTAGGATACCTTTGTCGGCTTGGTGTCGCCGAGCATCTGGTTGAACTTCACTTCCGTGCCGCGGAAACCGACAGTGCCGGAGTTTGCGATGTTGTCGGCAAGTGTGTTGAGGCGCTTTTCAAGCGCCATCTGCGACGAAATCGCAACGTAAAGACCGGTCTGCACGTTCAGCGTCCCCCGAGTTTCAGACTGTTGATGGACAGGAGCAGGTCGGAAGAGATGCCGTAGCCGCTCGACGCGCCGAATACCGCAAGCGGGTCATAGCCGTCCGTTGAATTGTCGATTTCCCAAAGAGCGGTAAAGCGGTCGAGAAATTCCGTCACCTTGGCCGGATCCTGGAAGTCCTTGAGATCGATGGCCGCTTCATAGGCCGCCGCCTGGCGGTCGACCTCCGTGCCGGCGAATTCCGCCGGCAGCTGCAGGGTGGTGCGCACCACCTGCCCGAGCGCCTCGTCGGCGATGATGGCGTATCCGCTGGTCAGCGTCGGTGCCATGCGGGCGAAATAGAGCGCAAGCCGCACGCCCGCGTTTTCCTCGCCGGCGCTCTGTTCGAGCGTCTGGCGGGCGTATTTGTCGACGACGCCCTTCTGGGCGCGATCGAAAGAGGTGGCAGCCTCGCCGTGGCGGGCGAAGTTCAGCGATTCGGCCAGCTGCTTGTAGCGGCTGTCGGTCAGCTTGTTGGCAAATGCGTCCTCGCTGTCGACACCCTCGGCCAGCACCTTGCGCATGAAGGCCTTGGCGTAACCCATGTCCTCGAGGCCGTGCGCCTTGATGGCATAGTTGTAGAGGCGCGTATCGGCGAAGAACTGGTCGATCGTTTTGATGTCACCGATCTTCGAGAGGTAGTATTCCGTCTCGCGGGCAACGTCCGGCTCCTTGGCGACGCGCTCCAGCGACTTGCCAAGGTCGGCTGTAATCAGCTTGTAGCTCGTATAGGTCGTGGTCACGATCGGTCGCCCTTAGCGGAATGAAACGGGCGCGACGGGAAAGCCGGCCTTTACAAATCCTGACCTGACAGGCTTGCGCGAACCTGTTCCACGCAATGCTTCCCGTGCTGTCGGCGGCCAGCCTCACGCAAGGAAGAAACCGTATCCCGTTAGACGAAAAATGGGATCGTGACGGGTATCGAAATGAACATCATCATCGGGCTTATTGTGACTTTCGGCTGTATTCTCGGCGGCTACGTGGCCATGGGCGGCCATATGGAAGTCCTCAACCAGCCTTTCGAACTGCTGATTATCGGCGGCGCCGGCATCGGCGGCTTCATCATGGCCAACTCGATGAAGGTGGTTAAGGATACCGGCAAGGCGCTGGGCGAGGCGTTTCGCAACAAGGTTCCAAAGGAGCGCGAGTATCTCGACACGCTCGGCGTTCTCTACTCGCTGATGCGCGATCTGAGAACGAAGTCGCGCAACGAGATCGAAAGCCACATCGACAATCCTGAGGAATCCTCGATCTTCCAGTCGGCTCCGACCGTCTTGAAGAACAAGGAGCTGACGGCGTTCATCTGTGACTACGTCCGCCTGATCATCATCGGCAACGCCCGCTCGCACGAGATCGAGGCGCTGATGGATGAGGAAATCCAGACCATCACCCACGACAAGATGAAATCCTACCATGCCATGACCATCATGGGTGACGCCTTCCCGGCGATCGGCATCGTCGCGGCGGTTCTCGGCGTCATCAAGGCGATGGGCGCGATCAGCGAAGCGCCGGAAGTTCTCGGCGCCAAGATCGCCGCTGCCCTCGTCGGCACCCTGCTCGGCGTGTTCCTGTCCTATTCGATCGTCGCTCCGCTGGTCGCCAACGTCAAAGCCGTGCGCGAAAAGCAGAACCGGCTCTACATCATCGTCAAGCAGACGCTGCTTGCCTACATGAACGGTTCCGTTCCGCAGGTTGCTCTCGAATACGGGCGCAAGACCATCTCGGCCTACGAGCGTCCCTCGATCGACGCCGTCGAGCAGGAGATGATGAACCCCGGCGGCGGCAGCGAAAGCAAGGCGGCCTGATCCGATGAAATCTGGAACACCGACAAACGTCCATCCCTTCGACAGGAAACTCCTGGCGCGCATGACCGGCGCACTCGGCGACGATCGCGCGATCGGCCGGGTGGCGCTCGATCTTGGCCACGTGTTCGGCGAATTCCTTCCCGACATCTGCAAGGCGGAAACCGGCCTCGACATTGCCATCGGCTATGCCGGCTTTCGCACCGGACTTCGCAACGGCCTGATCGCCGAGCTCGGCAGCGGCGTGCTGATCAGCGACGTCTCGCTTCGCAACTGGGCTCCAGACTTTCAGATCAGCTGCGACAGTCCGATCATCATCACCATGGTCGAAGCGCTATTGGGCGCGGAGCCGACCGACATCGAAGAGCCGCAGCCGCGCACCCTTTCGCCGATCGAAATCGACGTTGCCCAGCCGATCTTCGAGAAGATCGCCGACGTGCTGCGCACCGCCGTCAATGCGGCCGGCGGTTTCGAACCGATCGTTTCGCGCGCTTACAACAGTTCTGCCCGCGGCAAGCCCGACCCGACGCTCGAGGACGTGCATGCGGCAGCGATCGACATGACGATCGGCTTCGGCCCCGTGCTGTCGACTTTCTCGATCATCGTGCCGCAGAGCGTGCTCTTGAAGACGCAGGTGGTGT
This sequence comes from Hyphomicrobiales bacterium, assembly GCA_900469625.1. GTDB lineage: Bacteria > Pseudomonadota > Alphaproteobacteria > Rhizobiales > Rhizobiaceae > Ensifer. The sequence goes on from UBXV01000007.1 coordinate 296,481, forward strand.
TTCCGAAGGGTGCGGGCCAGAACCGCAAGCTGAAGTCCGAATGGACCGAGCAGATGGAGGAGCAGGTTCGCCGCTCGGCCGTCACCATCGAGGCGCGGATCCGGCTGGAAAGCCTGACGCTCGACACGATCAGCCGCCTGCAGGCCGGCGACGTCATCCCCTTCCACGATGCCCAGGACGTTCGCGTCGACGTGAACGCCAACGGCCGCGATCTCTATGTCTGCGAGTTCGGCCGATCGGGTGCGAAATACACCGTGCGGGTGAAGGACACCCACGGCTCCGAACAGGACATCCTTCGCCACATCATGAGTTAATTCGGCTCGCCGTCGCCAGGCAGTAGGCCTGAGGCAAGCTTCAACTGGAATAGTTCGCACATGGCACCCAAGAAAGCACCACTCAACGAACAGGCCGCAGTCGCTGTCGGAGACATGGAACTCGACCAGGCGATCGACGATCTGCGCGGTGTTCTCAAGAAAGACACGGACGCGCCCGCAGGCTTCGGCGCCGAGTTCGGCAGCGACGCGCTCAGCACCACCGAGTTCGGCGGTGACTTCGCCGCGCCTGCCGACGGCCTTGGCGCCTTTGGCGGCGACTTCGGTTCGGACACGTTCGGCAGCGACCTGTCGGCAACGCCTGCGTCCACCGATTTCGGCGGCAGCACCTTCGGCACGAGCGATTTCGGCGCGTCGACCTTCGATGCCGGTGAAACCGTCGTCGATACGCCGCCGGGCAGCGGCATGAACGCCAATCTCGACCTGATCATGGACATCCCGATCGATGTCCAGATCGTTCTCGGCACCAGCCGGATGCAGGTCTCCGGCCTCATGAACCTGACCGAAGGCGCCACGATCTCGCTCGATCGACGGATCGGCGAACCGGTCGAAATCATGGTCAACGGCCGGATCATCGGCCGTGGCGAAATTACCGTTCTCGAAGGCGACGACACCCGGTTCGGCGTCAAGCTCATCGAGATCAAGGGCAGCAAGAAGTCATAAAACCCAATTATTGGGCGAGGGATGAATCCATGATGGATTTCGAAAGTTTTGAGGCCCAGGCACTTTCCAGGCCTCTCAACCAGACCGACAAGGCCGCAGCCGTTCTGCTGGCGATGGGCAAGACCGTCGCCGGAAAGCTGCTGAAATTCTTCACCCAGAGCGAACTGCAGGCGATCATCGCCTCGGCACAGTCGCTGCGGGCCATCCCTCCCCACGAACTGGAAGCGCTGGTCAACGAATTCGAGGACCTGTTCACCGAAGGCGCCGGCCTGATGGACAACGCCAAGGCGATCGAGAGCATTCTCGAGGAAGGCCTGACGCCGGATGAAGTCGACGGCCTGCTCGGTCGCCGCGCCACCTTCCAGTCCTACGAAGCCAATATCTGGGACCGACTGCAGGAGTGCGACCCGGTCGCAGTCGCGCTGCAGCTGGCCAAGGAACATCCGCAGACGATCGCTTACGTGCTGTCGATGATGCCTTCCAACTTTGGCGCCAAGGTGCTGCTGCAGCTCTCCGAAGAGCAGCGGCCCGACATCCTGAAGCGCGCCGTCAACATGAAGGACGTCAGCGCCAAGGCAGCGTCGATCATCGAGAACCGCGTCATGGAAATGATCGGCGAGATGGAAGCGGAGCGCAATTCCGCAGGCCCCACCAAGATTGCCGAAGTGATGAACGAGCTCGACAAGCCGCAGGTCGATACCCTGCTCGCCTCGCTCGAATCGCTCAGCACCGAATCGGCCAAGAAGGTTCGTCCGAAGATCTTCCTCTTCGACGATGTTCTCTACATGCCGCAGCGCAGCCGCGTTCAGCTCTTCAACGATGTCTCCACCGACATCATCACCATGGCGCTGCGCGGCTCGACCATGGACCTGCGCGAATCGGTTCTCGCCTCGATCGGCGCGCGCCAGCGCCGCATGATCGAATCGGATCTGGCCATGGGAGACGCCGGCATCAACCCGCGCGACATCGCCATTGCCCGGCGCTCGATCACCCAGGAGGCGATCCGGCTTGCCGCAAGCGGCCAGCTGGAGCTGAAAGACAAGGAAGCAAAGGCCGCCTGATGCAATGGTCGGCCGGGCAGCCTTTCAAGGACCCGGCAACAGGGTGATTGCCAGACCACAACGCGGGCCAAAAGCCCGCGTTTTTGCTTTGTCGTAGCGAAGGCGCCGCTTTTCCTGTTGACCCCGCCGGATTGCCCCGACGAAACCCTTGTCTGCTCCGGCTTGCGGGTTCACTACAGGCAGCGCACGATCAGCGCTGGCGTGTGGAAACCGGTCGGGAGACTTCCTGTCGCATGTCGGACGATGAGGATAAGGACAGCAAAACTGAATCCCCGTCGGAGAAAAAGATCTCCGACGCCGCCGACAAAGGCAACGTCCCCTTTTCCCGCGAAGCGACCACCTTCGCCTCTACGGTCGCGATCTACATCTTCTTCGTCTTCTTCCTGACCGATGGCGCGAGCACGGTTGCCGAGGCGCTCAAGGATATCTTCGAGCAACCGGAAGCCTGGCGCCTGAACAACGCCACCGATGTGGTGGCGCTGATGACGCATCTCGCCTGGAAGTCGACGGCGCTGCTCGTACCCGTCTTCGTGCTGCTTATCGTCTTCGGCGTCGGCTCGTCGATCTTCCAGAACCTGCCTCGCCCGGTGCTCGACCGCATCCAGCCGAAGATGAACCGTGTTTCGCCGATCGCCGGGCTGAAACGCATCTTCGGCGTCCAGGGTCTGGTGGAATTCGGAAAGTCGCTGTTCAAGATCATCATCATCTCGATCCTCGTCGTGCTCGTTCTGTGGAACGACTACTTTTCGACGCTCGACCTGATGTTCTCCGATCCGGTCAGGATCTTCTCGACGATGACGTCGGATCTCAACCAGATCATGATCGTCATCATGCTGGCGACCGCCGTTCTGGCGATCGCCGATCTCTTCTGGTCGCGGCACCATTGGTACACCGAACTGATGATGACCAAGCAGGAAGTGAAGGAGGAGATGAAGCAGGCGCAGGGCGACCCGATCGTCAAGTCGCGCCTTCGCTCGATACAGCGCGATCGGGCGCGAAAGCGCATGATTTCATCCGTGCCGCGGGCGACGCTGGTGATCGCCAACCCGACCCACTATGCCGTTGCTCTGCGCTACGTGCGCGAAGAAAGCGATGCGCCGGTGGTCGTTGCGCTCGGCCAGGACCTCGTCGCCCTCAAGATCCGCGAGATTGCGGAGAAAAACGGCATTCCGGTATTCGAGGATCCGCCGCTTGCACGCTCCATGTTTGCACAAGTCTCGGTCGATAGTGTGATTCCACCCGTGTTTTACAAGGCAGTTGCCGAACTCATTCACAGGGTGCACGCGCAATCGCAACCAAAACGGATGACGTAACGCCGATGAAAAAGTGCGAATTCTCCGAGAGACGGGAACAGCTAGTAGCCGAAGCGATCCGCCCTGTGGCGACCGAATTGCGTCTCATAGACGCTGCGGATTTCATCGCTCTCCTGCGTTTCGAATCCTATGCCAGCCTCGCGGACCTCGTTGAATCGGCCGCCGAGCTGTATTTCCTGCCCGGAACCGTCAATTTCGGTCTCGGCGGCAACTACAATCTCGACTGGGACAGCGAGCCGGAAATCGTGCTCGACCTGGAGCTGAAGCCGCGCGGCGTGACGATCTATGTGCGCCTCTCGCTCGGAAACGACACCGCCGGCATCGAGATCAGCCACATCACGTTCCAGAACCCCTCGGCCGATCCGGACGAAAACACGGCCTTTCTCGCAAAGAGCCTGTCGGAAGCGAAGTTCATCAAATCCTATGAGCTGCCCTTGGCAAGCTGACCGTCCGGCGGTCAGCTGATGTAGCCAAGCCTTATGGCCTTGGCGATCGCCTGGATCCGGTTGACGGAATCGAGTTTGGTCGTGGCAGCGCCGAGATAGGCGTTGACCGTGTGGACGGAGAGCCCCATCCGCTCGGCGATCTCCTCGCTGATGTGACCGTCGCCCGCCATCTGCAGGCAGGCGATTTCGCGATCGCTGAGCGTCTCGGCGTGCACCATGCGCTTTTCGTCGGCGGCCAGAAGGTCGGTCATGATCGTGCAGCTACGGCCATGAAGATCGACGACCTGGTCTGTGGTCGCATCGACGTAGCTGCCGACGAAGACGACATAGCCGTTGCCTTGCGCGCCGAGCCGAACGGGAAAGGCGATGCCGGAATAGGACAGCTTGCGCCCTTTCAGCCGGTGGGCGAAGTGTCCGAAATCGGACATCTCGGCGGCCTGGTGTTCGCCCGAGCCGTTCCACAGCACCGGCAACAGCGAGGTATCGAGATGGGCGGTCAGTTCCTCGCCGTAATGCGTGATCAGCTCATGGGCGTTGGCTTCGGACGACATGCCCCAGTTGTCTAGCACGCAGGTCAGCTTGCGCACCGCGCCCATGCCCTTGCCGTTGAGCCTGAGCACGGCGAAATGCTTGGCATTGATCTGGCGCTGCATTGCCTGCAACCGTGTGATCAGGGTCGCGGCTCGCGCCGCCTTGCCACTGCGGCTCAGCCGATCATCGTCGCTGCGTCCGTTGGCGAGAAAATGCGTCATTCGCCTCGCCCCTCAGACCAGATTGTTTCGCACGGCATAGGCAATCGCCTCCGAGCGCGTTCGCGTGGCCGTCTTTCGCATGACGCTGGTGATGTAGTTGTTGATCGTGTTGCGCGAGATCCCAAGGATGACCGCAATCTCTTCGCTGGTCTTGCCCTCGGCGATCCAGAAGAGGCACTCAAGCTCACGATCGGTGAGCTCAAAATCGCGGTCGTTGCGGACCTCCGCACGGGTCGTGAAGCTGGCGAGATATCCCGCAAGCAGGGTCACGTCACGCAGGCTTTCCTGCGAAAGGATCACATCCTCCGGCACAAGCAGCATCAACGAAAAGCGCAGTCGCCCGACGTTGAAGGTGACCGCGCAATACTCGCGGCTGATGCCGCGCGGCAGGTCGATGTCGTCGGGCAGCGCGTAGAACATCGGCTGCAGCACCGAAAGGCATTTTTCAAGCTCGGTCGTCTTGGCGTGCAGCCCGGTCACGACGCCCGAAAGCCGCCTGACGATATCGAACGGCCAGTCGGAGCAGACGACGAAGTCCAGCCCATTGTCCTGAGAGAGATCGTAGCGCGCCAGAAGATACTGACTGGCTCCAACATATTCGGTGAGTGCGGCAAGCCCGCTTGCCAGATTGGCACGGCCCGCCAGCTCGCCCAGCCGCCGGAACAACTGATCACGACTGAGCCCGCCGCCACGCAGGCGTGTCGACGCTGTCGGCAAAGGCCAGACAGTTATGTCTGCTTGCGAAATGTCCATGATGTCAGCCCCCGTGCCGGATTCACCGCCCTGGAACCTGCGCTTGCACTGTCGCCGCCAACAGCCGGCCCAAGCCGAATATCACCACCAGTCGCAGTTCAGGACGCGAATCAACTGCTAAAAATGTACATCCGTCCTCAAAAAAAACCACCGCCATCTTCTCGCTATTTACTTCGCCATCCTTTCATGAAACGATTCGTGAAGATGCTGCATTGTCATCGTCTCGTTTCGGCTGCGGCCAGTTTGCGTTTCGACATAGCGTTGATATTTAAGAGAGTTTTGGTAATCAGCTTGCCCTTGCTCCGCTGCCGCAACGAATTTGCGCAGCGCCGGGAGTCGCCACGAGCGCCATTTCAACGCCATTCCCGCCATTCACGAGAATGAGAAAAAGCGACGAATAGGTACGAATTGTACTTTAGAACGGCGCCTGTTGCGAAAATGCATCAATTATTTACCCGAAGAGCCGTAGTCTATCGATATATAAATACGGAATATGTTGCGCATTATTAGCGAAGATCTCGCTTTATATTCCACATCATCTATGTATTGACGCGCGCGATCGCAGTAAACCGACGGCGCGGCGGCGACTGTGCGGCGGCGGCGGAATCTACAAATTAAGATCTGGTTAAACTATTACAATCGCGGGTCGCATCCATGACTCCGGCGACGACGCGACGATTCTTGCCAGGGCGACGGCGACCGATGGCAACGACGGTCGGGACTCGCACAATATTTGCACCGGACATGGGGACAGGTGCGCCGCATCCCGAACGCCTGTCAGACTAAAAATCCCGCCTGGAGGGCGGGATTTTCGACAATCGGACGATTTCTGTGTGTGATCAGGCGGCTTTTTCGATCGCCCATTTGCGCAGGATCTTTGCAGCGCGCTCTTCGCTGATCTCGACCATGCGTGCCAGACGCCTTTCCGGCCCTTCCTTGACGCGCCGGTTGAAGGCGCCGGCGTCCTCGCCCATGCTGAGCAGGTCGTCGGTGCTGTCGAAGCCGAAATCGGAACCGAAGCCGTCCATGAGCGCGCCTCCGGCACCGGCGGTGGCCGGCGAGAAATCGGGCAATTCGAGACCGGCGGATTCGTTGGCGAGCTGGCCGGAGCTGCCGCCAAGGCCGAGCTGCCGGGCAAGCGGCCGCATGCCCATCCAGACCACCAGGAAGGCGACGACGACGAAGGCGAGCGCGTTGATGATGCCACCGAGATTGCGCGTCAGCGTCTCCATGATGCCCGGACCGGCGACGGCCTGGTCGAGCAGCTGCGTCTCGACGAAATCCATAGCGTTGAGGGTCACCACATCGCCACGGTTGGCATCGATGCCGGCCGCCGACGACACGATCTTCTGCATCTCCTGCAGGTAGGCGTCGATCTTGGCCTGATCGACAGGCTCGCCGACCATGGCGGCAATGCGACCACGATTGACGACCACGGCAATCGACAGGCGCTCGACCGTGTAGCTGTTCTTCACGGTGGCGATGGTCTTGCTGTTGATCTCGTAGTTGGTCTGCTCTTCCTTCTTCTCGGCCTGGTCGCTCGACTGCGGGCCGGCGCCACCCTTCGGGGCGGCCTGAGGAATGTTCTGCTGTACGGTTGCGGCATTGTCCGGCTGCTGCTGGCTGGACTTCTGCTCTTCCTTGGTGACGCGGGTGGAGCGCTCGACACGCGATTCCGGGTCGAACACTGTTTCCTGGATCTGCTGCGTGTCGGTGTTGAGGCTGGCGGTGACGCTGGTGCGGAAGTTGTCCATGCCGAGGAATGGCGCGAGCGCGTTGTCGATCTTCTTCTCAAGCTCGGTCTGGACGTTCTGGACCACGCCCAGCGACTGGTTGAGAGCGCTGTTTGCCGGATCGTCACCGGAGGCCAACAGCTGGCCGGTCGAATCGAGAATGGTGACATCGTCGACGTCGAGCCCGGGCACGGACGAGGCGACGAGATGGCGGATCGACGCTGCCGCGCTGCGGCCGACCGTGGCGCTGGCGCGGATCATAACCGAGGCGGTCGGGTTCTGGTCCGCCTTACGGAAGCTGCCGCGCTCCGGCATGACGATGTGGACGCGGGCGGCGGCGATACCGGAGATCTGCTGGATGGTGCGGCCGATTTCGCCTTCAAGCGCGCGAACCCGCGTGACTTCCTGCATGAAGGAGGTCAGGCCGAGCGAGCCGACATTGTCGAAGAGTTCGTAGCCGGCATTGGCGCTGCTCGGCAGGCCGCGCTCGGCGAGCAGCAGCCGTGATTTGCCGGTCATGCCGACCGGGACCTGAATGGTGCCGCCATCGGCACCGACATTGAAGTCGATGTTGGCTTCGGCGAGCGCGATGCTGATCTGGGTGACGTCACTTCGCTCGAGCCCGACATAGAGCGTCTCGAACGATGGCCTGTTGACGTAGATACCTGCCCCCAGGACCATGCCGACAGCGATAATGCCGGCGGCCGCCAGCGCTATCAGCCTGCCCTGCCCCAGCCCGGCGAGGTTCTTCGTGAACATCGAAAATTGATTCAACAGACTCATTCTGTTTCCGCACCCAGTATCGCAAAACGTTCGAGCCGGTCATCCGACGAGCGCCCTGCGCAGTTCCAACATTCGGGTTTGGTGGGTTTCGCGTGCCCCGTAACGGCGTCCAATACACACGAATCCATCAGCCCCGATCGGGACCGTAGGAAACGAAACTTGCGCGAACTTGGCTTTCGCCCGCTCTTGCGGGGAAATCGGGAGATAAAGCTGTAGAGAAATCTGGCCGCACCAGCGGTCGATGCTCCCCCGACACGCCGTCTGTTCCCGGCCGGGCGGAGCCGCGGGGACGCGTGATGACCCCGCCTTTTGCGGCCGTTCTGAATGAAAAGCGCGTTTGGCGCCTTCGGGTAAAAGGCTAGAACGCCTCGAAATCGCCTGCCGCCTTCGTCAGCGGCTGCGAATGGCCGTGGCGCAGCATGCCGTTGCCGAGCGCCTTCTTCATGTCGGCGAGCTTGACCAGATTGACGGCTGTCGTCACGTCGACGAGGCAGGTTTCGGGAATTGCGGCCGTGATCGTGTCGATGAACTCCGCGAGGCCGCGGGTCTTCTGGACTGCCAGATCAATACCCTGCAGCACCATCATGTCGTCGGGATTATCGAGTGCGGTGGGACCGCGGCCGCCGAGTAGCTGCGGCTCGATGCGTTCGATGAGATAGGCGACGTCGTGAAGTTCGGTGACGACGCGCATCAACACTTCGGGCAGCGATTCTTCCACGTGCGGCATGTGGGCCTGGTAGTCAGTCTGCATTGGCGGTTCTCACGTGGTTTGTCTGGCGATAGTCAAGGCAGTATGGTCGGCCTGCGGAGCGAACTCCGCAGGATCAGAAGAATTCGATGGAGCTTTCGACCGGACGCGGAGCCACCACGGGACGCTCTTCCAGCTGGACCGTGCGCTGGGTCTCGACGCCTGTGAGGGCGTACTGACGGGCACGGCCCGAAGAAGGCCAGTATTCGAGTTTGCGGCCGTGCTCGCCTCCGGTGCTCTCGCCGACGATGCGGATGCCTTCGTCGAGCAGGAACTGCCGGGCGAAGGCGGCATTCTGCTCGCCGACATTCGAGAACCGCGCGATGGTCTTGGCGCCACCGAAGATCTTGGCTTCCAATCGGTCGCGACGGGCGCCCTGCTTCAACAGACCGTTGATCAGGAGCTCCATCAGGTGGACCCCATAGCGGGTCGCATCGCCGCCGGATGCGGGCGACGATGCCGAACCCGGCAGCAGAAAATGATTCATGCCGCCGACTCCGACCACGGGATCGCGCATGCACGCGGCCACGCAGGAACCGAGAATGGTCGACAACACCACATTGGGATCGTTGAAGACCTTGTACTCGCCCTGAATGACATGCACGCGCTTGCCGACGGCTTCCATGTTCATTTCAGTGCCCCAAATACGGCTTCGATCGCGGCCTTCATCTTTTCGATGGTGAACGGCTTGGCCAGCACGTTGTTGGCGCCGAGTGCCGCCGCCTTCTGCACCAGCGCGCGGTCGCCCTGCGCCGTCAGAATGATAAATGCGGCCTTCTTTGTGGCCGGATTGGACCGGACCGCCTGGAGCAGGCCAAGACCGTCCATCTTCGGCATATTGAAGTCGGAGATCACCAGGTGGTGCGGGTTCTGGGCCATGATCTTCATGCCCTGTTCCCCGTCACCGGCAGCGGTGATCTGCTTGAAGCCCAGCTGCTGCAGGGCATCGCCCAGAAGCAGTCGGCTCGTGACCTGATCGTCGACGATCAGAACTTTGATTTTTTCGGCGATGGACATTATTCGCTTCCTTCCTTCCGGAGCGCCGCTGTCTTCAGTATCTCTTCCCCGATGGAACCGAGGGGGAGCTGGGTTTCGACGGCGCCCAATTCATAGGCAACTCTCGGCATGCCGTAGACGACACATGTCTTTTCGTTCTGGCCGAAGGTCTTTGCTCCGGCATGCCGCATTTTCAGAAGACCGGATGCGCCGTCACGGCCCATGCCCGTCAGGATGACGCCGATCGCATTGCGACCGGCAAGCTCGGCGACGGAATCAAACAGCACGTCGACAGAAGGACGGTGACCGTTGACCGGATCGCGATCGATGAGGCGGCAGCAGGGTGCCGTGGGGTTGGCGACCTGCAGGTGGCGCTCGCCGCCCGGTGCCAGGTAGACCTTGCCGATTTCCAGGCGCGCGCCGTCGGTTGCTTCCTGCACCGTTGGCGCACACAGGCGATTGAGTCGCTCGGCAAAGCTCTTGGTGAAGGTGTGTGGCATATGCTGCGTGATCACCGTCGGTGGGCAGTTCGCCGGGAATTTCTGCAACACGGTGATCAGCGCCTCGACGCCGCCAGTGGAGGCGCCGATCGCGACGATCTTGCGTCCGGCCCGATATTCGGAAGCGCTGTTGACGTTTGCGGCAGCAGGCGCTGCCGCCTTGTTGCCGGTGATGATGAACTTGCGCTGCGAGCGGGCGGCCGCCTTTACCTTGTCGATCAGACCGGCAAAAGGATTGGGATCGCCCGGAAGCGGCTTGCCGACGCAGTCGAAAGCACCGATCTCAAGCGCCGCGATCGTCGCTTCCGCACCCTTGTGCGTCAGCGTCGATACCATGATGACCGGCATCGGCCGCAGGCGCATGATCTTGTCGAGGAATTCCAGCCCGTTCATGTTGGGCATCTCGATGTCGAGCGTGACGACATCGGGATCGAGCTGCTTGATCGCCTGGCGCGCTTCCATGGCATCGGCCGCCTGGCCGACGACGGTGACGCCTGGATCGGAGTTGAGAACGGCCGTGATCAGGCCACGCATGGTGGCCGAGTCATCGACGACGAGAACGCGAGCGGGTGCGGTCATACCCGTCCTCCCTGAAACTTGCCGGTATGGCGGTAAGTGGTGATGCCGATGTTGTCGAACTGCGACTTGGCGTCGCCCGACACGCGCTCGGAATGACCGATGTACAGATGGCCATTGCTGGCGAGCATTCCGGCAAAGCGCGACCAGATCTTCATCTGTGTCGGTTCGTCGAAGTAGATGACGACGTTGCGGCAGAAGATGACGTCGAACGGTCCCTTGAACGGCCACTGCGCCATCAGGTTCAGTTCGTTGAAGGTGATCAGCCGCTTGACGCGATCGTCGATCTGCCATTTGAAGCGACCACCGGAATTGACCTCGTCGAACCACTGCTTGCGCATGGCCGGATTGACCGTTTCCAGCGCCGTGGCGTCATAGGCGCCGGCCCGGGCCAGCGCCAGGATCTTCGGGTCGATGTCGGTGGCGAGAATGCGAAAATCGTAGTCCGCCGCGTTCGGCAGCAGCGACAGCACCGTCAAGGCGATCGAATAGGGTTCCTGGCCATCCGAGCAGGCGGCAGACCAGATGCGCACTCGACCGCCGGCCTTGGCGCGCGCGATCAGCTCGGGCAGAACCTCCGTCTTCAGATGCTCGAAATGATGGTTCTCGCGAAAGAAGCGGGTGAAATTCGTCGTCAGGTGCGAAAGCATGTCGCGACGGGCAGCAGCCCCCGCTGGTGAGGAAACCAGCTGACAGTAGTCGCGGAACCCCTTCAGGCCGAGATTGCGGATATGCTTCGACAGCCGGGAATAGACCAGCGATGCCTTGGTCTCGTTGAGATAGATGCCGGCGTCGGCATAGATCATCGCGGCGATTTCCGTCAGATCGCGGCGGGTCAGCGGATACTCGCCGCTTGCCAGGCACTCGTCGGGCGATTGTTTCTGGTCCAGAATGGCCTGGTTTCTCATGCTGCTTCCCTTTCTTCCTGCGGGAAGACAGATTCAAGTTCGATCAGGCAGATCAGCCGGCCCTCGATTGCCAGCACGCCGCGGGCGAAACTGCGTTCGAATTCCGAAGACACGACATCCGGCGTCGGCTGGATCTTGTCGTCGGTGATCGTCAGGATGTCGGAGACGGCATCGACGAGCATCCCGACCACCTGGTTCTTCACCTGGGCAACGATGATGACATGCCGGACCGTCGGCTCGGCAGGTTTCATGCCGAGACGTGCCGAGAGATCAACGATCGGCAATACCGCACCGCGCAGATTGATGATGCCGAGCATATAGTCCGGCGCATGCGGCATCGCCGTTGCCGGCGTCCATCCGCGGATTTCGCGGACGGACATCACGTTCACGCAGAACTCCTGATCGCCGACGCGGAAAGCAATCAGCTCTCGTCCGTCCGTGGTCAGATTCCTTGCGGCATAGGTCATCACATTCATCCAGCAGCAGCGAGTGACATTTCAGGCTTGAGCGAATGGCCACGTGATGCGGCCACGATCGTGTCGACGTCGAGGATGAGCGCCACGCGACCGTCTCCGAGAATGGTCGCGGCAGCGATGCCGGGCACGTGGGTGTAGTTGGCCTCGAGGCTCTTGATGACGACCTGGCGCTGGCCTTGGATGGCGTCGACCATCAGTGCTCGCTGGCCGCCGCCTTCCGATTCCACCAGAAGGGCCACGCCCTCGACCGGGTTTGCCTGGCTGGCGCGGAAGTTGAGGATGCGACCGACATCGACCAGCGGGCAGAAGGAGTTGCGGATCGAGATCAGCCGCTGGTTGGAGCCGAAGGAATGAATGGCGGCGGCTTCCGGCTGCAGCGTCTCGACGATTGCCGTCAGCGGCACCACCAGCGTCTGGTTGGCAACAGTGACGACCATGCCGTCGAGAACGGCGAGCGTCAGCGGCAGGCTCATGGTGAAGATCGAGCCATGGCCAGGCTTCGACGAGATGTTGATACGGCCACCGAGCGCCTGGATCGAGCGCTTGACCACGTCCATGCCGACACCGCGGCCGGAAATGTCGGAGATCTTGTCGGCCGTCGAGAAGCCGGCGTGGAAGATCAGGTTGTCGATCTCCTCGTCGGAGAGATTGGCGTCGGCTGCGATCAGGTCGTTGTCGATCGCCTTCTGGCGCACCTTCTCGCGGTTGATGCCGGCGCCGTCGTCGGCCAGTTCGATGACGATGCGGCCCGAACGATGCTTTGCCGTCAGGCGCACAGTGCCTTCGGCGCTCTTGCCGGCAGCAAGACGCTTCTCAGGCGTTTCCAGGCCGTGGTCGACGGCGTTGCGGATCATATGCGTCAACGGCTCGGCCAGCTTGTCGATGACCGTCTTGTCGACTTCCGTATTCTCGCCTTCGGTGATCAGTCGAACCGATTTTCCGGTCATGTCGGCGATTTCGCGAACGATACGCGACATGCGCTGGAACACCGGCTTTACCGGTTGGGCGCGGATCGCCATGACCGAATCCTGGATCTCGCGGGTGAGCTGCTGCAGCTCTTCGAGGCCCATGTTGATCGAGGACGTGCCGTTGGCGTCGTTTTCGACCACGCTCTGCGACAGCATCGCCTGGTTGATCACGAGCTCGCCGACAAGGTTGATCAGGCGGTCGACGCGATCGAGATCGACACGAATGGTCGGGGTCGCGGCGGACGCGGCAGCCTGCTGGGCGGCGGCCGACTGCGCGGCAGCACTGGCCGCAGCGCCTGCCGATTTTTCAGCGGGTGCGCGGTTGGCCGACTGGGCCATCTGCAGCACATTGCTGGCGGTGGCGGCCGCCGAAACAGCGGCATCACGGATTTCCTGCTGGGCGGCCAGCTGCTCTTCTTCCTCGATCACGCCGACCGACACTGCCGGCTCGTCGTCGAGGATGGAGAGGTCGAAGGGCACGGGCTGCATCGGCAGCTCCTCGCCGGGTGCGGCGGCTTCGCCAGCAACCAGCGTGACCTCGAGGTCGCAATCCCACTCGGCGAATTCGAACACGGTGCGGATCGCATCCTCGCCCTTGTCCGTCTTCAGCGAGATCTTCCAGGCGAAGTAGGCGGATTCCGGGCTCAGGCGATCAAGCGCCGGCAGCGCGTCCATGTCGCAATGGATGCTCATCTCGCCAAGACGGGAGAGGTCGCGCAGAAGCAGCGTTGCCTCGTTGCCCTTGGCATAGAGATCCGATTTCGGCTTGAAGACGATCTCGTAGGTCGGCATGTCAATGAGCGCAGGCTCGTCCGCTTCGAAATCATCGAATGAGAACGCCACCGGCTGGAAGCCTTCGTCGTTGACGACGGGGGCAACAGCCACCGGGGCTGCCTTGGCAACCGGTTCGGGGGCGGCCGACGCCTGCGGCACTTCGCCGTTGGCGAGCGCTTCCAGCTCCTTGATCAGCTGGCGGCTGCGCGCCTCGTCGACGCTACCGCCATCGCGGGCAGCATTGGTCAGGTCGGCCAGAACGTCGGCCGACTTCAGCATTACCTTCAGAACCTCAGGACCGGGGTCGAGCCTGTTGGAGCGAACGCAATCAAGTGTCGTCTCGAACACGTGCGCGAACGAGACGAGGTCGTCGAGCCCGAAGGCGCCAGCGCCACCCTTGATCGAGTGCACGGCGCGAAACACGGCATTGACCGTTTCCGGATCGCGGTCGCCGTCATTGAGCTTCAGCAGACCCGATTCCAGTTCGGCGAGTTGTTCCTCGCACTCCTGAAAGAAGATCTCTTTGATTTCGTTCATATCCATTGGAGGCTATCCTCGGACTTCAGGCCGTTACGCGCTCGATTGCATCGATGAGTTTGGTCGGGTCGAACGGCTTGACGATCCAGCCGGTCGCACCGGCCTGGCGGGCGCGGTTCTTCTTCTCGGCATCGCTTTCCGTGGTCAGGACCAGGATCGGAATGGCGCGGTAGCGATCGTTCTTGCGCACGCCCTCGATGAAGCCGAAGCCGTCGAGACGGGGCATGTTGATGTCGGTGACGATAACGTCAGGATTGGCTTCCTCGAGAACCTCGAGGCCCTCGACGCCGTCTTCCGCCTGGATCGTCTCGAAGCCGGCATTGTTCAACGTGACCAGAAGCATGTTCCGGATCGTCCGGGAGTCGTCGACTGTCAGGACTCGCTTTTTCATTCTTCAAATCTCCTTTGCCATCAGGTGGTCGATATCGACCCCGATGAGCTGTGTCGTTTTCTCGAAAGCGTCCGACACCTTGCTGAAGGTGAAAGACAAATGATCCTCGTCCCAAGTCTTGGCACCGGCCATCAGCACCTGAACGCAGAGCGTTCCCACCCGCTCCACGGCGGAGGCGTCGATGACGAGATCGCTGCCTTTCAGGCCCAAAAGCTTCTCATGCAGCGCCGTCGCTTCGTTCAGGTCCAGCACCGGAGCGAGGCTGAGCGTCTTTTGAGCGGTCTTCTTGCTGGCCATTCCTGTTTCCTCAACTGCGAACTCTTGAGTGCCCTTGCGATCAGCGCTGCCAACCGGCGAACTGACGCTGCGGGCCGTCATCGAACAACGGCGCCGCCATTTCCTCTTCGACCGTAGCCAGGGGAGCCGCGAGGCTGCGTCCCTGGCTTGTCGCCTGTATTGGTGAAGCCGCGTGGCGACGTTCCACACGGAACCTGCGGATCGTCTCGCCGAGTTCGACGATGACATTGTGCAGATCATCGGAAGAACGGACGGTCTCGCCCGCCATCGCCGCACTCGTCTTGACGGCGTGCGAAATCGCGCCGATGTCGGATGTCACGCCCTTGAGGTCGCCGACCTGCTGTTCGGCCTCGCGGGCGATGCCGGAAACGGCCGCATTGATCGATGTCACCTGCTCGACGATGCTGCTGATCGCATCCTGGGTGCGACCGACGATTTCGACGCCGGTCTCGACCTGTGCCTTGGTGCCGGTCACCAGCTGCTTGATTTCGCGTGCCGCTTCGCCGGAGCGCTGCGCCAAAGCGCGCACTTCCTGGGCAACGACGGCAAAGCCACGGCCGCTGTCGCCGGCGCGCGCAGCCTCGATGCCGGCGTTCAGCGCCAGAAGATTGGTCTGGAAGGCGATCTCGTCGATGACGCCGATGATCTGGCCGATCTTTTCGGCCGATGCCTCGATATCGGCCATCGCGGAAATGGCCTGTCCGGCAATCTCGCCGCTGCGCTCGACGGCAACGCGTGTCTCGTTGGCCTTCGTCTCGGTGGCACTGATGCGGCTCGAGCCGGTCGCCATGCGCTCGGTCATGTCGGTCAGGGCCGCAATCTGGCCCGAGAGCGCATCGGCTTCCGCTGCTGCCTTGTCGGAAAAGAAGGCAGCGCCTTGTCGCAGACGCCCGGCAAAGGCCTCGGCGGCCTGGCCGCGCTGGTCGGCGGACTGCAGGCCCTGCTGGATCGTTTCGAGCGCCGCATTCAGGCTGGCGACGATCGGACGGTAGGCCTCGGGTGCAGTCTCCGACAGCCGCACGCCGAGGTCACCCTCGTTCAAGCCCTTGGCAAAATCGCCGAAAAGCGTCGTTACCGCCTGCTCGTCGGCGGCGTGCTGGTCGGCAAGCTGGCGCTGATGCTGCTGGCGCAGACCGTTGAAGCGGAGCGAGACGCCGATCTCGGTATCGACGAAGACGGTGCGAACGAGAGCGGCGACCAGATCGCACAGCTCCTTGCGCCGTCCCCGGCCCATCGGCAGGAAGGATTTGGGCCAGGCCTCTTCGATCAGGCCGACCACCAGGTGCTCGAGCACAACCGCGTGGCTTGCCATCTGCCAGCGCGGGTCGAGACCCATGCGGTTGGAGGTATCGGCGAGCACCTTGACGCGCTCGGCATAGAGGCCGTCAAAACGGGCATCGGTCAGCACGTTCCAGTGTGAGGACTGGATGTCGTGCAGGCGATCGAGCTGGCGGTCGTTGTCGAAATGGCGCGCCGCGTCGGGATAGCTCTGCAGGCGCTGGAAAAGATCGCGAAGGGCCGCATCGATGCGGGGGGAAAGCTTCTGCCTGGTGTCGCGGACGCGGGCGCAGCTCTCGTCGTCGAGCCCGGCAAAGCGCAAGCGCTCCAGCAGACTGCCTGCCTGGCCCTTCCTTGCCTGTTCTGACGATGCTTCCTGCCTCAACGCGAAATCCCCGGCTTTGCATGCTTGGAATTTGCCTGGGGAGGTTCAGGGCGGTCCACGGTCCACCGGACGTGCACGCCATTCCAATGAGAACAGCCCCCGCCATCTGGCGTCTGCTATCGTCCATCCCGCAAGTAAATTCGATGACGAATCGATACCGGACCGGAACCGGTACGGCGGGGCGGCATCATGCCTTGAGGAGACTGTGAATTTTCCCATTCCGACGTGTGGGACAATGTTTATGGTTAATTCCTTGCTTGAAGGTTAACGGTAGATAGCCTGTAACCGGAATCACTAAAATTCGCGGAGTGTTTCCCGGTGCTGTTTTTGCGGCGCAACAATGCCGGACTATTGGCCCGGGATTTCAACAGGTTTTCACTCACAAGAGTTTAGAATTGTACTTCTACTTGCGCTCGCGTATCGAAGCGAAAGTGAAGTGGGCGCAGATCGCGCGCGAGAAACCTTTGCAGAAAGCAAAGCGCAATCATGACGATGCGCTGACGGGAAACGAACAATGATTGTTCTTGGAATTGGCGCCGCACTCACAGCAATCCTGACGATGATGGCCGTATCGATCGTACTCAGCCTCGAGCACAACCGCTCGACCAACCGCAGCTCGGTTTTCTAAGCAAAGAATACGCTTCATAGCGACCGACCCGTCGCCTGCGCGCCGCATCAACTTGCCTTTACTTCACCGTTGCTGACCGCCGTCGCCTTGCTGCACATGGCGTTTCGTCAACGTGCACCAATCCTTTGCATAGCGCACAAAGATCCCGGGCACGGGGCCGGCAAAGGCCCGCACGCCCGTTCGCACTTGGCTGCCGTCGACGAGGCTGGCGGCGCCGAGGCTGGTGCCGGTAACATTCTGACTGTCGGCCAGAACCGGGCGCCCCGTTGCCGCCTGCAGCATGCGCAGGTAGGCGGCGTTGGCGGCAAACGGCCCTTCCACCACGATCTCCCCACGCGCGCCGATGAGATCGAGACACGTCGCCGTCATCAAGGCCAGGTGGAAGGATACGGCGGCGACCTTGCCGCCCGGCGTCAGTTCGGTCTCGTCCATCGTCCAGCGTGCCGTGGCAGATGGAAACGGACCCGAGCCCGCCGGAAGGGACGGCAGCAGCATATGCCCTGCCGCAAGTACCGCCTGCTCGTCTTCGAACGATGCGGACGGGGCGTTGTCGCCGACGAGCAGCGAGAAGGCGCGACCGCCCATGAAGCGTGCCGAGGGCACGGGGTCGCCGAGCGCGTTAACGTTGATCAAGGTGTCGCGGTGTTCATCGAGTGCCACCCTGTCGGCGCCGACCGCCAGCATCACCACCCACGTGCCGGTCGAGACCACGGAGAACGGCCCTTGCCGGGTCAAGAGGTGCGGCAGCAGCGACGCGTTGGAATCGTGAATGCCGCAATAGACGGGGGTGCCCGCAGGAATACCCGTGGCAGCGCAATGCTCAGGCAGAAGCGGACCGACGATCTCGCTGGCCTTGCGAACCGGCGCAAACAGATGGCCCCAACCCTGGCTTTCCACCAGTGTCGAGAAGCAGGCCGCCGTCGGATTCCACAGATCGGTGTGGCAACCGAGCGACGTCAGTTCATTGACGCGAACACCGGTCAAACGGAACGTCCAGTATTGCGCATAGGTCAGGATCGTTGAGACCCGGTCGAACGCGTCGGGAAAGGTCTGTTGTTGCCAGAACAGCTGCGCGCCGACATTCAGCCCCATCGGCAGGCGGGCGGAACCGGTTTCGGCAAACGGAGGTCGAATGCGCTCATAGTCCTCCGAGAGCGTATCCGGCCCGCCAAATTCATAGTCGAGCACAGGGAGGGCAAGCGCGCCGGCCTCGTCGAGCACCACCGCCGTCGCGCCGTGGGTGGTGATCGAAATCGCCTCGAGGGGATGCTCCGCCTGAAGCGCCTTCAGGCTTTCAAGCACGAAGGCCCAGAGGCGCTCGACGTCGAAATGCGGATAGGGATCGCTGCCGACGACACCATTGGCGGTCTTGCGGACGGCGATTTCCTCGAAACGGTCGAGATCGACTGCCGCGACCTTGGCATTGGTCTTGCCGATATCGATGACGCCCACGATCCGCATCGGCTCAGCTCATGTGAAAGACGATTTTGAGCGGCACCGCGACCGGCTCGTTATCGGCGCGTGTCTCCATGATATCGGCCATATGCGCCCACCACTTCCGCATGACGGGATGGGAAGGCAGATCGGCCATGCGGTGATCGTGCGTGCGCCAGAGAACGCCGAAGAGCAGATCGTTCTCCTCGTCGAGATGGATGGAATAGTCCGAGACGCCCGCCTCCTTCAGCAGCGTCACGAGCTCAGGCCAGATCGCATCGTGGCGCGCGGCATATTCGGCGGCCATTCCCGGATTGAGCCGCATGCGAAAGGCGTATTTTTCCATGGAGACCTCAGTGGGCAAGACGGCGGCGGGCGCGGCGCCAAAGGATGGGCAAAGCGATGACGGAGATCAACAGCAGACCGATGAAGATCGACATGACGATGCCCGGCACGTTCAGCAATCCGAAGCCGAAGGTGACCATGCCCATGATCAGGGCCGCAAGCACCACACCCGGAATGGTGCCGGAGCCGCCGAGAATGCTGACACCGCCGAGCACCACCATGGTGACCACCTCCAGCTCCCAGCCGAGCGCGATCGACGGGCGGGTCGAGCCGAGGCGCGAGGTCAGGCAGATCGAGGCGAGCCCGGCCATCAGGCCGGTCAGCAGGAACAGCGTGAACTTCACCCTGCCGACACGGATGCCGGAAAACAGCGCTGCCGTCTGGTTGTTGCCGATCGCATAGACGGCGCGGCCGAAATTGGTCTTGTGCAGGACCACGCCGTAGACGATGGCCAATGCGACGAACAGCGTGAACTCAAAGGAAAACACCCACCAGACATAGCCCTGGCCGAACCAGGAGAAGCTGTCGGGATAGCCGGTGAAGGCCTGATCGCCGAGGATGATGAAGGACAGGCCGCGAAAGAGGCTCATGGTGCCGATGGTGACAACGATCGACGGCAGGCCGAGGCCGGTGATGAGCAGGCCGTTGACGATGCCGCAGAGAAGGCCGACGGACAGGCCGACCACCACCAGCGCCGGCGTGTCGAAGCCGAGCTGGACGGCATAGCCCATCGCCGTCGAGGCAAGTGCGATGATCGAGGCGACCGAAAGATCGATCTCACCGGATATGATCACCAGGGCCATGGCGAAGGCGATCATCGCCTTTTCCGTAAAGTTGAAGGTGGCGTCAGACAGGTTCCACGGATCCAGGAAATAGGGCGAGGCAAAGGAATTGCCGAGGAAGATCAGGCAGGCGACGACGAGCAGCAGGCTTTCCCAGCTCTTCAGCAGGCGCGCGCTTCGCCCTTCCAGCCTGTCGGGAATGTTGCGGGGGGAGAGATGCGTTTCGGCCATCAGACAGCCTCCGCCTTCTTGAGGATGACGCGACCCTTGCGCCGTTCGGCGCGGGCATTGACGGCAACGGCCGTGATGATGACCATGCCGGAGATCGCCATCTGGGCAAACGGCGAGATGTTGATGACCGGCAGCGCGTTCTTGATGACGCCGAGGAACAGGGCGCCGAGCACCGCGCCAGGAACCGAGCCGATGCCGCCTGCAATCGAGATGCCGCCGATGACGCAGGCGGCGATGATGTCGAGTTCGAAGCCGGCGGCGATATCGACATAGGCGACCGCATAGCGCGAGACCCAGAGATAGCCGGAAAGGCCGGCAAGCGTGCCCGAAAGGCAATAGGCAAAGAAGCGGGTGCGGCCAACATCGATGCCGGTATAGACCGCCGCATGCGGGTTGCCGCCGACAGCAAAGAAGGCGCGGCCAAGGGCGGTGCGGCTCATCACCAGGAACATCACCGCGACCATGACGACCGACAGCCAGGAGAGCACCGGAAGGCCGGCGAGGTCGGCGCGCGGAAAGCTCTTGAAGGCATCGCTCATCTGGTGCGCATTGATCCACTTGCCGTTGGTCAAGAGGAAGATCAGGCCGCGATAGATGGTGAGCGTGCCGAGCGTGACGACGATCGGCGGAATGTCGAGCTTCCAGACGAGCGCGCCATTGATCATGCCGAGGATGGCGCCGAGCGCCATTGCCGAAAGGATGATGACCGGGATCGGCAGGCCGGGAAACGCGGCGTTCAGCATCGCCGCGACCATGCCGGAAAGAGCGAGGTTGGCCGCCATCGACAGATCGATGCAGCGCGTCAGGATCACCGCCATCTGGCCGAGCGCCAGGATGATGAGGATCGAGGTGTCGTTATAGACCCGCGCCAGATTGGCCGGCGCGACAAAGGGCGGGAAGCGCCAGGCGATCAGCGCGATCAACACCAGGATCGCGCCGACGAGCAGCAGTTCACGATTTTTCAGGAGCTTGGCCATCACGCGGCCTCCGTTATGCCGGCTGCCGCACGCACCAGCTTTTCCGCCGTCAGTTCGTTCCGCTCGAAGCGGCCGGCGATGCGGCCCTCGCGCATGACGATGACGCGATCGGACATGCCCATGATTTCGGGAATTTCGGACGAGACCATGATGACGCTCAAGCCCTGGGCCGCAAGCTCGCTCATGAAGGCATGGACGGCGGCCTTCGAGCCTATGTCGATGCCCTTGGTCGGTTCGTCCAGGATGATGACCTTCGGCTTGGTAGCCAGCCACTTGGCGATGACCACCTTCTGCTGGTTGCCGCCCGAAAGCGTGCCGACATCCTGGTCAAGCGACGCCGCGCGCAGGTCGAGCCTCGATGTATATTCCCGCGCAAGCGCAAACTCGTTGGCAAGCTTCAGGAAGCCGGAGCGCGAGGTGCGCGACAGGGAGGGCAGCGTTACGTTCTGGAAGATCGGCAGGCCGATGATCGCGCCCTGGCGACCGCGTTCCTCCGGCACATAGACGATGCCGCTCCTGATCGCCTCGGACGGGCTGCGGATCACCAGGATCTCGCCGTCGAGCCGGATGGCGCCAGCCGACGGGCGGGTGATGCCGATCAGCGACTGCATGAATTCGGAGCGGCCCGCACCGACCAGCCCGTAGAAACCGAGGATCTCGCCGCGCCGCAGTTCGAAATTGATGTCCTCGAATTCGGTCGGGTGACGATAGCCGGAGACGGTCAGCACCGGCTCGCCGATGACCACGTCCTTTTTCGGATAGACCGAGCCCACTGCGCGCCCGACCATCATGCGCACGAGATCGTCCTGGGCGACATCGGCGATCATCCCCTCGCCGACCATCGTTCCGTCGCGAAAGACGGTGTAGCGATCGGCGATGCGGAAGATCTCGTCGAACTTGTGGCTGATGAACAGGATCGCCTTGCCGTCGGCCTTAAGCCGTTCGACCAGCGCGTAAAGCTCGTGAATTTCCTTGTGCGACAGCGCCGCCGTCGGCTCGTCCATGATGACGACGCGAGCGTCGACCGACAGCGCCCGGGCGATCGCGACGAGATGCTTCTTGGCAATGCCGAGATCGCGTAGCCGGATCGTCGGATCGAAGTCGGCACCGGCCCGGTGCAGAAGCGCGCGCGCATCGGCGTTCAGCTTTTTCCAGTCGATCAGGCCGAAACGGTTGCGTGGGGCATGGCCGAGAAAGATGTTTTCGGCAACCGACAGCTCATCGAACAGCACCGTTTCCTGGTGAATGGCGGTGACGCCGGCGCGTGCGGCCGATAGCGCCGTCGGGAACGTCGTTTCCGTATCGGCGACACGGATGCTGCCGCCGTCAGGCTGGTAGATGCCGGTCAGGATCTTGACGAGCGTCGACTTGCCGGCGCCGTTCTCGCCGACCAGCGCCGTCACCGAACCCGGATAGAGCGAAAGCGAGACGTCGGACAAGGCCTTGACGCCGGGAAAGGACTTGGAAATCCCTTCGAGCGCGATGGCGGGTTTCATCCGCGATGTGGTCTGGTCCTGCAGCAAGTTCAGTTCCGCCTGATTTGTGTGCCTCACGTCGAGCGCGCAGCAGTCTGCAAAATGGCCCCTCACCCCAACCCTCTCCCCGCTCGCGGGGAGAGGGGGTCCGTTGGCAGCCTGCCACTCACTGGTGGCATGGGGACGACCGATCATGCCGCTTGTCCCTTCTCCCCGTAGGCGGGGAGAAGGTGCCGGCAGGCGGATGAGGGGCGGCGATGCGATCAAGCGCCCCTCGCCGATCAGAAGATCTTGGCGAACTCTTCGACGTTCTTGGCGTCGTAGACGAACGGGTCGGCCATGGCGCCTTCATTGTTGTCGTCGAGCTTGACGGCGCCCATGCGGCCCATCTTCAGCTCCGCACCCGGCTTGGCTTCGGCACCGTTGATGAGATCATTGGCGATCATCGTGGCGGAATAACCGAGGTCGATCGGGTTCCAGATGGCGAAGGACTTGGAAGCGCCCGACTTGACGTGGCCGGCCATTTCCGAGGGAAGGCCGAGACCGGTAACGTTGATCTGGCCGATCTTGCCGGCGTCGGTGACGGCTTGGGCCGCGGCGACGATGCCGACAGAGGTCGGCGCAATGATCGCCTTCAGGTTCGGATAGGACTGGATGAGCCCTTGCGTCTCGCGGTAGGACTTGTCGGCGAGGTCATCGCCGTAGACGGTCGCGACGACATTGATGCCCTTGTAGTTGCCCTGGACCTTCTTCATCTCCTCGATCCAGACGTTCTGGTTGGTCGAGGTCGCGGTTGCCGAGAGCACCGCGACGTCGCCGCCATCCGGCAGATTGTCGGCGGCGAGCTTGATGATCATGTTGCCGATCAGCGGGCTCGAAGACGGGTTGAGGTGCATCAGGCGGCCGTCCTTGGCCACGCCGCTGTCCCAGGAAATGACCTTGATGCCGCGATCCATCGCCTTCTTCAGCGCCGGAACGAGCGCGTCGGTGTCGTTGGCCGATACCGCGATCGCGTCGACCTTCTGGGCGATCAGCGAGTTGATCACCTCGATCTGGCCTTCCGCGGTCGTCGTCGTCGGACCGGTATAGATCACCTCGACATTGCCCAGTTCCTTGGCGGCTTCCTGCGCGCCCTTGTTGGCGGCTTCGAAGAAGCCGATGCCGAGCGCCTTGACGACGAGCGCGATCTTCTTGTTTTCCGCATGCGCGGCATTGGCCATCAACGCCAGCGAAACGGCGGCCGTGACCATCAATGATTTCAGGATCTTCATTTCCACTCCTCCCATGGACCGGAACGCGACCGGGATGATCGCATCGTCCGGCACTGACCTTCTCCAATTCAAGACCGGCCCGGTCTTTTGCGACCGGTGCCGATCCCCCCCCCCCCCGACCGTCTCAAGCGGTCGAGGATGCAGTCTGCGTATCGGCGCCGGACCTGGCATTGGCGATCACCAGGCGCACGCCGGCATTTTCGAGCATCGCGGCATGCCTGTCCTCGATGCCCTGATCCGTGATCACAGTGGCGATCCGCTTCAATCCGCACAGGATGAGGCTGGAGCGCTTGTGGAATTTCGAGGAATCGACCAGCACGACGAGCTCGTCGGCCTGATCGATCAGCTTCTGTTCGGCCTGGATCAGCAGCGGATCCGCTTCCATCAGGCCGAGCGGCCCGAGCCCCTGGGCTCCCATGAACATCCGGCGCGCATAGAAATTGCGCGTCACGTCATTGTCGAACGGACTCAGGATGATGTTCTGCTCGCGATAGATCGTGCCGCCCGACAGCATCACCGTGTTCTTCGAATGCTTGAGCAGGTGCTCGGCAATCGGAAACGAGTTGGTGAAGACCTGCATGCGCCGGTTGGTGAGAAAATGCACCATCTGGAACGTGGTGGTGCCGCCATTGATGATGATCGGCTCGCCGTCTTCGCACAGCCCCACCGCTTCCTTGGCGATTGCCTGTTTTTCGCGGGCATGCAGACTTTCATTGACCTTGAACGGCCGACCGGCAAGCCCGACGAACTGGGGCGGATTGATCGCCTCCGCTCCGCCGCGCACCCGCCGCAGCCGCTTTTGCACGTGGAGTGCTGCGATATCACGCCGGATCGTCGCCTCGGAACTGTCGGTCAGGTCGACCAGTTCCGGCACCGTGACGACGGGCTTTTCCTGAACCGCCGACAGAATGATCCGATGTCTTTCTTTCTCGTGCATCCGCTCCTCCGATAATGTGCATGCTTCCATCACGACCAAACATTGTCAATCACAAACAATCATATTTTTTCATTGTGCAGTGCGATATGCGCGAACTTGATCGTTTTTGATTGACAATGACTTTCGGCCCATGTGATCTGATGCCAACCACATCTCCACGCGGCCGCCAAGCCGCATGGCAACGGACCGGGAGGATTTTCGAGATGCTCGACAAGCAACAGGGCGCGCGGCTTGCCAATCTATGGGATGAGGCAAAGGCGGCCGGCATGACCGAGCCCGAGCGTCTTCTATACCGCTCGAACCTGCTCGGCTCCGACAAGCGCATCACCAATTATGGCGGCGGCAACACCTCGGCCAAGGTGATGGAGAAGGATCCTCTGAGCGGCGAAACGGTCGAGGTTCTCTGGGTCAAGGGTTCCGGCGGCGACGTCGGCACGATCAAGATGGACGGTTTCGCGACGCTCTACATGGACAAGCTGAATGCGCTGAAGGGCATCTATCGCGGCGTCGCCTTCGAAGACGAGATGGTCGGCTATCTGCCGCATTGCACCTTCGATCTCAATCCGCGCGCCGCTTCGATCGACACGCCGCTGCATGCCTATGTGCCGAGGAAACATGTCGACCACATGCATCCAGACGCGATCATCGCGATTGCGGCGAGCAAGGACAGCCAGAACCTGACCGACAACCTGTTCGGCGGCGAAATCGGCTGGCTGCCCTGGAAGCGTCCCGGCTTCGAGCTCGGCCTCTGGCTCAGCGATTTCTGCGCGAAGAACCCGCAGGCGCGCGGCGTCATCCTTGAAAGCCACGGCCTCTTTACCTGGGGCGACACGGCCAAGGAGGCATACGAGACGACGATCGAGATCATCAATGTCGCGATGGATTGGTTCGCGGAATACAACATCGGCCCGGCGTTCGGCGGCGCCGCAAAGCCGACGCTCGAGACAGCCGAGCGTGCGGCAATCGCCAAACGGCTGATGCCGGCGATCCGCGGCCTCATCACCACCGACGAGCGCAAGGTCGGCCATTTCGACGACAGCCAGGCCGTACTCGACTTCGTCACGTCGAAGGATCTGAAGCCGCTGGCAGCGCTCGGCACCAGTTGCCCCGACCATTTCCTGCGCACCAAGATCCGGCCGCTGGTCGTCGATTTCGATCCTGCGGCCGCCGACATCGAAAAGACGATTGCCGGCCTGCCGGACGCGGTCAAAGCCTATCGCGCCGATTACGCCGCCTACTACGAGCGCTGCAAGCATGCGGACAGCCCTGCCATGCGCGATCCGAACGCGGTGGTCTATCTCGTGCCGGGCGTCGGCATGATCACCTTTGCCAAGGACAAGGCGACCGCCCGCATCTCCGGCGAGTTCTACGTCAATGCCATCAACGTCATGCGCGGCGCCTCCGGCGTGTCGACCTATGTCGGCCTGCCGGAACAGGAAGCCTTCGACATCGAATACTGGCTGCTTGAAGAAGCCAAGCTGCAGCGCATGCCGAAGCCGAAGAGCCTGGCCGGGCGCATCGCGCTGGTCACCGGCGGCGCCGGCGGCATCGGCAAGGCAACCGCGCACCGGCTGATGCAGGAGGGCGCCTGCGTCGTCATCGCCGATATCGACGAGACGGCGCTGGCCGCCGCCGAAAGCGAGCTTGCAGGCCGTCACGGCAAGGACTTCGTGCGCTCCGTCAGCATGAACGTCACCAGCGAGGCAGCCGTCGAAGCTGGCTTCGGCGATACGTTGCTTGCCTTTGGCGGCCTCGACATCCTGGTCTCCAATGCGGGCCTTGCCTCCTCGGCCACTGTCGAGGACACGACGCTGGCGCTCTGGACCAAGAACATGGACATTCTCGCGACCGGCTACTTCCTCGTTTCGCGCGAGGCGTTCCGGGTGTTCCGCAACCAGAAGGCCGGCGGCAACGTCGTCTTCGTCGCCTCCAAGAACGGCCTTGCGGCCTCCCCCGGCGCATCGGCCTATTGCACCGCCAAGGCGGCCGAAATTCACCTTGCCCGCTGCCTGGCGCTCGAAGGCGCGTCAGCACAGATCCGCGTCAACGTCGTAAACCCGGACGCGGTGCTGCGCGGCTCGAAGATCTGGACCGGCGAGTGGAAGGAACAGCGCGCCGCCGCCTACAAGATGGATGTCGACGACCTCGAAGCGCACTATCGCGAACGCTCGATGCTGAAGCTCAGCGTGTTCCCGGAGGACATCGCCGAGGCGATCTACTTCCTGGCCTCGGACATGTCGGCGAAATCGACCGGCAACATCGTCAATGTCGACGCGGGCAACGCCCAGTCGTTCACCCGCTGATCCGGAGATTTTGATGAGCACCATGATCGGCAAGACCGTCGTCGACGCGGAAAACCAACGTCGCGAGGCGGCACTGCGCCAGGATTATGCCAGCCTCGGCGAGAGGCTGTCTCGTCGCGGCTTCGACATCGACGCCATCAAGCGGAAGGTGGCTGCCTATGGCGTCGCCGTGCCTTCCTGGGGTGTCGGCACCGGCGGCACGCGCTTTG
Source organism: Hyphomicrobiales bacterium (assembly GCA_900469625.1). GTDB lineage: Bacteria > Pseudomonadota > Alphaproteobacteria > Rhizobiales > Rhizobiaceae > Ensifer. The sequence continues at coordinate 323,743 of UBXV01000007.1, forward strand.
CCCGCTTCCCCGGCAAGGGCGAGCCGCGCAACATCTTCGACAAGCTCGAAGACTGCGCCGTCATACAGCAGCTGACGCGCGCGACCCCGAAGGTCTCGCTGCACATCCCCTGGGACAAGGTGAGCGACATCTCCGAACTGAAGCAGAAGGGTTCAGCCCTCGGTCTCGGCTTCGACGCGATGAACTCCAACACGTTCTCGGATGCGCCGGGACAGGCGCATTCCTACAAGTTCGGTTCACTGTCGCACAGCGACGTGGCCACGCGCGCCCAGGCGGTCGAGCACAATCTCGAATGCATCGATATCGGCCGGCAGCTCGGCTCGAAGGCTCTGACCGTCTGGGTCGGCGACGGTTCCAACTTTCCCGGCCAGAGCAACTTCACCCGGTCGTTCGAGCGTTATCTCGATGCGATGAAATCGGTCTATGCCGCCCTTCCGCAAGACTGGCGGGTCTTTACCGAGCACAAGATGTTCGAGCCGGCCTTCTATTCCACCGTCGTCCAGGACTGGGGCACCAACTACCTGATCGCCCAGGAACTCGGCCCCAAGGCATTCTGCCTTGTCGACCTCGGCCATCACGCGCCCAACGTCAACATCGAGATGATCGTCGCCCGGCTGATCCAGTTCAAGAAGCTCGGCGGGTTCCATTTCAACGATTCCAAATACGGCGACGACGACCTCGACACCGGCTCGATCGATCCTTACCGCCTCTTCCTCGTCTTCAACGAACTCGTCGATGCCGAGACACGCGGCGCCGAGGGGTTCGATCCCGCCCATATGCTCGACCAGAGCCACAACGTTACCGACCCGATCGAAAGCCTGATGACCAGCGCGATGGAAGTCTGCCGCGCCTATGCCCAGGCGCTGATCGTCGACCGGCAGGCGCTTGATGGCTTCCAGCAGTACAACGATGCGCTGATGGCGACGGAAACGCTGAAGACAGCGTTTCGAACCGACGTCGAGCCGATCCTGGCCATGGCCCGTTTCGAAAGCGGCGGGGCGATCGCGCCGGTCGCGACCTATCGGGCGAGCGGATACCGCGCCAAGGTGGCAGGCGAGCGGCCGGCGGTGGCCGGCGGTGGCGGCGGCATCGTCTGAGGTCCGCCAATCTCCTTCAGAATCGACACGCCGGGGGCTGCCACCGCGCGGCGTGTTCGCGCCCTTGCGCGGCGGGGCGCCGTGTGGGATCGGCCATTCCAGCAGGCACCGGCAGAAGTGCGACCTCGCATTCTTTCCAAAAAATCATCGCGCGATGAAATTGCCCCCTATCTGATTTCAATTCCTGGTCTATCTTTCATCTTGCAGCACCACGCGCCCGATCGGCGAAGCATGCTGCGGCGCTTTGAATTGCCGCATGTTTCCCTCACGGATCAGCTGGGATTTGAGGAGACGTGCTTAAGGTCCAACGGAAAGGGAACCATTCATGGGTATCGAAAGCATTCTCGTCTTCCTGATCGTCGGCGCGGTCGCCGGCTGGCTTGCCGGCCTGATCGTCAAGGGCTTCGGCTTCGGCCTGATCGGCAACATGGTCGTCGGCATCATCGGTGCCTTCATCGCCGGCTTCCTCTTTCCCGCCATCGGCATCAGCCTCGGGACGGGCGTGCTCTCGGCGATCCTGCACGCGACGATCGGTGCCGTGATCCTGCTTGTCTTGATCCGCATCGTCAAACAGGCCTGACGGCAAACTGTCGCGCCATCGATACCGGACGGCTCGCCGATGCGACGGGCCGTTCTGCGACCAAAGGAAGGAATGGACCATGAGCGAACTCCACACCGACAACATCGAGACGGCGCTGAAGGCGTTCATGGCCGACCACCCGGGCAAGCTGACGCGAGAGCAGGCGATCGCGGCGATCCTTGAAAACTGGTTCACCACCCATGGCTACCTGCCGGCACAGCAGGAAGGCATGCGCCCGGAAGAGCTTGACGCCTCCAACGACGATTGAGACAGTTCCGCCGTCGGCAGCGTCGCTCCGACTGAAGGCGTTCGTCCGCCCGATCTCCATCCCCAAACCATTGCCAGAGCCTGAAGCCCGATCATGAGCCTTACATCCGTCAAACAGTTCTTCTCCGAACACGCCCCCGATATCGACGTCATCGAGCTCCAGCAGAGCACGGCCACCGTGGCACTTGCCGCCGAAGGCCATGGCGTCGAACCCGCCCAGATCGCCAAGACGCTCGCCCTTCGGGTCGGTGACGACGTGATCCTGATCGTGACGCGGGGCGACGCGCGGCTCGATAACAAGAAGTACAAGGCTCGCTTCGGCACCAAGGCCCGCATGCTGGGCTTCGACGAGGTCGAGGCGGAAACCGGGCATCCGGTCGGCGGCGTTTGCCCCTTCGGGCTTGCCAAGCCCCACAGCATCTATTGCGACCTGTCGCTCAAGGCCTATGACATCGTCGTTCCGGCCGCCGGCGCGACCAATGCGGCCGTACACATCAATCCGCAACGCATCGCCGAACTGACCGGCGCCGAATGGATCGACGTTTCCGAAACGTGATCCGGGCACCGGACACCTGGCCGACGCTTCGGAAAAATGGTCGTCGCCTTGGTATGGCCACAAAGCTTAACTGAAACCTAAGCTGCGCCCCGGCAGTGATTTGCCGGGCCCGCCCACCTTTTCCCAGTCAGGACCCGTCCAGCATGAAGACAGTCGCGTACCCGCTCATCTTCGCCGCCACATTTTCTCCGGCGCTGGCGATGGATCAGTCCCTGGTGCGACAGTTCGAAAAGCTCGATCCGCAGACCCGTCTGGAGCAGCGCTGCGACACCGAGGCGATGGAGCGCATCAATGCCGACAAGTCGACCTTCAAGCCCGACAAGGTGATCGCCTACACCTTCGCCGAACCTGTCATGAAGGAAGACAAGATGAAGGCGCCGGGCGCCGTCTTCCGCAGCAAGGGAGAATGGTACAAGCTGAAATTCAAGTGCCTGACCGACGCCGAGCACCTGGATATCCTGTCCTTCGAGTACAAGATCGGCGAGCTGGTGCCGCACGAAAGCTGGGACGAGTTCTTCCTCTATCCCTGAAGTCAGGACAACGGGCGCGCGAGACGCCGCCGGTTTCTTGCCGTCGCTAGATGACGGCCATCAGAAACAACAATGAGCCGAGCGACATCGCGGCCATGATGCTCATCAGCATCTTCATCATGTGATCTGCCATTTCGTACATCCTTGCCTCTACTCCCTCAGGAATGAACGAATGCCTGCTTTTGGAGCGCAGCATGCCTGGCACGCAGGCTTGAAACGCCCAGTCGACACGATCCCACCGGTTCCGTGCACAATCTGCTATCAAAGGATGAAGTTGCGCCGACATGGTTAACAATTGGTTAACGATGTCGCTCGTGAGATAGAGGATCATCGGCGCCACGCCGATGGGCGCGACAACCAGATCAACGATCTCCAGCTATTCCGCTTTCACGCCCATTACGTCGCGCGATTGGCTCAACGGCTCATCGCGGCCATTCGATCAGCAACACATTGCATGGGCCTGCGCGCGTCGTTGAAAACCGACGACATCAAATGCCGTCGACAGCCACGCGGCTTGAGATAGCACCATTGATTTTCTTTTGAAAAGAATGGTGCCCGGAGGCGGATTTGAACCACCGACACGCGGATTTTCAATCCGCTGCTCTACCAACTGAGCTATCCGGGCATCCTGCCGTTGCGGGCAGCGGTTCCTTTCGGAACCCTCGGGGCGTTGTTTGTGCCCCGGAAGCGAGCGGGGTTATAACATGATGTTCGGCGGTGTCCAGCACCAAATGAAAGTTTTTTGGCAGTTATTTCAAAGAGTGTGGAAAAAGCCGAAAAACTGAGGATATTCAGGCAGATCGCGGTCAGCGATCGTCGTCGTCGGCTTTCGCCTCGTCGTCTGCCACGGGAATGGCATAGGATCCCGATAGCCAGCGATTGAGGTCGACATTGCGGCAACGGTCCGAGCAGAAGGGATAGTGCTCGCGGTGCGAAGGGCGACCGCATTCAGGGCAAGGACGCGGCGCACGCAGGGGTGCTATGTTCGATGCGCTTTTCTTGTCTTCGTCCGTCACTGCCTTCAGCCTTCCAGCCAACGATTGTGAACGTCGTAGCCTTCGCCGACCAAGAGGCCGACCGTCTCATAGAGCGGCAGGCCGACGACGTTGCTGTAGGAGCCGACGAGCTTGACCACGAAGCTCCCGGCAATGCCCTGGATCCCATAGGCACCTGCCTTGCCGCGCCACTGGCCGGAAGCAAGATAGCTCTCGATGTCGAAACCGGAAAGGCGCTTGAAGCGAACCTTCGTGTCGACCACCTTCTGGCGCAGCGTCCTGTCGGGCGTGATCAGGCAGACGCCGGTGTAGACACGGTGGCTGCGGCCCGACAAGAGATGCATAGCGCTCGAGGCTTCGCTGACGAGTTCCGGCTTCGGCAGGATGCGACGGCCGACGCAGACGACCGTGTCCGCCGCCAGGATATAGCTGCCATCCCAGCCCGCTTCGCCCTTGATCGCAGCGAGCGCCGCCTTGGCCTTTTCGGCCGACAGGCGACGCGCCAGCGAACGCGGATGCTCGGAACGCTTCGGCGTCTCGTCGAGATCCATCGGCATCAGACGCGCAGGCTCGATGCCTGCCTGGGCCAAAAGCTCGACGCGACGCGGCGAACCGGACGCCAGTATCAGTTTTTGAGCCTTTGTCATCAGAACGCGCCGTCACCCCAGAGATATGATGAAACCACCTGCGGGCGGATTACTTGAAGCGGTAGGTGATGCGACCCTTTGTCAGGTCGTAGGGCGTCATTTCGACAAGCACCTTGTCGCCGGCCAGAACGCGGATACGGTTCTTGCGCATGCGGCCTGCGGTGTGGGCAATAATCTCATGTTCATTTTCGAGCTTCACGCGGAAGGTCGCATTGGGAAGCAATTCGGTGACCACACCCGGGAATTCGAGGACTTCTTCTTTCGCCATGTAGGACTGTTCTTTCTGTGTTTGTTCGGGGATACGACACGCATCCCGAAAAATTCGCCGGAAACTACACAATCGACGAGGATTTGTGAACCGCTTTGCGCCGGCTTTTCAGCTTTTGTACTGCCTTAAGCCTTTTCGCCCGCGGGCGCCACTACCAGGCGGCGATTAATCAGTGTCGCCAGGTGATCGCGAACGGCGCGGTAGGCATCGACGATCTGCTCACGCGTGCCGGTGGCAACCGTCGGGTCCGGCGTCGGCCAGTAGACCACGTCGACGGCCATGGAGCGCGTGAGATCCAGCGCCAGATGGTGAGCTTCGGGCGCCAGCGTGACGATGAGGTCGAAGTAGTCGTCCTCGAGCTCGTCCAGCGTGCGCGGCTGGTGCCGCCCGACCGAAAGGCCGACCTCCGCGAGCACGACGTCGACGAACGGATCGCGTTCGCCGTGGCGCACGCCGGCCGACGCCACATAGGTTCCCGATGGCAGGGCCGCCTTGGCGAGCGCCTCTGCCATCGGCGAGCGGATCGCATTCATGCCGCACATGAAGAGAACGGAGCGTGGCGTTGTCGGCGGTTGCGTCGCGGCTCCCGTCATCCCGGTCTCCGCCGTCATCCGCGCCAGTAGAGCACGCAGACGAGCGTGAACAGGCGGCGGGCGGTGTCGAAATCGAGCCGGATCTTGCCCGAAAGCCGGTCCATCAGCGTCTGGGAGCCCTCGTTATGGATACCCCGCCGACCCATGTCGATCGCCTCGATCTGGCTCGGCGTCGACGAGCGGATCGCCTCGTAATAGCTCTCGCAGATCAGGAAATAATCTTTCACGATCCGGCGAAACGGCGTCAGCGAAAGGATATGGGTGGCGACGTCGGATCCCTTCTCGGTCGAGATCGCAAAGACCAGCTTGGCGTCCATCAAGGACAGGTTCAGCCTGTAGGGGCCGCCCGGATGGCCGACCGGCTCGAACAGGTTCTCCTCGAGGAGATCGAAGATCGCAACTGCGCGCTCATGCTCCACATCGGGCGTCGAACGGCCGATGGTCTCGTCCAGGACGACATCGCAGAGGCGCTGGTTGCGGTCTGCCTTCATCCCGCATCCCCGAGATTGAGGCGGATGGCGACCGAGCGCGCATGGGCCTCGAGCCCTTCGGAACGCGCCAGCGCAATCGCCGCCGGCCCAAGAATGCGCAGCTGCTCGGCGTCGAGGCGCAAAATGGAAGTGCGCTTCATGTAGTCGAGAACGCCGAGGCCCGACGAGAAGCGGGCCGAGCGTGCGGTCGGCAGCACGTGGTTCGAACCGCCGACATAGTCGCCGATGACTTCGGGCGTGTGGCGGCCGACAAAGATGGCGCCGGCGTTGCGGATTTTCGCGACCATCGGCTCGGGATCGGCAAGTGCCAATTCCAGATGTTCGGCGGCAATGCGGTTTGCAAGCGGTATCGCCTTTTCGAGGTCCGGCACCAGGATGATCGCGCCGAAATCGCGCCAGCTCGCTGAAGCCGTTTCCGACCGCGGCAGCGTCTTCAACTGCCGCTCGACCGCTGCCTCGACCGCCTCGCCGAACGCGGCATCGTCGGTGATGAGGATCGACTGGGCGCCGACGTCATGTTCGGCCTGCGCCAGGAGATCGGCGGCGATCCAGTCCGGGTCGTTGTCGCGGTCGGCGATGACAAGCACTTCAGAAGGGCCGGCGATCATGTCGATGCCGACGGTGCCGAAAACCTGTCGCTTGGCGGCAGCCACATAGGCGTTGCCCGGACCGACGATCTTGGCGACAGGCGCGATGGTCGCGGTGCCATAGGCAAGGGCGGCCACGGCCTGCGCGCCGCCGATACGATAGATTTCCTCGACGCCGGCAAGGCGCGCCGCCGCCAGCACCGCCGGGTTGATCTTGCCGCCATTGGCCGGCACCACCATGACGATGCGCTCGACACCGGCAACCTTGGCCGGCAGCGCGTTCATCAGCACCGAGCTTGGATAGCTCGCCGTACCGCCCGGGACATAGAGCCCGACGGCATCGACCGCGGTCCAGCGCGAACCGAGGCCGACACCCATCGTGTCCTCGTAGATATCGTCCTTCGGCCGCTGGCGGGCGTGATGCGCCTCGATGCGGACGGCAGCGACCTTCAGCGCGCCCAGCACTTCCGGCTCGACCGCCAGGATCGCGGCATCGATTTCTTCGGAGCTGACGGCCATAGGCGTCGTCGTAAAGTCGATACCGTCGAAGCGGGCGGAATAGTCCGCCACCGCCTGATCGCCGCGCAGACGGACGTCGTCGATGATCGCCTTGACCGCCGCGTTGACGTCCTCGGAAACTTCACGCTTGGTGGTCAGGAATGCCGCGAACTGCTGTTCGAAGGTGCCGTCGAGATAGTTCAACCTGATTGCCAACGCAAAATGTCCTTGTGGTAAGCCTGTGTCGCGGGTTCAAACGCCTTCGGGATGCCGGGGCTTGAAAGCGGTTTCCCATGCCCCGCCGGTATCCGCAAGCTGCACCTCGATGCATTCCACATCAAGGGCGATGGACGCCTCGCCGGCAAGAACGAGTTCGACCGTACCTTCCGGCCCCTCGCCGGTGACAGTGAACGTCACCGCCAGCAGATCGAGCACGGCCTCACCATTGCGGCGGTCAAAGCCGAGCGAGCGCACGGCGCTCACCCGCTTGAACAGGAGGACGGCGCGTCGGCGTTCGAAGGACCGGCGCTTGCCATCGGCCATTTCCCACACGAACCGGTTGACGCTGAGCGAAAACTGCTTGCGGCGTGCGTCATATTCAAGGCCTGAAACCTTGAACACGGCATCCTGGACGTGGGCGGAGACGACGGCCAGGTCCTCTTCATCGAGAGCCAGCAGCTTCAGACCATCCATGCCATCCATTCCTTTCGCTGTCGTCGCACTTTTGCGTGCCACAATTGAAATGGACATAGGACGTCGCGCCTGAAACCGCAACGGCATCAGGCGCGACGGTTAAAATCAGTCGCTGACGCGCTCGACGTGTGCGCCGCAACGGGTGAGCTTTTCTTCCAGGCGCTCGAAGCCGCGGTCGAGGTGGTAGACGCGCGAAACCATGGTCTCGCCTTCCGCCGCAAGGCCGGCAATCACCAGCGAGACGGAGGCACGAAGGTCGGTTGCCATGACGGGCGCGCCCTTCAGCCGGCTGACGCCTTCGATCTTGGCGGTCTGGCCCGACAGCGAGATCTTGGCGCCGAGGCGGGCAAGTTCCTGAACGTGCATGAAGCGGTTCTCGAAGATCGTCTCGGTGATGTGCGATGTGCCCTTGGCCATGGTCATCAGGCCCATGAACTGCGCCTGCAGATCGGTCGGGAAGCCCGGGAAGGGATCAGTCACGACGTCGACCGGCTTGATGCCGGCGCCGTTGCGCACCACGCGGATGCCGCTGTTGGTCTCGGTGATTTCGGCGCCGGCGCGGCGGATGGCCTCGAGCGCGGTGTCGAGCAGCGCCATGTCGGTGTCTTCGAGGATGACGTCGCCGCCGGTCATGGCAACGGCCATGGCGTAGGTGCCGGTCTCGATACGGTCGGGCAGCACGCGGTGACGGGCACCCGACAGCGAGCGCACGCCTTCTATGGTGATGGTCGACGTGCCCTGGCCGGTGATCTTGGCGCCCATGGCGTTCAGGCAGTTGGCAAGGTCGACGACTTCGGGCTCGCGCGCAGCATTGCCGAGCACGGTGGTGCCGTTGGCAAGCGTCGCCGCCATCATCAGCACGTGGGTCGCGCCGACGGAAATCTTCGGGAAGGTGTAGCGCGCGCCGATCAGGCCGCCCGCCGGCGCCGTCGCGTTGACGTAGCCGCTGTCGATCTCGATGTTGGCGCTGAGCGCCTTCAGGCCCTCGATGAACAGATCGACCGGGCGCGTGCCGATGGCGCAGCCGCCCGGCAGCGACACGCGGGCCTTGCCTTCGCGCGCCAGAAGCGGGCCGATGACCCAGAAGCTTGCGCGCATCTTCGACACCAGCTCGTAGGGCGCTGTCGTGTCAACGATGTTGCGGCAGGTGAAATGGATGGTGCGGGCGTAGCTCTCGCCCTGACGTTCGCGCCGGCCGTTGACCGAGATATCGGCGCCGTGATTGCCGAGGATGCGGATCAGCTGCTCGACGTCGGCCAGATGCGGAACGTTTTCCAGCGTCAGCGTGTCGTCGGTCAACAGCGACGCGATCATCAGCGGCAGGGCCGCATTCTTCGCGCCGGAAATCGGGATGACCCCGTGAAGTTCATTCCCGCCTACAATCCTGATGCGATCCATGAGGCCTCTCGAACGGGCTTGGCCCGCCTTTCCAAAAAAATGAAGTGTGTCTGAAGGCGCCTCTTTAGGGGAGACGCCGCGAAATTAGAAGTGCCTTGAACGCATGGCAGCCACGGCCGCATGCTCCTGCGAAAGAGTGCCGAACGGCGCCCTCCCCGTACTAATCTTCGGATTCGTCCGTTTTTGCGGCAGGCAGGCCGATCGCCTCGTCAGGGGCACCGGACCGGCGCGCGCGCATCTGCTGCTTGCGACGCTGGAGATTGTCGCGCAGCGTCTTGGCCAGGCGTGCCTTTCGCAGGTCCTGCTCGGTCGTATCCTTTTGCCGGCGCTTTGCCGGCGCATTCTCCGGCCCGGCCAGCGAAGCTTCGCCCTCGGCGCTTTTCTTGTCGTCTGTCTGCATGAGGATGCATTAGCGCAAAACCAGGGGGTTCGGAAGCCGAAACGGATTTTCTCACAGGACAACAACGAAAACTTCGAAATGCGGCTTGCGCTCCCCGTCCAGCTATGGCAATAGCCCCCTCGCTTGATGCGGCTTGTCAACGAACCGGCCGCGAGATGCTGCTATAGCTCAGGGGTAGAGCACTCCCTTGGTAAGGGAGAGGCCGAGAGTTCAAATCTCTCTAGCAGCACCATTCTTCCCTTCTACACACGTGAAGACAGATCGTAGCTTTTGCTCTGCCGGCAGCGGTAAAGGCCGACATGCGGATACATGTGCATCCCAGCCAGACATCCACAAACGAAGCCTTGCAATCGTCACATTCAGCTCCTATCTGGCGGAAATCGATATTGCTGACGAACTTTGTGTCGGCGCCCTATGCGCGTGAGAGACGGACTTCCCTCTTCAAAATCGGTTATCCTGATCCGGAGGTTTGTTTCCGGAAATGTCTATTACAAAGCGATTGAAAGGGAATCGTCATGGCTACAGGCACAGTAAAGTGGTTCAACAGCACCAAGGGTTTCGGCTTCATCCAGCCTGACGACGGCAGCCCGGACGTGTTCGTTCACATCTCGGCCGTTCAGCGCGCCGGCCTTTCCGGCCTCAACGAAGGCCAGCAGATCAGCTATGAGCTGACCCGCGACCGCAAGACCGGCAAGTCTTCTGCAGACAGCCTGCAGGCCAAGTAATTTTTCGCAGCGACCGGCTCCGCGGTTTTGCGGATGGCGGCAGCGCTACGAATGGAAAGGTCGGGTTCGCCCGGCCTTTTTTGTTGCCCAGCGCTCGCCGGTGGCCGAACGGGGCTTCCCTCAGATTGGGGTCGAAGAAAACCGGGGTCCACGCGGGTCGACACGATCCGGACTCTCCGCGCCGTGGGCGCCTGCAAGCCAGAGCGATCCCTACACTTTCATCTGCGCGTCTGCCACGGCAAGCCATTCTTCCGGCACATATCCTCGCCGAAACACCCGCATCACACACCCCGCCGACGCGCTTTCCGCAGGGAACGTTTCCCGACAACCCGCGTTACCCTCTCAACGGCAATAACGTGGAGGTTTCGAAATGAAAGGCATCATTCTCTGGCTCATGGGCGTACCCCTGATCGCCATCATCCTGCTCTACATGTTCGTCTTCTGATGTGAGCTCGATGAGTATCGAGAAAACGGCGATCGCGAGCGTCGAAGCCTGAATTTAATTTGTAGTTGTAGGCAACGAAGAATGCGCCTTAACGCAACCTTAAGATTCAGCCCCTAGATTTGACAGCGCGATGATGGACAATCGCAACGCTTAAATCCCCTTTTGAAACCGGCCGGTGGCCGGTTTCTTTTTGTCCACGCACTCCAAGGGCGTCAGGTATTGACGCCCCGGGGCGTCAGATTTCGACGCCCGGGGCCTCAGACCTTGACGGCAAGCTCGACGAAATCCTCGCTGCCGAAGAACTTCAGATAGCGCTCAACCTCGGCGGCATCGCCCGTCGCCTTGCGCGGATTGTCCGACAGCTTGACGGCCGGTCGGCCATTGGCGTCGCTGACCTTGCAGACGATAGAGATCGGATTGAGCCCCCTGATCTCCGTCGGTGCGCAATCGGCGAAATCGTTGGTCAGGTTGGTTCCCCAACCGAAGCTCATGCGCACGCGCCCCTCGAAGTGCCTGTAGGTTTCGATGATCGTTTCGACATCGAGACCGTCGGAAAAGATCAAGAGCTTTTCGCGCGGATCGCGCCCCATCTTCTTCCACCAGGCGATGATCTTCTCGCCGCCTTCGATCGGCGGGGCGCTGTCGGGGCGGAAGCCGGTCCAGTCCGCCACCCATGGCGGCGCATCGCGCAGGAACGCGGCCGTGCCAAAGGCATCGGGCAGTACGATCAGCAGATTACCGCCGTAGAGCTGGTTCCAATCCTGCAACACCTTGTAGGGCGCATTGGCAAGCTCGGCGTCGTTGCGGGCAAGCGCTGCAGCCACCATCGGCAATTCGTGCGCGTTGGTGCCGAGCGCTTCGAGATCCGTATCCATGGCCAGGAGCACGTTGCTGGAGCCGGAGAAGGAAGCGCCGATGCCTTCCTTCAACGCCTCGACGCACCAGCGCTGCCACAGGAAGCTGTGACGCCTGCGGGTGCCGAAATCCGAAATCCTGAGATTGGGATATTGCCTGAGCCGCTCGACCTTCGACCACATCTTCGCCTTGGCGCGGGCATAAAGCACGTCGAGGGTGAACGGACCGAGCCCCTTCATGGCAGAACGCGAGCGCAACTCGTTGATGATCGCAAGGGCCGGAATTTCCCACATGGTGGTCTCGGCCCAGCGTCCGCGGAAGGTCAGCTCGAACTGGCCGTCACGGCGCGACAGCTCGTAGTCTGGCAGCCGGAATTTCGCGAGCCAAGCCAGAAACTCCGGAGAAAAGATCTGCTTGCGGCCGTAGAACGAGTTACCGGCCAGCCAGATCATCTCCTTCTTGGAAAAGCGAAGTTCACGGGCGTGATCGAGCTGCTCGCGCAGTTCATGTTCGTCGATCTCGTCGGCAAGTCGCACGGTCTTGGTGCGGTTGATCAACGAGAACGTCGCGTCCACATCCGGGTAAAGCTGCCAGATCATCTGCAGCATCAGCAGCTTGTAAAAATCCGTATCGAGCAGGCTTCGCACGATCGGGTCGAGCTTCCAGGCGTGGTTGTAGACGCGCCGGGCGATATCGGTCTTGGTCATTTCAGGAATTGCTCCTCCTGCAGCGCCGCGCGCCTTAACCAGAAGCGCAGAGGTCGCTGCCACACTTCAACACTCTGCCTGTTTCCTTAGATCGACTGCGATTTAAGGAAACAGGCAGAAGGGGCGCAAACTAAAGCATCCGCACGCCGGCCTGCCGCATGCGCGTGATCATGGCGGAGAGCGATCCGTTCAGATCGATACCCCGACAGCCATCCATGACGACGGATGTGGAAAATCCCTGCTCGACCGCATCAAGCGCCGAAAATGCAACGCAGAAATCGGTCGCCAGTCCGCACAGGGTTACGCTATCGATGCCACGGTCCCTGAGGTAACCGGCCAAACCGGTCGGCGTCCGGCGATCGTTCTCGAAAAAAGCAGAGTAACTGTCGATGCCGGTGCGGAAGCCCTTGCGGATCACCAGTTCGGCGCGCGTCCATTCCAGAGACGGGTGAAAATCGGCACCGATGCTGCCCTGAACACAATGGTCCGGCCAGAGCGTCTGCTCGCCATAGGGCATCGCTACCGTTTCGAACGGCGCCTTTCCAGGATGGACCGAGGCGAAGCTCGAATGTCCCTTTGGGTGCCAGTCCTGCGTCAGCACCACATGCTCGAAGTTCCGGATCAGATCATTGACCACAGGCACGATCTCATGACCGCCGGAAACGGCAAGCGCTCCACCCGGGCAGAAATCGTTCTGCACGTCGACGACGATCAACGCTTCACCAGCCATCGCTTTTCCTTCGACCGGACCTATCCTCATCGACCACAAAAATCGATTTAAGTCCAAGATCAATCACAGAATTTGAGCGACGGCAACCCGCTTCGAGCGGGCCAGCACATGATCATGCAAGCGCCACGGAAAAAGGCCGCCGACCATGGTCGACGCCCTTTTCAAACTGCAAGCCGAAATAGCTCAGTTGCCGAGGCTGTTGATGTTGTCGGCGATCGAGAAGCCGGAATTGGCGATGCCAACCGGCTGGGCAATGAAGTTGAGGAACTTGCCGAAATCGACCGAAGGATGACGCGAGGCGTAGATGACGTCGCGATTCTTGACCGGGAAGGTCTGGCCGACGATCAGGCTGTCCGGCTTGCTCATGTCGAAGCGATAGACGATCGGATAGCGACCGTTGCTGTCGGTCTTCATGCCCTTGCGCAACATCTCGTTGAAACGCTGTTGGCCAAGCAGGCTCATGACAACATCTGGCTCTTCGTAGCGGAAGATGAAGTAACCCTTCATGTCGAGCGTATAGTCGGCGCCCCCGCCGGCAAGACCCATGGCTTCCAGCAGGTTGAGGTCGTTCGCACCGAATTCGACACGCTGGTTGGCCTTGACGGCACCGAGGATGGTAAAGCGGCGCGGATCGCGTGTCACGAAGACCTGGTCGCCCGGCTTCACATGGATGTTTTCAGACGGGTTCTCGATGATCGACTTCAAGAGGACCGTGCCGGTCTTCTTGCCGCGCACTAGCGTGACGTAGGTCTCGTAGGGCTGCGCCACCGGGCCGCCCGCCTTGGCGATGACCTCGTTGATCGTCTCGTCGACGAGGCTGAGGGGCACGACCGAGGACTTGCCGACGGCACCGGAAACGGTGACGTTGCGCGACGCGGTGCTCATGCTGGTGACGATAACGTCGGGCTCGACCGCCTTCTGCTTCAATGCTTCCAGGATTTCCTGGCGTGCCTGCTCCAGCGTCAGGCCGGCAAACCGCACCGAGCCGACATAGGGAATGGCGGCCTTGCCGTCGGGCTGAACAACGAGATCGATGCTTGTCTGCTTGGAATCCTGCGTCGAGAACAGGCCGTCGCTGCCAGCTTCGAAGATCGACACTTTCAGGGCGTCACCGACACCGATGACGACACGGCCGACGCCGCCGCCAATGCCAAACCGCCGGTTGAGCGTCGACGACACATAGTCGGACACAAGGCGCGCGGACTGGCCGTTCACATCGACGATATCAAAGACGGTGGCGTTCTTACGACCGATTTCGGCGCCGGACTGACCCGCATCCGCAACAATGGCTCCGGCCAGCGGCCCTTCGCCCGGAACAGCCTGACATCCCGCAAGCGCGGTGGAAAGCAGAAGGGCAGCTACACGTTTCAACTACGACACTCCGAATTCGGCACAGGTATGATTCTGTTCATAGTTCTGCACCGCATGATCTCCCGGTCGGGAATCCGCCGGTCTCTGAAAAGCACAATAGCCGTCTCACAACAAGTCACTTGCAGACGAAGACAAGCAAAATAATTAGGCCTGCGCCTTTCCGGTCATACCTCTTACACCTTGCCGGGTTGACGGCTCGAATTGTGCTGGATGAAGGTGCGCGGCATGTATAAGTTTGGCCATTGGACTTGAAAGCTAGGTACTTTAAGTTAAAAGCTGACTAATGAGGCGGAACGAATATACGTGGGGATAACCCTGGGGCGGGATGATTGGCGGTTGCGTTTTCCCACTGAACTCGCAATCGCATTTGCAACTTTAACGTCAGCTTAGAGCGTTCGATCATAAATGGCTGTTGAGATTATTGGGCGTGCATGCCTCGCCCCTGGAGCAGAATCGCCTTCGGCGTTGTTCAAACTTCTTCGTCAGGGCAAGTGCACAGTCACCAGCATCCCATCTGATCGCTGGGACGTTGCGCGTTTCTGGCATCCGGTCATGGGGACGCAGGGCAAGACATATTCGTTTGCCGCGGGCGTTCTCGATCAACTCTATGACTTCGACCCGGCCGTCTTCGGCATGTCGCAGCGCGAGGCCATGTACATGGATCCGCAGCAGCGCGTGCTGTTGCAGCTCGCCTGGCGCGCACTTGAAGACGCCAATATCTCGACGACCTCGCTTTCCGGCGAAAATGTCGGCGTCTATATCGGCGCCTCGAGCCTCGACCATGCCAATCTGACAGTCGAGGATCCGGCGGCAGCCGGCCCCTACTTCATGACCGGCAACACCCTGTCGATCGTTTCAAACCGCATTTCGCACATCTTCGGCCTTAGCGGCCCGAGCATGACCGTCGACACGGCCTGCTCCTCCTCGCTGGTTGCGCTCGATCAGGCGATGCGGGCGCTGAACGCAGGCGAAATTGACACGGCGATCGTCGGCGGCGTCAATATTCTCGCCCACCCCCTGCCCTTCGTCGGATTTGCGCAGGCACGCATGCTTTCGCCCGAAGGTTTGTGCCGCGCCTATGACAACGATGGCGCCGGTTACGTGCGCGCCGAAGGCGGCGTCGTGTTCGTCTTGCGCCGCTCGGACCGTGCGCGCCGCGAAAAAGACCGCAGCTATGCCCGGATCGTTGCTTCAGGCGTCAACTCTGCCGGCCGAACCAACGGCATCTCCCTGCCGTCGCGCGAAGCCCAGGCAAATCTCCTCAGGGCGATCTACGAAGGCAACGGCATCGATGCCAACCAGGTCGCCTTCGTCGAAGGCCATGGCACCGGCACGAAAGTCGGTGACCCCGCTGAAGTCTGGTCGATCGGCACAGTCATCGGCGCCAACCGCCGCGCCCCGGTTCCGATCGGCTCGATCAAGTCGAACATCGGCCACACCGAGCCGGCCTCCGGCCTCTTCGGCATGATGAAGGCGATCCTCGCTCTCGAGAACAACTATCTGCCGGCATCGCTGCACTTCGATACGCCGAATGAACATATCGACTTCGACGGCCTTAACGTGCGCGTCACGGCAAGCCCGATCGAGCTTTTGCGCGGCAAGCGCGCGCGGCTCGCCGGCATCAACTCCTTCGGTTTCGGCGGCGCCAACGCCCATGTGGTCATCAGCGATCCCGAGCCGGTTTCCGAGGACAAGATCAACAATCCAGCATCATCCGGCCACGTCTTCCTGGCAAGCGCTCACACGGCGTCGAGCCTCGAAGCCCTGTTGAAGGATTACAAGACGCGGTTTGCCAACGCGTCCAAGGGTGAGATCCGCTCGATGGTCGCCGCGTCCGGCGCCAACCGCACCCATATGCGCTACCGGTTCGCTGCCCGCAGCGACCACCCCGAAGATATTGTTCGCGCCATCGCCAGCCACGTGGAAAAGCCGGGCTCGGACATCGGCGAAGTCGGCGAAGCCGTCACCAGGGACGCCAAGGTCGCCTTCGTCTTTTCCGGCAACGGTTCGCAATGGGCCGGCATGGGCGTCGAGGCGTTCCGCGAGAACCTGCACTTCCGGCAGTGTTTCACCTCGGTCAGCGCGCTGTTCAAGTTCCATTCGGACATCTCGCTGATCGAACTCCTGACGGATCCCGATCTCGACAAGAAGCTGTCCGACACGAAGATCGCCCAGCCATTGCTCTTTGCGGTCCAGGCTGCCCTTTCGGATTCGCTTGTCGCCATGGGCATCAAGCCGGTCGCGGTCTTCGGCCATTCCGTCGGTGAAATCGCAGCCGCCTATGCGGCCGGCGCGCTGTCGATGGTCGACGCCGTGTCGATCGTGGCGAAACGGTCGCTGCACCAGGATCTGCTTGCGGGGCACGGCACGATGGCGGCGGTCATGCTGGGCGAGGACGCTGCGCGCGCCTTTGCCGAGGCACGCAACCTGAACGACCTCTGCGTCGCCGCCGTCAACGCCCATAATTCCGTGACGATCTCGGGCCCCGCCCATGAAATTTCCGCCTTCCGCGATGCGGCCCGCAAAGCCAAGATCCCGGTGCAGATCCTCGATATCAACTACCCCTTCCACCACCCGATCATCGACCGGGCAAAGGATGCGTTCCTGTCGGATATTCCCGACATCGCGCCCCGGCGCGCGGAAGTCACCTATCTTTCGACCGTGACCGGTGCAGCGCTCGACGGCACGCAGCTCGACCCCGACTACTGGTGGAAGAACGTTCGCGAGCCGGTTCGCTTCCAGGCGGCCGCAGAGGCGGCGATCGAACTCGGCTGCCGACTGTTCATCGAGATTTCTCCCCGTCCGATCCTGTCGTCCTACGTCAAGGAAACGGTCAAGCAGGCGACAGCACCGGCGACGGTCGTGCCGACGCTTTTGAGAGATGTCGGCGAGACCGGCCAGGATCCGATCTCGACAGCAATGGCGCGCGCTGTCGCCCACGGTGCGATCGTCGATACGGCCCGGGTGTTCGGCAAGCGGAACGCCGCGATCTCGCTTCCGTGCCTGCCGTTCGAACCAGTCGAACTTCGGCCAGCCGCGACCACGGACGCCACCGATCTTTTCGGCCGGGCAGCAAAACCCTATCGCCTCACCGGCTGGCGCAGCGATCCAAACAGCGGCAGCTGGAAGAACCACGTCGATGCACCGTTGTTCCCGGATCTGGCCGAACATGTGGTCGACGGCAAGGCGATCCTGCCCGGCAGCGGCTTCATCGAAATCGCAGTTGCAGCCGCCCAGCAGTTTTACGGCACAGACAGCGTCGAGATCACCAATCTGGAGATCGTCCGGCCACTGGAGCTCAGCGACAGCCGCATCATGGAGCTGTCGACCGTCCTGTCACCGGAAACGGGCGACATCGAGATCCGCTCGCGCGAACGGCTGTCGGAAGACGACTGGGCAGTTCATGCCGTCGCCCGCTCGCGCAAACCGTTGCCGAGCGAAGAACGCCCGTTGCCGTCCTTTGCCGGCATGCGCAAGACCGCAACGGTCGCACCGGCCAAGGCATATGATACGGCGCGCCAGTTCGGCCTCGACTACGGTCCGCGTTTCCAGCTGCTCGCCAAGGCGGTCGCCTATGACGACCGGATCGTCGACGTCGAGTTGAAGAGCCCGGACAAGTCGGGCCATCCCCTCGTCACCTATGCGCTCAATCCGATTTCCGTGGACGCGACGTTCCACGGGCTTGTCGCCCTTTTCGACCGGTTTACCGGCGACAAGAGCGGTGCACCCTATATTCCGGTGCGCTTCGGTTCCGTAAGCGTCGTCGGGGCTGGCAAGCCGATCGCGCGCGCCACGATCGAGATCGAGCGCGTCAGCGCCAACTCGATCAAGGCGCAGTTCCATTTCTTCGACAAGGCGGGCGAACCGATCGCCCATTTCGAGGATTGCCGCTTCCGCCGCACCTATCTGCGCAAGCACAAGACGCTCGACGCACTCTCCTTCCATTACGAGACGGTTCTGTCCGAGATACGGCTGCCGGCCATCAAGGCTGGCGTCCGCACGCCGGTGACCCTCGACGTCGCCTCGACGGAAGAAATCGGCATCGACAACACGACGTTGCTGTTCAACGCCGCCATCTATCGCGCCTGCCAGGACATTGCGCTGAAGCTCGGCAAGGGCCGATCGACGGTGCGTAGCGACGCCTTGCCCGGCGATTTTGCCTTCCAGTGTTTCCTGGCGAGCTGCCTCTACGTTCTCGAGGATGCCGGCCTTTGCGAACACAAGGACGGCGTCTGGGTCGTCGCCCAGGAGTTCAGCCTTCCGAGCGTGCCGGAGATCCTGCGCGAACTTTATGGCGAACGCCCCGACCGCGCGGTCGAAGCGGTGCTGATCAACAATGCCTATGCCGAAGCGCTGGCGCGGCTCGACGCCCTGCTCGCAGCCCCGGCCGGCGCTGACGCCGAAATCGTCGCCAATGCCGGCTTCATCAGCGACGCGACACTCGATCATCAGGCCGTGCACTCGGAAGCAAGCCGCCAGCGCATGGCTCTCATCCTTGCTGCGGTCGAACGCGCCCTTGCCGCGCAGCCGGCGGGAGAGCGTCTGCGCCTTGTCGAGCTTGGCAGCCTTTCCGCCGGCTTCACCCGCCGGATCGCGGCACTCGCGGCCAAGCACGGTGCGATCCTCTGCGTCGTCGAGCCGCGTGACAACGCGCAACGCGGCCTCGAGCTCGCCTTCGAAAACGATGCGCATGTCCGCATCCTCAAGAAGGGCGAACTTGCGACACAGCCGGCATTCGATCTGGCGATCAGTGCATCCGACAGGCTCTATAGCCTGATCGAGGACGATGTCGACGTTCGCGCGGTCCTGCGTGGCACCGGCGGATTTGTCGCCGCCATCGGCGCGCCATCGCTCTTCAATGATTTCGCGCTCGGACTGTCGGACGGGTGGTTTGCTCGCAGTCAGGCCGCGGAGTTCCCGATCGGCAATCTCGCCGCCGTTCCTCACTGGCAGAAATGCCTGGCTGACCTCGATCTTCGCGCAATCGATGTCGCCGAGCGCGAATGCGGCTCCGGCAACATCATCGTCCTGGAAGCGCGTGGCGCCGAGGCAGCCGCGCCTGCCGAGGCCGCACCGGTGGGCAGCTACCTTCTGTTGCAGGCCGGCGAACCCAATGCGAAGCAGACGCTCACTGCCGGCGCCATCCCCGTCGACCTTTCGGGAGACGCGGACGCGGATGCCGTCCTGTTGCGCGATGCGCTTGCGCCGCTGCGCGATCGCCCGGTTCGCGCCGTCTTTCTTGCCTCGCCCGCACCCAAGAGCCGGGCAGACGATTCCGCCGCGCTTCAGACACAGGTGCTGGCGCTGAGCGCGGTTGCCGAAGCACTGCGTCAGCATGTCGGCGACACCGAGCCGAGTGGCGATGCCCGCCCGAGGATCGTGGTCGTAGCCCCCGGTGGCGCTCCCGTCGCGGCCCGCGTCTCGGGCACTACTGCCGCAAGCTCCGGTACTAACGCGGGTCTGTGGGCTTTCGCGCGCGTGCTGCAGAACGAATACGAGTTTCTCGACGTCCACTCTCTGGATCTCGCTGCGGACCAGACGTCTGCGGGCCAGAAGATTGCCGCGTCGCTTCCACTTCTCGCCGTTTCCGGCACCAACCGGGAATGGCTGCTGGAAGGCACGGACGGATCGCTTTCGGAAATCCGCGCGGTTCCCGGCCCGACCGACAACGCACATGGCTCGACCGCGTCGTTTGCCGCCGCCACCATCCGCCAGCGCGTTGCCTCCCAGGTCGGCAGCATCGTTTGGGAAGAGAGCAGCGTGCCATCGGCCGGTCCCGGCGACGTCGTCGTCAAGGTCGCAGCCACGGGCCTCAACTTCCGCGACGTCATGTGGGCGATGGGCCTTCTGCCGGAAGAAGCGCTTGAAGACGGCTTTGCCGGCGCAACCATCGGCATGGAACTGTCCGGTCACGTCGTTGCCGTCGGCCAGGGCGTGGACGACCTCGCGGTCGGCGATGCCGTCATGGCGATCGCGTCTGCTGCGTTCTCCACCCATGCCGTCGTGTCGCGTGCCGGTGTCGCAAGGCTGCCGCAATCGGTGAGCCCGGTCGCCGCCGCCACCGTCCCGGTTGCATTCCTGACCGCCTATTACGCTATGGTCGAGCTCGGCCGCATCCAGGCCGGCGAAACCATCCTCATTCATGGCGCTGCCGGCGGCGTCGGCCTTGCCGCCCTGCAGGTCGCAAAGCTCAAGGGCGCGAAAGTCATCGCCACGGCCGGCACGCGCGAGAAGCGTCGCTTCCTGTCGATGCTCGGTGCCGACCATGTGTTCGATTCCCGCTCGCTCGGCTTCGTCAATGACGTGCGCAGCGTGACGGGCGGAGAAGGCGTCGACCTCGTGCTCAACTCGCTCTTCGCCGAGGCGATGGAGCAGAGCCTGGCGCTGGTCAAACCGTTCGGCCGTTTCCTCGAACTGGGCAAGCGCGATTACTACGCGGACAGCAAGATCGGCCTCAGGCCGTTCCGCCGCAATGTCAGCTACTTCGGCATCGATGCCGACCAGTTGCTGGTCAACGCGCCGGCGCTCACCAAGCGCATCTTCACCGAGATCGGCGCCCTGTTCGAAGACGGCAAGCTGACGCCGCTGCCATACCGGGCATTCGACTTCGACGAGATCGGCAACGCGTTCCGCCTGATGCAGAACGCCGGTCATATCGGCAAGATCGTCGTGCTGCCGCCAGTGGCCGGCACGCACCAGGTCGCAACACGGCCACGTGGTGGCGTCAAGGTCGATCCTGAAGGCATGCATCTCGTGGTCGGCGGCATCGGTGGCTTCGGCCTTGCTGCCGCAAACTGGCTTGTCGAAAAGGGTGCCAAGACGATTGCCCTTTGCTCGCGGCGCGGCCTTGCCGACGCGGAAACGACGGCGATGGTCGAGTTCTGGACGAAGGCCGGCATTTCGGCCACGATCCACGCCTGTGACATCACCGACGCGACGGCAGTGGAACGGCTGCTCAAGGAACTCAGGGCAATCGCGCCTTTGCGCTCCATCGTTCACGCCGCGATGGTTCTCGACGACGCGCTGATCAGCAATCTCAATCGCGAGCGCAACCGACCGGTGATCGACACCAAGGCAAAGGGAGCTGCCGTTCTCGACCAGCTCACCCGCGGCGATGCGCTCGACAACTTCATCCTGTTCTCGTCGGCAACGACGCTGGTCGGCAATCCCGGCCAGGCGAATTATGTCGCCGCCAACGGTTATCTCGAGGGTCTCGCCCGCGCCCGTCGCGCGGAAGGGCTTGCCGGTCTCGCGGTCGGCTTCGGGGCGATCGCCGACAAGGGCTACCTGGTCAAGAACACCGACGTGAACGATATCCTTGCCAAGCGGATCGGCAAGACAGCGCTGAAGGCGCAAACGGCGCTCGACATGGTCGAAAACCATCTTGCGAGCGATCCCGGTACGGTCGACGCGGCTGTCGTCATGATCTCGGAGATCGACTGGTCGGCAGCGCGCAACCTGCCGGTTGCCCGCAACGCGCTCTTCGAAGTCATCCTTCGCAGTGCCGATCAGCACGCCTCCGGTGGCGAAGGCACCAAGATGGACCTCGTCGCCATGATCGAGGGCAAGTCTGCGCAGGAAGCCGAGGATATCCTCTTCGATCTGGTGGCGGGTGAAATCGCCGCGATCCTGCGGGTATCGAAGGATACGGTCACACGCAGCAAGGTCTTGAAAGAGATCGGCCTCGACAGCCTGATGGCCGTGGAACTCGGCATGAGCTTCCAACAGAACACCGGCTTCGACATGCCGCTGAGTGGCGTCGCAGACAACACGACGGTTGGCGATGTCGCTCGCAAGCTCTATGAAAAGGTG
The DNA here is from genome assembly GCA_900469625.1 of Hyphomicrobiales bacterium. Lineage (GTDB taxonomy): Bacteria > Pseudomonadota > Alphaproteobacteria > Rhizobiales > Rhizobiaceae > Ensifer. Next base: position 345,988 of record UBXV01000007.1, read on the forward strand.
AGCAAGCGCGATCAAGGCGACGACGGCGACGGTGCGGACGACAAACTGGTCACTGAACTGGCGCAACGGCATGTCGGCACGGCACAGGAAAAAGCACAGAGCCAATGAGCACGAATGGAAACGGTCCAGGCTCGTCCAAGATGACCAGCAGCCTCAAGGAGAACCTGCTGGACCGGATGAGAAACACGCATCAATCCTCCGAGCGCAACCGCATGGCGCGTTCGGAGCGGGAGATGCCGCCGCCGGCCCGCCGGCAGCAGGCCCGTTTCGAGGATCTGCCCGAGTACAAGCAGGTTCTGACCCAGAAGTTCGCCAGCGAACAGCTGGGTATCGCCAACCCGTTCTATCGCGCGCACCAGACCGCGGCCGGCGCCACGACTGTTATCGACGGCCGCAAGCTGATCAACTTCGCCTCCTACGACTATCTCGGCCTCAACCGGCACGCAGAGGTTCTGGCAAGGGCAAAGGAAACCGTCGAGACTTTCGGTATCTCCGCCTCGGCAAGCCGGCTTGTTGCCGGCGAGCGGCCCGTCCATGTCGAACTTGAAGAAAAGATCGCCCGTTTCTACGGCGTCGATGCCGCCGTCTGCTTTGTCAGCGGCTATCTCACCAATGTTGCCGCCATCAGTTGCCTGATGGGGCCGAAGGATCTCGTCGTCCATGACGAGTTCATTCACAACAGTGCGCTTGCCGGCATCAAGCTTTCCGGCGCCACGCGCCGGCTGTTCAAGCACAATGACGCGAGCGACCTCGAGCACGTGCTGCGCACCGTCTCGGGCGACTATCGCCGCATCCTCGTCATCGTCGAGGGCATCTATTCGATGGACGGCGACATCGCCGACCTGCCGGCGCTGTTGAAGCTCAAGGCGGAGTACGGCTTCTGGCTGATGGTCGACGAAGCCCATTCGCTGGGTGTCGTCGGCAAGCACGGCCGGGGTCTCGCCGAACATTTCGGCGTCGATCCGCGCGAGATCGACATCTGGATGGGAACGCTGTCGAAGACGACGTCCAGTTGCGGCGGCTACATCGCCGGCAGCGAGGCGCTCGTTGCCGTGCTGAAGGCATCCGCCGGCGGTTTCGTCTACAGTGTCGGGCTCGCGCCGGTTCTTGCGGCCTCTGCGGCCGCCAGCCTCGACGTGCTGGCACGCGAACCCTCGCGCACCGCTGCGCTCAGGCGCAATGGCGCCCTTTTCCTGAAGCTTGCCAAGGAAGCCGGGCTCGATACCGGCCTCAGCAGCGGCTTTTCGGTGGTGCCGGTGCTCGTCGGGGATTCGCTGCGCGCCGTCCAGCTGTCCAACGACCTGCTTGCAGCAGGCGTCAATGCGCTGCCGATCATCCATCCGGCCGTTCCCGAAGGGTTGGCGCGGCTGCGCTTCTTCATCACCAGCGACCACACCGAAGAGCAGATCCGCAAGACGGTGACGCTGACGGCCGAGCGCCTGAAGGACCTGACCGAGCGTAACTTCGGCCTCGGCGGCATCGATATCGACCAGATGATGAAGGCGCTTTCGGCGCGCTGACGACCAACGACAAGTGCCCGCGAAGGGCCGGATGCCGCAGGCGGAACCCGACATGACCCATGTGATCATCACCGGCGGCTCGAGCGGCATAGGCCTGGCGATCGCATCGATCTATGCGGGCCGTGGCGCGCGCCTTTCCCTGATCGCCCGCTCGGCCGGGATGCTCGATCAGGCGCAGCACGAACTGCGCGCGAAAGCAGCATCTGCAAGTGACATCCACACCGAGGCCGCAGATGTGGCGCGAAAAGACGAGCTTGAAGCCGCCATCGCGCGTTGCGAAGCCACCTTCGGTCCTTGCGGCATCCTCGTGACGTCTGCAGGCATCGTCGAACCGGGCCGCTTCGAAGATCTTGCCGGCGACGCCTTCCAGCGGCAGATGGACACGAATTTCTCCGGCACCGTTCACGCCGTTCGCGCCGTCTATCCAGGCATGCAACAGCGCCGCCGTGGAAAGATCATGATGATCTCTTCCGGCGCCGGCCTTCTCGGCATCCACGGCTATTCGGCCTATTGCGCCTCCAAGTTCGCGCTGCACGGCTTTGCGCAGGCCCTGCGCTCGGAAGCGCGCCCGCACGGGGTCGATGTGTCGATCTGCTTTCCGCCCGACACGCAGACGCCGCAGTTCGAGCGCGAGCTTGCCCTTCGCCCGCGTGAGGCTGCCACCGTCATGGGGACGGTTTCGCCGTGGCCGGCAGATGCGGTCGCCCGCAAGGTGGTCGCCGGCATCGAAGGCGGACGCTTCGAAACCTATTTTGGCCTCACGCTCTTTCTTCTCGGCCGCTTCGGTCCGGCTGTCAGGCCGGTCCTCAACTGGTGGTTCGATCGGGCGATCGCCCGCAGCAGCGGTGGAGTATCGAAACGCGGAAGGTGACGGCGCTTGTGCAGACCGGAGATAGGTTCTAAGTCTCAAACCGATGCCGGGCTGCATGAGGCGGCGTCGGCGTGCAAGAAAGCATGAAGGTTTCCGCTTGGCGTTGCTCCCCTTTCAATTGCACGACTATCCGATAACGCTGACGATCTGTTGTTTCATCTTGTCCTGCGCGGTGATCTTCTTCACCGATCGCTTCGCGCTGCCAAAGCGCGAGCGCCGGGCAAACCCGTCGCCCTTCGGGCGCAGGCAGGATATCATCGACGTCATCGCCCGCCTGCCGGTGATCGCGCTGGTGTTTGCGGGTTTCTTCGCCGGTTCGTGGCGACCCCTCTATGCCGCAGCCGGCACGATGAGCTTCTTCATCATCTTCACCGGCATCTCCCGCGCCAAGTTCAAGTTCATCCGCGAGCCGCTGATCTTTTCCGATATCGCGCTCGTCGTCGACGTCTTCAAGTACAAGACCATCTTCTATGCCAGCTCGCTGAACATCGTGTTCTGGACGGTCGCCTTTCTCTATGTCTTCGGCGTTTCCGGACTCTATCTGTATTTCGAGCCGGCGATCCTGCCGAGCAGCGGCAAGGTGTTCTGGATCCTGGTGATGGTGGCAGTCGCGGCCGGCCCGTGGCTCCTGCTGTTCTACGGTCCGGTCAACCGGCCGACGGCAGCGCTTGTCCAGCGGCTCGTCAAGGTGCTCGACGTCAAGATGAACACTGTGCGCTTCGGCACATTCGGATCGGTCATCTTCCGCTTCATCATCTGGCTCGGCGTCAAGCGCGAGAAGATCGTCGCTGAACTCTCGGAGATTGTGCGCGCCGCTGTCCAGGACCTGATCGGCGACGACGGTTCGCCGCTGATCGTCGTCTGGCAGTCGGAATCTTTCATCGACATGCGCCACTTCGGCGTCGATACACTGAAGATGCCGACGCTCGACCGGTTGCGGCGCCAGGCCGTCCAGTGGGGACGCCTCAGCAGCGTCTTTGAAGGCGGCTATACACTGCGCACGGAATTTGCCGTGATCAGCGGCCTCGTGCCGGACGACATCCATGTGGATGCGAGCTATCCCTACCTGCGCGCGTCGCACTATTCCGACGTCGTCTGGCCGGGAAAGATGAAACGCGCCGGTTGGCACACCCATTTCATCCACCCTTACGACCGCACGTTCTTCCTCCGCCACAAGGCAATGCCGCAGCTCGGCTTCGCCGAGCTTACGATGCTCGACGGCTTCGACCATGTTCCGGCCCGCGACGGGCCATACGTCTCCGACGAGAAGCTCGCGGCCAAGGTCATCGATGCCTGCGAAAGGCTGCCGGACGACAAGAGCGGTTTCGTCTTCGTCGCTTCGATGGCAAACCACGGCCCCTGGGAACCGGGCCGCGTCGGCGACCTCACCAATCCGGTGGACATCTACCTGGCGATCCTGGAGCAATCGGACGATGCCCTCCGGCAGCTCACCGACCGGCTGGACAAGCTCGACCGTCCCGTGTGGTTCGTCTTCTATGGCGATCACGCACCGCTATTGAAGTCCTTTGCGGACCCTTTCCCGGATCCGCGCACCGACTACTTCATCGTACCGCTCGCCAAGGCGAAATCAGCGCAGCAGCGCCCGATGGAACCCCGCGACGTGGCCGCCTGGGACCTGATCGAGGCATTGCTCAACCACGCCAACCTGAAAAAGGACACGCTGCGTTAGCAGCGGCACGACGATGGAGAACGCTGCCCCTCACACACGCCTTTTGACCGATCGACCGATCGCACGGGTCTTCCTGTTTCTGCAGGGACCTTCGTCGCCGATCTTCCGCAAGATCGCCGACCGGCTCGAGGGCTATGGCCACACCTGCCTGCGGATCAACCTCAATGTCGGCGACCAGATCATCTGGCGGCGCAAAGGCGCTTTCAACTATCGCGGAACGCTCGCGGGTTGGCCCGCCCACCTAAAGCGCTTTATTGAAACCCACCACGTCACCGACATGATCCTGCTTGGCGAGGAGCGGCCCTATCATCAGGCCGCAACCGCCGTTGCCCGCCAGAACGGCGTCGCGATCTCAATCGTCGAGATGGGGTATCTCAGGCCCGACTGGCTGACGGTTGAGCGCGGCGGCATGTCATCGAACTCCCATTTCCCCGCAGACGCCGGACTGATTATCGATGCCGCGAAGGATTTGCCCGAGCCGGACTGGCGCAAGCACTACAGCCAGACCTTCGTGGCCGACGCCAGCTACGATCTGCTCTACAATCTTCCGAACGTCTTCCTGTGGTTCCTGTTTCCGCATTATCGGCGTCACGCGATCTTCCACCCGCTTGCCGAATACGCCGGCTGGATTCGCCGGCTCGCGACCGGCAAGCGGCGCAATGCCGAGGCCGAGGCGACAGTGCGTGCGCTGTTATCGCTAGACACGCCCTATTTCGTCTATCCGCTACAACTCGAAACCGACTTCCAGCTGCGCGCCCACTCGCCGTTCCATAGCCAGAAGGACGCGATCGACGAGGTTCTGCGCTCGTTTGCCACCGATGCGGATGAGATCGCCAGATTGGTCTTCAAGGTTCATCCGCTCGACAACGATCTCATAGCCTGGCGCAGGTTTATCGAAGACAGGGCATCTGCGCTCGGCCTTGCCGGTCGCGTATTCTATCTCGACGGCGGCAATCTGGATGTGCTGGCGGACGCCAGCGCCGGCATGGTCACGGTCAACTCCACTGCCGGCCTGCACGCCCTGAAGCAGGGCCGGCCCGTCAAGGTGCTTGGTACCGCCGTGTTCGACATCGCCGGCCTGACGGACCAGCAGCCGCTCAAGGATTTCTGGAAAAAGCCGAGGGCGCCCGACACCGAAGTAATGACAGCCATGTTCCGGCTGCTTGCGGCTTCAATTCAGGTGCGCGGCAATCTCTACTCGAAGGCAGGAACGGATGCGGGCGCACGGGCGATCGCCGAGCGTCTTCACGAAAACACGGTCAATCAGCCGGGCGCCTTCGTCGACCCGCCACCGCGCAGCAAGCCGCTGAAAAGACAACGGCCAGCCCAGCGATCCGCATAGGCTGGCCGTCAAACATCCGGAAACGGTTCGGTTCAGGCAACGCCGGCGCGAAGCAGATCGTGAATGTGCAGGATGCCAACAGGAAGCCCCTCGTCGTCGACGAGGAACAGGACAGTGACCTTGTGATCCTGCATGAACTCCATCGCGCCGCTCGCCAGGACATCGCCCCTGATCACCCGCGGATTGCGCGACATCACCGCCTCGACGGTCTGGGCGAGCAGGTCACCCGACATGTGACGGCGAAGGTCACCGTCGGTGATGACGCCAGCCAGATGGCCGGCCTCGTCGACGATGCCGACGACGCCGAAGCCCTTGGAGGACATCTCGATGACAGCTTCGCTCATCGGGCGGCCGAGGCGCAGGAGCGGCACCTGTTCGCCTGTATGCGCAAGCTCGCGAACCAGGCGCAGCTGCGCGCCAAGCTTACCGCCGGGGTGGAAGGTCTTGAAATCCTCGGCGGAGAAGCCGCGGCGCTCAAGCAGCGCGATGGCGAGCGCGTCGCCGACCGCCAGCTGCAGCATCGCCGAGGTCGTCGGCGCCAGGCCGTGCGGACAGGCTTCCTGAACCTTGGGCAGCACGATCGGCACTTCGGAATTGCGAGCCAGCACGCTGTCGCGGTTGGACGAGATCGAAACGACCGGCACCTTGAAGCGCTTGGCATAGGTGAGCATGTTGGCGAGCTCGGCCGTCTCGCCCGACCAGGACAGCAGGATCAGCACATCCTGCGAGGTCACCATGCCGAGATCGCCGTGGCTCGCCTCGGTCGGGTGAACGAAATAGGCGGACGTGCCGGTGGACGCCATGGTCGCGGCCATCTTGCGGCCGATATGGCCACTCTTCCCGACGCCGGATACGACCACGCGCCCCTGGCTTTCGCCTATGCGTTCGATCGCGTCCACCATGCTTTGCGCGAAAGCCGCGTCGGCCTCGAGGTGATCGGACAGCGCCTTGATGCCGGCCATCGCCGTCGTCAGCGTCCGGCCGACCGATTCCAGTGCGGCCGAACCGCGACGCTCATCCGCTGATGCGTGTCTCAAACCCATGGTGCTTCCATTTCCGCAAAGACGTTTGCGCCGACAAGACCAGCGCTTCCCAGATCCATTGCAGGCAGATAGGCGCTTTTTCTTGGCAAACCAAGCCGCGACGGTCGAGTTTGGGCAGGAAATCCGGCAAAGACGGCGTTTTCGTCAGCCGACGCGCTTTTCTTCAGCCGCTTCGAGCGGCATCGACTTGTCCGCTGCAAACTCCTCGAGCGTCATGGAGTCCAGAATCGCGGCAACCGCATCGCGCACCGTGGTCATCGACACCCGGACCTGACAGGTCTCGGGATCATTACAGTCTTCGCAGACCTCGTAGGCGGTGCGACTGGCGCAGCGGATCGGCGCAAGCGGACCGTCCAGCGTACGGATGACATGACCGATGCGGATTTCGGCTGCCGGCCGCGACAGGGAGTAACCGCCGCCTGGCCCCTTCTTGGACCGCAGCATGCCGGCATTGCGCAATTCCAGCAGGATCGTATCCAGGAACTTTTTCGGGATATTGTTGCGCTGGGCGATCTCGGTGATGAAAGCCGTCTCTCCCGGCTCCAGTCGCGCGAGGTCGACAAGAGCCTTCAATCCGTACTTTCCCTTCTTCGTCAGCATTCCGGCAAGCTTTCCCTGCGGTTTCCTCGAGAACGGGAATCATCCGCGCAAACGCAATCTTGTTTTGGCATAGCACAAGAAACGTGCGGCCAACACACAATTGTGGCGCGGAATCAACGCAAAGCTTGGACTTTGACCCTTAGGGCCATGTGGGGGCGGCCGCTCCGGCGTTATGCCGCGGCCGCATCCCCGTGACGTTCGACAGACACTGCCTGGCGCGCAAGCAGGTGACGGATGGCCGCTCGCGCTTCGTCAGCCGAGCGGAAGCGCTGCGCGTCCAGATCCCAGACGTGATACTTGACGGCGAGAAACTTGAAACGGCCCTCGTCCGGGACGACGACCCCGACGGCTTCGCCGCCATATTCGATAACCTGCTTGCTCATGCAAATAACGCTCCTTCCACACCCGAAGGCGCGGACATTTCAATTTCGGCAAAGGATGAATTTCGAGAGTTCGAGGATCACATTCGGCAGAGGCGAATGTGACGTTTCTTCACTGTTGCACGACAATGGGAACGCGTGCCGAAGAAGGCGGCAATCGAGACGGTTTCGGACATGTCACACTCCTTTGGCTTGGTCCGGCATCGATATGCCGGAGCGGTTCATGAACAACCGTGAGGCGGACTCACCCCGCTTCACAGAGTTGCAAACTAGAATAATCTACCAATTCCGTCAATTAAAAATATGGTATCGTGAAAAATATTTCTCAACCCATCAAATTTTAGGGGGTCGGGATGCAAGATCCGTTCTCCCAATGCGAAACCGGAGGCCCTCACTATCTAGGAAGCGAAGAATCAACCTGCAAGGTACGAGGGTGATAAAGACAGCACTTTCGGACAAAAAAGGGGCGGCCCATAAGGCCGCCCCTTCACGTTTTGTATCCTTGGGCCTGGACTCAGGCGGCCGGCGCACCCGGCTGTGTGGTTCCCGTGCCGGTGCGGGTCGCTTCGCGATCCTTCCACCAGCGATTGAGGAACAGGAGGATCGGGCCACCGATGTAGATCGACGACGTCGTCGCGACGATGACGCCGAAGATCATCGGCCAGGCGAAGCTCTTGACCGCGTCGCCGCCCCAGATCGCCATCGGCACCAGCGACAGCGCGGTGGCCATCGAGGTGAAGATGCATCGCGCGATCACCTGGTTGATGCTCATGTCGATGAGATCGGAGAACGGCATCGACTTGTACTTGCGCAGGTTCTCGCGCATGCGGTCATAGACCACGACCTTGTCGTTGACGGAGTAACCGATCATCGTCAGCAGCGCCGCGATGGCCGTCAGGTTGAAGTCGATACCGGTCAGCGCGAAGAAGCCGATCGTCTTGGTGATGTCGAGCAGCAAGACCGCGATCGCGCCGACGGCGAAGTGCCATTCGAAGCGGAACCAGATGTAGAGCAGGATCGCCACCATCGCGAGACCGACGGCCAGGAAGCCCGATTTCGCCAGCTCCGAGCTGATCGTCGGGCCGACGACTTCCGTCCGCTCGAAGGTTACATCGGGAATGGTTTGAACGGCAGCTTCCTTGATCTTGTTCAAGGCAACCGTCTGCTCCTGCTCCCCGCCCGGCTGACGCTGAACGCGGATCAGGACAGACTTGTCCTGGCCGAATTCCTGCAGCGCGACTTCTCCGATGTTGAGCGATTCGAGGCCATGGCGCAGCGCCGGCAGATCGAGTGTCTGCTTGGATGTCGCTTCCACCTGGATGCCGCCGACGAAGTCGATGCCGTAGTTGAGGCCAGGCGTGAAGAACAGCACGACCGAGCTTACTGAGAGGAACGCCGACATGCCGATGGCGACAAAGCGCCCCTTCATGAAGGAGAAGCTCGGCAGCTTCGGAACCTTGCCGAACAGCGAAGGGATCTCCAGCTTCTTCATCTTCCGGCGCACGACGACTTCGCGCATCATCAGGCGCACGACGGTCACCGACGTGAACATCGAGATGACGATGCCGAGCATCATCGTGACGGCGAAGCCCTTGACCGGTCCGGAACCGAAGGCAAACAGCAGCACGGTGCCGGAAAGCGTCGTAACGTTGCTATCGATGATGGTCGCATAGGCTTTGTTGAAGCCGATATCGAGCGCCTTCATGGCACCGGCACCGCCTTCGGTTTCTTCACGAATACGCGCATTGATCAGAATGTTGGCGTCGACCGCCATGCCGATGCCGAGGATGATACCGGCAATACCGGGAAGCGTCAGCGTCGAGCCGATCATGCCCAGCACACCGATCGTCAGGATGGTGTGCAGCACCAGACCGACATTGGCGATCATGCCCCATGCGCCGTAGAGCACGACCATGAGGACGACGACCAGGGCGAAACCGGCAAGGCCGGTGAAGATGCCCATGCGGATGGAATCGCTGCCGAGGTTCGGGCCGACCGAACGTTCTTCGATCACAGTCAGTGGGGCCGGCAGTGCGCCAGAGCGCAAGAGCGCCGAAAGAACCGTTGCCGATTCGGTCGTGAAGTTGCCGCTGATCTGGCCGCGGCCGCCGATGATCGGCTCGTTGATGACGGGCGCCGTCAGCACCTTGCCGTCAAGCACGATGGCGAAGGGTCGGCCGACATTTTCGCGGGTGATTTCGGCAAACTGTCTTGCGCCGAGCGAATCGAAGGTAAAATCGACAATCGGCTGGTTCGTTCGCTGGTCGAAGCCAACCTTGGCGTCCGAAAGCCGCTCACCGGAAAGCGCGACACGGCTCTCCACTGCATATCGGTTGTTGTCGTTGGCACCCGGCAGGATGTCAACGCCGCGCGGCGGAGGCTGGGTCAGGTCCGTGGTCTGGTCGACCATGTGGAAGCTCATCTGCGCGGTCGAGCCAAGGAGCTGGCGCAGGCCTGTCGGGTCCTGAAGGCCCGGAAGCTGGACGAGAATACGGTTGGCGCCGATGCGCTGGATCAACGGTTCGGCAACACCGACGGTATCGACGCGACGGCGGATAATCTCGAGGCTCTGCTCGACCGCCTTGGTCATGCGATCGGAAATGCCTGCCTCGGTCAGCGCGACCGTGATGACATCGCCGTTTGTCGCGACCTCGATCTCGGGCGCGGAGCCGCCGAAGCCGATCGCGCTCACCGGCGTTGCCAGTTCCTGCAATTTCGGCTGGGCCTTTTCCCGATCAGCCGGGTCCGCAAGCGTCACGGTGATCGTGTTGCCGCTGATGCGCGCCGAAGAGGCCGATACGCGCTCGGTGCGAAGAACCCGGCGGACGTCGTCCAGGAGCGAGTTCAACCGGGCCTGCCGCAATCCATTGCCATCGACCTCAAGGACGAGATGGGAGCCACCGCGCAGGTCGAGACCGAGGGTGACGGGCTTGACCGGCAGCCAGGCGCCGAATTGCTCGCGCTGCGCCGGTGAGAGAACGTTTGGTAGCGCCGCTATGCATCCGAAAAGAATGACAGCGACATAGGCGAAAATCGCCCATTTTGATGTACGCATGTTGTGGTTCCAAGAGAGCCTGTGCGGGCGCCGGGCGCATCGTCAGGACTTTGTTTCATTGGGGGGCACGAACGGGATCGCGGCGGATCATCGTGCCGAATATCGGTGGTGATCAGGCGCTCGGGGGCGCCCGGATCTGTGGACCGCGACTTGACAAACCGTCCGTGAAAGCACCGCGGCCAAAGGCCAGATCCTCGCTCGGCGGCTCGAACTGCTGAGGGATGACCGACGCAAACAGCATCGGTAAGGCCCCGTCGCCGGTCGCGGATTTGGCGTCCTTGCGCTCAGTGGTGAAGCGCAGATCCGACACCGGGGTCGCGCGCGAAATCTGGCGCGCCGCGGGATGGTCGGATGGAGCGGTATCGGTCGAAGAGAGATTGCCCGCCTGCTGCTCGGCCGAAAGCCGCGAGGAAAAGCCCTGCCCGACGACGATCAGCTGCATGGCCAGAGAAGCACAGAACAGCCACAGCACGGCGACGAGCCGGCCGGCAAACTTGCCTCTGTTGCCACCACACACTGGGTCCATTCGGGACGCCACCCCTTCCTCGGCGCCTGGCGCCTGAAAGTTCAATTCAGCCGGAATGCAGCAAATCTAGCCGAAGAACATGGCCGGAATCGAGCACGAGGCGCCCTTAACACCATTGCGGGCGCGAAATGTCAAATTTCGCGCCCGCAACGATCGCTTGATACTGCAGTCTAGGCCGTCGCCCCATTGGTTCTGACCTGATGGATCTCGATGAGAGACGGTCCGTTGCGCTGACCGGCATCCGCCAGCGCCCGCGACAGATCCGTGATCGACGCCAGCCTTTCGGCCTCGATGCCATAGGCCTTGGCGGCAAGGATGAAGTCCGGAGCCGACGGCCTGACGCCCTCGGGCGTCACCCCGGTCTCGATCATGTAGGATTCGATCTCCTGGTAGCCGTCATTGTTCCAGACGAGGAAAATCACCCGCGCCTGAACGTCGACGGCCGATCCGATCTCGGCGAGCGAAAACTGGAATCCGCCGTCGCCGACAAGGCAGACGACGGGTCGCGCGGGGTCGGCCACGGCAGCGCCTACGGCTGCCGGCGGTGCGTATCCAAGCGCGCCGTAGCCGGTCGCCGAATTGAACCAGCTGCGCTGGCGCGGCGCATCGCAATAAAGGTTGCCGGCATAGACGGCCTGGGTGGAATCGCCGACGATGGTGCAGTCCGGCAGCGCCTTGTAGACGGCGTCGACCACGGCGATCTCGGCCCGCATCTTGGGCGTCAGTTCCTTCAGCGCAGCTTTGCGCGCCACTTCCGCGCGAGCGGCGCCGTCCTTCGGCGCGTGCCCCGGCAGGAACGCCAGGATGCCCGCCGTCGCCGTCTTGGCGCCAGAGAGGATCGAAAGGGCGGCATGCGGGCCACGGGCAAGCTGTGCCGCATCGATGTCGGTGCGGATCAGGTTCCGCAGCACCGGAAAGCCGCCATCGGCATACATGTCGTAGTCGGTCTGCCCCATCTCGGTGCCGAGCGCGAGCACGAGATCGGCCTCCTTGAGCAACGAGCGCACCGCCTTGAGGCTGGGGCTGGCCGGAACGCGCAGCGGGCTGCCGGCAAGCATTCCGCGCGCGTTGACGGTGGTGACCACAGGCGCGCCGATCTGCTCGGCAAGCGACCGCACCTCCGCCTCGGCGGTGAGCGCACCGCCGCCGCAGATGATGACCGGGCGGGTGGCATCGGCGCAGAGGATCGCGGCGTGCTGCAGCGTCTCGCTGTCGGAGCGCGGCCGGGTAACCGCGGCCGAGCGGATCGCCTTCGGCTCGATGCGCGCCGTCATCACGTCGGTCGGGATCTCGATATGCACCGGGCCCGGCCGCCCGGACAGGAGCACCGAGAAGGCCCGGTCGACCACAAAGGGAAGATCGTCGGGATTGAGCAAAGTGTGCGAATAGAGCGCCAGCGTCTTGATCATGCCGTGCTGGTCGGGAAGCTCATGCAAGAGCCCGCGACCATGGCCGAGCGAATCGCGGCGGTTGACGCCGGAAATGACCAGCATCGGGATCGAATCCTGCCGCGCCTGCGCCATGGCGGTGATGGTGTTGGTCAGGCCCGGACCGGTGATGACGAGCGCGAGGCCCGGCTTGCCGCTGACACGGGCATAACCGTCGGCCATGAAGCCGGCGCCCTGCTCATGCCGGGGCGTGACGTGACGGATCTTCGACGCCGCCAGGCCACGATAAAGTTCGACCGTATGGACGCCCGGAATGCCGAAGACCACCTCGACGCCATTGGCCTCGAGCAGATCGACCAGGGCTTCACCGACTGTTTTGGCGGTCATGCGCGGCGCTCCTGACGCTGTGTGGCGCGCTCGGCGAGCGCGGTGATGCGGCGGCACGCCTCGTCGATGTCGGCGTCGGGCACGGTCAGGCTCACGCGCAGGAAGTTCTGTGCCTCGTCGCCGAAGGAGGACCCGGGCATTACCGCAACCCCTTCTTCCTCCAGCAGCGCCCAGGCGAAAGCTTCGCCCGACATGCCCGTTGCCGATACGTCGATCAGCGTGAACATGCCGGCCTCCGGCGGCAGGACCAGGATGCCCGGCGCATCCGCAAGGCCCTCGACGACGCGGCGCGAGCGCGACCTGTAGCTCTCGCGCATCCGCCGCGCCGTATCGATATCATGGGTCAGCGCGTAAGCCGTCATGTCGGCGATGAACGGCTGCACGCCGAACAGCATGGTTTCCGATACCGGCAGCAGCCGGCTCGTAAACTCCGCCGGGCCGACCGCCCAGCCGCTGCGGAAGCCCGGTGCGGCATGCGACTTGGAGATCGACGAGACGACGATGGTGCGTTCGGCGAGATCCGGATTGTCGAACGGAGAGGCGAAGACGGCATCAAATACCAGCTCCTCATAGACCTCGTCGCAGACGATCCAGAGATCGTGACGGCGCGCGACTTCGCCGATCTCGGCGATTTCGGCGGCCGTCAGCACCGCGCCTGTCGGATTGTGCGGGGTATTGAGCAAGAGCACCCGGCATTCCGGCGTGATCGCCTTTTCGATGTCGGCCGCCTGCATGTGGAAGCCGAATTCCGGCTTCAGCGGCACCAGCACGTGGTGGGCGCCGGTCGACTGGATGACGCCTTCATAGGTGGCATAGAGCGGATCGCCGACGAGAACGGCATCGCCGGCCTCGACCAACCCCAACATCACGCCGAAAAGGGCGGTCTGGGTGCCCGGGAAGCACATGACGTTTTCCGTGGTCACATCGGCGCGGCGACGGCGGTACTTCTCCACGAGCGCCGCCACGACCGCGTGTTCGCCACGGCCGTTGGAATAGCGATAGCGGCCGGCGTTCATGGCACGCTGGCATTCGTCGATCAGCGCCCGGTCCGGCGGCACGTCCGGCTCGCCGATCGTCAGCTCGATGATATCGGCACCACCCGCCTTCAGCTGGCGCGCACGGATGTGCAGCGCCCATTTTCCCGAACCGAGATCTGCGAGCCGATCGGTGATCGAGGCGTAGCGCATGGTGTTGTCTCCCGTTTTCATTGTTTGTCGCTGCCGATCGACGCGCCGAGCAGCGCTTCGACCGAGCCCATGGCGATGGCGACCAGTTCGCCTTCGCGAAACAGGTCTCCCGCCAGACAGCCTTCGATCCACAGGCCGTCGACGAGGCCGTTGATCGCAATCGCATAGGCGCGGCAGGTTTCGGCATCGGCCGGTTTGTTCTTCACCGCCAGGAAATCGGCCAGCAGATCCTGCAGCGTGTTGCGGAAGGTGAGGTAACCGTCGCGGTGGATTTCGGCGAGAATGGGGTCGACGCGGACCTGGCTGATGAAGGCTGCCCAGAGCGAGATGCTGCGGCTGTCGGCGACCGGCTCGGTCAGGTTGATGGCGATGAAGTCCCTCAGTCGCGTTTCCGGATCGCCTTCGACATGGGCCGCCTTGTCGGTAAGCGACGCGATCACCGCCCGGTAGGCCTCAGCGACCATCTGGTCCTTCGATTCGAAGTAGTGCCGCACGAGGCCGGCCGTAACGCCGGCGCGGATGGCGATCTGGCGCACCGTCGCGCCCTTCAGCCCAAACTCGGCGATGCAGTCGAGCGTCGCTTCGATCAGCTCCTGGCGGCGTTCTCCCTCGGGGGCCCGGTGAAACGTGCGGCGGTTCATGCCGCCATCCGCGCGCGGGGGCTGGCGAACGCGTTCGTCATATCCTTCGAGCGGCGGGAATGCATGAGGGGCTCCTTCAGGGAAAATCGGGCACGCGGTGGGCGATAAAAAAACGACGACGCATATTATTATACGCTTGAACAATAGCGACACAAGTGCAACCATGCCTACCAACAAACACCGTGACAAGCCAAAGATGCTGCGCGGAAAGACGACAGGGGAACTGTTTCATGCCTTCACAAAAAGCTCTTGGAGCCATGGGAGCGGCGCGCCGATGACGGATGCGGCCCAGGCAATCGCGGTCACTGACCTGCACAAGCGTTTCGGGCCATTGGAAGTGCTGAAGGGAGTTTCGCTCACGGCGAAGCAGGGCGACGTCATCGCCATCATCGGCGGCAGCGGCTCCGGCAAATCCACCTTCCTGCGCTGTATCAACATGCTGGAACTGCCGTCGGCCGGCACGGTCAGCGTGCATGGCGAAAAGATCCGGATGAAGCCCGACGGCCGCGGCGGCCTCGTCCCGGAAGACCGAAAGCAGGTCCAGCGCCTGCGCAGCCAACTCGGCATGGTCTTCCAGAGCTTCAATCTCTGGCAGCACATGACCATTCTCGAAAACGTCATCGAGGCCCCGATCCATGTGCTCGGCAAAGCGAAGGCCGAGGCGATCGCGACGGCCGAAATCCTGCTCAAGCGGGTCGGGCTCTACGAGAAGCGCGATGCCTATCCGGCCTTCCTGTCCGGCGGCCAGCAGCAGCGTGCCGCGATTGCCCGCGCGCTGGCGATCCAACCTCTGGTCATGCTCTTCGACGAGCCTACGTCGGCGCTCGATCCCGAACTCGTCGGCGAAGTGCTTTCGGTGATCGGCGACCTCGCCCGCGAGAAGCGCACCATGATCCTCGTCACCCACGAGATGAAGTTCGCGCGCGACGTCGCCAACCACATCGTCTTCCTGCACAACGGCATCATCGAGGAGCAAGGCCCGCCTGAGGCCATCTTCGGCGCACCCAGATCCGAAAGGCTCAAGAAGTTCATCAGCTCCATTCACTGAATTCAGCAATGCTCAACAACCAAAAAAGGGGAACAGCATGAAGAAGACATTGAAAGTCCTGGCGGTCGCGGCCGCCATTGCCGTCAGCGGCGGCATTGCCGCTTCGGCGGAAGCCCTGAAGGTCGGCGTCGCCGCCGAGCCTTACCCGCCCTTCACCGCGCCGGATGCCAGCGGCAAATGGGAAGGCTGGGAAGTCGAACTCATGAACGCCGTCTGTGCAGAAGCAAAGCTCGAATGCGTGCTGACGCCGGTCGCCTGGGACGGCATCATCCCGGCGCTGACATCCAAGAAGATCGACATGATCATGAGCTCGATGTCGATCACCGACGAGCGGCTGAAGACGATCGATTTTTCGGACAAGTACTACAACACGCCGACCGGCGTCATCGGCACCAAGGGAGTCGACTTCAAGCCGACACCGGAAGGTCTTGCCGGCAAGACGATCGGCGTCCAGGTCTCGACCGTGCACCAGGCCTATGCCGCCAAGCATTTCGCCTCGGCCGGCATCGAGGTCAAGGAATACCAGACGCAGGACGAGGCCAACAACGATCTGGCCGCCGGACGCGTGGACGCGGTCCAGGCGGACGCGATCGCTCTCAAGGCCTTCCTTGCCACCGACCAGGGCAAGGAATGCTGCGACTACAAGGGTGACGTCGCCGAAGACGTCGCCGTCATCGGCCCCGGCGTCGGCGTCGGCCTGCGCAAGGGCGAGACCGAGCTCAAGGACAAGCTCAATGCCGCGATCAAGGCGATCCGCGACAACGGCACCTATGACACGTTCTCGAAGAAGTACTTCGACTTCGACATCTACGGCGATTAAGGCGCAGACGGCCGGCGGCCTTCAGGCTGCCGGCCGGTGCCCTCGGAGGTCGAAGACGCATGGCATCGGATTCTATCGTCAATTGGAGCCTGCTTGCACTGTCCGCGCCCGGTTGGGGCGGCGTGCTGCTGCAGGGCTTCGTAAACTCGATCCAGATCGCCATCGGCGGTTTTGCGCTCGGCCTGACGCTCGGCGTCGGCGGCGCGTTCGGCAAGCTTTACGGCGGCCCGATCCTGCGTGACCTGCTCGAATGTTACACCACGGTCGTCAGGGCCGTGCCCGAGCTGGTGCTCATCCTTCTGCTCTACTATGCCGGCACCGACCTGCTGAACCAGTTGCTGGCACTCTTCAGCGTCGGCCCCGTCGATATCAGTGGTCTGATGGCCGGCATCTTCGTCATCGGCGTGGTGCAAGGCGCCTATTCGACAGAGGTGTTGCGCGGCGCGATCAAAGCGGTTCCGGCTGGCCAGATCGAGGCGGCGCGCGCCTACGGCATGTCGCCCTTGAAGGTGCTGCGGCGCATCACCCTGCCGGCGATGCTGCCCTACGCCATCCCCGGGCTTTCCAATCTCTGGCTGATCGCCACCAAGGACACCGCCCTTCTGGCCGTCGTCGGCTTCAGCGAGCTGACGCTCGTTACCCGCCAGGCGGCGGGCACGACCAAGGCCTATCTCCTGTTCTTCCTGGCGGCCGGCGCGCTCTATCTGGCGCTGACGCTCGTCTCCAACATCTTCATCGGCATGCTGGAACGGCATGCCAGGCGCGGTTTCGCGGAGCAGCGATGACGGATCAAACCACCCACGCCGTCGCCTTTACGCCCGAGGACCTGCCGACCGCGCGCAGCTTCTTCCAGCCACATCGCATCGTGATGATGCTGGTCTTCGCCGCCTTCGTCGTCTGCGTCGCCGTCTTCATGCGCTGGGACTGGCTGCCGCGCTACCTGCCGCGGCTCGGCTGGGGCATCCTCATCAGCCTGGTGATGCTGTTCAGCACATCGATCCTCGGCTTCCTGCTTGCCGTGCCGATCGGGCTCGCGCAGGTGGCCGGCCCCTGGTTCCTCAAGCTGCCGGCAAAGGTCTTCTGCACCGTCATCCGCGGCACGCCCCTGCTGTTGCAGCTTTGGCTGCTCTATTACGGGCTCGGCTCGCTGTTTCCGCAGTTTCCCGCCATCCGCCAATCCTTCCTCTGGCCCTATCTGCGCGAGGCCTGGCCCTATGGCGTCGCGGCACTGACGATCTCGTTTGCGGCCTATGAAGGCGAAGTGATGCGCGGCGCCTTTGCCGGCGTTCCCGCCGGCGAGCTGGAGGCGGCGAAAGCCTACGGCATGAGCCGCTGGACCATGTTTCGCCGCATCTGGCTGCCCCGCGCCATTCACCGCGCCCTGCCGACGCTCAACGGCGAGACGGTGTTGCAGCTGAAATCGACGCCGCTGGTGGCGACGATCACCGTCGTCGACGTCTATGCCGTCATCTCCAAGGTGCGGCAGGAGACGTTCCTGACCTACGAGCCGCTGCTGCTGCTGGCGCTCATCTACATGTGCCTCACCGGCATATTGGTGGTCGCCTTCCGCACATTCGAAAACCGCATTCCAACCCGTGGTGCCTGACATGAAGCTTTCCTCCTCTATCGACAACGCCATGCCGGAGCTGATCGCCATCCGTCGCGACCTGCATGCTCATCCCGAGCTCGGACTGGAGGAAACCCGCACCTCGACCTTCATTGCCCGGCACCTGGCCGAACTCGGCTACGAGGTAACGACGGGCCTTGCAAAGACCGGCGTGGTCGGCACCCTGCGCAACGGCAGCGGATCGCGCTCGATCGGCATCCGCGCCGATATCGATGCGCTGCCGATCCTGGAGGAGACTGGGCTCGACTATGCGAGCAAGACATCGGGACTGATGCATGCCTGCGGCCATGACGGCCACACCACGATGCTGCTCGGCGCGGCGCGCGCGCTTGCCGAACGCCGCAATTTCGACGGCACCATCCACCTGATCTTCCAGCCGGCCGAGGAGAATTTCGGCGGCGCCAAGATCATGATGGACGAAGGGCTGTTTGAGAAATTCCCCTGTGACGCCGTCTTTGCACTTCACAACGAGCCGGGCCTGCCTTTCGGCCAGTTCGCGCTGCGCGAAGGGCCGATCATGGCGGCGGTCGACGAGGCGCGCATCACCGTGCACGGGCGTGGCGGCCACGGCGCCGAGCCGCAGGACACCGCCGATCCCATCGTCTGCGGCGCCGCGATCATCATGGCGCTGCAGTCGATCGTCTCGCGCAACATTCACCCGATGGATCCTTCCGTCGTCACCGTCGGCGCCTTCCATGCCGGATCGGCCAGCAACATCATCCCGGAACGCGCCGAAATCGTCGTCGGCATCCGTTCCTTCGACCCCGGTGTGCGCGACGAACTGGAACGCCGCATCCGCATGATCGCCGAGGCGCAGGCGCTAAGCTTCGGCATGCGCGCGACGGTCGACTATCTGCGCAGCTATGACGCGACCATCAACCACAAGGCGGAAACGGATTTCGTCCGCGATCTCGCCATCCGCTTTGCCGGTGCAGACAAGGTCGTCGATCTCGAGCGACCGTTCATGGGCAGCGAGGATTTCGCCTATATGCTGCAGGAGCGGCCAGGCACCTATTTCTTCCTCGGTTCGAAAGTATCCGGCGAGGAAAAGCCGCTTCATCATCCCGCCTACAATTTCAACGACGACCTGCTGCCGATCGGCGCCACCTTCTGGACCGAGCTTGCGGAGGCGTATCTGCCCACACGCTGAGTACGCACTCCGGGACAAGATGCGTCCAGTTTTCCCGCGCCGGCGTTGCCCGGCGCGCCCGCTCCCTTTTGCCGCAAGCGCAACATTGCCGCAGTGTGACAACGTGGCGGCGAGCCTGTCATTGACCTTTGGCAATTTTGGCGCAGATTCAAGCACATGCTGAAACGCCGGTACAACCACAGGATTGGCCCGGCCTGAAAGGCACTGCGCAAAGTCCGGGATCGCAATGATCCAGGGCTGAACGTGCGCAGCAGACCAGAGAGCTGCAGCGGCACCCGCGCGTCAGAATCGACCCGCGGCGCTGCACGTCTGAAAGGATTGTGCCGTGTTTGAAAGTTTCGATGCGACGATACTTGCCCGCATCCAGTTCGCCTTCACCGTCTCGTTCCACATCATCTTCCCGGCCTTCTCGATCGGGCTTGCAAGCTACCTTGCAGTGCTCGAAGCGCTGTGGCTGTGGAAGAAGGACGAGGTCTATCTCGAACTCTTCAATTTCTGGAAGACGATCTTTGCCGTCGCCTTCGGCATGGGCGTCGTCTCCGGCATCGTCATGTCCTATCAGTTCGGCACGAACTGGAGCGTCTTTTCCGACAAGGCCGGGCCGATCATCGGGCCGCTGATGGGCTACGAGGTGCTCACCGCCTTCTTCCTCGAGGCGGGCTTCCTCGGCGTCATGCTCTTCGGCCTCAACCGCGTCGGCCCGAAGCTGCATTTTCTGGCAACCGTGATGGTCGCGATCGGCACGCTGATCTCGGCCACCTGGATCCTGTCGGCGAATTCCTGGATGCAGACGCCGCAAGGCTTTGAAATCAACGATGTCGGGCAGTTCGTGCCGGTCGACTGGTGGGCGATCGTCTTCAACCCTTCGTTCCCCTATCGCCTGGTGCATATGGTGCTCGCCGCCTATCTGACGACGGCCTTCGTCGTCGGTGCCTGCGGCGCCTGGCATCTCATCCGCCGGACGGCACCCCGCCGCGCGCGAAAGATGTTCTCCATGGCAATGTGGATGGCGGCGATCGTCGCGCCGATCCAGATCTTTGCCGGCGACATGCATGGTCTCAACACGCTGGAGCATCAGCCGGCCAAGGTAATGGCGATGGAAGGCCACTACCAGAGCCATCCTGACGGCGCGCCGCTCATCCTCTTCGGCATTCCGAACTCTGCCGAAAAGCGCGTCGACTACGCCATCGAGATCCCGAAACTGTCGAGCCTGATCCTCAAGCATGACCTCAACGCGCCGCTTGCCGGCCTCGACACCATTGCCGAAGAGCTGCATCCACCCGTCGGCATCGTCTTCTGGTCGTTCCGCATCATGGTCGGCCTCGGCTTCGCCATGCTCGGCATCGGGCTTTGTAGCCTGTGGTGTCGGTATCGCGGTACGCTCGACAGCAATGCCTGGCTGCATCGCGCAGCCGTCGTGATGGGACCGGCCGGCTTCGTTGCCGTGCTCGCCGGCTGGGTCACCACCGAGGTCGGCCGCCAGCCCTACACGGTCTACGGCCACCTGCTGACGAGAGATTCGGTCGCACCGATTGCGGCACCCGCCGTCGGCGCGTCGCTGCTTGCCTTCATCATCGTCTACTTCTTCGTTTTCGGCGCGGGCACCTTCTACATCCTGCGGCTGATGGCGCGACTGCCGCGCGATCCGACGCCCGATCTCGACGAAGGTCCGATCCGCACCGCCGGTGCCGCCATCGCCAACCCCCATGGAGGTCATCATGGACATTGATCTGCCGCTGATCTGGGCCGGCATCATCGCGTTTGCGGTGCTCGCCTATGTCATCCTCGACGGGTTCGACCTGGGTGTCGGCATCCTCTTCCCGTTCTTTCGTGAAAAACACGATCGCGACGTGATGATGAACTCGGTCGCCCCGGTGTGGGACGGCAACGAGACCTGGCTGGTGCTCGGCGGCGGCGGCCTGATGGCGGTGTTCCCGCTCGCCTATGCCACCATCCTGCCGGCACTCTATGCGCCCATCATCGCCATGGTCATCGGCCTGATCTTTCGGGGCGTCGCCTTCGAATACCGCTGGCGGACCAAGCGGGCCGAGTTTCTCTGGAACTGGGCCTTTGCCGGGGGGTCTATGCTCGCCGCCTTCGCGCAGGGCATCACGCTCGGGGCCCTGGTCCAGGGCATCCCCGTCGAGAACCGTGCCTATACCGGCGGCTGGTGGGACTGGCTGACGCCGTTCTCGATCATGGCTGGCATCGCGGTCGTCGTCGGCTATGCGCTGCTCGGCGCCACCTGGCTCGTCATGAAGACCCATGGCGACCTCGCCGATCGAGCCCGCAGCCTCGCGCTCAAATGCGCGTTCGGCACGGTCGCCGCCATGGGCGTCGTCAGCCTGTGGACCCCGTTTCTCGAGCCGCAATATCTTCAGCGCTGGTTCGGCTGGCCGACGGCGATCTTCAGCATCATCGTGCCACTCCTGGTGCTCGGCTGCCTCTATTTGCTGATAACGGGCATCAGAACCCACCATGACACCAAGCCGTTCCTGGCCGCGCTCGGCCTGTTCGTGCTCGGCTATGCCGGCATCGGCATCAGCTTTTATCCCTTTATCGTGCCGCCATCGCTGACGATCTGGGATGCGGCAGCACCCGATGCCAGCCTGTCGTTCCTGCTGGCCGGCGCTCTGGTTCTGGTGCCGATCATCCTTGCCTATACCGGCTATGCCTATTGGGTTTTCCGCGGCAAGATCGACCCCGAGGAGGGCTACCATTGAAGAGCGAAGCGGGAACAGGGCGAAAGCTTCTGTGGTTTGTCGGGCTATGGTGCGCCGGCGTGGCAGCCGTCACCGTTGTCGGGCTGGCGATCAAGCTGATGATCGGCACCTGATTGTAAGGTTTGGATGACAGGACAAAAAGCCTCGCTCAAGCTTGGCGGGTTAGCGTCTTCAACACGTCAGCAGGCGATCGCCGCGGACGGAGACAGGACCGCACCCTCCTCCCCCGCCAAGCGATCGCCTGCTGAGGTGACCACCCGCACCGCACCGGTGGTATTTGGGGTCGCCGTCCGCCATGCGACCCTGTTGCCTCTTCTCAGACCGCCCCCCGTTTGTTAGCAGTGCGCCGCAATAGGACTGCGCGACCATGTCGGCGCGCACGGCCTGCCTGCCACAACCGGACGAGACAGATGCGAAAGACCCCCGCCGAATGCACTGACATGGCCGATGTGCGCGCCGAGATCGACCGGCTCGACCAGGCGCTCATGGCGCTTTTCGCAGAGCGCTGGGGCTATATCGACCGGGCGGCGGAGATCAAGCGGCCGTTGAAGTTGAAGGCCGATATTCCGGCGCGGGTCATGGAAGTGCGGGAAAACGCCCGCAAGAATGCCGAAAGCCGAAACCTCGATCCCGATTTCTACGAAGAGATCTGGGCGCGGCTGATCAACCACGCCATCGCCCATGAGCAGAAGATCCTGGGCGAGACGGGCGGCGATCAAACGCCCTGACCGGCAGGCTCAGACGAGCCGGATCTGCGGGCGCGCCAGATCGTAGCTGTTCTTGCGCGCCAGATGCTGTTCCCAGGCAAAGGCGGTCTCGACGATCTCTTCGAGGCTCTGATGGGTTGGCATCCAGCCCAGCTCACGACGGGCAAGCGTCGGATCGGCGACGATGCGCGCGACATCGCCCGGTCGCCGCCCACCGTGCTCGACAGCGATGTCTCGGCCCGAGATACGCCTGACGGTGTCGATCACCTGCAAGACGGAAAAACCCTCGCCATAGCCGCAATTGCACACCAGCGGGTCGCCCCCGGCCCTGAGATAGGCAAGCGCGCGCATATGGGCCTCTATAAGATCAGCCACATGGATGTAGTCGCGCACGCCGGTGCCATCCGGGGTCGCATAGTCGGTGCCGTAGATATCGATCTTCGACCTCTTGCCGAGTGCGGCCTCGCAGGCGACCTTGATCAGATGCGTCGCGCCGACCGTCGACTGGCCCGCACGCCCCCTGGGGTCGGCGCCCGCAACATTGAAATAGCGCAGCGCCACATAGCGCAGTGCATGGGCCGCCGCCGCATCGCGCAACATCAGCTCGGCCATCAGCTTCGACAGGCCATAGGGGCTCTCGGGCTGGGGAGACGCGGTCTCGCGCACCGGATCTGCGCCATGCTGGCTACCGTAGACGGCCGCCGTCGACGAAAAGACGAAATGGCCGATGCCGGCCTTGACGCCTGCCTCGACCAGCGCGCACGTGTTGGCGGTATTGTTATGGTAGTAGGCGAGCGGATGGGCAACGGATTCGGGCACGATCGCTGATCCGGCAAAATGCACGATCGCATCGATCGCGTTTTCTTCGAATATGCGCGCAAGCAGGGTCTGATCGCCGACATCGCCCCGATAGAACCGCGCCTCGGGCGCCACCGCCCAGCGAAAACCGGTGGACAGCCGATCGAGCACGACCACATCCTCATGCGCGTCGAGCAACGCCCACGTCATGTGGCTGCCGATATAACCGGCGCCGCCCGTTACCAACACGGCCATTTGCTGTTTCCCGTTCCCTGCAATATCAGCGACAGCAAACCGCATCGATGCTTTCCAAACCGGTAAAGCCGACGGCTCCGCACGGCAGCGGGACCACAATTCCTTGGTGTAGAGTTAAGAAATGGTCACGCCGGATGATCGGCGCCGCCGATGGCGCGCGCCGGACACCCGGATTGCGGCCGGTCAGCGGCCGAGGATGTAGCCCTGCAGGCGGCTTGCCGCTTCGGCGACCTGCGCCGGATCGCGCAGGAAGCAGGCGCGCATGAACAGCGAACCGCCATCGCCGAAGGCGGTTCCCGGCGCCAGGCCGACGCCGGTCTTGTCGACGATATCGATGGCCGCGGCCCGCGAATCCGTGACGCCGTCGATCTTGAGGAAGGTGTAGATCGCGCCTTCGGGCTTCAGCGTCTCGACCCGGTTGGTGGCAATCAGCGCGTCGCACAGAAGGTCCCGGCTCTGCGCCGCCTTGGCGAGGTTGGCATCCACGATCGCATCGCCTTCGTCGAGCGCCACGACGGCGCCGCGCTGCATGAACTGCGCCACACCTGAGGTTGCATATTGCACCAGGTTTTCGAGCACCTGGCCGATTGCCGGCGGCGCGACGATCCAGCCGACGCGCCAGCCGGTCATCGACCAGTTCTTGGAGAAGGAGTTGACGAAGATGACGCGTTCGTCGGTGTCCATCACATCGAGGAAGGACGGCGCCCGGCCGCCAGCATAATGATAGAGTGCATAGATCTCGTCGGCGACGATCCACAGGCCGTGCTTGCGTGCGAGCCCGAGAATGGCGCTGAGATCGTCACGGCTTGCCGTCCAGCCGGTCGGGTTCGACGGGGTGTTGATGAACAGGGCCTTCGTCTTCGGGCCAATCGCGGCCTCCAGCCGATCGAGGTCGAGCTGCCACGTGCCGTGTTCGAAGCGCAACGGCACCGAGACCGGCCGAACGCCCGACAGTTCGGCGGCAGCGGCAAAGTTGGGCCAGGCCGGCGTCAGAAGCACCATCTCGTCGCCCGGCGAGGTGATCGCCTCGATCGCCAGCTTGATCGCCTGCATGCCCGAGCCGGTGACGTAGAAGTGCTCCGGCGACAGGTCTTTCTGGAACCGGCGCTGATAGTAACGTGTCAGCGCCTCGCGCAAAGGCGGGATGCCGCGCTGCCAGGTATAGAAGGTCTCGCCGGCAAGAAGCGCTTCGCTTGCGGCCTGTGAGATGAAGGTCGGCGTTGCAAGATCGCCCTCACCCACCCAGAGCGGGATGAGACCATCGCGCCCGCGGGCATAGTTCACGACCTCGACGATGCCGCTTTCCGGCGCCGAACGTGCACGGGGACTGATGGTGGACATGAAGGTCATCGACGGGCTCCTGGATCCCGGTCGTGTCGGGTCGCATCGACCCGAGGCACCGGCGATCGTTGTCATGAGGTGGAGCGGCATGTCGTGGGCAGGCCACAAAGGCCTGGCTTGCAGCCGCTCCCGATTGCCCGTCGCTTCTAGCCGCTTTCGCAGCGGCGATCACACGACTTTATCTGACCGGTTTATTGATTTCTGTGATGTTTCCGCGGGCCCCGGCGCGTGCCGGAACCCGCAGAAAGGATACATCAGGCGCGCTGCTTCAAGAGGTCGCGAATTTCCGAAAGCAGGCGAACGTCTTCCGGCGGCGGCGCGGCCGGTTCGGATTCCTTCTGCTTTTCGACAGACGCGCGAATGCGGTTCACGCCCTTGATCATCAGGAAGATGATCCAGGCGAGGATCAGGAAGTTGATGAGGACGGTGATGAAGTTGCCATAGGCAAAAACCGCACCCTGTTCACGGGCAGCCGCCAGGGACGTCGCTGTCACATTGGCTGAAAGCGGCAGGAAGTAGTTGGAGAAGTCGAAGCCGCCGCCGGTCAACGCACCGACGATGGGCATCACCAGGTCTTCGACGACCGAGGTGACGATCTTGCTGAAAGCGGCGCCGATGATAACACCCACCGCGAGATCCATGACGTTCCCGCGGGCAATAAACTCTTTGAACTCATTCAGCATGCGTCTCTCCGTATATCCCCGTTGAAAGCGACCGCCGGCGCTGTCCCGCGCTGCAACCGTTTACGAAATCTAAACCAAAGCGCTGAGCGAGGAAACCTTTCTTTGCCTTTGATCAAATCGCACGCAAGCAAGTTGCCCGATTGCGATCCCGCTTCCAGGCGCCGGCGCCGCGCGCGCATTGTGCAATGGCGCCTTGGACTTAAGACTGATGCCAGGGCAATTCTCAACCTCGCGCAGTTGGCCTATGCTTGGCCCCGGAGGAATGAGGCATGCTCTCGGGTTCGGTCATCTTCGCCTCGGCCTTTGCCTATCTGCTGCTGCTTTTCGCGGTCGCAAGCTACGGCGACCGGCGGGCCAGGAGGAAATCGACTGCCGTCAAAGGCAGGCCGCTGGTCTATGCGCTCAGCCTTGCGATCTACTGCACATCCTGGACCTATTTCGGCGGCATCGGCCTTGCGGCCGAACGCGGCCTCGAATTCACCGGCATCTATATCGGCCCGATCCTGATGTTCACACTCGGCATGCCGCTGATCCGCAAGATCATCCGGCTCGCCAAGACCGAGAAGCTGACATCCGTGGCCGACTTCATCGCCGCCCGACACGGCAAGAACCCGGCGGTGGCGGCCATCGTCGCGCTGATTTCGCTGGTCGGCGCCGTGCCCTATATCGCGCTGCAGCTGAAGGCGATCTCCAGTTCGGTCGCCGCCATGATCAACACCAGCGACTACGGCATCGGTGCCGGGCAGAGCTTCATCGACCTGCCGCTTCTCGTGACGCTGTTTCTCGCCTGTTTCGCCATCGTCTTCGGCACCCGGCATACGGATGCGACCGAGCACCAGGACGGCCTGATCCTGGCGATCGCGATGGAATCGGTGGTCAAGCTGGTGGCTCTCGTCACCGCTGGCCTCTACATCGTCTTCGTGATCTTCGATGGACCGATGCATCTGTGGACGCTCGCCCAACAGAGCCCGGCGGTCGAACAGGCGCTCCACTACGAAACGCCGATCGCGCGCTGGATCCTGCTGATCGTCACGTCGGCCTTTGCGATCATCATGCTGCCGCGACAGTTCCACGTCACCGTCGTCGAGAACCGGACGGAAGGCGAGCTGCGCACCGCCGGCATCCTGTTTCCGCTCTATCTCGTCGCCATCAACCTCTTCGTGTTGCCGATCGCCATTGCCGGCATCCTGACCTTTTCGGGGTCCGGTGACGCCGACCTCTATCTGTTGACGCTGCCGCTCGCCAACGGCCTGCCGCTCCTGACGCTGATCACCTTCATCGGCGGGTTCTCGGCGGCCACCGCCATGGTCATCGTCGCCTCCGTGGCGCTGTCCATCATGATCTCCAACGATATCGTCATGCCGGTGTTCCTGCGCCGCAACCTTGGCCAGCGCGGCGGCATGCAGGAAAACCTCGCCGGCACGCTTCTCAACATCCGCCGCACGGCAATCTTCGTCGTGCTGCTGCTCGGCTACGCCTATTACCGCTCGGCCGACATCAGCGCCGGCCTCGCCTCGCTCGGCCTTCTCTCCTTCGTCGCCATCTCGCAGATGGCGCCTTCGCTGCTGGGCGGGCTGGTCTGGCGGCAGGCCAATGCGCGCGGCGCGATCTGCGGCATGGTATCGGGCTTTTTCGTCTGGGCCTATCTGCTGTTCCTGCCAAGTCTCGGTGGGCCTGACAATTCGCATGTCGCAACGACGGTTCTAAGCTTCCTCCTCCCCTTCACCGACGCCTTTTCCGGCGCCAATGCCGATCCGCTGGTCAACGCCACCGCGCTCAGCCTGCTCGTCAACCTGACCATGTATGTGCTGGCCTCGCTGACCCGTGCGCCGAAGCCGCTGGAACGGTTCCAGGCGGGGGTGTTCATCACCCGGCGCTCGCGCACCGAACGGGCGTTTCGCGGCCGCAAGACCAAGGTCACCGTTCGCGACCTCAAGGCCACGATCGCGCGCTACATGGGTGACGAGCGCATGCAGCGCTCATTTCACACTTATGAGCGCCAGTCCGGGCGCTGGCTCGACGACAATGCGCCGGCCGACATGGCGCTGGTGCATTTTTCCGAACAGCTGCTGGGCAGCGCCATCGGCTCGTCCTCGGCCCGCCTCGTCTTTTCGCTGGTGCTGCAACGGGTCGACGACACCTCGTCGGATACGGCCTGGCTGCTCGATCAGGCGAGCGAAGCGCTGCAATACAATCAGGACATGCTGCAGACAGCACTTTCGCAGATGGACCAGGGCATCGCCGTCTTCGACAATGCCAACAACCTGATCATCTGGAACAGGCGCTTCCGGCAGTTGCTCGACCTGCCGGAGGCGGCCGGCCAGGTCGGCTTTCCGCTCGCCGACATCGTCGCCATCCTCACCAAGCGCGGCGACATCCGCAAGGAAGAAGAGAAGCGGCTGATCGCCAACTTCCTGACGCTCGACAAGCCGTTCCTGCTCGAACTGGGCAACGGCCAGCAGATCATCGAAGTGCGCACCAATGCCATGCCCGACAAGGGCATCGTCACCACCTATACCGACATTACCCAGCGCGTTGCTGCCGACATGGCGCTGAAACAGGCCAACGAAACGCTGGAGCTTCGCGTCGCCGAGCGCACCGGCGAGCTGACGCGGGTGAACCACGAGCTGGCCGAAGCACGGGCCGCCGCCGAAGAAGCCAATATCGGCAAGACGCGGTTCTTTGCCGCCGCCGGCCACGACATCCTGCAGCCGCTTAACGCCGCCCGCCTCTATTCGTCCTCGCTGGTCGAGCGGCTCGGCGAATCCGACAACAGCACGCTGGTCGAAAACATCGATTCATCACTGGAATCGGTCGAAGCCATTCTCGGCGCCGTGCTCGATATTTCCCGGCTCGACACCGGCGCGATGAAGGCCCGGCTGCAGTCCGTGCCGCTCAACGACCTTCTGCGCCGCGTCGAAACCGATTTTGCGCCGATGGCGCGGGCAAAGGACCTCGAACTGGTGGTGATGCCGACGTCGCTGGTGGTGCGCACGGACCCCAACCTGCTGAGGCGCGTCGTCCAGAACCTCGTCTCGAATGCGGTCAAGTACACGCTTCGGGGCAAGGTTCTGGTCGGCGTGCGCCGGCGCGGCAAGATGGCGACAATCGAGGTGCTCGATTCCGGCATCGGCATCCCCTCGTCGAAGTTCCGCACCGTCTTTAAGGAATTCGCGCGGCTGGACGAGGGCGCGCGTACCGCGTCTGGCCTCGGCCTCGGGCTTTCCATCGTCGACCGGATCTCGCGCGTGCTCAACCATCCCGTCAGCCTGCAGTCAAAGCCCGGCAAGGGCACCGGCTTCAAGGTCACCGTGCCACTCGATCCGACCGCCGCAGACCGGGTCGCCGTCGGCCCCGTGCCGACGACCAAGGCCAGCGAGGCGCTGAACGGCCTGCGCGTGCTGTGCATCGACAACGAGCCGCGCATCATCGAAGGCATGCGGGTGCTGCTTTCGGGCTGGGGTTGCGTCGTCACCACGGCGGAATCGCTCGCCGCCTGCACCGAGATGTCATCCTCCGCGCAGGAGCGTCCGCACGCCATCATCGCCGATTACCACCTCGACGACGGCACCGGCATCGAGGCGATCGCGCGCATCCGGGCGCTGTTCAGCGAAAACATCCCGGCCTTGCTGGTAACCGCCGACCGCTCGCCGGAAGTGCGTGGCGCTGCCGAACGCGACGGCGTCGGCCTGCAGAACAAGCCGGTGCGCCCCGCCGCCATGCGGGCATGGCTGACGCAACTCTCGACGGCTGCGAAGGCGGCGGCGGAATAGCGGCGTCGTGCGCGGTCTCAAGCCGCGGCGACAGTGCCGATCTTCGAAAGCTGGATCACGGCCTGCGTGCGGCTGTCGACATTGAGCTTCAGCAGGATCGCCGACACATGCGCCTTGATGGTCGCCTCGGACACGCCGAGCTCGTAGGCGATCTGCTTGTTGAGCAGGCCCTCGCCGAGCATGCTCAAGACGCGCGACTGCTGCGGCGTCAGGGTCTGCAGGCGCTGCAGGAGATCGGCGACCTCAGGCTCATAATCCTGCCCCTGCGTATAGCCGGCGGGTACGAAGACTTCGCCGGCCATGACCTTTTCGATGCCGTTGCGGATTTCCTCGATGCCCGCCGATTTC
This sequence comes from Hyphomicrobiales bacterium, assembly GCA_900469625.1. Taxonomy (GTDB): domain Bacteria; phylum Pseudomonadota; class Alphaproteobacteria; order Rhizobiales; family Rhizobiaceae; genus Ensifer. Next base: position 375,891 of record UBXV01000007.1, read on the forward strand.
GACAGGAAGCCGGAGGCGCCGAGATCGAGCGCCCGGTGGATCGTCGCGGGATCGTCATGTGCGGACACGACCATCACCGGCAGGCTCGGAAATTCGGCGCGAAGCGCGATCAGGCCCGACAATCCGCTGACGCCCGGCATGGTGAGGTCAAGCAGCATCAGGTCGGCGTCGGGACAATCGGCCGCGGCCTTGCGGGCAGCGGCAAAGTCGCCGGCCTCGACGATATCTGGTGCACCGGCCATGCCGCTCAATGCCTGCCGCATTGCGCCTCTGAACAGCGGGTGATCGTCTGCGATGATGATGGTCATGTCCGGCGTCATGTCGCTCCCTCCCAAGAGCTCCGGCTACAGCCGGCGTCTCCACACGCCTGCTTTAGCCGCACGGTCCGTCCGACCTGTCAGGTCTTCTGCGGCGACGCTCCGTCGCTGCTGCCTTCAAGATCCTTCACGATATCCATGAACTTGCGCATCATTCTTTCCATGATGCCCATTGTCCGGTCAATCTCTTCGTCGGTCGGAAGGTCCCGTTTTGCGGTGGCTCCACCGGATTCGACAACCTTTTCGAGCGTTTCCACACGCTTGGTCAGGAGATCCAGTTCCAGCTCGAAGGCCGTGCGCTCGTCGGCGGCCATGCGGCAGACGAGCTGGCCGTCCTTCTCCTGGCAAAGCGAGACTTCGCCGGTCTGGGTGTCGAGACGGGCGATGCCACTATCGGACTTCTGCATGGCGTAGCGGCCCGGCGCCGGCTCCTCAGCGCGCGCAACGCCTGCAAGCCCGATGGCGGCGCCGAGCGCCGCGACTGTTACTGCTTTTCTCATGACTTCGTCTCCATTGCGGACATGCGGGCGGAATTCCATCGGCGAACCACCTTCAGCAATGGACAATCGCCGATATTTGCGGCAAGGCCACGACAGGTTATCACGACGAACAAGCGGGCATCATGAGCTCAATCATATACAAGATCGTTCCGGCCGCACTATGGCAGGAGGCCCAGCGCACCGGCCGCTTCGATGGCGCGCCCATCGATCTTGCCGACGGCTACATCCATTTTTCGACCGGCGAACAGGTCAAGAAGACCGCAGCTCTTTACTTTGAAGGCCAGGAAGGCCTGCTGCTGGTCGCGGTCGATGGCGATGCGCTTGGCGAAGAGCTCGTTTACGAGCCGTCGCGCGGTGGCGCCCTCTTCCCGCATCTCTACGCACCGCTGTTCCTGTCGGCCGTGCATTGGGAAAAGCCGTTGCCGCTTGGCGCAGACGGCCTTCACGTCTTCCCGGAACTCGACGCATGAACAATCCTTTCGCCAACATCGCCCGTCGCGGCCTTTTCCTTTTCGACCCGGAGGCCGCCCACGGCCTGTCGATCAAGGCGCTGAAGACCGGCCTGGTGCCCAGCTGTCCGACCGGGCAAGACAGGCGTCTTGCTCAAACGGTCGCCGGTCTTGCCTTCCCCAACCCGATCGGCATGGCGGCCGGCTACGACAAGAACGCGGAAGTGCCGGAAGCGCTGCTGAAGATCGGTTTCGGCTTTACCGAAATCGGCACCGTGACGCCGCGCCCGCAATCGGGCAACGACAAGCCGCGCATCTTTCGCCTGGTGGAAGACGAAGCGGTGATTAATCGCCTCGGCTTCAACAACGAGGGCCACGGCGCAGCACTTGCGCGGCTCAAGGCCTGCTCGCGCGATGCGCTGATCGGCGTCAACATCGGCGCCAACAAGGACAGCACCGACCGGATCGGCGACTATGTCAGCGGCATCCACACCTTCTATGCCGTCGCCCGGTATTTCACGGCCAACATCTCCTCGCCGAACACGCCGGGCCTGCGCGACCTGCAGGCACGCGAGAGCCTCTCGGCGCTGCTCTCGGCCGTGCTTGCAGCGCGCGACGAGGAAGCGGAGCGCAGCAACAGGCGCGTACCGGTGTTCCTCAAGATCGCCCCCGATCTGACCGAGGAAGGCATGGACGATATCGCCGCCGAAGTGCTTGCCCAGAATCTCGACGGCCTGATCGTCTCCAACACCACGCTCTCGCGCGATGGTCTGAAAGACCAGAGACAGGCAAAGGAATCAGGCGGCCTTTCCGGCAAGCCGCTGTTTGAAAAATCGACCGCGGTACTCGCCCGGATGCGCAAGCGCGTCGGTGCCGATCTGCCGATCATCGGCGTCGGCGGCGTCAGTTCGGCGGAGACGGCTGCGGAGAAGATCCGCGCCGGCGCCGACCTGGTACAGCTCTATTCCTGCATGGTCTACGAGGGGCCGGCTCTTGCCGGGCGGATCGTGCGCGGCCTTTCCGAACTCTGCGATCGCGAAGGCCTGACATCGATCCGCGATCTTCGCGATACCCGCCTCGACTACTGGGCGGCGCGAAAGGTCTGACCGGCCTTCGCCGGAATTCTGGCGAGCAGGAACAGGCCACGCATCAGGAGAAACAGGTTGAGCCCCGCCCACAGGCCGTGATTGCCGAGGGCGGGCACGAGGATCGCGAGCGCAGCCACGTATCCGGCAAGCGCTGCCAGCATCATGTTGCGCATCTCGCGCGACCACGTGGCGCCGATGAAGACCCCGTCCATCAGGAAGGCGAGCGCGCCTGTCGTCGCCGTCAACGCCGCCCAGGGCAGATACTCGTAGGCGACGGCGCGGACATCCGGTGCCGTCGTCAGGAGATCGACGAGCCCGTGGCCGAAGAAGAAGAGCGCTATGGTCGTGAAGACGGCAAGACCGAGCGACCAGGCCATCGTCAGCTTCAGCGCCCGATCGAAGGCCGGACGGTAGCGCGCACCGATCGACCGGCCGATCAATTGCTCCGCCGCGTTGGCAAGGCCGTCGAGATAGTAGCCGGCGACGAGGAAAACGGTCATCAGCACCGCATTGGCTGCCAGCGTCACCGGGCCGAACGCCGTGCCGATGCGCGTCATCAGCGCGAAGGCGGCGACGAGCACGAACGAGCGGATCAGGATGTCACGGTTGAGCGCGAAGAGCGGCCTCAGCCGTTCGCGATCGAAAATCATCGCCCAGCTTGGCGCGTCCTGCCTGTCGAAACGACCATAGACGATGGCAAATCCGACGAGAGCGCCCACGATTTCACCGGTGACCGTCGCGGTCGCAACGCCGACGACCCCCCAGCCCATCACCAGCCCGAGCAGGATCGACAGCACGATGTTGACCCCGTTGATCAGCACCTGCAGCAGGAGCCCGAGCTTGCCATGACCGCGCCCGAGCACGAAGCCCAGGATGGCATAATTGGCAAGGGCTGCGGGTGAGGACAGGATGCGACAGAGAAAATAGGTACGGGTGACGGCTTCTACCTCCGCCGGCGGATCCATCAGCCATAGACCGCCGGCAAGCAGAAGCGGCGACAGCGCGACGACGGCGACACCTGCCGCAAGCGCGATGACCAGCGAGCGCCAGAACACGGCCTGCTGTTCGCGCCGGTCACCGCGGCCATAGGCCTGCGCCACGAGACCGGTGGTGGCGGCACGCAGGAAATTGAAGCTGGTGAAGATCAGGTCGAACATGATAGCGCCGACCGCAAGCCCGGCGAGCAACGTCGCCTGCCCCATGCGACCGACGACCGCCGTATCGACGAGGCCGAGCAACGGCGTCGTCAGAAACCCGAGCGTCATCGGCAGGGCGATCGCAAGGATCACCCGGTGCGTGACCTCGAAAGGGCCGGAGGGGTCGCGCGGCGAAGCGGGAGGAGCGGCAGTCATCGAGCGGTTCCGGCGTGGTGGGTGGGCGGAACCGTTTTAGGGAAAGATCATGGGCGGGCGCAAGGTGTCGCGAGCGCTGCAGCTTTCAACAACATGCCGAGGGCGCAAAGAGCCCCTTCCCCCTACCACTCTACCCGCAGACGGGCGAGGGAACGCAGATCGGTACCGCAGAAGCCGCAAACAGAATGACCGGCGGGATCAGCCCGCCAGCACCATGGCCCAATAGGGACGGTTGCCGGAAGCGGCGTTCTGAGCCACGGCGACGCCGAGGCCGCGATAATTGCCCAGCATGTTTTCCAGGTGCTTCGGCGATCGGTACCAGGCAAGGCAGGCGCGTTCGGCATCGTCCTGGCCGACGGCGATGTTTTCGGCAGCCGGCAAGGTGACGCCGTGGCTCTTCATCCTGTTGTAAAAGCTGTCGTTCCAGCCGATCAGGTGCTGCATTTTGCCGACGTTGGCCATCCTGGCGGCCTGGGTCATGGCCGCCTTGGAGGCCGCCCTGTCGGCCACGAGCGGCGACAGGCCCTTGCCCTTGCGCAGCGCATTGACGTAGCCGAGGCTGGCCGCGGTCTGGTCGCTGCCGGTGCCGGTTGCGGGCGTCAAGACGTTGGATGTGGTGCAGCCGGCAAGTGCTGCCAGCGACAATACGGCGCCGGCGCGCAAAAGCGTGCGCCGCTCGATGACGAAAAGCTGATCGTTCACGCTCACCGCCGGTAGCTCATGACACGCAGGATGATGAAGGCCGGGATGACGATCGCAGCGCCCAGAAGCAGATAGTCGCCGACGCGACCGAGAGCCGAAAAGCCGGTGTGCCAGAGGTCGAGCAGGAAGTTGCGGATGCCAAAATAGATGTCGGCGGGGTACCAGCCGAAGACGGTCATCACGAAGCCGACGAGGATCGACACCACGACGAGCTTGACGAGGACGCGCAGCGGCGAATCCCCCAAAAATCTGTTCACTCCGTCCGACATCGGCGAGATACTCCTGTTTCCCTTCACATAAGCTGCCATTCGCACCCTCGCAAGTCACCGGAAGTGACGGGCATCGGCCCGACCTTCAGATTCCGCTTGTGTTTTGTCCGGCCCGGCGTCAGAAGCGCTGATCGCAACCAACATCTCACATTGATGACGCTCAACCAGCTCTCCTCCGGCGACCTGATCGCCGACCGCCGCGCCGACTACGCAAAGATGCTTGCCGAGGCCGGCGAGCCCGAGAGCGCGGCCGATCTCATGGCGCAAGCGCTCGAGCGCGTCCCGCAGTGGGCTGCCGGCTGGTTCCGGCTGGCGGACTATGAGGAAAAATCGGGCCGGAAAGAGGCGGCGATCGATGCGTTGCGCAAAACCTTGGTCCTCAACCCGAGCGACATTTTCGGAGCAGGGCTGAAACTGGCGCTGCTCGGCGCCACCGGGATGCCGGAGCAGCCGCCGAGCCTCTATGTCGAGCGGCTGTTCGACGACTACGCCGACCGCTTCGATCATGCCCTGGTCGAGAAGCTCGATTACAGCGTGCCGGAAAAGCTCGCAGCCCTCATCGAAGGCGCAACGGCAGGCGCGCATTTCGAGCATGTGGTCGATCTTGGGTGCGGCACCGGCCTCTTCGGCGAGCGGATCCGCGCGCGGGCCAGCTTTCTCGAGGGTTTCGACATTTCCGGCAACATGCTGGCGAAGGCCGAGACGAAGGCCGTCTATGACAGGCTGGCCCGTGCCGACCTGTCGCTGCCCCCTCAACAATCCGATGTCTTCGGCAACTTTGCAGCGGCACGCGCCGACCTCGTCAGTGCCGCCGACGTCTTGATGTATCTCGGCAGTCTCGACAGCGTCGCCCGGATCGTCGTCGAATTGCTATCCGGTCACGGTCTGTTTGCCTTTTCGGTGGAGGATGCCGGCACGGTGGACGGCTTCGTGCTGCGACCGTCGCTGCGCTACGCCCATAGCGAAGCCTATGTGCGCGATCTTCTCGCTTCCCACGGCCTGGATATGGTGGCCGTGGAGCGCACCGTCATCCGTATGGATGCCGGGCAGCCGATCACGGGCATCCTGTTTCTCGCCCGCAAGCCTCGTTAAAAACGCAGGGCTGGTTCGCAAAAATACGTCAGCATTGCTGACATATTTTCCTTGATTGTTTTTGTGCGTTGCAGCATTGCTTGGCCATCGCAATCGAGGTTTTTGCCATGGCTCTGAGCAGCAGCGTTTTCGGTCTTTGGAACACCAGCCCGACCCGGCATACGCCGATCGAGGACCTGCAAGGCATCTTCTCCGGCAGCCTGATCGCAGCGCTTGGCCTTTATTTCCTGGCAAGCGCCGGCCTGCTGACCGGCAGCACCGCCGGTGTCGCCTTCCTCTTGCATTATGCGACCGGCGTGAACTTCGGCCTCGCCTTCTTCCTGCTCAACCTGCCGTTCTTCTATCTTTCGTGGAAACGGCTCGGACCGGCTTTCACGGTCAAGACCTTCATCGCCATCGGCGTAACCTCGTTCCTGACCGACATCCAGTCGCGGCTGTTCCAGATCGGCGACATCCACCCGGCATGGGCGGCGCTTCTCGGCGGTCTGCTTCTCGGCTACGGCCTGCTCGCACTCTACCGCCACCGCGCCAGCCTCGGCGGCGTCGGCATTCTCGGCATCTACCTGCAGGAGCGCTTCGGCATTCGCGCCGGCCTGGTGCAGCTGGCGATCGACATGGTGGTTCTGGTCGCCGCCTTCGGCGTCACCAGCCCGTCCGTCGTCGCCTGGTCGGTTCTCGGCGCGGTCGTGCTCAACCTGTTCGTCGCCATCAACCACCGCGCCGACCGTTACATCGCGCTCTAAATCGCACGTCCGAAACGTTAAAACGCCAAAGCCCCGGAAATCGCGTCCGGGGCTTTTTCGTTGTTCGATGGCATAGGGTCTCAGGCGGCCTTTGCCGGCGCGTCGACCGGATGCTGCGAGCGCAGGCCGACGGCGACGCGGTTCCAGACATTGATGACGCCGATCGCCATGGTGATCTTGGTGATCTCGGCCTCGTCGAAATGCTCCCGCAGCGGCTCGAAGTCCGCATCGGGCGCGCCGGTCTGGGCAAGGTTGGTCAGCGCTTCGGTCCAGGCAAGCACCGCGCGTTCGCGGGCGTCATAGATCGGAGATTCCCGCCAGGCGCAGATCAGATGGATCCATTGCTCGCTGAGGCCCGTGTGGCGCGCCTCCTTCACATGCATGTCGATGCAATAGGCGCAGCCGTTGATCTGCGATGCGCGCAGCTTGATCAGGTGGATCAGGCGCGGCTCGAGGCCCGATTCCTTGATGATGTAGCTGTCGAAGGCTGCGGCCGCCTTGTAGGCGTCGGGGGCGGCTTTGACGAAGTTCAAACGCGGATGCATGGTCTTCTCCTTCGGTGGGTGGGGATCGTTGTTTCAGGCGCCGGCGGCGGACTTGCGTTCGTTGACCGCCAGGAATGTGTTGGTTCGCGCCGCGATGCTGCCGTCGTCGAGGGCGCTCAGATCCTTCAGAATGTCGGCAATGGTGACGCGCCGAAGCTCGGCCCGGTAGGCCTGCTCTGCCCGCAGCATCGCGACATTGATCGTGCACGGCGCCTTCGGCTTGCAGGCATAGGGATTGGGACCGCGCAGGCGGATCTCGTTGCAGCGAAATGCCGGCTCCGGTCCTTCGACCGCAAGCACGATATCGAGCAGAGAGATCTTTGCCGGCAGGCGGGCGAGGCGATAGCCGCCCCTGGGGCCAGGCACCGCTTCCAGCAGCCCTGCCCCGGACATGGCCTGCAAGTGCTTGAGGAGGTAGCTGGTCGAAACCCCATGAAATTCGGCAAGCGCTGCGGCCGACAGCGTGCTGCCGGGCTGAAGACAGCTCAGCATCGTCACGCTGTGGATCGCCTGCTCGACACCGTCCCCGAGTTTCATTCGCCTGCCTCCCTAATCATGGACATACTTTATCCATGATTAGGTCGAAAGTCAATCGGGCAGAGATCGCTGGCGCGGTGGACTTCTCTTTTGCCGGATTTGATCTACCTTTGTTCTCCGTGAACAGGATCGATTCCCCGCGCCCGCAAGGCGATGCGCTGACCTTGCCCGCCCCCTTTCTTCGCTGGTTCGGCGAAAAGGGCTGGCAGCCGCGCGCCCACCAGCTGGAACTGCTGGCGCGGGCGGAGGCCGGCGAAAGCACGCTTCTGATCGCGCCGACCGGAGCCGGCAAGACGCTCGCCGGCTTTCTGCCCTCCCTCGTCGACCTCACGCGCCGCGGCAAGATTCCGCCGGGCTCGGCCTTCAGGGGCATTCACACGCTCTATCTCTCGCCGCTGAAGGCGCTTGCGGTCGATATCGAGCGCAATCTGATGAAGCCGGTCGACGAGATGGGCTTGCCGGTGCGTGTCGAAAACCGCACCGGCGACACACCACAAGGCAAGCGCCAGCGCCAGAAGCTCAACCCACCCGACATCCTGCTGACGACGCCGGAGCAATTGGCACTGCTGCTGGCCAATGGCGAGGCCGAACGCTTCTTCAGGGATTTGCGCTACGTCGTCTTCGACGAGCTGCATTCGCTGGTCACCTCGAAGCGTGGCCACCTGCTGTCGCTGGGGCTTGCCCGGCTTCGCCGTCTGGCACCCTCATTGCAGACGATCGGCCTGTCGGCCACCGTCGCCGACCCGATGGACCTGCAGCGCTGGCTGGCGCCGCAGGCGCCCGACGCGGAAGCCCACGCCGGCCTCGTGACCATCAAGGGCGGGGCAAGGCCCGAAATCACCATACTGCGCACCGACGAGCGCGTTCCCTGGGCCGGACATTCGGCGCGCTATGCCATCGCCGACGTCTACACGGCCATCAAGGCGCACGGCACCACTCTGCTCTTCGTCAACACCCGCAGCCAGGCGGAGCTTCTGTTCCAGGAACTGTGGACCATCAACGACGACAACCTGCCGATCGCCCTTCACCACGGCTCGCTCGATGTCGCCCAGAGGCGCAAGGTCGAGGCGGCAATGTCGGAGAACCGGCTGCGCGCTGTTGTCGCCACCTCGACGCTCGACCTTGGCATTGACTGGGGTGACGTCGACCTCGTCGTCCATGTCGGCGCGCCGAAGGGGGCAAGCCGGCTTGCCCAGCGCATCGGTCGCGCCAATCACCGCATGGACGAGCCGTCGAAGGCGATCCTGGTGCCGGCCAACCGCTTCGAGGTGATGGAGTGCCAGGCAGCGCTCGACGCCAATTACATCGGCGCGCAGGACACGCCACCGGTCGGCAAGGGTGCGCTCGATGTGCTGGCCCAGCATGTGCTCGGCATGGCCTGCGCTGCCCCCTTCGACCCGCTGTCGCTTTACGAGGAGATCATCAGCGCCTCACCTTATGCCACGCTCGCCTGGGAAACCTTCGAGCGCGTCATCGATTTCGTCGCGACCGGCGGCTATGCGCTGAAGACCTACGAGCGCTATGCCCGCATTCGCAAGACCAAGGAGGGTCTCTATCGGGTCTCCAATCCGCTGGTCGCGCAGCAGTACCGGCTCAATGTCGGCACCATCGTCGAATCGCCGATGCTGAACGTGCGTTTGGTCAAGCGTAACCAGCGCGGTTCGCTCGGCCGCGGCGGCATGTCGCTCGGCAAGGTCGAGGAATACTTCCTCGAAATGCTCTCACAGGGCGATACGTTCCTGTTTTCCGGCAAGGTGCTTCGGTTCGAAGGCATTCGCGAAAACGAATGCCTCGTCAGCCAAGCGTTTTCCTTCGATCCGAAAGTGCCGAGTTATGCCGGCGGCAAGTTTCCGCTATCGACCTATCTGGCCGAACAGGTGCGCAAGATGTTGGCCGACCCGGCGAGGCGCGCGAGCCTGCCTGAACAGGTGCGCGACTGGCTGTCGCTGCAAAACGACGTCTCGATGCTGCCGCGCGAGGACGAGCTCCTGATCGAGACCTTTCCGCGTGGCAGCCGGCACTACATGGTGATCTACGCCTTCGAGGGGCGGCTCGCGCACCAGACGCTCGGCATGCTGCTCACCCGCCGGCTCGACCGCGCCGGGCTGAAACCGCTCGGTTTCGTGGCCACGGATTATTCGCTCGCGGTCTGGGCGCTGGACGATCTCGGCGCGACGTTCCAGCTGCGGCCGAAAGCGCTTGCCGACCTCTTCGACGAGGACATGCTCGGCGACGATCTGGAAGCGTGGCTGAACGAGTCCTTTCTCCTCAAGCGGACGTTCCGCAACTGCGCCGTGATTGCCGGGCTGATCGACCAGCGGCACCCCGGCAAGGAAAAGAGCGGCCGGCAGGTGACCGTTTCGGCCGACCTCATTTACGACGTATTGCGCGCGCACGAGCCGGACCATCTGCTGCTCGAGGCAACGCGCAACGATGCGGCGTCAGGACTTTTGGACATCGGCCGTCTCGGGGATATGCTGAAGCGAATCAAGGGCCATATCACCCATCGCCGGCTCGACCGGATTTCGCCGCTCGCCGTACCCGTGATGCTGGAAATCGGCAAGGAGGCGGTTCAGGGCGAGGCGCAGGACTTCCTGCTGTCGGAGGCTGCCGACGACCTGATCAACGAGGCGATGGGCGCCGAGCCGCTATAGGATATTCCGTGCGCTCGCGAACAGACCAAGGACAGTGACAAAAGGCATGCACAGGCTCGCCCACGCATTATCGGCTTCGACAGACAATACGACCGTGGTTTCCGCGCGCGCCGTCATCCACGGGGTCGAAGCGATCTGCGACCCGCTGGGCAGTCTCTTTCTGCCCGAGACGAGAACGCTCGTCGTGTCCGACCTGCATCTGGAAAAGGGGTCGGCCTTCGCCCGGCGCGGCATGATGCTTCCACCCTACGACACGCTTGCCACCCTGCGCGTGCTCGAAGCGGCGATAACCCGCCATGATCCGAGGCTCGTGATCAGCCTGGGCGACACTTTCCATGACCGGGTCGGCTCGGCGGCCATGCCGGACACCTTCCGGCACATGATCGCAGCGATGGCGATGGGGCGGGAATGGGTCTGGATCAACGGCAACCACGATCCGGACGGTGCCTGCGGCCTGCCTGGCATCTCGCTGGACGAATTCCGCCACGCGGGCCTTACCTTCCGCCATGAGCCGTCACGGGGCGAGGCTGCCGGTGAAATCGCCGGCCACCTGCATCCGGCGGCAACCGTCGTGCGCCGGGAGAAGTCGGTGCGGCGGGCCTGTTTCGCCACGGATGGAAAGCGCCTGTTGATGCCCGCCTTCGGCGTCACCACCGGCGGCCTCGATCTGCGCCACCGGGCGATGACCGGGCTTTTCGACCGCGCCAGGCTGGTCGCCCACATGCTCGGCCGCGACCGGATCTATTCGGTCCGCTTCACCAACCTCATCGGCTGACAGACAGGCCGGCGGTTCAGAACGCGTTGAAGGTCAGTGTCGTCAGGGAGCGGGAGATGCCGGGGACGGTGGCAATGTTATCGTTGATGAACTTGCCGATATCCTGGCCTTCCTCGATGTAGATCTTCAGCAGCAGGTCGTAGTCGCCGCTCGTCGAATACATTTCCGACACGATCTCCTTGCGGTAGATCTCGTCGGCAACCTCGTAGGTCTTGCCGGGAGCGCACTGCAACTGGACGAAAATCGGCTTCATGGCGTTTCCTCTGTTTCTGGCTTGCGCCTTCTTTAGTCGCCTGGCTTGAAAAAGGGAACGTCGCCCGGCTCCGCCAAGGACTATTCCTTGCGGAAGAGCAGGCTTGCGCCCCAGCCGGTGATGACGGCCAGCAGCACCGCAAAGAAGCCGTAGAACAGCGGCTGTTCGTGCGCCGTCTGGGTGATCACCTGCTCGAGGCCGGTCTTGACCACGCGCAGCGGCAGCGCCTTGGCGGCAACGAAAGTGCCGTCGCGGAAGAGATAGGCGCGTACCACATGCACCCCGTTCGGCACGTTGGCCGGCAGCCGCACCGAGGCCTTGAACAGGCTGGAGCTGATGAACTGCACGCCGCCCGGATCGCGCTCGTAGACGCCGCTGGTCTCGCGGATGCGGCGGAAGGCGTTGCGGAACTCGCCGAGGTTGCTGCCGTCGCCGACGAAGCCGAGCGGCACCAGCCGCATGTGGTCGACGCCGATGCCCATATTGCCCATTTCGCCCGGAGGCGCGATCGTCTCGATGTCGCGCGTGCTCGACAGCGAATAGGATTCCGGCACCAGCTCGAAGGTCATGGAGCTGGTGTTCACCCAGATGCCGAAGACGCGCTCCTTCTTGCGCACCGTCGCATTGTCCTTCGGGCCCTCGAGCGACACGATGATGTTGTATTTGCCCTGCGCCAGGAGACTGGGGTCGAAGCCGTCGACCGCACCGAAGATCGTCAGGTCGGCGCCGCGGAAATCCGAGGTGATGGCGATCTCGTCGGTCGAGATTCCGATCTCCAGCTTTTCGGTGAAGTCGTTGGCATTTTCGTCCTGCAGCTGGGCGAAAGCCGGAGCGGTGAAGGCCAGCGACAGGGCGGCGAAGGCGATGGTGACGAAGTGAGCCATCAGAAGCCGAACCCGGCTGATACGACGGAGTAGACGTCCTTCGGCGGAATGACGAGTTCGATCGCCAGACGGATGCCGACGGCAAGAACGAGCAGCGCCAGCAGCGCGCGCAATTGTTCGCCGCGCAGCTTCTGGCCGACGCGCACGCCATATTGCGCGCCGATGACGCCTGCGATCATCAAGACGAAGGCGAGCACGATGTCGACGGTATAGTTTGTCGAGGCCTGGACGATGACGGTGTAGGCCGAGACGAAAATGATCTGGAACAGCGAGGTTCCGACGACGACATTGGTCGGGATGCGCAAGAGGTAGATCATCGCCGGGACCATGATGAAGCCGCCGCCGACACCCATGACCGAGGTCAGCACGCCGATGCAGAAGCCGAGGCCGGCAACCGGAATGACGCTGAGATAGATCTTCGACTTCTTGAACCGCATCTTCAGCGGCAGCCGGTGAACCCAGTTGTGCTGGCCGGGACGGCGCAAGGGCGTTGCCTGGTTCTTGGCAGCCTTGCGCATGGCGCGCAGGCTTTCCCAGAGCATCAGGCTGCCCACCGAACCGAGCAGCACGACGTAGAGCAACGAAATGACCAGGTCGAGCTGGCCGACCCGGCGCAGGAGCGAGAACAGCCAGACGCCGACCGTCGCGCCGACGAGGCCGCCACACAAAAGCACCGTGCCGAGCTTCACATCGATCGTACCGCGCCGGAAGTGGGTGATGGCGCCCGAAATCGAGGATGCGACCACCTGATTGGCGCCGGTCGCAACCGCGACCACGGGCGGAATGTTGTAGAAGATCAATAGCGGCGTGATCAGGAACCCGCCGCCGACGCCGAACATGCCGGAAAGAAAACCGACGGCCGCACCCATGCCGAGGATGATGAGTATGTTCACCGACAACTCTGCGATGGGCAGATAAATCGACACGCCGGGACCTCGATATGCCAACGGCCCGCAGCGCGGGCGAAAACGTTACAGTGGCAAGCTATTCACCACACAAGGGGGATTATCTCAAGAAAGCCGACACCCCTCCCGAAGGCGAGGTGGCATAGGCTTCCGTCATGCGCTCCTGAACCGGAGCTGTCAACCTTTTCAGCTACATGGCAGACAGCTTCGTCTCCGCGAACCGTGTCACCCGGTTCTGCGGCTTTATTGCGGCATCCGGCCTGCCGGATCAGGAATTGCGCTTGAGCAATTCCTTCACCAGCTGGTCGGTGATTTCACCGGTCGGTTCCTGGCCGACGGATGTCTGGAAAGCCTTGATCGCGGCAACCGTCTTCTTGCCCATCTGGCCATCCGGCTTGCCTGCATCGAAGCCGTTGTTGTTGAGTATGGCCTGGATGTTGCGGATGGCCTTGCCCATGTCGATCGAAGCGGTCTTGTTGGCAGGGCCGACCCAGGCATCCGGGACGTCGACCGAATTGGCCCTGGCATCGACCGGCTGCGGCTTCCAGGCGTCGGCCTTGGCCTTTGCGCTTGCGAGCTGATCGGGCTTCATCGCCTTGGCGACCTCGTCGCGCTTGGCGGCGGCGTCCGTGTCGCCCTCGCGGGCAGCGGCTGCGAACCACTTGTAGGAGGCTTCCAGATCCTGCGACACGCCATTGCCGCGGGCATAGAGAACCGCCAGGTTGAACTGGCTGTCGCGGATGCCGAGTTCGGCCGCCTTGGCGAACCACTTGGTCGCTTCCGCGAAATCCGGAACGCCGTCACGACCGCTCGCCAGCATCACGGCAAGATTGTGCATGGCGCTGGCATTGCCCTGCCCGGCAGCCTTCAGATAGAGCGCCTTCGCCTTGGCGGCGTCGCGCGCAAGGCCCGAGCCTTTTTCATACATGCTGGCAAGGCGATAATCGGCCGGTACGACACCGGCGTCAGCGGCGCGCTGATACCATTTTGCGGCTTCGGCCAGATCTTCCTTGACGCCGCGCCCTTCGGTGAAGCGTGCGCCGATCTCGTAGAAGGCGAGCGGATCGCCGCCCTTTGCCGCCGTCACCAGCGCAACCGGTCCAAATCCTTCCGGCAACACGACATCGGCGGGCTTCGCGATCGGAGCGAAGGTGCCAGCCTGGGCGGTGTTGGCCGGGGCAGACTGGAAGCTGGAAGCGGCGGTCGGCTGCTTGACCTCCGGCACCGGCTGAAGCAGCGGAGCCTGCGCTTCATTGGCCACCGTGGTCGATGCGGATGCGTCTGCAAGCGGGGTCGCGACGGCTGGCGTCTCGACGGCGCCTTGCGGTTGCTCTACCTCATCGAGTGCGGCGCCTGGAAGTGGCGGCAACGCCTCGATCGGAGTTTGGGTCGCAACCGCAGCGGCCGCAGGCGCCTGATTGCCAGCGACTTCCGTTGCCGCCGGCGTGGCGACAGACGGCTGATCAAGCACGGGGGCTGCATTCTGTTCGATGATCGCGACCGGCTCGGTCGCCGGCGCTTCACTGCCCTTCAGCATGGTACCGACGAGCGGATAGGACATGATCGCCAGAAGCACCGCGCCGACTGCCATGAGGATCGGACGGCGATGGCGTGCGAAGGCACCGCCGACGCCGCCAGCGCTGCTGCCGTCCTTGGTCTTGTTGAGCGTATCGGCTTCCTCGACCGCCAGCTGCGCTGCCCGACGGGCGGCGGCAATGAAATCGGACTTGTCGCCGTCGACGGGTTGCTTGCCGCCGCGGTTCATCTGGCCCGCGCGCACGCGCTCCAGGATCTTCTTGACGTCGGGAACGCCGGAGCCGGGCTCGAGCAACTGGTTGGCCTCTTCCGGCGCCAGCATCTCCGAAGGATCGATGGACGGGGCAGGCTCGACAAGCTGACGGGCCGGCTCCGGTGCCGGGTCGGCGCGCTTGGATGAAAAGCGTCGTGTCAGGCCAGCGAGCAGGCCGGTGCGCGGCGCGGAAGCCGGCTGTTCGCGGCCGCCATCGGGCTCGATGGTCGAGACCTGGCTTTCGTCGCCGGCAAAGGCAGTCGCGTGGGCCGAGGCGGTGGCGGCTGCAATGACGCCGTCGTCTTCGGCCTGCAGGGCGCGAACGTTGCGCTGTAGATCCTGGTAGCGGTCGTCGAGATCGGCGCCGGTGAAGGGATCGTTGAATTCCGGCTGCATCGCCTTGGGCATGACAGGCATTTCGCGCGCGACCGGTGCCTCGTAACGGGCCGCGGCCATCGCAGGCTCGCGTCCCTCGATGCGCTCGAGCTTGTCGGCGATGTGAACCAGGGTTTCGTGCAGCGCTTCGAAGGTGCGTGCCGTGCGCTCCTCGCTGGAGCGGCTGAGATCCTCGAGCGTGCGCAGGTCGTCAGCCAGGGCGGAAATTGCGGCGAGATCGCCACCCCCCGTTGCCTGCGGCATGCCGCGCTTGGAATAGGCCTCCATCACCGCTTCGGCCGCCTGGCGGGCAGCCTCGACGATATACTCGTCGCTGGTGGCGAAATAATCTTCGAGCGCGTTCATGCGGTTCTCGAATTCGACCGGCATGGCCGCAACAGCCTCGACGCGCGGCTGGCTGACGAGGGTCGACAGATTGGCGATCTGCGCTTCGAGATTGTGCAGCGCGGCGCGGTCGTCGAACGGCGCCGCGTAAGTTTCTTCCAGCCGCTGCGCGATACCGGCGAGACGGTCTTCGAGACGGTCGAAACGCGGATCGGCGACCGGCTGGGCGCTCAGCGTGTCGAGGTCATCGATGCGGCGGGCAAGATAGTCGAGCCGTTCGGCCAGCGCATCGTTGACGCTGCCCTGGTCGAGGGCCTCGATCTTGCGGGAAATGTCGTTGAGGTAGCCTGTCAGATCCGGCTGGGCGTTGCGGTGGCTGCGCTCCATCATCAGCGAAAGCTGATCGAGGCGCTCTTCGAGACCGGCGGCCGCCTTCTCGCTGGCAAGGTCCTCGACGCGGGCAGCCAGCGCCTCCAGACGGGCTCCAAGACCGGTGTCCACAGGGCGGGAAAGACCGTCGATCTGGCGCGAGAGATCGCCGAGGCGGCTCTCAAGGCGATTGGTAAACCCGCTGTCCGCGCTGCTGGCGGTGCGGCTATTGGCGGCGATCGCCCGGCTGATCTCGTCGAGACGCGCATCCAGATCGGCAAACTGCGATACGAGGCGCCGGTCGTCGGGCTGTATCTGGCGGCCGAGCATCTCGATTGCCTGGGCAACGGCAATCATCTTGTCTTCGAGGACCTCGACGGCAGAGCTGTTGCCGAGCGTTCCGATCTGCGACTTGATTTCGTCGAGCCGGTAGGCAAGCGCCACCAGTTCGTCGTCACGGTTCTGATCGAAGGCGATCAGCCGATCCTCGACGCCGTTCCAGCGGCTTTCCATCCGGCGCACGCTGTCCTCGCGGGCCAGGCCGTCGATCATCGTGCGCAGATCGTCGAAATCGCCGCGCAGCGCATCTGCCTGGGCGGGCGAGGCCTGGCGCCCGAGCTGCTGGATGCTGTCGGCAAGGCGCTGCATGTCGCCACGCACGTCCTCGGCGAAGCTGTGATCCTCGGCCTGCGCCTTGATGCCGCGAATTTCGGCGCGCAGGGAATTCATCTCGCGGGTAAGGCCGTCGGTGATGTCTCGCTTGAGATCCTGGCGCAAGCCGACGAGCGCCTCGGCGATATCGTTGACGGCAGCCGCCGGGCGGGCGACGGGCGCGCGGACGGGCTGAGGCCTTACGTCGTCGACATAGCGCTCCGGCTCACGCTGGGCCAGGCGTTCCGGCTCGCGCTGCGGCAGGCGATCTCTCAAAGTCGGGCGCTCGCGCGCGGCGCTGAGCGTGCGCTGGCGCTGCATGATTTCGGAGACGGCATCGCGCGGGGACGGGATGTCGCGGGGCGACGGGGTGTCACGCAGGGGTATGCGCTCACGCTCGACCGGGCGAGCCGGCTGTTCGCGGCTTGCGCTGTTCATCAACCCTTCGATCCGGGCCTCCAGGCCCTCGATCGTGCGGTTCAGGGCGTCAAGCGAGGGTCGCTCGCCATAGCTCTGGGTGCCAGCGCGCTGAGGATTTGATCGCGATCCATTCATTGTGCTCTTCGCCCCTGTCCGTCGGCCATCTCGAAAGTCGCCACGGAAGGAAACGTTTTCCTTCGCCCCTGCGGCACTTCCGACTTGGGCAGAGCTACAACAATGCGAGGACCGGACCGGTTGCAGCTTTGACCATCTCAACACGCACCTTTCCTTAAACGTGGTAAACAAGCCGTTAACCGCCGCGAAATTATTTAACGATTTGGCAGGAACGACCCCGCAGAGTGCGACGCGGCGGCAAATTCTTCCGACCATCCAACGAAAAACTGAAACTTCGAGTGGTGCTATTTTTGACGTTTACGCAAACGTCAAAATTTTGTAGCATCCTGCCAACGATGCGAGACCGCCCTCAGTGGGCGGCGCATCCGGCATGTTGCAACCGGACGTCGACCGCGTGGAGGCGACGATCCGAAAGCGAAAAAGGCGAGGAAAGAATGCCCACCTACAAGGCACCGGTCGACGATACGCTCTTCATCCTGAACGACGTGCTCGGCATCGAGCGATACAACAACCTGCCCGGCTTTGCCGACGCGACGCCCGACATGATCGAAGCGATCATCGGCGAAGCGGCCAAGCTTGCCGAAGAAGTGCTTTTCCCGGTCAACCTTTCCGGCGACCAGGAGGGCTGCAAGCGGCGCGACGACGGCTCGGTCAGCGTGCCCAAGGGTTTCAAGCAGGCTTTCGATCTCTACCGCGAAGGCGGATGGCTCGGGCTTTCGGTGCCGGAGGAATTCGGCGGCCAGGGCCTGCCCTACACGTTGCACACCGCCGTCGGTGAATACATGTCTTCGGCCAACATGGCGCTGACGATGTATCCGGGTCTCACCCAGGGCGCGATCGCAGCGATCCTGGTGCACGGCTCGGACGAGCTGAAGCAGGCCTACCTGCCGAAAATGGTGGACGGCACCTGGACCGGGACGATGAACCTGACGGAGCCGCATTGCGGCACCGACCTCGGGCTCCTGCGCAGCAAGGCCGTTCCGAATGGCAATGGCAGCTACAAGATTTCCGGCCAGAAGATCTTCATCTCCGCCGGCGAACACGACATGTCGGAAAACATCATCCACCTGGTGCTCGCCCGTATCGAGGGCG
The DNA here is from genome assembly GCA_900469625.1 of Hyphomicrobiales bacterium. Classification (GTDB taxonomy): domain Bacteria; phylum Pseudomonadota; class Alphaproteobacteria; order Rhizobiales; family Rhizobiaceae; genus Ensifer. Next base: position 394,132 of record UBXV01000007.1, read on the forward strand.
CGCCGGAAGGCGTGAAGGGCATCTCGCTGTTCATCGTGCCGAAGTTCAAGCTTGATGGTGCCGGTGAACCGGGTGAGCGCAACGGCGTGTCCTGTGGCGCCATCGAGCACAAGATGGGCATCCACGGCAACTCGACCTGCGTCATGAATTATGACGAGGCAGAGGGTTACCTCATCGGCACGGAGAACAAGGGCCTCAACGCCATGTTCGTGATGATGAACGAAGCCCGCCTCGGCGTCGGTCTCCAGGGCCTGTCGATCGCCGAAACCGCTTACCAGAACGCTGCCAACTATGCCCGCGACCGCATCCAGGGCCGCTCGCTTTCCGGCCCGAAGGCGCCGGACAAGAAGGCCGACCCGATCATCGTGCATCCGGATGTGCGTCGCACGCTGATGACGATCCGCGCCTTCAACGAGGCCGGCCGTGCGTTTACGCTCTGGACCGCGCTCAAATCCGATATCGCCCACCGCTCCGACAACGAGGCCGACCGCCAGGCGGCCGACGACATCCTCGGGCTGATGACGCCGATCCTCAAGGGCGTCCTGACCGACAAGGGCTTCGACCACGCGGTCATGGCGCAGCAGATGTTCGGCGGCCACGGCTACATCGAAGAGCATGGCATGAGCCAGTATGTCCGCGATGCCCGCATCGCCATGATCTACGAAGGCGCCAACGGCATCCAGGCGCTGGATCTCGTCGGCCGCAAGCTGGGCCTGAACGGCGGTCGCGCCGTCATGGCGCTGTTCAAGGAAATCGGCGATTTCTGCGAGGAAAACTGCGGCAACGAGAAGCTCTCGACGTATACCAAGGCGCTGAAGAAGGGCCTGAACGACCTGCAGGCGTCGACCATGTGGTTCATGCAGAACGCCATGGCCAAGCCCGACAATGCTGGTGCAGGTTCGACCGACTACATGCACCTTTTCGGCCTGGTCGTGCTCGGCTACATGTGGGCGAAGATCGCCAAGACGGCAGAGGAAAAACTCGCCTCTGGCGAAACCGCGCGCGCAGACTATCTGAAGAACAAGCTGATCACCGCGACCTTCTTCATGGAAAGGATCCTGCCGGAAACGGCACTGCGCAAGGCCCGCATCGAGACCGGCGCCGATACGGTGATGGCACTCGACGCGGCCGCGTTCTGATTTCAAACTGTTTGACGGGCAGCACCTGATGGTGCTGCCGAAAGGGAGATGAGACATGACGAAAGTCTTCGTTTACGACCACGTGCGCACGCCGCGCGGCCGTGGCAAGAAGGACGGATCGCTGCACGAAGTGCCGTCCGTCCGCCTGGCCGCGAAAATGCTGGAGGCCGTGCGCGACCGCAACGGCCTAGACACGTCGACCGTCGACGACATCATCATGGGCTGCGTTGATCCGGTGATGGATGCCGGCGCCGTGATCCCGAAGGCAGCCGCCTTCGAGGCAGGCTATTCCACCCGCGCCCCCGGCATGCAGATCTCGCGCTTCTGCGCCTCCGGCCTTGACGCCGTCAACTTTGGCGCAGCCAAGATCGCCCAGGGCGCCGACGACATCGTGATTGCAGGCGGCGTTGAATCGATGTCGCGCGTCGGCCTCGGCATGTCGGGCGGCGCCTGGTTCATGGATCCGTCGGTCAACCTGCCGGCCTTCTTCATGCCACAGGGCGTTTCGGCCGACCTGATCGCCACCAAATACGGTTTCAGCCGCGACGACGTCGACGCCTATGCCGTCGAGAGCCAGAAGCGCGCAGCGCATTCCTGGGAAAAGGGCTACTTCAAGAAGTCGGTCGTGCCGTTCAAGGACCAGAACGGCCTGACCATCCTCGACCGTGACGAGCACATGCGCCCCGGCACCGACATGCAGGCGCTCGCCTCGCTCAACCCGTCGTTCCAGATGCCGGGCGAGATGGGCGGTTTCGAAGCCGTCGGCATCCAGGCACACCCGGAGATCGAGAAGATCAACTACGTGCACCACGCCGGCAACTCCTCGGGCATCGTCGATGGCGCGGCAGCCGTGCTGCTCGGCTCCAAGGCCGGCGGTGAGAGCATGGGCCTCAAGCCCCGCGCCCGCATCCGCGCCTTCGCCAATATCGGCTCCGACCCGGCGCTGATGCTGACCGGCCCGGTCGACGTCACCGAAAAGCTGCTGAAGCGCGCGGAGATGAAGCTCTCCGACATCGACCTCTTCGAGCTCAACGAGGCCTTTGCCGCGGTCGTCCTTCGCTACATGCAGGCCTTCGACATCCCGCACGACAAGATCAACGTCAATGGCGGCGCGATCGCCATGGGCCATCCGCTCGGCGCGACCGGCGCGATGATCCTCGGCACCGTGCTCGACGAGCTGGAACGGCGCGATCTCAACACCGCGCTGGTGACGCTGTGCATCGGCGCCGGCATGGGCACCGCCACGATCATCGAAAGGGTCTGACGATGGATGCGACCCGCCGAACGCTTCTGGGGCTGATGGGTCTGGGACTGCTTGCAGTCTCGGCTTGCGTCTCCGACGAGGAGGAAGGCGGCGACAGCTTCACGTTGACCGGTACGATCACCAATGTCGCCAATGGCCCGGTTCCGGCCGGTACCGTCACCGTCCGGCTCGAGGAGCAGGGCGTGATGGACGTGGCCGCCAAGCTGATCGCGGAGACATCCGTGTCGAGCGACGGCAAGGCAACCCGCGTGCCTTTCGTGCTGCAGGTGCCGAAGCCGGAACTCGACAAGGCTGTCGATGCCGGCTTCTCCATCCGCGTCGAGCGTGACGGCAGGCTGATCGCCATCAACACCACCAAACAACGTTACAGCCGCGGATCTGACATCTCGCTGCGCATCGAACCCATTCTCTACTGAGGGGGAGAACCATGACGAAGTACACCAATTTCAAGATCGAGACCGATGCAGACGGCATTGCCCTTGTCACCTGGGACATGCCCGAGAAATCGATGAACGTCTTCACCCAGGAGGTGATGGAAGAGCTGAACGCCATCGTCGACGCGACGACGGCCGATGCCGCCGTCAAGGGCGTCGTCTTCACGTCGGGCAAGTCGTCCTTCTCCGGCGGTGCGGACCTCTCGATGATCAAGTCGATGTTCACCTTCCAACAGGAAGAAAAGCAGAAGGATCCGGCCAATGCCGCCCAGAAGCTCTTCGACCTCGTCGGTCGCATGACCGGCCTGTTCCGCAAGCTCGAAACCTGCGGCAAGCCGTGGGTCTCGGCGATCAATGGCACCTGCATGGGCGGCGCCTTCGAGCTTTCGCTCGCCTGCCATGGCCGCGTGGCCTCCAATTCCAAGTCGGTCAAGATCGCGCTGCCTGAAGTCAAGGTCGGCATTTTCCCGGGCGCCGGCGGCACCCAGCGCGTACCGCGGCTCACCAATGCGCAGGACGCGCTGCAGATGATGACGACAGGCTCGTCGCTGACGGCAGCCCGCGCGAAGGCGATGGGCCTCGTGCATGAAGTCGTCGACGCCGACAAGCTGGTCGACGCCGCCAAGGCGATGATCAAGAACGGCCTGAAGCCGGTGCAGCCCTGGGACGAAAAGGGCTACAAGGTTCCGGGCGGCGGCATCTGGACACCGGCATCCGCCCAGCTCTGGCCGGCCGCTTCCGGCATCCTGCGCCGCGAGACGCAAGGTAACTATCCCGGCGCCATCGCAATTCTCAAATGCGTCTACGAAGGCCTGCAGGTGCCGTTCGACACGGCGCTGAAGATCGAACAGCGCTACTTCACCGAGATCCTGCAGACGACCGAAGCCTTCTCGATGATCCGCTCGCTGTTCGTCTCGATGCAGGAGCTCGGCAAGGGCGCGCGTCGCCCGGCCGGCGTGCCGAAGTCGGAGTTCAAGCATGTGGGCGTCGTCGGCGCCGGCTTCATGGGCGCCTCGATCGCCTATGTGACGGCTGCTGCCGGCATCGCCGTGACGCTGATCGACCGCGACATGGAAGCGGCGACAAAGGGCAAGGCGCACTCGGAAGGCCTGGTCAAGGATTCCGTCGGCAAGGGCCGCCTGACCAAGGAAGAAGGCGAAGCGCTGCTTGCCCGCATCACGCCGTCTGCCGACTACAACGACCTGAAGGACGTCGGCCTCGTCGTCGAAGCCGTTTTCGAAGACCGCCAGGTCAAGAAGGACGTGATCGAGAAGGTGGAAGCCGTGATCGGCGAAGACACGATCTTTGCCTCCAACACCTCGACTCTGCCGATCACCGGCCTTGCCAAGAACTCCAAGCGCCCCGGACAGTTCATCGGCATCCACTTCTTCTCGCCGGTCGAAAAGATGATGCTGACGGAAGTGATCCTCGGCAAGGAGAGCGGCGACAAGGCGCTTGCCACCGCACTCGACTATGTCGCCGCGATCAAGAAGACGCCGATCGTCGTCAACGACACGCGCGGCTTCTACGTCAACCGCTGCGTCTTCCGCTACATCCACGAAGCCTATGACATGCTGATCGAGGGCGTGCCGCCGGCGATGATCGAAAATGCCGCCAAGATGGCCGGCATGCCGGTCGGGCCCTTGTCGCTCAACGACGAAGTCGCGATCGACCTCAGCCAGAAGATCCTGAAGGCCACCGTCGCGGATCTCGGCGAAAAGGCCGTCGATCCCAAGCACATGGCGCTGATCAACAGGATGGTCGACGACCTCGACCGCCGTGGCCGCAAGAACGGCAAGGGCTTCTACGAGTATCCGGCAAAGCCGGCGAAGAAGTATCTGTGGCCGGAGTTGAAGACGCTGTATCCGCAGAAGAATGCCGACAAGATCGATGTCGAGGTGCTGAAGCAGCGGTTCCTCGCAACGATCGCACTCGAAGCGGCACGCACCATGGAAGAGGGCATCGTCACCGACCCGCGGGAAGCCGACGTCGGCTCGATCCTCGGCTTCGGCTTTGCCCCCTACACCGGCGGCACGCTCTCCTACATCGACGGCATGGGCGCCAAGGCCTTCGTCAAGATGTGCGAGAAGCTCGCCAAGGACTATGGCAGCCACTTCAAGCCGACGGCGCTGCTCAAGGAAATGGCCGAACGCGGCGAGACTTTCTACGGCCGCTTCGACCCCTATGGGGAGAAGAAGCAGGCGGCGTAAGCAAGCAACAGCCCATTCGCTGTACGATCACCGTGTCAGCGCCGCAGCAGTGAGGGGACAGGGAATGGGTTGGCTTAAATGTGCGACCGCGCTCGGTGGGGTGGTCGGGCTGGCGTTGTGCGTCGGCCTGACCGCCGAGCTTGCGTTGGAGCGTCGGGATGCTTCGCGATATCCACCGCCAGGGCTGCTGGTCGATGCCGGCGGATATCGGATGCACGTCCACTGCACCGGCGACGGCCCCGTCCCGCTCATCCTCATCTCCGGACTTGGCGGATGGTCGCAGGATTGGTCGGCCGTCCAGCCGCTGCTTTCGCGGACGTACCGGACATGCAGCTTCGATAGGGCAGGCTATGGCTGGTCTGAAGAAGCGGGCGCGCCGCGTATCGGAATGGCTGCAATCGAGGATATGCGCACCGCATTGAACGAAGCGGGGGTCGGGTCTCCCCGCATCGTCGTCGGTCATTCGCTCGGGGGGCTTCTGGCGCAAATCTATGCGCAGCGTTACCCGACCGAAGTTGCCGCGATGGCGCTCCTGGACTCGGTCGAGCGGCATCAGTATCAGTCGATGGCCCCGGCAACTCTTGAGCGATACAAGACCGACATGGGTCGGCTGACCGGGGCAGCGGCTGCAGCCAGCCGGTTTGGCGTGTTGAGGCTCGCCGGAACGCCGGCATCAATCATCGTTGACCGGCTGCCGGCCGGCGAGCGGGCGTCCGCGAATGCAAACGGGGTGCGCCCCAAGGCGTTTCGTGCATTGCGCGACGAATTCGTGGGTGTGGATCAGGCATTGGCGGATGCGTTGGCTGCCAACGCCAATCCCAATTTTCCGGTTTCGGTCATAGGTACCGACCGGAATCGCGATTTTCCTCCCGGTTGGGATACGGACGAAATGCGCGCATTCTGGCAGGAGGGGCAGCGCAGGCTTGGCCAACAGTTCAAGGTCACGCCGCAGATTCTGCCCGATGCAGGACACTACGTGCAGATAGAACAGCCTCAGATCGTCGTCGATGCCGTGGCCGGTTTGGTGACACGGTTGGCGGAATCGAACTAGAAATTTTGCCCCAAGCTCCTTCCAGATAAGAATTGTCGCACAACTCCTCATACCCGAGACAGATGGGCGAAAAATCGCGATGCCTTCATTTTCAAGATGTTGGGGCGCGCTTGCGGTCGCATGACCGCAGGGAGCGCTAGCCGACGCGAATGTATTTACCAACCAAGCCTGACGGAGAATTGAAATGCAGTATTGGCTAATCGCCGCTGGCGCCGTCGCAGTGTTGACCGGACTGGTTCATTCGATCATGGGCGAAATATTGATCTTTCGCCGCCTGCGCTCTGGAGGAATTATTCCGAAAATTGCACCGCCACCGTTGCGCGAGCGGCATGTTCGTATCCTGTGGGCCACGTGGCATCTTGCGAGCATACTCGAATTTGCTCTTGCGGCGGTCTTGTTCTGCATCGGGACAAACTCCGATTCTGGTTCGTCGCACCAAACGGTCGCACTTGCCGCGATCTCGATCTCCAATTTTCTCGCCGCGCTTCTCGTGCTTTTCGCAACCAACGGCCGTCACCCGGGCTGGGTCGCTCTTTTGATTGTCGCGATCTTCACGGCAATTGCCTTGTGACGGGTTCCAACGTCCTGGCGTGAGCCCGTGTCCCAAAAGTGGTTGAAAGACTTGGAGCCGAGGCTGTTGCCGTCCTGTCTGCACACCAGCGTTGCCTGGACCCGCAACAGCCGACCGTTACCCCTGCGGGCCTGCGCCTTGAACGGCTACGGTCCGCCGATGCGCAAGGCGCTCGCCGACAATGATGGTCACGCCTGCGACAAAGATCAGCCCGGCGCCGGCAAAGACGTTGGTAGCGGGAATATCGCCCCAGATCAGGAAGCCAAGGCCGAAGGCCCAGACGAGCGAGGTGTATTCGAACGGCGCGATCACCGAGATCGGTGCCCGGCGCATGCCTTCGAACATCGCATATTGCCCGACGCCGGCAATGATGCCGGTGCCCGCCATCAGCGCGAGGTCGAACAGCGCCGGCGGCGTCCAAAAGAAGCCGACCGCAACACCGGTCATGCCGATAAAGAAGACGTTGGAGATCGTCATCTGCGTCAGCGTCGTTTCCTGCAGGGCGGTCTTGCGCAGCATCACCGTGCCAATCGCCCAGAAGACGGCAGCCATCAGCGCCAGGAAGACCGGAAGCGACAGCTTCATGCCGGTTCCGAGCGGATCACAGGCGATCAGCACGCCGATGAAGCCGAGCAGCACCGCGAACCAGCGGATCGGCGGCACGTCTTCCTTCAGGACCGGCACGGCGAGCAGCGTCACCACGATCGGCGCGGCGTAATAGAGCGTGGTCATTTCGGCAAGGCCGAGATCGCGGGCGGCGTTGAAATAGGCAAGCCAGGCGGCAAGCAACAAAAGGTTGCGCACAAACAACGGCTTGATCACCGGCGACGAGATCGCGCGACGCACCAATGGGGCCCGGCCGATCACCAGGCACAGGAGAAGAATGGTGATGCTGCGGGTGAACAGGATCTGCCAGACGGAGTAACCGACCACCAGCCATTTGACCGACGCATCCTGCAGCGAGAACAGGAAATAGGAAAACGTCGTCATCACGATGCCGGAAAGCACTGTCTTGTTCATGGAAAGCCCCGAAGGCGGCCGGGAGGGAGAAGGCGGCAGCGCCCGTCTGATAGCGCGCCGCCGCCTCCGGTGGAAGAGCTGTAGGCTGGCCGCGCTGTGGCGAAATCTTGGTGTGGCGCAACGGCCAGGGCTTGATGGAGATCAAGACATCGGGCCAATTTCGCCGCTAGAGAGGGCGCAACGGGGCCGGCCGCCCCTGGTGTCGTGCCGATTTCCTCAGTCCCCGCGACAACGGGCCTGCGTGCAGATCGATGCGCGATGCTGTAGATGACGACAATACGGACGCGAAACCGGACCTTCAACGATGCAGCCGCTCGCCTTTAGCCTCGCCGCCCTCCTGCTCCTGGCCACGCCCGGCCCGACCAACACGCTGCTATGGCTTTCGGGCGCATCTGTCGGTTTCAGGCGTTCGACGCCGCTGCTGCTTGGCGAACTCGGCGGCTATCTCTCGGTGATCATTCCCGCCGTGGCGCTGCTCGCGCCGTTCCTGGCGGCCCACCCGCAGATCGGGCTGGCGCTCAGGGTCGCCGCCGCCTGCTGGGTATTCTTCCTTGCCTACGCACTCTGGACCACCGGCGACGACGGCCGGACGTCGACCGACATCTCCATTCGGCAGGTGTTCGTAACGACGCTGCTCAATCCAAAGGCGCTGATCGTGGCGCTTGTGCTCTTGCCGCAGACGGGCCTGGCGGCGACGCTGCCCTGGATCGGCGGATTTTCGCTGCTCGTCGTTATCGGCGGTTCGCTGTGGATCGGCGCTGGAGCGATGCTCGTTCAGCTCTCGCGCGGCGCACGCACGTCGATCTTGCCGCGCCGCATTGCCGCCGTCTGCCTCGCAATCTTCTCCTTCGGCATTGCCGGCAGTGCACTGGCAGCACTCGCCTGACGCCGGCCGCCAAGCGGATCAGGCCGCAGCTGCGGCCTCCCCCAGCTCGGCGCCAAGCGCCGCAATCAACTCTTCCCATCCCTGGCGGCGATATTCGACCTTGTCGAGGCCGTCGAGGAAGGCCGCCTGTTCGGTATAGACGATGCGTGTGCCGGTGCCGTGTGGCTGGATGTCGACCGTCGCGACCGAAGCGGATATCCGCCGTTCGTTTTCCGCCATCGTATAGGCCGAAATGATGCGCCGGTCTTCGACGATGTCGAGATAGACCGTGTCGTTGAAATAGATGGTCTTGCCGTCCTTGCTGAACCGGCCGGCCTCGCGCCCGCCGACGCGGAAGTCGTGGCTGTATTCGGCGATGGGCCAGCCGTCGGCCCTGACGAACCAGCGATCATGCGCTGCCGGATCGGCAAAGGCGCGAAACACCTGCTCGGGCGTCGCCTTGAAAACCCGTTCGATGGTGAAACTCGCATGTTCCACGGAATTGTCGCTCATGATCGTCTCCTCCCCGATCTCGTCTTGAGGGTCTGGCACCGGCGATCCACCGACTGCAGTCGCCGTAACTGCTTTCATTTCAAGAGCAGTTGCAAGTTAATTCCACTGCTGCGATAATGCAAGCGGTTTTGAAGAGGTCCCAATGAAAGACGATCACCGCTCGGGTTGCCCGATCAATCTCTCGCTGGAGGTTTTTGGCGACAAATGGAGCCTGCTGATCATTCGCGACATGATATTCGGCGGCAAACGGCATTTTCGTGAGCTGCTGCGCTCGCAGGAAGGCATATCCTCCAACATCCTGGCGGATCGGCTGAAGATGCTGGTCGAGCAGGGAATGCTGACCAAGGCCGACGACCCGACGCACAAGCAGAAAGCCATCTACAGCCTCGCCGAAATGACCATCGCGCTGGTGCCGATCATGGCGCATCTGGGCGCATGGGGGCGGCGATACCTTCCGGTCAGCGAGGAACTCAGCATTCGCGCCGAACTGATCGAAGCGGGCGGGCCGGAGCTCTGGGACCGCTTCATGGACGAGCTTCGCCACGAACATCTGGGCCTGGCCCTCGACGGCCCGCCGCGCGTGCGCGCCACCCTTCAGGCTGCCTATGAAGATGTCGTCGCCCGGAAATCCCGGGAAAGTGCCGTCGCCTGAGGGCTAGAGGCCGATCACCGACAGCATGACGAAGGTGGCAAACAGCACGAAATGGGTCATGCCCTCGATGGCGTTGGTCTGGCCGTCGTTGAGGTTGATCGCGGCGACGATCAGCGTGATCGCCACCATCACCGTCTGCACCGGCGACATCGCCATGATGAAGGGCTGACCGGTGTAGAGCGCGATTGCCTCCATCACCGGAACGGTCAGGATGACGGTCGACAGCGAAGCGCCGAGCGCGATGTTGACGACCGCCTGCATGCGGTTGGCAAGGGCTGCCCGCATCGCCGTCATGATCTCCGGCGAGGCCGAGATGGCGGCAACGACGATGGCGGCGATCGCCGGCGGTGCGCCTGTGCCTTTCAGGCCTGGGGTCAGAAGCCCCGACATGATTTCGGCGAGCGCGCCGATCAGCACCACGCCGACCAGGAGCGTCGCGATCGATCGCAGCACCGGCTCATCCGGTTCGTCGGCAATCTCGGCCCGATCGCCAGTCCCGCGCGGGTAACTGTAGCTGAAGAAGTAGCTGTGCACCCCCACCTGCATGCGCAGGAACAGGGTGTAGAGCACGATCATCGCGCCGATGGTGAAGGCGGAATAGAAATGCCATTTCTGAGCGGGCACGAATTCCGGCACGACCATGGAGATCCCCATCGCCGTCAGGATCATGACGCTGTAGGTGCGGGCGGAGTCGTCGTTATAGGGCTGTTCGCCATGCTTCAGCCCGCCAAGCAGCGCGGCCAGGCCGAGTATGCCGTTGATATCGAGCATCACGGCGGAATAGATCGTATCGCGCACCAGCGTCGGCGAGCTTTCGCCGGTCATCATGATCGCCAGGATGATCACTTCGACCAGCACTGCCGAGAGCGTCAGGATCATCGTGCCATAGGGATCGCCGACCTTGGCTGCCAGCACTTCGGCGTGATGGGCGACCCGCATCGATGCCAGCACGATTGCCGCCACCAGCGCCGCCGCCCCGGCGAGCGAAGCGGCCTGTCCCATTTCGAGCACATGATGTTCCAGCACAAATCCGGCAACCGCGGCAAGGAAAGCGGCAAGCAGCAGACGTTCGGATTTCAACACCGCCAACACATCAGCCCCTCGCCGGTCAAACTCAAGCAACGCCAAGGACTATAGAAGCAGGAAGACCAATTTCAATCACAGCGTACAAGGATTATTTTCCTCCCTGTTCTTTACCATCCGGGCAGGCTTGGTTAATCTACTGGCCAACAGAGGCATTGCAGCCGTCGCTCACCTGCCCGGACCTGACATTCATGCTGTCGCACAACACCATCTGGCACGCCATCGACGCCCTGGCCGAGCGCCATCAACTCTCGCCATCGGGGCTTGCGCGCCGCGCCGGGCTCGACCCGACATCCTTCAACAAATCCAAGCGCCAGTCGGCCGATGGCCGCGAACGCTGGCCGTCGACGGAATCGATCGCCAAGGTGCTGGACGCGACCGGCGCCACGATCGACCAGTTCATGGCGCTGATGCGGTCGGACGCGAGCCGCGGCGAGCCTTACAAGGGCGTCATTCCCCTGATCGGGTTTGCCCAGGCCGGCGCCGGCGGTTTTTTCGACGACGGCGGCTTTCCCGCCGGCCAGGGCTGGGACGTCGTCGACTTTCCGGCCGGGGCCGAGCGGCGCGCCGGCATCTATGCGCTCGAGATCCAGGGCGACAGCATGCTGCCGCTCTATCGTGACGGCGACGTGCTGATCGTCGATCCCGGCGCGCAAGTCCGTCGCGGCGACCGCGTCGTGGTCAAGACCCGCGAAGGCGAGGTCATGGCAAAAGTCCTGATGCGGCATACGCCGCGCAACATCGAACTGCTTTCGCTCAACCCGGACCATCCCAACCGGAGTTTCGAGATGAGCGAAGTCGAATGGATCGCCCGGATCATCTGGGCCAGCCAATAGGACATCTTTCCTGATGCGGCAGAAACTGGTCACTCTTGCAGGCGGAATTGCCGCCCTGGCGCTTTATACCGGCATCCTCTTTGCGGGTGCGGCGACCATCCGGGACCGGCAAAGCGCCGCGACGCCGGACTTCGTGTTGGAAACACCTGACATGGCAGAAACGGAGCCTTCGCTGGAGCCCGAGGACGTGCCGTTCGACATGACCGACCCTCAGGCAAGCGACACGACGCCAGCTGGTGTCCCGAGCCAGGGCGGCGCTCATTCGACCGAGACCACGGCCCGAACCATCGAACCTCAGCAATTCGGCCTGCCCGACGATGTCACGACGAAGCCCCTCGAACGCATAGAGCCGCGGCAGCCGCTGTCGGGCGCGGACGCCGGCGCGTCGGAGCCGAGGGAACCGACGGTTCTGCGGCAACCGGTAGCGCTCGCCGCCGGCCTCATCCGCTTCGACAAGGTGACGCTGCAGCTCGACGGCATCGAACCGGAGACCGCGGAACGGACCTGCGAAAGCGGCGGAAAAAGCTGGCCTTGCGGCATGGTTGCCCGCACCGCGTTTCGCAATTTCCTGCGGGCCCGCGCCGTCAGCTGCGATATTCCGGCGGGCGGCACAGGCGAGACCGTCACCGCGCAATGCACCGTCGGAGGCCAGGACCCGGCAGCCTGGCTCGTCGCCAACGGCTGGGCGACGCCGTCACCGGGCTCGCCGCTCGAGCAACAGGCCGAAACGGCGCGCCAGGCAAAGCTCGGCTTTTACGGCGACGATCCGCGCGATTTTCGCCAGACGCCGATGCCGTTCGACGATCCGAGCGCGGCTGCAACGATGGACGAACCGGCACCGGACTTGTAAGGAACGGCCAAACACACCAGTTCTTCGCAAACACGTTCCGGAAAGTCCCGATGCCCGCAAGCCTCAGCCAGCACGAAGCCCTTGTCTATGTCATGGTGATGATGTCGGCCGTCGACCGCGAGATGAGCGACGACGAGTTCGCGCGCATCGGCAGGCTCGTGCAGTTTCTTCCCGCCTTCGAGGGTTTCGACGAAGACCAGCTCGTGCGGGTCGGCCACGAATGCGCGGCTCAGCTGGCGGCGCCCGAGGGCCTCGACATCGTGCTTGAGATCGTGCGCGAGGCGCTGCCGCAGCGGCTGCATGAAACGGCCTATGCGCTTGCGGTCGAGATCGCGGCCGCCGACCAGCGCATCCGCAACGAGGAGATCCGTTTGCTGCAGCTGCTGCGCGACCGGTTCGGCCTCGACAAGCTGACCTGTGCCGCAATCGAGCGCGGCGCTCTCGCCCGCTTCCGCCGGTAACGGCTGACCGATCGCGTCACCTCACGTTAACGTGTCTTGGCGTGGGGTTGGCGGCCCATGCTATCGCTGCGCGGGAACATGATAGCGAGGCACGACGTATGCAGCTTTTCGGCGTGACAGAGCCCCTGTGGCGCCTTGCGGCATTTCTCTTGGTCTTCGCCGCCATGGCAATGCTCGAGCTTTGGCATCCGCGGCTGGAGCGGCCGGAATTGCGCAAGGCGCTGAAGGCCCGGCGCTGGTTCACCAACCTTTCCATACTCGTGCTCTCGTCGCTCTGTCTGCGGCTGATCTTTCCAGCTGCGGCTACGGGGGCAGCACTGTGGGCGCAGGCACGAGGCTACGGCCTGCTGCCGGCCCTGGGCATTCCCCCTGTTGTCGCCGGTGTGATCGCCTTCGTCGTGCTCGATTTCGCCATCTGGCTTGAGCACGTCGTCTTTCACAAGGTGCCGTTCTTCTGGCGGATGCACCGGGTTCATCACGCCGATCCGGGAGTCGATCTGACCACCGCCTTGCGTTTTCATCCGCTGGAGATCGTCGTCTCGATGATCTGGAAGATCGCCGTCATCGTCACGCTCGGCGCGCCTGCCGCAGCCGTGCTCTTGTTCGAGATCGTGCTGAATGCCGCCGCCATGTTCAACCATGCCAATCTGCGGCTGCCGCCGCGCCTCGACCGGGCATTGCGGCCATGGATCGTGACGCCCGACATGCATCGCATCCATCATTCGACCGAGCGCTCGGAGACGGATTCGAACTACGGCTTCAACCTGGCGATCTGGGACCGGCTGTTTGCCACCTATACGGACCGGCCACGGCGGGGCGAGAACGCCATCGAAACGGGGCTGACGGCCTATGGCCGCAGCGAGCCGACGAAGCTTCTCTGGTCGCTGTTGCTGCCGTTCCGGCGGGATTGATCAACTGCGCATCGGTTTAGCGCGGACGACAGGCGGGCCTCAATAGATGCCGTTCGGGAAATACCGCAGGTAGATCTCGTCGAGCCGCCCGCTGCGCGACAGCGCCAGTAGGGCATGATCGATCGCCTGCGTCAGAGCCGGTTCGGCCTTGCGGTTCATGATCGTCAGTCCCTCGCCGAGAAAGCGCTGCGAGAAATAGGCGCCATCGACAAGCGCGCAACACCCCGCCGCAGCACTGCCCGACACCCAGAAGGAAAGCTGCATGCCGTCGGAAAAGACCGCCGCCACCTCGCCCTTCCCAAGCGCTGCCAGCATCTGATCGCGATCCTGAAAGACCTTGGCTTCGAGCTTAGGGAAGAACGCCCTGAACATCACCTCATGGGTGGTGCCGGAAACGACGCCGACCGACTTGCCCTTCAGGCCGGCTGGATTGGAGACGGAGCCGGCCGCTTTCGTGTTGATCGCAAAACGCGCCGGAAGCCGCATGAACGGCCTGGAAAAGCCGAAGCGCTGGCGCAGTTCCGGACTGACGGCAATGCCGGCGGCGACCGCCTCGCCCTGCCCTTCTTCCAGCGCCGGGAGCAGCTCGGCATAGGTCACGGCCTGGATCTGGCACTTGGCTTCGATGTCGAGTTCGCGGCAGATTTCGCGCACGAGATCCACATGAAAACCTGAAAGCCTGCCCGACTGGTCGATGAAATTGAACGGCGGAAAATCGACCGTGGTCAAGAACCTCAGCCGTGCCAACCCGGTCAGATCCGGCTTGGCGATGCGCTCGCGCGCGTCGAACAGATTGGGCAGATCCTTTGGCTGGCTAGCATTGGGCTGGGCAGCAAGCGGCGCGGCGATCAGATAGACGCAGAGGGCCAGCAGTCGGTGGATTTTCATGGGCAAGGGCGAGCGCGTCTCTTCGGGATATCGTGCGGCCCGAAAGGCCGCAAATGATTCATGAGTGCGCCAAGATTAGCCGGATGCGGCCGGGCTGGCTACTGGCTTCAGCGCCGCGGCGTTCGCGCCCTGCCCGGCGGCCGTGCCGGACTGAAGCCTCGCGGGCGATAGCGAAGGAAGAGTGGAGCGGGTGATCGGGATCGAACCGACGACATCAAGCTTGGGAAGCTGGCGTTCTACCACTGAACTACACCCGCAGCGTTTCGGAAATTTCCTCAACCGCATGCATCTGTCAAGGACCGTTGCGCCGCGTTGCCGCGCAACGGCGTTTTTTCTGTTACTCCGCGTGGAAATGCTTGGAGAGTTTGAGGCCCTGCGCCTGATAATTGGAACCGAGACCGAGGCCGTAGAGCCCATCCGGCCGCTCCAGCATGTGCTCATAAACCAGCCGGCCGACGATCTGGCCGTGTTCGAGGATGAAAGGAACCTCGTGGCTGCGCACCTCGAGCACGGCGCGGCTGCCGCTGCCGCCGGCAGAGGCATGGCCGAAGCCCGGATCAAAGAAACCGGCATAGTGCACGCGGAATTCGCCGACCAGCGGATCGAACGGCGTCATCTCCGCTGCGTAAAGCGGCGGAACGTGCACCGCCTCGCGCGATACCAGGATGTAGAATTCATCGGGATCGAGGATCAGCTCGTCGCGGCCGCGGCTATAGAGCGGTTCCCAAAAATCGAAGACCGCGTGCTGCGCCTTCTTGTCGACGTCGACGACCGCGGTGTGGTGCTTGCCGCGATAGCCGATCAGCCCGTCCGGGCCGGTTCCCTTGAGGTCGATCGACAGCGCGATGCCGCCGCCGCTGACATTGGGCTTTTCGCTTGCGACCAGCATGTCACTTTCGTGCAATGCCAGGAGCTCCTGCTCGGAGAGCAGCGACTGGCCGGTGCGGAAGCGGATCTGCGACAGACGCGAGCCGCGCCGAACGACGATCGGGAAGGTGCGCGGGCTGATTTCGAGATAGAGCGGACCGCGATACCCTGCAGGGATCTTGTCGAACTCCTGGGCGCGGTCGGTGATGACGCGGGTGAAGATATCGAGGCGGCCGGTCGAGCTCTTCGGGTTGGCCGAAGCCGACATGTTTTCCGGCAGGTCCAGGCTTTCCATCAGCGGCACGATATAGACGCAGCCGGTCTCGAGAACGGCGCCCTCGGACAGATCCACGACATGCAGCTTCAGCCGGTCGAGCTTGTCGGCAACGAGATGCGCCGGCCCCGGCATGAAGCTCGCGCGCACGCGAAATGCCTTGGCGCCAAGGCGCAGATCGAGGCTTGCCGGCTGGATCTGGTCGGCATCCAGCGCCTTCTCGCTCTTCAAGCGCCCGGCTTCAAACAGCGCGGCAATGGCGCGGTCGGCCAAAATCCCAGTCTCGCGGCCCATTTCGATCCTCTTTTCAGTTGCGAGACAAAACCAAACTCCAGGAATTGACGCAAGCGCACCCAGGCAGTATTGGAGCTTTATCCCGTGGTGATTTGGCCGGTCGGCTTGCAGCCACGTTAAACAAGTAGCTAAAAAGGCCGGGTATCAAACCGGCCCTTCACGCGGCCGGTTTTTTTGTTTTTGAAGGTGATCGTCACATGAGCAAAAACTGGCGCCCGGCAACCCAACTCGTCCACGGCGGAACGACCCGCTCCCAGCACGGCGAGACGTCCGAGGCGATCTTCCTCACCCAGGGCTTCGTCTACGACACATCGGAAGCCGCCGAAGCGCGCTTCAAGGGTGAAACCGACGGCTTCATCTACGCCCGTTACGGCAGCCCCACCAACGACATGTTCGAAAAGCGCATGTGCATGCTGGAAGGTGCCGAAGACGCGCGCGCCACGGCATCCGGCATGGCTGCCGTCACCGCCGCCATTCTCTGCCAGCTGAAGGCCGGCGACCATATCGTTGCCGCGCGCGCCCTCTTCGGCTCCTGCCGCTGGGTGGTCGAGACGCTGGCGCCGAAATACGGCATCGAATGCACGCTGGTCGACGGCCGCGATCTCGCA
This sequence comes from Hyphomicrobiales bacterium, assembly GCA_900469625.1. GTDB lineage: Bacteria > Pseudomonadota > Alphaproteobacteria > Rhizobiales > Rhizobiaceae > Ensifer. The sequence continues at coordinate 410,923 of UBXV01000007.1, forward strand.
AACTGGGAAAAGGCGATCCAGAAGAACACCAAGGTCTTCTTCCTGGAAAGCCCGACCAACCCGACGCTTGAAGTCATCGACATCGCCGGCGTCGCCAAACTGGCCAACCAGATCGGTGCCAAGGTGGTGGTCGACAACGTCTTCGCCACGCCGCTTTTCCAGAAGCCGCTCGAACTCGGCGCCCATATCGTGGTCTACTCCGCCACCAAGCATATCGACGGCCAGGGCCGGTGCCTCGGCGGCGTGGTTCTGTCCGACAAGGACTGGATCAACGAGCACCTGCACGACTACTTCCGCCACACCGGCCCGGCAATGTCGCCGTTCAACGCCTGGACATTGCTGAAGGGGATCGAGACCCTGCCGCTGCGCGTCAAGCAGCAGACGGAAACCGCGCGCCGCGTCGCCGACTTCCTGGCAGAGCAGCCTGAGGTCGCCAAGGTCATCTACCCGGGCCGCAAGGACCATCCGCAGGCCGACATCATCGCCAAGCAGATGACCGGCGGATCGACCCTCGTTGCCTTCGAACTCAAGGGCGGCAAGGAGGCGGCCTTCGCGCTGCAGAATGCGCTACAGATCGCTCGCATCTCCAACAATCTCGGCGACAGCAAGAGCCTGATCACGCATCCGGCGACGACGACGCACAAGAACCTGACGGACGAAGCCCGCGAAGAGCTCGGCATCTCCGCCGGCACCGTGCGCTTCTCCGCCGGCATCGAAGACAGCGACGACATCGTCGAGGATTTCGCCCGGGCGCTGAAGGGCGTGAAGGCCTGATCCACGAAGACCAACCGGCCGCCTGCTTTCAGGCGGCCGTTACTGCCGCTCGATGAAGTGCCGGCGCGCCAGCATGATCCGCGACAGCGCGGTGTAGAGGCAGATGCCGGCAAAGAGTGCCGCCAGAACAGGAAACGCCGCCGGGAACAGGCAGAAGGCCAGGAAGACGGCGATCGTCTCGGTTGCCTCCGCAAGTCCCGTGGTGAAGAACAGCGACTTCTCCCCCCGCACCTCCGTCGTCATCGATCGCTTCTCGGCCATGATCGCATAGGCGAGAAAACTCGATCCGTTGACGTAGAACGAAAAGAGCAGCAGGCCACCGGCAAGACCATTCGCCTGCGGGTCGGCGAGAATGAAGCCGAGGGGCACCGCGCCGTAAAAGACGAAGTCGAGCACGATATCGAGAAAGCCGCCGAAATCGGTCTTGCGCGTCGCCCGCGCCACGGCACCATCCAGACCGTCGCAAAGCCGGCTGACGACGATAAAAACACCGCCCGCAAGATAGAATTGCCCGGCAATCAGGCCGGCGGCGAAGAGGCCGAAGAGGAGACCGGCGACCGTCACGGCATTGGCGCCGACACCCGCGCGCGCGAGTTTCCGACCCAGGCGATCCAGCATCGGGTCCAGATGTTTCCTCACTGATCCGTCAAGCATCGGCTCCGCCTTCCCGTAGCCTAGTCGAGTGCGCATGCAATCCTGCCGTTATTCTTGACGAAACCATCTTGCTGTAGAATACCCTGAAAGACTGGAAAGAAGGTCGTTGCCCATGTATCGCGCGCTCACACGCGACATAGAAGTTACGGTGGAGCCGTATTATCTGGAAGAGCAATCTGATCCGGATGACAGCCGCTATGTCTGGGGCTACCGCATCGTCATCGCCAACCATTCGGCCGAGACGGTGCGACTGATGACGCGCTACTGGCACATCACCGACGAAAACGGCCAGGTGGACGAAGTCAGCGGGCCGGGCGTCATCGGCGAACAGCCGTTGCTGAACCCTGGCGACACTTACGAATATTCTTCCGGCTGCCCGCTCGACACGCCCTCGGGTGTCATGTTCGGTCACTACAGCATGGAATCGGAAGGCGGAGACACCTTCAATGTGGCCATCCCCGCCTTCTCGCTCGATTCACCAGGGCTCGTGCGAACCCTGAACTAGGATCGGGCGTTTCCGATTTGAACGGAAACGCCGCTCGACATGTCTGTTCTGGCGCATTTCCGAACGGAAAACCGCTTCGCACTTTTCCTGAAAATGCTCTGGCCTTACTGCTGGCGGACTTCGCTCGCCTCGAAGCGATAGGTCGTCGAGCAGAACTCGCATGTCACCTTGATCAGGCCATCCTCGATCGTGCTCTCGATATCGTCGGCATGCAGCCCGGTCAGCACCGAGCGGATCTTCTCGCGCGAGCAGCTGCAGCGATCGTAGACCGCCTGCGGCTCGTAGACGCGAACGCCACGCTCGTGGAACAGCCGATACAGCAGACGCTCCGTGCCGACCATCGGGTCGGTCAGCTCGTCGGCATCGATCGTCTCGACCATGACCTTGGCTTCCGCCCAGAGATCGTCCTCGTCGAAGAAATCCTCATTGTCGTCGCCGTCGCCGCCTGAAAGATCCGGCTGGCGCATGCGTTCCGGCGCATCGGGCAAGAACTGAGCCACCATGCCGCCGGCACGCCAGCGATGGCGCGGCTTGCCGTTCTCGTCGCGGTCGAGCAGTTCGGCCACGCCAAGGCGCACCTTGGTCGGGATCTGTTCCGACTGACGGAAATAGACGCCGGCGATTTCCTCGAGCGTTGCGCCATCAAGCGCGACGATGCCCTGGTAGCGCTGGGTATGGGCGCCCTGGTCGATGGTAAACGCGAGAACGCCCTTGCCGAGCAGCTCGTGCGACTGCGTGCGGCCGTCCTTCAGGGCTTCCGACAGGGCCTCCTCGTTGAAGCGCGCATAGGCTCGCACCTTGTCTGGCGTGGCAAAATCGGCAACGACGAGATCGACGGGACCATCGCTCTTCGTCTGGACGATGAGCTTGCCCTCGAACTTCAGCGACGTGCCGAGCAGCACGGTCAGCACCACCGTTTCGGCCACGAGCCGTGCGACCGGAAGCGGATAGTTGTGACGCTCCAGGATCGCGTCGAGCATCGGGCCGAGCTGAACCGCGCGACCGCGCACATCGAGGCCTTCCACCTGGAAGGGCACGACATGATCGTCACCGGCAAAATCGAATTCGCCAAGTCCGGGTGCCATCTCAGTCATTTGCAGCTCCTTGCGTAACCGGAGAAGGCCGCGCTGAGGACATGAACATCCCCCGGCGCAGCCTGCCCGTCATCCTATTTGATCCCGCCGTAAACGGATTTGTCCAGCAGGCATGCGGCATTTTCCGGCCGGTCATGCGCTGCATCTGGTCGAGGCGCGTCCGCTGTTTCCACACCGGCGCGTCCCGCATGCGGCGTAAATCGGGTCGCATGCGGGAAATTTCAAGGGCGAACGCGCCGGTCAGACGAGACCCATGCACCAGGCAATGATCGACTTCTGCGCATGGAGCCTGTTCTCCGCCTCGTCGAACACCACCGACTGAGGACCATCGATGACCTCGTCGGTCACCTCTTCGCCACGGTGCGCCGGCAGGCAGTGCATGAACAGCGCGTCCGATGCGGCATGCTTCATCAAGGCTTCGTTGACCTGGAAAGGCTGGAAGACGTTGTGGCCGCGGGCACGATGCTCCTGGTTCATGGAAATCCAGGTATCGGTGACGACGCAGTGCGCGCCGGCCACGGCCTGCTCGGCCTCGTGGCAGAGCAGGATCTCGCCGCCATTGTTGCGCGCCCAGTTGAGGATCTTGTCATGCGGCTCCGAGCCGAGCGGCACCGCCATGTTCATGCGGTAGCCGAAACGGGCCGAGCCCTCGATCAGCGAATGCAGCACATTGTTGCCGTCGCCGGTCCAGGCGATGGTCTTGCCCTTCACCGGCCCGCGATGCTCCTCGAACGTCATGATGTCGGCCATGATCTGGCAGGGATGCGTGTCGTCGGTGAGGCCGTTGATGACGGGAACCGTCGCATGTTCGGCCAGCTCGAGAAGCCGGCGATGATCGGTGGTGCGGATCATGATCGCATCGACGTAGCGCGACAGCACCTTGGCCGTGTCGCCAATGGTCTCGGCGCGGCCGAGCTGCATCTCGGTGCCCGAGAGAAACAGCGTTTCGCCACCGAGCTGGCGCATGCCGACATCGAAGGAGACGCGGGTGCGCGTCGACGGCTTTTCGAAGATCATCGCCAGCATCTTGCCGGCAAGCGGCTTGTCGGCGGTGCCCGCCTTGGTCGCTGTCTTTCGAACCCGTGCGTCATCGATTATCGTCCTGAGATCGGCTGCCGTCATGGCCGAAAGATCGATGAAATGTCTTGTGCCTGCCATCGTACTCAATTCCTGTCCTCGGAATGGCCCTTGAAGCACGGCCGGGGGTCGAAGAAGAAATGCTTCGACGCCTCGGCTTCGCACATGGACCCTTGGGAAAATCGCTGCCGATCTTCGGGTTCACAAACTCAAGCTGCGGCGGTGCCGCTCGCGCTTCTGACGGCTTCGGCCGCGCGCTCGATGCGCGCCAGGCCTTCGCGTGCCTCCTCCGCCGTCACGGTCAGCGGCGGCAGCAGGCGCAGCACGTTCTCGCCGGCCGGAACAGCCAGCAGCCTTTCCGCGCGGATCGCCTTCAGGAGATCGGCCGAGGGGCCCTTCGCCTTGATGCCGAGCATGAGCCCGTCGCCGCGGATCTCTTCGATCACATCGGGGAAACGATCCTGCAACGAGGCGAGCCCCTGGCGGAACACCAGGGAAACGTCGCGGACATGATCGAGGAAGCCATCGGCGAGGATGACGTCGAGCACGGCATTGCCGACCGCCATGCCAAGCGGGTTGCCGCCATAGGTCGAGCCGTGGGTACCGGCAACCATGCCGGCTGCGGCCTCTTCCGTGGCAAGGCAGGCGCCGAGCGGGAAGCCGCCGCCGATACCCTTGGCGACAGCCATGATATCCGGGCGGATGCCCGCCCATTCATGGGCGAAAAGCTTGCCGGTGCGGCCGACGCCGGTCTGGACCTCGTCGAGGATCAACAACAGGCCGAATTCGTCGCAAAGCGCGCGCAGCTCCTGCATGAATTCCTTGGTGGCCGGGCGAATGCCGCCTTCGCCCTGGATCGGCTCGATCAGGATTGCCGCGGTCTCGTCGGTGATCGCGTCCTTGACGGCTGCGATGTCGCCGAAGGGAACCTGATAGAAACCGGGCGCCTTCGGGCCAAAACCTTCGATGTACTTCTGCTGGCCGCCGGCAGCGACGGTGGCGATCGTGCGCCCGTGGAATGCGCCCTCGAAGGTGATGACGTGGAACTTCTCCGGATTGCCCTTGGCATAGTGGTAGCGGCGGGCAGTCTTGATTGCGCATTCGAGCGCTTCGGCGCCCGAATTGGTGAAGAACACACGGTCGGCGAACGTCACGGCCGACAGCCGGCGCGCCAGGCTCTCCTGGCCCGGAACCTCATAGAGGTTCGACAGGTGCCAGACCTTCTCGGCCTGCGCCTTCAGCGCCTCAACCAGATGCGGATGCGCATGACCGAGCGAATTGACGGCAACGCCTGCAGCGAAGTCGAGATAGCGCGTGCCGTCTTCGGCAATCAACCAGACGCCCTCTCCTCGCTCGAAACGCAACGGCGCACGCATGTAGGTGTCGTAAAGCGGCGTGGTTGCAGTCATGGCGAGCCTCTCCTTCATTGCTATCGGCATCGGTCCGCGCGCGATGTTGGGCGCGGCAAAAATTAAAAATGCCGCCTTGCGGCGGCGCAGGCACTATTCCCATTTCGCAGCGCAATGTCAACAAAACCAAGCCTTGCAGTGCGGTCGCACGACCCTCATCCGTGCGACGAAAAAATCGTCTCGGCGGGGCTTGCAAAAATACAACGCCCGCCGAGCAAGTTGGGGAAAACCAAGAAATCGATTCGGCGCGATTCCGCGGACTCTTGCCACGGAGTCCGGCGGTCAGTAGGTTAACGTTCAATTACTAGACGCATGCGGCGGACCTAGTCACCAAAAGTGTTATCGCGTTGCAGCTCCGGAACCTTGCCGGAGCGTGGTGAAAGATTCTGTCATCGCCAACGCTGAGAACGGAGAGTGCAGAAATGAACTGGACTGACGAGCGGGTGGAAAAACTGAAGAAGCTTTGGTCCGAGGGCCTGAGCGCGAGCCAGATCGCGGCACAGCTCGGCGGCGTCAGCCGCAATGCGGTCATCGGCAAGGTTCACCGGCTGAGCCTGCCCGGCAGGGCCAAGGCTGGTGGCACCGCAGCTGCGACCCGGCCGAAGCCGCGCCCGGCCACATCGGCGCCGCGCGCCCCGAACTTCGCCTCGCGCGTCACCACCCGCACGGTTACCCGCCCGGCTGGCGCCCTAGTCCTCAAGGAAGAGGTCGAAGTCGATCTCGTCGCCGAACAGGACTTCCACGTCCAGACCGACGTGGTCGTGCCGATGTCGCGCCGCCTGGAACTGACGCAGCTGACCGAGCGCACCTGCAAATGGCCGATCGGCGACCCGCTGAAGGAAGAATTCCACTTCTGCGGCAACGATTCCCCGGAAGCTTCGCCCTACTGCACATTTCACGCGCGGCTTGCCTACCAGCCGTCCGCCGAGCGCCGCCGCGCACGCTGAAGTGGCCGAAGACACGTACAGAAAAAGGGGCCGACCGGCCCCTTTTTTATTGCCTGCCGATTGGCCGGCTCAGCTTTCGAGCGAGTAGCCGGCACCGCGAACGGTGCGGATCACATCCGGCATGCTCGAGAAATTCAGCGCCTTGCGCAGGCGGCCGACATGCACGTCGACGGTGCGCTCGTCGACATAGATGTCGTGACCCCAGACGCCGTCGAGCAGCTGCGAGCGCGAAAACACCCGGCCCGGCGACGACATCAGGAATTCGAGCAGGCGGAATTCCGTCGGGCCGAGGCGGACTTCGCGGGTGCGGCGATGCACACGGTGCGTCTCGCGATCGAGCTCGATATCGCCGCAGCGAAGCAGCGTCGAGAGAACCTCCGGCTTGGCACGGCGCAGCATCGCCTTGACCCGCGCCATCAGCTCCGGCGTCGAGAACGGCTTGACGACATAATCGTCGGCGCCAGTGGCAAGGCCGCGAACCCGCTCGCTCTCCTCGCCCCGCGCCGTCAGCATGATGATCGGCAGTCGCTCGGTTTCCGGGCGCTGGCGAAGACGGCGGCAAAGCTCGATGCCGGAGACACCCGGCAGCATCCAGTCGAGGATCAGGAGATCCGGCAGGCGCTCCTGCAAGCGGATCTCGGCCTCGTCGCCGCGCAGGATCGTATCGACATCGAAGCCCTCGGCTTCAAGGTTATATCGCAAGAGGACGCTCAGGGCCTCTTCGTCTTCGACAACGGCGATTTTCGGCAGCATCAGGTAACGTCTCCTTACCCAGAGCATCCCGTGTTCGATCGAACGCCGGGAGATGCTCGAACATACAGCATCTGGAGCCTTCCGCGCGCTTTCAAAGACATGCGCGAAAACGGTTGGCTACAGGCGCAACAAGGCAGGGCCGCAACCGAAGCTGCGACCGGATGAAGTTTACATGCAGGCACTCGAACTTATCCTGGCCCAGAGCATCCTGCCTTCAGGTGGTTTCACTCGAGGGCAGTAAGATGCTCCAGAATTAAAGTGCTGGAGCGTCCTTTGTGCGTTCCTGAGAACGCACGGCGCTCTAGTCCTTTACGGCGCCCAGCGTCGACGTATTGTCGTCCTTTGGACGTTCGCCTTCCGGCTGCGCGCCCGTCGCCATGTAATAGATCGTCTCGGCGATGTTGGTGGCATGGTCGCCGATGCGCTCAATGTTCTTGGCGCAGAACAGAAGGTGCGTGCAGGGCGTGATGTTGCGCGGATCTTCCATCATGTAGGTGAGCAGCTCGCGGAACAGCGAGGTGTAGATCGCATCGATCTCCTCATCGCGCTCGCGGATGCTGTTGGCCTTCTCCGGCGAGCGGGAGGCATAGACGTCGAGGACTTCCTTCAACTGCACCAGCGCAAGCTCGGCCAGATGCTCGAGGCCGCGGGCCAGCTTGCGCGGGATGCCCGAGCCGGCAACGGCGATCACGCGCTTGGCGTTGTTCTTGCCGAGGTCGCCGACGCGCTCCAGATCGGATGCGATGCGGATCGACCCCATGATTTCGCGCAGGTCCGCGGCCACCGGCTGGCGCTTGGCAATGGTGATGATCGCCTTTTCGCCGATCTGGCGCTCGGCTTCATCGAGGATGGTGTCGTCGGAGATGACCTTCTGCGCCAGCGCGAGATCGGAATTGACAAGCGCGCGGACGGACTCGCCCACCATCTGCTCGGCAATGCCGCCCATCTCGGAGATGCGGCGCGTCAGGTATTTCAGTTCTTCGTCATAGGCGGACATTATGTGCATGGACATAATCTTTGATCCTTGCGGGCGCGTTCAGGAAACAGGGTGAGGGCGAGCTTCGGCGATCAGCCGAAGCGACCCATGATGTAGTCCTGGGTACGCTGGTCATCCGGATTGGTGAACATCTTGTCGGTGTCGTTCTCCTCGACGAGATTGCCGAGGTGGAACATGGCGGTGCGCTGCGACACGCGCGCTGCCTGCTGCATCGAGTGGGTGACGATGACAATCGTGAAGTTGCTGCGCAGCTCGTGGATCAGCTCCTCGACCTTCGCGGTCGCGATCGGGTCGAGCGCCGAACAGGGCTCGTCCATCAGGATCACTTCCGGGCTGACGGCAACCGCACGGGCGATGCAAAGGCGCTGCTGCTGGCCGCCGGACAAGCCGGTGCCCGGCTCATGCAGGCGATCCTTCACCTCGTTCCAGAGGCCCGCCTTCTGCAGGCTGGTCTCGACCACGTCGTCGAACTCGGACTTCGTGCGGGCAAGGCCGTGAATGCGCGGGCCGTAGGCGACGTTGTCGTAGATCGACTTCGGGAACGGGTTCGGCTTCTGGAACACCATGCCGACGCGGGCGCGCAGCTCGACGACGTCGATGGCCGGATCGTAGACATCGTCTTCATCGAGCGTGATCTTGCCGGTGACGCGGCAGTTCTCGATGGTGTCGTTCATTCGGTTCAGCGTGCGCAGAAAGGTCGACTTGCCGCAGCCCGAAGGGCCGATCAGCGCGGTCACCGTATTTTCGCGGATGTTGAGGTTGACGTCGAAAAGCGCGCGCTTTTCGCCGTAGTAGACCGACACATCCTTGCCGATCATCTTGTAGGGAACCGTGTTCATTTTCTGATCCAGGGCTTTCTCGACTGCTGCTTCTGACATGATGTTCATAGTAATTACCTCACTACCAACGGCGCTCAAAGCGACGTCGCAACAGAATGGCGCCAAGGTTCATGACGACGAGGAAGATGAGAAGAATTATGATCGCGCCGGAGGTGCGCTCGACGAAGGCGCGTTCCGCTTCGTTGGCCCACATATAGATCTGTACCGGCAGCGCCGTCGACGGCTCCATCGGCGAGCCGGGATAGTCGACGACGAAGGCGACCATGCCGATGAGAAGCAGCGGCGCAGTTTCGCCAAGGGCGTGGGCGAGACCGATGATCGTCCCGGTCAGGATGCCCGGCATCGCCAGAGGCAGGACGTGGTGGAAGATGGTCTGCATCTTCGAGGCACCGAGACCGAGCGCTGCCGAGCGGATCGAGGGCGGCACCGCCTTCAGTGCCGCGCGGGTAGCGATGATGATCGTCGGCAGCGTCATCAGGGTCAGCACCAGGCCGCCGACGAGAGCGGCCGAACGCGGCATGCCGGCAAAGTTGATGAACACGGCCAAGCCCAGGAGACCGTAGACGATCGAGGGAACGGCGGCGAGATTGTTGATGTTGACCTCGATCAGGTCGGTCAGCCGGTTCTTCGGCGCGAACTCCTCGAGGTAGATCGAGGCGGCAACGCCGATCGGCAACGCCAGCACCAGCACGATCAGCATCATGAACAGCGAGCCGAGGGCTGCAACACCGACGCCGGACGCCTCCGGACGGCTCGATGCGCCAAAGGTGAAGATACCGGTGTTGAAGCTCTTCGTCAGAACGCCGGCGCTCGCCATGTCGTTCATCCAGGTGACCTGCTGGTCCTTGACTTTGCGCTTGCTCTGGTCGACCGAGAGGTCGATCTGACCCTTGAAGGCGGAATCCACATTGGCTTCCGCGAGCAGCGTCACCGGTATCGTCTTGCCGATGACCGAGGGGTCGGCGACGACGATGTCGCGCAGCAGCGTGCGGGAGCTTGCCGACACCATATCGGTTGCCTGCTTGACCAGCGGACGCTTGCTCGGATCGATGCCGAGCTGCTTGATCAGCGCATCGCGCACCAGAAGCGGATAATTGGCCGTCATCAGCACCTTGCCGTCGGTGGCGCGTTCACCCTTGGGGTCGATGACCTTTTCGGTGAATTCGATCGGCAGCGTGATCGTCGTCTGCTGGAACGCAGTGTAACCGTTGGAAAACACCGTCCACAGCAACAGAGCGAGGAAGAACAGGCCGAGGCTGATGGCGCTGATGCCATAGATGCGGAACCGGCGCTCGGCCGCGTAGCGGCGCTTGATACCGATATCGCGCTTGGCGGAGGCGGGACGGGCGGAGATCCGGACGGTCGGGGAAGCGATGTCGGTCATTCGTACTGTTCCCGATATTTGCGCACGATGTAGAGCGCATAGATGTTGAGGCCGAGCGTGATGACGAAGAGCGTGATGCCGAGCGCGAAGGCCACCAGCGTCTGCGGCGAGGTGAACTCGAGGTCGCCCGTCAGCTGGTTGACGATCTTCACGGTCACCGTGGTCATCGGTTCGAAAGGGTTGATCTGCATGCGGGCGGCGACACCGGCGGCAAGCACGACGATCATCGTTTCGCCGACGGCGCGCGAGGCGGTCAGGAGAAGAGCGCCGACGATGCCCGGAAGGGCCGCGGGAAGGATGACCTTCTTGACCGTCTCGGAGCGGGTGGCGCCAAGACCGAGCGAACCGTCACGCAGTGCCCGCGGCACCTGGGTGATGATGTCGTCCGACAGCGAGGACACGAACGGGATCAGCATGATGCCCATGACGATGCCGGCGGTCAAAACGCTCTGCGCCTGAATGAAGTTCTGATAGTTGCCGGTAACGAGACCATTCAGCTGGGCGGAGATATCGCGCAGGAACGGGCCGACGGTCACCAGCGCGAAGAAGCCGTAGACGATGGTCGGGATGCCGGCGAGCACCTCGAGCAGCGGCTTTGCCGTGGAACGAAGGCGCGGGCTTGCGTATTCCGCCATGTAGATGGCTGCAAACAGGCCGATCGGCACGGCGAACAGCATGGCGACGAAGGCGATATAGAGCGTGCCGGCGAGAAGCGGGATCAGGCCGAACTGGCCGGAGGAGCCACCGCTGCCCGCAGCCGCAAACCGCGGATCCCAGACCGTTCCAAAGAAGAATTCGAAGGGCGAAACCATCGTGAAGAAGCGGCCGGCCTCCGACAGCATCGAGGCGATGATGCCGACCGTGGTCAGGATGGCGATCGAGGACGCGACGATCAGCGAGCCGAGCATGACCCGCTCGACCTGATTGCGGGCGCGGAAGCGGGTGGCGATGTTGCGAATGGCATAGGCGCCGCCGGCAACGGCGATCAGCAGCACGATGGCGCTCATCAGCCAGCGATTGGTGACGCTCATCGCGTTGAAATGCTGCGCGGCCGCGATCATGTAGGGCTCGCCTTCGCCGGCAAGGGCCACGCCCTTGGCAGCAAGCGTCGAGCGAAGATTGGCCGAACCGCTTTCGAGCGCCGACACCTCTTCGGCCGTTAGCCGCTTCAGGCCGCCGGCTACCGACTTGACCTGGCCGAGCGCCAGCTCGACGGTGGCGCCGCCCTGCGACTGTACCGTGTCAGGCAAGGCCGCCCGGGTGCTGGCATCGATATAGACAGGCGCGGCAATGAGCCAGGCGCCAAGCACCAGCGCTGCCGGAAGGATTGCCCAGATCGCGACATAGCTGCCGTGATAACCAGGCAGGGAATGCAGATTGGAGAGCTTGCCGCCGGCCTGAGCGAAGGAACGCGCACGGCCCGCAAAATATGAAATAAAGCCAATTATAACAATGAGCAAAAGAAGAAATGAAGTACTCATCGGCACGTCTCCGCGGCGTGGCGCTCAGGGCGCTGCCGGCAGTTCGGATGGATCAAGGCATGCCCCGGCGCGATATCTCGCGCCGGGGCTTGTCAGTATCAGAGCATGTTGCCGGCTGCGAAAGCCTTGCGAACTTCTTCGCGCTCGGCGTCCGGAGCAGCCACGAGGCCGTATTCGGCAAGCGGGCTTTCCGGGCCGACCATCTGGTCGTCGAGGAAGAACTCAACAAATTCCTTGAGGCCCGGGATAACGCCGAGGTGAGCCTTCTTGACGTAGAAGTACAGCGGGCGGGAAACCGGATACTCGCCGGAAGCGATCGTTTCGGTCGACGGAACGATGCCGTTGACGGTGGCGACCTTCAGCTTGTCGGCGTTGTTTTCATAGAAGGACAGGCCGAAGACGCCGATGCCGCTCTTGTTGGCCGCGATGCGGGCGAGCGTTTCGGTGTAGTCGCCGTCGATGTCGACGGCCAGGCCGTCCTTGCGGACTGCGACGCACTTGCTGTGCTGCTGCTTTTCGTCGGCAACGGCTGCCTTGATGACGTCGAGAGCGCCGGCTTCCTTGCAGCCTGCAGCCAGGATCTTCTCTTCGAATACTTCGCGCGTGCCGTGCTTTTCGCCCGGAATATAGGCAGCGATGGTGGCGTCCGGCAGAGCCGAGTTGACTTCAGACCACTTCTTGTAGGGGTTGGCGACGAGCTTGCCGTCGACGACGACTTCAGCAGCCAGGCCCTTGTAGAGATCGACCGGCTTCAAGGCGAGGTCGGCATTGCCGGCGTCGGTTGCAAAGACGATGCCGTCGTAACCGATCTGGATTTCCTGGATTTCGGTGACGCCGGCGGCCTTGCAGGCCTCGACTTCGCTGTCCTTGATCTTGCGCGAGGAGTTGGCGATGTCGATGGTGTCAGGGCCGACGCCCTTGCAGAATTCCTTCAGGCCAGCCGAGGAGCCGCCGGATTCGACGACCGGGGTCTTGAAGTCCGGGAAGGTCTCGCCGAACGTTTCGGCGACGATCTTTGCATAGGGAAGAACGGTCGAGGAGCCGGCGACCTGAACCTGATCGCGCGCGACAGCCACGCCAGCGAATGCGGCGGACGCGACGAGCGCCGCGACAGTAAGTTTAAGAGCTTTCATAAAAGTTCTCCCGGAATGGGCTTGTGTTGAGTGCGCCAAGCGTTGCAGCGCTCTTCGCCGTCTGATCGGCTGCCCCTAACTAGCCGCCGATGGCCACACCTTTTATGTCAGTTTCGCGAAACATTTATGACAGCTCATGTCATTGAAAATCATAATGAAAAATGAAGAGCGCGACTTTATCCCGCGCCAATATGTCAAAAACGCACGGTAAACACCGTGCCCTTGCCGAGCTCCGAGTGGATCAGGAGCCGCGCGCGGTGGCGCGTCAGGATGTGCTTGACGATCGCAAGGCCGAGACCGGTGCCTTTTTTCGAGCGGCTTGCCTCGACATTGACCCGGTAGAACCGTTCGGTGATGCGCGGTACATGCTCGGCCGGAATGCCAGGCCCGTAGTCCCTGACCACGACTTCCGCCTGCCCGCCTTCGCCGCCGGAAAGCACAACATCGACCTTCTTGCCTTCCTGGCCGTATTTGCAGGCATTCTCGATCAGGTTCTCGAACACTTCGATCAGTTCGTCGCGATCGCCCTGAACGACGACCGGGGTATCCGGCATCGTAAGCATGATCGTCACGTCGAGATCGCCCGCAAGTGGCGCCAGGCTGTCGCGGACATGACCGAGCAGCGGGCGCAGGTCGATCGTATCGTCGGGCGCGATATGGGACTTCAGCTCCAGTCGCGACAGGGACAGGAGGTCGTCGACGAGCCGGCTCATGCGCGTCGCCTGCTCGTGCATGATGCCGAAGAATTTCTCCTGCGCCTTCAGGTCGTTGCGGGCCGGTCCCTGCATCGTCTCGATGAAGCCGCGCAGCGAGGCGAGCGGCGTGCGCAATTCGTGGCTGGCATTGGCGACGAAATCCGACCGCATGCGATCGATACGGCGGGCCTGGGAAATATCGCGGTAGGTCAACAGGAAGACCCGACGCCACGGTCCCTCGCCGCCGATATCGGCGGGTGCGACCCGGACGACATAAACCGTGTCGGACGGCAGGCGCTCGGTGTGCTCGATCTGATTGATCTTGCCGGTGGCGATCGTCTCGCGAACCATGTCGAGGATCCCCGGCGAGCGGACACGGGCAGCCAGATAGCTGTTGGGCGGTATGGTGCCGAATGCCTTTTCGGCAGCGATGTTCTGGAAGACGACGGTCTCGTCGGCGGCCACCACCAGCACCGGCATGTCGAGCGCGTTGAGCGCCGGGATCAGGGCATCGCTGGCGACACCGGTCGCGGCCGTCACCTTGGCAGCCTTCGCGGCCTTCGGCAACGCGGACGGCCTGCTGCGGGTCAAAAGCGCTGCGGCAAGCACGACCCAGAACGGCAATACGACGAGGAAATGAATGCCGGCGATACTGGCAAGGATGGCCAAGAGCACGGTCAGACCGAGCAGCCAGCGCTCTGCCTTCAATCGCGGCACCAGCGTCCGCCAGAACGCCTTGGAACCGTCCAGCACTATATCCTCGCGAATCACTTCGTCCTCCTCCAGGCCTCAAATGGTCGAGAGATAGCGACGCTTCATGACATGATTTTCACGGTGCGCTTGAATCCGCAATGCAATTGTGGCCTCCTCACAGGAAATCGCTTGGGCTGGAGGACGACCACATGGCATCAAAGCAGGCGGCAGCGAAGACCGAAAGCCGGGCGGTAGAGCTCAATATCGGCGGCAAGAAACGGCTCTTCGACATCGACAACCCGGAATTGCCCAAGTGGATCGACGACGCTGCCTTCTCCTCCGACGACTACCCCTACAAGAAGAAGCTCGACGACGACGAATACCTGAAGACGCTGGAAAAACTGCAGATCGAACTGGTCAAGCTGCAGCTTTGGCAGCAGGCGACCGGCAAGCGCGTCATCGCCCTGTTCGAGGGCCGAGACGCGGCCGGCAAGGGCGGCGCCATCCATGCCGTCAGCGGCAACCTCAATCCGCGCTGGGCCCGCGTGGTCGCCTTGACGAAGCCGACCGAGACCGAGCGCGGGCAATGGTACTTCCAGCGCTACATCGCCACCATGCCGACCTCAGGCGAACTCGTGCTTTACGACCGCTCCTGGTACAACCGCGCCGGCGTCGAGCCGGTGATGGGCTTCTGCACGCCCGAGCAGCACGAACATTTTCTCAAACAGGCGCCGCGCTTCGAAAAGATGATCGTCCACGAGGGTATCCAGCTCTTCAAATTCTGGATCAACATCGGTCGCGAAATGCAGCTCAAGCGCTTTCACGATCGCTGCCACGATCCCTTGAAGGTCTGGAAGCTCTCGCCGATGGATATCGCCGCCCTCAACAAGTGGGACGACTATACCGATAAGCGCAACCAGATGCTGAACGAGACCCATACGGACCACGCGCCTTGGACCGTGGTGCGCGGCAACGACAAGCGGCGGGCGCGGATCAACCTCATTCGCCACATGCTGTCCAAGCTCGATTACGACGGCAAGGACAAGGACGCGATCGGCGAGATCGACGACAAGATCGTCGGTTCGGGCCCCGGATTCCTGAAATAGCCCTGCCGGCGAGACAGGCTGCCGGGCAGGCTTACTGGCCCGGCAGGACGCGGATGGCGTAAAGGTTCAGGCCCTTGCCGGCGCCGCTGATGTCGCTGTTGATGACGATCTGACCGGCTGCGCTTGGTGCAAGGCTCCGGTCGAAGGTGACCTGGAACAGCATGTCGACACGTTCGTCATGCAGCGTGAACCGATGGCGGCCGCACTCGCCGAGCGAAGAGAAGTTGCACTCCACCGCAAACTCGGTCGATTTTCCGGGCGTGGCCTGTACGGTCAGCGCCAGTGTCGAGGTCTTTCCCGAGAGTTCGGCGAGGATCGCAGCCGGGATCTCGATGGTTACGTCGCCATCGGCATCGGCATCGGCCGACGTCAAAAGGATACGCTGGCCACCATCGTCGGTGATCGGCTCGGCGGTTGCCCGAGGGCCAGGCGCGATCGTGCCGGTCTTGCCGGGCGTGTACACCTCGACCCAGTCGCCGGTGAAGCCTTCCTGGGCGCCGAGCGTGCGCAGACCGGCGGCGCCGTCGAAATCCTGCGAGGCGACGGTTGCCGGCGGATTGGCGACATTGGTGTCGCGCGCGGACGGCGACTGCAGCAGATTGTTGGTCTCCACCCACCAGACCGCCGCGACAAGCGCTGCGAGCAGCGTCGCGACGACCATGGTAAGCGACAGCAGGCTCCCACGCTTGCGTCGGCGCTTGCGGCCATCCATGGCGCGCACATCCGGAGCGACGGCGCCCCTACCGGAATTAGACTGCCTGGCGGCGACTTCTCCGGCCGCAGCCGTCGAGACGACAGGGCCATCGCGATCGGCACGAAGGCCGCCAAGCCCGCCATCGCTCGCGCCGTCGCGCGGCGCCTGGCCGGCAAACGCCGGCTCGCGGCGGTCGGTTGCGGAGACGGGCGTCTGCGGTTCGGGCCGCGCCGCTGTTGCGGCTCGTGGCGCAACGGCATCGTCGAGGCTCACCGAAGGCGCTTGCGCCGGACGTGCCTTCAACACCGCCCGCTCCTCGGTCTCGATCGCATGAATGACCGCTTCCAGCCGATGGCGCTGCTGGGCGACGACGTTCTGGTCCTCGATCCCCTGCTTCTGCAGGCCGGTCTCCAGCGCCTGGCGCGCCGATTGATAGATGCGTGCCCGCGTTTCGGCGTTGGTTCGATCGGAGCGCTCCAGCGCATTTCGGATTGCAGTCTCGAGTCCGCTCACGTCAAATCCTTCTGTGCACACCGGGCCTTGCCACGCCACGCGCCTGTCATGGCGCGCAAAGGACGCTGCAACGCTTTCAATCAGCCGCTTGATTTTATCCTCAAATCGGGTCCGACCTAAGGGTATCTGCAGCAGCCCCGCCGGCGCTCGTCGTCCGACCCGCGCCGTTCTTTCATCATCCGCACGCCCCTATCGGTTAATTCCGGATGCACGCCGTTGGTTTTGTTAACAATTGCGTAACCGCTGCTTTCGAAATCCGCAAGTCCGGCGCGCGGCCAGCCCCGGCATCGTCGGGGAAAACTGCTTGCGCACTGCCGCGCGACCCTGAAAATCGGCATCTTTGCAAGCGCGCAACTTGCTGCTATCTATTTTGACGTTTACGCAAACGTCAAAATTAATGGGATGGAGAACACGATGTCGCTGCCGCCAATTCTTTCCGGAACGACGAGACTGCCGGTTGTCGGTGCACCCTTGTTCATCATTTCGCATCCCAAGCTGACGATCGCGCAATGCAAGGCGGGCGTGGTCGGCTCCTTCCCGGCGCTCAACGCTCGCCCGCAGTCGCAGCTCGACGAGTGGCTTGCCGAAGTCACCGAGACGCTCGCCGATCACGACGCCAAGAACCCGGGTCGCCCGGCGGCCCCTTTTGCCGTCAATCAGATCGTCCACAAGTCCAACGCCCGCCTCGAGCAGGACCTGATGCTCTGCATCAAGTACAAGGTTCCGGTGGTCATATCCTCGCTCGGCGCCGTGCCCGAGGTCAACGCCGCCATCCATTCCTATGGCGGTATCGTGCTGCATGACGTGATCAACAACCGCCATGCCAATTCGGCGATCCGCAAGGGCGCCGACGGATTGATCGCCGTTGCCGCAGGTGCCGGCGGCCATGCCGGCACGTTGTCGCCGTTTGCCCTCGTTCAGGAGATCCGCTCCTGGTTCGACGGTCCGCTATTGTTGTCCGGCGCGATCGCCAATGGCGGCGCAATTCTCGCCGCCCAGGCCATGGGCGCCGACATGGCCTATATCGGTTCGCCCTTCATCGCCACCGAGGAGGCGCGCGCCAGCGACGCCTACAAGCAGATGATCGTCGACAGCAACGCCGCCGACATCGTCTATTCCAACTACTTCACCGGCATCCACGGCAACTACCTGAAGCCATCGATCGTCGCCGCCGGCATGGATCCGGAAAGCCTGCCCGAAGCCGACCCCTCGAAGATGGATTTCGCCCAGGCGACCGAAGGCGCCAAGGCCTGGAAGGACATCTGGGGCTGCGGCCAGGGCATCGGCGCGGTGCGCGAGGTGACTTCGGTAGCAAACATGGTCGACCGCTGGGAGCGTGAATACGACGCGGCGCGCGCCCGCCTCGGCCTCCACGCGGCCCCCGTCGTTGCCACCCACAAGGAATTTTCAAGTTCTCGAAACTGATGGCTTGAAATCTTGGCGCTTTGCGTTTATCAGCGCCTCACACTTCGTTCCGCGGTCTTTTTCGCGGAACCGCCTCAGGGCCGCTTTAGCTCAGTTGGTAGAGCACATCATTCGTAATGATGGGGTCAGCAGTTCGAGTCTGCTAAGCGGCACCATTTTCCTTCAAAGAAATGAGCACTGTAGCGGGACGAAAGTCTGAAGCTGGCCAAAGGCCAGCACGGCTTGCCGCATGCGGCATGCAAGTGGTCCATTTCAGGGAAGTCGAACGATGTCGCTTAAGGTCAGCCGTTTTCAGGTTCACGAGGATGCCGTTCAGGCAAATGTCGCGGGGCGGACCTGTTCCTTGTCGGCGATCGAGATCGGCGGCGAAGTGCTGATCGTGCTGACATGGCTCGGCAACCGGGAGGCTGGCCTTCGCCGACCTGAATACGTGCTGCCGTTGGCTTCGGTAGTCCACCAGACACGCGAGCCGGATGCCCGCTCGCCCTACCGCTGGATCCTGACCGGCACGTTGCCGATGTCGCTGTTCGACGGCAGCGCCTCGCGACAGGTCCGCCGACAGCATGGGGTCAACCCCGGCCCGGCGATCAACCTGCCGCTGCCGACGCCGGCTTCCTGATCTGCCCGCAAACGACGGCGTGAAGTGCCGGCTCACCGCGCCTGACGATCGGGCTGCGTGACCGCTGTGCGCCTCGTCGCGGCCAGCGCCGCGACGACTGCAAGACTTGCCAAGGCTGCTGCAGCCACCGGAAGTGCTGACGGCGTTGCGATTTCGACGAGCACGCCTCCGATGCCCGTGCCGAGCCCGACGCCCACATGCATGGCCGACAGGTTGAGGCCGACGCCGGCTTCCGCCGTCTGCGGGCTGCGCGCAATCAGGAAGCTCTGCACGACCGGCGAGATCATCCAGCTGATGCAGCCCCACAGCATCATCGCGGCAATCATCGCCAGGCGATTCTCGACCACCAACGGTATCACGATCAGCGCCAGAAGGTAGGCAAGCGGTGTCAGTCGCAGCGCCAGCCGCGGCGCCACGGCATCGCTGAGCCGTCCGCCGAGATACCCGCCGCAGACCCCCGCCACGCCGAAGGCGAAGAACGCGGCGACGACCTCGTTGCCGTCCATGCCGGCGATTGCGCGCAAATAGGGTGCGAGATAGGCAAAGAGCACAAAGTGGCCGCCGATCATCAGCACCGAGACCATCTGTGCAAACAGGCACGAGGCCGACCGCAAATGATCGCGATAGGAGGCATGGCGGGCCGGCTTCGGCCGACCGGTCGCCGGCACTAAGCACAGGCAGGCGAGAAGGACGATGGCCGCAAACAGCGCGAGCCCGACGGAGACGCTGCGCCAGCCAAGGGCACTGCTTGCGATCATGCCCGCGGGCACGCCGAGCACGAGCGATGCGCTGATGCCCATGAAGATCAGGCCGATGGCGCGCCCCCGCCTCTCCCGTGGAACAATCTCCGTCGCCAGCATGGTCGCGACCAGGCAGGCAACGGCGCTGGCCGCCGCCATGCCGATGCGGGCAGCGACCAGCACGCCGTAGGCCGGGCTGGCTGCCGCTGCAAGGTTGCTGACAACGAACAGACAAAGCGCCAGAGAAAGCAGGGGCTTGCGGTCGATACGCGCCGTCAGCTGCAGCGCTGCCGGCGCCGCAAGCGCGAAAGTCACCGAAAACACCGCGGTCAACTGTCCGGCGAGACCGATGGAAACGCCAAGGCCGGAGGCCACCTCCGGCAGGATGCCGATCACGATATTTTCCGCCGTGCCGGTGACGAAGGTCGCCAATGCGAGGAGAAGAAGGGGGATGTTCATGCTGCCTTTCCCGATCGGTGAACGCCGCGATCGGAAAAGGTCTCTCCGATGTGGCCAATGGTTGCACACCGGGTTTCGAGGCAGAGCTTCGGTTATCCCTTTGACCTGATGTCCTAGCACCGATCGATGCCGACGAGAAGTGCCGGCCGCCGCCGGGCAGCTCCCGACCACAGGCCGATCGGGCAGGCGCCATCTCCTCGCGAGACGGGAAAATACCCGCTTGCATATGCCCGCGTGCAGTGGTGTCATCGCGCCGTCGCGAAAGCACAGTCTGATGCGGCTCGTTTTGTTTCTGCGTGGAGCGCCAATGACGGACAATGCGCGTGTTACGATCTCGACCGAGCTGATGCTGAAAATCGCGGTGATCACCTTGCCCATTGCCCTTTCCCTTGGGCTTTCAGGTTGCGCCGGCAAGCCGAAGGGCGTCATGGCGCCCGTGGCACTGACCGCGCAGTCACCGAAAACGGCGCAGGTGGAGATGCTGGTCGCGACCACGCGGCAGCCTTCGGGCGATCCCGCGACACTGTTTTCGGGTGAGCGAGACGCAAAGACGTTCATGACGGACGTTGCAGTCTCGATCCCGCCCGACACGGTGCGCAAGGCCGGCACGGTGCAATGGCCGAAAAAATTGCCGCCCAATCCCGCGACCGATTTTGCCGTCACGCGGGTGCGCGAACTCGACACGCTTGCCGACGGCAAGGCCTGGTTCGAGCAGCACAATGTCGGCGGTCACGCCTTCGTCTTCGTCCACGGATTCAACAACCGCTACGAAGACTCCGTCTTCCGGCTGGCGCAGATCATCCACGATTCCGGCGCCCAGACGACGCCGATCCTGTTCACCTGGCCGTCACGCGCCAACGTGTTCGAATACAATTACGACAAGGAAAGCACCAACTATTCGCGCACGGCGCTCGAAGACACGCTGCGCATCCTGTCGGAAGCGCCCAAGGTCAAGGACATCACCATCCTCGCCCATTCCATGGGCACCTGGCTGACGATGGAATCGCTCCGGCAGATGGGTATTCGCGACGGCAACGTGCCCTCGAAAATCCAGAACGTCATCCTGGCATCGCCTGATATCGACCTCGACGTCTTTGCCAAGCAATGGGTGGAGATGGGCAAGAAGAAGCCGAAGTTCACGATCTTCGTGTCGCAAGACGATCGGGCGCTGGCGCTTTCGAGCTTCATATCCGGCGACGTCTCGCGCCTTGGCGCCATCGATCCGTCGAAGGAGCCCTACCGCACGGATCTGGAAAAATCCGGCATCACCGCCATTGACCTGACGAAGGTCGAAACCGACGACGGGCTGCATCACGGCAAGTTCGCCGAAAGCCCAGAGATCGTCCAGCTGATCGGCCAGCGACTGATCAAGGGTCAGACGCTGACCGATAGCAACATTTCGGTCGGGACGGGTATCGCCGCCGTCGTCGCCGGCACGGCGAGAAACGTCGGCAATGTCGCGGCGACGACGCTCTCGGCGCCGGTCAACATCCTCGAAAATCCGCGACCAACGAAAAAACGGCCTGTCGTCGGCGACACGCTGACGGAAAACCAGCAGAAGCCGGCGGCCGTCAACTGAGCGACGGCTGAACCGGGCGGTGACGGAGGCGCAACCTCAATCGCCGTCGCCGACAAAGCGGTAACCGACGCCCGGTTCGGTGCGGATGATCTTCGGGTCGGCCGGATCCCGCTCGATCTTGCCACGCAGCTGGCCGATGAAGACGCGCAGGTAGTGCAGGTCTTCGCCATGCGCGGCACCCCAGACTGATGTCAGCAGCGTCTTATGGGTGACGACACGTCCGGCATGGTGGGCCAGCATGACAAGCAGGTCATATTCCTTCGGCGTCAGCCGCACGGGTTCGCCGTCACGGGTGACGATGCGCTTGATCGTATCGATCGCCACGCCATCGGCAGAGAGCTGGGTGTGCCCGCCTTCCATCTGGATGCGGTGGCGAAGGGCAGCGCGGATACGCGCCGTCAGCTCCCCGATCCCGAAGGGTTTCTCGATGTAGTCGTCGGCGCCGAGATCGAGGGCCGCGATCTTTTCGCTTTCGCGGTCGCGCGCCGACAGGATGATGATCGGCACCTGCGACCAGGCGCGCAGGTTGGCGATCACCTCCTTGCCGTCCATATCCGGCAGGCCGAGGTCGAGAATGACGACGTCGGGCGCGGTGGTCGCCGCGGCTTTCAATGCCTCCGCGCCGGTCAGGGCCTCAAGCACATCGTAACCGGCAGCACTCAAGGCCGGCCGTAGAAAACGCTGGATCTGGGGTTCGTCGTCGACAACGAGGATACGTTCCACGCTCATGCACGGTCCTTTTCGGATATGTCTGCTTCGGCGGCCGGAAACCGCATGGAAATGCGGGTCCCGCGCCGGCGCAAGGCCGGGCTTTCGGCCTTGATGCGACCGCCCATTGCCTCGACGAAGCCCTTGGCGATCGACAGCCCGAGCCCGGTGCCTGGCGTGCGTCCATCAACCTTGCCGCGGCGGAAGAACTTTTCGAACACCTGCTCGAGATCGCGCTCGGCGATGCCCTTGCCGAGATCGGTGACGGACAGGACGATCTCGTTGCCGTCGCGCCGCGCATAGATGCTGATCGGTTCGTCGCCGCCGTATTTGTTGGCATTGTCGAGCAGGTTGAATAGCACCTGGCCGAGAAGCACGCTGTCGCCGCGCATCAGCGGCAGTTCGGGCGCAATGCTGGTCTCGATCTCGCGATCGGGAAAATACTTGCGCGCCCGATCGACGGCCGCGCGCACGGCGTCGACGACATCGACCCAGTCGCGCTTGGCGTTGATCGTGCCCGCCTCGATGCGGGTCATGTCGAGCAGATTGGCGACGAACCGCGTCAGCCGGCCGCCCTCCTCCTCGATCGACTGCAGGAGATCGTCACGGCTTTCCGGCGGCATTCGGTCGCCGAGCTGGCGCAGGCTGGTGACGGCGCCGGTGATGGTGGCAAGCGGCGTGCGCAGATCATGCGAGATCGACGACAGAAGGGCGGCGCGAAACCGCTCGCCCTCGAGTTTGGCGGCATGGTCGAGGCTCTCGCGCGACAGTCGCGCGCGATCGATGGCGATCGCGGTCTGGTCTAGGATGGCGGCGAGCGCCCGCTCCTCGTTGATCTCCAGCGGCTTTCCGGCCTGGGCAAAGCCGCAGACGCCGACGACGCCATGCGGGCTCGTCAGCGGCCGGAAATGAAAGGGACTGTTCGGCAGCGTGCCGGTGCCGTTGCCGGCGGCCTCCTTCTTGTCCATCGACCAGCGGGCCGCCATGGTATCGGTGACGTCGAGCTCGGTATCCGGCGGCCAGGCGGCCTTGAGCCGCAGGTCGCCCTCCTCCGGCAGCAGCACCGCAATATTGCGCTTCAACGTCGTCTGCATCTGCGTGACCGCGGCCCAGAGCACGTCGTCGACATTGGCGGTGCCCGAAAGCTTGCGGGAGAAATCATAGAGCGCCTGCGTTGCCGCGGCGCGGCGACGCGCTGCCTTCGCCTGCTCGCGCACCCGGGACGCAAGGCTGCCGGCAAGGGCGGCGGCCACCAGAAAGATGAAAAGCGCAAACACTTCGTGCGGCTCGGCCACCGTGAAGGTGCCGACCGGATTGATGAAGAAGAAGTTGTAGGCCAGCACCGAGAGCAGGGCAGCCGCGATCGCCGAGACGTGCCCGGCATAGGTGGCCGACGCCAGCACCGCCAACAGAAACAGCAGCGAGATATTCGGCAGGATGATGAAGCGCTCGATGAAGACGCCGAGCGCGGTCGCCGCAGCTACCGTGGCCGTGGCGATGGCGAGTGCCCGGCCGAAGCCCTCGGGCATTTTCCGCTTGACGGCAATGCTCCGTTTCGGGCGCGGCTGTTCCTTGTCGGTCACCAGGTGAATGCCGACGCCGGTGATGCGCTCGGCCAGCGCATCGGGCAGAGACTGCCGGAAGAGCCGCATCGGGAATGGCTGTCGTTTCGTGCCGATGACGATCTGGGTCGCGTGTTCGCGGCGCGCGAGCTTCAGGATCTCCTCGACGAAATCATTGCCGACGATGCGGCGGGTCTCGGCGCCGAGCTGTTCGGCCAGGCGGAATGTCTCGTCGAGCCGTCTTGCCGCCTCGCCGTCGCCGCTTTCGCGATCGGCCCGCTCGATGAAGACGACGATCCAGGGCGCATTCAGCCCCGAGGCCAGGCGACTTGCGGTGCGCACCACCTTTTCCGACAGCGGATCGGGACCGATGCACACCAGCAGGCGCTCGCCGCTTGCCCATGGTCCTTCGATCGCGTTCTGCTTGAGATAGTCGACCATCTGGTCGTCGACCCGGTCGGCCGTGCGCCGGAGCGCCAGCTCGCGCAGCGCGGTCAGGTTGCCGAGGCGGAAGAAGCGCTCGGTGGCGCGCTTGGCGCTATCGGGCAGGTAGACCTTGCCCTGGTTCAAGCGCTCGATCAGCTCCGCCGGTGGCAGGTCGACCAGAAGCACGTCGTCGGCGCGGCTGATGACAGTATCTGGCACGCGCTCGCGCACCGGTACGCCGGTGATCTGGGCGACGACGTCGGACAGGCTTTCCAGATGCTGGATGTTGAGCGCCGTCCAGACGTCGATGCCGGCGGCGATCAGTTCCTCGACATCCTGATAACGCTTGGGATGACGGCTGCCTTCCGGATTGCTGTGCGCCAGTTCGTCGACGACGATGATCTTGGGTCGGCGTGCGAGCGCTGCGTCGAGATCGAATTCGGAAAGCAGACGGCCGCGATGGTTCACATCGCGGCGCGGCAGTATCTCCAGCCCTTCGACGAGCGCGGCGGTCTCGCCGCGCCCGTGGGTTTCCACCAGACCGATGACGATATCGACGCCGTCGGACTTCAGCCGCCGCGCACGCGTCAGCATCGTGTAGGTCTTGCCGACGCCGGGGGCAGCGCCGAGGAAGACCGTCAGTTTTCCCCTTCGACCCTGCCCGGCCAGCACCAGCAGGGCGTCCGGGTCGGGGCGGCTTTTCGATTCGCGATCGGTTTCAGGCATGCGGGGTCTCTGGCTTCAAACTCAGCTTCTCCGGGCATCCAGAGCAAGGTTGAGTTCTAGCACATTGACGCGCGGCTCGCCTATGATCCCGAAGAGCCGACCTTCGGTTGCCTGCTCGACCAGGCTCGCCACGTCAGCCTCCGGCAGACCACGCACCCTGGCGACACGGGAAACCTGCTCGCGCGCGAAGTCCGGCGAGATATGCGGATCGAGGCCGGAGCCCGACGCCGTGCCACCATCGGCGGCGATTTCGCCGGTGACGCCGCTGGCGCGCAGCTTCTCGACGTCGGCGGCAACCCGGTCCTTCAACTTGGCCGAGGTCGGGCCGAGGTTGGAGCCGGACGAGCCGCCGGCATTGTAGGCCTCGGGACCGGTCGCGGATGGGCGCGGCCAGAAATATTTGTCGGAGGCAAAATTCTGTCCGATCAGATCGGAGCCGACGACGGTGCCGTCGATCGTGATCAGGCTGCCGTTGGCCTGCGCGGGCATCAGCGCCTGCGCAGCACCTGTGATCGCGAAGGGATAGGCGAGGCCGGTGATCGCGGTCAGAAGCAGCGCCATGACGATTGCGGGGCGAAGTTGGTTCAACATGATTACACCAGATTGAGAGCGGAGACGACGATGTCGACGAGCTTGATGCCGGCAAAGGGCAGGATCAGGCCACCGAGACCATAGACCAGCAGGTTGCGGCGCAGCAGCGCCGCGGCACCGACAGGGCGGTACTTGACGCCCTTCAGGGCCAGCGGAATGAGCGCCACGATGATCAGCGCGTTGAAGATCACCGCCGACAGGATTGCCGACTGCGGCGACGTCAGGCCCATGATGTTGAGGGCTGCGAGCGCCGGATAGGTGGTGATGAACAGCGCCGGGATGATGGCGAAGTATTTCGCCACGTCGTTGGCGATCGAGAAGGTCGTCAGCGAGCCGCGCGTCATCAGGAGCTGCTTGCCGATCTCGACGATCTCGATGAGCTTGGTCGGGCTGGAATCGAGGTCGACCATGTTGGCGGCCTCGCGCGCCGCCTGGGTGCCGGTCTGCATCGCCACGCCGACATCGGCCTGGGCAAGCGCCGGCGCGTCATTGGTGCCGTCGCCGCACATGGCGATCAACCGGCCGCCCTCTTGTTCCTTGCGGATGTAGCCGAGCTTGTCTTCCGGCGTCGCCTCGGCGAGGAAGTCGTCGACCCCGGCCTCCGACGCGATCGCGGCCGCCGTCACCGGGTTGTCGCCGGTCACCATCACGGTGCGGATGCCCATGGCGCGCAGCGCTGCGAAGCGCTCCTTGATGCCGGGCTTGACCACGTCCTTCAGATGGATGACGCCGAGCAGGCGGTTGCCGTCGGCGACGGCCAGCGGCGTACCACCGGTGCGCGCGACCTGGTCGACAGCGCGGCGGAACTCGGCCGGCACGTTCTCGTCGCGAACGCCCGCAAACTTCAGGATCGAATCCACCGCCCCCTTGCGCAGACGGCGGCCGGCGAAATCGACGCCCGACAGGCGCGTTTCGGCAGCAAAGGGCACGACGGCGTCGATCGTGAGGGCGCCTGACTGAACTGCACCGCCGCCGACCGCCAGGGCAACGACCTCGCGGCCCGCCTGCTTGCCGGACGATGGCAGGGACACGGCCGGCGTCTGGCGACCGAACTCGCCGGTGGCAAGGGCCGCGATCGAGCGGCCTTCCGGCGTCTCGTCGGCAAGGCTTGCAAGCAGCGCCGCATCGGCAAGCTCGACATCGGTCACGCCGGGAACCGGCAGGAAGTTGGCGGCCATGCGGTTGCCGAAGGTGATGGTGCCGGTCTTGTCGAGCAGCAGCGTATCGACGTCACCCGCGGCTTCGACAGCGCGGCCGGATGTGGCGATCACGTTGAAGCGCACCAGCCGGTCCATGCCGGCGATACCGATGGCCGACAGGAGGCCGCCGATCGTGGTCGGGATCAGGGTGACGAGCAGGGCTGCCAGAACCGTGACCGACAGGACCGTGCCGGAATAGCCGGCCAGACCCCAGAGGGTGACAACGGCAACCAGGAACACCAGTGTCAGGCCCGAAAGCAGGATCGACAGCGCGATCTCGTTCGGGGTCTTCTGGCGCTGCGCGCCTTCGATGAGCGCGATCATGCGATCGACGAAGGTATCGCCAGGGGCGGTGCCGATGCGCACCTTGATCCAGTCGGACAGCACCTGGGTGCCACCGGTGACGGCAGAGCGGTCTCCGCCGGATTCACGGATGACGGGCGCGGATTCGCCGGTGATCGCGCTTTCGTTGACCGAGGCGACACCCTCGACGACGTCGCCGTCGCCGGGGATCAGTTCGCCGGCCTCGACCAGCACGAGGTCACCGACCTTCAGCGAGGTGGCGGCGATCGTCTGCGTCTCGCGACCTTCGAGCGAGACCAGCTTGCGGGCCATCAGTTCCGACTTGGTGCGACGCAGGCTGTCGGCCTGCGCCTTGCCGCGCCCTTCGGCGACGGCTTCGGCGAAGGTGGCAAACAGCACCGTGAACCACAGCCAGGCGGCGATCTGGCCGGAAAATAGCGGGCTTGCGGTGCCGGTTGCCAGATCGCGGATGAAGAAGACCGTGACCATGGCTGCCACGACCTCGGTGACGAAGATCACCGGGTTGCGGATGAGCTGGCGCGGGTCGAGCTTGGTGAATGCGGCCTTGAAGGCCGGCAGGATGATCGCCGGATCGAGAAGACCAGGGGCGACGGGTTTGGAAGACATGATCTGTTCCTTCAGAAGGTCTGGCCCGAGAGCATGGCGAACTGCTCAACGATGGGACCGAGCGCGAGGGCCGGGAAATATTGCAAGCCCCCGAGGATGAGGATGATGCCGATGAGCAGGCCGACGAAGAGCGGCGTGTGCGTCGGGAAAGTTCCCTTGGATGCCGGGTGGCGCGTCTTGGCGGCAAGCGAGCCCGCAATGGCAAGCACCGGCACCGCATAGGCGAAGCGGCCGAGCAGCATCGCAAAGCCGAGCGTGGTGTTGTACCAGGGCGTGTTGGCAGAAAGGCCGCCGAATGCCGAGCCGTTGTTGCCGGTTGCCGAAGTATAGGCATAGAGGATTTCCGACAGGCCATGCGGGCCCGACGTGCCGATGCTGGCAACGGCCGAGGGCATGACGGCCGATATCGCGGTGAAGCCGAGGATCGAGGCCGGCAGGATGAGGATTGCCAGCATGGCGTATTTCATCTCGCGGCCCTCGATCTTCTTGCCGAGCAGTTCCGGCGTGCGTCCGACCATCAGGCCGGCGACGAAGACGGAGAGGATCGCAAAGACGACCATGCCGTAGAGGCCGGAGCCGACGCCGCCGGGCAAGACTTCGCCGAGCTGGATCAATAGCATCGGCACCAGTCCGCCGATCCCGGTGAAGGAACCATGCATGCCGTTGACGGCACCGGTGGAGATACCGGTGGTGACGCCGGCATAGGCCGCCGACATCGCCTGGCCGAAGCGGACTTCCTTGCCTTCCATGTTGCCGAGCGAGGCTTCGAGGCCGAGGCCGTGCAGGATCGGATTGCCGTAGCTTTCCGCCCAGTAGATGACGCCGATGCCGGCAATCAACAAAGTCGCCATCGCGGCGATGAACGCCCAGCCCTGGCGGCGGTCACCGACCATCTGCCCGAAGGTATAGACCAGCGCCGAGGTGATCGAAAGCATCGCGAAGATCGACAGGTAGTTGCTGAGCGCGCTCGGGTTTTCGAACGGGTGCGCCGCATTGGCGTTGAAGAAGCCGCCGCCATTGGTGCCGAGCTGCTTGATCGCTTCCTGGCTTGCGACCGGACCGAGCGCGATCGTCTGCTGCACGCCTTCAAGCGTGGTGGCGCTGACCGAGGCATGGAAGGTCTGCGGCATGCCCATCGCCACGAAGGCGAGAGCGACGATGACGGCCAGCGGCAGCAGCACATAGAGGGTCGAGCGGGTCAGGTCGACCCAGAAGTTGCCGAGCGTCGACGCGCCGGAGCGAGCGAAGGCGCGGGTGACGGCAAGCGCAATCGCAATGCCGGTCGCCGCCGAAACGAAGTTCTGCACCGTGAGGCCAGCCATCTGGCTGAAATGGCTCATGGTGGTCTCGCCGCCATAGGACTGCCAGTTGGTGTTGGTCAGGAAGCTGACGGCCGTGTTGAAGGCAAGGTCCGCCGGCACGTCGGCAAAGCCTTGCGGGTTCAGCGGCAGCGAGCCCTGAAAGCGAAGGATGGCATAAAGGAGCACGAAGCCGGCGGCGCTGAAGGCCAGCATCGACAGCGTATAGGCAAGCCAGCCCTGCTCCTTCCTGTCATCGACGCCGGCAGCCAGATAGAGGCCACGCTCGACGGGCCGCAGAACCGGGGAGAGGAAATTGCGTTCGCCCGAAAAGACCCTGGCCATGTAGAGGCCCAGCGGCTTGATCGCGAGGAAGACGGCGAGAAAGAGGAGGCCGATCTGTAGCCACCCGACAATAGACATGAGGAATTCTCCGCAAAATACGGCTGAACGACGAGAGCGCTGTGCGTTCACGCGAACGCACAGAGGCTGCTCTAGAACCGTTCCGGTCGAACGAGGGTCACGATGAGGTAGGCCGCAAGCGCAAAGCCAACGGCAAGGCCGACGAAGGCTTCAAACATCGTTGCCTCCTAGAGCCGGCTGAGCGCGCGCGCGTAGAGCGCAAACGCGACAAGGCCGCCGATGCCGGCGGCAAGAAAGAGTAGATCGGACATGTGCATTCTCCGGGACTGGTTATGTCCGGATCATGCACCCATGACGGGTCAATTATCGATTGGGATGGTTTTACGAGCACATAAGGAAAAGATAAGGACGCGGCCGCGCGTGGGCGGCCGACGCCACAGCTCGCCTCAGCCTTTGATGATCGGGCTCACCGTGGGTGCCGCTTCGCTGGTCACTTCACGCATCCACTCGCGCCAGATGGCGACGAGCAGGGCCATCAACACCGGGCCGACGAACAGGCCGAGAAAGCCCATGGTCTTCACACCGCCAACCAGGCCGAAGAAGGTCGGCAGGAAAGGCAGCTTGATCGGCCCGCCGACGAGACGGGGACGCAAGGTCTTGTCGACGATGAAGAGCTCGGTCGTGCCCCAGGCAAACAGCGCGATGCCATGGACCGGCGAGCCGCTGGCCACGAGATAAACCGAAACCAGCGTGAAGCACAGCGGCGCGCCGCCGGGGATCAGCGCCATCAGGCCGGTGATGATGCCGAGCGTGACCGGCGAAGGAACGCCCGCCATCCAATAGGCAACGCCGAGCACGATGCCCTCGCCGATGGCGATGATGCCCATGCCGGTGACCGTCGAGCTGATCGTCAGCGGCACAACGCGCGACAGCCGCTCCCAGCGCATCGGGAAGATGCGCTCGCCCAGATGGTCGAGCTGCTTGGAGAACGAGTGCCCGTCGCGATAGACGAAGAACAGCGTGATGAGCATGAAAAGCAGCGTCAGGAAGGCGTGAAACGCCGACGCGCCGATGACCAGAACGCCGCGATAGATGTTGCCGATGTTGGAACCGCTGACGAGCTGGACCAATTCTCCGAGCGCACCGGGATGGCCGACATACTTCACCCACTGCTCGCCAAGCCACACGCCGGCGACCGGGATCGTCGTCAGCCACACGGGTACCCCCGCACCGTTGGCATTGGTTTCGACGGCCCAGACCAGCCAGTCGCGGACTTCGTCGACGGCATAGACGGCCGCGACCGAGATCGGCACGACGATGAAGGCGACGACGCTGATCAGGGCGATGGTCGCCGCGAGCGTGCGATTGCCGCCGACCGCCGTCAGCAGACGACGGTAGATCGGCCAGCTGGCAAAACCGATGACGACGGCGGCCAGAACCGGAACCACGAAACCGTTGAAGAAATAGACGCCGGCCAGGAGAACGAAGACAAGCATCCAGCGCGCCGCCGTGATCGGTCCGACAAGTGCAGAGCGCGACGTCGCCGCATACCCGAAGAGCCGCGGCTCTGCGGGAAGGTTTTCTCGTTCGCGATTGCCCAACTGCACCAACATTCCTCCGTCTTCCAACGACTTTACAACAAACCCGCGGCCTTGCCAGCCTGTACAGCGCTTGTGCGGCGCCTGCAAAGGCCACGCCCGGCGCGATGCCGCGCGATCTGATGCACAGTTTTGCTCTTAAATCGATCCGGTTTAAGAGCAAAACTGTGCGGCAGGGCCGCAATGCCCCCGGTTTACGGTAGTTTCAGGGCCGCGACGGACGCTAGCGGCGGGACATGACAGAAAAATTTAGCGGTGTGCAAGCACGAAGACATTCTTCGATGGCAAAGGTCATTCTGCCGCACGCACTGCCGCGCGCCTTGAGGTCTCGGCGCGATCGACAAACACCGAAGCGAGGAAGATGCCGAACCCGGCCACGCCCATGACGGCGCCGACGAGGCCGGTCGACGTCCAGCCATAACCTGCGGCAATCGACCAGCCGCCGAGCCAGGCACCGAGCGCATTGGCAAGGTTGAAGGCGGAATGGCTGAGGGCTGCAGCCAGCGTCTGGGCATCGCCGGACACATCCATCAGCCGGGTCTGCACGCCCGGCACGACGGCAAAGCCGCCGCCGATTAACAGCACGTTGACGATGGCAATCCACGGATTGCCCATGGTGAAGTAGAACAGCACATAGGCAAAGATGTTGAAGGCGAGCGCGATGCCGATCGCCGGCAGCAGCGCCCAGTCGGCAAGCCTGGAGCCGACGATATTGCCAAGGATCATGCCTGCGCCGAAAACCGACAGCATGATCGGCACATTGGCAACGGAAACGCCGGCGACCTCCGTCAACGCGGGGGCGATGTAGCTGAACACGGCGAACATGCCGCCGCAGCCGATGGCGCAGATGCCGAGCATCAGCCAGACCTGCAGCTTGCCGAGCGCACCGAGTTCGCGCAGCGGCGTTGCTTGCGGGTTGCCCTTGTCCCGCGGCACGTGCATCCACGTCATCGCGACCGTCAGAAGACTGATGGCGCCGACGATGGCGAAGGCAGAACGCCAGCCGAGCGCCTGGCCGAACCCGGCAACGAGCGGCGTTCCGAACAGAGTGGCGATTGTCAGGCCCATCATCACGCGTCCAACGGCGCGCGCCCGCTGGTTGGGGGCAGCGAGCCCCGCGGCCACCAGCGCTGCCACGCCGAAATAGGCGCCGTGCGGCAGGCCGGCAAAGAAACGCGCGGCAACGAGCGTGTAGAAGTCCGGCGCGATGGCGCTCGCAAAGTTGCCGATGGCAAACAGGAACATCAGGACCAAAAGCACGCGGAAGCGGGAAAACCGCGCCGCGAGCACGGCGATCAATGGCGCGCCGACAACGACACCGAGCGCATAGGCGCTGATGACGGCGCCGGCCATCGGCACCGAGACGCCGACATCATCGGCCACCTGCGGCAACAGGCCCATGATGGCGAATTCGCCCGTGCCGATGCCGAAGCCACCGACGGCGAGCGCAATCTCGGCAACAGAGATCCGGCTCCGGCGCGGATCGGCAGCGGAAGAATAGGCTTCGTCACACATGAACAATGACCTGTGTCGTCCGACCCTTTCGGAGCGGAACAAATCTGTGGGTGCTGGCGGCGTGGTATCGGACGGTATCCGAGGGGGATATGCTGCAATGCAATACAGGCTTTGGGCCCTGATGGCAAAGGGTTTGCGCCACTCATCATACTTTTTCGAGGACGCTTGAAACCCGCCGGTTAACCGTTAGCTGAGTTGACGTTTACGTCAAAGTTATATAATTCCGAATCTCGGCTTGAAGAGGTGTCGCAAAAGCATCATCTTCATCGGCAAGAGAAGACCGGGAGGGTTTCTTCTCTGGCCGCAAGCAAGGCCAGCCTGTGGCGACCAGAGGGAGAGAGAGCATGGCGGAACTCAACACGCAACCAGCAGGCACCAGCCCGGAAAAAGTCTGGCTGAAGTCCTATCCGCCCGGCATCGCCGCCGAAATCGGCCCCCTGCCCTACAAATCGATCGGTGACTTCTTCGACCATGCCGTGGCGCGCTACTCGCGCCGCTTCGCTTTTACCTGCATGGGCAAGTCGCTGACCTTCTCCGAACTCAATGCCGAATCCGCCAAGATCGGCGCATGGCTGCAGGCCCGCGGCCTTTCGAAAGGCGACCGCGTCGCCGTGATGATGCCGAACATCCTGCAGAACCCCGTCATCGTCTACGGCATTCTGAGAGCTGGCTTCACGGTCGTTAACGTCAACCCGCTCTATACGCCGCGCGAACTCGAGCACCAGCTCGTCGATTCCGGCGCCAAGGCGATCTTCGTTCTCGAAAACTTCGCGCATACGGTCCAGCAGGTCGCCGCCAAGACCAGCATCAAGCACGTGGTGGTCGCCACCATGGGTGACATGCTCGGCGTCAAGGGCGTGATCGTCAATCTGGTGGTGCGCCGCGTCAAGAAGCTCGTTCCGACCTGGTCGATCCCCGGCCATCATTCCTTCAATGCCGTTCTCGCCGAAGGCGGCCGCCACAAGCTGACCAAGCCCAATGTCGCGCCAGGCGACGTCGCCTTCCTGCAATATACCGGTGGCACCACCGGTGTCTCCAAGGGTGCGACGCTGACCCATTCCAACCTTTTGTCGAACATGGCGCAGATGGAGATCTGGTTCGACACGGCGTTCCGCTCGCGTCCTCGCCCCGACAATCTCGTCTTCATGTGCGCGCTGCCGCTCTATCACATCTTCGCACTGACGGTGAATTCGCTGATGGGCCTTGCCACCGGCGGCACCAATATCCTGATCCCCAATCCGCGCGACATTCCCGGCTTCGTGAAAGAGCTCGGCAAGTACAAGACCAACATCTTCCCGGGCCTCAACACGCTGTTCAACGCGCTGATGAACAACGCCGAATTCCAGAAGCTCGACTTCTCGTCGCTGATGCTGACCTTCGGCGGCGGCATGGCGATCCAACGGCCTGTTGCCGAGCGTTGGCAGAAGATGACGGGATGCCCGATCGCGGAAGGCTACGGCCTGTCCGAGACCTCGCCGGTCGCCACCGCCAATCTTCTCGACTCGACCGAGTTTACCGGAACGATCGGCTTCCCCATTCCCTCGACCGATATCGAGATCCGCGACGACCAGGGCAACACCTTGCCGACCGGAGAGGTTGGCGAGATCTGCATTCGCGGACCGCAGGTCATGGCCGGTTACTGGCAGCGGCCCGACGAGACCGCCAAGGCCATTTCGCCCGACGGCTTCTTCCGCTCCGGCGATATCGGCTTCATCAACGCCGCCGGCCTCGTCAAGATCGTCGACCGCAAGAAGGACATGATCCTGGTTTCGGGCTTCAACGTCTTCCCGAACGAGGTCGAGGAAGTGGCGATGACCCATCCCGGCATCCTCGAATGCGCGGCGATCGGCATTCCCGACGAGCATTCGGGCGAAGCGGTCAAGCTGTTCGTCGTGCGGAAGGATCCGACGCTCACCGAAGAGGACGTCAAGAAGCACTGCGCGGCCAATCTCACCAACTACAAGCGGCCGCGCTTCGTCGAATTCCGCACCGAGCTTCCGAAAACCAATGTCGGCAAGATCCTGCGCAAGGACCTCCGTGGCTGACGCAGCCTCGACTTAAACCGATTTAAAAAATCCTGAAAACCGCCACCCCGGCGGTTTTGCGGGCTTGATTCGGACAATGCAAAGCGAATAGCTACGCAGGCGACTGTCCGACACAAGGAGCCCCGCGATGAAAGCGCTTGTCGACCAACTCAAAGCAACCGCCGCGCAAACCAATGCGACCGATATCCGTGCCGCCTTCGCGAGCGATGCCGAACGCTTCTCACGCTTCAGCACCTCACTCGACGACCTGCTGCTCGACTACTCGAAATGCGCGGTGAACGAGCAGGTGCTCGACGGCCTCGAAGCGCTGGCGAAAGCCGCCAAGGTTGAAGAAAAGCGCGACGCGATGTTCCGCGGCGACATCATCAACATCACCGAGGAACGCGCCGTGCTGCACACGGCACTGCGCAACCGCGGCAACCGTCCCGTCATCGTCGATGGCAAGGACGTGATGCCCGACGTCAACGGCGTTCTCGAAGCCATGGGCATCTTTGCGGATGGCGTCCGCTCCGGCGCGCTCAAGGGCGCTACCGGCAAGAAGATCACCGATGTCGTCAACATCGGCATCGGCGGCTCGGATCTCGGCCCTGTCATGGCGACGCTGGCGCTCGCGCCTTTCCATGACGGCCCGCGCCTGCATTTCGTTTCCAACATCGACGGCGCCCATATCGCCGACACGCTGAAGCTCGTCGAACCGGAGACGACGCTCTTCATCATCGCCTCCAAGACGTTCACGACAATCGAGACGATGACCAACGCGGCGACGGCCCGCGCCTTCATCGCCGAAAAGCTCGGTGAAGCCGCCGTCGGTCATCACTTCGCGGCCGTCTCGACGGCGCTCGACAAGGTCGCCGCCTTCGGCATCGACCAGGCGCGCGTCTTCGGTTTCTGGGATTGGGTCGGCGGACGCTACTCGATCTGGTCGGCGATCGGCCTGCCGCTGATGATTGCCATCGGCAAGGCGAATTTCGGCCGCTTCCTCGATGGCGGCCACGCCATCGACGAGCATTTCCGCACCGCGCCGATCCGCAAGAACCTGCCGATGCTGCTGGGCCTCCTCGGCTTCTACAACCGCAACGTTCTCGGCTACCCTTCGCGCGCTATCCTGCCCTATGACCAGCGCCTGTCGCGCTTTCCGGCCTATCTGCAGCAGCTCGACATGGAATCGAACGGCAAGGCCGTCACACTCGACAGCAAGCCGGTCGAGTTTTCGACCGGGCCCGTTGTCTGGGGCGAGCCCGGCACCAATGGCCAGCACGCATTCTACCAACTGATCCACCAGGGCACGGATGTCATCCCGGCCGAGTTCATGATCGCCGCCAACGGCCACGAGAAGACCCTGCGCCACCAGCACGAGCTGCTGATCGCCAATTGCCTCGCCCAGTCCGAGGCCCTGATGAAGGGCCGCACGCTTGCCGAGGCGAAGGCCCAGCTGACCTCCAAGGGCATGGCCGACGCCAAGGCTGACAAGATCGCGCCGCACCGCGTCTTTGCCGGCAACCGCCCGTCGCTGACGCTGGTCTACGACCAGCTCGATCCCTTCGCGCTCGGCCGGCTGATCGCCCTTTACGAGCACCGCGTCTTCGTCGAAGGCGCGCTTTTCAACATCAACTCCTTCGACCAGTGGGGCGTGGAGCTCGGCAAGGAGCTGGCAACCGGTCTCCTGCCGGTGGTCGAGGGCAAGGTCAGTGCCGAAGGGCACGATTCGTCGACCGCGGGTCTTGTCGCCGTGCTGCTGAAGGCGGCACGCTGACAGGTTTTTGAATTGCGCATGGTCGCCGCCGGACGGCGGCCATGCGAACCCGCCTGCGACCGGTGGCGTCCTGCGACGGGAGCCGCCGGCGCCTTCGTCATGATTGACGCGTGACACCCGCGGAAGTGTCGGACGCAGGGCATCAGGGCCGCGACCGCACCGCCAGCCCGGCACAAGGGTTGCATTGCACATTTTGGACAACCATACGGAGGTCCATTATGACAACCATCGGCTCAACCTTTTCCTACAGTCCGGCTGACCAGTACGCAGCAAGGCGAAACAGCGCAGTCGCCAGTGAGACGCCAGACGGCAGCGCGGCCACAGACAGGCAACCCGGAAAATCGCACGCATCGGCCGCCACGGCCTCCGGCGCCAATCTTTCCCCTGTCACCGTCAACTTCGGCGGAAAACTCACGACGATGCTTTTCCAGTTTCTCGACATGTCGAAGGTGACGACCGCGGCCGACATGCCCGAGGACGTGTACCGCAGGATCATCGAGATGCGGGAGAACGACATCGAAATGTCCAAGCGGCGCCTGGAGAACCAGCACACGCATTATTCGAGGCCTTCACTTCACGCCGGTTACGATACGTACGCAACGGTATCGGAGGGCGGCAAGGTCGTCGCCACCATCGACAACCAGGGCCACGTGACCACGTATGATGGCTTCGATCAAAAGCGTCTTGAAGCGCTGATAATGGGCTTGAACGTCAGAAGCGGGCCGGGCCTGGCGAAGTTGCTCGCGGAGCAGATCGCGGCGATGACGAGAGGCCGGGTATCCCAGGCGTCAACGGCCATCACACAACGCCAGTTTGACGCCTTAAGACCGATCGAGTCGACCGTGACGGTCGACCGCGACGCCATGAAGGCGGACCCGCTTTATCAGGAAATCCAGGACATGCAGGCCAAACTCGACGAGATGAAGCGCATCAGGCTGGAAACCCAGGCACAGCGGGACGCTGGCGCCGCATCACGTTTCGGTTCCTGACGGACGATCGTCTTTGCCTGTATCAATGCGCGACGCGCAAGCAGCTCTGGCACGACGTCCTGCGGCGGCGGTTTCCTGCTTTGCTTTTCTTCAATCGACGCAAGCCGGCAACGTTGCCACGTTGGCCTGATTGAGCGTTTGCATCAGGTCGAGGTTCGAGACCACCGGGACATAACCCGCATCGGCTGAGCGCTGCATCCAGGCATTGACCACGACCTTTCGCCCCGCCGGGAAGGCACCGCGCCAGCAACCACCGGAGAACTGGATGGACAGGCTGCCGCGCTCGCCGGGTTTGCCATCTTCTCCCGGCGCGATCTTCGCCTGCAATGCCCGTAGTTGCCGGGCATCACTCTTGGCGAGAGCCAGGATATAGAGCGTCTCGCCCGAAGAAACCTGACTGTGAACGGCTGCATCCGACGCGCCGCCGGCATTGACCTCAAGCGGGTAGCTCCGGCTTTCCGCCGCAGCGTCACCATCGCGAAAGGAAAACCCGAGCGCTGCATCGCCACGGCGCAGCACCAGCTCTTTCGGAACGACGAGCGCCACGCGCAGGTCCGAAGGATCCGTCTGCGACGGGTCGAGCCCGGACACCGGCCCGGCCGAACCGGCGCTCAGGGCCGCGCAGGCGGCAAGGGTATTCAACAGCAGAAAAAGGCATGGGTTCATCAGGAAACGGAAAGACATAGAATGCACCAAAATCACAATTGACGCGAATTAATTATCGTTTTACATTAAAAAAACAAGCGAGCCGATAAGGAATTTTTTGATGACCGCATCCCCCGAGCGACTGCGCAAGCTCAGCCGCATCATGAAGCTGATGGTCATATTGTGCGGCGCGCTGTTCTGCTCTGCGGTCGTCTATGCGCATTGGCAGATTTTTTTCGACCGATCCGGCTTCGAGCAGGGCATTCGCGACATCGTTTTCCCGAAGGTATCGGTCATCACGCTCTCCTATCGGGCGATCGCGACCGTCATCTTTCTCACCGCGGTGAACAATGCGCTTGTCATTACCGGCCTCGCCTTTGCCTGGCAGCTTTTCGACGGTTTCGAGCGCGGAGAGATCCTGTCCGGGCGCAATGGCATTCTGTTGAGGCGGATCGGCGTCACCACGATCGTCGGCTCGCTGTGTGTCGTCGTCAGCAATGCCATCGGCGTGATGGCCGTCACCTACGACAATCCCGGCGCGACCGGCCATTCCGTCTTCATCGATATCAATGGAGGAACGGTGATCATTCTGTTAATGGCCGGACTGCTTCTCGTGCTTGGCCACGTCATGGTCATTGCGTCGGGGATCGAAGCGGAGAACAGGAGCTTCGTCTAGGGAATGCCGATCGTGGTCAATCTCGACGTCATGCTGGCCAAACGCAAGGTGCGCTCACGCGACCTTGCCGAACAGGTCGGCATTACCGAGCAGAACATTTCGCTGTTGAAGTCGGGCAAGGTCAAAGGCGTGCGCTTCGACACGCTGGAGAAGATCTGCGCGGTTCTCGGCTGTCAGCCCGGCGACATCCTGGAATATCGTGCGGAAGAACAGGACTGACGTGCCTGAGGGTTGTTCTCAGAGCACGATCTCATGCTTCCAGGGCGGGTTTGCGCCGGCGCGCGAGACGGTGACGGCAGCGGCCTTGGCGCCCAGCGCCAGGGCATCGCGCACGGCACTTTCGGCAAGGCTCGAAACGGCGTCCTTGTTGAGGAGACCGGCGAGCTTGAGCGACGCCAGCACGCCGGCATCGAAGGTGTCGCCGGCACCAACGGTGTCGACGACCGTGACGCGCTCGCCGGCGACTTCGACCTTGTGTCGCGTCGTGTAACCGACGGCCCCGTCGGCGCCCTTGGTGATCAGCACCAACTTCGGCCCGCGCGTCAGCCATTCGGCGGCGAGATCATCGTGGCTGCCGGTCATGCCGAACCAATCGAGGTCTTCATCCGAGAACTTGATGATGTCGGACATCGCCGCCATGCGGTTCATACGGGCAAGATGCGCCTGCCTGTCCTTGATGAAGCCCGGCCGGATGTTCGGATCGAACGAGATCACCCGCTTCTCGTGTTCGCGGGTCATCAGCGCCTCATAGGTCGAGCCGCAGGGCTCGGGGATCAGGCTGATCGCACCGAAGTGCAGCGCCTCGCAGAAATCGCCAAGCGCCGGCAGATGATCCTTGGTAATCATGCGGCCCGCCGTATTCTCGTCGAAGAAGGCATAGGTGGCGTGGCCGTTGACGAGTTTGACGAAGGCAAGCGTCGTGTGCAGCGACAGGGTCGCGCAAGGGGCGAAGTCGACATTCGCCGCCTTTAGCGTCTCGCGCAGGATATCGCCGAACATATCGTCGGAAAGACCGGTGAAGAAGCCGGTGGGGATGCCGAGCCGACCGAGCGCGATCGCCGTGTTGAAGATCGCTCCGCCGGCATAGGGTGCAAAGGCACTCTCGCCCGCGCTCGTGTCGCGCGGCAGCATGTCGATCAGCGCTTCTCCACAACATACGATCATCGGCTCTTCCTCCTCGGCAGAATTTCAGTCGATTTGACGAATGGATATCGAAAGATGCAAAGCCCCGGCACTACCGGGGCCTTGCCGGACCTCAGGCCAGGGCGCTGACGCCACCATTGCGGCCCGACCAGGCCAGCGGATCGTTGAGGAAGGCCTCGACTTCACCGAGCGTCTTGTCGTCGAACAGCGCCTGCGCGCGGGCAACGGCCAGAACGTTGCGCCAGGTGGCGATCCAGTGCAGGTCGACACCCTTGCCCTTCATCTCGCCGACGGCCTGCGGGAAGATGTCGTAGTAGAAGAGCGCGATGCCGTGGTCGACGATACCGCCGGCGGCGCGAATGGCGTCGATGAAATTGAACATCGAGCCACCGGCTGTCGTCAGGTCCTCGATGACGAGTACGCGGGCGCCTTCCGGCATGTGACCTTCGATCTGGGCGTTGCGGCCGTGGCCCTTCGGCGCCTTGCGCACATAGATCATCGGCAGACCCAGGCGCTCGGCCAGCATGGCGGCGAAGGGAATGCCCGCCGTCTCGCCGCCGGCCACGACGTCGAACTGCTCGAAGCCCGCCTCGCGCAGGATCGACGCTGCGGCGAAATCCATGACCGCCGAGCGGATGCGCGGGTAGGAGATCAGCTTGCGGCAATCGATATAGACGGGGCTCGCCATGCCCGACGACAGCTTGTAGGGCTTGTCGGCGCTGAAATGCACCGCCTTGATCTCCCAGAGCATCTTTGCGACCAGCTCGGCCATCACGGCCTTGTCGGTGAACGCGTTGGAAAACATAAAACTCTCCTTCAATTGCTTGGCGTGATCAGACGACGGCCCAGTGCAGCGGGAACATCGGATCAAAAACGGTGACGGGACCGTCGCCGGTCTCGATCCTGGCAGGATAGCTGACGGCGTCGGCCTGCTTGCGCAGCGTGATCGTCTCTTCGTTGACAGGCAGTCCGTACCAGGCCGGACCGTTCAGCGAGGCGAAGGCTTCGAGCCTGTCGAGGGCACCTTCCTGTTCGAACACATGGGCAAGGCAGCTCATGGTGTTGATCGAGGTGTAGATGCCGGCGCAGCCGCAGGCGCATTCCTTCAGCGGATCGACATGGGGCGCGGAATCGGTGCCGAGGAAAAAGCGGGCATCGCCCGAGGTCGCCGCCGCGCGCAGGGCCAGGCGATGGTTCTCGCGCTTGGCGACCGGCAGGCAGTAATAATGCGGCTTGATACCGCCGACCAGAATGGCGTTGCGGTTGATGATCAGGTGGTGCGTGGTGATCGAGCCGGCGAGATTGGCCTTCGACGCCTTGATGTAGTCGACGCCGTCCTTGGTGGTGACGTGCTCCATCGTCACTTTCAGTTCCGGCAGGCGCTTGCGCAAGGGATCGAGCACCGTTTCGATGAACACCGCCTCGCGGTCGAAGATGTCGACATCAGAAGTCGTCACTTCGCCGTGCACGCAGAGCTGCAGGCCGATCTTCGCCATGCGCTCCAGCACCGGCATCGCCTTGTCGATATCGCGAACGCCGCTGTGGGAGTTGGTCGTGGCGCCCGCCGGGTAGAGCTTGACCGCCTTGACGAGGCCACTGGCATGACCGGCCTCGACGTCGTCGGGGTCCGTGCCCTCGGTCAGATAGAGCGTCATCAGCGGCTCGAAGCGATCACCGGCCGGAATGGCGGAAACGATCCGTTCGCGATAGGCCCTGGCGTCCGCAGCGGTCACGACCGGCGGCACGAGGTTGGGCATGATGATCGCTCGGGCGAAATGGCGGCTGGTATCGGCGATGACGCCCTTCAGCATGTCGCCGTCGCGCAGGTGAAGGTGCCAATCATCCGGCCGACGGATAACGAGGTCTTGCATGGTCAGCGTTCTCCTAGATCAGAGCGGGATGCGGACGGAAAACTGCACGCACTTTTCGTCATCCCGCTCCAGGCTCGCGCCCGTTCCGCGCGCGCGGCTTTGCGAGCCGGCAGGTGCGGATGGGGGGCGGTTACTCATGTGGTGAAACCGCGTCTCGATATCACCAATGCGCCTGACAACACAATCGGCAATCCGACCATCGCTCAGAAATCCGCAAGCACGAGGTCTGCGGGCCGCTGGTGCCCGACAACCCGATGCGCATTGGGGATGTCGTTGCCGAGCGCCTTTCGACGGGCCGCGTCCTCGTCATAGCCGTGATCGCGCCAGCGCTTCAGCAGGCGCCGCTCCAGCTCCTCGACGCCTGGGTTGATGAAGATGGAAAAATCGAAGGCTTCGTCGAGTTTCGTCCACGGCGTCTCGTCGAGCAGCAGATAGTTGCCTTCGACGAGAATGATGCGGGTATCGGCCGCCACCACGCGCGCCGAGGCGATCGCCAGTTCGCGCGAGCGGTCGAAGACCGGGACCAGCACCTCGCCGTCATTGGCGCGGACGGCTGCAATGGTCGCGAGGAACGACCTGACGTCAAAGGTTTCGGGCGCGCCCTTGCGCGCGAGAAATCCTTTCTCTTCAAGCACCGCATTGTCCATGTGAAAGCCGTCCATCGGCAAGACGGCGGCCTTTTCTCCCGCTGCTGCCAGCGCGTCGACAAGCGCGTCGGAGAGCGTCGATTTGCCGGCACCGGGCGGGCCGGCGATCGCGACGATGAAACGGGCAGCATCTGCCGCCCGTTCCAGGATTTCTGCAACCAACGGCGCAACGGTCATGCGGCGAGCGCCTCGCGCGGCGGTTCCTTGGCGCCGGTCATGAAGGCGACGGCATCCGACATCGTGTGCTCCTTCGGGTTGATGACGCAGAGGCGCTTGCCAAGCCGGTGGATGTGGATGCGGTCGGCGACCTCGAACACATGCGGCATGTTGTGCGAGATGAGAACGATCGGCAAGCCGCGCGAGCGCACGTCGAGGATCAGTTCCAGCACCCGGCGGCTTTCCTTGACGCCGAGCGCTGCCGTCGGCTCGTCCATGATCACCACCTTGGAGCCGAAGGCCGCGGCGCGCGCCACGGCCACGCCCTGGCGCTGGCCGCCCGAAAGCGTTTCCACCGCCTGGTTGATGTTCTGGATGGTCATCAATCCGAGCTCGGACAATTTTGCCCGCGCCCTTTTCTCCATCTCCGCACGGTCGAGCGTGCGAAAGAGCTTGCCCATGATCCCGGGCTTGCGGATCTCCCGGCCGAGAAACATGTTGTCGGCGATCGATAGCGCCGGCGAAAGCGCCAGGTTCTGGTAGACCGTCTCGATACCGGCGCTGCGGGCATCCATCGGCGAGCGGAAGTTGATCGGCTGTCCCTCTAGGCGGATCTCGCCTTCATCAGGCGTGATGGCGCCTGAGATCGCCTTGATCATCGAGGACTTGCCGGCGCCGTTGTCACCGATGACGGCGAGGATTTCACCCGGATAGAGGTCGAAATCGGCGTGATCGAGGGCGGTGACCCGGCCATAGCGCTTGACCAGGCCGCGTGCGGTGAGAATGGGTTCCTGAGCCATCAGCCTGCTACCTTTCTGATCCACTGGTCGATTGCGACGGCGGTGATGATCAAGACGCCGGTGAGGAAAACCTTCCATTGCGGGTCGGCGCCCAGCATGTTGAGGCCCATGGAGACCACGCCGACGATCATCGCGCCGATCAGGGTTCCAAGGATCGATCCGCGTCCGCCAAAGAGCGAGATGCCGCCGATCACGGCTGCGGTGATGGCCTGCAGATTGTAGTCGGTAACCGCTGCCGAAGGCGAGATCGAGCCGTTGCGGCCGATCGAGACCCAGGCGGCAAGGGCCGCGATAAGGCCGGCGAGCGTATAGGCGCTGAGAAGCACGCGGCTGGTGCGGATACCGGACAGCTTAGCGGCTTCCGGATCGTCGCCGACCGCATAGAGATGCCGCCCCCAGGCGGTATGGTTGAGGGCATACCAGAGGCCGAGAACCAGCACGACCATCATCACTACGCCGAGCGTGAAGACGGCCGACCCGATCTTGAAGCTGACGCCGAAGACATGAAGCATCTGGGTGACGGCGGTCACGTCGGCTTCGCGGATGGTCGCGTTGGCCGAGTAGATGAAGTTCGTCGACATGATGATGTACCAGGTGCCGAGCGTCACGATGAACGGCGGAAGCTTGACCCTTGATACGAGGAAGCCGTTGAGGAAGCCGCAGGCGCCGCCGACGAGGAAGCCGAGAAAGATGGCGACCGGCGCCGGAAGGCCGTAGGTCACGGCGCTATTGCCCATGATGACGGCCGAAAGCACCATGATCACGCCGATCGAAAGATCGATGCCGGCCGTCAGGATCACCAGGGTCTGTGCTGCGCCGAGAATACCGACGATGGCGATCTGCTGCAGGATCAGCGTCAACGTGTAGGACGAGAAGAACTTGCCACCGATCGTCAGGCCGAAGATCAGGATCGCCGCCACGAGCACGATGAACGGCACGGCCGCCGGCGTCGAGTGCAGGAAATGCTGGATCCTCTGGATCGGCGTCTTGTCATGCGTGTCGAACGACGCGACCTGCGTCGAACTGTTGGCCAGGACCTTTTCGAATTCCTGGGATGGCTGTGCGGCTGTGTTGGGCTCGCCCATGGACCTTCCTCCCGTGAACCCCACTCCCAAGGGGTTGCGATGCAATCTGGTGCACAGCCCGCCCACCAAGACGCGGGCAATAGCACTCTTTAAAAGCTGCGCGGTTTTCTTCGCCTTGTCAAAGACATCGGCGCTTACGCGAAGGGCGGCCGGGGCCGCCCTTGCATTGTTCGTTCATGCTTGAGACGCGTGGGGGCGATCAGCCCCAGCACTTGTCCGTGCCGACCTTGGTGTCGATCGATTCCACACCGGCTGCCGGCTTGTCGGTGACGAGCGAAACGCCGGTGTCGAAGAAGTCCTTGCCTTCGGTCGGCTTCGGCTTTTCGCCGGTGTCGGCGAACTTCTTGATCGCCTCGATGCCAAGTGCCGCCATCATCAGCGGATACTGCTGCGAGGTCGCGCCGATGACGCCTTCGGCGACCGACTTGACGCCGGGGCAACCACCGTCGACGGAGACGATCAGCACGTCCTTCTCCTTGCCGACAGCCTTCAGCGCCTGATAGGCGCCGACGGCAGCAGGCTCGTTGATGGTATGGATGACGTTGATATCGGGATCCTTCTGCAGAAGGTTTTCCATGGCCTTGCGGCCGCCTTC
Organism: Hyphomicrobiales bacterium; assembly: GCA_900469625.1. Lineage (GTDB taxonomy): Bacteria > Pseudomonadota > Alphaproteobacteria > Rhizobiales > Rhizobiaceae > Ensifer. The sequence goes on from UBXV01000007.1 coordinate 455,814, forward strand.
CTCGTTGCCGTTGGTCACGTCGTGACCGACGATGCGCGGATCATCCTCGTCGCCGATCTTTGCCGGATCCTTCGGGTCGATGCCGAAACCGATCATGAAGCCCTGGTCGCGCAGGACGTCGACCGTCGGCTGCGACGGCGTCAGGTCGAGGAAGCCGACCTTGGCGGTCTTGGCGCCCTCGCCCATGGTGGCGGCAGCCCATTGGCCGATCAGCTTGCCGGCGAGCAGGTTGTCGGTGGCAAAGGTCGCGTCAGCCGCGGTTGCCGGATCGAGCGGCGTGTCGAGCGCAATCACCAGAAGACCGGCTTCCTGAGCCTTCTTCACCTGATCGACGATCGCCTTGGTGTCGGATGCGGCAATCAGGATACCCTTGGCGCCATCGGCGATGCAGGATTCGATCGCAGCCACCTGGCTGTCGTGGTCGCCGTCGATCTTGCCGGCATAGGCCTTCAGCGTGACGCCGAGTTCCTGAGCCTTGGCGGCAGCGCCTTCCTTCATCTTGACGAAGAAGGGATTGGTGTCGGTCTTGGTGATCAGGCAGGCGCTGACATCGGCGGCCTGTGCCGGGGCGGCGAAAACGACGCCGAGCGACAGCACGCCGAACGCGGCGGAGAGAACAGTCTTCTTCATGTAATCCTCCCAAGGATGAAACACACGGCCGACAGTGCGGCCCAGGCCTCGCCCCTGCAGCATTCTCCTCCGCTGCAACAGGCGCTTCCGGATCAAAAACAAACATTAATTTTCGGGGGTGTCAATAAATAAATCAAATTGAATTATTATTTCGATGTGGCATTCTCTGGATAACCGCGCTCCTTCGCAATCCTGGCCACGAGCCAAATTGACAGGGTTGCCCGGAGCGGAAACAACAGACCCGCGCCAAGCGGGCACTGATGCCAACGGGAGGAGACGGTGGCATGTCACTGACAGACGGCCCCGACAGGGGAGCGATGCAACCTGAGGTGATCGACCCGAGCGGCGGGGCGAACCAGACGCGCGTGCGCGCCTATAACGAGCGGCTGGTGATGTCGCTGGTGCGCCGGCACGGCGGACTGTCGAAGGCCGACATCGCCAGGCGTTCCGGCCTTTCGGCGCAGACCGTTTCCGTGATCATGCGCGCGCTCGAAAGCGATGGCCTCTTGGTGCGCGGCGAGCCGGTGCGCGGTCGCGTCGGCCAGCCCTCGACGCCGATGCGGCTCAACCCGGACGCGGTTTTCTCCTTCGGTGTGAAGATCGGGCGGCGCAGCGCCGACCTGGTGCTGATGGATTTCGTCGGCAACATCCGCCTGCACCTGCACCAGATCCATGCCTATCCCCTGCCCGGCGAACTGGTCGACTTCATCATCGGCGGCATAGAAAAGCTCGAGCAGCAACTGAGCCCGGATGAGCGCAAGCGCATCGCCGGCATCGGCATCGCCACGCCTTTCGAACTGTGGAACTGGGCCGAGGAAGTCGGCGCACCGCGAGACGAGATGAACCGGTGGCGCGACGTCGACCTTCAGGCGATCGTGTCTCAGCGAACCCGCCATCCGGTGTTCCTGCAGAACGACGGAACCAGCGCCTGCGGCGCCGAACTCGCCTTCGGTGTCGGCGCCAATTACCCGGACTTCGTCTATTTCTACATCGGCTCGTTCATCGGCGGCGGCGTCGTCATCAATTCCGCCCTGTTTTCCGGCCGCACGGGTGCTGCCGGCGCCGTCGGCCCGCTGCCGGTGTCCGGCAAGGATGGCAAGACCGTGCAGCTTTTGAAGATCGCCTCGGTCTTCGTGCTCGAAAACCTCTTGCGCGAGCGCGGCATCGATCCGAAGCCGCTCTGGTATTCCGCCGACGACTGGATCGATTTCGGCGAACCGCTGACAGTCTGGATCGACGACAGCGGGGCGGCCCTTGCCCAGGCCGTCGTCTCCGCCGTCTCGATCGTCGACTTCTCGGCCGTCGTTATCGACGGCGGCTTCCCGCCCTGGGTGCGCGCGCGGTTGCTGACGGCGACGCGCAAGGCCCTGCACGAACTCGACCTCCAGGGCGTGACGATCCCGGAACTGGTGGAAGGCATGGTCGGCAGCCACGCCCGCGCCATCGGCGGCGCGAGCCTGCCCCTGTTCTCCCGCTACCTGCTCGACACCAACGTCCTCTTCAAGGAGCTCAGCTGATGCTGAAAGGCATAGACCCGATCCTCAGCCCGGAATTGCTGGCGACGCTGCGTGCCATGGGTCATGGCGACGAGATCGCGCTGGTCGATGGCAACTATCCCGGCCAGGAGCATGCCCGCCGGCTGGTCCGGCTCGACGGCCATGGGCTGATCCCGGTGCTCGACGCCATATTGAGCGTCATGCCGATCGACGACTTCGTGCCGGCGGCGATCTTCCGCGCCACCGTCAAGCAGGACCGGGACGCGCTCGATCCGGTGCACCAGGAGATCATCGATTGCTGCGCCAGGCGTGAACCTCAGCGCGCGGTCGTGCCGCTGCTCGGCCACGAATTCTATCCGCGCGTGCAGGCGGCGCACACGGTCGTGCAGACCAGCGAACCAAGGCTCTACGGCAACGTCATCCTGCGCAAGGGCGTGATCTATCCCTGAAAAGCATGGCTGCAACAAAAAACCCGCCGGCGGCACCGGCGGGTTTTTTCGTTTCAAGTCCTGAATGTCTTATGCGCGGCGGGCGTCGACCGACAATGCGCCCGGACCGAAGGCGGCAAGCACCAGGAAGCCGCCGGCAACCGAGATGTTCTTCATCATCATCAGGCTGTTGAAGACGCTGAGCAGGCCGTTTGCTTCCGGCGGGAAGGTCGGAATGTTGATGGCGCCGCTGTGGAATACGAAAGCCGTGACCAGGCAGAAGAGCGCCAGGAGATAGGCGGCAATCCTGGTCTGGAAGCCGACGAGGACGGCAAGGCCGGCCACCAGTTCGAAAATACCGGCGAGATAGGCAAGCGCCGTTGCTGCCGGCCAGCCGGCATTGGTGATCATTCCGGCGGTGCCGGCGGGATCTGTCAGTTTGCCGAAGCCGGCGGTGATGAACATGATCGAAAGGAGAATGCGCCCGATGAGGACGACAACATTCTGAGACATGCGAGGCTCCTGTGGGAAACGAGTGTTGGCAGCAGAAGTATCAGCATTTTCAAATTCATCTAGCCGCATGGCTGGCGACAGATCGTTCACAACGTAGAGACAACCGGGAAAGATCGTCAACCGGGATTTGCTTCGTAACGCCGCCTGCGCAACGGTTTTCATGCTTTGGCAGGTCGGTTCGCGTTCCAGTGTTCTTTTCTGTTGCAAGGAAGGGGCTGCTGGGCGAAATTCAGGAGCGGCAGGGGACGCCGCGCGGGGGCATCTCATGAACGAAATCAACAGGAGCCCAGCCTTCTGGCGCTCATTTTCGATCTTCGAAGGATTCGACAAAAAGACGATCGAGGACCTTGCCGAGATCGCGACCTATCGCAAGTGGCCGGCCGGCACGGTGATCTTCCAGCGTGGCGACGAAGGCAACTATATGATCGTCGTCGTATCGGGCCGCATCAAGCTGTCATTGATCACGCCGCAGGGCCGCGAGTTGATGCTGCGCCAGCATGAGGCCGGCGCGATCTTCGGCGAGATGGCGGTGCTCGACGGCCAGGCGCGCTCGGCTGACGCCACGGCGCAGACCGCTGCCGAAGGCTACGTCATCGGCAAGAGGGCGTTTCTCGACATGGTGACCACAAGGCCGGCGGCGGCCGAATCCGTCGTGCGCTTTCTCTGCGCGCAGTTGCGCGACACGACCGAGCGGCTGGAAACCATCGCGCTCTACGATCTCAATGCCCGCGTCGCCCGCTTCTTCCTGGCCACGCTCCGGCAGATCCACGGCAACGAACTTCCCGAAAGCGCCAACCTCAGGCTGACGATGAGCCAGACGGATATCGCCGGCGTGCTCGGCGCCAGCCGCCCCAAGGTCAACCGGGCGATCCTGTGGCTCGAGGAAAGCGGCGCCATCAAGCGGATGGATGGCATCATCGCCTGCAAGGTCGGCAAGCTTCTAAGTATCGCCGACCCGGAAGAGGATTAGGTGGCATGACCACGCCCCCCCGCCGGCACTTTCGTTTCACACCGCTCGCCGGCGGGATCCTGACGAGCCTGATCGTCGCACTCGCCCTTTATTTCTTCGCCGAGCCCGTGTTCGAAACGCAGCGCGAACTGTTCTTTGACAGCCTCACCCAATGGGTGCCCTCCCCCAAGTCGCCCGATATCGTCGTCGTCGATATCGACCGGGCGGCCTATCAAGGCAGGCCTGATGGAGACTGGGACAGGCAGGCAACCGCCGAGCTTCTGTCAGCGCTGACCGCCTCCGGCGCCCGGGTCGTCGCCGTCGACTTCGTCTTCAGCTCCGACTGCACGGCGGAGCGTCCAGGCAATGAAGCGCTGTCGCAGGCGCTATCGAAAGTCCCGGTGGTCCTCGGCTTTCTCATCGCCGATACCCGGCAGGAACAGCCTCGCCCGGTCCCGCCACTGGCGCTCAGCCGACCCTTCGCGGCACCCGAGCTCTGGTTCCTCGACGGCGCGGAAACCTCCTGCCCCGCCTTCATGGACAACGCCAAGGCGGCAGCTGCGTCGTTCCTCGTCGGCGACGAGGATGCGCGCATCCGCCGCGTACAAGCCTACGCGGTTCTGGGCGAGGAAGCCTACCCGACGCTCGGCATCGAAGCGACGCGGCTGATGGCCGGCACCGGCACGCCGATCCTCGGGGGAGAGCCGGCGTGGCTGCGCCTCGACGGGCAGGTCATCACGCTCGACGACACCGGCAGCCTGCGCTTCGTCGCGAGCGATCCCGAGCGGATCGCGGCGCGGACGATCTCGGCCGCCGATGTGCTGACAGGCAAAGCCGGCAAGGACAGGCTTGCCGCCAAGCTCGTCTTCATCGGCAGCAGCCTGCCCAATCTCGGCGGCTTGAGGCCGAGCGCCTCCATGCCGCTCGAGCCCTCGGTGCAGATCCACGCCGATATCGCCAATGCCATTGCCACCGGCTTCATTCCGCGGCGCGATGGGCGGCTTTTCGTAATCGAGGCGCTGTTTTCGCTCGCGGCCGGCATTGCTGCCGCCTATGGCGCCGCAAGGCTCCGGCCGCTGATGTCGGCGGCCCTCGGCATCATCGCGATTGCCGCCGTCGTCGCGGCAACAGCCGCGATCTATCGCAGCAGCGGCTGGCTCACGGATGCGGTCAGCATTTCGGTCGCGATTGCCGCGGTGCTGGCGGTTACCAGCACGCTGCAATTCGCCCACATCAGGCGAGCGGAGGCGACGGCGCGGGAAAAATTCTCGCAATATCTGCCGCAATCCGTCGTCGCCCGCTACATCGACAATCCCGGCGCGGCCCGGGTCGCGGGCGAGGAGCGGGCCGTGACGGCGCTCTTCACCGATATCGAGAGCTTCTCGACCCTGTCGCAAAAGCTCGGGCCCCGCGACTTGATCGCCCTGCTCGACATCTACTTCACCGAGGTCAATGCATTGGTGGCGCAGTATGGCGGCATGGTCGACAAGGTGGTGGGCGATGCGGTGCACGCCTTCTTCAACGCGCCGGAAGACCTCGACGACCACGTGGACAAGGCGATCGAATGCGCAAGAGCGATCCACGCGCTGACGGAGGAAATGCGCCGGAGACCTCAGTTTGCGAGCCGGGATTTCGGGCGCACGCGCATCGGCATCGAAACCGGCCAGGCGGTGGTTGGCGAAGTCGGCGCCGGCGGCAAGCTCGACTACACCGCCCATGGCGACGCCATCAACCTGGCGGCGCGGCTGCAGGAGGCCAACAAGTTTCTGGGCACCGCCATCTGCGTCGGCCCGGCGGCGGCGGCGCAAAGCCGGCAGCGGCTGCGCTCACTCGGCAATCAGGAGATCCGCGGCTTTGCCACGATGGAGCTCTTTACCGTGGCCAATCCCGAGCAGGTCTAGAGTGCCGGCGCGAGGGCAAGATGCCAGTGGCTTGAGACCGACATCTACGACAGATTGATCATTGAGCCGAACCGCGTGCCTTGCCGTGTGCCCGACGTGGGACGTCAGGTCAGAGGCCGACGCTGGCATAGGCTTCGCGGATGCGCGCCTGCCCCCAGTTGACCGGCGTGCTCGGTGCGTCGCCGCGCTGCTTGAACTCGACGCCCTGCCCGGCCGCGACGATTTCGGTTACGCCGCCGGCTGCAACCGCGACGCTGCCATGCTCGACAAAAACCGCGAAGGCGGTCTTGCTCGGACCGCAGAAGAACTTGGTGCCGCGCACGCCGATCATGCCGAAGGCCGTGCGGACGGCAACATCGACCTTCGGCAGCCCTTCGGGACGATCGAACACCATCCGGCCGGTGCCAAGCTCCAGCGTGCCGCCCTGTTCGGCAATGAACCGGTCGACGAGCAGGTCGGTTTCGGCCCCGAGAAGCACGCGGGTGTCAGCGCCAAGCGCCAGCGTTGCGAAGCTTTCGGCCTCGGTGCGAACATGGTCTTTGTCGAAGATCTGCGCGTCGACGGCCAGAGCCTCTTCCTCTTCGGCCTGTCGGCGGCGCACGTCGCCGCGGATCTCGGTGGCCTTGCCGACCGCGGGGCTTGCCAGCGTTCGTGCCACGCCGCCGCCGATCGTCGCGAGCAGCAAGCCGCCAACGACCACACGTCGCTTCACCAGCATCCGCCGCATCGGCTCCCGGTCCATCATGGTCCTTCTCCCTGTTCGACGTTTTGCGTGCCCGGCCTTTATAGAGGATATCCCCGCTATCGACGGAAACAAGTCAGATGCAATTGGCCGGATGCGCATTGATGCCCTGCCGCACCCTTGCCAGTTCGCCAGAAGCCCCGCAATCGGGCTGTTCCCGCCGGAACAGGCAGCGCCGAGACCTCAGGCTAGGTTGGCTTCAGGAGACGGGAGACCATCATGAAAACCCAGCGCAAAGCCAGAATTCGCATCTTCAACGCCATCAGCCTCGCCATCGTCAGCTTCCTGGCGCTGGCGGCAATCGCGCTTCCCCCGGCGCGTGCAGCCGATCTTTCCGCGGCCGACATCTGCGACCGCGAGGCGGGCAGCATCTTCGACCTGCAGCGCAACCAGAGTTACCCGGCTGTTGCGACCGAAGACCTGAAAATCGGCATTGCGCTTTCGGCCTGCCGCGAAGCCTACAACCAGCATGCCGGCCCGCGCGCCGAGTTCCAGCTGGCGCGAGTGCTCGACAAGGCCGGCCAGAAGATCCAGTCGCTGCGCATCCTCGGCGAGGCCGCCGACCATGGCCACGCGCTGGCAATGACCAATTATGCCGTCCTTATCGGCGAACAGGGCGACGTTGCGACCGAATTCACGCTCAATCAGAAGGCCGCAGCCGCCGGCAATATCCTTGCTGCCTACAATCTCGGCGTCGCCTATCGCGACGGCATGGGGACATCCGCAAACGGTGCCCTCGCGATCGAATGGTTCGAGCGCGCCTCGCTTGCCGGCGACGATGTCGCCGCCTTCAACCTCGCGGTGATCCTGGATGAAGGCAAGCTGGTGCCGGAAGACAATGCCCGGGCCGCCCGCTTCTATCGCCTCGCTGTCGAGCGCGGCAATGTCGATGCCATGGTCAATCTCGGCCTGATGCTGGAAACCGGCGAAGGCGTGACCAAGGACCTGCCGGCCGCCCGTGCTGTCTTCCGCAAGGCCGCAGCCGAAGGCGACGACTATGCTGAGCGCAAGTTCGCCGAGCTGAGCGCCACCGACAATTTCGAGACGGCCATGCTCGACAAGACAAGCCGCATCAAGTGAACCATGCCGGCCCTCACCGGCCGATCTTGAGGGGCCGGCCGGTCTTGCGCCCGCAAATGTGCCGGCCACCATCGGCAAATCCCACCCAAAGATGCAGCTTGACGTGCAGCAGGTCGCACTACAGCTTGAGCGGGAACACAGCCCTTTCCCGGACATGCGATGACCAAGCTGATTATCTTTACCGACCTGCACATGGTGCCCGAGGGCACGACCATCATCGGCCTCGACCCCTATCAGCGCCTGGCCAACGGCATCGCCCATGTGAACCGCTACCATGCGGATGCCGACCGGGTGATCTTCACCGGCGATCTTGCGCACTACGCCGATCGCGCCTCCTATGAACGGCTGAAGGGCCTGATCGACCAGGTGGTCCCGCCCGTCGCGATCACCGTCGGCAACCACGACCGGCGCGAGGTCTTTCTCGATGTCTTTACCGACGCGGTGACCGACGACGACGGCTTCGTGCAGCAGGTGATCGACTTTGGCGATTGCCGCGCAATCCTGCTCGACACGCTGTTTGCGCCGCCCTACGACTATCCCAACAGCCATGCCGGCCTTCTCTGCCAGAAGCGCCTTGCCTGGCTCGACCGGCAACTGGCGGAAGCCGGCGACAGGCCGGTGCTGATCTTCATGCACCACCCGCCGCACGCGACCGGTTTTTCCGGCATGGACATGATCCGCCTGGTCAACGAGGTGGAATTCTACGCGCTGGTGAAGAAGCACGGCAATGTGCGCCACATCTTTGCCGGCCACGTGCACCGCACGATCAGCGGCTCGAGCCGCGGCATCCCCTTCTCCATCTTCAAGAGCCCGGTGCACCAGCAACCGATGCCGTTCGATGCGCCCGATGCCTCGCTCTCCGTCGACGAGCCGGCGGCCTACGGCATCGCGTTGGTGACGAAGGATGGCGTGCTCGTTCACACCGAGGATTATGAAATCGCCCGCCGGGACGCCGCCTTCGCCTGAGGGGCATTCCGGCCGGCCGGCCTTCATGCTAGGTTGGCCCATGACCCAAACGACCGCCACGGATGAAACCCTCGACTGCCAGAGCTGCGGCGCCTGCTGTGCCTACTCCTCCGACTGGCCGCGCTTCTCGATGGAAACGGACGAGGAACTCGACCTGATCCCGGAAGAATATGTCGCGGCCGATCTCGGCGGCATGCGCTGCGAGGACGACCGTTGTACGGCGCTCGGCGGCAAGCTCGGCGTCCATGTCGCCTGCAAGGTCTACGCCGTCCGGCCGATCGTCTGTCGCACCTGCATGCCAGGCGACGACGAGTGCCTGATGGCGCGCGAACGGCACTTCGGGAAAGCCGCATAAGACTTCGGATCATCCGGCACGCAAGCCGACCTTCCGCATCCCCATCGGTTTGACAGCGCTGCGGTAGTGAAACATTCCGAGAATGATCGAAAATGCCGGATGGATGTTCGGCGGAACGACGCGTATTTTCTGCCCACGATATCCAGGGCGTTTTGCGCCCTGTCACCGCCTTCCAAAGGACCGCGTTCGATGAGCCAGAACCAGCTTCACAAATCCAGCCCGAAGGCCGAGCAGGCCCCGGCACCCTTTGCCGATTTCGCGCCGCCGATCCGCGCCCAAAGCGCGCTGCGCCAGGCGATCACCGCTGCCTACCGCCGGCCCGAGACCGAAGCCCTGCCATCGCTCGTCGAGGCGGCAACGCTGCCGGTCGAGACGCAGAAGGCAGCTGCGCGCACGGCCCGCAAGCTGATCGAAGCGCTGCGCGCCAAGCACAAGGGTTCCGGCGTCGAAGGACTGGTGCACGAATACTCGCTGTCGAGCCAGGAAGGCGTGGCGCTGATGTGCCTGGCCGAAGCGCTGCTGCGCATTCCCGACACGGCCACGCGCGACGCGCTGATCCGCGACAAGATCGCCGACGGCGACTGGAAGTCACACCTGGGCGGCGGACGCTCGCTGTTCGTCAACGCCGCGACCTGGGGCCTGGTCGTCACCGGCAAGCTGACCTCGACCGTCAACGACCGCAGCCTTTCGGCAGCGCTCACGCGCCTGATCGCCCGTTGCGGCGAACCGGTGATCCGCCGCGGCGTCGACATGGCGATGCGCATGATGGGCGAGCAGTTCGTCACCGGCGAAACCATCGACGAGGCGCTGCGCCGTTCGCGCGCGCTGGAGCAGAAGGGCTTCCGCTACTCCTACGACATGCTGGGTGAGGCCGCGACCACGGCTGCCGACGCGGAGCGCTACTACAAGGATTACGAAACCGCGATCCACGCCATCGGCAAGGCTTCGGCCGGACGCGGCATCTATGAAGGCCCCGGCATCTCGATCAAGCTTTCGGCGCTGCATCCGCGCTATGTGCGCGCGCAGTCTGCCCGCGTCATGGAAGAGCTGTTGCCTAAGGTGAAGGCGCTCGCCGTCATCGCCAAGAAATACGACATCGGCCTCAACATCGACGCCGAGGAAGCCGACCGGCTGGAACTGTCGCTCGACCTGCTCGAAGAGCTTTGCCTCGACAAGGATCTTTCCGGCTGGGACGGCATGGGCTTTGTGGTCCAGGCCTATGGCAAGCGCTGCCCCTTCGTGCTCGACTTCATCATCGACCTTGCCCGTCGCGCCGGTCGCCGCGTCATGGTTCGCCTGGTCAAGGGCGCCTATTGGGACGCCGAGATCAAGCGCGCCCAGCTCGACGGCCTGGAAGACTTTCCGGTCTACACCCGCAAGATCTACACCGACGTTTCCTACATCGCTTGCGCCCGCAAGCTGCTGGCGGCAACCGACGTGATCTTCCCGCAGTTCGCCACCCACAACGCCCAGTCGCTCGCCACCATCTACGAGCTGGCCGGCAAGGATTTCCAGGTCGGCAAATACGAATTCCAGTGCCTGCACGGCATGGGCGAGCCGCTCTATGACGAAGTCGTCGGCAAGAACAATCTCGACCGGCCGTGCCGTATCTATGCGCCTGTTGGCACGCACGAGACGCTGCTTGCCTACCTCGTTCGCCGCCTGCTCGAAAACGGCGCCAACTCCTCCTTCGTCAACCGCATCGCCGATCCCAAGGTCTCGATCGACGAACTGGTCGCCGATCCCGTCGATATCGTGCGCGCCATGCCGGTCGTCGGCGCGACGCATGCGCAGATCGCCCTGCCCGTCGGCCTCTTCGGCGATGCCCGTCCCAATTCGGCCGGTCTTGACCTTTCCAACGAGACCTCGCTTGCCTCGCTGAGCGAAGCGCTGAAGGCAAGTGCTGCCGTCGACTGGCGCGCCGAACCGCTGCTGGCAACGGGCCCCGGCAAGGGCGAGACCCGCCCAGTGCTCAACCCCGGCGACCACCGCGATACCGTCGGCACGGTCACCGAGACGTCCGAAGCCGACGCCCGCCAGGCGGCAAGCCTTGCCGCCAAGGCCGCTTCCACCTGGTCGGCGGTTGCGCCGACGGAGCGTGCAGCGATGCTGGTGCGCGCAGCCGACATTATGCAGGCCCGCATGCCGACGCTGCTTGGCCTGATCGTGCGCGAAGCCGGCAAGTCGCTGCCCAACGCCATTGCCGAAGTGCGCGAAGCGATCGACTTCCTGCGCTACTATGCCGAACAGACGCGCCGCACCCTCGGCCCTGCCCATAAGGCACTTGGTCCGATCGTCTGCATCAGCCCCTGGAACTTCCCGCTGGCGATCTTTGCCGGCCAGATTGCGGCAGCGCTGGTTGCCGGCAACCCGGTGCTGGCAAAGCCCGCGGAGGAAACGCCGCTGATCGCCGCCGAAGGCGTGCGCATCCTGCACGAAGCCGGCATTCCCGCCGACGCGCTGCAGCTGCTGCCCGGTGACGGCCGCATCGGCGCGGCACTGGTTGCCGCCCCCGAGATTGCCGGCGTAATGTTCACCGGTTCGACCGAAGTCGCGCGCCTGATCCAGGCGCAGCTGGCCGACCGGCTGTCGCCGTCCGGCCGGCCGATCCCGCTGATCGCCGAAACCGGTGGCCAGAACGCCATGATCGTCGACAGCTCGGCGCTTGCCGAACAGGTCGTCGGCGACGTGATCGCCTCGGCCTTCGACAGCGCCGGCCAGCGCTGCTCGGCCCTGCGCGTACTGTGCCTGCAGGAAGATGTCGCCGACCGCATTCTCGCGATGCTGAAGGGCGCGCTGCACGAACTGAAGATCGGCCGCACCGACAAGCTCTCCGTCGACGTCGGTCCCGTCATCACGGCGGAAGCACAAGGGATCATCGAAAAGCACATCGAGACGATGCGCGGCATGGGCCGCAAGGTCGAGCAGATCGGCCTTGCCTCCGAGACAGACCTTGGCACCTTCGTGCCGCCGACGATCGTCGAGCTCGAAAAGCTCGCCGACCTCAAGCGCGAAGTGTTCGGCCCGGTTCTCCACGTCATCCGCTACCGCCGCGACGATCTCGACCGGTTGATCGACGACATCAACGCGACGGGCTACGGCCTGACCTTCGGCTTGCATACCCGTCTCGACGAGACCATCGCCCATGTCACCTCGCGGGTGAAGGCCGGCAATCTCTACGTCAACCGCAACGTGATCGGCGCCGTCGTCGGCGTGCAGCCCTTCGGCGGCCGTGGCCTCTCCGGCACCGGACCGAAGGCTGGCGGCCCGCTCTATCTCGGGCGCCTCGTCGCGACCGCCCCGGTGCCGCCGCAGCATAGCTCCGTGCACACCGATCCGGCGCTGCTCGATTTCGCCAAGTGGCTCGACGGCAAGGGCGCCAAGGCCGAAGCGGAAGCTGCCCGCACCGCCGGCAGCAACTCCGCCCTCGGCCTCGTCTCGGAGCTTCCGGGTCCGGTCGGCGAGCGCAACCTCTATGCGCTGCATCCGCGCGGCCGCGTTCTGCTGGTACCGGCGACAGAAACCGGTCTCTATCACCAGCTCGGCGCCGCCCTTGCGACCGGCAACACGGTCGTCATCGACGCCGCATCGGGCCTGCAGTCGTCGCTGAAGACGCTGCCGGCCAGCGTTGCGGCGCGCCTCACCTGGTCGAAGGACTGGTCAGTCGACGGCCCGTTTGCCGGAGCCCTGGTCGAAGGCGACGGCGAGCGCGTTCGCGAAGTCAGCAAGGTGATCGCCGGCCTGCCGGGTCCGCTGGTCCTGGTCCAGGCGGCTTCGAGCGAAGAAATCGGCCGCAACCCCGACGCCTATTGCCTCAACTGGCTGCTCGAAGAGGTGTCCACCTCGATCAACACAGCGGCCGCCGGCGGCAATGCCAGCCTGATGGCGATCGGCTGATCGAAGCCCGATCGACGGGGCAAGAATGCCTCTCCCGAATGCGGGAGAGGCGATGAAGGGTCTGGGCTCAACCCGGTGGTGCCCTCCCCTCCCTCTCCTCATCTCTGTGCTTGTCACAGAGATTCAGCGGCGCCGCGTCGGCGGCGCGAAAGAACCTTTCAAAACGACACCATGGACCGAGCCTTCTCGCGGCGCAGACGCGCCGTGGCTGGAGTTCTGTGACAGGCACAGAAATGAGGGCTGGGAAACCAACCGCGTGAGCCGCATCCGAGCCTGAACTGCGGCCGAACCACGGTGGCGCGTTTGCCCGCAATCCGTTATCAGCAATGGCAAAACGGAAGCGACCATGTTCACCCTCAAGCGCATCGAAACGGCGACCCAGGACATCAAGAAGAGCCGGTTCCTGGCCATCTGCGCGCCCGTGCCCGACGAGCAGGCGGCAAAGGCGTTCCTCGCTCAGCATTCCGACCCCACGGCCAATCACAATTGCTGGGCCTGGCGCATCGGCCAGGTCTATCGCTTCAACGACGACGGCGAGCCAAGCGGCACGGCGGGCAAGCCGATCCTTGCGGCCATCGACGGCCAGGCGCTCGACCATGTCGCGGTCGTCGTCACCCGCTGGTTCGGCGGCATTCTGCTTGGTAGCGGCGGCCTGATCCGCGCCTATGGCGGCACCGCGGCACTCTGCCTGCGGGCGGCCGAGAAGATCGAGATGATCGAGACCGTGCGCGCGACCATCGCCTGCGACTTTGCCGATCTGGCGCTGATCAAGGCACGCCTTCTTGCCCGCGACGTGACGATCTCGGGTGAGAGCTTCACCGACAGGGGACCGGTGATGGCGGTCGAAATGCGCAAGGACGAGGCAGACGGCATTTTAGCCATGGTCACCGATCTCAGTCGCGGCCGTGCGGTCATTGCGACCGACGACTGAACGACTTCCTTTGCCGGTCGAACCATCATAAAAACGACCGACAAAATCGATAATAATCAACCCTGCAACAGGTTTGCCAAGGAGACGGCCAGCATGAAAACGAGAGTTCTGGGCAAGACGGGCGCGACGATTTCGGAGATCGGTTTCGGCGCCTGGCAGATCGGCGGCTCCTGGGGAGACGTCAGCGAAGCGGACGGCAAGCGTGCGCTGAACGCGGCACTCGACAGCGGCGTCACCTTCATCGACACCGCCGACGTCTATGGCGACGGACGCTCCGAAAAGATCATCGCTGCCGTTCTCAAGGAACGCGGCGGCGAAAAGCCGTTCGTTGCCACCAAGGCAGGGCGCCGATTAAACCCGCACGTCACCGAAGGCTACACCGGCGCCAACATCGAAGCCTTCATCGACCGCAGCCTGACCAATCTCGGCGTCGAGACGCTGGATCTCGTGCAGCTTCACTGCCCGCCGACCGAGGTCTATTACCGTCCGGACCTTTTCGGCGCGCTCGACCAGCTGATCACCAAGGGCAAGATCCGGCACTACGGCGTCTCGGTGGAAAAGGTCGAGGAAGCGCTGAAGGCGATCGAATATCCGGGGGTCGCCACCGTCCAGATCATCTACAACATCTTCCGCCAGCGGCCGCAGGACCTGTTCTTCGCCGAAGCCAGGAAGAAGAACGTCGGCGTCATCGTGCGCGTGCCGCTCGCCTCCGGCCTGCTGTCGGGCAAGATCACCCGCGATACGGCCTTTGCCGCCGACGACCACCGGAACTTCAACCGCCATGGCGAAGCCTTCGATGTCGGCGAGACCTTTGCTGGCGTGCCCTTCGAGGCGGCGCTGGAGGCCGTCGAACAGCTTCGCCCGCTGGTGCCCGCAGGCGTTTCGATGGCGCAGTTTGCCCTGCGCTGGATCCTCACGCAGGATGCGGTCTCCGTCGTCATCCCTGGCGCCCGCAACGAGGCGCAGGCGCAATCGAACGCCGCTGCCAGCGCACTCGCGGCCATCGACGAACAGACCAGGGCCGCGATCGCCGCGCTTTACGAGCGACTGGTGAAGGTTCATGTTCATCACCGCTGGTAGGATGCGCCACGGATGTCGGGCCCGTTGACCGGCAACAGACAGATCGGCCCTGGCGGGCACGCAGACGCGCCAGGGCGAACGAGGGGATCATGGCCGACCCTTTCACGCTGCAGCGTTTCGTCGACGCCCAGGACCGCGTGTACGCGGCGGCGCTTGGCGAGCTGCGGCGCGGCCGCAAGGAGACGCACTGGATGTGGTTCGTCTTTCCCCAGCTTGCCGGCCTCGGCCATTCACCGATGGCGCAACGCTTCGCCATTTCGGGCCTTGCGGAGGCGCGGGCCTACCTCGGCCACCCGATGCTGGGGCCAAGGCTCACCGAGTGCACGGAAGCCGTCAACCGCGTTGCCGGGCGCACGGCACACGAGATCTTCTCAAGCCCTGATGACTTGAAATTCCGTTCGTCCATGACCCTGTTTTCGCAAGCCTCGGCGGCGGGCAGCGTCTTTGAACAGGCGCTCGGTCGTTATTTCGAAGGGGAGATGGATCGAAGGACGCTGGATCTTCTCTCCCGGCTTTCTCCATGACGGCCAGGACAGTCAAAGCGGGTCGCGCCTCTCGGCCCTGTCATACGCCGTGCGCGGCACTGGCGAGAAAAAACAGGACAACGAAAGCGCACACTGAAAGCCCGGCAACGATCACCAGCAGTTCCTTCATCATATAGCGATACATCATTACCTCCTTTCCTTCAGCGAGCAGATGCCCCCTCAATATGGGGATTCGGCGGGCCGATTTTCATGGGCTGGCGTCAAAAAATCGTGATGACGCCTGGACTTCTGCCCATCGGGAACGCCGCCCTCACACGGTGCCCGCCACTTGGCCGTTGCCTCCGATCTGTTCTTTTATAATATCCTAATATATAGATTGTCGTCACGTCAGCTTTTAGGGGGAACGGCATACGCCCACGGGCGATCCCGGTCAGGCGGAGGCTCCGGTCAATCTGTCTACGGTGACATCAGGCGAACCGACATCTGGCCCAATGCGGGTCGGGCAAGGCGAGAATCGAGCGGCCCTCGCGCGGCCGCCCTGGCGATCCGGTCGGAGGGTGTGCTGACAGCGTTACCTGCCAGCGCCGCCCTAGGCGGGCGAGACGAGCGTCCTCCACCGAGCCTGCGACACCGCTTGACGAACAGGCGTCCAACACCTAAATCTACACTCAACGTCAGGTTTAGGTGAGTGTCGCTTCTTGTCCCTTATGCAGATCGGTGAATTGTCGGACCGCGCCGGCGTCAGCCACCGCACGATCCACTATTACGAGCGTCTCGGGCTGGTGCAGCCAGCCGAGCGCGAGGGTGCCGGCTATCGCTATTATGACGAGACTGCGCTGCGGCGACTGGAGAAAATCGCGGCGCTGAAGCGGCTCGGACTTAGCCTCGACGAGATCGCCGCCGTCATCGACCTCTATTTCGAGGATGCGAGCGGCATCAGGGGCAAGGTAAAGGTTCTCGAAATCCTAGAGGCCCAGCTCACGAAGGCAAATGCCCAGCTTCACGAACTCGCGACGTTCAAGCATGACCTGGAAAACAACATTGCCCGCATGCGGACACTGATCACGGAAGCCAAACGCAAGTAGGTTCATCATGGAGACGCACAGATGCCTCTCAAATCTACACTTGACGTCAGGTTTAGAATTAAACGCGTCGCTTTGGCTATGGCCCGCTGCCGTCGCGCACGCGCGATAGCCCGGGCGCTGCGTGAACGCCCGGCCGATGCGGGCATTGCCCGCATCCGTCTGCCCCATCCCGAACGGCATCCGCCGTCCCTGCCCCGCCCCAAACCACAAAACCGGAAAGCCAGAGAAGGAGTCTAGACATGCCGCATCCCCTCATCGTGTTTGCAGCCATCGGCCTTGCTGCTGCAACGGCGGCCACAAGCAGCGCGCTCGCCAGGACGAAGGCCATGACAGAGACGACAGAAACCAGTCAATCCGCCGCGACCACCCTCCAGGCGGCCATGCCACACGGCTACCGCGAAGCCGGGCGCCGCGCCGTCGTCGTTGACGGCGAAGGGGCAGAACTTGTGCGCCACACGCGCATCGATGGCCGAAACGCAACGCTCGGCGGCGAACACTTCAGCACCGTCATCGCCGACGACGGCCGGCTCAAGGGCTTTGCCCGCATCGATCTCGATCTGGTCGGAGGACCGTTGCCGACGCGGCCGGAAGCCCAGGCGATCGCCATGGACTTCCTGCGCGACGCGGCACCCGACCTCTTGCCGGGCCTGACAATCAGCTGGATCGAGCCGCATGACGAGCCGCTGCGGGTGACCCGAGCCGGGCGCACCGAGCACCTGACGCTGACGGGCATGAAGGTCAAGATGCGCAACAGCGCCGATGGCCTGTGGATGTGGGTGATCGTCGGCGCCGACCACAAGGTGATGGTGTTCGAGCGCGACATCCACTGGATCAGCTTCCCCGGACGCCGCGGAACAGAAAAGTGGCTGCACGATTCGTGGCTGGCCGAGAAGGGATACGGCATCGGCCAGTCCTGAGCATGAGCCGCGCCAAGCGCGCTGGCCAAGGCGTTTCGAGAGCGCAAAAACGGAAACGGCCGGTTAGAAACCGGCCGTTGTCACGATGACTAAGTCATTGAAAAGAATGGCGCACCCGAAGAGATTCGAACTCCTGACCCCCAGATTCGTAGTCTGGTGCTCTATCCAGCTGAGCTACGGGTGCTTGCCGCTGCAGCGGTCAAACCGCTTGCGTGAGCGGTTCTCTAAAGGGTCCTTCCGGGGATTGCAAGCGCCGTTCTGCAAAAAAATTCATTTTTACGACAACTGGGTCTGAAGCTGTGGATTCAAACGGGCTGGTCCGCAGACGATCTCAGCCGCGAACCCCTTCAATGGCGGGCTTTCGAGCGAAATGCATCGAGCGGCACGGGGCGATCCGGCAATTCGATCCGAAACAGCGTTCCCGGCGTCGGCTTTTCCACAAGCGCGATCGTGCCGCCATGGGCGAGCACCAGTTCGCGGGCAATCGCCAGCCCGAGGCCCGTGCCGCCGGAGCGCGCCGAGCCGCGAAACGCGGCAAAAAGGTTCTCCCGGGCCTTTGGCGGCATGCCCGGACCGGTATCGTCGACCGAAATGGTGACGACGCTGCCCATACGCATCGCCGAAACGCTGACCATGCGCGGTCGGCCATCCTCCGCTTCGTGATTCGTCAGTGCCTGAACGGCATTGCGGCAGATATTGTGCACGACCCGGAACAATTGTTCGCTGTCGGCATCGACCTCGAGATCGTCCTGCACCTGGATCTGGAATTCGATGCCGGATTGCGGATCGATCGAAAGCAGTTCGGCGACGTCGGAGACGAGCGGCTTCAGGGCGACGAAACGCCGGTGCGGCTCGGCTTCGGTCGTGCGCCCGTAGGAGAGGACCTCGCGGGTGTAGCCGACGGCCCGGTCGATCGCCCGCAGCAGCGTCGGAGCGAAACGCTTGACGACCGGATCGTCGACTGCGGCGAGACGGTCGGAGATCAGTTGCGCCGACGACAGGATGTTGCGCATGTCGTGATTGATCTTCGACACGGCGAGACCCAGTTCGGCAAGGCTCTTCTGCTGCTTCAGCGTCCGCTGCAGTTCGCGCTGCATGCTGGCGAGATGCTGGCCGGCAACCGCCAGTTCGTCGCGCCCTTCCGGCGGCACGAGCACGCGCGCCGGATTGGAGGGATCGTTGGAGAATTCCTGCATGCTCGTGGTCATCCGCCGGATCGGCACGATCAGCATCCGGTTGATGGCGAGAAAGATCAGCGTGGCGGTGATCAGCGAGATGATGATCGACAGGAAGAAGACATTGCGGGAATAGACCAGCATCGCCTTGTGCAGGCTGGCATCGGCCATGACCAGCTCGATCACCGCATCGCTTTCGCCGAGCGGCCCATAGACGCGCACCACCCGGTTGCCACCGAACAGCAGCGTATCGAACGCATCACGGATCGCCGCAAAGGCGGTGAAATTGGCCGTGTCGTATTCGCCGTCGATCTCGGCGGGCATGTCGGCGGCGGCAATCATCCGCGAGGCGTCCTTGCGGCGAATGACGATGGCCTTGGTGCCCGTCGCCATCAAGGTATCGTCCTGGACGTTGCGGGGCAGCTCGACGTTCTGCAGGCCGTCGACGACGACGGCAGCGGCAGCCACCGTGTTCAGTCGGTCCTGCAGCCAGCGAATGCGCATGTTGGCAACCGATGGCACGAAGATCAACACCTCGGCCAGCATGACGAAAACGATCGTCAGCAGGAGCAGCTTGCCCGAGAGCCCACGGAAGATGCCCGCGGAGGCTCGCGGCGCTTCACTCACCGTCGTTGGCTGCGCCTCTTCGCTCATCGTTCCCAAAAATCCCTGTCCGTCAGCCGAAAACCCGCAAGGCCCTGATGACGGACCGCACGACGGCATTCTTCGCCAAGGGCGCATAATAGGAGATGGCCGCCTGTTTTCCAATCTCGGAAAGGGTCGGATAGGGTGCGACATAGCCGCGGACCTGCTTGAGCGTCATGCGGTTGGCAACCGCAAGCGACCACATGCTGATCAGCTCGCCCGCACCGGGCGCGGCGATGCCAGCGCCGAGAATGCGGCCGCGACGGCCGACGACGAGCTTGATCAGGCCGGCCTCAACCCCGTCCGTGCGGGCCCGGTCGTTGAGAATAAGGTCGGTGCGGATGACGTCGACGGCGCCGAACTTGTCCCGGGCCCCGGCCTCACTCAAGCCGACCTCGGCGATCTCGGGATCCGTGTAGGTCACCCTCGGCACGATTGCCCGGTCTTCGCGCGCCGGCAACCGGAACAACACTTGCTGCAGCACCAGCCGGGCATGATAGCTCGCCACATGGGTAAATTGCAGTCCGCCTGCCGCATCGCCGATCGCATGGACACGGCGATTGCTGGTCTTCAGATCCGGCCCAACAACGATGCCATTGGCGTCGTGGTCGATGCCGGCGGCAGCCAGGCCGAGCGAGGCATGGTTCGCCCGGCGACCGGCGGCGACCAGCAGATCGCTTCCTTCGACCGAAAATGCGCCGCTTGCGTTTTCGCAGCGAAGAACGATCCGCCCGCCGATCTGCTCGATCGCACCGATCGTCGTTGACTGGTGCAGCACGACGCCTTCGTCGCCAAGCGCCGCAAGCGCGAAAGCAGAAAGCTCCGGATCGGCATCGGCAAGCGCCCGGCGGCTCTCGATGACTGTGACATGGGCGCCGAGCCGGCGATAGGCCTGCGCCATCTCGATGCCGATGGGGCCGGCGCCGATAATGACCAGATGTGCCGGAAGCCGGGTCAGATCGAACAGCGTCTCATTCGTCAGGAACGGAACCTTGTCGAGCCCCGGGATCGGGGGGATCGCGGGCGCCGAGCCGGTGGCGATGACGAAACGACGGGCCCGGATCAAATGGCCCCCGGCCGCAAGCGTGTTCTCATCGACAAACCGGCCGGAAGATTGCAACACGTCGACACCGAGCGCTGCAAAGCGCTCGACGCTGTCGTGCGGCGCGATGCCGGCGATGACATCATGAATACGGGCATGGAGGCGGGCGTAATCGACAACGGGCTCGCTCGCAGTCAGGCCGAACCGCCCCGCCACGCGGATCGCCTGCGCATGGCGCGCGGCAGCGATCAGCGTCTTCGACGGCACGCATCCATGATTGAGGCAATCACCGCCCATCAGGCCCCGTTCGACGAGGACGACGGGAACGCCGAAAGCGGCGGCGCCCGCCGCGACGGAGAGCCCGGCGGCACCGCCGCCGATCACACAGATATCCGGATTGAGGACCTTCGTCACACCCGCTCCACGCCCATCAGATCGCCTTGCGGCGCGACCATACCCACTTGAAGGCGAGTGGCAATGCCGCGATGAGCGCAAGAGCCACAAGCGCCACGCTCAGCTTCGGCGTGGCGAAATCCGACAGAGATAGCACGCGACCGGCGGCAGCTGCACGGGCGATGACCTCGTCGAGCCCGCCGCCGAGCCAGGTATAGGCGAAGGTGGCGGGGATGATGCCGATCAGGGTCGCGATCGCAAAGGTTCGCAATTTCACGGCAAGGAAGGCAGGCGCGATGTTGACGATGAAAAAGGGAAAGATCGGCGCCAGCCGCAGCACGAGAAGATAGACGAACGCATTGCGGCAGAACCCGTCGGCAAAGCGCGCGAGAAAAGGCCCGGCGCGCCGCCGCAGGAGATCGCCGAACATGCTGCGCGCCGCCAGGAACAACAGGCACGAACCGAGCGACGCAGCAGCGACGACGAGAAAGCCGCCGACGGTGCAGCCGAACAGGAAGCCGGCAAAGATCGTCAGCACCGAAGCGGCCGGGATCGAAAAGACGACGACCGTGACGTAGAGGAGAAAAAACACCGCTGCGGCCTGGAACGGATAGGCCTCGACATAAAGGCGCAGTGCCTCGCGATGATGGACGAGAGCGTTCAACGAGAGATAACGCTGCAGACCGAAGGCGTAGGCGGCGAACCCGCCGGCAACCAGCAGCGCCAGCAACAGAAGGCGTCCAGCGATCTTGCGGCGGTCTTCGCCCGAACCTTCGGCGAGCGCCTGCGATGGCGTTGGAGGGGTATCCCCTTCCGTGTTGATGGCGCGTTGCTGCATATGCTGTCGTTTCTTGGAAAAGCCTGCCCTTGCACTATCGGGAATCCAGAGCGGCGACCAATAACGAATGGTCGCGTCGCAAAACGTCAGCGTGAATGAACCGCCAAGACAACTCACGTTGACGTGAGAGGGTGGAAGCGGCTCCCAGCGGGCGTCTTATCCACGAAAAACGCCCGCGGAGACGTCGATCGTCCGCGGGCGTCGATGGCTGTGATCCGTAAGTCCGCCGGATCAGAATTCTTCCCAGTTGTCCCTGGCGACGGCAGCCGAGGAGCCGCCGCTGAAGGCGCGCGCGACGTTGCCCATCATCCGGCGTGCCGGCGATTCTACCGGGCGGGCGGTTTCGCGTGCCGGTGCGATCGTGCGGGCGGCCTGGGTTCCGTCGAGCTTGAAGTAGGCGATCAGGCTCGCAAGGTTGTTGGCCTCCGCCGACAGCTTGTGGGTTGCGGCATTGGCCTCTTCCACCATGGCTGCGTTCTGCTGTGTGACCTGATCCATCTGGTTGACGGCGGTGCTGACCTCGCCAAGGCCGGTCGACTGTTCGCGAGCGGCCGTGGCGATCGAGTGGATGTGGTCGTTGATCTTGAGCACGCGCTCCTCGATCTCGCCAAGCGCCGAGCCGGTTTCCTGCACGAGCCGGACGCCTGTCGCCACTTCCGAGCCGGACTTCGATATCAGCGACTTGATGTCCTTGGCCGCACTTGCCGCGCGCTGGGCAAGCTCGCGCACTTCCTGGGCAACGACGGCAAAACCCTTGCCGGCATCACCGGCACGTGCCGCCTCGACGCCGGCATTCAGCGCCAAGAGGTTGGTCTGGAAGGCGATCTCGTCGATGACGTTGGTGATCTGGCCGATCTCGCTCGAGGCCTGCTCGATCCGGCCCATGGCGTCGACGGCATTGCGCACGACGGCGGCGGATTCGGCCGCACTTTCCTTGGCCTCGTTGACCATCACGGTCGCTTCCTGCGCCCGCTCGGTCGAGCTTCTCACCGCGACCGTGATCTGGTCGAGAGCCGCAGACGTCTCTTCGAGAGCTGCCGCCTGCTGCTCCGTGCGCTTCGACAGATCGTCAGCAGCGGAGCGAAGTTCGGACGAATTGCCGTTGATGGAGTCCGTGGTGACACGCACTTCGCGCAACGTCTTCTGCAGTGTCGACAGCGTCTCGTTGACGTTCTGCTGCAGCTCGGCGAATGCGCCCTGGAACTGGCCGTTCATGCTCTGGGTCAGGTCGCCGGCCGCAAGGCTGGCGATGACGCGGCGCGTCTCGGCGATCCCGGCATCGACGCTGCCGACGAGTTCGTTGACGCTCGAGGCGAAGCGATTGAGGTCTTCGTTCTCGTAATCCTTGCCGATGCGCTTGGTAAAGTCGCCGGCGGCCGCAGCCGATACGACGACGCCGATGCTGGTCTGCAGGTCGGCGCTTTTCTCGCGCAGCGCCGCTTCCTGGGCGTTGAGATCGCGAACGGCAAGGCCGTTCTGCTTGAAGATCTGAACGGCTGCCGCCATCTCGCCGATTTCGTCCTTGCGGTCGGCAAAGGGCACGTCGGCGGAAAGATCACCACCGGCGAGCTGCTTCATCTTGCCCGTCAGGTCGAGGATCGGCCGGCTCAGGTGATTGGTACCGATGTAGAAGGCCGTGCCGATACCGGCGGCGAGCCCGAGCCCGGCGATGGCGAGAATGATGACGACGACCGAGCGCTCGAACGAGGCGACATCGGCCTCGACGATCTCGAGCGTTGCAAGGTTCGCCTCGACGACGGCATCGATCTCGGCCTGGAAGGCCTTGCGGTTGGCGCGGTTGGCGTCGGTGTTGCCCTGTTCGTTGGCGGCCTGCGGCGAGACCTCCTGGCCGAGGCGCGCAGTCTCGACACGGAAAGCCTTGAATTCCGCCGCGCGCTTGGTCAGCGCATCGAACGAGCCGAGCTTGTCGGCCGGCACCAGTGGGCGCCATTCCGCAAACAGCGTGTCGATGCTGTCGAGGTTCTTCAGAATGCCTTCAGCGAAGGGCTTTGCCTTTTCGATGGTCGGCGCTGCGTAAATCCCGCGCGCTTCCATGACGACACCGGTCACCAGTCGATTGAGATGCTCGCCGTTGAAGGCGCGCTGCGAAGCGTTCTGATACTGATGGAACCGGCTATTGTATTGAGAAACGACCAACAGCGACATGCCCGTCACCGCGATCGCCAGGAGGCTCATAACCCCGACGATCAGATTGATCTTACCACGTATTTTCATCCCTGCCTCCACGACACCGCAAGACTTGCCCGGTTATCGGAAGGGTCGCGGCCTCATTGCACCGCGGCCACGCTAAAACATCCATGGTTAATAAAGATCACGGTGGACATCCGGCATTCTGGGGAGAGCCCGTTAGCGCTCTGTTTACCGAGATCGGATAGCGCGCCGCGGCGCCTGCGCAGGCGATCGATGGCACGTGCGACATCAGCACCCGATCACTTTTGCCCCGCGAACAGGCCTGGCTGATTGACTTTCCGTGAAATTTGCCTTTATAAGCCGCCCACGTCCGGCCAAGCCTGCCTGCCCGACAGGCGGAGCTATGTCTGGAACGTAAACGCTCCTTGCTACATGCAAACCCAAGAAGGGCCGCACACCGCGGTATTAAAATAAATGAAGCGTACTTACCAACCGTCCAAGCTTGTTCGCAAGCGTCGTCACGGCTTCCGTGCACGCATGTCCACCGCTGGTGGTCAGAAGGTCCTCGCAGCCCGCCGGGCGCGTGGCCGCAAGCGTCTGTCGGCTTAAGCCGAAGTTGCCCGAAACCAGTGTCCGGGCACATGACGTCAGATAAAGACAAAAAGACTGTCGGGCGGCTGAAAAGCCGTCCGCAGTTTTTGGCCGTTCGGGCAGGAGAAAGCCGTAGAGGCCCCTTGTTTCTCCTCGAAGTGCTCGACCGCAACGATCCGGACGGCGAAGCCCGCGTCGGCTTCACCGTCACCAAGAAACACGGCAATGCCGTCGAGCGAAACCGGATGCGCCGACGCCTGAAAGAGGCGGTGCGGCTTTCCGCCGGGTTTGCAATGAAACCCGGACACGACTATGTGATTGTCGCCCGACGCGATCTGCTGAACGCCCCCTTCGACGCCTTGACCCGGGGGCTCGGCGAGCGCATCGAAAACAAGCCGAAACAGAAGCGGCCGCCGGCCGGTTCCAGGAAACAATGATGGAAAAAAACCGCAACTATTTCGTGGCGATTGGCCTGTCCGTGCTGATCCTCGTCGCCTGGCAGTTCCTTTACGTCAATCCGAAGATTGAAAAGGAACGCATCGCTGCGGAAGCGCTGCAGGCCCAGCAGGCGCAGCAGGCCCAGTCACAGCCCGGCGCAACGGCGCAGCAGCCGGCAACGGGTCAGGCTCTGCCTGGCGGCACGGTTCCAGGCACGGGTGAAAACCGCGACCAGGCACTGGCCAAATCTGCCCGCGTCGTGATCGACACGCCTGCGGTTTCCGGCTCCATCAACCTGACCGGCGCGCGCTTCGACGATCTCAAGCTCAAGGCCTACCACGAGACCGTCAACAAGCAGAGCCCGATCATCACCCTGTTGAGCCCGGCCGAAACCACTGACGGTTACTTCACCGAAATTGGTTATGTCGGCGATGCGGCAAGCGGCAGCGTGCCCGGCCCGCAGACCGTCTGGACGCTTGCGGGCGGCGACAAGCTGACGCCTTCGACACCGGTGACGCTGAGCTTCACCAACGAGAAGGGCATCACCTTCAACCGCACGATCACGATCGACGACCGCTACATGTTCGAGGTGGTCGACAGCATCAAGAACACGACCGCCGAGCCGGTCTCGCTGTCGTCCTATGGTCGTGTCACGCGCTTCAACAAGCCGACGACACCGAGCGTCTACGTTCTGCATGAAGGCTTCATCGGCGTCATCGGCGAGCATGGCCTGCAGGAAGTCGGCTACTCCAAGATCGAGGACGACAAGGCAATCCAGCCCGGCAAGGCGACCGGCGGCTGGCTCGGCATCACCGACAAGTACTGGGCTGCAGCGGTCGTACCGCCGCAGGCAACCCCTTACGAAACCCGTTTCTCGCACTTCACCGACGGCCGCGCCCGCTACCAGAGCGACTACAAGAGCGATGCCATCACGATTGCCGCAGGACAGTCCTCGGAACTCAAGAACCTTGTATTCGCCGGCGCCAAGGAAGTTCCCGTCGTCGACAACTACGAGGCGGCTTACTCCATTCCCAACTTCGACAAGCTGATCGACTGGGGCTGGTTCTACTTCATCACCAAGCCGATGTTCAAAATGATGGATTTCTTCTTCCGTCTGTTCGGCAATTTCGGCATCGCGATCCTGACGACCACGATCGCCGTCAAGCTCCTGTTCTTCCCGCTCGCCAACAAGCAGTACGCTTCGATGGCGAACATGAAGAAGGTTCAGCCGAAGATGGAAGAACTGAAGAAGAAGTTCGGCGACGACCGCATGGCGCTGCAGCAGGCGATGATGCAGCTCTACAAGGACGAGAAGATCAATCCGCTCGCCGGCTGCTGGCCGATCCTGATCCAGATCCCGGTGTTCTTCGCGCTCTACAAGGTGATCTACATCACCATCGAAATGCGCCACGCACCGTTCTTCGGCTGGATCCACGACCTTTCTGCGCCGGATCCGACGACGATCTTCAACCTCTTCGGCCTCCTGCCGTTCGATGCACCATCGTTCCTGCACCTCGGTGTCTGGCCGATCATCATGGGCATCACCATGTTCGTGCAGATGCGCATGAACCCGACGCCGCCAGATCCGACCCAGGCGATGCTGTTCACCTGGATGCCCGTTGTCTTCACCTTCATGCTGGCTTCGTTCCCGGCCGGTCTGGTGATCTACTGGGCCTGGAACAACACGCTTTCGGTGCTGCAGCAGTCGATCATCATGAAGCGCCAGGGCGTGAAGATCGAACTGTTCGACAATCTGAAGAACCTGTTCTCGAAGAAACCCAAACCGGCGGAATAACGCCGGCAGACGGAGCCTTTACCAAACCCCGGATCGCACGGTCCGGGGTTTTTCTTTGGCCTTGCGGCACGCGGCGTCGACATCCAGCGCCGGCAAATCCGGCCGGTCGCTCAACCGAGCCGCGCCGAAAGCTTGACATCGCCGGACAAAACCGCAAAGCCAAAGCCAACCTCGACGAAGGAATGAAGACCGATGGCCGACCCCAAGACAAAAGACGACAAGCCGCTGTTCGGCCGGCCGTGGATTTTCATTCGCGGCGTGCCGGCGATGAAGTTCCTGCCGCCGGAAGGCCCGACGGAAATCGCGTTTGCCGGTCGCTCCAATGTCGGCAAGTCGTCGCTGATCAATGCGCTGGTGGGCCAGAAGGGTCTGGCACGCACGTCCAACACCCCCGGGCGCACCCAGGAACTCAACTACTTCGTACCGGACGGCTTTTCCGGCGAGGCAGGCGACCTGCCGCCGATGGCGCTGGTCGACATGCCCGGCTACGGCTACGCCCAGGCGCCGAAGGAACAGGTGGATGCCTGGACCAAGCTGGTGTTCGACTATCTGCGCGGACGCGCGACCCTGAAGCGCGTCTACGTGCTGATCGACTCCCGCCACGGCATCAAGAAGAACGACGAGGACGTGCTGTCGCTGCTCGACAAGGCCGCCGTCTCCTACCAGATCATCCTGACCAAGACGGACAAGATCAAGGCGCCGGCCGTACCGCGGCTGATTGCCGAGACGCTCGAGAAGATCAAGAAGCACCCGGCAGCCTTTCCGGAAGTCCTTTCCACGTCGTCGGAAAAGGGCGAAGGCATCGACGAGTTGCGCGCGACCATCGAGCTTGCGCTCACGCGCTGAGCGCGCGCGCCCGTCGCATCCCATTCCGTCGTTCCGCGCACCCATTTGAGGGATGATGCGGCCATGCGATGCGCCGCCACCGCGCCGGCGCCTCGTCGGCGGCGGGCCGCGGCCGAAAGTCTTTGATCTGCGTCACTACCCTGACATGCAAACCGCTCTATCTCTGGCGTGCGGTCGCGCGTTTCCTTGCGCGACGGCGTCAAGGATAGGAGAGACACATGTCCGATTTGATCGTTGTGGGATTCGATACACCCGAAGAGGCTGACAAGGTTCTGGTCAAGCTCGCCGGTCTCAAGAAGGAATATCTGATCGATCTCGAGGACGCCGTCGTCGTCGTGCGCGACGCGGAAGGCAAGGTCCATCTGAAGCAGAGCCTCAACCTGACCGCCATCGGCGCGACCTCCGGGCTGTTGTCCGGCTCGATCTGGGGCGGGCTTGTCGGGCTGCTGTTCCTCAATCCGCTTGCCGGCTTTGCCATCGGCGGGGCGCTTGGCGCCGGCGCGGGCGCGCTCTCCGGTTCGCTGACCGACTACGGCATCGACGACGACTTCATCAAATCGCTCGGCAACACCATTCCGAACAACTCTTCGGCGCTGTTCATCCTGGTGCGCAAGGTGCAGCCGGAAAAGGTTCTGGCCGAATTCTCCGGCCTGCGCGGTCGCGTCCTGAAGACGTCGCTTTCGCCGGAACAGGAACAGAAGCTGCAGGCGGCACTCTCCGACGCACAAGCGC
The DNA here is from genome assembly GCA_900469625.1 of Hyphomicrobiales bacterium. GTDB lineage: Bacteria > Pseudomonadota > Alphaproteobacteria > Rhizobiales > Rhizobiaceae > Ensifer. The sequence continues at coordinate 483,915 of UBXV01000007.1, forward strand.
CCTCACCGCAAGCCGGAACGTTCTGAACCGGATCTGCCTGCGGGCGCGGCATCGCAGCCCGCAGGACCGCCCGCCACCACGACCGATCGTCAGGTGAACGCGGCAACATGGCCGCTGCGGTCAGCGGCCATTCCTCGACAGCCTCGCCACACTGACGGCTGGAACCCGAGGCGCATCCTCAAGCAGAGATGTGGCACCCATCCATTTTCTTTACGTTCCCGGGTCCCGGTGGTCATAGCTGCTGGCGCGACGGTAACCCGCGGGCTCGACAGCGGTCGGTCGGCATTGACGCCGTCTGCCGGCTGGCGCCGATCTTTCACGCCCAGTGCTTGCGTTTCCGCAGGACTATCTCCCACCCCGAGCGAACTGAGCCTGGAGGAAAGTTAGCCTCGGCTTACCGCTTATCGATTTTCATTGAGGCATTGTTAACCACGTCATGATTTCAATGACACAACCTCAATGGCACATGACGTGCAAAACTCAATTTTAAGATGGCCTAATATGTCCAGCATCCATACGAATGCGGGAGCAACAATTGCGCTCCAAACCCTAAGAAACATTGGTTCTTCACTCTCCGAAACGCAACAGCAGATCGGCTCCGGCCTGCGCGTGCGGTCCGCCGCCGACAATGCGGCATACTGGTCGATTTCAACGACCATGAAGTCGGATGGCAAGGCCATCGCAACGGTATCGGACACGCTCGGCCTCAGTGCCGCGAAGGTAGATGTGGCCTATACCGGGATGAAGGCCGCAGTCGACGTGCTCAGCGAGTTCAAGGCCAAGATCGTTGCCGCAACGGAGCCGGGCGTCGACAAGGCAAAAGTCCAGAAGGAACTCGATCAGTTGAAACTGCAGCTTTCGTCGATCGCGTCGTCGGCAAGCTTCAATGGCCAGAACTGGCTGACAACTGAAATCTCCGACATCTACGATACGGCGTTGAGCAACGTTTCACTGGTGTCGTCGTTCGTGCGAAACGACGCCGGCGTTGCCATCAAGACCACGGACGTCGACCTGGCATTCGTGTCGCTGTTCAATGCTGCCGGTGGCGGCGCGCTGCAGGTGGACGAACGCGGCCTCGGCATGATCGGCGGCCTTCGCAACCAGGTGCGCGACGTCACCGCCAGCCTCGGCTGGCAACGCGTGGACTTCGTCGGCCCCGCTGAGTTCGCGGCAGCTGATCAGATAAGTTTCGATCTGACGCTCGACGCCAGCGTCAATTCGGGCGGCCAGACATTCCCGGTCACAATCGATCGCGCGCTGGTCGACACCGTTCTCGGCACCAGCGATGGCAAGGTGACGCATGTCGGCCAGTGGCGCGCCATCGTCCAGGCAGCGCTCACCAACGCCAGCGTACCGGTCTCGCTAAACGTCGCCGGAGGCGACCTGCAATTCACCACCACGGAAAGTGTCGGCCATGTCGGGTCGAGCGTTGCGCTCTCGAATTGGACGGGCGGCGCATCGATCGGCGGAATGCTCGGCATCGATAACGTTCTGATGACCAATGATGGTGGCTACGCCACCACATCGTTCAATTTTTCCGCTTTCCGCGTTCATCAGGAAGCGCTGTTCGAATTTTCCTACCAGGTGAATGGCGAGCCCCGCAGAACCGTCGGCATCGACCGCGCAATGGTGGACGCCACGCTTGGCACGACCGACGGCAAGGTGACGACGGCCGCTGACATGGTGACGCTGCTGCAGGCGGCAACCGCCGGGACCGGCGTGGTCTGGTCCAGCGCCGGCAGCACATATTCGCTCTCGGTCGAGCCGCGCGCCGACCGGGAAATGGGAGTACGCTCCTTCGTCCGGTTTGACAGCGTCATCGACAATTTCGGATATCTGCCCGATTTCAACATTCTCGACGTCGATATCGCCGCACCCGGCGCCGATTTGACAAACTATCTGAACGGCATCGAGGGCATGCTGAAGAAGGTGGTGAACGGCGCGGCCATTCTCGGCTCGGTCAAGGCCCGCGTCGACCTGCAGTCCGACTTTACCAAGACCCTGCTGCAGACGATCAGCAGCGGGGTCGGGCGGCTCGTCGATGCCGATATGAACGAGGCGTCGACGAGGCTGAAGGCCATCCAGAGCCAGGAGCAGATCGCGATCCAGAGCCTGTCGATCGCCAACACCAACGCCCAGAACATCCTCAGCCTGTTCCGGCAATGATTGAATTAAGGGCGCGCCGGGACGGCTCTCAGGCGCGTCTCCCGGCCATCCTTTCCTGCGGGCGCATCTCCGCCCGCAGCTACCGCCGCTAGGCGCTTGCCGGCGCGAAGGTCATGGCAAAGCCGTTGATGCAATGGCGCTTGCCGGTCGGGGCCGGGCCGTCGTCGAAGACGTGGCCGAGATGGCCACCGCAGCGCCGGCAGTGGCATTCGGTGCGGGACATGAACAGCGAATTGTCCTCACGCGTTGCCACGGCACCGGGCAGGGATTGCCAGAAGCTCGGCCAACCGGTGCCGCTGTCATACTTGGCCTCAGACGAATAGACAGGCAGTGCGCAGCCCGCGCATTGGAAGGTGCCCTTGCGCTTTTCGGTGTTGAGCGCGCTTGAGAACGGACGCTCGGTGTCCTCGTGGCGCAGGATCCGATACTGCTCGTCCGTCAGGATCGCCCGCCATTCGGCATCGGTCTTCTTAATCTCGAAGGTCTCGGCCGACGCAGCCTGCGCCGGCCACGAAAAGCCCTTTGCGGCCGCGATCGCGATCACGCTCAGCGTTCCGCCGTAGATCAGAAAGTTCCTCCGGTTCAAGATCGAACCCTCCCGAGAGCATTTCCAGGAAAGGAAAAAGACGGCTTTCCTTCAGGAAATGCAGAAAAAACAAAGATATAGAGCGCTTCCGGTCGCGTTTGGCTCGCACACTTGCTGCAATGCCCTCGATGCTGCCAGGCCGCACGATAGACGCTGGGTATTGGAGCGGCAAAACAACACCGATCAAAGCGGCGTGAAGCCACCCGATCGAAAAGGCCACCGATCGCGAACGACCGGTGGCAGATAACCGGAGCCATGAGAACTCCGGCGACGGATCGCCTGCTACCGCGACGATCCGGAGGAAGAAAAAGCTCAGCCCTTGGGCAGCAGCACCTTGTCGATCACGTGGATCACGCCGTTGGACTGCTTGACGTCGGCGATCGTGACGGTTGCCGTGCCGCCGGTCTCGTCGGTGAGCGTGATCTTGCCGCCGTCGTCCTTGGCTTTCAGAATGCAGCCGCCGACGGTCTTGACGTCATGCTCGCCGCCATCGTCCTTGACCATCTTGGCGATTGCCGAAGACATCGCATCGGCGGAGACGACATGGCAGGTCAGGACCTTGGTCAGCTTGTCCTTGTTTTCCGGCTTCAGCAGCGTGTCGACCGTGCCGGCAGGCAAGGCGTCGAAGGCCTCGTTCGTCGGGGCGAACACCGTGAACGGCCCCTTGCCCTCGAGCGTCTCGACCAGCCCGGCAGCCTTGACCGCTGCGACCAGCGTGGTGTGATCCTTCGAATTGACGGCGTTTTCGACAATATTCTTGTCTGCAAACATCGCCGCACCACCGACCTTCGGATTTTCGGCGTGGGCGATGGCTGCAGATGCGGCCAGTATGGCGATGGCTGTGAACGAACGGAGCCCGGAGGTGAACATCGTGGTCTTCCTTCCTGTTGAACCTGTCAGGAGACGACACCCATGCCGCCTCGTTGAAACTGCCGTTCCCTTCTTCGGGAACATGACAAGCAACGGACGCTCGGGAAAAAGAGTTTCAGAAAATTTCAGATTGTCGGGGACAGGCCACGAGTGCCGCAGGACCTAGAGGTCGCGCGCCTTGCCGAGCGCGATGATCGGGCCAGTTGCCGATCCGGTCGGCGAGCCGCCTGAAGGCTCGACGCTGACGGCGAGCACCGATCCCGGCGCAAATTTTCCGCGCATCGCCGGGGCGATGATAATTTCGCCCTCACCGCTCTGAGGCAGAACGCCAAGGGATATCGCCGGGTTGTCGCCGTTAATGAGCCAGAGTTCCAGCGACTTCTCCTCGGCCTGCCGCGCCGCAACGGGCGTGACGAGGAGATGGCCGGTCCCGCGATCGAAACGGGCGACGAGATCGACGGAGATGCCCTTGCCGGCCATTTCGGCGACAAGCGGCCGGCCGCCCGACGGCGGCGCAAACAGCCCCGCCATCGACGCACCCATCATCGCGACGGCTGCGAGCGAGGCGAGCGCCAGGCCCCGCCAGAGGGCGAGAGATTGCCAGAGACCCGGCCGCGCCGGGGCGGCGGGGGACGGCGCCGTTTCGAACAGCCTGCGCTCGATCGCGGCAAAGATGCGGGCCGGTGGCGCAACGGGATCATAGGCTTCGTCGAAGGTGGAAAGGTTGTTCTGCCAGCGCGTGACCATGGCGGCGAAATTGCGATCCGAAGCAAGGCGAGCCTCGACCTTGCGACGGTCGTCGGCAGACAGAACGCCCAGCACATATTCCCCGGCGATCACCTCGTCGCGGCGAAAATCTCCTTTGTCTGGGGTGGACGCTGTCATCGCTCCATGCACTCTCTCAGCTTCAACAGGCTGCGCCTCAACCAGGTTCGCATCGTGTTCAGCGGCACGGCATATATCTCGGCCAGCTCCTGATAGCTCAGACCCTCGACATAGGCGCGCCGCACGGCGTTTGCCCGATCTTCTTCGAGCTCGCCCATGCACGTATCGATCCGTCTGCCCTCCGCTCTTACCACTGCCGATTTTTCCGGATCGGCAGCAGGATCAGCCAAATCATAGGCTTCGTCAATCGCGTTGGCGACGGGTTTGCGTGCCCGGATGAGATCGATGGCGCGGTTGCGCGCAATCGCGGCCAGCCAGGCCATCGGCGTCGATTGTCCCGCAGAAAAACGCTCGGCGTGCTGCCAGATTCTGACGTAGATTTCCTGCAGCGCCTCTTCCGCTTCGCCCCGGTCCCTGAGAATACGCAGGCAAATGGCGAAAAGTTTCGGGCTGGTCTGTCGGTAGAGTTCGGCAAAGGCCGCTTGGTCCCTCAGCGAAACACGGCCGAGCAGTCCGGAAATTTCCTCGTCGATCATTGCCATCCCGACCCGATGCCTATCTGGCGAAGAACATAGCGCACAAATCAACCTCGGCCAGCACACATCGTCATTGCTGTTTTATGTTGCGCGCCGATCATTCCATCGACGGGAAACATGCGTTACACAGCAGCCGGTATTTTTCGAGGGTCCGCCATGTCCGCCAATGAAAGTGAAATCCAGGCACGCCTGCTCACCCAGGCCCTGCCCTACATGCAGCGCTACGAGAACAAGACGATCGTCGTGAAATATGGCGGCCACGCCATGGGCAATGCCGAACTCGGCCGCGCCTTTGCCAGCGACATCGCCCTGTTGAAGCAGTCGGGCGTCAACCCGATCGTCGTACACGGCGGCGGTCCGCAGATCGGCGCGATGCTGACGAAGATGGGTATCGAATCGAAGTTCGAAGGCGGCCTGCGCGTCACCGACGAAAAGACCGTCGAGATCGTTGAGATGGTGCTCGCCGGCTCGATCAACAAGGAGATCGTCGCCCTCATCAACCAGACCGGCGAATGGGCGATCGGCCTCTGCGGCAAGGACGGCAACATGGTCTTTGCCGAAAAGGCCCGCAAGACCATCAAGGATCCGGATAGCAACATCGAGCGCGTGCTCGATCTCGGCTTCGTTGGCGAAGTGGTTGAAGTCGACCGCACGCTGATCGACCTGCTGGCCCGCTCGGAGATGATCCCGGTTATCGCGCCGGTCGCACCCGGTCGCGACGGCCACACCTACAACATCAATGCCGACACCTTTGCCGGTGCCATCGCCGGTGCGCTCAACGCCACGCGCCTGTTGTTCCTGACCGACGTGCCCGGCGTGCTCGACAAGGACGGCAAGCTGATCAAGGAGCTGTCCGTCGCCCAGGCCCGTGCCCTGATCGCCGACGGCACGATCTCCGGCGGCATGATCCCCAAGGTCGAGACCTGCATCGACGCGATCAAGGCCGGGGTGCAGGGTGTCGTCATCCTCAACGGCAAGACCGCCCATTCGGTTCTGCTCGAAATCTTCACCGAGCGCGGCGCGGGCACGCTGATCGTTCCCTGAGCGACAGCAAGCCGGAAGACATAAAAAACGGGACACGGCCCTCGGCTCGTGTCCCGTTTTCATTTTGGCCCATGCTCAGCCTTGATAGACGGCAACGGCGTCCTGCTTCAGCTTTTCCATCATCGTGCGATAGGGGAACGGCCCGTAGCTGATGCGCGCGACCCCGGCTGCTGCCAGCGCCGTCTTCTCCGGCGCGCCCGGCCGCATCATCACGTTGACCGGCAGGCTCGAGGCGGCGCAAACCTTGGCGATCAAATCCGCGTCGACCAGCCACGGCACGAAGAAGCCGCTGGCACCGGCTTCGGCAAAAGCCTCTCCGCGCGCGATCGCCTCGTCAACGAGGCCGGCGTGGTGGGCCACATCGCTTGCCTGCAGGAACAGGTCGGTGCGGGCGTTGATGAAGAACGGCACGCCGCGGCGGTCCGCCATTTCACGGATCGCCCGAATGCGGGCAACCTGCGTTTCGAGCGCATGCACGCCCGATTTTCCAACGACCTGATCCTCGAAATTGATGCCGATGGCGCCGGCGTCGATCAGCTGCGAGACATTGGCCGCCCCCGTTGCCGGATCGTCGGAATAGGCGCCCTCGAAATCGACCGTTACCGGCAATTCGCTCGAGACCACGATCAGCCGGGCAATATCGGTCAGTAGCGCCAGCGGCACCTTCTCGCCATCGCCGAAGCCATGGGCCGCGGCAATCGACCAGCTGCCGGTGGCGAGCGCCCTGGCGCCAGCCTCGGCGACCGCCTTGGCGCTGCCGGCATCCCAGATGTTGTAGAGCACCACCGGATCGCCCTTTTTATGCAGGGCGGTAAAGGCGAGCGCCTTTTCCTTCTGGTTCATTGCGTTTCCTCCACGAACGGGCTTTCAGGTTTCGCTTTCGCCTCGTGCCGCAACAACCACTGTTTCCGCCAGAGCCCGCCACCGTAACCCGTGAGCGAACCGTCAGCGCCAAGGCAGCGGTGGCAGGGTATGACGATGGCGATCCGGTTGGATCCGTTGGCATGGGCCACGGCACGCGCGGACTGGATCGTAGCGACCTCGCGGGCAATGTCACCATAGGAGCGCGTCCGACCGGCGGGAATTTTAACAAGCCTCTCCCAGACGTTGCGCTCGAAAGGCGTCCCGCCGGGCGCAAGCGGCGTTTGGAATGGGCCCATATCGCCAGCAAAATAGGCCTTCAACTCGCCTTCAATCCTGTCGATCGGCGCCGTCCTTCCGGGCACGATCGCCGAGCGTGTCGATCGCTTCAGCGCCGCGAGTTCGGTCGGCAATGCCTTGCGATCATGGAACTCGAGCAGATGCAGATGCGTGGCGTCGCCGATCGCGACCATGGGGCCGATCGGCGTCTCGAGCCAATCGAAGGAGAGCAGCTCCCGTCCCAGAGCGGCGGCCGGCGCGTCGCCGAGCAATCGCTGGAAGGCGGCGCGAAAGCCGCTCGGCGATTCGTAACCGGCTTCGAGCTGGGCGTCGATCACGCGTCCTCCGCCGGCGAGCTGGCGGGCAGCAAGCCCCAGGCGGCGATACCGCGCCAGATCGAGAAAGGTGATGCCGAGATTGCGTTTGAACGCCCGCCGGACAGTCGACGGATCGAGCCCGCGGCGCACGATATCATCCTCGCTCCAGCGCCGCTCAGGCGCTGCTTCCAGCGCCTGCAGCAGCTCTTGAACCAGCGGATCCTTGGCACCGAAGGTGGCGAGCGGCCGACAGCGCTGGCAGGGACGGAACCCCGTTTCCAGGCAGGTGCCGATCGAGCCGACGAAAATCGTGTTTTCCCGCTTCGGCTTGCGGGCTGGGCAAGACAGGCGGCAGAAGACGCCTGTCGTCTTGACGCAGACAAAGGCTGAACCTTCGTACTCGGTACTTCGCGCCATCAAGGCGTCGTAGAGCGTTTCATCGGAAGGAAGATCGAACAACATGGCGTGGTTCTACCACGATCACGGGGCGAAGAGACGCCGGTTTTCGGGCGTCTATTTTTTCAGATCGGCCCGTTGTCAGATCAGCACGAGCGTCACGACGCCGAGCACGATCAGCAGGCAGCCGATCAGTTCCAGGCGGTTGATCCACTCGCGGAAGATGAAGAAGGACGAGGCGAAGGTGAACAGCATTTCGACCTGCGCCACCACCTTGACGATCGCCGCCTGCTGTAAGGTCATCGCCATGAACCAGCCGAAGGAGGCGGAGGCGCCGACGAAGCCGACGACGAAGGCCGGCTTCCAGGCAGCGGCAATCAGCTTCAGTTCGCCCGGCTCGCGCGCCACGATCCAGATCAGCATCACCACCGTCTGCAAGAGGATGACGAAGCCGAGCGTGAAGCTTGCCTGCATCATGTAATCGGGTGCCGGCAGGCTGGGTGCCAGTGCCAGCGAGGCCGAGCGATAGGCGACGGCCGAGAGCCCGAAGAACGTTCCCGAGAGAAGGCCGATGCCGGCGGTGCGGCTGAAGACCGACGTGACCAGCGAGCGGGGGCTGAGCGTCGTGCGCGCCACCGAAATCAGCATCACGCCGACGACGGAGATGGCGATCGCAACCAGGGTGCCCTCGCTTGCGCGCTCGCCCAAGAAGATAAGGCCGAACAGAGCGGCCTGCGCCGGCTCCGTGCGCGAATAGGCGGTTCCCACCGCGAAGTTGCGGAAGGAGAAGAGATGAACGAGCAGGAACGTCGCTGCGATCTGCGCGAGGCCACCGATGACGGCCCAGAGGAAAAAGGTGCCGTTCGGCACGGGCAGCGGACGCCCCACCACCTGCCAGAGCGCGAACAGGTAAAAAAGCGCAAATGGCAGGCCGAAACCGAAGCGCACGAAGGTCGCGCCCGTCGTGCCCATGACGCCCTTCAGGTGTTTCTGCATGGCGGAACGGACGTTCTGAAGGAACGCCGCAGCGACGGTGATGAGGACCCAGGTTTCCATGGCTGCGAGCTAGCACGCGGGCCCGGACATTGCCAAGGGGCCGCCGCACAGGGCTGTGCGCCTCAGTCTGCCTTTTCCGGTGCGTCCATCAATGCGACCGACGGGCTGATCGCGATGCCCGGTGCCTCGTCCTCGAACGCCTTCACCCGCTGATCGTAATTCGGGGCCAGCGTGCCCAGCACACGATCCCAGAAGGAGAAGTAGTTGGCGTAGTTATACCTGAACCCGGAATGATGCTGATCATGGAACGTCGTGCACAACAGCGGCGACGGATAGCGCGCCTTCGACGTGGCGAAATATTCAAAGCCGCAATGGCCGATCATGCCGTTGAAATGTTCGAACAGCCGATGCGCGATGAGGATCGCCGCCGGGAACGGCACGACGAAAACGACGACCGCCGAAAAGCTCTGCAGCAGGAAATTGTCGAAGACATCCTCCGAATAGGTGCTCCAGATCGTCGGCGCGACGCTCCTGTGATGAAGGGCGTGCAGCGGATAAAGCCACCTGGTGTGCAGCAGCCGATGCATGAAATAGAACCAGGCGTCATAGAGGATCATGCAGAGCACGAAGAGCGGCACCGCCCACCACCAGCTGAAACCCCAGGGCGTCGGCGTCCAGCCCTTCTGCTGCGCGTAGAGGCCGATCGTCAAAGGCAGGCAAGCGCTGAACATCGATGCCAAGCTCTGGCGGATTTCCGCCTTGCGCCGCTTGTCGGAACCGCGCCCCTTCTGGATCTTTCGCTCGGGATTGCGGTCGTTGAGCCACGTGATCGCGTAGCCGAAGGCAAAATAGGTCACGACGGTGAAGGTGTAGAATCCGAACAGAAACAGCAGATAGAACACTTCGTTCGACATTGGCATCCGCGTCCCCGCGCCAAGAACCGTGCGAGGCGGAATTTGCCACGCGCTGGCGGCAATTCAAAGCGCAAATCTATGCGCCAGCATTGCGTGCCGGCGCGCCGGCACATTATTTTCCCGTTTGCCGCCATCGATCCGCGTGCCATAAGGCAGTCATGAAAAAGCTTGATCGCCTGCCGACCCACGACGAATTCGCCCATGTCACCGACTGGGTGTTCGATCTCGACAACACGCTCTATCCGCACCACGTCAATCTGTTCTCGCAGATCGACCGCAACATGACGGCTTACGTTGCAGAGCTTTTGTCGCTGGACCCGGCGGATGCGAAGAAGCTGCAGAAGGATTATTACCGCGATCACGGCACGACGCTCAAAGGCCTGATGATCCACCACGGCATCGACCCGAACGTCTTTCTCGAGATGGCGCATGCGATCGACTACAGCATCGTGCCGCCGGACCCGACGCTGGGCGAAGCGATCAAGGCGCTGCCGGGGCGCAAGTTCATCTTCACCAATGGCAGCGTCGCGCATGCGGAAATGACGGCGCGGCAACTGGGCATTCTCGATCACTTCAACGATATCTTCGATATCGTCGCTGCCGATTTCGTGCCGAAGCCCGCAGGTGAAACCTATGACAAGTTCATGAGCCTGCACCGGGTCGATACCCGCAATGCCGTGATGTTCGAGGACCTGCCGCGCAACCTCCTGGTTCCGAAGACGCTCGGCATGAAGACGGTGCTCCTGGTGCCGCGCAACTTCGAATATGAGTTCGCCGAATCCTGGGAGAGGTCCAACGACGAGGACGAGCAGATCGACTACGTCACCGAGGACCTGACCGGCTTCCTCAGGCGCGTCGTCGCCGGCCTCTGACACAATTTGGCCAGGGAAAAACCCCTTTCCCGCCAAAGACTTAAATTACCAAAGTTTAACTGGTGCACGCCGCCCGTCTGCCTATCATTCGCTCAGGGATAACCCTGATCGAAAGGAAGCATGATGCGGAACAGAACCCTGATCCTTGGCGTGACGGCACTCGCCGTCGCCGTTACGGGAATGGCTGCGCCATCGTTTGCCGCCAGAGACAAGCTCACGCCCGAGCAGCGGGCCGAACGCATGATCAAGCGACTGGATACCAACAGCGACACCAAAGTTTCGCTCGACGAGTTCCAGGCGCGCATGACAACGAACTTCAAGACCTTCGACGCCAATGGCGACGGCCAGATCAGCGCCGATGAGATGAAGGCCAAGCGCCAGGCATTCCGCGACGCCCGCAAGGCCTGGCAGGATGCCAAGGCCAAGGAGGGCAAGGAACGCGACACCGCGCTTGCCCAGCTGAAGGAAGCGCGACCGGCCATGCTGCCCGGCATGCGGCCGAAGGCCTTCAAGCGCGTGGACACCGACGGCAACGGATCCCTGAGCGCTGCCGAAGTCACAAGCGCGTCCGAGAAGATGTTCAAGCGCCGCGACCGGAACGGCGACGGCGTCATCGACGCCGCCGACTTCACCAAGAAGACCGAGACCAAGAAGATCTAACCCGGATGGCGACACCCTCCTCCGCCCGGTGGCGCGTGTCGCCTGCGTGGCGCCTCCCCCTCGCATCGCGTTCGATCGCAAGGGGGAGGCGTGAAATTCGGATCCTCCCGCAAAGACAAGGCCGCGCGCCAGAAATGGCGCGCGGCCTTGTCGATTGGAAAGGCGAAGCTCAGATCCGCCGTGGCGGAGCGTTCTAGCGCCGGCCGTTTGCCATCGGCACCGACTTCGGATCGACGGTCTCGTAGAAGCGCGAAATGATGTCCCAGGCCTCGTCGGCGGTTTCGACGAATTGCACGAGATCGACGTCGTTCGGCGCGATCGTGCCGAATTCGGCGAGAGCCTCGAAGTTGATGATCGAGCGCCAGAACTTTTCCCCGAAGAGAATGAGCGGAACCAGCGCCAGACGGCCGGTCTGCATCAGCGTCATCGTTTCAAACAGTTCGTCCAGCGTGCCGAAACCGCCCGGAAACACCGTTACGGCCTTGGCACGAAGCAGGAAGTGCATCTTGCGGATGGCGAAGTAGTGGAAGTTGAACGACAGTTCCGGCGTGACGAACCGGTTCGGCGCCTGTTCGTGCGGCAAAACGATGTTGAGGCCGATCGACGGCGCGCCGATGTCGTCGGCACCGCGGTTGCCCGCCTCCATCACGCCCGGGCCGCCGCCTGTGACGACGACATATTCCTTGTGGTGCAGCTTGGCGGAATGTTCCGAGACGATCCGCGCGAACTTGCGCGCCTCGTCGTAATAGACCGAGGCGGCTTCGAGGTTCTTGCGCTGGATATCGTTCTTGGCAGCCCAGGCGTCGCCGCCCGGCTCGGGAATGCGCGCGCCGCCGAACATCACCACCGTCGAGTTGATGCCGTGCTCTTCCAGCATCATTTCCGTCTTCAGGAGTTCGAGCTGCAGCCGCACCGGGCGCAGCTCCTCGCGGCAGAGGAAATCGTCGTCGATGTAAGCAAGGCGATAGGAAGGCGAAGCCGATTGCGGCGTCAGAGGTACCGTCTGAGCCCGTTGCCGGCTCTGCGAGCTATCCGCCAGCGGATCCCAAACCCCATCCTTGCGGCGCAGGTTGCGCTTCTTCATGCGTGCCATGCTATCGTCTTTCCCGTCGCGTTCCGGACAATCGGCATCCCAGACGGACGCGTCCCATCCTGTTTCATCGGTCTTGAATGCTCCTGATGCCGGAGTCGTCCGGGCTTGCCAAGCCCTGCCGGGGCCGGCATGCCGAAAAGCGGTTCAACTTTTCAGGAACCCGCTCCAGGCGCACGCCTTTTCGCCGGCACGGAACGAGCCGCGGCCGCGCCGCGCGTTGCCGGCTAATTTTGTCCTTAAATCGATTCCGATTTGCGGAATTATGCAGTAGAGCTTTGCCAGGATAACCGCCGAACGTAAGGAATTCCGATGACGAACCACGACCTCTCTTCCCTGTCGCACACAATCGACACCGCTTTTGACGACCGCGATTCCGTCAACACCGGAACGCGCGGCGCGGTGCGCGACGCCGTGGAAACGGCGCTGAACCTGCTCGACAACGGCAAGGTGCGCGTGGCCGAGCGCGGCGCCGACGGCAACTGGACCGTCAATCAGTGGCTGAAGAAGGCCGTGCTTCTGTCCTTCCGCCTCAACCCGATGGAAATCATCCGCGGTGGACCGGGCGAATCCGTCTGGTGGGACAAGGTCGCCTCCAAGTTTGACGGCTGGAGCGTCAACGAGTTCGAGAAGGCCGGCTTCCGCGCCGTGCCGAACTGCGTCGTGCGCCGCTCGGCCTATATCGCGCCGAACGCCATCCTGATGCCGTCCTTCGTCAATCTTGGTGCCTATGTCGGCGAAGGCACGATGGTCGACACCTGGGCGACGGTCGGCTCCTGCGCCCAGATCGGCAAGAACGTGCACCTTTCGGGCGGCGTCGGCATCGGCGGCGTTCTGGAACCGATGCAGGCCGGCCCGACGATCATTGAGGACAATTGCTTCATCGGCGCCCGCTCCGAGGTCGTCGAGGGCTGCATCGTGCGCGAGGGCTCGGTCCTCGGCATGGGCGTCTTCATCGGCAAGTCGACGAAGATCGTCGACCGCGCCACCGGCGAAGTGACCTATGGCGAAGTGCCGCCCTACTCTGTCGTCGTTGCCGGCTCGATGCCGTCAGGCTCGACCATGGGCAACGGCCAGCCGGCGCCGAACCTCTACTGCGCCGTCATCGTCAAGCGCGTCGATGAAAAGACCCGCTCCAAGACCGGCATCAACGAACTGCTTCGAGATTGATGCGATGACACCGGAGGGGCGGCGGTCTGGCATGACCTGGCTGTTCTTCAGCCCCTCCGGTCGCATCACCCGCCTGCCCTTCTTCCTCTCCTGGCTTTTCTGGCTGCTGATCGGCGCCTTCGTCGTCGCGCAGATGTTTGCGAGCGAAAACCACAAGACAGCGCTCGCGCTCTGGACTCTGGCGCTCATCGTCTCCGGCATCGTTTCGACGCTGTCGATCGCGATGCTCGCGATCAAGCGGCTGCACGATATCGGCTATCCCGGACCGCTCGCCCTTTGCCTGTTCATTCCCGTCCTCAGCCCCCTCGCCTTCATCGCTCTCTGCCTCTGGCCGGGCACCGACGGGCCGAACGAATTCGGCCAAAGCAGCGATGAACCCGCCCCTTGAGCGGCGCACTGTACATTTCGGGCCCGAACGGGTATGTAGCGCGCCATGAACAGGCCGGCGACAAGATGCTGGCCGCGGCAATCGGCGCCTGATGACGACCTGATCCAAGGTCTTGATCGTTTACCGGCGCGAAAACCGAAATCCGAAAGACGAGAGATGACAGAATTCGAAGGGATCGCGCCTGCGATCGCCGAGGCGTTGGCAAAGCGCGGTTACAACGAGTTGACGCCGGTTCAAAAGGCGATGCGCGATCCTGAGCTTGCGGGCAAGGATGCGCTGGTATCGGCCCAGACCGGCTCCGGCAAGACCGTCGCCTTCGGCCTGGCGCTGGCCCCGATCCTGCTTGGCAACGAGCGCCGCTTCGGCGCCCCCGGCGCGCCGCTGGCGCTCGTCATCGCCCCGACCCGCGAACTGGCGCTGCAGGTCAAGCGCGAGCTCGAATGGCTCTATGGCGAGACCGGCGCGACGATCACGTCGTGCGTCGGCGGCATGGACATGCGTACCGAGAAGCGTGCGCTGGAGCGCGGCGCCCACATCGTCGTCGGCACGCCCGGCCGCCTTTGCGATCACATCCGCCGCAACTCGCTCGACATCTCCTCGCTCAGCGCCATCGTGCTCGACGAGGCCGACGAAATGCTCGACCTCGGCTTCCGCGAGGACCTCGAATTCATCCTCGAGGAATCCCCTGACGATCGCCGCACGCTGATGTTCTCGGCAACCGTGCCGCGCTCGATCGCGACGCTTGCCAAGAACTACCAGCGCGATGCCGTGCGCATCAGCACCGCTTCGGAGCAGAAGCAGCACGTCGACATCGAATATCGCGCGCTGACCGTCGCGTCGAACGACCGCGAAAATGCGATCATCAACGTGCTTCGCTTTTACGAAGCCAAGAACGCCATCGTGTTCTGCTCGACCCGTGCGGCCGTCAACCACCTGACCGCCCGCTTCAACAACCGCGGCTTCTCGGTCGTGGCGCTGTCGGGCGAACTCAGCCAGAACGAGCGCACCCACGCGCTGCAGGCCATGCGCGACGGTCGCGCCCGCGTCTGCATCGCCACCGACGTTGCCGCCCGCGGCATCGACCTGCCCGGCCTGGAGCTGGTCATCCACGCCGATCTGCCGACGAACCCGGATACGCTCCTGCACCGCAGCGGCCGCACGGGTCGTGCCGGCCAGAAGGGCGTCAGCGCCCTGATCGTGCCCGTCAGCCAGCGCCGCAAGGCCGAGCGCCTGCTCGAAAATGCCCGCATCACCGCCAACTGGGCCCGTCCGCCGTCGGCCGACGAAGTCAGCCGCCGCGACGACGAGCGCCTTCTTGCCGACACCAGCTTTGCCGAGCCGATCCGCGAAGACGAAGAAGAGATCGTGCGCGCCCTGATCGAGCTTCACGGCGCCGAACAGATGGCCGCAGCCTTCGTTCGCCAGTTCCGCTCGGGTCGTTCGGCGCCTGAAGACCTGATCGAAGTCGCCGTCGGCGACAGCCGTGCCAAGCCGCGTCGCGACGAGAAGTCCGGGCCGCGCGAAGACTATGACGCACCGCGTGCCGATTTCAGCGACGGCAGCTGGTTCTCGCTTTCCGTTGGCCGCAAGCAGAGCGCCGAGCCCCGTTGGCTGATCCCGATGCTGTGCCGCCACGGCAAGCTGACCAAGCGCGACATCGGCGCGATCCGCATGCAGCAGGACGAAACCTTCGTCGAGATGACGTCCGACGGCGCCGAGCGCTTCCTGTCGTCGATCGGCAAGGAAGGCATGCTGGAAAAGGGCATCCGGGTAAAGACGCTTCCGGGCGCGCCGGACCTGTCGCAGCAGCGCCAGGAAAAGCCGAGCTTCTCGAAAGACAAGCCGAACTTCTCCAAGGACAAGCCTGCCTATTCCAAGGACAAGCCGGCCTTTGCCAAGAAGCGCCCCTATTCCGACGATGCGGCGCGCAGCGACGGCGACTTCAAGCCGAAGCGCAAGTTCGACAAGAAGCCGGCCTACGCCGCCGCCCCGGCCCACACCGACGACAAGCCGCCGGAAAACCGCGAGGCCTGGTCCAAGAAGAAGGCCAAGCCGAACGCCGGCAAGGACGGCGGCTTCAAGCCGAAGCCCAAGGGCAACAACGCCAAGAACCGCCAGAGCTAAGCTCGGCCCAGGCGTATCGCCACAGCCAATCAAAAAGCGCCGCGATCCGATCGCGGCGCTTTTTTTCGTCTCGGCTATCAAGCCTGACCACCTCAGGCTTCGAGGAAGCGAAGGCCTGCGACGGCGACGATGATCATGGCGATGCAGGTAATGCGCATCCATGAGACGGGGTCTCCGAACAGCACGATGCCGAGCACCGTGATGCCGACCGAGCCGATGCCGGTCCAGGCGGCATAGGCCGTGCCGGCCGGCAGGTCGCGCATGGCGATCGTGAGCAGATAGACGCTGCCGAGTGCGGCTGCGATGCCGATCACGCTCGGTACCAGCTTCGTCCAGCCTTCCGCATATTTGAGGGCCAGGCCCATGATGATTTCAATCAGGCTTGCCGCTATCAGGATGATCCATGCCATTGCCGTCTCCATCGAAAACTTTCATCTGGAGAATAATCTGGTAGCATAGGCACCAGAGAGCAATTACGCACCTTTTGGTAACTATGGAAATGTCGACAGACCTGCAAAATGCGCCCGCAGCCTCCGTTCCCGACGTCTTTGATCCGGCCTGCTCGTCGCGCCATGCGCTGGAGCTGATCGCCAGCAAATGGGCGATGCTGATCATCTCGGCGCTCGAGCAAGGACCGATGCGCAATGCCGCCTTGATGCGCCGTCTCGGCGACGTCTCGCAGAAGATGCTGACCCAGACGCTGAAGGAGCTGGAGCGCAACGGCCTCGTCGTCCGCGAGGACAAGAAGACCGTTCCGCCGCATGTGGAATACAGCCTCAGCCCTGTCGGACGGTCGCTCAGCGAGACGCTGCTCGTGCTCGATCGCTGGGCCGAGACGCATTTCGGCGCGCTCGATGCCGCCCGTGACCGCTACGACGCCGAGCGGGGAAAATAGGTCTATTCACCGTCAAGCTGCGACTGGGCGACGACTTTCACCACCCAGTCGGCAAAGACGCGCAGACGGCTGCTCAGGTGCCGGTTAGGCGGATAGACCAGATAGATCGGCATCGGGTCGATCTGCCAGTCCGTCAGCACCGGACGCATGGCGCCGGTCTTGAGGTCTTCGCGCACCATGAAACGCGGCGCCTGGATGACGCCGAGGCCGGCGCGGGCGGCAGCCAGATAGGTGGTCGATTCGTTGGCGGCCACCGCATAGCGGCCATGGACCTCGATCTCTTCCGCGCCGCGCTTGAAATAGAACGGCATCTGCTGGCCGGTCTGTGGACGGAAATAGCCGACGACGTAGCAATTCTTCGAAAGGTCGGAGGGGTGTTGCGGCGTCGAGCAGCGATCGAGATAATCTGGTGCGGCGCAGGCGATGAAGCTCATGTCGGAGATGCGGCGGGCAATCAGCGACTGGTCGGTGAGCGCGCCGACGCGGATGGCGCAGTCGACATTCTCCGCAACATAGTCGACGGTGCGGTCGGAAACGCCGAGATCGATCTGGATGTCGGGGTAGCGCTTGTGGAACTCCGGCAGCGCCGGGATGATGACGAGGTTGGCAATGGCGCTGGCCATCTCCACCCGTAGCCGCCCCTTCGGCAGGGTCTGGGCGCTCGAAAGGCTGCCGTCGAGTTCATCGAGATCGGTGACGAGCCGGGCGGCACGCTCGTAGTAAAGCGCGCCGTCGGGCGTGACGATAACCCGCCGGGTGGTGCGGTTGAGCAGCTTGGTGCGCAGATGCGCCTCCAATCCCTGGATGAGATTGGTGACTGTTGCCTTCGGCATATTGAGCGAAGCGGAAGCTCGTGTGAAATTGCCGGTTTCGACGACGCGGAGAAATGCGCGCATGGCCGTGAGCTGGTCCATTTTCAATAGCCGTGATTGTTCGAGATAATGAATAGTGTAGTCGGATTGAACTGACTATTCCAGACAGAAGACAATGTTATTCTCCCATCATGGCGGGTTGTCGCCTCATGTGGGATGACCCCGTGGCAAAGGCAAGAGAGATGGGTGAACGCTTCAAACTGGAGACGATGCAGACGGGCCAAGGCTCGTGCCCGGCACGCGTCTATTCCGGCGAGACGCTGCTCAATCCGCCCCCGGTCGTACTGCATCTGCACGGTGGCTCCTTCGTCGGCAGCTCGATTGCCGCCGGCGAGCGGGTGGCCAAGGCGCTTGCAGCAGCCGGCGCCGTCGTCATCTCGCCGGAATATTCTTCCGCCTGCCTCAATCCCTTTCCGGCGGCGCTCGACGTCACCTATTCGATGCTGTCCTCGATGCGCGCGCGCTGCCCGCAGTTCGCGCACAAGAAGTCGATGCTGTTCATCGCCGGAGAAGAGGCCGGCGGCAACATCGCGGCCGGCGTGGCGCTGATGGCCCGCGACCAGTTCCTCGCCGACCTCAAGGGCCAGATCCTGTTGTCGCCGATGCTCGATCCGTGCCTGGCGACCGCATCGTTTCGCAAATACTGTCCCGAGACCTCCGCGCAATCGATCGCCGAGGGCTGGCAGCGCTACCTCGGCGAATGCGGCGGCTTCACGCACCCCTACGCGGCGCCCGCGCATTGCACGCGGCTCGCCGGCCTGGTGCCCGCGCTGATCCTGACCAGCGAGGAATGCCCGATGCGCGACGAGACCGCGGCCTATGCGGACCGGCTTCGCCAGGCGGGCGTGAGCGTTCAGTCCCATATTCTCCCCGGCCGTGCCGGGTGGATACCGCAGAATACCGTGAATGCCGAAACCTGGGCCGCCCAGGAGGAAACGATTACCGGCATCTTTTCCCGCTTCTTTCAACAGGCGGGGGCAAAGCCGGCGGAAATGACGGTGCGTTAGCAAGGGACGACAAGGCGATGGGCCTTCCCCCTTTCTGACGACAGCAGCAAAAGTGCCGGCTCCCAACCGGCAAGGAGAGAAAAAATGACATCGACAGTGACCCGCCGGGCCCTCTGGGGCGCCGGCCTGAGCATCCTATTGTCTACCGCTGGCGGAGCCGCCGTCCTTCTCGGCCTTCCGCAGCACTTCGAAGCGGATGCCGCAACCGAAACGGCAGCGGCAGCGCCGCCGGCCGTTCCGGTTTCGGTGGCCAGGGCCCAGTCGCGCCGCATCACCACCTGGGAAGATTTTTCCGGGCGGCTGGAAGCGATCGAAAGGGTCGAGGTTCGCCCCCGTGTCGGCGGCGCCATTCTTGAAAGCCACTTCCGCGAAGGCGCGCTGGTGAAGAAGGGTGACCTGCTGCTCACCATCGACCCCGAGCCCTATGCGGCCGCCGTCGACCGGGCAGCGGCGCAGGTCTCGGCGGCGGAGGCGCGCGTCGCCCTTGCCAGGACAGAGCTTGACCGTGGGCGCAAGCTGGTCACCACCAGCGCGATCCCGCAAAGCGGCGTCGACCAGCGCCTCAGCGCCTTCGACGAGGCGCAGGCAAGCGTGCGCTCCGCCAAGGCGGCGTTACGCACCGCCGAGCTTGATCTTCAATACACCGAAGTCAGGGCACCGATCTCCGGCCGCGTCGGCCGATTGGAAGTGACGGCTGGCAACCTCGTTGCCGCCGGTTCGGCATCGCCGGTCTTGACGACGCTGGTCTCGATCGACCCGATCTATGCCAGCTTCAGCGCCAGCGAAGAGGTGGTGACGACAGCCCTCGCCCGGCTCCAGGCGTCCGCCGGCGGCAGCGCCATCGAACGCATTCCGGTGCAGGTCGGCACGGCCGCCGACGAAGGCACGCCGATCTCGGGCCATATCCAGCTCATCAACAACGAGGTGGATGCGGCGACCGGCACGATCCGCGTTCGCGCAGCGCTTGAAAATGCCGACGGGCGGCTGATCCCGGGCCAGTTCGTGCGCATTCGCATCGGCGAACCGGAGCCGGAAGAAAAGCTCGTCATCAGCGATCGCGCCATCGGCTCCGACCAGGACAAGAAGTTCGTCTTCGTCGTCGGCGCCGACAACAAGGTCGAATACCGCCAGGTGACGCTTGGCCCGAATTCCGACGGGCTGCGCATCGTCGAAAGCGGCCTGAAGACCGGCGAGAACATCGTGGTCAACGGCCTGCAGCGGGTGCGCCCGGGCGTGCTTGTGGCACCGCAGCAGGTGGAAGAAACGACGGCGTCGATCGCCACCAAATAAGACATGACGGCACCCGCGTCGGCAATCACTGACGCGGGATCGGCCGCCCCGACATCACTCTGCAAATCCCGACACGTGGCGAGAGGTCTTGCCGCGACCGCTCAAGGTTTGCCTGAACTCGTCCCAAGGGGGATACGTCAATGAATTTCTCACGCTTCTTCGTCGACCGCCCGGTCTTCGCGGGCGTTCTTTCGGTCCTGATTTTCGTGGGCGGCCTGATCGGCATGACCGGCCTGCCGATCTCCGAATATCCCGAAGTCGTACCGCCACAGATCGTCGTGCGCGCCCAATACCCGGGCGCCAACCCGGCGGTCATCGCCGAAACCGTCGCAACGCCGCTGGAAGAACAGGTCAACGGCGTCGAAGGCATGCTTTACATGCAGAGCCAGGCGACCGCCGACGGCCTGATGACGCTGACCGTCACCTTCGAACTCGGCACCGACCCGGACCAGGCCCAACAGCTGATCCAGAACCGGGTCGCGCAGGCGGAGCCGCGACTGCCGGAGGAAGTGCGCCGTCTCGGCGTTACCACCGTCAAGAGCTCGCCGGACCTGACGCTGGTCGTGCACCTGCTGTCACCCAACGGCCAGTACGACATCAACTATCTGCGCAACTATGGCGTTCTCAACGTCAAGGATCGGCTCGCCCGGATCGAGGGTGTCGGCCAGGTACAGATTTTCGGTGGCGGCGACTATTCGATGCGCGTCTGGATCGACCCGCAGAAAGCCGCCGAGCGCGGCCTTGCGGCCAGCGATATCGCCAACGCCATCCGGGCGCAGAACGTTCAGGCGGCAGCCGGCGTCATCGGGGCATCGCCATCGGTGCCCGGTCTTGATTTGCAGCTGTCCGTCAACGCGCAAGGCCGCCTGCAGACGCCTGAGGATTTTGCCGACATCGTCGTCAAGTCAGGTACCGGTGGCGAGGTTACTCGCCTCGGTGACGTCGCCCGCGTGGAAATGGGTGCTGCCGACTACTCGCTGCGCTCGCTGCTCGACAACAAGGCCGCCGTCGGCATGGGTGTCTTCCAGGCGCCGGGCTCGAACGCGATCCAGATCTCGGAAAATGTCCACAAGGCGATGGCCGAGCTGAAGCTGACCATGCCAGAAGGCGTCGATTACGAGATCGTCTACGATACCACCCAGTTCGTGCGCGCCTCGATCGAGTCCGTCATTCACACGCTGCTCGAAGCGATCGCGCTCGTCGTCATCGTCGTCATCGTCTTCCTGCAGACGTGGCGCGCCTCGATCATCCCGCTCGTGGCCGTTCCCGTCTCGATCGTCGGCACCTTCGCGGTGATGTACGTGTTCGGCTTCTCGATCAACGCGCTCAGCCTCTTCGGCCTGGTGCTGGCGATCGGCATCGTCGTCGACGACGCCATCGTCGTAGTCGAAAACGTCGAGCGCAACATCGAGCAGGGCCTGTCGCCTGTTCAGGCGACCTACCGCGCCATGCAGGAAGTGTCGGGACCCATCATCGCGATTGCGCTGGTGCTGGTTGCCGTGTTCGTGCCACTCGCCTTCATCACCGGCCTGACCGGGCAGTTCTACCGCCAGTTCGCGCTGACCATCGCCATCTCGACGGTGATTTCCGCCATCAACTCGTTGACGCTCTCCCCGGCACTCGCAGCCCTTCTCCTTCGCGACCACCACGCGCCGAAGGACTGGCTGACCCGCGCCATGGACAAGGTGTTCGGCTGGTTCTTCCGCGGCTTCAACCGCTTCTTCGGCCGCAGCTCGGAAGCCTATGGCCGCGGCGTCGGCCGGATCCTGTCGCGCAAGTCGCTGATCATGGTCGTCTATGTCATGATGCTCGGCGTCACCTTCGTACTGTTCCGGGCGGTTCCCGGCGGCTTCGTGCCGGCGCAGGACAAGCAATACCTGATCGGTTTTGCGCAATTGCCTGACGCAGCCACGCTCGACCGCTCGGAAGACGTCATCCGCCGCATGAGCGACATCGCCCTCAAGCATCCGGGCGTCGAAAACGCCATCGCCTTCCCGGGCCTGTCGATCAACGGCTTCACCAACTCGTCGAACTCCGGCATCGTCTTCGTGGCGCTGAAGCCGTTCGAGGAGCGCACCACGCCCGAACTTTCCGGCGGCGCGATCGCCATGCAGCTGAACCAGGAATATGGCGCGATCCAGGATGCCTTCATCGCCATGTTCCCGCCGCCGCCCGTCCAGGGTCTCGGCACCACCGGCGGCTTCAAGCTGCAGATCGAGGACAAGAACGGCCTCGGCTACCAGGCGCTCGACGAGGCGACCAAGGCGTTCCTTGCCAAGGCCTACCAGACGCCGGAGCTTGCCGGCATCTACTCCAGCTTCCAGATCAACGTGCCGCAGCTCTATGCCGACCTCGATCGCGTCAAGGCGCGCCAGCTCGGCGTCGAGGTGACCGACGTGTTCGAGACGCTGCAGATCTATCTGGGTTCGCTCTACGTCAACGACTTCAACGCGTTCGGCCGCACCTACAGCGTTCGCGTCCAGGCGGACGCCAACTACCGCAGCCATGCCGACGATATCGGCAAGCTGAAGGTGCGGTCGCAATCGGGCGAGATGATCCCGTTGTCGGCACTCCTGAAGGTCGAGCAGACGGTCGGCGCCGAGCGGGCAATCCGCTACAACGGCTTCCTGTCGGCCGATATCAACGGCGGTCCGGCACCGGGCTTCTCCTCGGGCCAGGCCCAGGCCGCCATCGAGCGGATCGCCGCCGAAACGCTGCCGCCGGGCATCGCGTTCGAGTGGACCGACCTGACCTACCAGCAGATCCTTGCCGGCAATTCGGGCATGCTCGTCTTCCCGCTGGCGCTGCTGCTGGTCTATCTGGTGCTGGCCGCCCAGTATGAGAGCCTGACCCTGCCAATCGCGATCATCCTGATCGTGCCGATGGGCATCATGGCGGCCCTTGCCGGCGTCTGGCTGACGGGAGGCGACAACAACGTCTTCACCCAGATCGGGCTGATCGTGCTCGTCGGGCTATCGGCCAAGAACGCCATCCTGATCGTCGAGTTCGCCCGCGAACTGGAACTGTCCGGCAGCACCGCCGTCCAGGCGGCGATCGAGGCGAGCCGGCTGCGCCTGCGGCCGATCCTGATGACGTCGATGGCCTTCATCATGGGCGTCGTGCCCCTGGTGATCTCCACCGGTGCCGGTGCGGAAATGCGCTCGGCCATGGGGGTCGCGGTGTTTGCCGGCATGATCGGCGTCACTGCCTTCGGCATCTTCATGACGCCGGTGTTCTACGTGCTGATCCGCAAGCTTACCGGCGAGCGGCCCTTGCAGCACGCCGGCGCCCATATCGAAGCACCGCATCTGGCGCCCGCAGAATAGGACCTTCGACCTTTCACGGTTCATGCGGGCCGGCCCCATCCCGGCCCGCTGACACTGCGGCGCTGCACCTCCGCCCCCGGTGCAGCGCCGTATTGCATCTCGCGTGACAGCCGCGCGACGATCGGATAAACCAGCACGCTCAATCCCATTGGCCTCAGCGCCACGCAGACGGCATATCGCTACATGACCTCGACCGATCCGATCGCCAATCTCGCCACCCTCATCCGTTGCCCTTCCGTTACCCCTGCCGAAGGCGGCGCGCTCTCAGCGCTGGAAGCCATGCTGGCGCCGCTCGGCTTTGCCGTCGACCGCGTCATGGCGACGGAGGCCGGCACACCCGATATCGAGAACCTCTATGCCCGGCTCGGCGATGACGGCCCGCACCTGATGTTTGCCGGCCATACCGACGTGGTGCCGGTCGGCGACGAAAGCGCGTGGACCCACGGCCCCTTCTCGGCCGACGTCGCCGGCGGCGAGATGTATGGCCGCGGCGCGGTCGACATGAAGGGCGGCATCGCCTGCTTCGTCGCAGCGATTGCCCGCCACATCGAAAAGAATGGGCCGACAAAGGGCTCGGTTTCCTTCCTGATCACCGGCGACGAGGAAGGTCCTGCCATCAACGGCACGACCAAGCTTCTCGACTGGGCCGCCGCCAGGGGCGAGCGTTGGGATGCCTGCCTTGTCGGCGAACCGACCAATCCCGACCGGCTCGGCGACATGATCAAGATCGGCCGCCGCGGGTCGCTGTCCGGCCGGATCACCGTCAACGGCGTCCAGGGTCACGCGGCCTATCCGCATCTGGCCGACAGCCCGGTGCGCGGCATCCTGCAATTGACCCAGGCGCTGATGGACCCGCCCTTCGACGCCGGCACGGAAAACTTCCAGCCGTCGAACCTCGAGGTGACGACGATCGACGTCGGCAACGGCGCCGTCAACGTCATCCCGGCAAAGGCGAGCGCTGCCTTCAACATCCGTTTCAACGACAGCTGGACCGCCGAAAGCCTGATGGCGGAGATCATCGCCCGCCTCGAGCGCGCGGCTGCGGACGGCGCATTGCGCAAGGGTCGCGAGCCGGTGCGCTACGAGCTCACCTGGAACGAGCGGCCAAGCCACGTGTTCCTGACGCGCAACAATGCGCTGATCTCATCGCTATCTGGCGCCGTGGAAGCGGTGACGGGAAAACAGCCGAAGCTTTCGACCACCGGCGGCACCTCGGACGCGCGGTTCATCAAGGACTTTTGCCCCGTCGTCGAGTTCGGCCTGGTCGGCCAGACCATGCACATGGTCGACGAGCGCGTCGCCGTTGCCGATCTCGAAACGCTGACGCAGATCTATGAAACCTTCATCTCCAGCTGGTTCGGCCATGCCGCTGCTTGAGGAGGTTCTGTCCTATATCAAGGGCCTCTGGCTGCTGATCCAGGGCAATGGCGAAGGATTTCGCTGGCTCGACTTCAGCGAGAGCGGGCTCTGGCGCTCGTTTGCGGCGATGCTCTGGTGCCTGCCGGCTATCGCCGTCACCTGGGCGTCCTGGCGGCTCTATTACCTCTCGGCGATGCCGTCTGGCACAACCGTCGGCTTCAGCTTCATCCTCAAGCTCCTGATCGTCGACATCGCCAGCTGGCTGCTGCCGCTGGTGCTGATCTTCATGCTGGCGCGCCCGCTCGGCTTTGCCGGCGCGGTCATCCCGGTCGTCGTCACCACCAACTGGCTAGCGGTTCCCTTTTCCTACGCTCTGGCAGTACCGGCGGCGATCCGCCTCACTATTCCAGGAAGCGAGGGCGTGACGGGCTTGCTCGAACTCACCCTGCTCATCGCCAACGTCACGATCCTCTTCCGGCTTCTGCGTTTGGTGACCGGCAACCAGACCCTGCTCGCCTCGACACTGACGGCGCTTTTCCTGTTGCCTTCGTTCATGGTCGGCCGGCTTCTGCTGGGCGTCCTTGGCCTAATGCCGACTTGAAATCACCCGACTGGAGGCCAACGGAACGAAGGTTGTCCGTGCCTCAATAATCGACCTGCATGAAGTACAGCCCTTCGGGCGGCGCCACCGGGCCGCAGGCCTTGCGGTCGCGCGCCTCGAGCGCCGCCTGCAGGTCGTCCGGCGTCCATTTGCCTTCCCCGACCAGCTTCAGCGAGCCGGCGAAGGAGCGGATCTGATTGTGCAGGAAGCTCTGGGCGGTGGCACGGATTTCAATCAGGCTTCCGGTGCGGGTCACATCCAGCCGGTCGAGCGTGCGCACGGGGCTTGTCGCCTGGCAATGGACGGAGCGGAAGGTGGTGAAGTCGTGATGGCCGACGAGCCGCTGCGCGCCCTCGTGCATCGCCTCGTGATCGAGCGGCTTCGTCACCCACCAGGCGCGGTTCGCCTCGAGCGCCAGCCGCGACGGCCGGCAAAGGATACGGTAGAGATAGTGGCGGCGCAGCGCCGAAAACCGCGCATCGAAGGCGTCGGTGACCTCTTCCGCCTCAAGGATCGAAACGCCCTCGCCCGCCATGCCGAGATGCGCGTTCAGCGCATTGCGCAGCGTGTGCGGCTTCCATTGGCGCATCAGGTCCGCATGCGCCACCTGGCCAACGGCGTGGACCCCGGAATCGGTGCGCCCGGCGCCACGGATCGACACCGTTTCGCCGGTCAGCGACAGGATCGCCTTTTCGATTGCGCCCTGGACGGAGGCGCCGTTGTCCTGCCGTTGCCAGCCGACATAGTTGGAGCCGTCATATTCGACGGTCAGTCGGAAGCGCGGCATCAGCCGACCCTCGTGCCGGTGGCGATGGGCGTGCCGCGCAGGAAGTCGGCAAGCCCAAGCGCCTTGCCGCCGGCGCGCTGCAGCCGCGTCGGCCGCACAGCACCCTCGCCGCAGGCAATCGTCAGGCTGTCGTCGATAACGGTGCCGGCGGGCCCTTCGCCCGCCACACGCTCGGAATTCAGAACCTTGACGCGCTCCGGCTTGCCGGCGATCTCCAGCTCGAACCAGGCGCCCGGAAAGGGCGACAGACCGCGAATGTGGTCATGCACTTGGCGTGCGCTCTTGCTGAAATCGATGCGGGTCTCGGCCTTGCTGATCTTCTGGGCGTAAACGACGCCTTCTTCCGCCTGCTCGGTCAGCGGCAGATCGTCGGCCTCGAGCTTGCCGATCGCTTCCTTCATCAGGCTGGCGCCGACCTGCATCAGCTTGTCGTGCAGTTCACCCGCCGTCATCGTCTCGCCGATCTGCACCGCCTTGGTGAGCGCCACCGGGCCGGTGTCGAGCCCCTTGTCCATCTTCATCACCATCATGCCGGTCTCATGGTCGCCGGCCATGATGGCGCGCTGGATCGGTGCCGCACCGCGCCAGCGCGGCAGGAGCGAAGCGTGGCCGTTGTAGCAACCAAGCCGCGTTCCCGTCAGGATCGCCTCGGGCAGCAGCAGGCCATAGGCAACGACGACGGCGACATCCGCGTCGAATTCGCGAAAGGTCTGGCGGTCGGCTTCGTCCTTGAAGTTGACGGGTGTCAGCACGGGAATGCCGAGCAGCTCGGCCGCCTGATGCACCGGCGACTTCTGCAGGTCTAGCCCCCGACGGCCACCGGGCCGCGGCGGCTGCGTATAGACGGCGACGATCTGGTGGCCGGCGCCGGCAAGTGCTGCGAGCGTCGGCACGGAAAACTCCGGCGTTCCCATGAAGATGATGCGAAGCGACAAGGCGGATACTCCGGCCGTTTGAAATCAGGCCCCTTCAAACGGGTTTCCGCGCCTCAAATCAAGCCCTTCGACGACAAAGCGCCCGGCGGGCGCCCTGTTGGGGGATCAGATCGCCTTTGCGCCGCGGGTCTTGGCGGCCTTGGTGAACCGACGGATCACCATGTCGCGCTTGAGCTTGGAGATGTGGTCGATGAACAGCACGCCGTTCAGGTGGTCGATTTCGTGCTGCAGGCAGGTCGCAAGCAGGCCATCGGCCTTGACGATCTGTTCCTTGCCGTCGCGATCGAGATGCTTGACGGTTACCTCGGCCGGGCGCTCCACCTCGGCATAATAGTCCGGAATGGAGAGGCAGCCTTCCTCATAGACGGAGAAATCGTCGGACGACGCCACGATCTCCG
This sequence comes from Hyphomicrobiales bacterium, assembly GCA_900469625.1. Lineage (GTDB taxonomy): Bacteria > Pseudomonadota > Alphaproteobacteria > Rhizobiales > Rhizobiaceae > Ensifer. The sequence continues at coordinate 511,539 of UBXV01000007.1, forward strand.
GATTGATGAAGACATGCGGTGTCTTCTCGTCGCCTTCCTTGGAGACGTCGAGCACCAGCATGCGCTTCGCCACGCCGATCTGGATGGCGGCAAGGCCGATGCCGGGGGCATCGTACATGGTTTCGAGCATGTCGTCGGCCAGGCGACGGATGTCGGCGTCGATGGTTTCGATCGGGGTCGAGACCTGGCGCAGGACGGGATCGGGAAGGATGATGAGTGGCTTGATCGTCATAATGCTCCCATAACCGATCTTTCCTTGCGGGCGCAAGAAAATTGGCACGCACGCCACGGGCATCCCGGCAATGTCGATTGCCGTTAACCCCACGCGGCGAATGTTCTTGTTTTGATCTGGCCTTCAAGGGAGAATCTGTTAGGTTTGCTGCATGGAACCTGCGCCCATTTCTTTCGACCAACCGGTTTTCTTCGTCGGCACCGTCCCGATGACCGTCACCCATCTCGGCATGCTGCTCGCGGTGCTGGCGGTGGGTCTGGTCCTGATGTCGCTTTCGCGGCGGCGGCGGGCTGGCGATGACGAGCGCCACGAGCAGATGGCCATGCTTCTTTCGGCGCAAACCGAAATGCAGGGCCGTATCGCGGCGATGGCCGACGTCTTCGGCAGCCGCCAGGCGGAACTGAACCAGACGCTGAGCCAGCGGATCGACGGTATGACGCACCGGATCGGCGCCTCGATCAGCGAGCAGACGAAGGCGACGCACGAGAACCTGCGGCGATTGCAGGAGCGCCTGGCGGTGATCGACACCGCGCAGAACAACATCCAGTCGCTGGCAAAGGACATGGCCGGGTTGCAGGCCATCCTGTCGAACAAGCAGACGCGCGGCGCCTTCGGGCAGTCGCGCATGGAGACGATCGTCGCCGACGGCCTGCCGATGGGTGCCTTCGCCTTCCAGACGACGCTGTCGAACGGCGCCCGCCCCGATTGCACCATCCGCATGCCGAACGACCAGCCGCCGCTGGTGATCGATGCAAAGTTTCCGCTGGAAGCCTGGAACGGCATGCGCGACGCGGCGACGCCGGAGCGCCGCCAGCAGATGGTGCAGCTCTTTCGCCGCGACATGGAGGTGCATGTCCGCGATATCGCCAGCAAATACCTTATCCCCGGCGAGACGCAGGAAACGGCATTTCTCTTTGTTCCCTCAGAATCGATCTTCGCGGAGATCCACGAGCATTTCGAGGCGATCGTCCAGAAGGCACACCGCCAGCGGATCGTCATCGTCTCGCCGTCGCTGCTGCTTTTGTCGATCCAGGTGATCCAGTCGATCCTCAGGGATGCCCGCATGCGCGAGCAGGCCCACCTCATCCAGGGTGAAGTGGTGCGGCTGATGGAGGACCTGGCGCGCCTCGACGAGAGGGTGCGCAAATTGCAGGGCCATTTCGCCATGAGCCAGAAGGACGTCGAAGAGATCCTCATCTCCTCGGGCAAGCTTTCGCGCCGCGGCGCCAAGATCGAAGCGCTGGAACTGGAGGCGGAAGGTGCGGCGCGGCCAGACGCCGAACCGCGCCAGGCCGTCGACAATCGTGTCGGGCAATTGCGCCTCAGGGTGGTTGACGAAGACTGACGGTCTCGGGCACTCTCCGGCCAAAATCAGCAAATCGACGGGACATCATCACATGATCACTGTTTTTGGGTCTATCAACATGGACCTGATCGCCACGACCGCGCGCCTGCCGAAGCCGGGTGAAACCGTTGCCGGCTCGGGCTTTTCGACGGCTGCCGGTGGCAAGGGCGCCAACCAGGCGCTTGCTGCCCGGCGGGCCGGCGCCATCGTCCACATGGCCGGCGCCGTCGGCTCGGACAGCTTTGCCGATGGCGCGCTCGAACTGTTGAAGGAAGCCGGCGCCGACCTGACATTGACCAAGACCGTGGATGAGCCGACGGGCACCGCCCATATCCTCGTCGGCGGTGATGGCGAGAACGTCATCGTCGTCGTTGCCAGCGCCAATGCCACCGTCAACGAGGCCGACGCCGTTGCCGCCGTCGACGGCATGCACGCGGGCGACACCCTGATGCTGCAGCTCGAAATACCGGCCGCATCGGTGGAAAAGGCGCTTGCTGAAGCGCGACGCAAGGGCGTTCGCTCGGTCATCAACATCGCCCCCCTGACACCGGACGCCGCCCGTCTCGGCCGCTTGGCCGATATCGTCATCGCCAACGAGACGGAATTCGAGCTTCTCGCCGGCAAGACCGGCATCGAAAGCGCCGAGCGCGAAGAGGCGATGAAGAAACTGCATGCCGAAACCGGCCATACGGTTATCGTCACGCTGGGCGCCGAAGGCGTCGTTGCCGTGCACGAGGGCGAGATCCATCGCGCCCGCGGCCTGAAGATCGATCCGGTCGATACCGTCGGCGCCGGCGATACCTTCTGCGGCTACCTCGCAGCAAGCCTCGACGAGAAGCTCGCCTTCCCGGATGCGCTGCGACGGGCCGCCGTTGCAGGCTCGCTTGCCTGCCTCAAGCGCGGCGCCCAGCCCTCGATCCCGCTTTCCTCGGAGGTGGAGCCGCGCATCTGAGGACAAACTTCGATCCTGACGTGCGGCGGCGATCCCTCGCCGACCGGACGTCGGGAACGGCTCTGCCGCGCGCCATCGCCATTACCCCGCGGCGTCAGGAAACTGTTTCGCACGGCATAGGAACGCCGCATCCAGACCTGCGGCACGCAGGTGCAGAAAGCGCGTCGCGAACCGGCGCAAGCACTTCAAACCAACGTATTATCGGCCTTTTCGCAATCCGGACAGCCCATGTCGCGGAGGTAAAACTCCGTGCGCAGATTCTCAATGAGCGCGGCATGAATTAGCCGTCGCGTTGGCCCTATCTTAAGATTTGCTCGTCTATTCAAGACCCTGAGAAAGCCGGTTCCGAAGGGATGGCGGCCTCCACTATGCCGGTCGGCATCTGGCGCTCCATGATGGAGTTTCACCCACATTGTGAAATGCGTTCGCCGCAGGTCCTGGCCTGCGGACCTCCCAGCTCGTGAGGATTTCATGTTCAAGTTCCAAGCCAAATCGCTGGCGACAAAGCTGATCGCGGTGACAGGCGGCACGATCGCGCTCGTGATGCTCGCCTCCAACTTCGTTCTCATCTCCCAGACGCAGGACCGCGTCGAAACGCTGGTGCTCGACCAGGCAAGCGGCGAGGCGAAAGCCATCGCGTCCGATATCGCCGGCGGCATCGGCGAGCTTGCAAGCGCCTCGCGCTCGATGGCCGGCATCCTCGGCCGCGCCCACGCGGAAAAGTCGATGGAGCGCGCCGGCGTGATCAACATCCTCAGGGCCAATCTCGAGCAGAACCCGTCTGCCTTCGGCAGCTGGTTTGCCGAAGAGCCCAAGGCCTTCGACGGCCGCAAGGAAGACGTGGTCAACAACAAGGATCTGGGTGCCAACAAGGAGGGCATCTTCGCCCCCTACTGGTCGAAGAACCGCAACAACGAAATCCAGTTCTCCACCTTCGGCGCGGACTACAATGCGGAATGGTACAGCCTCGCGGCAAAGAGCGGCAAGGGCGCGATCACGCCGCCCTACACCGCGCAGGACACCGACGTCCCGACCGCGATGAGCTCGATCGCCTATCCGGTCATGTCCAACGGCAAGCTGATCGGCGTCTCCGGCGTCGACATTTCGCTCGCCTCGCTCGCCGACGGTCTGTCCAAGCTGAAGCCGTTCGAGACCGGCCGCGTCTACCTGCTGTCGCAGTCCGGCAAGTGGCTGGTCGCCCCGATCCCCGACCTCTTGTTGAAGGACTATGACGGCGAAGGCAACGAGATCGTCAAGAAGGCGCTGGCGTCCGGCACGGCAGGCGTCATCAAGAACCTCTCCTATGACGGTAACGAGCCGTTCGACCGCGTCGTCTATCCCTTCGCCGTCTCGGGCGTGAACACCAGCTGGGTCGTGCTCGTCGACGTGCCGCGCACGGCGATCAACGCTCCGGTCCGCGACCAGACCTACATGATGATCATCGGCGGCCTCGTCGTGCTCGGCGCCGTGCTTCTCGGCCTCTACTTCGCCGTTCGCGGCTTCGTGCAGACGCCGCTTGCGGGCCTCGTCAAGGACGTCAAGAGCCTCAGCAACGGCGACTACACCAATTCGATCAGCGGCCAGGACCGGTCCGACGAGACGGGCGAGGTGGCAAAGGCGCTCGAAGGCTTCCGCCACCAGCTGGCCGACACCAAGCGGCTGGAAGGTGAAGCCCGCCACGAACGCGAGCAGGCCGAGCATGAGCGCAGCCGCTCCGAGACAGAGCGTGCCTCCTCCAGTGCGCTTCAGCGCGACATCGTCGCCCGCCTCGGCAAGGGCCTGTCGCATCTTTCCTCGGGCGACCTCGCCTTCCGCATCACCGACGACTTCCCGGGCGAATATGCCCAGCTGAAGCGCGACTTCAACGCAACGATGGACAGTCTCGAAGAGACCATCCGCACCGTCAACCACTCGGTCGTCAACATCGGCAACGGCACCAGCGAGATCAGCAGCGCCGCCAACGATCTGTCACACCGCACCGAACAGCAGGCGGCAAGCCTCGAAGAGACGGCGGCAGCCCTCGACGAGCTGACCTCGCAGGTCAATGCCAGCGCCGAAAACGCCAAGGTCGCCGCCAGGTCGGTGGACGTGGCCAGCAGCGATGCCGGGCAGTCCGGCGAAGTGGTGCAGAAGGCGATCGCCGCGATGAAGGGCATCGAGCAGTCGTCGCACGAGGTCAGCCGCATCATCGGCGTGATCGACGAGATCGCCTTCCAGACCAACCTCCTGGCGCTCAACGCCGGCGTCGAGGCGGCCCGCGCCGGTGACGCAGGCAAGGGCTTTGCCGTTGTCGCCCAGGAAGTGCGCGAGCTCGCACAGCGCTCGGCCAATGCCGCCAAGGAGATCAAGACGCTGATCAACACCTCCGCCGGACAGGTCCGCGAAGGCGTCGACCTCGTCGGTCGGGCCGGTGGCGCGCTCGAAAAGATCGCCGACCAGGTCGTGCAGATCAACGGCCTCATCCGCCAGATCTCGAGCTCTGCATCCGAACAGGCCGTCGGCCTCAAGGAAATCAACTCGGCCGTCAATCAGATGGACCAGGTGACGCAGCAGAACGCCGCGATGGTGGAAGAGACAACGGCTGCCGGCATGGCGCTGAACGAAGAAGCCCGTTCGCTCAGCACGCTGGTCGCCCGCTTCCGTGTCGCACAGCGCCCGGGAACGACGACCCAGCCGAACTCGGCAGAGATGCTGCGCGGCACCGCCGAGCGCATGCGCACGGCAGAGCGTGCCGCTCCGGCCCCTGCCCGAGACGCCCGTCCGGCCCCAAGCCCTGCACGCGCCGGCTACACGCCATCGACACAGCGCGTGCTGACGCAGACCTCTGGCGCCAACGCGCTTGCCCAGGACAATTGGGAAGAGTTCTGATCGACAATCCATGAACGAAAAACGGCGCCTCTCGGGGCGCCGTTTCTTTTTGCCTGATGGCCTTGCCGATCAGATGCGGGCCAGCCGCTCGGTCAGGAGATCGAAGAAGCCCTGGTCGTCGATATGGCGCATGACCTTGGCATTGTGCTTGCGACCGGTCACCTGCCACCAGTCGACCACGGTCATGCCCGTCGTCAGCGGCGACTGGACCTCGATCTCGACATTGCAGTCGCGGCCGGTGAACAGCTCCGGACGCAGCAGGTAGGCGATCACGGTCGGATCGTGCAGCGGGCCGCCATCGGTGCCGTATTTCTCGATGTCGAAACGCTCGAAGAACTCCAGCATTTCCGCCATGGCGATCGCCGGCGCACTGCCGATGTCGCGGATCTTGGCCACGCGCGCCTTGTGCGTCAGCACGCGGTGGGTGACGTCGAGCGGCATCATGACGATCGGAATGCCCGAGCGGAAGACGACGTCTGCGGCTTCCGGGTCGACATAGATGTTGAATTCGGCGGCCGGCGTGATGTTGCCGCCCTCGAAGAAACCACCGCCCATCATCACCAGTTCGCGCACCTTCGGCGCGATATCGGGCGCCTTCTGCAGCGCGAGCGCCACATTGGTCAACGGACCAAGCGTGCAGAGCGTCACCGTACCCGAAGCCTCGGCCCGCAGCGTCTCGATGATGAAGTCGACGCCATGCTGGGCCTGAAGCGCCATCTTCGGCTCATCCAGCGCAGGGCCGTCGAGGCCGGTCTTGCCATGCACATGCTCGGCGGTGACGAGCGGCCGGGCAATCGGCCGGTCGGCGCCGGGATAGACCTTGACGTCGGTCCTGCCACACAATTCGCAGATGATGCGGGCGTTGCGCGCGGTCATCGCCAGCGGGACGTTGCCGGCAACGGTGGTGATCCCCAGCAGGTCGATTTCTTCCGGGCTGCCGAAGGCGAGCATGATGGCGGCGGCATCGTCCTGCCCGGGATCGGTGTCTATGATTATTTTTCTCGGCGCAGGCACGCTTGTGTTCCTCCTTGGGATTCTCGCGCTGCGGACTATGATTTGCGTGCACGCCGGAGGCAAGCGGCTTGCGCTCATTGCGCACAGCTACCATATTGAGGGAGGGATGCTGCTTGGCAGGTCCGCATAATGGTCGCTTGATCTTACAAGGACTTGGGAATGAGCAGAATTACGCCTTTCACGAGCCCGCTACTGCTGGGTTTCGACACGATGGAAAAGACCCTCGAGCGTATCGCCAAGGGAAATGACGGCTACCCGCCCTACAATATAGAACGCGTGCGCGGCGACGATTCGGCCGATGCGCCCGAGCGTTTGCGCATCACACTCGCGGTCGCCGGTTTTTCCGAAGAGGATCTCGACGTCACGACGGAAGAAAATCAGCTCGTCATTCGCGGCCGCCAGGTCGACACCGGCGATCGCGACTACCTGCATCGCGGCATTGCCGCCCGGCAGTTTCAGCGCACTTTCGTTCTGGCTGACGGCATGAAAGTGCTGGGTGCCGAACTGCGCAACGGCCTGCTGTCGGTCGACCTCGTTCGTCCGGAACCGGTGCGTATGGTAAAGAAAATTAACATTTCAGTCCCAGAGTAGGATAACCGGCGGGATTTTCCCCTGGCCGGCGACCACGGAGTACCACCATGGGACTGAAAGCCATCACCTCGTCATTGTCCATGAACGACCTCGCTCATCTGGGAGAGGGCGAAGTCGGCTATATCAGAAAGATGCGGTCCGAAGAGGTTTCCCGCTGCTTCCCGGAAGCACCGGAAATGGGACCGGGCATCGATCTCTGGGCCTTGTTCGGTGCGGACGGCACCCCGATCCTTCTGACCGACAACCGTTCCAGCACCTTCTACAAGGCCGCAGAAGACGATCTGAAGACCGTCAGCCTGCATTGATCGCAAGTCGTGGCGAACCACGCCACCGGTGCCCTGTGACCGCGCGTCAAACCTGACGCGCAAGCAGTTGCGGTGCCACGTTTCGAACAGGTCCTTACGGGCAGACTGCCGGAATGAAGACGAAGCGGCAATCCGTCAGGAATTGCCCAGCCAGAACGATTAGCGCTTCCTCACTGCTATTCGATTGGCAAGAGCCTGAAGCGCGTCGCGCTCGATCAAATCAGCCCACGGCAACTTTGCGTCGCCGCTTCCCCCGCATGCCGTATGGGCAAGAGTGCCGCGCACTCCAGCGCCGCGCCCTAAGCGCGGCGGAAAGTGAGATAGGCGGAGCTTCGCCCTTCCCGGCGGGCCTTGGCCTCGTAGCGCGTGCTCGGCCAGCCCTCGTAGGGCGTCAACCAGTCCGACGCCTCTTCAGCCGTCCATTCGAAAGCGGCATGGTCGCGGCAGTGCAGCAGCGTCCAGTTGACATAGGTGTCGATATCGGAGGCAAAGCAGAAGATGCCGCCCGGCTTCAGCACGCGCGCGAAGCGGTCGAGATTGACGGCGGAAACGAACCGGCGCTTCCAGTGCTTGCGCTTCGGCCACGGATCCGGATAGAGCAGGTCGATCTGGTCGACGCAGGCGGCCGGCATCCAGTCGAGAACCTGCGTTGCGTCGTCGTTGTAGAGACGGATGTTGGAGACGCCCTTCTCCTCGATCTGGCCGATCAGCTTGGCCATGGAATTGACAAAGGGCTCGACGCCGATGAAGCCGGTCGTTGGGTTCTCGGCCGCGCGGTGGATCAGGTGTTCGCCGCCGCCGAAGCCGATCTCCAGACGGATGCGATCGACGGACTCGGGAAAGAGCTGCTTCAGGTCTTCCGGCGCGCTCGCACCGAGATCGAGCTTAAGCTTCGGCAAGATGGTTTCGAGATGGGCCGCCTGGCGCTCGCGCAAGGGCTTGCCCTTGCGGCGTCCGAAGAAGGCTTCCGTGGCGCGGCTGCGGCGCGGTTCAGTCATGACAATCTTCCTTAAACGAGCAAGGCGGACACCCCTTTTCGGGATATCCGCCTGATGCTTTAGCGGCCGGACGTTCTGTGTCCGGCAAATGTCAAGGCGTCAAGCCCCGATCGCGTCCTTGAGCGGCTTGACCAGGTCAAGCTTTTCCCAGGAGAACGAGCCGTCACGGCCGGCCTTGCGGCCAAAGTGGCCATAGGCGGAGGTCTTGGCATAGATCGGCTTGTTGAGGTCGAGGTGGCGGCGGATGCCGGTCGGCGACAGGTCCATCGTCTTGCGGATCGCGCTTTCCACCTGGTCTTCGGAAACCTTGCCGGTGCCGTGCAGGTCGACATAGACCGAAAGCGGCTGGGCAACGCCGATGGCGTAGGACAGCTGGATCGTGCAACGGTCGGAAAGGCCGGCGGCAACAACGTTCTTGGCGAGGTAGCGGGCGGCGTAGGCAGCCGAACGGTCAACCTTGGTCGTGTCCTTGCCGGAGAAGGCGCCGCCGCCATGCGGTGCTGCGCCACCATAGGTGTCGACGATGATCTTGCGGCCGGTCAGGCCGGCATCGCCATCAGGGCCACCGATGACGAACTTGCCCGTCGGGTTGATGTACCAGCTGCAGTCGCTGGCGATCTTCAGATCGTCGAGCGCTTCGCGGATGTAGGGCTCGACGACGGCGCGAACCTTGGCCGAATCCCAGCTCTCGTCGAGATGCTGGGTGGACAGGACGATCGAGACGACTTCCGCCGGCTTGCCGTCGACGTAGCGAACGGTGACCTGGCTCTTGGCGTCCGGGCCGAGCTTGGCGACTTCGCCGTCGCCCTTCTTACGGGCAGCAGCGAGCAGATGCAGGATGCGATGCGAGTAGTAAAGCGGCGCCGGCATCAGCTCCGAGGTCTCGCGGCAGGCGTAACCGAACATGATGCCCTGGTCGCCTGCGCCTTCCTCACCCTGCTTGTCGGCAGCGTTGTCGACGCCCTGAGCGATATGCGCGGACTGGAAGTGCAGGAGGACGTCGATCTTCGCCGTCTTCCAGTGGAAACCGTCCTGTTCATAACCGATGTCGCGGATCGCCTTGCGGGCGGCCGACTTGAACTTCGAGGGGTTGATGACGTCGTTGCCGTTCTTGTCCTTCTTCAGAAGGCTCGGCGGCAGACGGACCTCGCCGGCAATCACGACGCGGTTCGTCGTCGCCAAAGTTTCGCAAGCAATGCGGACACCCCAGGGGTCGACGCCGGTCTTGGCCGCTTCGCGGTAAACCAGATCGACGATCTCGTCGGAGATACGGTCACAGACTTTGTCAGGGTGACCTTCGGCTACGGATTCACTGGTGAACAGGTAGTTTGAACGCATGCGGGAATTCCCCTCAAGAAGATAAGCGCTGGCATCGTGTTAGTGGTTTTGCGACCGAAAAACAAGCGAACAACGACATAAATATATCTTTATATCAACATCGGCGCCAATCACTTCCGATGTCGGAGGGAAACCGCGGGCAAGAAAAAAGCGGCACTGAAGGCCGCTTTGTTTTTATAATCCCGTAGGTCGGGAACTATTCGCTTTCTGCTTCCGCAGCCAGCGCCTTGACGAGATCAACCAGCTTGCGGCGCACCTTGGGATCGCCAATCTTGACGAATGCGCGGTTGAGCTGAAGACCCTCGGAGGAGGACAGAAAATCGACGACGTAGTTCGAGCTGGAGGCTTCAGCCATGCCCGAAGCGCTGGTGTTTTCGCCGGGAGCATCCTCGAAGAAGAAGGAGACCGGGACATTCAGGATGCCGGAAATGTTCTGCAACCGGCTGGCACCGACGCGGTTCGTTCCCTTCTCATATTTCTGGATCTGCTGGAAGGTAATCCCCAGGCTTTCGCCCAGCTTTTCCTGGCTCATGCCAAGCATCGTGCGGCGAAGACGAATCCGGCTACCGACATGAATGTCGATCGGGTTCGGCTTCTTCTTATTTTCGATCATATTTGCGTTCCTAACACGCTGTTTCGTTCATCCACGGACTTTGCGTGAGGACACCGCACACCGCTGCTACCGCAGCGCAGTGGCGACAAAAGAGCCTCCCCAGCACAAACCGATGGTCCGGACCACTATGCAATTTTAGGGGTTTTAGGTCAATTCTTCCTAATATTAAAACTAACACGCGAGAAGACTGCAACCAGCAGAAGTAAGATTGCACACACCCAAAAAACGCGACTTCTTACCGTCTCGTTCAAGGGCGTTTTCATCGTACCTGGCAGAATTGCGTCGACCACTCCCCTATAATTGTAGGCCAATCCTACCACTAAAACCCCACGTGCATCAACAATCGCTGATATACCATTATTGGCTGCACGAATAAGTGGTGCGCCCGTTTCCACTGCACGCAACTGTGCCTGATGGAAGTGCTGGCGCGGTCCGGGCGTGTCTCCGAACCAGGCATCATTGGTGATGTTGAGCAGTGCATCGGCACCCAGCGCGCCGGCCCCGATCTCGTCTGGAAAGATCGCTTCATAACAAATGAGCGGGTAAAACCTGCGCCCCGTGGGCAGCGTCAGCGAGGAGCGGCTCTTAGCCGCCGAAAATCCTCCCGGCATGGCGGCGGCGACCGAACTCAGCCCCCAGGACGACAACAGGTCCTCGAACGGCAGATATTCACCGAAGGGCACGAGATGCATCTTGTCGGCAGCGCCGATGATCTGCCCCTGTCCGTCGATCATGTAGATCGAGTTGTAATAGCGTGGCGGCAGGCCGGTGCCCGCGTCCTCGGCCCGCACCGCGCCGGCAATGAGGATCTGTCCGTCGTCGAGCACGTCGGCGATGCGCGCGAGCGCATCGGGACTGTCGGTAAGGATGAACGGGATCGAGGTTTCCGGCCAGACAACGATATCGGGCTTGCGGGCGCCGGGCTCCGTCGGCGCGGCGGTCAAAGCCAGGTGCTCTTCGAAGATGGTGCCACGCTCGTTGTCGTCGAGCTTCTTTGCCTGATCGATCACCGGCTGCACGAGCCGGATTGCGAGCGGCTGTTCCGGCGCCGTGGGCGCCGGCAGGGCAAGCCGGTAGAACCCGAAGCCGATATGGGCGACACACAGCGCGACCGCGACGCTGAGCCCAAGCCGGCTGCCCTTGCCGGTCGCGATCAAGGCAGGTGCGGCAAAGACGAAAACCGCCAGCATGTTGATGGTCGAAAGATTGAGGACGCTGGCGGACTGCATCATCAACGGCATGGGCATCGCCGCATAGCCGATCGCGTTCCAGGGAAAGCCGGTGAAAATGAACGAGCGCAGCCATTCGGCAAGGCCGAAGCCCAATGCCAGTGCTGCGATCCGGCCGACGCCATCCGACCAGAGGATGCGGGCAATCAGCGTCGCCAGTGCATAGAACAGGGCAATGAACGCCGGAAGGCCGACGACCGCCAGCGGCAACGCCCAGGCAAAACTGTCCGCCTCCACCAGCAGCGCGTTGCCGAGCCACCAGAGGCCACCGAGGAAATAACCGAAGCCGAAAGCCCAGCCGATGGCAACAGACGGCAGCAGCCGCCGGATTGCACCGCCGTCCGGGTGACCGGTCGCGCCATCGAGCAGCCACACGAGAACGGGAAAGGAGACGAAGGCGGCGGCGAAAATGCCAAATGGCGGCTGTGTCAGAACAGCCAGCAGCCCCGCGACGAAGGCGAGAAACAGCCGGGGGGCACCCGACAGAAGCATGATCCTGCCAGCCAGTCTTTCCATGCAGCCTCCTGTTGGCGCAGGCCGCGAAAGACGGACGCTGCGCGGGAAGAACAACCGAATCAGTTGCCGGCAGTGTTCCAAAAAAGTCGCCGCTTGTCCCCTTTAGAGCCATTGGCGGCGAATTTGACGCGCAAGGGAGAGCTGCCGATCACCGATCGGCAGCCGGTTTCGGCGAGGAACGCTGATTGCGCCTCGCCGAGGATGCGGTGTGTGGAAAGGTTATGGCTCTCCGGCGGCCTGATGCGGCTCGGTGCCGTTGCCACGCCCTGAAGGCGTCTGCTCCTGCCCCAGTTCGCTTTCGGGACGCACGGGCCGGCGGCGGGCCGGCGGGCGCTTGCGCATGATGCGCACTCGCTTGACGCGGCGCGGGTCGGCGTCGAGAATCTGGAATTCGAAGCCCGGCAGTGCCTGCACCACCTCGCCCCGCACCGGAATCCGGCCGAGCGACGCGAAGATCAGGCCACCGAGCGTATCGACATCCTCGAGCTGCTCGCGCACGTCGAAGTCGGAGCCAATCGCCTCGGCGATCTCTTCCAGTTCGACACGGGCGTCGGCAACGAAGACATCCTCGGACGTCTTGGCAAACATCACCTCGTCGTCGTCGTGCTCGTCCTCGATATCGCCGACGACCATCTCGACGATGTCTTCGAGCGAAACGAGGCCATCGGTGCCGCCATACTCGTCGATGACCAGCGCCATCTGGATGCGGGCTGCCTGCATGCGCTGCATCAGGTCCGAGGCCAGCATCGACGGCGGCACGAACAGGAGCTGGCGAATGATGCCGGCCTCTTCCAGAGATTTGCCGAGATCGACGCGCGACAGGTCGAACGTCGCCTTCGGCGACCTCGGGGCCTTTTCGGCCGCAGGCGTTGCGGTCACAGCGACTGCCTTGCCGTTGCGGCGGCGGTTGCGGGCCTGCTTGGTGACATAGGCGAGCAGGTCGCGGATGTGCACCATGCCGCGCGGATCGTCGAGGCCTTCGTTATAGACCGGCATGCGCGAGCGGCCGGACTCCTCGAAGATCACCATCAGCTCGCCGATGGTGATGCTCTGGTCGACGGCCTCGATATCGGCACGCGGAACCATCACGTCTTCGACGCGCACTTCGCGGAAGCGCAGGATGTTGTTGAGCATCGCCCGCTCTTCGGGCGAAAATGCCGTGTTGCTGTCGGCGTCCGTCAGCAGTGCGTCGGCAAGGTCCTCTCGCAGGCTCGATGGATTGGCGCCACGCAAGATGCGCGCGGCCCGGCTCCAGAAGGACGATGTAGTCTTGGTGCCCTCTTGTCGAGTGGCGGTGCTACTACTGCCCGCCTCTGCCTCTCCGGAGGCGTCTGCCTCCTCGGTCGCCATTGCGACGGGCTGTGTTTTAAAGTCGCTCATTGGTCCAAACTGTTAATCCGGGGATCGGTCCCCGTAGGGATCAGATAAGCCAAGACGCGCTAAAATGCGAGTCTCCAGGCTTTCCATTCTTTCGGCTTCATCATCTACCATATGATCATAACCGAAAAGATGCAGGAATCCATGCACGAGAAGATGCGTCAGGTGCGCGTCGAACGTCTTTTCCAGATCCACCGCTTCGCGCTCCAGCGTCTCGCGCGCAACGATGATGTCGCCAAGCATCGGTCCCGGCATCTTGCCGGGCGTCAGCGGGAAGGCAGGAAAGGACAGAACGTTGGTCGGCTTGTCCTGGCTGCGCCACTCCGCATTGATCGTGCGAATGGAGGCGTCGTCGGTAAAGACCAGCGACAGCTCGGGCGCCACCTTCGGAAACGGCTGGCGTTCTTCCGCCTTCAGGAAGGCGGCCGCAGCCTCGAGCACCGGCGACGAAAAGGCGAGAAGCGTCTCTTCGTCGGGCCAATCGCCCTCTTCGACGCTGATCTGGATATCCAATGCGGTCATGTTGTCGGCGACCGCTATCGGCGGTCGCCCTGCTCGCTTTCGTCGTGCACGGCCGTCTGGGCCTCGTAGGCCCTGACGATGCGCGCCACCATCGGATGGCGCACGACATCGACGTCCTTGAAACGGATTTCCGAAACGCCCTCGACGCCGCGCAGGATCTGCAAGGCCTCGACCAGGCCCGACTTGACGCCGCGCGGCAGGTCGACCTGGCTCGGATCGCCCGTCACGATCATCCGGCCGTTTTCGCCGAGGCGGGTCAAAAACATCTTCATCTGCATCGATGTGGTGTTCTGAGCCTCGTCGAGGATGACGGCGGCGTTGGCAAGGGTGCGGCCGCGCATGAAGGCAAGCGGCGCGATTTCGATCACGCCTGCCGTGATGGCACGCTCGACCTTGTCGCCCGGCATCATGTCATAGAGCGCATCGTAGAGTGGTCGCAGATAGGGATCGACCTTCTCCTTCATGTCGCCCGGCAGGAAGCCGAGGCGTTCGCCGGCTTCGACGGCCGGACGGGAGAGCACGATGCGGTCGACGGCGCCACGCTCCAGGAGCTGGGCTGCGTGGGCAACCGCGAGATAGGTCTTGCCGGTACCGGCCGGACCGACGCCGAAGACGAGCTCGGAGCGCTCCAGCGCGCGGATATAGGCATCCTGCGTCGGGGTGCGGGCGACGATCGTCTTCTTGCGCGTTGAAATCTGCGCCATCGTCAATTTGGCTTTTTTCTCCATGGTCGGCAATTGTAGCTGATCATCGGCTGCGACCGCCATCCGGATCGCGCCTTCCACATCCGACGTATCGATCGAGCCGCCGCTCTGCAACCGTCCATAGAGGAAATCGAGGGCACGACGGGCCTGATTGGTGGTGACGACATCGCCCGAGATCGCAACGGAATTGCCGCGCGGATGCGCCTCGATCTTCAGCCGTTCTTCGAGAAGCTTCAGATTCTGGTCGAACTGCCCGAAGAGTTCGCTGGCGAACCGGTTGTTCTCAAACGTGAGCACGAAGTGATTGGCGTCTGTCGCAGTTGTTTTCGACTGGCGCGATGATGAAGAGATCAGTTCGTGTCCGTTCAAGCGGTTCAGGCTCCTCGTTTCCGGTCCTTACCCGATCATCTCGGCAAACAGACTGTTGTTTCCAGCCTTGATGATTCGCACCTTGATAATGTCACCGATTTGCGATGCTTTTGCATCAACATTCACAGGCTGAAGCCAGGGCGATCGGCCGACAAGCTGACCGGGCATGCGGCCGGGCTTCTCCAAAAGCAGGTCGATTTCGCGCCCGACACAGGCTTCGGCAAAGGCGCGCTGCTGCGAAAACAGCAAAGCCTGCAATCTTTCCAGGCGTTTGGCTTTTACGTCCTCCGGCACCTGATCGGGAAGGTCGGCGCCGGGCGTGCCGGGACGGGTCGAATACTTGAACGAAAATGCCTGTGCATAACCCACCGCTTCGATGAGCCGGATGGTGTCTTCGAAGTCTTCGTCGGTCTCGCCGGGGAAACCGACGAGGAAATCGCCCGACAAAGCGAGGTCGGGCTGCACCGCGCGGATGCGGTCGATGAGCGCAAGATATTCGGCGGCCGTATGCCGCCTGTTCATCGCCTTGAGGATCCGGTCGGAGCCGGCCTGCACCGGCAGGTGTAGATAGGGCATCAGCTTCGGCATCGAGCGATGCGCCTCGATCAGGCTGTCGTCCATGTCGCGCGGATGGCTGGTGGTGTAGCGCAGCCGCGCCAGCCCCTCGATGTCGCCAAGACACTGCAGGAGATCGCCAAGGCCCCATTCGCGGCCATCCGGGCCGAGCCCATGCCAGGCGTTGACGTTCTGGCCGAGCAGCGTGATTTCGCGCACGCCGGCCTCGATCAGCTTCCTGGCCTCCGAGAGGATCTGCGCGACCGGGCGGGAAACTTCCGATCCACGCGTATAGGGGACGACGCAGAAGGTGCAGAACTTGTCGCAGCCCTCCTGCACCGTCAGGAAGGCCGTGACGCCGCGCGCCCGTGTCTTGGCCTTGTCGGGTGCCGGCAGATGCTCGAACTTGTCCTCGACGGCGTAATCGGTCTCGACCACGCGCTCGCCGTTGCGGGCGCGCTTCAGGGCTTCCGGCAGCCGGTGATAGGTGGTCGGCCCGATGACGAGATCGACGGCCGGCGCCCGGCGCAGGATCTCGTTGCCCTCGGCCTGCGCGACGCAGCCGGCAACGCCGATCACCATCTCGCGGCCTTCGAGCGCCTTGGCCTTTTTCAGATCGCGCAGGCGGCCAAGTTCGGAATAGACCTTTTCCGCCGCCTTTTCGCGAATATGACAGGTGTTGAGCAGAACGAAGTCGGCATCTTCCAGCACGTCGGTCGACACATAGCCGTCGCGCGTCAACGCGTCAGACATGCGGTCGCTGTCGTAGACGTTCATCTGACAGCCGTAGGTTTTCACGAAAACCTTGCGGGCCGGCGTGCGTTCGTCACTCGTTGCGGGCGTCGTCAGAAGAGCTGTTTCCTGGGTCATGCCGGTTCTTTAGTGCAAAGCGGGCTGGATTTGAAGTTTTTTCGCCGGCCGTTCGTCCGCGGCGCTGGCGGTCCGAAGCCCGTCCGCGCAGGCGGTCCGACAGCATCGAGCGAATGCGCTGCTCGATGACGCGGCTGACTTCCTTGCGGTTTGTGTGATGGTCGTAGTCGATAGCCTCGCCGAAATCGACATCCACCTCGATTGCCCCTTCGCGCAGGATGCCGAGCAGATGCGGAACAAGGCCGGTATCGCCCGGCCAGGCGGCGATCGGCCGGTTGAAACGTCCCATCGGCATGCCGTGGATGCCGGTATAGGAGATTGCCACCGGCTGGACGTGAACCATGCCCGTCGGCGAATGCGGCACGGCGGACGCGGCAGCGCCGAACAGAGACGTCTTGATCTCGAGCAGGCGGTTGCCGTCGGAGGTCGTGCCTTCCGGGAAGAGCACGACGATCTCGCCGTCCGCCAGCCGCTGGCCGATCTCGCTCACCTGCTTGCCGGTCGCGCGTTTTTGCTCGCGCACGACGAAGATCGACGCCTGCAGCCGCGCCAGCGGGCCGAAGACAGGCCACTCCTTGACCTCGGACTTGGCGACGAAGACGACGTCGGCCACCGACGACAGGACGAGGATGTCTTTCCAGGACGCGTGATTGGAGCAGAGCAGCAGAGGCCGGCGGCGGTCCGGCATTCCGTGCACCCGCACCTTGATGCCGAGCAGATAGCAGGCCATGCGGTGCCAATAGCGCGGCAGCAGGCGGCGCAGCCTCAGGTTCAGCCAGAGGCAGACGATCTGGATCGGCATCAGCACGAGCGAGACCAGCGCCAGCACCAGCGCAAACAGCGCGATCCGCAGCCAGTTGATCATCGAAAAGGATTTCCTGCGCCGTTCACGCGCCACTCCGCATGGTTGTGCGAAGGCCTGGCTCATCCGATACGTGCCAGACCGGTCCGGTTGGCACTAGCGAAGATCGAGCCGCATGACAAGCGCGGCGGTGCGCTGTCCGGCCTTGTCCTGATAATAGGCGCGCCGTTCGCCGACCTTGAGGAAGCCGAGCTTGCGGTAAAGGCCGATCGCGGCCTGATTGGTCTCGTCCACTTCGAGGAAAAGCGTCTCCGATCCCTTGACCGAGGCCTCACGCATCGCCGCCTGCATCAGCCGCCAGCCGAGGCCGGACCGGGCGTAGCGCGGATCGACGCCGATCGTCAGGATTTCGGCCTCACCGGCCACAGCCCGTGACAGCACGAAGCCGCCGAAGGCGGGACGGAGCGAACCGTTGGTCTGGCGGGCGACAAAGCCGAACACCGTGTCCTGGACGAGAAGCGCGTGGATTTCGCCATCGCTCCAGGGAGACGCGAAACGCTGGCGATGCAGGCCGGCGGCGGCGGCCAGGTCCGGCTCCTCCAGCGGGAAGATGTCGAATTCGGCGCGGCGGGTGAAATAGTCGGTGAAGCTCATCGGGGTCTAGGCTCGGGCTACGGCAAAGCCCGCTTGCGGCTTTGCGTCGGGCCCCCTTAGATAGAGCGGCTTCGGCTTGGCCGAGGCTGGATCCGCGGCGGCGCCGAGCCGCGCGACGACGGCGATATCGACGAGATCGGCCGCGCCGACCGGAGTTCCCACGCCAAGAAGCTCGCCGCCCGAGCCGGCAACGCTTCCGTCAAAACCGGCAAAGCGCTCGCGCGCATCCGCGACCGACAGCGCTTCCGGCGCGGTGACGGCCTGGCCTGCAGCGTCGTAAGATTGGAGGTAAACCTCGTCGCGCTTGGCGTCGATCGCGGCAAGCACGGCCCTGCCCGGTGTCGCCGTTCGGGCTTCCTCGGCGATCACGTGCAGCGATGAAACACCGACCGCCGGCTTGCCGAGCGCAAGCGCCAGACCGCGTGCCGTTGCGACACCGACGCGGATGCCGGTAAAGGAGCCCGGCCCGATGGTGACAGCGATGCGATCGATCGCGCCGATCGGGCGATCGGCGGCGGCGAGCGCCGCGTCGACGGATTCCATCAGCCTTTCGGCGTGGCCGCGGCCGATATCGGCCCCGGACTGACCGAGAATTGTGTTCGTGCCGCTGTCATAGACGGCAGCGGAACAGCCGGACCCGGATGTGTCGATGGCAAGTACGATCATGTCAGTTACAGCGATTTCCAGACGCACCAAAACCGCGAGGCCCTGATGGCATCGCGGTTACGCTTACTCGATACAGAAAGCGGCTCGCCCGAAAAGGCCGGAGCCGCTTGCCATCGCGATATCAGACGGCTTCGACCGCTTCCACCTCGGGCACGAAGTGGCGCAGCAGGTTCTGCACGCCATGCTTCAGGGTCGCGGTCGACGATGGGCAACCCGAGCAGGCACCCTTCATGTTCAGGAACACGGTGCCGTCCTTGAAGCCGCGGAAGGTGATGTCGCCACCGTCCTGCGCCACGGCCGGGCGCACCCGGGTTTCCAGCAGTTCCTTGATGGTCGCGACGATCGTCTCGTCGCCGGGCTCGAAGAACTCGTCTTCTTCATCCAGCTGCTCGGCGCGGCCGGCGCCGGCCATGATCGGCGCGCCGGACATGAAGTGTTCCATGATCGAGCCGAGGATGGCGGGCTTCAGGTGCTGCCACTCCTGCCCTTCCTTGCTGACGGTGATGAAATCGTAGCCGAAATAGACGCCGCTGACGCCGGGGATCGAAAACAGCCGTGCGGCAAGCGGCGAACCGGCGCGGGCTTCTTCCTCGTCGCGGAATTCGGCCGTGCCGCTTTCCAGCACGACCTTGCCCGGCAGGAACTTGAGCGTGGCCGGGTTCGGCGTGGCTTCGGTCTGGATGAACATGTTTCTCTCCGTCTCGCCGGGATCGGTTCTCAACCGGCTCTTTAGAATAGTTCAAAAGAATATAAGGTCTTCGTCGCGCCCTCGCAAGAGCGCAAAGGGACGCAGCTCAGCTGAGCGCGTCGATTTCCTCGTCGGTCAGGAGATCCGGGATGACCGTCACCGGGATCGGGAAGGCTGCCGCCTTGCCGGCGATCGACGACACCAGCGGACCGGGGCCTTCCTTTGCCGAGCCGGCGGCCAGCACGAGGATGGCGATATCGCGATCCTCTTCGATCGCCGCGTGGATCTGCTCGGTCGCCGCTCCCTCGCGAATGACGATTTCGGGCTCGATCCCGATGCGCTCGCGCACGGCCTGCGCCACCTTGGCGAGGGTCGCTTCAGCCTCTTCGCGGGCTTCGGCGCGCATGATTTCCTCGACCCCCAGCCATTGCTGGAAGTCACCATCGGCGATGATATAGAGCAGGACGAGACCGCCATTGGAATTCTTGGCGCGCATGCCAGCATAGTGCACGGCGCGGCCGCATTCCGGGGTATCGTCGATCACCGCCATGAATTTGCGGCGGTGACCTTCAAGTCGTGAGAGTCGGGTCGAGACCATGCGGCGAACATTACATTCCAGATTATCCGCCGCAAGGTCTCATTTTCGCCTTTTACTGCAGAAATCCGATGATATCGCGAACCTCGTGCATCGTCTTTTCCGCCCGTGCCCGCGCCCGCTCACCACCATCGCGCAGGATCGCGTCGATATGGGCGGTGTCGCCCATCAGCCGGCGCATCTCGCCGGTGATCGGTGCCAGCACCTCGACCGCCAGATCCACCAGAGCCGGCTTGAACACCGAGAACTGCTGGCCGCCGAATTCGCTGAGCACCTGTTCCTTGGTCTTGTCGGAAAGGGCAGCATAGATGCCGACGAGGTTGTCCGCCTCGGGCCGGCCCTTGAGGCCGTCGAGTTCGCTCGGCAACGCGTCCGGATCGGTCTTGGCCTTGCGGATCTTCTTTGAGATCGTTTCGGCATCGTCCATCAGGTTGACGCGCGACAGATCGGACGGATCCGACTTCGACATCTTCTTCGTGCCGTCGCGCAGCGACATGACGCGCGGCGTTGCACCACCGATCAGAGGCTCCACCGGCGGGAAATACGCATGCACCGGCTCTTCGCCGACAACCATGTCGACGCCGTAGCCGCGCGCGCGGATATGCTCCATGAAGTCGATGTTGAACTTCTGGGCGATGTCGCGCGTCAGCTCGAGGTGCTGCTTCTGGTCGTCGCCGACCGGCACGTGGGTGGCGCGATAGACGAGGATGTCGGCTGCCATCAGGCTCGGATAGGCGAGCAGGCCGAGCGAGGCGTTCTCGCGATCCTTGCCGGCCTTGTCCTTGAACTGGGTCATCCGGTTCATCCAGCCGATGCGGGCGACGCAGTTGAAGATCCAGGCCAGTTCCGCATGCTGCGGCACGGCCGACTGGTTGAAGACGATGTGCTTTTCCGGGTCGATGCCGGAGGCGATGAAGGCGGCGGCGATCGAGCGGATCTGCCCCTTCAGGTCCTCGTGCACGAGCTGGGCCGTGATCGAATGCAGATCGACGACGCAGTAGATGCAGTCGTTGTTTTCCTGCAGCGCCACGAACTTGCGGATCGCACCGAGATAATTGCCGAGATGGAGGTTGCCCGTCGGCTGCACGCCGGAAAATACGAGCGGCTTGAATTCGTTCATGTCGTCCTCAATAGGCTGGTGGAGGGCCCCAGGGCCTATGGCCCATGTTGCTAACGGCATGGCTTATGCACGTCGGACGCGGTGCAATCAAGTGGGCCCAAGGCCGGTTGGCGACGCCGATCGGTGTCGGCATCGCCACTTGATCGTCAGGCTTGTCAGGCGTCCGGGTTCGGCGTCGGTTCAGGGTCTGCCTTGGCCTTCGCCTTACGCTTCATGTTGCGGCGGATCATGCCGAGATTGGCGCCGCCAATGCCGAAGGCGATGGCGAAATAGATCACCATGGCGACGGCGACCAGGCCGCAGAGCGTAGTCGCACGCACGATCAGCGGCGCTGCCGACGACACTTCGTAGGAAAGCCACTGCAGCGCAAAGTGCAGGGCCACCGCCATGCCGGCGGCTGCGATGACGAGACGGGGAATGCGGGTGAGGAGCGGAATGTCGCGGCCCCAGTGGCCGCGCCAGACGAGCATGCCGAAAAGCAGGACGGCATTGACCCAGCCGGCAACGATTTCCGCCGTGGCGATGCCGCTCGCGCCCAGTCGCGGGAACAGCGTCAGCGCCAGCGACACGTTCACCGCCACGGATATACCGGCAAAGATCATCGGCGTGCGCGTGTCCTCGCGGGCAAAGAAGCCGGGGATGAACGCCTTGATCAGCACGAAGGCCGGAAGACCGAGCCCGTAGATCGCCAGGATATGGCCGACGACCACGGTCGACGACGCGTGGAACTCGCCGCGCTCGAACAGCAGCCGGACGATCGGCTCGGACATGACGAGCAGCGCTGCCGCCGCCGGCAATGTCAGAAACAGGGTGAACTCGACCGAGCGGTTCTGCAGGTTCGACGCCTCGTTGAGGTTGCCGGAACGCAGCGCGCGGGCGAGCTCCGGCAGAAGTACGGTTGCGACCGCGATGCCGACGACCCCGAGCGGAAGCTGATAGATGCGATCGGCATAGACGAGCGAGGAGACGGCACCCGCCTGCGCGGAGGCGATGTTGGTGTTGATCAGGAGGTTGATCTGGGTGATGCCGCCGGTGATCGCGGCCGGCAGAGCCAAGACCAGCAACCGGCGGACATTGGCCGTCAGCCGCGGCCGGCGCAGGCCGATCTTGATGCCGGCATCACGCACCGCGATCCAGACGATCGCCAGTTGCACGAGACCCGCCGCCATGACGCCCCAGGAGAGGCTATAGCCGACGGCAATGGGGTCCTGACCGCTGTACCAGGCATAACCGAGCACACCGATGAGAATGATGTTGAGGAACACCGGCGCGATCGCCGCGGCGAAATAGCGATGCAGCGAATTCAGCATGCCCGCCATCATCGCGGCGAGCGACATGCAGGCGAGATAGGGGAACATGATCGTCGCGAAGATGACGGTGTTGCCGAGCTTTGCCGGATCATCGGCAAAGCCTGGCGCAATCAGGTTGCTGACGATGAAGGGCATCGTCAGTTCCATCGCGATCGTCAGGAACAGAAGCACGGTGAAGAGGACGCCAAACACTTCTTCCGAAAAGCGCCGCGCCCCTTCCATGCCGTTCGCCTCGATCTCCTTGGCGAAAAGCGGCACGAAGGCCGAATTGAAGGCGCCCTCGGCGAAGAGCCGGCGGAAGGTGTTGGGCAGGCGGAAGGCGGTGTTGAAGGCATCGGCGACCGGGCCGGTGCCAAGGGCAGCCGCCATGAAGGTTTCGCGGATGAAGCCGAACAGACGGCTGCCGAGCGTGGCGCCGCCGACGGTTGCAAATTTCTTGACCAGACTCATGTTTCGGCTTTTGTCGTTCTTTGAGCGGAGGACGTGCCCGCGGCGGGCGCGATGATGCCGGACGGCATCCGGTCTCGAACCTCGTCGGCCTCATCGGCCATGACGGCTTTCAGGCGGGCGGCGATGTTCATCTGGCGGTTTTCACTGGTGACCTTCTGGCCCACGAGATCGGTGATGTAGAAGGTGTCGATGACCTTCTCGCCGAAAGTCGTGATGTGCGCCGAGGCGATGTCGAGTGAAAGGTCCGAGAGCACGGCGGTGATCTCCGACAGCAGGCCGGGGCGGTCAAGGCACTCGACCTCGATGACCGTGAACTTGTTCGACAGCGTGTTGCTGATCGTCACCTCGGGGGTGACGGTAAAGGCCTTGTTCCGCTTCTTGACCTTGGTTCGGCTGGCGATCACCTCCGGCAGGCGCTTGCGCCCGGACAGCACGTCCTCGATCAGCTTGCCGATGCTGGCCGCCCGGCGCGTCTCGTCGCCGTCGACGGGAAACTCGCGGTTGACGAGGATGGTATCGAGCGCCCGCCCGTCCGACGTCGTGAAGATCTGCGCATCGACGATGTTGGCGCCGGCCGCCGCACAGGCGCCGGCGATCACAGTCAGAAGTCGCGGATGGTCGGGCGAAAGCACGGTGATTTCGGTGATCGCATGGAACTGGTGCGTGCGCACCATGGTCGACAGCGCCTTGCCGGCGGCATCGGCCTCGCGGATGAAGCGGGCGTGGCGGATCTGGTCCTCGAGCGGCACGGTCAGGAGGTAGGGCTGGTAGTGTAGCCGCACATAGGCCTCGCGCTCGCTTTCCTGCCAGTCGGTCAGGGCGTCGCTCAGCATCGTCGCCGCATGGGCCGCGCGCTCCTTGCGCGACAGCTCGGAGAAGCCGCCCGAAAGCAGCAGTTCGGTTTCATAGTAGAGCGTGCGGAGCAATTGCCCCTTCCAGCCATTCCAGACGCCCGGCCCGACGGCGCGGATGTCGCAGACGGTGAGGATCAACAGCATCTTCAGCCGGTCGAGCGACTGCACCCGCTCGGCGAAGTCGACGATGGTCTTGCGGTCATTGAGATCGCGGGTCTGGGCGACCATCGACATGGTCAGGTGCTCGTCGATCAGCCAGGCGACAAGCTCGGTCTGCTTCGGCGTCAGGCCAAAACGCGGGCAGAGCCGGCGTGCCACCTTGGCGCCTGCGACCGAATGATCCTCGGGCCGCCCCTTGGCGATGTCGTGCAGAAGCACGGCGACATAGAGAACCTCGCGGTCCTCGATCCCCGGCATCAGCTTGGCGACAAGCGGATGCGCCTCTTCCTCGATGCCGCGCTCGATGCGCGAGAGAACGTCGACCGAGCGCAGCAGGTGCTCGTCCACCGTATAGTGGTGATACATGTTGAACTGCATCATCGAGACGATCTTGCCGAAATCCGGAATGAAGCGGCCGAGCACGCCCGCCTCGTTCATGCGGCGCAGGATCAGCTCCGGCTTGCGGCGCGAGGTCAGTATCGAGAGAAACAGCCGGTTGGCTTCCTCGTTCTCGCGCAGCTGCGGCTTGATCAGGCCGAGCGAGCGTGTGACCTGGCGAAGGGCCGCCGGATGGAACTCGAGATTGTTGATGTCGGCAATGTGGAAGAAGCGCAGCAGATTGACCGGGTCGCGCTTGAAGACATCAGGGCTTGCAAGCGCAATGCGGCCACCGTCGTCGACGAAATCGAGCGTGCCGGCGATCTTGCGGCTGCGATGGGTGAAGCGTCCGATGATACCGGACAGGCCCGGCGCGTCCTTGGCCTGCTGATCCTCAAGCGCTGCGCAGAAGATGCGGGTGAGGTCGCCGACGTCCTTCGCCACCAGGAAGTAGTGTTTCATGAAGCGTTCGACGGCCGAAAGGCCGGGATGGTCGTGATAGCCGAGTGCCTCGGCGATCTCGCGCTGGATGTCGAAGGACAACCGCTCCTCGGCCTTGCCGGTCAGGAAATGCATATGGCAGCGAACCGCCCAGAGGAAATCCTCCGCCTTCTGGAACAGCTTGTATTCCGTGCGGGAGAGAACGCCGAGCTTCACCAGGTCGGCGGAATCCTTGACCCGGTAAAAATACTTGGCGATCCAGAACAGCGTGTGCAGGTCGCGAAGCCCGCCCTTGCCTTCCTTGACGTTGGGTTCGACGAGATAGCGGGTGTCGCCGGCCTTGCGGTGGCGCTCATCGCGCTCGGCGAGCTTGGCGGCGATGAAATCCGGCCCGGTGTTGCGCACGATCTCGTGGTCGAAGCGCATTTCGAGTTCGGCCGCCAGCGTCTCGGAACCGCAGATATAGCGGGTCTCGAGGATCGCGGTCCGGATCGTCATGTCGGCGCGCGACAGCCGGATGCAGTCCTCGATCGTGCGGGTGGCGTGCCCGACCTTGAAGCCGAGATCCCACAGGATGTAGAGCATGAACTCGATAGCCGGCTCCGCCCAGACGGCCTTCTTCACCGGCAGCAGGAAGAGCAGGTCGATGTCGGAGCCCGGCGCCAGCGTGCCGCGGCCGTAGCCACCGACGGCCGCGACCGCGATGCGGCTTGCCGGCGGCGCGTTGGCCGCGTCAAAGATCTCGTTGAGCACGAAATCATGCAGCACCGTGATCAGCTGGTCCTGAAGCCAGGAGATACGCTCGGCGCAGAGAATGCCGCCGCCGTCGCCGGCAAACAGTTCGCGCGCCTTGGCGCGGCCGGCGACATTGGCCTGCTTGAAGGCGGCCAGCAGCGCCTGGCGCATCGGCTCGCGCTGCTCGGCATGCGCCGAGGCGATGAAGTCGCATTTCGCCCGAAGCGCTGCGACATCGAGAATTTCGGGAAAGGAAGTTTCGTGTCTGCCCATGAAGTGCCGAGGGGCGCCCTGTCCGACTGGTTGCGTGGTCCGCTGCCTGAACAGCGCTCCTGCAGGCTCCCATCCGATCAAGGCCGAACCGGGACCGTGCAGCATTTCGAATTACTACCGGCTCATCGCCGCGCCCTTTCAAGGCGCGCGGCGCTGTATAGCCTTTTTCACCGACGCATGCACAGCAAAAACGGAAGGGCCGTCAACGGGCGTTCAGTTCCTTCTTCAAGGCGTAGAGCGCATCGAGCGCTTCGCGCGGCGTCATGTCGTCGGGGTTGAGCGCCTTCAGCGCCTCGTCAACCCGGGAGTTGCCGGCGGGCTTGGCCTCTTCGCGGCGGATCGCCACCTGGAACAGCGGCAGATCGTCGATCAGCTGGCTTGCCGGGTTCTTGCGGTCGGCGTCCTCGAGCTTGGCGAGCACGTCCTTGGCCCGGGAGACCACAGAGGCCGGCAGGCCGGCGAGACGGGCGACCTGGATGCCATAGGAGCGATCGGCAGCACCCGGCCCGACCTCATGCAGGAAGATCACGTCGCCGTGCCACTCCTTGACGCGCATGGTCGCGTTCGACAGTCGGCCGAGCTTTTCCGACAGCACGGTCAGTTCGTGGAAGTGGGTCGCAAACAGGCCGCGGCAACGATTGGCCTCGTGCAGATGCTCGACCGACGCCCAGGCGATCGACAGGCCGTCGAAGGTGGCGGTGCCACGACCGATCTCGTCGAGGATAACGAGCGAGCGATCGGTCGCCTGGTTGAGGATCGCCGCCGTCTCGACCATCTCGACCATGAAGGTCGAGCGGCCGCGAGCAAGATCGTCCGAGGCGCCGACGCGCGAAAACAGCCGGTCGACGATGCCGATATGGGCGCTTGTCGCGGGCACGAAGGTGCCCATCTGCGCCATGATGGCGATCAGCGCGTTCTGTCTGAGAAACGTCGACTTACCGCCCATGTTCGGACCGGTCAGAAGCCAGATCGCCCCACCCTCTTCACCCGACGGCGGCGACAGGTCGCAGCCATTGGCGACGAAGGCATTGGCCGCCTGGCGCTTCAGCGCCTGCTCGACGACGGGATGGCGGCCGCCTTCGATGGCAAACATGCGCGTGTGATCGACGACCGGACGGGCATAGTTCTGCTCTTCGGCAAGGATCGCAAGGCCCGCCGATACATCGACGGTCGCTAGCGCCAGCGCCGCCGCCTTGATGACCTCTGCCGCTGAAACGACGTCTGAAGTCATGGCGTCGAAGGCGGCAAGCTCGATCGTCAGCGCCCGATCGGCGGCATTGGCGATCTTGCTCTCGAGTTCGGCAAGTGCGGTGGTGGTGAAGCGCATGGCGTTCGCCATGGTCTGACGGTGGATGAAGCGGGCGCGGCCTTCGTCGGTGTCGGTCATGGCGCCGGCATTGCCCTGCGTCACCTCGATGAAGTAGCCGAGCACGTTGTTGTGCTTGATCTTCAGCGACTTGATGCCGGTCTCTTCGGAATATTGCAGCTGCAGCCCGGCGATGACGCGACGGGACTGATCGCGCAACCCCCTGACTTCGTCGAGGTCGGCATTGGCCCCTTCGCGCAGGAAGCCGCCGTCGCGCTTGAGCAGCGGCAGTTCGTCGGCAAGCATCGCATCGAGGTGGTCGCGGACGGATGTCGGCAAGGCGTCGATCGCCGCGCGGGCCTCGATGAGTTCCGGCGAAAGATTGCCCGCTGCCAGCAGGCGCGAGATCGTTTCCGCGGCCCTGAGGCCGGCCAGGATCGCACCGAGATCGCGCGGGCCGCCGCGGCCGAGCGCCAGCCGCGACAGGGCGCGCGGCATATCCGGGGCGCGCCGCAGCGTGTCGCGCAGGTCCCCGGCAAAGGACGGCTGCCCAGCCAGGATCTCGATCGAGTCCAGCCGCTGGTTGATGCGATCGGGATCGGTCAGCGGCGACATCAGGCGCTCGGCCAGCAGCCGCGCGCCGCCGCTCGTCACCGTCCGGTCGAGCGCCTTCAGCAGCGTGCCTTCGCGAGCGCCCGACAGTGTCTTGACCAGTTCCAAGTTGGCGCGCGTGGCCGGGTCGATGAACAGCGTCGAGGCAGCGCTCTCGCGCTCGGGGGTGCCAAGGGCCGGACGTTCGGCAAACTGGGTCTTTTCGACATAGGAGATGGCAGCGGATGCCGCCGCCATTTCGGCGCGCGAGAAACTGCCGAAACCGTCGAGCGTCTTGACGCCGAAGTAACGGGCGATGCGGCCCTCGGCCGTCGCGCTGTCGAAAAGCACCGCCGGCTGCGGCACTGCCACCCGGCCGAGCACGTCGAAGACGGCGCGCAATTCCGGATCGTGGAAGACCGTATCGGCAAGGATCAGTTCGCGCGGCTCGATGCGCAGGATGTCGGCGAGAAGCCGGCTCTCGGCCGTTTCGGCGAGCCGGAAGACGCCGGTCGAGATATCGATCCAGGCGAGCGCATAGGCCGGTTCCGAACCGCTCTTGATGCGCGCGAGCGCCATCAGGTAGTTGGTCTCCGACGGCGAGAGCAGCTTCTCCTCGGTGATCGTTCCCGGCGTCACCAGCCGGACGACGTCGCGGCGCACGACGGATTTTCCGCCGCGCTTCTTGGCTTCGGCCGGATCCTCGACCTGCTCGCAGACCGCGACGCGGAAGCCGAGACCGATCAGCTTCTGCAGATAATCGTCAGCTGCATGCACGGGAACCCCGCACATCGGGATTTCCTGCCCCATATGCTGCCCGCGTTTCGTCAAGGTGATGCCGAGCGCCTTCGACGCGTCGACCGCGTCCTGGAAGAACAGCTCGTAAAAGTCGCCCATGCGGTAGAACAGAAGCGAATCCGGGTTGTTCGCCTTGATCTCGATAAACTGTTCCATCATCGGCGTCGCAGTGGAACGGCTTTCCTCGCTCGCCAACTCGGCTACGGATAAAACCTCCCCCGCGCGGGTCGAATAGTCTGTCACGAAATTCATGATTGTTCCGAAAAAAGAGATGGCACACTATCGCCAAGCAAATATAGACGACAACCATAAAGAGGCGCCCCGGCAGGGTCGCCCACAGGAGGATAGAGGAAACATGCCGGCCAACGACAAGACCGATCGCACAATGACGAGCGTCACCGCGCAGGAAGCGCTCGATTTTCACTCGCAGGGTCGTCCCGGAAAGCTGGAGATTTCCCCCACCAAGGCCATGGCCACGCAGCGCGACCTGTCGCTGGCCTATTCGCCCGGCGTCGCCGTCCCGGTCAAGGCGATCGCCGAGGACCCTTCCACGGCCTATGACTACACCACTCGCGGCAACATGGTCGCGGTCATTTCCAACGGTACGGCCATCCTCGGCCTCGGCAATCTCGGGGCGCTTGCCTCCAAGCCGGTCATGGAAGGCAAGGCGGTGCTGTTCAAGCGCTTCGCCGACGTCGATTCCATCGACCTTGAAGTCGATACCGAGAATGTCGACGAGTTCATCAATTGCGTGCGCTTCCTCGGACCGTCCTTCGGCGGCATCAACCTCGAGGACATCAAGGCGCCGGACTGTTTCATCATCGAGCAGAAGCTGCGCGAGGTCATGGACATTCCGGTGTTCCACGACGACCAGCACGGCACCGCGATCATCGCCGCCGCCGGCCTCATCAACGCGCTGACGCTCACCGGCCGCGACTTCAAGACCACCAAGCTCGTCTGCAACGGCGCGGGGGCTGCGGCCATCGCCTGCATCGAGCTGATCAAGGCGATGGGCTTCAACCCCGAAAACGTCATCCTCTGCGACACCAAGGGCGTGATCTTCCAGGGCCGCACGGAAGGCATGAACCAGTGGAAGTCGGCGCATGCGGTCAAGACCGACCGGCGCACGCTTGCCGAAGCGCTCGAAGGCGCAGACGTGGTCTTCGGCCTTTCGGCCAAGGGGGCGCTGTCGGAAGACATGGTCCGCTCGATGGCACCGCGGCCGATCATCTTCGCCATGGCCAACCCGGATCCGGAAATCACGCCGGAGGAAGTCGCCCGCATCCGCGACGACGCGATCGTGGCCACCGGCCGTTCGGACTATCCGAACCAGGTCAACAACGTGCTCGGCTTCCCCTATATCTTCCGCGGCGCGCTCGACGTGCGCGCCTCGACGATCAACGATGCGATGAAGATCGCGGCGGCAGAGGCGCTCGCAAGCCTCGCCAAGGAAGACGTGCCGGATGACGTGGCCGCCGCCTACCAGGGCAACCGCCCGCGCTTCGGCGCGCAGTACATCATCCCGGTTCCGTTCGACCCCAGGCTGATCTCGGCGATCCCGATGGCTGTGGCCAAGGCGGCGATGGAATCGGGCGTCGCGCGCAAGCCGATCACCGACCTCGAAGCCTACGGGCGCCAGCTTTCCGCCCGCCGCGACCCGATCGCCTCGACGCTGCAGCGCATCTACGAGCGCGTTCGGCGCCAGCCCAAGCGCATCGTCTTTGCCGAAGGTGAAGAGGTGCAGGTCATGCGTTCGGCGATCGCCTATGCCAACCAGCAGCTCGGCACGGCGATCCTGCTCGGCCGCGAAGACCGCATGCGCGAGACGGCGGAGCGCGAGGGAATCGATCTCGATCGTCCCGGGATCCAGATCGTCAATGCCCGGGTGTCAAAGCGGGTCGGCGCCTATACCGACTATCTCTATGCGCGGCTGCAGCGAAAGGGCTACCTGTTCCGCGATGCCCAGCGCCTGATCAACAACGACCGCAACCACTTTGCCGCCTGCATGGTGGCACTCGGCGATGCGGACGGCATGGTCACGGGCATTACCCGCAACTACTCGACGGCGCTCGAAGACGTGCGCCGCTGCATCGACCCGAAGCCCGGGCACCGGGTGATCGGCGTGTCGATCGCGCTCTGCCGCGGCCGCACCGTGCTCGTCGCCGACACCGCCGTGCACGACATGCCGTCGTCGGAGGAACTCGCCGACATCGCCGAGGAAGCCGCCGGCCTTGCCAAGCGCCTCGGCTACGTGCCGCGCGTCGCCATGCTCGCCTATTCGACCTTCGGCCACCCCTCGGGCGAGCGCTCGGAGCGGGTGCGCGAGGCTGTCAACATTCTCGACAAGCGCCGCGTCGACTTCGAATATGACGGCGAGATGGCCGCAGACGTAGCGCTCAATCCGAAGGTGATGGAACAGTATCCGTTCTGCCGCCTTTCGGGCACGGCCAACGTGCTGGTGATGCCGGCGTTCCACTCGGCTTCGATCTCGACCAAGATGCTGCAGGAACTCGGCGGCTCGACCGTCATCGGCCCCCTGCTCGTCGGCTTCGACAAATCGGTGCAGATCGTTTCGATGTCGGCGAAGGATTCCGACATCGTCAACATGGCGGCAATCGCCGCCTATAACGCCGGCGTTTGATCTCGCCGGCGGAAGCGTCCCGTTCTGACACACCCTGCTCAGCAGATGAACAGGGTGTGCTAAACTGAAACAGATACGGCGCGAGCTTTTCGCAAAAAAGAAGAGCTCGACAGCCCTGGGAAAGGCGTCGAGCTCAATACATAATGGAAGACTTACTTCCTGTGCGATGAAATAATATGGAGATAGAGCGAAATATACGCCAATCTCAAATGAAGCTGGCGGTTCTCTCCGTTATTTATTTTATTATTTCGTGATAAAACTGAAACAGTGCTTGACATGACTATTCCCTCTTTCAGGCGAAGAAGTCAAAGCCATCCTTAATATCTGGTTAATTACGTCAGCTGGCTGTCAGGATACCGAAGTCGCAAAGCGCCCGGCGTCGGCGCCGTAGTAATTCAGGTAACGGCCGGAGATGTTGCTGATCGGCAGGACGATCAACACATCGGTGGTGCGGAATGCGTGGTCGACGACAGCGCCGTCCCCGACCATGGCCCCCAGACGCATGTAGCCCTTGATCAATGGCGGCAAGGCGGCCAGCGCCTTCTTCGGATTGATGGCCTCGACCGGCATCATATCCATGGTCCGGTGCAGTTCCGGCCGAGCGCCGACGACCCATTCGTCGCGCACACGGATATTGTGATGCAGGAAGGACAGCGCCAGCGCGTGTTCGGCCGGAATGGTGCCCGGAAACGAGCCGCAACCGAACATGGCATCGACACCGTATCGGAGCGCGTAGGCCCAGTTGCCCTGCCAGAGCAGTTCCACCGTGCGCTTGGTGCGATACTCGGGCAGCACGCAGGAGCGACCAAGCTCCATGAAGCGCTTTTTGGGATGGCGCGAGACCAGGGCTCCGACATCGAACTCCGAAGCGGAGTAGAAGCCACCCGCCCGCTCGGCCACATCCTGGCGCAAAAGGCGATAGGTGCCGACGATCTGATCTTCCGGGTCGCCCTCGATGGCCGTGTCGAGAACCAGCAAGTGATCGCAGACAGCATCCCAGCTGTCGACGTCGCGCTTGCGACGGTCGAGCTCGGGGCCGACCTGCGCCTTCATCTCCTCGACAAAGACCTTGTAGCGCACGGCCTGCGCCGCATCGATCTCAGATGCGTTGCGCGCAAGTCGGGTCTCAAGATTGGCTATTCGGCCGAGAACGTCGGTCGCCGGGGCGGTCATTGTCTTGCCGACGCAAGCCTGAGAAGTGTCTACCACGCTCGTCGAATCCAGAAGCTCGATCGTCATCCGCGTCATCCCGAATCATTCGTATCTGCCGGGCTTAGACCACGTTTCTGCAACAACATAGTGACATGAAAACGGCGCACAACCCCCGCTTCGATGCGCCGATACCGTTACGACTTCGGCGGTTACCGTAACTCGACAAGGCGCCCTATTTCCGCCATCAGCCGTTGCGGATCCGCGGGTTTCGGCAGTACGGTGTCAGCGCCGGCCTCGATGAGCCTATCCTTCACCTCCAGCCGTGCGTCCGATGTCAGCACGATCACCGGAAGGCGCCGGTCGGATTGCATCGCCTCCCTCTCGCGCAGGCGCTTCAGCATCGAAAATCCGTCGCCGCCGGGCATATTGAGATCGGTGACCAGCAACGCCGGCATCGCCTCGACACCAGGGCCGCCACCCGAAAGAACGCGATCGACAGCGACGAAATCGGTGACCACCTGGACCGCCTGTCCCGCGCGCTGCAGGACGGTGCGCACGATCAGCGCATTGACGGGATCGTCTTCCGCCAGGAGGATGCCGCGCGGGCTCGCCCTGACGGGCGCAATCGTCGGTTCCTCGCGAAGGATCGGCCGGTTGTCGTTGATGGCGTCGCGCTTTTCAATGCCCTTCAGCCGACCGAGCAGCACCTCGACCAGCGACTTCTCGCGCAAGGGGCGGATGAGCCAGGCCTCGTAGCCGTCCATCTGGTCGACCGGATGGTTGTTGCGCTCCTCCGGATTGATCAGGTAGGTGCGGCGCAGGTCAAGGCGGGCAACGGCCGGCTGCAACGCCAGAAGCTGCCTGAACTGGCCGGCGTGGCGATGGTCGACGATGATGTCCGTCAACGGCGCGCCGCCTGCGAACACGTCGGAAAAGACGTTCTGGGCTGCCGCCAGCGTCGTTGCCCGATGGCAGCGACCGCCAAGCGTGGCGATGGTGGCCGAGAGTGCTGCGGACGCAGGTCCGTCCGGCGCCATCACCAGCACATGCGAGCGGGCGAGCCGCTGGCGCCGATCCGCCGTTACCCGCTCGACTTCGGCAAGCGGCAGGCGGATCTCAAAGCGACTGCCGCGTCCGGGCGCGCTCGAAGCCGTGAGGCTGCCACCGCACGCCTGCATGATCCGACGCGAGATCGCCAGGCCGAGACCGGTGCCCTTGGCACGCTGCTCGTCGCTACCGGCCTGCTCGAACTCGTCGAAGATGCGCTTCAACTCGTCGCCCGACATGCCCGGGCCGGTGTCGTCGATCAGGATGCGAACGCAATCCTCGACGATATCGGCGCTGACGAACACTCCCCCGACCTCGGTGAACTTGACCGCGTTGCCTATGACGTTGAACAGCACCTGGCGCAGCCGCGCCGCATCGAACTCCATCAGCGCCGGCACGTCCGCGGTCACGGTCGCACCGATCTCGATGCCCTTTTCGTGGGCGCGATTGGACAGCATCTCGACGACGCTTTCGATGACGCTGCGCGGATCCTGGCGCGATGGCCGGAACTGGAAACGGCCGGCAGACAGCGACGAGAAGTCGATCAGATCCTCGACGAGCTGCACCAGCGCATGGCCGGACTGCTGCATGCCGGCCAGATAGTTTTTCTGTTCGCTCGACAGTCGGGTCTGGCCGAGCAGGTGGCTCATGCCGAGGATGCCGGACAGCGGCGTGCGGATCTCGTGGCTGACGGTTGCGAGCAGCCGCGACTTTGCCTGGCTTGCCTCTTCGGCGCGGCGGCGGGCGTCTTCGCGTTCACGCGCCGCGCGGGCCTCTTCGGTCACGTCGCGCGCGATGCTGTGGCGCATCAGCCGGCCGCTGGCCGGATCCCTTGCAATGACGTCGTGCCAATCGTAGAGGCGCAAGCCTTCCGGAGCGGCTGTGCGCACGAGGTAGTGATTCGGCTCGATCTTCGGCTCGAAACTCAGCCCGATGGCGGCGCAGGTCAGTCCGCGCGCATCGTCGAGGCCGCAGGCCCGATGAAACGCGGCGTTGGCATGAACGATCTTGCCGTCCATTCCCCGCGTGATCGCGATATCGCCGAGTGCATCATGGATGGTCGCAAGCAGTGCCGAGGTTTCCTGGCGATCCCAGTCGCCGTCCCGCCTTGCTTCTGCGCTCCGTCCGTCACTGTCGGCAGCCCTGATGCCATCGGCAACCAGCAGAAGCACGCCCGCAAGACCCGCCGCCGCGACGGCTGCGGAAAACAGATAGAGACCGGCGGCGATGCCCATTGCCAGCACCAGACCGGAGGCGATGACGCCGAGAGATGCCAGCGAAAGACGGCGAAGCGCGAACCCCGATGCGGCGGACTTGCCCATCGTACCAGTGCTGTCGGCAGCGCCGCCGACGGGCAACGCGCCGCCGCTTCGGGCTTGCGCACCGAACCCGGATTCGATCTGCTCTAGCAATCGTGACGGCTCACTCATGCCATCCGGCTAACACGCCAAGCGTTCGAAATGGCTTCAGCGCTTCGATAAAATCTTAAGCTTTGGCCTTTTTTGACTGCAGGAGCTCATCGAGAATGATCGCGCCGGCGCCGATGCTGATGAACGTGTCGGCAAGATTGAACACCGCGAACGACCATGTCTGCGTGTAAAACAGGATGTAGTCGATGACGTAGCCGAAGATCAGCCGGTCGACCAGGTTTCCAAGCGCACCGGCGATGATCAGGGCATAGCCGAGATGCGCGAAGAACCGGTCCTTCGGCGTGCGCCGCCACAGCCACAAGACGAAGGCAACGACGATCAGACGCATGCCGACGATGAACCAGCCTTCCATGCCCGACAGCATCGAGAAGGCGACGCCGTAATTGTAGGTCCGGTAGAGCGCCAGCATCGGCATGACCGGAACCGCTTCATTGAACGGCAGATAGGCCTCGACCAGATACTTGATCAACTGGTCGGCGGCGAGCGCCAGCGCGATGAAGATGGCGATCGGCAGCGGCCTTGAAAACAACACCTGCTTTTCGCTCATGCGCGGGCATCCAGCGCCAGGAGATGACGCCGCGCCTCAAACAGCATGATGCCGGTGGCGATCGCCAGATTGAGAGAATCGGCGCGACCGGCCTGCGGAAT
This sequence comes from Hyphomicrobiales bacterium, assembly GCA_900469625.1. Classification (GTDB taxonomy): domain Bacteria; phylum Pseudomonadota; class Alphaproteobacteria; order Rhizobiales; family Rhizobiaceae; genus Ensifer. The sequence goes on from UBXV01000007.1 coordinate 546,675, forward strand.
GCGGGCAAGCGCGCCTGCCTCGCGGGCGAGCTCCTCGGGAAGGCCGGCCTGCTCGTTGCCCATCAGCAGCACGACGGGCTTCGATTTGTAGTCGATGGTGCGGTAGTCGACCGAACCGGCGAGATGGGTCGCCACGACCTTCACCCCTGCCTGCTTCTGCCATTTGACGAAATCGTCGGCGCTGGCGCGCACCACCGGCATGGCGAAGACCGAACCCATGGTCGCCCGCACGGTTTCGAGCGAGAAGGGATCGGTCGTTTCTCCGATGAGAATGATGCCTGAGGCACCGGCCGCGTCGGCCGTGCGGATGATCGTGCCGAGATTGCCGGGATCGCGAACCCGGTCGAGCGCCACGTAGGTCTCGCCGAGCTCGGGGCGGATTTCCTTCAGCGCCCGGTAGCGCTGCTCGAAGATGCCGACGACCATCTGCGGATTGTCGCGCCGGGTGATCGTCGCGAGCACCTTCTCGCTGACTTCGAGCACGAGCCCGCCGCGGGCGAAGGTCTTTGCCGCCACTTGTTCCACATGTGGCTTGCCCTTGGCCGCCTTGGCATAGATCAGCGTCTTGATCTTCCAGCCGAGATCGAGCGCATCGATCACCAGCTTCAGGCCTTCGGCCATGAAGGACCGCGTCTCGTCGCGGTGCTTCTTCTGCGCCAGCAGCTTGATGTCCTTGATGATCGGATTGGTGAGGCTGGTGACTTCCTTCACCTGCCCGACACGGCCCGCGCCGTGTTCGCTTCTGTCATTGCTCATTACGGCACCCAGCGGCTGAAGAGAGAGGTCGAAAGCGCCCGTCCCGGCTCGCGGCCGTCGAGCCCGCCTTCGCGGATGATGAGTTCACCGGATTCGACCCGACCACCACGCCCGCGCATCGTCTCGCGCATCAATTCATGGATCGAGTAGAAGCTGGCGCGGATCGAGTAGGCGGTCAGCACCAGACCGCGGGCCTCGGGCGACAGGATTTCGCGGCAGATGTCGAGCATCGCCGCCAGATGGTCGAACAGCTGCCAGACCTCGCCGTTCGGGCCGCGCCCGAACTTCGGCGGATCGGTCAGGATAATATCGTAGCGGCTGCCGCGACGTTCCTCGCGCTGGATGAACTTCATCGCGTCGTCGCAGATCCAGCGGATCGGCAGCTTTTCCGCACGCGCCAGCGCCTGGTTTTCCCGGGCCCAGCCGATCGCCTTCTTCGAGGCGTCGACATGGGTGACCTCGGCACCGGCTTTTGCGGCGATCAGCGAGGCGACGCCGGTATAGCCGAAGAGGTTTAGAACCTTGAGCGGACGGCGCGACGCCTCGACCTGGTCTTTCACCCAGCTCCAATGGGCGAGCTGCTCGGGAAAGACGCCGACATGGCGGAAGGAGGTGAAACGGCCGTGGAACTCGGTGCCCAGAAGCTGCATCGGCCAGGTTTCGCCAAGAACCGCGCCAGGAAAGCGCCAGCGGCCCATGCCGTCTTCGTCGGTGTCGCCGGTGAAGATCGCATCCGCGTTTTCCCAGACGCTGTCGGGCAGGGTTCGCGGCCACAGCGCCTGCGCTTCCGGCCGCACGATGCGGTAAGGCCCGTACTGCTCGAGCTTTTCACCGGCGCCGCTATCGATCAGATGGTAGCCGGAAACACCCGATGTTTCGAGAATGAGCGGGATCTGCTCGCCGGGCTTGTCGCCAGTGCGCCGCGCAATGACGCGCGCAGGCGCCTCGTTTTCGGGCTGCGTGCGCGATGGCCGCTCGCGCGGTTCGGCGGCTTTCACCGTGGCCTGCGCTGCCGCGCGCTCCTTGAACTCGCCGGCCTTGGCAAATGGCGGACGCTTCTTTTCCTGGCGTGCACCGCCACGCGCCTCTGCACCGCGGCCCTTCGCCGTCGTCACGGAGGCATTCTTCGACCGCCGGTCCTTTTCCTTCACGCTGAGATCCCTGGGCTTTGTTTTGTCACGAGGCGCTACCCTCCCGAATATCGGATGCAGACGGGCCGGCGCCATGAGGTATGCCGCCGCACCCCGAATTACGAGGCAAGGCGTGTTCTATCGGTGCAAATAGCACCGCTCCCGCTCTTGGCAAAGCCGTTTCCGATTTGCCAAGATCGTGGCGGGAGCGAGATTTGCAACGACGCATCGGCCGACATCAAGCGTTCAGAAACATTGTAAAGCGAATTCAAGGGATTACATGACCCCTAGCGCATCCCTGCCGATGCGCGACACCGTCAACGGGAGGAAACCGCATGGACATGACCGGCGAAGAACGCATCCTGGCACCGCGCGACGCCGTGTGGCGCGGCCTCAACGACCCCGAAATCCTGAAGCGATGCATCCCGGGCTGTCAGTCGATCGAGATGAAATCACCGACCGAACTTTCCGCCGTCGTCAAGATCAAGATCGGCCCGGTTTCAGCGACCTTCAGCGGCGATGTCACGCTTTCAAACCTCAACCCGCCGGAAAGCTACACGATCTCCGGAGAGGGCAAGGGCGGTATCGCCGGCTTTGCCAAGGGTGGCGCGGATGTGACGCTCGTCGACGACGGCGCCGAAACGGTGCTGCGCTACGACGTCAAGGCACAGATCGGCGGCAAGCTGGCGCAGCTCGGTTCGCGGCTCGTCGATTCCACCGCCAAGAAGCTGGCTCAGCAGTTTTTCAGTGATTTCGTCGTTGCGGTCGGCGGCCCGGCGCAAGCGGCGAGCTGACGGGCGGGGCGCCGCCGGCCCTCAGTTTTGCGGGGCGGCGAGCGTTGCCTGGGTGGCCAGCTTTTCCGCCTGGCTGCGGTGCTTTTCGGCCTCGCGATGCCATTTCGCGGCTTCGCTCGCCTCATTGCGGGCGCGCCGGCGGTATTTGCCCTGGGTGAACCAGGTGGCAGCGGCGCCCAGGATCAGGCCGACGACGACGGCCAGAAGCAGGAAAACGAAGAACGGCGCACTGACGGACAGCACACTGTCTTCGGGCATGAATGGGTTGAGTGCGAGCGTGACGCTCTGACGATTGGCGACACTGAGCACGATCAGGATGACGCCGACCGGAATGAGCACAACGATGTTGATCAGTTTCTTGAGCATTCAGCCGCTCCTTTTTTCCGAATTGGCGCACCCGCGCGGTCCGCGACGGTCAATCCGGAGTCATGACGATCGGGCGGGATGATCAGTCTTCATCGTCCTCGTTCATGCCCGGGTTCAAGCGCTCGCGCAGTTCCTTGCCGGTCTTGAAGAACGGAACCCACTTTTCCTCGACGAAGACGGAATCGCCGGTGCGCGGGTTGCGACCGGAGCGCGACGGCCGGTTCTTGACCGAGAATGCACCGAAACCCCGCAGCTCGACACGGTTTCCGGCAGCCAGCGCATCTGTGATCTCATCGAGCACCGCGTTGACGATGTTTTCGACGTCACGGTGGTAGAGATGCGGATTGCGAGCTGCAACAATCTGCACCAGTTCTGACTTGATCACTGTCGCCCCCTTAAATTCTTGTTTGTTTTGCTTTTTCGGCCTGCACTGTGATTACCGCAAGAATATGGCCGGTGCTTGGCTGGCGCAAGCGACCATGTCACGGATCAGGCTGGGCATATGCTGCCATCCTCATGGAGCATCAACCTGCCAAACCGAAACAAGACCGTCAAGAAACAACTTGTCACCCCCGATTTTTTCGAGGCCCTTCATCGCCGGAAAAGCGTCATATCCCAACATCTTGACCCATTCCGACACCGCCGAGCCCAGGCCGAATGGCAACGTCTTGTGCGGCGCTTCCCAATCAACCACAGGCAGGTCCTTCGACACCTTCTTTTCGGCCAGGAAGGCGCGGATTTCATCATCGCCGCCGAGCTTGTCGACGAGCTTCAGGCCGAGCGCCTGGCGGCCGGTGAAAATGCGCCCGTCGGCAAGCAGCAGAGCCTCGTCGCGCGGCAGCTTGCGGCGGTCCGCCACCAGGTCGACAAACCAGCCATAGCTGTCGTCGATCATCGCCTGGATCATCGCCTTGGCTTCGTCGCTCGCGGGATGGAAGGGTGACGGCTCCGCCTTCAACGGCCTCGACTTGATCGATTCCAGCGAGACGCCGAGCTTGTCCATCAGCTCCTTGACCTGAGGGTACTGGAAGATGACGCCGATCGAGCCGGTGATCGAGCTTTCGCCGGCGACGATCGTATCGCCGGCAAGCGCGATCATGTAGCCGGCAGAGGCGGCAAGCGTACGGATATCGGAAACCACGGGCTTCTTGGCGGCAACCTTGCGGATCGCCTTGTAGATGACCTCGCCGCCATAGGTGGTGCCGCCGGGCGACGAAATGGTGACCACCAGCGCCTTGACCGAGGCGTTGTCCTCGATCCGCTGAAGCCTTTCCAGCAACTCACGGTCATCCTGGATCAGGCCGGAGATCGTCACGCGGGCGACATGATCGCGGCCGCGCCCCGCGTTTTCGCCCAGGCCCGACCATGAAAACATCGCCAAGGCCACCAGAGCGATGAGGCCGGCGACGATCCAGCGCCAGAAGCTCAATTTCCGGCGCAGGCTGCGGCGATCGGCGATGGCAAGTTCATCCATGTCGGTTTCTCCGAATTTGTTGGCGCAGCTTCTGTCAGTTTCCGAAGGAACATGCTATCTGCGCGGCAGGTGGCATATTCAATAGACGCGGTCGGTCCCGGTTAAAAGCCGTGCCCGCCGTTTTCCTGTCTTCACGAAGTTTTTCGCCGCGCCATTGTGCGGCGGCTAAAAATATCCATATTTGCGACGACTTACACGAATGTATGTAAAATGCGCTTGTCGCGAGACCACGCGCGAGCAACGGAACCAACAGGCCTTCTCATGCTAGATCATGCGCCAGCCCCCGGCTTTTTTGCCGATACGGGTTCGAGCTCGTCGGACGCTTACGCGCTCGCCGCGCGGCATTCGGCGCGCGTCAAACGCCTGAAGATCATCCTGCCTGTAGTCGCCGGCATCATCGCTGTGATCTTCGCCGCCATTTCCTTCGTGCGCGCCTTCATGCCGGTCGATCTGCAGCTCGACAGCGCAACGATCGAAGATGGCAAGATCGTCATGCAGAACCCGGCGATTGCCGGGCGCAACAAGCAGGGCATCAGCTATTCGATGAAGGCGCAACGCGCGCTGCAGGATATCGCCAATCCCGATATCATCACGCTGCAGACCATCCATGCCGAAATGCCAGTGAACGACAAGCTGATCGCCACCGTCGATGCGACCAACGGCATCTATGACCGTGGTGCCAATACGCTCGATATGAACGCCCCGTTCACTATTACCATGAATAATGGCGTCAACGCCGACTTCCAGTCGGCCTATCTGGACATCAATGCCGGCGAAATGGAAACGAAACAACCGATTGCGATCAGCATGAAGGGCGGTTCGATCATTGCGCAGCGGCTGCGAATGACGGATAAGGGACGCATAGTAACATTTGAGGGCATGGTGCGGGTCACTCTCGAACCCACGGCCATACGTAAGAACACGAATTAGGATCTGGTGCATCCATGTCGCTAGCCGCTACTTTTTTCAGGATTTCAGCCAGCCTGGCCGTTGCCGGCATCGGCGCATTGATGATTGTTTCGGGCGCATCAGCCCAGGCCACATCGAGCAAGATGAAGGGCCTCGAACTCTCCAACGACCAGCCGATCCAGATCGAAAGCGACAAGCTTGAGATCAAGGATCCGGAGAGCAAGGCGATCTTCACCGGCAACGTCAAGGTGGTACAGGGCACGACGACGCTCCAGGCGGGCAGCATGACCGTGTTCTACAAGTCCGGCGCCGGATCGGTCTCGAGCGGCGACGCCGACATCGACCGCATCGAAGTCAGCCAGCGCGTATTCCTGAGCTCCGGCACCCAGCAGGCAACTGCCGACAGCGGCGAATTCGACATGACCAAGCAGACCTTCGTGCTGAAGGGCGACAAGGTCGTGCTGTCGGAAGGCAAGAACGTCTTCGTCGGCTGCCAGTTGAATGTGCAGATGAACACGGGCGAAGCGCAACTCGAGGCCTGTGGCGGTCGGGTGCAGATTCAGCTCGACCCGAAGTCGCAGAAGAAGAACTGACGTAGACCCGCTCGTGCAACTCCCCTTCCTTCACAAGCGCAAGCGCGTCCGCAAGCCGTTGGCGGCCACACCCGCCCCAGCCGGCCATGCGGTCGACAAGGCGCGGTACGACGGTACGCTGATCGCCCGCGGCCTGACCAAGGCCTATCGCGAGCGGCGCGTCGTCAATGGCGTGTCACTGGTGGTTCGACGCGGGGAGGCCGTTGGCCTTCTCGGGCCGAACGGCGCCGGCAAGACCACCTGCTTCTACATGATCACCGGCCTGGTGCCGGTCGACGAAGGCTCGATCGAGATCAACGGCAACGACGTCACGACGATGCCGATGTATCGCCGTGCCCGTCTCGGCGTCGGTTACCTGCCACAGGAGGCCTCGATCTTTCGCGGCCTGACGGTGGAAGACAACATCCGCGCCGTGCTCGAGGTGCACGACAAGAACCTGGAGCGGCGCGAAAGCAAGCTCAACGACCTGCTCGGGGAGTTCAACATCTCCCATCTGCGCAAGTCGCCGGCCATAGCACTTTCCGGGGGCGAGCGGCGCCGCCTCGAAATTGCCCGCGCGCTGGCGACCGACCCGACCTTCATGCTGCTCGACGAGCCGTTTGCGGGCGTCGATCCGATTTCCGTTGCCGACATCCAGGCGCTGGTGCGCCATCTGACGTCGCGCGGCATCGGCGTGCTCATCACCGACCACAATGTGCGCGAGACGCTCGGCCTGATCGACCGGGCCTACATTATCCATGCCGGCGAAGTGCTGACCCACGGCCGCGCCAACGATATCGTCACCAATCCGGACGTTCGCCGGCTCTATCTCGGCGACAATTTCAGCCTTTGACGCGATCCGCGGGCGAATCCGACATCTCGCCCCGCGGTCGCGCTTGACCAAACCCCTCCAATAAGCAATTTTTGGGCCAAGTGAAAAAGCCGGCCCGCCATTGGCCGACCGGCGGAGATTTCGTCGGGAGTTTGACGTCCGCATGGCATTGTCGGCCAGCCTTCATCTGCGCCAGTCACAGTCGCTGGTCATGACCCCCCAGCTGATGCAATCGATTCAGCTGCTGCAGATGACGCATCTGGAACTCAACCAGTTCATCGCACAGGAAGTCGAAAAGAACCCGCTGCTCGAGCTTCACGGCAATGACGAAGATTTCGGCATCAGTTCCGAGCACGGCAGCCGGGGAGAGCCCACATCCGGAGAGGACGCAGGCGGGACGGACGAGGCGCCCGGCCAGCGCGATCTCTACGACAATGCCACGGCGACGGACGGCGAGCGGCTCGGCGAGCAGCTCGATGCCGACTTCGGCAACGTCTATCAGGACGACGCGGCGCCGCAGCGCGCCGACGCGCCCGAGCTGCTCGGCCAGTGGAAATCGATGCCCGGCAGTGGCGAAGGCGGCGACTACGATTTCGACGACTTCGTCGCTGGCGCCAAGAGCCTGCGCGAAACGCTTCTGGAGCAACTGCCCTTTGCGTTGACGTCTGCCTCCGACCGGCTGATCGCACAGCACCTGATCGACCAGCTGGACGAGGCAGGCTACCTGCAGGCCGATCTCGGCGAGGTTGCCGAGCGGCTCGGCGCGCCGCCCGCCGACGTCACGCGCGTTCTTCTCACCCTGCAGCAGTTCGATCCGCCAGGGGTCTTTGCCCGCACACTCAGCGAATGTCTCGCCATCCAGCTTCGCCTTCGCAATCGGCTCGATCCGGCGATGGAGGCGCTCGTCGCCAATCTCGAACTGCTGGCCCGGCGCGATTTCGCCAGCCTGAAGAAGATCTGCGGGGTCGACGAGGAAGACCTGATCGACATGCTCGCCGAGATCCGCAAGCTCGACCCGAAGCCGGCCACGAGCTTCGAGACCAGCGTCAGCGAGGCGATCGTGCCCGATATCGTCGTCAGGGCGGCACCGGACGGGAGCTGGCTCATCGAGCTCAATCCGGACGCCCTGCCGCGCGTGCTCGTCAATCAGGCCTATTTCAACACGGTGTCACGCGGCACGAGCAAGAACAGCGCCGACCAGATCTTCCTCAACGAATGCCTGCAGACCGCCAATTGGCTGACCCGAAGCCTCGATCAGCGTGCAAGGACGATCATGAAGGTCGCAACCGAGATCGTTCGCCAGCAGGATGCCTTCCTGGTTCACGGCGTCGGTCACCTGCGGCCGCTGAACCTGAAGACGGTGGCCGACGCGATCAAGATGCACGAGTCGACCGTCAGCCGCGTCACCTCGAACAAGTACATGCTGACGCCGCGCGGACTGTTCGAACTCAAGTATTTCTTCACCGTCTCGATCGGCTCGGCCGAGGGCGGCGACAGCCATTCGGCCGAGACCGTGCGCCACCGCATCCGCGCCATGATCCATGAAGAGCGTGCCGACGCCGTGCTTTCCGACGACGATATCGTCGACAGCCTGAAGAAGGCCGGGATCGATATCGCGCGGCGCACGGTGGCGAAGTATCGCGAGGCGATGAACCTCCCCTCCTCCGTCCAGCGACGCCGCGAGAAGCGGGCACTCGCCAAGGCATCCGGCGCCTGATGGCGCTCGCGCCAACCGGCTCGGCGATCACGACCTGCGAAGGAAAAAGCGCCGGAAAACGCAGCCGTAAAGTTAAGGTCCGTTAACTTTTTTGCGACCTTCGATTGACTCTCCGCGACGCAGGGGATATGAGCCCGCCGCAATTGCCGAGGACACGGTCTTCCTCGGCCGGCCGGTGCGACCGGTAGGTGCGACACAGAGGCTCCCGCAAGCGTGAAAGGCTTGGATGACGGGAGCGCTTGGAATAGACTGGCTACGCAAATCACGAAATAGAGAGGAAACTCCATGAGTGTGCGTGTATCCGGTAAACAGATGGAAATCGGCGATTCGTTCCGCGCCCGCATCGGCGACCAGATCGAGCAGGCCGTTACCAAATATTTCGACGGAGGATATTCAAGCCAGGTCACTGTGGAAAAGTCTGGACCGCGCTTCAGCGCCGACTGCAAGCTTCATCTCGATACGGGCGTGGTTATGCAGGCGAGTGGACAGGCCAATGACCCCCAGGCTGCCTTTGACGCAGCGTCGGAGCGCATCGAAAAGCGCCTTCGTCGCTACAAGCGCAAGCTCAAGGACCACCACAACGGTAATGGTCAAGGTACCGAGGTGGCATACACAGTGATGGACTCGGTGCCGTTCGAGGATGACGAAGTCCCCGAGGATTACGCACCGACGATCGTCGCCGAAAGCTCGAAACAATTGAGGACGATGTCTGTCGCCAGCGCCGTGATGGCGCTCGACATGACGGACGAACCCGTGCTCATGTTCCGCACTCCAGGCAAGGCAGAACTGAATATCGTCTACAGACGCAACGACGGAAATATTGGCTGGATTGACGCTGCCAATATCAAGGGATGAGTGGAAAAAGGGAGTGCCGGCCTGCCGGCGCTCCTTCCACTTGGATCAAGCGGGCAGGCCGGGAAATATGTCTTTTCTGTGCATGGACCCTGCCAAGACAAAGATGGTTAGAGCCATTGCGACGCATTTGTGATGATGTTGTCCGGCTCTAACCGGCGAACGAGGATAAAAGAATGGCATTGGCAGGCTTACTGCACCAAAATGCGATCATCCCGGCCATGAGGGCCAACTCGAAAAAGCAGCTTCTTCAGGAATTGGCGGCCAAAGCGGCAAAGATCACCGGGCTCCCGGAACGCGAAGTCTTCGATGTCATCCTGCAGCGTGAACGGCTGGGCTCCACCGGGGTCGGCAACGGCATTGCCATCCCGCACGGCAAGCTCAACAACCTGCCGTCGATCGTCGGGATTTTTGCCCGCCTGGATACGCCGGTGGATTTCGAGGCCCTCGACGACCAGCCTGTCGACCTCGTGTTTCTGCTGCTGGCTCCCGAAGGCGCCGGTGCCGACCATCTGAAGGCTTTGTCGCGCATCGCCCGCGTGCTGCGCGACCACGACATGGTCGCCAAGATCCGGTCGAGCGATTCCGCCAGCGCAATCTATACGCTGCTCAACGAGGACACGACCTCGCACGCCGCCTGAAGCGGCCTTCGACCGGCCGTCAGTAGAGCTGACGCCGGTTCAAATGATCAATGAAAATCCGAAACAGCGCGCCCTCGCTCGAAATACCGAGCCGGCGATAGATGTTCTTGCGGTGGATGCGGACGGTTCCCTCGGCGATGGACATTGTCTTGCCGATCGACAGGTTGCTGTGTCCCCGCAGGATCAGCCGCACGATGTTGCGCTGTTGCCGGGTCAGGCGATCGGCACACAGGCTGTCGAACGCGGTCTCGATCGCGTCGTCATCCCTTGGCGTTGCCGCGACCGCATGGCTTTGCTGGCGCCAGTTCGAGCGCACGGCCTCCCTCACGATCGGCTCGTAGATCTTCAGGCACAGCAGTTCCTCGTCGCTGAACGGCACGCCGCCCAGCCCGCGCATCAGCGAATAGGTGGCCTGGACGCCATCCTCGAGCGGAATGACAAAGCCGATCTCCTCGACAAGCACGCCGCTTTCCATCGAAATGCAAGGATGCACCTCGGCCGAGCCTGAAAAATCCGACCGGAAGAACTGGTCGGGCGCCAGTTCGCGCATGCGCCAGAGCCCCGGCGGCTGGCCGCCGCAGCAGGCGACATAGAACGGGTCGAGCAGATAGGCGCCGCCGAGATAGGCCGACAGTGCGCTCGCCGAAACCTTGGCGGTATAGCCGTCATGCAGAACGATCGGCCTCTTGTCATAGGGATAGGCGAAGGCGACCGAGAGGTCGAAACCGGCGACCGAGCGCAGCATGCGATCGAGCGCGCTGCCGAAATCCTGCGTTCCGATCAATCCGATCATGGCCGATATATCGGCCGATTCCCGAGCCAGCATCCGCGTCGAACTCTCCCCTTCCCGCATATCCCCCATGGGATATCGACAGCCCCCGCTTCGTCAACAATAATCCGAGCGATGAGGGATGGAGAACGCCGCCCGGCCAAGGCGCGGCGCCCAAGCGCAAGGGGGATCGGATGACAGGCAGGCTCTCGGGAAAAGTGGCTTTGATCAGCGGTGGTGCCGGCGGGTGCGGGCTGGCCGCATCCGAACTCTTTGCGCGCGAGGGGGCGAAGGTCGGCATCGTCGACCTGCCGCGCAGCAAGGGCGAAGAGGTGGCCGCCGCCATCCGTGCAAACGGCGGCGAGGCGGTGTTCGCACCGGCAGACGTCTCGGTTTCTTCCGAGGTGAGCTCGGCCGTCAAGGCGGTCGAGGCGGCCTTCGGCGCCATCACCGTCCTCTTCAACCACGCTGGCATCCTGGCGGTCGGGCCGTTCCTCGAAACCGAAGAGGACGAATGGGACCGGCTGATGGCCGTCAACGTGCGCAGCATGTTCCTGATGACCAAGGCGGTGCTTCCGGGCATGCTGGCGGCCGGCGGCGGCAGCATCGTGTGCACCTCATCGATCTCGGCCGTGGCAGCAACGCCGATGGAGGTTCTCTACGACACCACCAAGGGGGCGTGCCACATGTTCGCGCGCGCCATTGCCGTGGAATTCCGCGACCGCGGCATCCGCTGCAACGCCGTCTGCCCCGGCTTCATCGCCACCGACCACGGCAAGCGCGAGCTGGTCGGCCTCAGCAAATACGGCGTCGACGTCTCGGAAGCCGCGATCGCCGCCCAGCAGGGCCGCATGTGCGATCCGAAGGAAGTGGCGAACGCCGCGCTGTTTCTCGCCAGCGACGAGGCAAGCTTCGTCAACGGCACGCATCTGTTCGTCGACAATTGCTTCACAGCGGTCTGAGGGAGGGGATAGACATGCTTCAGGCAGGTGGCCACTGGCGCAACTGGGTCGGAAACCAATCATGCATCGTTCGCTACCGGGGGGCGCCCGAGAGCGAGGCAGAGCTCGCCGAGATGGTCCGTGAGGCGACATCGCAGGGGCTCAACGTCCGCTGCGTCGGATCCGGTCATTCCTTCACGCCGGTCGCGCTGACGAGTGGGCTGCAGCTGACGCTGTCGGGCATGCAGGGCGTCGTCAACATCGACCAGGCGCGCAAACGCGTCGCCGTGAGGGCCGGCACGACCATCAACCAGCTTGGCAAGGTCTTGAAGTCGAACGGCCTGTCGCTGATCAACCAGGGCGACATAGACAGCCAGGCGCTTGCAGGCGCGCTCACCACCGGCACCCATGGTACCGGGGCCACGCTCGGCAACATGGCCTCGCAGATCGTCGGCATGCGGCTGATCGAGCCCGATGGCAGCATCCTCGTCGTCGACGAGACGACGCCGGACCTCCTGGACGCGGCGCGCGTTTCGGTCGGCATGCTCGGCGTGATCTCCGAGATCACCCTGCAGGCAATGGACAGCTACAACCTGCATGAGAAGCTCTGGCGCTGCACCTTCGACGAGATGATCGAACAGCACGACGAGCTCGCCGCCAAGCACCGGCACTTCGGCTTCTTCTGGTGCCCGGTACCGGAAAGCCGCCACTGCTACTGCCTGCCGGATACCGCATCGGTGTCGACGACGGACAGGACCTCAGACGTCTGCGAAATGAAGGTGATCGACATCACCGACCGGCCGCCGATGGAAGACGGATTCGAGAAGATCGCCTACTCCTCGGAGATCTATCCGATCGAATATGTGCCGAATTTCCACGAGCTCGAATATGCGGTGCCTGTCGCAAACGGCAAGGAAGCGGTCAAGGCGGTGCGCAAGCTGATGCTGGAAAAGCACCCGACCTGCATCTACCCGATCGAATACCGCTTCACCGCCGGCGACAGCGGCTGGATCAGCCCGTTCTTCGAGCAGGATTCGATCACGCTTTCGGTGTCGGGCGAGCCGGGCACGGATTACTGGGAGTATCTTCGCGATGTCGATACAATTCTCCGCCAATACGGCTCGCGGCCGCACTGGGGCAAGCTGCATTTCCTCGGCGCCGAGGACGTGACCGCGCTCTATCCCAGGGCCGTCGACTTCCGGGCCTTGCGGGCAAAGGTCGATCCGGAGGGACGCTTCCTCAACGACCATCTGCGGCAGCTGTTCGGCTGACGCCGTCCTTTGCGTCGACGCAGCGCCGAAAATGAAAACGCCGCGCGTCCCTTCGGACGCGCGGCGTTCAAACAGATGAGGCTACGGCTCAGGCGGCCGGGCTGTCGCCTTCGCCAGCAACCACCTTCGGGCCGCCCTTGGACACGCCGACCATGGCCGGGCGCAGGACGCGATCGCCGATGGTGTAACCGGCCTGGACGACCTGCAGCACCGTGTTATTCGGCACGTCGGCGTTCGGGATCTCGAACATCGCCTGGTGGAAGTTCGGGTCGAACTTCTGGCCTTCCGGCTCCAGCTTCTTCACGCCATGGCGCTCCAGCGCCGACAGCATGGCGCGCTCGGTCATCTCGACGCCTTCGATCAGGGCGTTGAGACCCGTCTCACCGGCTTCCTTGGCTTCGGCCGGGATGGCATCGAGCGCACGGCGCAGATTGTCGGAGACGGCCAGCATGTCGCGGGCAAAGCCTGCAACCGAATAGGACTTGGCATCCTTGACGTCACGCTCGGTGCGACGGCGCAGGTTGTCCATCTCGGCGGCAAGGCGCAGGTACTTGTCGCGCAGGTCGTTGTTCTCGGCCCGGGCAAGCTCGAGCGGATCGGGTTCGGCAACCGGCGCTGCTTCCACAACCTCGGGCGTCGCGTTGTCTGCCTCGTCGTTGGCGGCAGCTTCGTGTCCGTGCTTGTTTGTTTCGTCGGTCATGACGTTCTCCGGTGTATCGTCTGTCTTGTCTTCCGCATTTCACGCCCGCGCGGAACGATGGCCGCATGGCGTAAAAATGCCCAGTGACTGGATTTGATGCCGATATCGAGGTTTAGGGCCGAAAAATCAAGGGTTCAATGCTGTCGATAGCCAAATGCGCCGTCTCACCGCGAAAGCCGCGACATCAACTGCGCGGTATAATCGACCATCGGCACGATGCGCGAATAGTTGAGCCGCGTCGGGCCGATGACGCCGACGGCGCCGACGATCCGGTCCTCGCTGTCGCGATAGGGCGCGACGATCAGCGACGAACCCGACAATGAAAACAACTTGTTCTCCGAGCCGATGAAGATCCTGACCCCCGGGCCGCTTTCCGCCAGATCGAGCAGCTCGATCAGGCTGTCCTTCTTTTCCAGGTCGTCGAAGAGCATGCGCAGGCGGTCGATATCCTCGGTCCCGTCGAGACCCTCGAGCAGATTGGCGCGGCCGCGAACGATCAGTCGCGCCGGCTTTTCGTCGCCTTCGCTACCCGACCAGATCGCGAGCCCGCGCTCGACCAGATCCTGGGACAGGGCGTCGAGTTCGCCGCGCACGGTCTGTTTGACCGTTTCGAGCTGCGAGCGCACCTCGCCGATCGTCTGGCCGGCGAGATGGGCGTTGAGGAAATTCGCCGCCTCCGTCAGCTGCGAACTCGTGACGCCGGCCGGCAGTTCGATGATGCGGTTTTCGACCTGGTCGTGCTCGCCGACGAGCACCGCCAGCGCCTTGGCGGGCGCCAGCCGGATGAACTCGACATGCTTGAGCACCGGATCGTTCTTGGCGGTGATGACGAGGCCGGCGCCGCGCGACATGCCCGACAGCATCTGGCTGGCTTCCGTCAAAAGCGTATCGACAGGCTGGGCATGGTCGGTGCGCCGAACATGCCGGTCGATCGAGGCGCGATCCTCAGGTGACAGATTGCCGACCTGCATGAAGGCATCGACGAAGAAGCGCAGGCCCGTCTGCGTCGGCAGGCGCCCGGCGCTCACATGCGGCGAATAGATGAGCCCCAGATCTTCCAGATCGCTCATCACGTTGCGCACGGACGCCGGCGACAGCGACATCGGCAGCAGACGTGACAGGTTGCGGGAGCCGAGGGGCTCGCCGTTGTTCAAATAGGTTTCGACGATGCGACGGAAGATTTCACCGGAACGCTCGTCCAGCGCCGCCGCGATATCGCTCACTCCGGGATTGCGCAGTACCATGTCGCTCCAAGTTCGCAGGCCAATCCTGCCGCCGGAAATATAGTGATGCCGACGCCCGATGGCAAAAGGGAAAAATCGCCCCGATCGCCCGCTATCCACCGGTTCCCTTTACCTCTGCCATGCTCTAGAAGGCTCAGCAGATACGATCAGGAGTTAGATGATGCGGCCATCCGGCAGAAAAATCGACCAAATGCGCAAGGTTTCGTTCGAGCGCAATTTCTCCAAGCACGCGGAAGGCTCATGTCTGGTGCGGTTCGGCGACACGCACGTCTTGTGCACCGCCAGCCTTGAGGAAAAGGTTCCGGCCTGGCTTCGCAACGGCGGCAAGGGCTGGGTGACGGCCGAGTACGGCATGCTGCCGCGCGCCACTGGCGAGCGCATGCGCCGGGAAGCCTCGAGCGGCAAGCAGAGCGGCCGCACGCAGGAGATCCAGCGCCTGATCGGCCGGTCGCTGCGCGCCGTCGTCGATCTGCCGGCGCTGGGCGAACGCCAGATCTCGATCGACTGCGACGTCATCCAGGCCGATGGCGGCACGCGCACTGCCTCGATCACCGGCGCCTGGGTGGCCCTGCACGACTGCCTGAAGTGGATGGAAGCCCGCAACATGGTGAAGGTCGAGAAGGTCCTGAAGGATCATGTCGCCGCCATCTCCTGCGGCATCTTCGCCAACCAGTCGATCATCGACCTCGACTATCTCGAGGATTCGGCTGCCGAGACCGACGCGAATTTCGTCATGACCGGAACGGGTGGCATCGTCGAGATCCAGGGTACGGCCGAGGGCAAGCCCTTCTCGGAAGAGGAATTCGCAGGCCTGCTCGGCCTTGCAAAGACCGGCATTGCCGAACTGGTCGCACTGCAGAAGCAGGCGATTGCTGGCTGAGACAAAGGACGTAAACGATGGCCCCGGCGCTGGAAGGCATTCTCGAGACTGCGCTCTACGCGCCGGATCTCGATGGCGCCGAGGCCTTCTACGGCGGCGTGCTCGGGCTCAAGAAGATCACGCGTGCCGGCAACCGGCATGTCTTCTTCCGCTGCGGCCAAAGCGTTCTCCTGATTTTCAATCCGGCGGAGACGGTCAAGCCGCCTCAGCCGGGAGCCGCCCTGCCGGTGCCGCCGCACGGGACCGCCGGCCAGGGCCACATGTGCTTCCGCGTCGCCCGCGAGGCGCTCGACGCCTGGAAGGCGAAGCTGGAAACGGCAGGCGTTGCGATCGAGGCCGATCTGGTCTGGCCGACCGGCGCGCGCTCCTTCTATTTCCGCGATCCGGCCGGTAACAGCCTCGAATGCGCGGAACCGGGCCTCTGGTCCATCGAATGAACCGCGGCCCGAGCGCCGCATCTTTTAAGAGACGACACATCATGCGCACACTGGATGACAAGACGCTCATCGTCGCCAGCCACAATGCCGGCAAGATCCGCGAGATCCGCGACCTGATCGGCCCGCTCGGCTTCGAGGCCAAGTCGGCGGCCGACCTCAACTTCGTCGAGCCGGATGAAACCGGAACGACCTTCGAAGAGAATGCCACGATCAAGGCGCTTGCCTCGGCCAGGGCGTCGGGCCTGCCGGCCTTGTCGGACGATTCCGGCCTTGCGATCGACGCGCTCGACGGCGCGCCCGGCGTCTACACCGCCAATTGGGCCGAACGAGAGGACGGCAGCCGCGACTTCGCCATGGCGATGCAGAAGGTCGAAGACGCGCTTCAGGACAAGGGTGCAAGCGCGCATGACAGGCGCACCGCCCGCTTCGTCTCGGTGCTGTGCCTTGCCTGGCCGGACGGCCATGTCGAGCTGTTCCGCGGCGAAGTCGAGGGCCATGTCGTGTGGCCGCCGCGCGGTGAGCAGGGTTTTGGCTACGATCCGGTCTTCCAGCCGCTCGGCTACGACACCACATTCGGCGAAATGAGTGCGGACGAGAAGCACGGCTGGAAGCCGGGCGACGCAGAAGCGCTGTCGCACCGCGCCCGCGCCTTCAAGATCTTCGCCGAAACCTGCCTCGGCGCATGAGAGACGCAACGATGCACACGGCCACGCTATCTGCGATCGGTGACGGCATGGATCCCGGCTTCGGGATCTATGTGCACTGGCCGTTCTGCGCGGCCAAATGCCCCTATTGCGACTTCAACAGCCATGTGCGCCACCAGCCGGTCGACCAGCCGCGCTTCGTCGCCGCCTTCCTCAAGGAAATGGCCGAGGCGCGCCAGCTTTCCGGTCCGCGCACCGTTACCAGCATCTTCATGGGCGGCGGCACGCCGTCGCTGATGGATCCGGCAACGGTCGACGCTATCCTCTCGGGCATCGCCCGCGAATGGCACGTTCCCGATGGCATCGAGATTACCATGGAGGCCAACCCGTCGAGTGTCGAGGCGACGCGCTTCCACGGCTATCGCGCCGCGGGCGTCAACCGCGTTTCGCTCGGCGTCCAGGCGCTGAATGACCGGGATCTCAAATTTCTCGGCCGGCTGCACAATGTCGAGGATGCGCTGAAGGCGATCCGGCTGGCGCGCGAGATCTTCCCGCGCATGTCCTTCGACCTGATCTATGCCCGTCCCAAACAGACCGTCGAGGAATGGGAGCGCGAGCTCAAGGAGGCCGTCTCCTACGCCGTCGACCACCTGTCGCTCTACCAGCTGACGATCGAGGAGGGCACGCCCTTCTTCGGCCTGCACAAGGCCGGCAAGCTGATCGTTCCGGATGGAGAGCAGTCGGCGGTCCTTTACGAGGCGACGCAGGACATCACCGCCTCGATCGGCATGCCGGCCTACGAGGTGTCCAACCACGCCCGCCCGGGGGCCGAAAGCCGGCACAACCTTACCTATTGGCGCTATGGCGACTACGCCGGCATCGGCCCCGGCGCCCATGGCCGCCTGAACGTTGGCGGCGCCAAGGTGGCGACGGCGACGGAGCGCACGCCGGAAGAATGGCTGCGCCTCGTCGAAACCTACGGCCACGGCATGGTCGAGCGCGAAGTGCTCGATCTCGAGGCGCAATCGGACGAATTGCTGCTGATGGGACTTCGGCTGAAGGAAGGCGTCGACCTCGCCCGCTGGCAGACGCTGTCCGGTCGCGATCCCGATCCGGAGCGCGAACAGTTCCTGATCGATCACGGCTTTATCGAGCGGCTCGGCAACTCGCGGCTGCGCTGCACGCCCTCCGGCATGCTGATCCTCGACGCCGTCGTCGCCGACCTCGCCTGCTGACGCAACAGCCGGCGCAAGCCCGGGCTCAACGCCCGGACGAACCAGCCGTCAATCGTGGGTCTCGCCGGAAAGCGGCGTTGCGCGCATCGACGGACGCTGCTCGAAAGCATCGAACCATGCGCTCAGCTTGGCCCGGTCCCGGAACGACGGCAGGTTGCGGAAGGCCATCCAGGACAGGGTGGTTGCAAGCGCGATGTGGCCGATATCGAGCGGCACGTCGACGTCGAGCGTCTGCTCCAGCCAGTCGTAGGTCTGCTCGACCTTTTCGGTGTAACCGTCGGCGAGCGCGCGATAACGCAGGCCTTCGGGGCGGCGATCGGTTTCCCAGCGCAGCCCGATGCCCGCCTGCGCCAGGCCTTGCGCAACCGCCTGCAATCTCAAGGCGCGCCAACGCGCCTCGCCTTCTTCCGGGATCAGCCTGCGGCCCTCATGCAGCGTATCGAAATAGGCGCAGATGACGTCGGAATCGAAGATCGCATTACCATCGGGCCGCAGCAGGACCGGCACCTTGCCCAGCGGGTTTTCGGCATGGACCTGTTCGTTGCGCAGCGTCGGGCTGGTCTCGTGATGAATGACTTGCAACCGCCCGGCGATGCCGACCTCGTGGGCGAAGACGAGTGCCTTGCGGGCGAAAGGGGAATGGGTCTGGTAATAGAGGATCATGGTGCCTCGCGAGCGTTGTGAATTCGTCGATCCCGCGAAGATGTATTGCATCGAACAAGAGAAAGGCGCTCTGTTTCAGAGCGCCTTTCGCAAGTTTGTTTCGTCGTTCACGATTTGAACGGATCGCCTTTTTCCACGTTGAGAGCGATGCCCCTGGCGACGAGCCGGGCCACCTGCGCCTGGTCGACCTCGCCCAGCGCCTTCACCTTGATGAAGGCCATGTCGCCCTTGCCGCCGCCCTTTGCCAGGCGCGGATCGAGATCGAGCATGTCGGCGCCACGCCAGAAACCGAGCGTCACATGATCCTTGGCCGCCTTGATGAGGCAGACCGGACCACCGGCCTCGTAGATCGCATGGCCCCATTTCACGCTGTCCTTCGTGCCACCAGCGGCGAGAATGGCGCCGTGCAAGGCCTTGGCAACGTCGGCGGGCGTGCCGGTGAGGCCGGAGATGTAGTCGTTGACCGTCTTGCTCATCTTGTTGCCCTCAAGCCTCGTTCGTGAACGGGATCAGCGCACGCACGCGACGATCGCGCAGCCATAGGCCGGCCCAGGCGATGACGCCGAGATAGAAGCCGAACAGAATATGGGTGAAGAGCGGGCTGTCGGCGCGCAGATGGGTCGCCATGGCGCCGCCGAGATAGCCGGTCAGCAGGATGGCGCCGAGCACCGACGTTCTCGGGATCGCGTAGAGCAAGGCACACAGGAGCGTGAGCACGCCGAGCAGACGGGCAAGGCCCACATCGGCGGGATAGCCGAGCACCGACAGCGTCTCGGTCACCACATCCAGCGGCACGAGCTTGATGGCGCCATCGAAAGCCAGGAAGGCAACGACAAGACCGCTCAGCACGCGGCCGAGGATCACCATCTTTCCGGTCGAGGCCGGCATCACAAGCGCAGTGTTCATTCGGGGAGATCTCCTCATTTCCCGTTATCGCAATTCGTTTTCAGTCTGTCTTCTTCGCCGGCCCGACAATCCCCCAGCGGATGCCGAAGGGATCGCGCAGCTGGCCATAGAGATCACCCCAGAAGGCGACGGCAAGCGGCATCGTCACTTCGGCGCCGGCGGCCACCGCCCGATCCCACCAGAATTGCGCGTCGTCAACCACCAGATGCAGCACGACGCCCTGCGGTTCTGCATAGGGCATGCCGTGTTCCGGGAACGGGTCGTTGAGCATCAAGGCGCCGTTGTTGATCGTCAGGTGGCAATGGATCAGCCGCTTGCCGTCATCGGCGAGCTTGCGTCCGACATCGGTGGCGGCGAAGGCACGCGTGTAGAAATCGGCGCTCGCAGCCGCATCCTCGACGCAGAGATAGGCGATCGGGCCCGGCATCGGCGGTTGCGCCTCCGCCTGCCAGTCGATCGTGGAGGCCGGGTTGAGATCGACGGCCGCCTTGAAGCTGCCATCCATGTAGAACGGCACGGACTCGTGCTGGTGCGCGATCTTCCAGCCGGCGGGCAGACGCTTCAGACCGAGGGTCTGGCGGAACCAGACCGAGATCTTGCCGGCATCGACCTTCTCGCCGGAGAGTTCGGTGAGCATCGAGACGAAAGCGACGTCGCCGCCGGCCGATATGTCCAGATCCTCGAGGCGGTAGCCGAGCGGTCCGCGCCAGCTGGAGAACCACTGTTCGAGCCCGGCTTCACCTGCATCGGAACTCCTCAGCGGCGGCGCGAGCGAAAAGACCACGTAATCGGGCGCGCCATGCGCGACAACGCGTTTCGCATCCTTCTGTCGCAGGGCATCGGCCCAATCTTCGATCACCGCACGGATTTCGGCGACGGCAGCACTCTTGTTGTCGATCACGGTCATGGAGGTCTCCTTTCCCTATGCTGGTCGGCGCGAAGGAACGGCCTCGCGCGGTGGAATTTCAAACTTGCCTGGGTGCCGCTTCGAGCCGGGCAGCGCATTGGCCCCAGCCCTCGTGAAAGCCCATGGTTTCGTGGACCTCCCGATCCTCGACGGACCGCTGGCGGACACGCGCCGTGTAGCGGGTCTTCGTGCCGACATCCTCGAAGGTGACCGTCACGACCATGAACCGCGTGTCCGACGGCGCGCCGGTGCCGGTGAAGGCATCGGTGAAGACCAGTCTCTCGTTCGGCACCACTTCAAGAAAGACGCCGAGGCTGGGATGGTCCGCGGCCTCGGGCGAGCGCATGACGATGCGGTCGGCGCCACCGGCGCGAACATCGCGCCTTGCCTCAGGCATCGTACTGGGAGACGGTGTGAACCACGTCTTCAGCAGTTCGCCGTCGGTCCAGCAGCGATAGACGAGTTCACGCGGCGCATCGATCAGGCGGGCGATGACCAGTTCCCGATCGTCGGCGGCCTTGATGTCGGTGACATCGGTCATTCTGCTTCTCCGTCAGCGTGTTCATTGCAAGGACGAAGCAACAAGCGCGGTTCCGACAGCCGCCGACAGATTTTTATCGTTTTTCTTCAGCCAGGTCTTTTTCGCACTCATCCTTGCACAGGTGATCGAGCTGCATGCGGATGTGGGACGCCTCAGCGGCGTTTGTCGCAAGGGCGATCGCCCGGTCGAAGGCGATGCGCGCCTCGCGGACATGGCCCGCCTGCTTCAGCAACGCGCCCTTCAACCCGTGGAAGTAAAAATAGCCGGCGAGCTTTTCGGCGAGCGGTTCGATCAGAGCCAACGCCGCCTCCGGGCCATCCCGCTTCGATACGGCGACGGCGCGGTTGAGCGTGATCACCGGTGACGGTTGCAGTCTCTCCAACGCCTGGTAGAGCAGATCGATCTCTTCCCAGTTGGTTTCCTGCGGGCGCGTGGCGCGCGCATGCAGCGCGGCGATTGCCGCCTGGATCTGGTAGGGGCCCGGCTGGCGATGGCGCACCGCCTTGTCGATCATCGCCAGTGCCTCGACGATCAGCGGCTTCTTCCAGAGGCTGCGATCCTGGTCGTCGAGCAGGATGATGCCGCCATCGGCATCGAAGCGTGCGCGCGATCGCGAATGCTGCAGCAAGATCAACGCCGTCAGCCCCATCATCTCGGGCTCGGAGGGAAACAGCCGCAGCAGCAGGCGCGCAAGCCTTATCGCCTCCTCGCAGAGATCGGCCGACACGCTCTCCGGCCCGTTCATCGCCGAATAGCCCTCGTTGAAGACGAGGTAGATCATGGTCGCGACAGCAGCCAGCCGCTCCGCCCGATCGGCCGCGTCAGGCGTTTCGAATTCGATGCCGGCGGCAGCGACACGGGCCTTGGCCCGGGTGATGCGCTGCTCCATCGCCGCTTCGCCGACGAGGAAGGCGCGGGCGATCTGCTTGACCGAGAGGCCGGAGACGATGCGCAGCGCCAGCGCGATCTGTTGGGTTGCCGGAAGAACAGGATTGCTGCAGACAAACAACAGCTTGAGGATGTCGTCGCGATAATGCGAGCCATCCAGCCGATCGGCGAGATCGCTTTCCTGGTCTTCCAGATCGGACAGCAATTCCTCCGGCGGCAGCACGGTTTCGCGCGACTGCCGGCGCACCTTGTCGATACCGCTGTTGCGGCCGACGAAGATCAACCAGGCGGCGGGGTCGCGCGGCGGACCACTCTTCGGCCACGCCTTCAATGCCCGGATACAGGCCTCCTGGAATGCTTCCTCGGCCGTATCCAGATTGCGGAAATAGCGCAGAAGCGCGCCCATTGCCTGCGGCCGAGCGGAAACAAGTGCGAGGTCGATCCAGGTCGTGTCTGTCATGAAGTAAGCTCACTTGGCTTGTAGATGGCAAGGGGACGAATTTCATAGGAGCCGGTGGCCGGATTGGCCGCACTCAGTTCGCGGGCAAAGTCGAGGGCCTCGTCGAGCGACGCGCAATCGACGACGTAGAAGCCGAGAAGTTGTTCCTTCGTTTCGGCGAACGGACCATCGATGACGACAGTTTCGCTCGGGCTGTGGCGCAGCGTCGTTGCCGCCGTGGTCGGCAGCAGGCGCGCCACCGGCCCGAGCCTGCCAGCATCGCCGTATTTGCGCTGCACGGCTGCCAGGTCGCGCATGACCTTGTCGTCCTCTTCCTTCGACCAATTGGCGGTCACATCTTCCTGGTTGTAGCAAAACACGGCGTAAAGCATTGGAACTCTCCTGCTCCTGTCACAAGGACGATCTGGGTTAGAGATAGTCGACAGCATCGACAAAAAAAATAGCCGCAACCGCGGGTTCAAACAGGAAGATCGCGGCGTGTGCCTGCGCACCGCCGCGATCTCCAAAAAACCGCCGATTTCAGATCTTCCCGCTGCCGGCGGGATCGGGCGCGATGGCGACCTTGCGCCGGAAGAGCCGGCCATCGATGGCGGCAAGGCCGGCGGCGATCAGCGCCATGCCGAGGAGGTGCTTCGTCTCCAGGCTTTCTCCCAGAAACAGGGCGCCGAGCAGGATGGCGCTCACCGGGATCAGGAACGTCACCAGCATCAGGTTGGTAACGCCTGCCGTCTCAAGGATGCGGAAGAACAGCACATAGGCAAGCGCGGTCGAGATCAGGGCGATGCCGACAATCGCGGCCCAGACCTCGATGCCCGGAGCGACAAGGGTCCATGGTCGATCGACGAGAAGCGCTACGGGCACCAGCATGATGCTCGATGCGCTGACCTGCCCGGTCGCCGTCACGATGGGCGCAACCCCCATCCTCTTGAAACGGCGGGCAAAGACACCGGCAAAGGCATAGGAAAGGGCAGCCCCCAGCACCGCGAATTGCGCCAGCACGTTCGAGCCGAGGCCGCCGAGCGCTGCCGGTCCGATCATCACCGCCACGCCGAGAAAGCCGACCAACACGCCGGTGAGCTTGTTGGCGGTCAGTTTTTCGTCGTCCGTCAGCAAATGGGCGACGACCACGCCGAAAAGCGGCGTGGTGGCATTGAGGATCGAAGCAAGGCCGCTGGCGATATGGGTCTGGCCCCAGACGATCAGCGAAAACGGGATCAGGTTGTTGAGCAGGCCCATGCCGAAGAAGGCAAGCCAGATGCGCGGGTCGCGCGGCATGGAGCGTCCGGTGACGCGTAGGAAGGCGAGCAGTGCCGCGGCCGCAAGCAGCACCCGCAACGCGACGATGGTGAAAGGCGGCAGCGCCTTGACCGCGACACCGACGAAGAAGAACGAGCCGCCCCACAGAAGCGACAACGTGATCAACATGCCCCATTCCCGGGCGCCCATGACCTTGGCCTGAACCGGCTGCACCATCGTCGAACCCTCACATCTATTTGCTGAACTCAACCGTCTGGATTTAACATCCTTGACAACACCTCAATATTCTCCGGATATTAGCGAAACGACAAACGATCATTTTTCGGCGCATGATTGAGTTTTTCTAAACCATGTCGACACAGCTACCCTCCCTCGCCTCGCTTCGCGCTTTCGAAGCGACAGCCCGCCATCTCAGCGTGACCAACGCCGCGCGCGAACTCAACGTCACGCCCGGCGCCGTCAGCCTGCAGGTCAGGGAACTCGAGCAGACGCTTGGCGTGACGCTCTTCGACCGGCGACCGCGGCAACTGGTCCTGACGGAGGATGGCGCCAGCTATTTCGCAACGTTGCGGCGGGCCTTCCGCCTGATGCGGGAGGCAACCGAGGAACTGTTGGCACGCAAACGTGCGCCGATGCTGACCGTAAGCTGCACGCCGACCTTCGCCGCTCAATGGCTGGTGCCTCGCATCGGATTGTTCGAGCAGGTCATGCCCGGCGTCGACGTCCGCATCAGCACCTCGAACCGGCTCACGGATTTTCGCAGCGACGGCGTCGACGTCGCCATCAGGCACGGGCTCGGTCGTTACGAAGGCCTTGCCAGCGAGCGCCTGATCGACGACGACCCCGTGCCGGTCATCCATCCGGCGCTCAGACGGAAACAGCCGCTCGACACACCGGGCGACCTCGCCCATCATTCGCTGCTCCATGACGTGCACCGCCAGGACTGGCGGCTCTGGCTCGATGCC
Organism: Hyphomicrobiales bacterium; assembly: GCA_900469625.1. GTDB lineage: Bacteria > Pseudomonadota > Alphaproteobacteria > Rhizobiales > Rhizobiaceae > Ensifer. The sequence goes on from UBXV01000007.1 coordinate 571,426, forward strand.
GCCGGAGCCGAGGGAGTCGACGCGGCGCGTGGACCGGTCTTCCTCAACAGCAACGGCGCCATTGATGCGGCCAAGGCGGGCGACGGCGTCGCCCTGGTGCGCCTGTCGCTGGTTGCGCGAGAAGTTGCGGACGGCGTGCTCGTCGCCCCCTTCCCGGAGGGTGTCATGACCGGCCTTGCCTATCACCTGGTCTACCCACCGGCGGCACTCGATCGTCCGTCGGTTGTCGCCTTCCGCGCCTGGATCCTGGAACAAGCACGCGCGCAATCTCTCGACGATCCGGCAAGCCCATCATTGAAGGTGATGCCTTAGAGCTGCGGCTTGGAGCGGCTTGGATTGGGACGAAACCGCAGAAGCGCCGGGGCTCCTTGGCTTGCGCATTTCCTGGCGGACAGGCGGCCGCATGTCTTCCAGCGGCGCTCTCAACGCAAAAAGGCCCGGAAAACCGGGCCTTTTGAACAGATATAGCAGCGACTATTCGTTGATCAGACGCTTCAGAAGCTCGATCTCGTGGCTGAGCTTGGTATCGCCGGAGATCAGTTCCTCGATCTTGCGCACCGCATGCAGAACCGTCGTGTGATCGCGACCACCGAAGCGGCGGCCGATTTCCGGGAAGGAGCGCGGCGTCAGCGTCTTCGACAGGTACATGGCGATCTGGCGCGGCTTGACGATGACGCGGGTGCGGCGGTTCGAAACCAGTTCCTGGCGCGAAACGTTGTAATGCTTGGCAACGACGCGCTGAATGTCCTCGATACGGACACGACGGGGTTCACCGGCATTGACGAGGTGTCCGAGCAGTTCGTCGACCCGTTCGATCGACAGCTGCGGCTCGAACGAGCGACGGAAGAGCAACTGGTTGAACGCGCCTTCGAGTTCACGGCCGCTCGCCGTCACGTTGCGTGCGACGTGGCTCAGAATATCGCCGGGGATATCGAGCGAGGTATCGTCCTGGCGCGCGGTGTCGAGACGGCGCGTCAGCATTTCCAGGCGCATGTCGTAATCCGGGCCGTCCATTTCGATGGCGACGCCGCCCTGAAGACGCGAGCGAACGCGGCTGTCGAGCGATTCCAGTTCCCACGGAGCGCGGTCGGCGGCAACGACGACCTGCTTGGCCGAGTCGAGCAGCATGTTCAAGAGGTGGCAGAATTCGTGCTGGATCGACTTGCCCTGCAGGAACTGCATGTCGTCGATAACGAGCAGGTCGATGTTGCGCAGCGATTCCTTCAGCGACAGCGCGTCGTTGTCGCGGATCGCGGTGGCAAAGCGCCACATGAAGTATTCGGCCGTCAGATAGACGACGCGCGGAGCCCTGGCGCTCTGCAGCGCCTGGATGGCGATGGCCTGCAGAAGGTGGGTCTTGCCGAGGCCGACGCTCGAATGAATGAACAGCGGGTTGAAACGCACGGCGCCGGCGCCGGCTTCCGCGATGGTGCGGGCGGCGGCAAGCGCGACACGGTTGGAAGAGCCTTCGACGAAGCTGTCGAAGGTGTAGCGCTGATCGAGCGGCGAGCCGAAAAGCGGCGCCTGGGTCGGACGCTGGACGCTGGCAACAGCAGCCGTTGCGACCGAAGCGACGGACTGGGCCGTTGCAGGGCGCCGAGCCGGCGTTGCCGGGGCCGTTTCAGTTGCCTGCGGCAGGGTTTCTTCCTGCGATGCCGGACGGGCGCCACGGGTGGCGGTGCGCACCAGGATCTCCACCTTCAGGATTTCGCCGTCTTCCTGCTGGAAGATCTGGGTGATGAGATCGAGATAACGGTTGTTGATCCAGGACTTCAGGAATGTCGTGGGCACCGAGAGACGCACGACGCTCTTGGATGCGGAATGGAGCTTCAGGCGCCCAAACCAGCTGGCGAAGACATCGGGACCGACCTGGGCTCTCAAACGCGCACTCACCCGCTCGAAAAGTGCGTCGTGCCTCATGTCGTGCTTGTCCCCCGCCGCCTGAGATAGATTGCTCCCGGCCTGAAACGCGCCGCCGTCCTTTTGAAACGCGCCCGCCGCCGTCGCCACATTCATCCGCATTTTGCCGCCTTCCGATTATGTTCAGACGCCGTCATCTCTGCCGGCCCCATCTCGTATGTCCGGTTGCCACGGCTTCCTCATGGAGGTCATCCCGCTTCACCGAACGTCACAGTCGCAATCCCGCCGGGCTCCTCATCTCCCGACCGGCTGCGCGCTACGCGCATCCGCCAAACCTCAATGGCCGGCAGATGTCCCCTCGCGCCTCAATGTCAACAAATCCCCCGGTCCGCTCTGGACCGTGCCGGATCCTCCTCCTCGTCGACAACTGTCTCGCACCCTCGTACGAAGCGGACAGTCGCGCGTTGGATTTCGTCTCTTGTCAGGCACCGCTTGCACCCGACTTCGACAAGCGTCACCACCGGCAACCAGAAGTCGAAAGGTCCCCGTCCGGAATGGTCAATCCATCCGGTTTTTCGTCCTCGACATGTCTGATTGAACGACGTGGAGCCGCCCTGATACAGGGAACAGAAAGCCCGAAACCATCTCGTTGAAATGGCCTCTGCACTTCCTTTTACAGATATGGTCCGTGTCCCCTGTGGAGGGCATTTAGGCAGGATCGATGGGCAAGATCAATCGCGATTTTTACGCAACCTTAAGCGCTGCCCGTTGACTCTCCCGCTGCCATTTGCTTGCCGCAATCCGAGTCCGGGAAGAATCCCTGTTGAATCAAGGGTTTTGTTTTTTGGCTCTTTGATTAGCTGGCGAAAAAGAAAAAAAATAAAAATTCGCTTGACTCATCATAGGCCCGGAAGGCCCCCAGCCAGAGACATCCTTTTGGCAAGGACCTCGTGTAAGGCACTGAAATAACAAGAGAAACTCTGTCATCGCATTGACACGAGAAACCCCGCGCAGGTTAGCCATCGCTGTGACAGATGTATGAATCGGAAAAGCCCGGCGCAAGGGCCGGGCTCTCAATTAACAGATTTTTATTAGCCGGATTAGGCCGAAAGCGCCTTCACGCGCTGTGCAAGGCGCGAAACCTTACGCGAAGCGGTGTTGGAATGCAGCACGCCCTTGGTGGCAGCGCGCATCAGCTCGGGCTGAGCGGCCTTCAGAGCGGCGGCCGCGACGGCCTGGTCGCCGGTTGCGATCGCTTCTTCGACCTTGCGGACGAAGTTGCGGACGCGCGAACGACGGGCTTTGTTCACTGCAGTGCGGCGTGCGATCTTGCGGGTCGCCTTTTTCGCCGAAGTTGTATTGGCCATTGATGCCTCTCTTCGAAAACTGACATGAACTCCGCCCTCGCCGTGCCGGGTCACTGCGACCTGTCATCAAAGCAATTCGGGAGCATTATCGGAAAGCCCAGATTTGGCGTTCCAAACTGAGGGCGGCATATAACGAGAAACAGCCGCCTCGTCAACGCGCAATTTGGAGAAAACTGCGCGTCGACCCCTGATCTAACTGTGTTTGAACTCCGCCTTGCGCTTGGCGGCGAAGGCGGCCATGCCTTCTTTCTGGTCTTCCGTCGCAAACAGAGAATGGAAAAGCCGGCGCTCGAACCTGAGACCTTCGGCCAATGTGAGCTCCAGCGAGCGATTGACGGCCTCCTTGGCCATCATCACCGCCGGCAGCGAGAAGGATGCGATCTTGTCGGCTGCGGTGAGCGCCTCCTCGATCAATTTCTCCGGCGCGACCACACGCGATACGAGTCCTGCGCGTTCGGCCTCGGCCGCGTCCATCATCCGTCCGGTCAGGACCAGATCCATCGCCTTGGCCTTGCCGACCGCCCGGGTGAGGCGTTGCGAGCCGCCCATGCCGGGGATGACGCCGAGCGTGATTTCCGGTTGGCCGAATTTTGCCGTCTCGGAGGCGATTATGAAGTCGCACATCATGGCAAGCTCGCAGCCGCCACCGAGCGCATAGCCGGAAACGGCGGCGATGACCGGCTTGCGGGCCGCCGCCACCTGATCCCAGCCGCCGATGAAATCGCCGAGATAACTCTCGACGAAGTCCAGCGTTTGCATCTCCTTGATGTCGGCGCCAGCGGCAAAGGCCTTTTCCGAACCGGTGATGACGACGGCGCCAATCGCCTTGTCGGCATCGAACGCCTTCAGCACTGCGGCGAGCTCGCGCATGACCGTCGAGTTCAGCGCATTCAGCGCCTGCGGGCGATTGAGCGTGACCAGGCCCACGCGTCCGCGCGTTTCGACCAGCAGCGTCTCGTAACTCATTCTCGTCTCCTCCGAATTCGTGTCAGCCTTCGGGCCCCCGGGCGGAACCCTCATGTTCATTTCTGGCAGCGCGGGCAATGGAACGTCGAGCGCCCCGCCTGCACGATGCGGGCGACCGTACCGCCGCAACCCGGCGTGCGGCAAGCCTCCCCTTCCCGGTCGTAGACCGAAAAGGAATGCTGGAAATAGCCGAGCGATCCATCGGCCTGGATATGGTCCTTGAGCGAGGAGCCGCCGGCGGCGATCGCATCGGCAATGACCTCGCGGATGGCGACGGTCAGGCCCTGCAGCGCCGAGCCGGCCCGGCCATGCTTGTCGACAAGCGCGCCGGCCGGCTTCAGCGGCGACAGGCCGGAGCGCCAGAGCGCCTCGCAGACATAGATGTTGCCAAGGCCGGCAATGTTCTTCTGGTCGAGAAGTGCTGCCTTCAGCGGCTGCGCCTTGCCGGCAAAGCGGCCGGCAAGGTAGTCGGCATCGAGCGCGTTGCCGGTCGGCTCCTCGCCGAGCCCGCGCAGATAGGCGTGGGCCGAGACCGTCTCGCGGCGGGCGAGATCCATGAAGCCGAAGCGGCGCGGGTCGTTATAGATGACACGGGCCGGGCCGGCCGCGCCGTCGAGATGGAAGATCACATGATCGTGCTTCTCGTCCTTGCCGCGCGGATGGTGAAACTCACCCGGCGTTTGCGGCAGCGTCCCCTGCTCGATGCGAAAAGAGCCGGACATGCCCAGATGGGCGATGATGACGTCGCCGGCCTCCAGATCGATCATCAGGTACTTTGCTCGGCGCGACAGCGAGACGATGCGCTGTCCGGCGACGATCGAGGAGAAATCGACAGGGAAGGGAAAACGAAGATCCGGCCGGCGCAGTTCGGCGTTGACGAGAAGCGCGCCTTCCATGGTCGGGGCGAGGCCGCGTTTTACCGTTTCGACCTCCGGCAGTTCCGGCATGCGTCGTCTCCTTTTTCTCGCCCACCTCATGCGGGGCATTCTTAACCACCATTAGCCCGGCGGTTGGCATTTCCTTGACGGGCCACTTATCCTATAGGGGTGCGCTATGCCGCAGCCATGGCCCCGCCCCCGAGATAGCGCGGGCCGGGTGATTTCGCTATGGTGCCGGCAAAATTGGTTCAGGTGGAGTTCTTCGTATGACGGATCAGCGGGTATCGGCCAATGGCGGCATGGAAACCTCCTTCGGTTTCCGCAATGTCGGTTCGGGCGAAAAGCAGCCGCTCGTCAACGACGTCTTCCACAAGGTCGCCAAGCGCTACGACATCATGAACGACGTGATGTCGGCGGGCCTGCACCGCGCCTGGAAAGACGCGATGATCGCAGCACTCAACCCGCCGCGCCGCGAGGGTTACCGAACGCTCGACGTTGCCGGCGGCACCGGCGACATCGCCTTCCGCATCATCGAAGCCTCCGACCGCAAGGCACATTCGACGGTTCTCGACATCAACGGCTCGATGCTGGCCGTCGGTGCGGAGCGCGCGGAAAAGAAGAAGCTGTCGGCCAATCTCGATTTCGTCGAGGCCAATGCCGAGGAACTGCCGTTCGAGGCAAATTCCTTCGACGCCTATACGATCGCCTTCGGCATCCGCAACGTGCCGCGCATCGACGTGGCGCTGAAGGAAGCCTATCGCGTGCTGAAGCGGGGCGGACGCCTGCTGGTGCTCGAATTCTCCGAGGTGGAGATGCCGCTGCTCGACCGGTTCTATGACGCCTGGTCGTTCAACGCGATCCCGAAATTCGGCAAGCTGATCACCGGCGACGAAGCGCCCTACCAGTATCTGGTGGAATCGATCCGCAAGTTCCCGAACCAGCGCGATTTTGCCGCCATGATCAAGGACGCCGGTTTTGCCCGCGTTTCCTTCACCAATTACACCGGCGGCATCGCAGCGCTGCATTCCGGCTGGAAAATCTGATCTTATGAGCACAGCTGGAGCATATGTCCGCCTCGCGCGGATTGGCTGGGTTCTCGTGCGCGAGGGTGTCGTCTCGGCGGTGCCTGCCGAACACCTGCCGCCCTTTGCCCGTTTCGCCCAGAAGGCAGCCGGGATCTTCGCCCGCCGCAAGGTGCCCGGCGAAGAGCGTAGCGACCGGCTGTCGCGCGCAGTTGCCCGCCTCGGCCCGTCCTATGTGAAGATCGGCCAGTTTCTCGCAACCCGTCCCGATGTCGTCGGCGCGGAGTTCGCAGCCGACCTGTCGCTTTTGCAGGACCAGATGGCGACCTTCCCGCAAAGCGAGGCGAAAGCCGCGATCGAGGGCTCGCTGGGACGTAAGGTCGAAGACCTCTATGCTGAATTTTCCGAGCCGATGGCGGCGGCCTCGATTGCCCAGGTTCATCCGGCGATCGTGATGCGCGACGGCCAGCCGGACAAGGTCGCCGTCAAGGTGATCCGCCCCGGCGTGCGCCAGCGCTTCGCCTCTGACATCGAGGCAATGTATCTCGTCAGCCATATGCAGGAGCGTTTCCTGCCCCATACGCGGCGACTGAAGCCGGTCGAAGTGACGAAGACGCTGGAGCAGACGACCAAGATCGAAATGGATCTCCGTCTGGAGGCGGCAGCGCTTTCCGAGCTCGGCGAGAACACCAAGGACGATTCCGGTTTTCGCGTGCCGAAGGTCGACTGGGAACGCACCGGCCGCGACGTCGTGACCATGGAGTGGATCGACGGCGTCAAGATGTCCGATATCGACGGGCTGAAGGCAGCCGGCCACGACCTCGACGCGCTTGCCGACACGCTGATCCAGTCGTTCCTGCGCCACACGCTGCGTGACGGCTTCTTCCACGCCGACATGCACCAGGGCAACCTGTTCGTCGACGATGCCGGCCATATCGTCGCCGTCGACATGGGCATCGTCGGCCGCCTCGGCAAGAAGGAGCGCCGCTTCCTCGCCGAGATCCTGTTCGGCTTCATCACCCGCGACTATCAGCGCGTCGCCGACGTGCATTTCGAGGCGGGCTACGTGCCCTCGCATCACGATGCCGCCAGCTTCGCCCAGGCGATCCGCGCCATCGGCGAACCGATCCACGGCCAGCCGGCCGAGACCATCTCGATGGCGAAGCTGCTGACGCTGCTCTTCGAGGTCACCGAACTCTTCGACATGCAGACGCGGCCCGAGCTCGTTATGCTGCAGAAGACCATGGTGGTCGTCGAGGGCGTCGCGCGCACGCTCAATCCGCGCTTCAACATGTGGAAGGCGTCCGAGCCCGTTGTCGGCAAATGGATCCGCGACAATCTCGGGCCGAAGCGCATCGTCACCGACCTGCGCGACGGCCTGCATGCCGCCCTTCGTCTGGCCGAGGCTGCCCCGGAAATCGCCGCGCGCACGGAAAAATTCTCGAGCGACATCATGGCCATGAGCGAAAATGGCCTGCGTTTCGATGCCGAGACGGCGCATGCCATCGGCAAGGCCGAAGCCCGGCACACGCGCTCCGGCCGGATTGCCCTCTGGCTGATCGCCGCCACGCTCGTCTACATCGCCTGGCAGGTGACCTGACAGGCATCAGGTGGCCTGATCTTCATCAGGCGACCTGATCGACGACCGAAGGCGGATTGCCCGACCGGCTTGCAATTCCATCGCCGCTTGTTATCGTTCCGGCATGGACAATCGTTCGATGATCGCAATGGTGCTTTGCACGCACGCCCAGGGGTGTGCGGGAGACCATTTGCGTTAAGCGGACCGTCCCCCGACCAACCCTGCCGAGGCGAGCAGGGTGTGGCCCTGTTTCCTCGCAGCCTTGAAGCCACAGAGGAAACCATGACCGAAGGAACCCCCTCCCCGACGCTGACGATCCGAGCGGCGCGCGTTGTCGACTGGGAAGCGATCGCCGCGCTGATGTGCCAGCCGGGCATCCGCTCCGGGACACTCAGACTGCCCTATTACACACCGGAGAAGACCCGCAAATGGCTCGAGGGCCTGTCGGATGACAGCACCGTGATCGTCGCCGAGCGCGACGGCCGGATCCTCGGCATGGCGGGCCTCCACCGCGGCAGCGGCCGTCGGCACCATTCGGCCGGCCTCGGCATCAGCGTCGACGACAATCATCGCGGCGAAGGCATCGGCAAGGCGCTTTTGACGGCACTCATCGATGCCGCAGACAACTGGCTCGGCATCAGCCGCATCGAACTCACCGTCTTTACCGACAACGAGGCGGCGATCGCGCTTTATCGCAAGGCCGGTTTCGAACACGAAGGTACGCACCGGGCCTATGCGCTTCGCAATGGCGTGCTGGCCGACGTCCTGGCGATGGCGCGCATTCGCGGCTGATTGGGCCGAGCCCGCACGGGATTTCCTATGGCGGCAGCCGTCCTGTCTGCCGCCGCCCGCGGCCCATGTTCCATTCGGAACTGCGCATATTCCAGCCGCATGCGATCTTCTTCCCATGGATGACGGGCGCCCATCCCAGCAATCCCCGCAGGAGAGACCACCATGCGCAAGATCATCATCGCAGCCGCCGTCGTCCTCACCTCAGCCGTTTCATTCGCTGCGCCATCGCAGGCCGGCGACGTGACGATCGGCTTCAGCAACGGCACCTACGGCCAAGGCTGGAGCGGCCGGATCGGTTATGTCGACGGCTATTATGGCGGCGACTATTACGAGTACCGGCCCTATTGCTTCATCAAGAAGGTCCGGCGCTACGATGCCTATGGCAACGTCTATTACGAGCGCATCCGCGTTTGCCGTTAGACACAACGGGGGCGAGGGACACGAAGCCCGGTCGGTTTTCGACCGGGCTTTTTTGCGTGCCTGCCCCTGTCATCCCGCGGCTGAATTACGGCTTCGGCATTCACTCCCCCATTGACGCCGCATCGCTGCCGGGCTCCAAAAGCAACACTCTAAATCGCATGGGAAGGAAGACGGATATGGATCTCGGCATCAAAGGCATGAAGGCGCTCGTGCTTGGCGGCAGCAAGGGGCTTGGACGCGGCATCGCCGAAGCGCTGACGGCCGAAGGCGTCGCCGTGGCGCTGACCGGCCGAGACGGCGCATCCGCCGAAAAGGTCGCCGCTGAGATCGGCCCCTCAGCCCGCGGATATGCCCTCGACCTTTCCCGTGCCGAGAGCCTCGATGCCCTGCTCGACCGGCTGGCCGCCGATTTCGGCGCGATCGACATTCTCGTCCTCAATGGCGGCGGCCCGCCGCCGACACTGGCATCGGCGATCGACCCGGACTTCTGGCGCACGCAGTTCGAAACCATGGTGCTCGCCGGCATGCGCATCACCGGCCGGGTCCTGCCCGGCATGCGCGAGCGCGGCTTCGGCCGCATCATCGCCGTCGCTTCGACCAGCATCCGCGAACCGATCCCGGGGCTGACAGCCTCCAACGCACTTCGAAGTGCCGTTGCCGGCTGGCTGAAGACGCTCGCCGGCGAGGTCGCCGCCGATGGGGTCACCGTCAACATGCTGCTGCCGGGGCGGCTTGCGACCGACCGCACCTTGAGTTTCGACCGCATGGACGCCGAAAGCGAAGGCGTCGATATCGCGACGGTTGCCGCCCGCAGCCAGGCGGACATTCCGATCGGCCGCTATGGGACACCGGCGGAATTCGGCGCTGCCGCTGCGTTCCTGGCCGGACGGCCGGCAGCCTACGTCACCGGCGTGGCGCTGCCCGTCGACGGTGGCCTCAGCCGCTCGATGCTCTGAACGTCCGCGGTTTCGACTGTTGTTGGCGTGTGCGCCCGGCGCGCATGCGTCAACTTCACCGCATTTTGATGCCGGTTTGAGGGCTAATGCGGTAAACCTGCAGGCGGGCGACGCTTGCCCGAATGACCATACGACTGGCACGACAACGGGCCATAGGACTGGAATGACAACCATGAAACCACCATCGACCGGGTGGCTGCTCGGGGCGGTCCTCTTCGCCTCGATCTTCCTTCCCGCCTCTGCCGGAGCCGCCATGCTTGAACAGGAAATGATTGCCGCCGCCCGAGCCGGCGATGCCGCCGAACTCACTGGGCTGATCAAGCGTGGAGCGACGCTCGAGGCGCGCGATGCAAGCGGCGCCACCGCACTCCTCATCGCCACGCATGAAAACAACATCGACGCGGCGCGCGCGCTCATCGAAGCCGGCGCCGATGTCAACGCCAAGGACAAGATCGAAGACAGTCCCTATCTCTATGCCGGCGCGCGCGGCCATCTCGAAATCCTGAAACTGACGCTGGCCCATGGCGCGAACCTGAAAAGCACCAATCGTTACGGCGGCACCGCCCTGATCCCGGCGGCCGAACGTGGCCACGTCGAGACCGTGAAGACGCTGATCGAAGCCGGCGTCGATGTCGATCACGTCAACCGGCTCGGCTGGACGGCGCTGATCGAAGCCGTCATCCTCGGTACCGGCGGCGAAAAGCACACGGAAATCGTGCGGTTGCTGATCGACGCCGGCGCGAATGTCAACCTGGCCGACGGCGAGGGCGTGAGCCCACTTTCCCATGCCCGCCAGCGCGGCTATGGCAGCATCGAAAAACTGCTCGTCGCCGCCGGCGCCAAATGAAATCCGGAGGGGATATGGACCAGGAAAAGCAGTTTCTCCGCCAAGCCGTCGCCCTTGCCCGTGCCAACGGCCAGAAGGGCGGTCGCCCCTTCGGCGCGGTGGCCGTCCGCAACGGCGAGGTGATCGCCGAAGGCGTCAACCGCATGCTTGAGACCGGGGATCCGACTTCGCATGCGGAATTGAATGCCCTTCGCACGGCGGCACAACATCTCGGCTCTCCCCGGCTTGACGGTGTGGCGATCTATGCCAGCGGCCAGCCCTGCCCGATGTACCTTGCCGCCATGCGCATGGCCGGCATCACCGAGATCGCCTACGCACATTCGAATGCCGACGCCGAGCCCTATGGCCTGTCGACGGCCCAAATTTACGCCGAGCTGGCAAAACCCTTGGACGAGCAGGCCATGCGCTTCCGCCACGTGCCTGTCGTCGACACGCAGGCGGCATCGCTTTATGCGGAATGGCAACAAGGGATGAAGCACGACTGACCGTACCGGGTGACGGCATCGACGCTCGGCGACAACTGATTGCTCCACACCCAACCTCTTGTCGCGCACACGCGAGGGGTGTAATCGCGCAGACCAGTACCCTTTCCCGCCGCCGGTCTTCGTCACCGAACATCGACCGACGCCAGCCTGCGAGTGTCTGCAATGACTGCCTATTCCGAACGTTCGGGTCGCCTGATTGCGCTGCTTCTCATCGGAGGCTCCGGCGTGGTGACGATCGCCAAGGGCATGAGCCTGACGTTCCTTGCCATCCGCCTGCAGAAGGATTTCGGGCTGAGCCCCGCCGGCATCGGCGCCTTGATCGGCGTCGGTCCGCTCCTTGGCGCCATCGTCAGCCCCTTTGCCGGCACGCTGTCCGACCGTATCGGCCGAAAAGGCCTGCTGACCGCAGCACTTTGCATGGCCGGGCTGGCGCTCGCGGGCCTGGGCCTGGCGCAATCGATCGCCGCCTTTGCCCTGGCGCACATCGTCTCCGCCGTTGCAGCCGCCGTCTACGAGCCGGTGTCGCGGGCCCTGATGAGCGATGCCGCACCGGCGCATCTGCGCCTGCGGGTGTTTTCCTGGCGCTACCTCGCCATCAATGCTGGCTGGGCAATCGGCCCCCTGATCGGCGTCTGGATCGGGGCTGCCTATGCAACGCTGTTCGTCTTTGCCGGCCTGATGCACGCCGCCTTCGGCCTCGTGCTGTTCTTCACCGTTCCCGACGCCAGCAACAGGCCGGTTGCGGAAACTGGGACGACCTCTCGGGCGGCCGGTGGCTGGCGGGGGCTCGTTGCCGCCCTGCGTGACCGCCGCCTGGTGTTCTTCGTGATCGGCGGCACGCTGCTTCTGGCCGTACACGGCCAATGGTCCGTCACGCTGTCGCAATATCTCACCACCGGCTTCGAAGACGGCGTCACACTCTTCGCGCTCCTCGTTTCCACCAACGCCGCCACCGTGCTGATCGCCAGCACGCCTGCCCGTTTCGTCATCGAGCGGATCGGCGCGCTGCCGGCGCTCTCGCTCGGTTGCCTGTTGTTCCTTTTGGGGGAAATCGGCTTTGCAGCCTCATCCGGGATGGAAATGCTGGTTGCCTCGATGGTCCTCTTCACCATCGGCGAAGTTCTCGTCGTGCCGTCCGAATACGTGCTGGTCGACGGTATCTCGGATGCCGGCAACCGCGGCACCTATTTCGGCGCGCATTCCTTGTCTTCGCTCGGCAATTTTCTCGGGCCGCTCATCGGTGGAGTTGCGCTCGGCGCCATCGGTGGCGCCGGCATGTTCCTCCTGTTCGCGCTGCTTTCGGCGGCAAGCGCACTGCTGTTTGCGATCGGCCATTCGATGCCGCCGCCGCGCCCGCAAGCGGCCCCTGCCGACACGGTCGATGGCGGCGCCATCGGCGGAGATCTCATGCGGCTCGGTCAGCTGGCGTAGCGCTGAGCCGACGCACGCGGCCCGACGCAGGTACTGACATCACATTCAGTGACACCCATTCGCGTGAGCGCATGCGGGCGCTCGGTCGCTTTTCCATCCTGTCGACAAACGTTACCATCGTGCTCTCTGTGTGATCACCGTCACCTTTTCGTCACTGGCACCGCCTAAGCACCGCGTCGAAACAGGAGTGAATACAAGATCATGACCGCCGCCACCGAACAGACCGTCCTCAAACGCTCAATCGCAGCGACCATCGTCGTCGGTGCGACGGGTGTGCTCTTCGGCCTGTTGTCCGGATCGGTTTCAATCGTGTTCGACGGGGTGTTTTCCGCCGTCGATGCGGCGATGACCTTGCTGGCGCTGGGTGTGACGCGGCTGATCCCCCGGGAGAGCAGCCGCTTCCAGATGGGCTTCTGGCATATCGAGCCGATGGTGCTCTTGCTCAATGCCGGCCTGCTCGCCACGCTTTCCTTCTACGCTCTGATCAACGCGGTCGATTCGCTGCTGACAGGCGGTCGCGAACTCGCCTTCGACTGGGCGATCGCCTATGCCGCCGTCGTCCTTGTCATCTGCATCGTGATGTTCTTCTACGGGCGGCGGGCCAACCGCACGATCGGATCCGAATTCCTGGCACTCGACGTGCGCGCCTGGGCGATGTCGGGCACGATCACCGCAGCCCTGCTCGCCGCCTTCGTCGTGGCCGCGCTGCTGAAGGGCACGGCCTATGAAAGCTGGACGCCCTATGCCGACCCGGCGATCCTGGTGGTGCTGACGCTCTGCCTGATCCCGCTGCCGCTGAAGACCGTCTATGCCGCTTTGAAGGAGATCTTTCTCGTCGCCCCGGCCGAGCTGGACGAAAAGGTGCGCGAGGCGGCCAGCAATGCCGCCAGCCGTCACGGCTTTGCCGATTACCGCACCTATGTCGCCAAGGTCGGCCGCGCCCGCCTGATCGAGATCTATCTGATCGGATCGGCCGAGACCCGTATCGACACGCTCGCAAGCCTCGATGCGATCCGCGCCGAGATCGGCGCTGAGATCGGCGAAGCCGGACGCGACCGCTGGCTGACGATCGCCTTTACCGGCGATGTCAAATGGGCGGAGTGACACCGTCGTCAACCTCTAGCGGCGGTCTGCCTGCGAAATTGCGGACAGATCGATCCGGCGCGTGATGCCGATCGCCTCCAGAAAGGCCTCGTCATGGCTGACGACGAGGAGCGCGCCGTCGAAGACCCGCAGCCCCGCTTCCACCGTCTCGATGGATTCGATGTCGAGATGGTTGGTCGGCTCGTCGAGGATCAAGAGCGGCGGCGGATCATCGCCGCCGAGCACGCAAGCAAGGCCTGCCCGCAGCATCTGGCCGCCGCTAAGGCTCGCGACTTGCTGAAGGGCCGCGTCCGCACGGAACATGAAGCGTGCGAGCGCCGCACGGCAGGCATTTTCGCCGGCTTGCGGATTGAGCCGCCGGAAATTGTCGCGGATCGACATTTCGGGATCAAGCAGGCTTACTTTTTGATCGAGCGTGGCGAAGTCCGTCAGGACTCGCACATGGCCGGACCAGGGCGCAAGACTGCCCGTTACCAGCGATAGGAACGTCGTCTTGCCCGAACCGTTGCGGCCGGTGATCGCCACCCGTTCCGGCCCCGAGATCGACAGCGACAGGCCCGCGAGCACAGGAAGGTCCGGGACGTAGCCGGCGCTGACACCATCGACCTGCAGGACGACGCGGCCTGGCGGCAGCCCGGTCGAGGGCAGCCGCACCGAAAACGGCTGCAGGATCTCGATGCGGTCGCGCGCGGTCGCGAGATCGCCGAGCGCCTGCTCGCGCCGCCGTTCGGCAAGGCGCGCATGGTCGCCGCCGGTCTTTTCGCTCCGCTCCTTGCGGGCATCGAGCAACAGAAGCGGCGCGTCGCCCTTGGCGCGCTTGCGACGCCCGGCACTGTCCTTGCGCGCCTTGCGTTCGGCAATCTCCTGCGTCTTGCGCTCGACCTCGGCAAGGCGTCGTTCGGCATCGGCGAGATCATGTCGGGCAGAGGCAAGCTCGATCGCCTTTCGCGCGCGATAAAGGCTCCAGTTGCCGCCATAGCTGGTTGCGCCGAGCGACGTCAGTTCGACGATCGCATCCATCGTTTCCAACAGCTCGCGGTCGTGGCTGACGACGATGGCGCCGCCACGCCAATCGGCCATCATGTCGATCACCGCCGCGCGGCCGGCGCGATCGAGATTGTTGGTGGGTTCGTCGAGCAGGATGACATCCGGCTCGGCAAAGACGAGCGCCGCCAGCTTGGCGCGGGTCAACTGTCCGCCGGAAAAGGACGATAGCGGCGTGTGGGCCGCAGCTTGAAGACCGAGGCGGGCAAGAGCGGCTTCGAGCCGCGCTTCCAGCGTCCAGTCGGCGATCGACAGGTCCTCGATGCTGGCGGTACCGTCTTCAGCACGGCCAAGAAGCGCCAGCGCATCGGAAATGCCGAAGAGGTCGGCGACCGTCTCCCGTTGCGCGACCTGCACGGTCTGGCTGAGCATGCCGAGGCTGCCGCCGACAGAAACGGCGCCGGCCTGCGGCCGTAGCGTCCCGGCAATCAGCTTCATCAGCGTGCTTTTGCCGACGCCATTTCGCCCGACAAGACCGGATCGCCCCGGGTCGAAGGTCAGGTTCAGGTCGGAGAAAAGGCTGCGGCCGTCAGGCGTGGACCAGGTGAGATGGGAGAGCGAAATCGAAACAGGCATGGATACGGATGTCCCTGATGGCAAAAGAGATGGGCTTTGCTGTCAGGTGGAAATCCATCGATGCGTGTATCCTGTGATCGTTTCTATCGCGCTCAAAGATAGCAGCGATCGTGTTTTCTTCAAGGCAAGACGTTCGGAACAGACGAATGGGAAAGGGAACGAAGGGAAAGGGCGTGGGCTGCGCGCAGTGCAGGCGCACATCGAACAAGGCTTGCCGCGCCTACCACAGCACGCCTTTCAGCGTGATCAGCGCGATCACCAGCAGCGACAGGACGAGCGAAATCTTGATGGCGGCGAGGGTGTAGTCGTAGCGGCGAATTTGTGTGGCGAACGTATGAAACATGGCATTCTCCCTGGCGTCGAAATGCCCTGGTGCCATTGCAGCCCAGGGCCACGCGATCGCCTGCGTGTCATTTGGCAAATGCGTTGATGCCAGCCGCGTTCCCGCCGTTGCGTGCATTCGGCAGCGTCACGATCGAGGCTGAGCGTCCAAACGCCAGCACCTACTGGACGGAAGGCAGCGTGTTCTTGCCAAGCGTCCGATGCAAATGCACGAGCCCGAGCAGGATTGCCTCGGCCTCCTCGCGATCGAGCGCGGCATATCGCACCCGTACGGCATCGCGAAACACATCGGCAACCATCGAGAATTCGCTGGGAAGGATTGGCCGCCCGCGAAATCCGTCGATGGCGTACATCACGCGATCTTCCTGTTGGGGCGAAAGCGCGAGATCTCTCAGCCACCGACGCCCGTTCGATCGGTCGATGATGAAAGTACTATGCGCCTTGGGTGCCGAGATACCAAGGGATATTCGCGGCGCGCACGCCCCCTCGGCAACACGCCACGATCAACGCCGCGTGATCGGCGAGACACCGGGACGCCTGCACAGCGGTTCGCGATCGGGGCACACGTCAGCGGCGATGGTCATCATCGCGGCACCCATCCCGACGCATTGCGCGCGATGAAACGCTCAAGTAGGGTCGCCGCCAACCGTATTGCTCAACGGAAATTCCGTTGAAAGGATACGTCGAACAACAGGAATGGACCGGCAAGCTGCCGGGAAGAAGGCGGCCTGAGGGCCGGGACGCGATGACACTGTCGGGCAAGCGCATTCTCCTGATCATCTCCGGCGGCATCGCGGCTTATAAGAGCCTTGACCTGATCCGGCGCCTGCGCGAACGCGGCGCCAGCGTCCGCCCGGTCATGACCGCTGGCGCGCAGCAGTTCGTCACCCCGCTTGCCGTCGGCGCGCTTGCCGCCTCCCACGTCTATCTCGACCTGTTTTCGCGTGAGGATGAACAGGATGTCGGCCATATCCGGCTGGCGCGCGAATGCGATCTGATCGTCGTCGCACCCGCGACCGCCGATCTGATGGCCAAGATGGCGAACGGCCATGCCGACGATCTCGCCTCGACGATCCTGCTTGCGACCGACCGTCCGGTGCTCGTCGCGCCGGCGATGAACCCGAAGATGTGGGCCAATGCCGCGACAAGGCGCAACCGCGCGACTCTTGCTGCCGACGGCATCCGTTTCATCGGCCCGGAAGCCGGCGAGATGGCGGAAAGCGGCGAGGCCGGCGAAGGACGGATGAGCGAGCCGCTGACAATCGTGGCTGCGGTCGAGACCCTGCTTTCGGATGGCGTGAAGCCGCTTGCCGGCCGCACGGCAATCGTTACATCAGGGCCGACGCATGAGCCGATCGACCCGGTGCGCTATATCGCCAACCGCTCCTCCGGCAAGCAGGGCCACGCGATTGCCGCCGCCCTTGCGAGACTCGGTGCCGACGTGACGCTGGTCTCCGGCCCGGTGACCATCCCCGACCCATCTGGTGTCAAGGTGATCCATGTCGAGCGCGCCGAGGAGATGCGTGATGCAGTGCTATCAGCCCTTCCCGCCGATATCGCGGTGATGGTGGCGGCCGTTGCCGACTGGCGGGTGGCGAGTGCCGCCGGAAACAAGATCAAGAAGAAACCCGGCGAGGCGCCGCCGCCGCTGCAGCTTGCCGAAAACCCGGATATCCTCAAGACCGTCGGCCACCACGCCGACAGGCCGAAGCTCGTGGTCGGCTTTGCCGCCGAGACGGAGAATGTTGCCGACAATGGCCGCTCCAAGCTCGAGCGCAAGGGCGCCGACTTTATCCTCGCCAACGACGTCTCGCCGGCAACCGGCATCATGGGCGGCGACCGCAACCGGGTGAAGCTCATCTCGGCCACCGGCAACGACGACTGGCCCGACATGGACAAGGACGCCGTCGCCGACAAGCTGGCGGCGCTGATCGCGGCCGAACTGGAGCGGAAAGAGCGGGGCTGATCGCGCCGTCGCTTGGGTAGATGGCGTCCCTCGCCCTTCTAGCAAAAAGAGCCCTCTCCTCGGGTTTAACCCGAGGACTACCCCTCTCTCCGCAGGCAGAGCGAGGGGACGTGCCCTGCGCGAGCAAAGCGTTCGCAGTCGATTGATGGACCCGGCGAGAGTGAGGCATGTCCCTTCTCCCCGCCTGCGGGGAGAAGGTGGCGGCAGCCGGATAAGGGGCCGTCACCGCTCGGCGGGGGGATTCAGAAACGCCTCAGGCCGAACGATAAGCCCGCACCGGCGCGCCCTGCGTCGAGAACAGACGCACATCGACGCCGTTTTCGCCGACGATCACGGCTGTGCCATCGGGGATCTCGACCCAGGCGCCGTCGTCGTCATTGAGCGGTTCGGACACAAGACAATAGCCGCCGCTCGGGCCCATCGGCGCTGCATAGAGCGTCGGCGCCTTCCAGTCGGAGGCGTAGCGCACGGCATAGAGGTCGTGGCCATCGGAAAAGGCGGCGGTAAACCGCACCAGCACCTGGCGCTCGAGATGCGAAGCCAGCTGTTCGACGAAGGCCAGCGCTTCGGCGATCGCGCCGAGCGGATCGCTGTCGAGCCCGAACTGCATGGCGAGCAGGAACAACAGCTCGGAATCCGTCGTGCCGGTGCGGGCCGAATAGAGGTCGTTGTCGAGCATGCTTTCCATCGGCCGGCGCAGATGCTCGAAGTCGCCGATCTGGCCATTGTGCATGAACGACCAGCGGCCGAAGACGAAGGGGTGACAGTTGTCGCGACGCGTGCCGCCGCCGGTCGACGCGCGCACGTGGGCGAGGAACAGCGGCGAGCGGATCTGGCGGGCGATGCTTTTCAGGTTGCAGTCGGACCAGGCGGGAAGGATGTCGCGGTAGCGCCCGGGCTCGGGGTGGTCGCCATACCAGGCGATGCCGAAACCGTCACCATTGGTCGCCGTCTTGGCCCGCGTGGCGCAATGGGACTGCTCGATCAGCGAGTGCGCCGGAGAGGTCACCAGTTCCTCGAGATAAAGCGGCTCCCCGCGATAGGCTGCCCAGCGGCACATGCTGACATCACTCCGGTTTCGCCCGCCCATACGGATGCGATTCGTTAACCATGGCGGATGTTCCGACGAAACATGGTAAAAATGCGTTAACAAATTCATCCCGGGTCCAATGGCAGAGTATCTTTGACGATCCAGCCACGCTGTTTCGATCGAAACACGCCCCAACCGCCCTCTCCCACAACGCAATCTCATTTTCGAACAAATATTCCATATTGACAAATCCTGCACATTTCATTTCATTTCCAGCCACGATACAGGCCGCAGGCCCCGGAGGAATGGCATGAGCAGCAAGAAGAAACTGGGCGTCGGCCTCATTGGCACGGGCTTCATGGGCAAGGCGCATGCGCTTGGCTTCACCGTTGCGGCGCGGGTGTTCGACCTGCCGTTCGAGCTCGATCTGGTGTCGGTTGCCGACGTGACCGTCGAAAGCGCCGAGAAGGCCCGCGGCCAGCTCGGCTTCCGCAAGGCGACGGCCGACTGGCGCGAACTCTTGACGGATCCCGACATCGATATCATCGACATCACCACGCCGAACCTTTTGCACAAGGAAATGGCGCTGGCGGCGATTGCCCATGGCAAGCATGTCTATTGCGAAAAGCCGCTGGCGCCGACGGTTGCGGATTGCGCCGAAATGGTCGCTGCCGCCGAGAAAGCCGGCGTCGTCACCCAGGTCGGCTTCAACTACCTGAAGAACCCGCTGATCTTCCTTGCCAAGGACATCATCGAAAGCGGCGAGATCGGCGAGATCCGCTCCATGCGCGGCGTGCATGCCGAGGATTTCATGGCGGACGCCTCCGTGCCGTGGGGCTGGCGGCTCAACCCGGCCAGCGGCGGCGGCGCGCTTGCCGATATCGGCAGCCACATCATCGCCTCGATGCGCCACCTGGTCGGACCGATCAAATCGGTATTGGCCGAAACCATCATCCAGATCCCCGAGCGCCCCGTCTCTGCCGGTTCCACCGAAATGCGCGCCGTCGAGGTCGACGACATTACTCGTGCCTTCGTGCGCTTCGAAAATGGTGCCACCGGCAGCTTCGAGGCGAACTGGATCGCCACCGGCCGCAAGATGCAGCACGATTTCGAGATCTACGGCTCCAAGGGCAGCATCGTCTTCACCCAGGAACGTTTGAACGAGATCCGCCTCTACAAGACCGGTGACGACGTTCGCACCCGCGGTTTCCGCACCATCTGGGCCGGCCCTGAGCACCCGCCCTATGGCGCCTTCTGCGTCGCTCCCGGGCATCAGATCGGCTTCAACGACCTGAAGGCGATCGAGGTCAACGAATTCCTGGACGCGATCGCCAAGGGAAAATCGCCCTCGACCGACTTCCGCGAAGGATACGAAGTCCAGAAGGTGCTGTCTGCGACCTACCAGTCGGCAAAAACCAATGAATGGGTGCAGATCGGCTGAGAAAGTCGAAACGGAAAAGACGACAAAAATGGAACGCCTGTTCTATGCCATGGATCGCCAATCGATTAGGGTGAGGTCACAACGCAACACCGCGCAGACGGGAGACGGACAAGAATGGCAACGCCTGACACGACGACGGAGGTCCCGCAGGATTTCGAAGCGCTGAAGGCGGTCATTCTGGAGCGAAAGGCGCAGTTGCCAAAACGGCTGAAGCAGGTGGCCGCCTATTCGCTCGACAATCCCGACGAGATTGCCTTCGGCACGGCCGCCAGCATCGCCACTTCGGCCGACGTCCAGCCGTCGACGCTGGTGCGCTTCGCCCAGCATTTCGGCTTCGAGGGTTTTTCCAGCCTGCAGTTGATCTTCCGCGCCCGCCTGCGCGAACGCACGCCCGGCTACGAAGACCGACTGAAAGCGCTCAGTGAAAACGAGCACAGCAAGCTCGAGAGCGGCTCGATCTTCAACGGTTTCGTCGCTGCCGCCCACCGCTCGCTCGACAACATCGCCACATCAGTCGATCCGGAAGCCTTCGAGCGCGCGGTCGATATCCTCGCCAAGGCCGAGACGGTCTACCTGATCGCCAAGCGCCGCTCCTACCCGATCTCCAGCTACATGGCCTATGCCTTCGGCAAGCTGAAGGTGAAGTATCAACTGGTCGGCACCGCCGCCGGCATCGACGACGACATGCTGGCAATGGCCGGCAAGAACGACGCGGCCTTTGCGGTCAGCTTTTCCCCCTACGCCTCCGAAAGCGCCACTCAGGCGCGGTTGCTCGCCGAGCGCAAGGTGCCGGTGGTGTCGTTGACCGACTCTGCCTTCTCGCCGCTCGCCGAATCCTCGAAGGTCTGGTTCGAACTGGTCGAGGCGGATCATGCCGGCTTCCGCTCGCTTTCCGCCAGCATGGCCTTTGCCATGGCGCTGACGGTGGCCATTGCCGAAAAGCGCCATCGCCTCCAGGAAGAGGCCCGGGCGGAATAGAACGGATAGAATGAAAATTCTATATTGACGAAACGCCGGAATTTATGTTTCATACCTGCATCACCCACAGAACGAGAATGGTCGGGGCCGCAAAGGCGTCCGCGGGGAGGAAGCAGTGAGCCAGAACGTTTCGTCACAGGGAGCAAAGCCGCTCGACCTCATCACCATAGGCCGGGCATCGGTCGACCTTTATGGCCAGCAGATCGGCACCCGGCTGGAGGACGTTTCGAGCTTTGCCAAATCGGTCGGCGGCTGCCCCTGCAACATCTCGGTCGGCACCGCACGCCTCGGCCTGAAGTCGGCGCTTCTCACCCGCGTCGGCGATGAGCAAATGGGCCGCTTCATCCGCGAGCAGCTGACCCGCGAAGGCGTCGAAACCCGCGGCATCGTCACCGATCCGGAGCGCCTGACGGCGCTTGCCATCCTCGCTGTCGAGAACGACAAGTCCTTCCCGCTGCTGTTCTACCGCGACAATTGCGCCGATAACGCGCTGTGCGAAGACGACGTTTCCGAGGACTTCATCCGCTCGGCAAGGGCGATCCTTGTTTCCGGCACGCACTTCTCCAAGCCCAACACCGATGCGGCGCAGCGCAAGGCGATGCGCCTTGCCAAGGAGAACGGCGCCAAGATCGTCTTCGACATCGACTACCGCCCGAACCTCTGGGGCCTTGCCGGCCACGACGCCGGCGAGAACCGCTACATCGCCTCCGACCGTGTCTCGGCCCACCTCAAGACCGTGCTTGCCGATTGCGACCTGATCGTCGGCACCGAGGAAGAGGTGCTGATCGCATCGGGTGAAAGCGACCTCTTGCAGGCGCTGAAGACGATCCGCTCCCTTTCCACGGCGACGATCGTCCTGAAGCGCGGGCCCATGGGCTGCATCGTCTATGACGGCCCGATTTCCGACGATCTCGAGGACGGCATCATCGGCAAGGGCTTTCCGATCGAGGTCTACAACGTGCTCGGCGCCGGCGACGCCTTCATGTCCGGCTTCCTGCGCGGCTGGCTAAGACAAGAACCGCATGCGACCTCGGCCACCTGGGCCAATGCCTGCGGCGCCTTTGCCGTCTCCCGCCTGCTCTGCGCGCCGGAGATCCCGACCTGGACCGAACTGCAGTTCTTCCTGGAGAAGGGCAGCAAGGAACGGGCGCTGCGCAAGGACGAGGCGATCAACCACGTGCATTGGGCAACCACCCGCCGGCGCGAGATCCCGCTGTTGATGGCGCTGGCCATCGACCATCGCAGCCAGCTTGAAGATGCGGCCGCCGGCAATCCCGAACTGCTCGCCCGCATCCCCGCCTTCAAGGT
The DNA here is from genome assembly GCA_900469625.1 of Hyphomicrobiales bacterium. Classification (GTDB taxonomy): domain Bacteria; phylum Pseudomonadota; class Alphaproteobacteria; order Rhizobiales; family Rhizobiaceae; genus Ensifer. Next base: position 593,818 of record UBXV01000007.1, read on the forward strand.
GCTGGCGGTCAAGGCTGCAGCGCAGGTGGCTGCCGGCCGCTCCGGCTTCGGCATGCTGATCGACGACAAATACGGCCGCGACGCGCTTTATGCCGCCGGCGCCCACCGCGACTTCTGGATCGGCAAGCCGATCGAGCTTCCGGGCTCGCGGCCGCTGCAGTTCGAATTCAGCCAGGATCTCGGCAGCCGCCTGATCGACTGGCCGGTCGATCACTGCATCAAGGTGCTATCCTTCTACCATCCTGATGATCCGGCCGAGATGAAGGCGACGCAGGTTGCCAAACTCCGCTCGGCCTTCGAGGCGGCGCGCAAGGTCGGCCGCGAAATCCTGATCGAGATCATCGCAGGCAAGCACGGCACGCTCGACGACCAGACCATTCCGCGCGCGCTCAGCGAACTCTACGATGCCGGCCTCAAGCCCGACTGGTGGAAGCTCGAGCCGCAGGCCAGCCGGAACGCCTGGGCGGCGATCGATGCGGTCATCGAAAAGCGCGACCCGCTCTGCCGCGGCGTGGTGCTGCTCGGCCTCGAAGCGCCCTACGAGGCGCTGAAAGACGGCTTTGCGGCAGCCCGGACGTCGAAGACGGTCAAGGGTTTTGCGGTCGGTCGCACCATCTTTGCCGATGCCAGCAAGGCCTGGCTCGGCGGCGCCATGACCGACGAACAGGCGATCGCCGACATGGCCGGAAAATTCAAGGCGCTGGTCGATCTCTGGCTGCAGCTGGGTGAAACGAAGGCGGCATAGGATCGGGGCTGGTTTTCACACCGGCCCCCGTCCAGCAAACGATGCGAGTGGGCGAAACGGGATGATTTCGCCACGAGGAGGAAACAGAATATGAGCCAGAAGACCGTGCGCCTGACCATGGCACAGGCCGTGGCGCGGTTCCTGACCCGCCAGATGACCGTCATCGACGGCAACAAGGTGCCGATCTTCGGCGGTGTCTTCGCCATCTTCGGCCACGGCAACGTCGCCGGCGTCGGCGAGGCGCTGCACGGCATCAAGGACACGCTGCCGACCTACCGCGCCCAGAACGAGCAGGGCATGGCCAATGCCGCGATCGCCTTTGCCAAGGCAAGCTTCCGCCGTCGCTTCATGGCCTGCACAACCTCGATCGGTCCCGGCGCGCTCAACATGGTGACCTCGGCAGCCCTTGCCCACGTCAACCGCCTGCCGGTCCTGTTCCTGCCCGGCGACGTCTTTGCCAATCGTCGGCCCGATCCGGTGCTGCAGCAGGTGGAAGGTTTTGCCGACGGCACGATCTCGGCCAATGATTGCTTCCGTCCGGTTTCGCGCTATTTCGACCGCATCACCCGGCCGGAGCAGATCATCCCGGCGCTGCGCCGTGCCATGCAGGTGCTGACGGATCCGGCCGATTGCGGCCCGGTGACGCTCTCGCTCTGCCAGGACGTGCAGGCTGAAGCCTATGATTATCCGGAAGCCTTCTTCGACGAAAAAGTCTGGTCGTCGCGCCGCATCGAGCCCGATGCCGACGAGCTGGCAGCGGCGATCGCAGCGCTGAAGGCGGCGAAAAGCCCTGTCATCATCGCCGGCGGTGGCGTGCTCTATTCGGAAGCCAGCAAGGCGCTTGCGGCCTTTGCGGAAAAGCACGGCGTTCCCGTCGTCGAGACCCAGGCCGGCAAGTCCTCGCTGCCGCACAGCCATCCACTCAACATGGGCTCGGTCGGCGTCACCGGCACGTCAGCCTCCAACCAGCTGGCGGAGGCGGCCGACGTAGTGCTCGCCGTCGGCTCGCGGCTGCAGGACTTTACCACCGGCTCCTGGGCGCTGTTCAAGAACGAGGGTCTGAAGATCGTCGGCCTCAATGTTCAGCCGTTCGATGCCGCCAAGCATGAGGGGCTGCCGCTGGTGGCAGACGCGCGCGTCGGTCTCGAGCGCATTTCCGCCGGGCTCGGCAACCACAAGGTCGACGCCGCCTGGACCGACAAGGCGAAAGCCGGAAAGACCGAGTGGCTGAAGGCCGCCGACAAGGCGACGGCGACCACCAATGCGGCGCTGCCGTCGGATGCACAGGTGATCGGCGCCGTCCAGCGCGCCCGCGGTAGAGCGGACACCGTGCTTGTCTGCGCGGCGGGCGGCCTGCCCGGCGAGCTGCACAAGCTCTGGCAGGCGGAAACGCCTGGGGGTTACCACATGGAATACGGCTTCTCGACCATGGGTTATGAGGTCGCCGGCGGTCTCGGCACCAAGCTCGCCCGACCCGACAGTGACGTCATCGTCATGGTCGGCGACGGCAGCTACATGATGCTGAACTCCGAGATCGCCTCGTCGATCATGCTCGGCGCAAAGATCACCATCGTGTTGCTCGACAATGCCGGCTACGGCTGCATCAACCGGCTGCAGATGGCGACCGGCGGCGCCAACTTCAACAACCTGCTCGCCGATACGCACCATGTCGAACTGCCGCAGATCGATTTCGCCGCCCATGCCGGCGCGATGGGTGCGCTGACGCGCAAGGTCGGCTCGATCCCGGAGCTGGAATCGGCTCTGAAGGAAACGGCCGGCGAAGCCCGCACCACCGTCATCGTCATCGACACCGACCCGCTTGTTACCACCGACGCAGGCGGCCACTGGTGGGATGTGGCGGTTCCCGAGGTGTCCGGGCGCGCCGAGGTCAACGCGGCCCGCAAGGGTTACGAGAAGGCGCTCGCTTCACAACGCTTCGGCTGAGAACAAACAATCAGGCGCCTGCGACCCCATCGCAGGCGCTTTTCCACGTCCATTGTCCGCATGGTTGCGGATGGCATCAGAAAGTGAAGAAACATGATCCGCTACGGAACCAACCCGATCGCCTGGAGCAACGACGACGATCATTCGATCGGCGCGCATCTGACGCTCGAGGATTGCCTCACCGATTGCCAGAAAATCGGCTTCGACGGCATCGAGAAGGGCCACAAGATGCCTTCCGACCCGGAAGCGCTGAAGGCAAAGCTCGCCGCCTACGATCTGGTCTTCGTCTCCGGCTGGCACTCGACCAACCTGCTTACCCATGATGTCGAAGCCGAGAAGAAGGCGATCCAGCCGCATCTCGACTTGCTCAAGCACAACGGCTGCAAGGTGGCGATCGTCTGCGAGACCTCGAACGCCATCCATGGCGACGACACGAAATCGGTGGCCAACGACAAGCCGGTGCTGCCGGCCGACCAGTGGAAGAAATTCGGCGCCGATCTCGAGGCGATCGCTCAGTATTGCGCCGACCAGGGTATCGATCTCGTCTATCACCACCACATGGGCACGATCGTCCAGACCGGCGAGGAAATCGACCTCTTGATGCAGAACACCGGTCCGGCGACCAAGCTGCTGCTCGACACCGGCCATGCCTGGTTCGGCGGGTCCGACCCGGCCGAGGTCGCGAAGAAGTACATGCACCGCGTCCGCCACATCCATTGCAAGAACGTGCGCACGGCAGTGCGCAAGGTCGTCGAAGGCGAAGGGCTTTCGTTCCTTGAAGGCGTGCGCCGCGGTGTCTTCACCGTTCCGGGCGACAGCGAAGGCGGCGTCGATTTCGCTCCCGTGCTGAAAATCGCCGCCGAGCACAATTACGATGGCTGGCTCGTGATCGAGGCCGAACAGGACTCGGCCGTGCGCAACCCCTTCGAGTATCAGTCGCTGGGGCTGAAGTCGCTGAAGGCGTTTGCCAAGGAAGCGGGCTTGGACCGGGCGTAACGGCTCTTCATCCGGCTGCCGCCACCTTCTCCCCGCTCGCGGGGAGAAGGCATATGCCGCTAATTCTCGGGTCACTCGCGACCTGGGTAGAGAGCATGCGGCAAATTCGACAGTCCCCTCTCCCCGCCTGCGGGGAGAGGGCTAGGGTGAGGGGCAGGCCGCGAGCGCGACCGCCAAGGAAAAAGTCAGGAGACCGTCCCATGTCCAAGCTGCTCGTCAAACCGAAGGCCAAGTCGGGCCTGATGCAGAACGTCACCCCGGAAAGCGCCGGCTGGACCTATGTCGGCTTTGCGCTCAACCGGTTGAAGCCTAGCGAGAAGGCAGGTGCCGAGGCCGGCGAAAAGGAGATCTGCCTTGTGCTGGTATCCGGCAAGGCTAAGGTTTCGGTCGACGACGAGGATTTCGGCGAGCTTGGCGAACGCATGACGCCGTTCGAAGGACAGCCCTATGCCGTCTACGTGCCGAAGGGCAGCCGCTGGCAGGTCGAGGCCATGACCGATCTCGATCTCGCGATCTGCTCGGCGCCGGGCGGCGAGGGTTTCAAGGCCAAGGTGATCAGACCGGGAACGCACCCGCAGATGACCCGCGGCAAGGGCACCAACACCCGCTACGTCACCAACATCATGCCCGAGGACGACAGCTCCGCCCAGTCGCTGCTGGTCGTCGAGGTGATCACGCCGGGCGGGCACACCTCGTCCTACCCGCCGCACAAGCATGACCAGGACGACCTGCCGGCCGAAAGCTATCTCGAAGAGACCTATTATCATCGCCTGAACCCGCCGCAGGGCTTTGCCATGCAGCGCGTCTACACCGACGACCGTTCGCTCGACGAAACCATGGCGGTGGAAGACGGCGACGTGACGCTGGTGCCGAGGGGATACCACCCGGTCGCCGCCGTGCACGGCTACGACGTCTACTACCTGAACGTCATGGCGGGGCCGAAGCGGGTTTGGAAATTCCACAACGCCCGCGAACACGAGTGGCTGTTTACCGGCGTCTAGCCGGAACGCGTCGGTGCCCAGGCGCGATGGACGGGCGCGCGCCTGCGCCCTAGATTACCGCCTTTCAGGGAGGCGGTGCCATGCGGATCGACGGACAATGCCATTGCGGTTTCGTGACCTATGAGGCCGAGATCGATCCGGACGACGTGGCGATCTGCCATTGCACCGATTGCCAGCAACTGACCGGATCGGCCTACCGGGTGACGGCGGGCACGGCGCGCGAAAATTTCCATCTGACCGGCGGCGAGCCCAAGCTTTACGTCAAGACGGCGCAGAACGGCCGCAAGCGACTGCAGTTCTTCTGCCCGAACTGCGGCTCTCCGGTTTACACCACCGGCACGGACGCCGATGCCGAAGAGGTCGGCATTCGCCTCGGCACCATCAACCAGCGCCGCGCGCTGGCGCCGAAGGCGCAGATCTGGCGCTCGTCCGCCCTGCCCTGGATCCACGACATCGAGACGTTGCCTGGGCACGACCGGGACTGAACCCTGTCAGCCGGTCGCCGATATCCTGGCTTTGAGATGCGCCCAGGCGCGACCGATGACCTCCGGCGCCGGGGTCGACGTCATCTGTGACGGGCGGCTTTCCGGGTTGACCGCGAGGTAGGCCTTGACGAGGTGATAGCCGATCGAGTAGCCGGCCCAGCGTGGCAGCGAATTGCCCTGGCCGCTCCAGCCGAAAAACCAGGCACTGTGATTGTAGCCGTCGGCCCAGAGCTCCAGTTCCGCCCGCTCCACCACCGCCAGCCATTGCTCGCCGGTGATGGCATGGTTCCACGGATTGCCGTCGCCGCCATTGATCTCCGCGTCGAAGGCGTCGGCCAGGCCCTCGGTGACGAGAACTTCGCCCAGCCTGAAACCGTAACCGCATGTCGCGTGGCGGAAGGAATGGTGTAGTTCGTGCGTGAGCGTCTTGCGCAGTTCGCCGGCTGAAAGGCTCGCTTCGAAATTGGGATTGTCCGGATCGAGGGTCACCGTTACCAGGCCGCGGCGGTAGCAGGAGCCGGACATTCCGAGCTCCGGGATCGTCTCGCCCGGCCGGCACTCCACCAGGACATCGACCGGTGCCGCCCTGTCGGATGCCGAAACGCTGCCGCCGACGCGCTCCGCCGTCGACACGATGTCGGCGGCGATCCGCTCGCGCCAGGGTGCAAGGGATCCGTCGGCTTCGAGGAAGTGAAGGCGCAGGTCCAGCATTCGGCAATACTCCGGTCGTCATCGTCTTTCGACGCCGGACCTTAAGCATGCGGCCGGCGATTGCAACGCCGGAGAGGAGAAAGCGCCGCCCCATGCGTGCGCCCTTTGTCGCACAGTGGTGTGGCAGACTGTTAAAGGTCTGCCCCCATGGCCGGAACGCCGCCGTCATTGTATGACAGAGGAGAAACAGACGACAGGCAGGGTGATGGCGAAGGGCCGGTTCACGATTTTTCCCAGCCGCATTGGCGGCGTCGAGGCGGTCGAGGCCGCATCAGGGCACAGTTTTGACCGCCACACGCACGAGCAGTTCGGCATCGGCCTGATCCACCAGGGCGCCCAGAAGTCGCTGAGCGGTCGCGGCATGGTCGAAGCGGGTGCGGGCGACATGATCACGGTCAACCCCGGCGAGGTCCACGACGGCATGCCGATCGGCGATGCCGGTCGGTCCTGGCGCATGCTCTATTTCGACCCGATCGTGATTGCAGACGCCATGGAGGACATCAGCCAGAGCAGGACGCGGGCGGCAGAATTCACGGCTCCCGTCTTTCGGGACGCGCGCATATCGAGACATTTCCAGGCACTCTTCGGCGTGGTGACGACGACCAAGGCTTGCGACCGGACGGAGATGCTCGGCGAGGAATGCCTGCTTTCGCTGCTGGCCAATGCAATGCGCGCGCATGACGGGCAAGGACCGGCCGAGCCCGTGCCGGCGGCGATCGCCCGGGCGCAACGCCTGATCGACGACGATCCGGCCGCCGCCATCGCCCTCGCCGACCTTGCCGAGGTGGCAGACCTCAGCCGGTTTCAGGTGGTGCGCGGGTTCGCCAAGAGCTTCGGGCTGACGCCGCATGCCTATCTCGTCCAGCGCCGCATCGACCTGGTGCGGGGTCTGATCGCCCGCGGCATGCCGCTGGCCGAGGCGGCCGCCGAAGGCGGTTTTGCCGACCAGAGCCACATGACGCGGATCTTCGCGCGCAAATACGGCCTCTCGCCCGGCGCCTATGCGCAATCCTTCCACTGACCTGATAACCTGCCGCCTGCAATTCCGTTCAAGACCTGCAGACCCGAATGAGATCACTTGCGCGCCAACGCAGGAGTGGCCGCATGACGGAACGATTTCAGGGATACCTCTATCTGACACTGGCGATGATCATGGTCGGCAGCACCGTGATCGCCAGCAAGCTGATCGCCGCCGGCCTGCCGCCATTCATCGCGACGGCCTTGCGCTTCGCCGTCGCCTTCCCGCTGTTCCTCGCGCTGATGCGGCTGACGCGAACGGCGTGGCCTCGGCTCGAGCGGCGCGCGTGGCTGATCCTGATCCTGCAGGCGGGCGCCGGCAGCGTCGGCTACACCACGCTGCTGATTGCCGGATTGCGCTACAGTTCGGCGACCGATGCCGGCGTCGTCATCGGCACGCTTCCTGTGGTCTCGGCCGGCATCGCCATCCTTTTGCTCGGCGAGCGGCCCAGCCGCTCGACCCTGATCGCCATCGGGCTGGCGGCGGCCGGCGTTCTGACCATCGTGCTGCGGCCCGACGACGGTGCTGAGCATTCGACCCTCGGCATAACGCTCGTCTTCGCAGCGGTGTTTTGCGAAGGGCTGTTCATCCTGATCAACAAGCGCATCCGCACACCGATAGCACCGCTGGCGCTCTCGACGATCATGGCCGGGATGGGCGTTGGCGTCGCCTTCGTGCCTGCTCTCTTCGAAGCCTCTTCGATGCAGGACGTCACGGTGCAGTCGCTGGCAGCCGTGCTCTACTATGCGCTGGTCCCGACCGTTGCCGGTTTCATCCTCTGGTATGCCGGTTCCGCCAGGGTCAGCGGAACGGAAGCTTCGGTCTTCACAGCACTTGCACCGGTTTCAGCGGTACTATTCGCATTCGTTCTTCTCGGCGAACCCGTGAGCGTCAACCAGGTCGCCGGCATCGGCTGCGTGCTTGTCGCCGTCCTCAGTCTTGCCGTGCCGCATTTGCGGCTGAAGGCTGCCGGCCAGACGCGGAGCTGACGCCTTCATTTTCCTCCATCAACTTCGAGGCATTCCATGCATTTCCAGCATTCAGACAGCATCTGGCGCGATTTTCCCGAGCTTGCGGCCGGCGCGCTCCACGTCGGGGGCGTACGCAGCAACGTTTCCGTCGCCGACGCCGTCGCCCGGTTTCAGGCCATCGCCAGCACCGCCCTTGCAACGCGCCCCGAAGGCGAACTCGTCGAAATCCAGGCTTGGCGCCGGACCTTCGGCAGGATGGGACTGAAGCCAACGCAGTATCGCTGCGCTTCGGAAGCGCTGTTGCGCCGGTTCCGCAAGGAAGGCGACATTCCCTCGATCCATCCGCTGATCGACCTCTGCAACGCGGTGTCGCTCGCCTTTGCCATCCCCATTGCCGTCTTCGACCTTTCCCGCGTCTCCGGTGATCTCGAAGTGACCCGCGCCATAGGGGATGAGTTGTACGAAACCTTCTCCGGCGAAACCGAACATCCAGAACCGGGCGAAGTGATCTTTCGCGACGCCAAAGGCCGCGCCCATGCACGCCGATGGACCAATCGGCAAAGCGGCCACTCGGCGATCCGCCCCCGGACCAAGTCGGCCCTCGTCGTCGCCGAGGCGCTGCACGAAACCGCAACGGCCGACATTGCCGAACTCATGGCCGCATTGGAGCAAGCCATCGGCTCTGCCTTTGATATCCGGCCGACTTCGGCGCTGCTGAGCCCGACATCACCGCGTTTTGCCATCGTCGCCGACGCGAAAGCGTCCCATGCCGAAAGACTTTGACGTCAGGGCAAGCCGACATCCGGTTGCGCTGCGTCCGGCCGGCCTGTTTCCTCCGGCCATAAATCGGCTCCGGTTTCAGTTCATGGGGGACTTGTAGCAAGACACGGCTCATCGATGAGGGATGGCATGCAATCAAAATTCGGCCTGGCGCGACGGATGCTGTTCGACAATGGCGGGCTTGAAGAGATCTTTCGCCATGTGCGCAATCTGGTCATGGCAACGCTGGTGATCGCCGCCGGCATGCATGCGGTCGAGAACGGCCGAAGCCTCCACATCAACGGGCTGCCGAACACGGCCCTGGCCGGCTACATCGTGTCGGCCATCGGCATCGGGCTGTTTCTGCTCAATCTGTTTGACGGTCTATACCGGCTGTCGAAGGTTCGCCGGCACCTGGTGCTGCAGATCCTGCTTCTGGCGATCTACGCTTTCGTCACGCTCAGGATCACGCAGCTGGTCCTGGCGC
>UBXV01000029.1 GCA_900469625.1 Hyphomicrobiales bacterium
CAAACACAGCCCAAAAACGGACGGGTTCCGGGCCGTGATCCTTGTCCAGTTGGTCAAAAATCACGCTGGCGGCCCAAAAGCCCCCGCCCCCGTGCCGGGCCGCTCTAGAAGAAGCACGCCCTACACCGCAAATCCGCGCCAGAGCGGGGCTGGCTGGCCCCCAACATGCTGGTGGGCGTCTCACCGAAACGTGACGGTTCCGGTCGATGCCGCGCATTGACGCCCGGGGCACTTGGCTTACCTTCGCGCCGAAACAATCGAGGGAGTGCGCGGACATGATCAAATGGGCAAGACGATGGGGGCTTGCGGCTATCGCGACGCTTTGCCTGACCGTGCCTGCGGCCGCCTTTGACATCGACGATTGGTCTTCCGTCGTTTCGGAAGCCAAGGGGGAGACCGTCTACTTCAATGCCTGGGGGGGCGCTGCCAACATCAATGCCTATATCGCCTGGGCGGGCGAACAGATGAAGGCGCGCTACGGTGTCGACGTCGTTCACGTGAAGCTCGACGACACGGCCAAGGCCGTTGCCAGCGTGCTCGCGGAGAAATCGGCGGGCAAGGATGCCGGCGGCAGCGTCGATCTCATCTGGATCAACGGCGAGAACTTCGCAGCGATGAAGCGCCAGGGCCTGCTCCTCGGCCCCGGCTGGGCGACCCGGCTTCCGAACTGGGCCTATGTCGACCACGAGACGAAGCCAACGATCCTGACCGATTTCACCGTGCCGACGGAAGGGCTCGAAAGCCCATGGGGTGGCGCCAAACTGGTGTTCTTCCACGACAGCGCCCGCACGCCGGCGGCCGAGCTGCCGACATCTGCGAAGGACCTGCTCGACTGGGCAAGGACCCATCCCGGCCGCTTCTCCTATCCGCAGCCGCCGGACTTCATCGGCTCGTCGTTCCTGAAGCAGGTGCTGGTCGAACTCGTCGCCGACAAAGGCAAATTGCAGAAGCCCGTCGACGATGCGACGTTCATGGAGGACACGGCACCGCTCTTTGCCTATCTCGACCAGTTGACCCCCTACCTTTGGCGCAAGGGCAAGGCCTATCCGCAGAACTATCCCGACATGAAGCAGAAGCTGGCGGACGGCGAGCTCGACATCATCTTCGCCTTCAATCCGGCCGAGGCTTCCGCCGCCATCGAAAACGGCGAGCTGCCGGCAAGCGTGCGTTCCTTCGTCTTTCCCGGCGGTACGCTCGGCAACACCCATTTCGTTGCCATTCCCTATAACGCGAATGCCAAGGCCGGCGCGCTGCTGCTGGCGGACTTCCTGCTCTCGCCCGAGGCGCAGCTGCGCAAGCAGGATGCGCAATATTGGGGTGACCCGACGGTGCTGGCGATGGCAAAGCTGCCGGAAGCTGAGCGATCGGCCTTTGCTGCCCTTGATCTCGGCGTTGCGACACTGCCGCCCGAGGAGCTCGGCCCTGCCCTTTCCGAACCGCATCCGGACTGGATGACGCGGATCGAAACCGAATGGATCCGCCGCTATGGCGCCGGCAACTGACGGCTGGCGCCGATACGCGCGATGGACATCCCGGTGAGGGAGAGAATACGGCGTCCTATCGGCACCGGCCTTGCCGTGCTGCTCTGCCTGCCGGTGCTGGCTGGCCTTGCCGGCACGGTGCTTCCGGCCTTCGGCTACCTGCCCGCCCTCGGTGGCGCGCAGTTTACGCCAGGACATTTCGAGGCGCTTGCCGCCCAACCGCATATCCAGCGCTCGGCGTTCGTCAGCCTGGCCGCGGGACTGACCAGTACCTTCATTGCGCTCGTCGTGGTCGCGATCTTCGTCGCCGGCTATGCCGGAACACGGCCATTCGCCTTCATCCAGCACCTGCTGTCGCCGCTGCTGGCAGTTCCTCACGCAGCATCGGCATTCGCGATCGCCTTTCTGATCGCACCGTCGGGCTTTCTGGTTCGTCTTGTCTCCCCCGAACTGACCGGCTTTCTTCGTCCGCCGGACTGGCTGATCCCCAACGATCCGCTCGGACTGTCTATGGTGGCAGGCCTTGCCGCCAAGGAAATGCCGTTTCTGTTGCTGGTGATGCTGGCGGCACTGCCGCAGCTGCCATTGGCGAATTCCCGACGCCTGATGTCGGCACTCGGCTATGGCCGTGTGACGGGCTTTGCCATCGCGATGTGGCCGGCGCTCTACCGCCAGATCAGGCTGCCGGTGCTTGCGGTGCTGGTCTATTCGACCTCGGTGGTCGACGTCGCCATGATCCTCGGCCCGCAGCTGCCGCCGACCCTGCCGGTGCGCATCGCAGCCTGGCTTGCCGATGACGACGTCGGCGCCCGGTTTCTGGCCTCGGCCGGCGCCGTCGTGCAGCTTGCGCTCGGTCTGGTGGCGATCGGCTTCTGGATCGGCATCGAGCGGATCGGCCGCCTTTGCCACAGACGGCTATGCTCCTCGGGCAGGCGCCTTGCCGCCGACCGACTTCTGCGCCGAACGGCAGCCTCGATCACGGCGGTGTCGGCGGCGCTGATCTTTACCGGTCTCGCTCTTCTGGCGCTGTGGTCGATCGCGGGACTATGGCCTTTCCCCGATCGCCTGCCGACCAGCCTCACCATCGCGGCCTGGGGGCGGGCGCTTGCGGGGTTGGTCGACCCATTGGCGGCCACCATCGCCATCGCACTTTTGTCGTCGCTCGCAGCGCTTGCGATCGCCATCCTCCTGCTGTCGCTCGGCGGGCACGGCAAGGCCGACCGGTGGCTTCCCGTGTTCCTGCCTTTGCTCGTTCCCGAAATCGCCTTCGTGTTCGGCTTGCAAGTACTGGCGACCGGGGTGGGATTTTCACCCTCGATCGCCACCGTTGCCGCCATGCACCTCGTCTTCGTTCTGCCCTATGTGCTCCTCTCGCTCGGGCCGCCCTGGCGGGCGCTCGACCGGCGCTACGAACAGATCGCATCGGGACTGGGCAAGTCGTCGCTCAGGACCCTCATGACCATCCGGCTGCCGATGCTGCTCCGTGCCTGTCTCACCGCGCTTGCCGTCGGCTTTGCTGTCTCCGTCAGCCTCTATCTGCCGACGGTGGTGATCGGCGCCGGGCGGGTGACCACGATCACCACCGAAGCCGTCGCCCTTTCGTCAGGCGGCGATCGACGCATCATCGGCGTCTACGCCCTGGTGCAGGCGCTGCTGCCGTTCTCCGGTTTTCTCGTTGCATCGCTGGTGCCGCAATTGCTATTCCGCCAGCGACGGGCCATGAGGATTTGAATGCAGACACCGGGCAAGACCAAGCCTCTGACGTTGTGCGATGTGACGATCGCGATCGACGGACGGATGCTGCTTTGCGTTTCGGCGACGGTGATGCCCGGCGACGTGCTGACGGTGATGGGCCCATCCGGCTCCGGAAAGTCGACGCTTCTTGCCTATATCGGCGGCTTCCTGGAGCCCGAATTTTCCGCCAAAGGCGCGGTTCGGCTCGGTGAGGAGGAGCTGATCGGCCTGCCGCCGCAACGGCGCCATGCCGGCATTCTTTTCCAGGATCCCTTGTTGTTCCCGCACCTTTCCGTCGGCGGCAATATCGTCTTTGCCATCCCCGAGACAATCAGGGGGCGAGATGCCAGACGCCGGCTGGCAGAAGACGCGCTCGATGAAGTCGGGCTCGGCGGCTTCTTCGACCGCGATCCCGAGACATTGTCGGGCGGGCAAGAGGCGCGTGTCGCACTGCAGCGCGTGCTTCTGTCGCAACCCCGCCTGCTGCTGCTCGACGAACCTTTTTCAAAGCTCGACATGGCCCTGCGGCAGCAGACGCGCGAACTGATCTTCGCCAAGGCGCGGATCGCGGGCCTGCCGACAATCCTGGTCACCCACGACCGGGCGGACGCCGAGGCTGCCGGTGGTCAACTCATCCATATCGGAGCGGAGACGCAATCGTGACGCTTACCTTGCCCGCCCTGCCGGTTCGCGCGGTCCTGCCGGAGATCGGCGCTGCCCTCGACCGGGGCCGCTCCGTGGTGCTTTCGGCACCGCCCGGCGCCGGCAAGACGACGCTGGTGCCGCTGTTCCTGCTCGACCAGCCCTGGCTGAACGGCGGCAAGATCATCCTGCTCGAGCCACGGCGGCTCGCCGCCCGCGCGGCCGCCGGCCGCATGGCGGAGCTGCTCGGCGAGAAAGTCGGCGAAACCGTCGGCTACCGGATGCGCCTCGACAACCGGGTCTCGGCCAGGACCCGGATCGAGGTGGTGACGGAAGGCGTCTTTGCCCGCATGATCCTCGACGATCCGGAGCTCGCCGGCGTTGCCGCGGTTCTGTTCGACGAATTCCACGAGCGCTCGCTCGATGCCGATTTCGGCCTGGCGCTGGCGCTCGACGTTCAGTCTGCCCTGCGCGACGATCTCAGGCTCGTCGTCATGTCGGCAACGCTCGATGTCGCGCGCGTGTCGAGATTGCTCGGTGACGCCGCGGTGGTCGAAAGCCAGGGCCGCAGCTTTCCGATCGAGATCCGCAACCAGGACCGCGGCGGCGAGAGCGTCGAAGACGCCGTCTTGCGCGCCATCGTCGAGGCACATCGCAGTGAGGAGGGCTCGATCCTCGCCTTCCTGCCCGGGCAGGCCGAAATCACCCGGACCGCATCCCGGCTTGCCGACCGGTTCGGGGCGGATACGACGGTCGTTCCGCTCTACGGGAACCTGACGCAGAGGGAACAGGACGCAGCGATCCGGCCGGCGCCGAAGGGCACGCGCAAGATCGTGCTCGCCACCTCGATCGCCGAAACGTCGATCACCATCGACGGCGTGCGGATCGTCATCGACAGCGGCCTGCAGCGGCTGCCGGTGTTCGAAGCCTCGACCGGCATTACCAGGCTCGAGACCGTGCGCGTCTCGCGCGCTTCGGCCGACCAGCGCGCCGGCCGTGCCGGGCGGACCGAGCCGGGGATCGCCATCCGTCTCTGGCATGCCGGTCAGACCGCAGCGCTGGCCGCCTTCACGCCGCCACAGATTCTGGCCAGCGACCTCTCCGGCTTGCTGCTCGACATGGCGCATTGGGGCGTCAGCGATCCCGCGGCCCTTGCCTTCATCGACCCGCCGCCGGAAACCACGCTTCAGGAAGCGCGAAAGCTGCTCACCGAGCTCGGCGCGCTCGACGGTTCCGGGGCGCTGACCCCAAGGGGGCGCAAGATCCGCGATCTGGCCCTGCCCCCGCGCCTTGCGGCGATGGCCGTTTCGGCCGCCGACGAAGGTCAGGGCGAAGCCGCCTGCCTGCTCGCGGTCATGCTGACAGAGCAAGGGCTTGGCGGCAACGCCATCGACCTCGAGGAACGGCTGCGGCGCTTTCGCCAGGAGCGCGGCGAGAGGGCCGAGGCCTCGCGCAACCTCGCCCGGCGCATGGCAGCCGATCTCAAGGGCGGGCCACGTTCGAGCGAACCGATCCAACCCGGCGCCTTGCTGATGCACGCCTTTCCGGATCGCATCGCGCTGCAGCGCGGAGGACGCGGGCGGTTCGTGATGGCCAACGGTCGTGGCGCCGAGATCGCCGAGACCGAGCGGCTCGCAGCGGCCAACATGCTTGTCATCGCAGACCTGACGGGGCGTGCCGGCGGCCAGCGCGTGCTGGCAGCGGCCGAGCTTTCCCGCGCCGACGTCGAAGCGCATATGCCAGACGCGATCGTGCGGGAGGCGCAAAGCGTCTTCGACCGGGCAAGCCGCCAGGTGCGGGCGCGCCGCGTCACGCGGCTCGGCGCGATCATCTTCGAGGAGGCGCCGCTGCCAAGGCCGACCGGCGAAAGTGCGGCACGGGCGCTTGCCGATGGCGTGCGTCAGCTCGGGCTGGCCGTGCTGCCATTTTCCAAGGAGGCGTTGCAGCTGCGCGATCGCATCGGCTTCCTCCATCGCTCGATCGGCGAGCTCTGGCCCGATGTATCCGACGACGCCCTGCTAGCGAGGCTGGAAGACTGGTTCGTCCCATTCCAAAGCGGCGTTACGGCTATCGCCGATATCAAGGCGGGCGCCTTGTCCGAGGGATTGCTGTCGCTGATTGCGCACGACCGCCAGCGGGAGCTTGCAAAACTGGCGCCAACCCATTTCGAGGCGCCGACGGGACAGCGGCATCCCATCCATTACGACGGCGACGAGCCGCTTCTTTCCATCCGGGTGCAGGAACTCTTCGGCCTCAAAAAACATCCGGCCATCGGCGACGGACGGTTGCCACTGCTGCTCGAGCTGATCTCGCCCGGCCGGCAGCCGATCCAGACAACGCGCGATCTGCCAGGGTTCTGGGCGGGCTCCTGGCGGGATGTGCGGGCCGACATGCGCGGGCGCTATCCCAAGCACCCGTGGCCGGAAAACCCGGCGGAGGCAGCGCCGACGACACGGGCGAAACCACGTGGTACATGAGGCGGCCCCCTGGAAGGGACCGCTCAATACTTCCCTGGATCGGAAGCGATCCGGAAAAAACTGATGCGGCAGATTGAGAGCCGGCGTCCCTTGCGTCTCCGATTTGACGCGCGGCGCGGCAATGGGAACACGAGCAGGCATGACGGCAGTGGCACTGGAACACAACGACCCGACCTCGAACAGAAGCCTGCGGCTGCAGACGCTCATCCGCTTGCGCTGGCTCGCGGTCGGCGGCCAGTCGATCGCCGTGGTTATCACCACCTTGTGGCTGCAGTTTCCGCTGCCCTTGCTGTCGTGCCTGGTACTGATCGCCACGCTGGCGCTGGTCAATACCTACCTGACGCTGCGCTTCCCACCGACGCACCGTTTGCGGCCCCCGGCCGCTTTCGCCCTTCTGGGGCTCGATCTGGCGCAGTTGACCGGCCTGCTGTTCATCACCGGCGGGCTTGCCAACCCGTTTGCGCCGCTTCTCTGCGTGCCGGTCATCATTTCCTCCGCCTCACAGCCAAAGCCGCACAGCATCGTGCTTGCCGGCCTCGCCGTTATCGGCGTTACCGTCCTTGCCTTTTCGCCCTTCCCGCTTCCCTGGTATCCGGGCACGCTGCTTCTCATGCCGAAAGTGCTGACGGCCGGCATCTGGTTTGCGATCGTGTCGATGACCGCCTTTGCCGCCTTCTACACCTACCGCGTCTCGCTCGAGGCGAGCGAACTGTCGGAAGCGCTGACGGCGACCGAACTGGTGTTGCAGCGCGAAAAGCACCTTTCGCAACTCGACGGCCTTGCTGCCGCCGCCGCCCATGAACTTGGAACGCCGCTGGCGACCATCAGCGTCGTTGCCAAGGAGATGGAGCGCGAACTCGGCGACGACCCGCGCTTCGGCGAGGACGTGCACCTCTTGCGCAGCCAGAGCGAGCGATGCCGCGACATCCTCAAGCGGTTGACGACGCTGTCGTCCGAAAGCGAAGAGCATATGCGGGTCTTGCCGCTCTCCTCGCTCATCGAGGAGGTGATGGCGCCGCACCGCGAGTTCGGCATTCATATCAATCTGGTCGAAAAGGGCGACAAGGCCTCGGAGCCGGTCGGCAACCGCAATGCCGGCATTCTCTATGGTCTCGGCAATCTGCTCGAAAACGCGGTCGACTATGCCAAGAAGCAGGTAACCGTCACCGTCGAGCACTCGGCCGAGCATGTGAAGGTGACGATCGCCGACGACGGCGACGGATTTGCTCCCGACATTCTGCTGCGCATCGGCGAACCCTATGTCACGCGTCGGCAGAAGGACGACAGCGCCGGCGGCCTCGGGCTCGGGCTCTTCATCGCCAAGACGCTGCTGGAGCGCTCGGGCGCGCGGCTGCGCTTCGAGAACGGCGGACCCGATCGTCCGGGCGCCAAGGTCAGCGTCGAATGGCCGCGTGCGCTAATGGATACGAAACTGGCGAAATGACGTTTGGCAGTTTATTGAACGGCACGACAGAAAACCTATAATCTCGGCGAAAACCTCCGATTTTCGCCCAAGGATTGCGAGAATGACCGAAAAATCGACAGCTTCGCCCAGCACGCATGCCCAGGACGCCGAACTGATCGGGCCGGACAGGACGCTGCTGCTCGTCGACGATGACGCGCCGTTCCTTCGACGCTTGGCCCGCGCCATGGAAGCGCGCGGATTTACCGTCGATATCGCCGAGTCCGTTGCCGAAGGCATCGCCAAGGCGAAGGGCAACCCGCCGAAATACGCGGTCATCGACCTCAGACTTGGCGACGGCAGCGGTCTCGACGTGATCGAGGCGATCCGCAGCCGGCGCGACGACACCCGCATGATCATGCTGACCGGCTACGGCAACATCGCAACGGCCGTCAACGCGGTCAAACTCGGCGCGGTCGATTATCTCGCCAAGCCTGCCGACGCCGACGACATCTTCGCAGCCTTGGTGCAGCGTCAGGGCGAGCGGGTCGAGCCGCCGGAAAACCCGATGTCGGCCGACCGGGTGCGGTGGGAGCATATTCAGCGCGTCTATGAAATGTGCGAGCGCAACGTGTCGGAGACAGCGCGCCGGCTCAACATGCACCGCCGCACCCTGCAGCGCATCCTGGCCAAACGCGCGCCGAAGTAATCAGCCTTCGGCAGACCCGTCGCGGGAGCCGGAAACGATATCGCGAATGGAGTTGCCGAGTTCGCCGTTGCGCTCGGCTGCCCACTCCGCCAGCATCAGCCGCTGCGCGGCGGTGCGGGCAAAGAGCTGCAGCACCGATTTGCGGGTGGCCGGTGCCAGCCGATGTTCCGGTGCCTCGCGGATGATGTGCCCGTCATAGCCATCCGAAAGCAGCAGGCCGCAATCCTGCGGAAAGATGTCGAGCGGAACGTCGCCATGGGTGGCGAAGAACAGCCGGTCGCAGTGCTGGCGGTAGTCCGGCCATTTTCGATCCACCCGAAAATCCTCAATCGACGTCTTGATCTCCACGATCCAGATCTCGCCCTTCGCCGACAGTGAGATGAGATCCGCGCGGCGGCCGCTGGCGAGCGTCAATTCCGGGAGCACCGAATGGCGCAGTTCGGCGAAAAGCCGCTGGACGCCGCGGCGCACCATGAGGGCGCGATTCGATTGCCGACCGTCGACGAGGGGGTTGTCGCCATGGATCGAGAGAATTGTCATTGGCCTCAACTGCCTTGTGCTGCCGCATTTGTTGCAAAAAAGCCAGCGTCACGGAATTTACACTTTCCCGCCGCCTTGTCGCCGCGCAATCCCTTGCATAGCAGCAACTAATCGAAAATAACCGTAGGCACTGGTGGTCGGGGCCGACCCAGTTTTTCTTCGCTTCTCATTTTAAGAGACTCCTATGCGCTTCCGCAATGCCTTCCTCCTGTGCAGCCTGGCGGCGACACTCGCCGTGGCCGGCTGCTCGACGACTTCGACCAAGCCCGAGACGGCAAGCGGCGAGCCTGCGCCCGTGGCCGTGCAGGTCGCTTCCAATCAGATCTTCTCGGGCGATTATGGCGCAGTTGAGGATCACGGTTATGCGCTTCCCGCCATCCCGATCAACAAGGTCGACGGCCGCTTCCACCGCCAGATCGTCGATTATGCGACGAGCGAGCGTCCCGGCACCATCGTCGTCAACACGCCGAACCGCTTCCTCTACTACGTGCTGCCTGGCGGCAAGGCCGTTCGCTACGGCATCGGCGTCGGCAAGGCCGGCTTTGCATGGGAAGGCGAAGCCTATATCGCCTGGAAGCAGGAATGGCCGATGTGGCATCCGCCGAAGGAAATGGCGGAACGCAAGCCGGAAGTGGCAAAGTACGTCGAGGCCGGCATGGGCCCGGGCCTGAAGAACCCGCTCGGCGCGCGCGCGCTCTATCTGTTCAACGACCAGGGCAAGGACACGCTGTTCCGTCTGCACGGCACGCCGGAATGGTCGTCGATCGGCACGGCCGCTTCGTCGGGCTGCATCCGCCTGATGAACCAGGACATCATCGATCTCTATTCGCGCGTCCGTCCGGGCAAGAATGCGCGCGTCGTCGTCCAGCAGTAAGACGCGACAGGAATGATCCAGTCCGAAGCCGCCGGGTTCCCCGGCGGCTTTTTTTGTTGGCCGCATGACTTTGCCGGCTTTACCTCGGACACCATACGCAGGGTTGCCCCGCTTCGAGGGCTTCAAACCAGGGTGGGTAGCGCGAGATTCCCTTTGGCACTTTTGTTCAAATATTACGCAAAAAGATCGAAAATTCAGCGGGTTATTAAGTGATGGTTATCTAATTAACCTAAATGGTGGCGGCGAAATACCAAGCCAAAGGGACCGCCATGCTGATTAAGACCAAGCTCCTGAGTGCGATTGCACTGTTGTCACTCATCGCGGTCGGCATCGCCGTCTACAACCAGCATGCGCTGGCAGAAAACAGCGCGACGATGGATGCGGTCTACGCCGATCGGATCGTGCCGCTGAAGAACCTGAAGGCGACCTCCGATGCCTTTGCCGTCTCGATCGTCGATGCGGCGCACAAAGTGCGCAACGGCAATGCGACGATGGAAGCTGGCCTTGCTTCCGTCAACGACGCGCGCCAGGTGATCACCGCCAACTGGGACGCCTATGTCGCAACCGCGATGACGCCGGAAGAGCATAAGCTTGTCGAAGGCGCCAAGCAGCAGATGGTGGTGGCGATGGATTCGATCGCGACGCTGACGAAGATCCTTTCGGCACGCGATTCCGCGGCACTCGACAGCTTCGTTCGCACGGCACTCTACGAAACCATCGATCCGCTGACCGAGAGCATTTCTGAAATTTCCGACCTTCAGGTCCACTTGTCGGATCGGGTGTTCCAGGAGCAGCACAGCAAATTCGAGACGGTGCGCGTGCTCAGCGTCGGCATCATCGTGCTGGTGCTGGTGCTGGCCGGCGCAACCTTCCTCGTCGTCTCTCGCGGGGTGATCGGCCCGCTCAGCCGCCAGATCGCTGCGATGCGCCGGCTGATCGACGGCCATCTCGACGATGACGGATCAGACATCGCCGGCAAGGACGAGATCGCAGAGATGGCGCGCGCCATCCAGTCGTTCCGGCAAGCGGCCCGGTCCAACCTGCGCCTGCAGGCTGAAGCCGAGGAGAGCCGCCGCAATGGCGAATCCGAACGCGTCCGCATGCAGGCCGAGGCGGAGCGCGCCGCACAGCAACGGCTGATTCAGGCCACATCAGGCCTGGCGACCGGCTTGCAGCGGCTTGCCGACGGCGATCTCGCCGTGCGGCTCGACGAACCCTTCTCGGCCGAATTCGAACAACTGCGTCACGACCTCAACAAGACCGCTGCGCAGCTCAACGATGCGATGCTCGCCGTTGCCGACAGCGCCGGAAACATCGGCCTCGGCACGAGGGAAATCAGCCAGAGCGCGGACGACCTGTCGAAGCGCACCGAACAGCAGGCAGCATCACTCGAGGAGACGGCGGCCGCTCTCGACCAGATCACCGCCAATGTCAGCAATTCCTCGCGCCGAACGGAGGAAGCCCGCGACGTGGCCGGTGAAGCCAAGACCAGCGCTGCACAATCGGCCGTGGTCGTGGCCAATGCCGTCGACGCGATGCGGCGGATCGAGGAATCGTCGAGCCAGATCTCCAGCATCATCGGCGTGATCGACGAAATCGCCTTCCAGACCAATCTCCTCGCCCTGAACGCCGGCGTCGAGGCGGCAAGAGCAGGTGATGCGGGCAAGGGTTTTGCCGTCGTGGCGCAGGAAGTGCGCGAGCTGGCACAGCGCTCGGCAAAGGCTGCCAAGGAAATCAAGGAACTGATTCGCAGCTCCAGTTCGGAAGTCGAAAGCGGCGTGCGGCTGGTGCGCGATACCGGCGAGGCGCTGAAGACGATCGAGGCGCATGTCATCACCATCAACGAGCATATGGCGGCCATCGCCACGTCGGCCCGCGAACAATCCGTCGGGCTGGCCGAGGTCAACACCGCCGTCAACCAGATGGACCAGGTGACGCAGCGCAACGCCGCCATGGTCGAGGAGGCGAACGCCGCATCAGCGACGCTTGCCCAGGAGGGCAGCAACCTTCGCGCCCTGATCGACAGGTTCCAGCTTTCCGGCGAGACCGGCGCCTCAGCGCAACAGGCACGGAGAACCGCGCCGCGCGCCGTGATTTCTAACCAGCATGTGAACAACAGCCCTCGCCCAGCCGTTCGACCACCGGCCATGCCGCAGGCACGGGGCAACGCCGCCCTGTCCATCGACGGTTGGGCCGAGTTCTAGTCGCGCGCGTTTGCACGGCAACGGCGCTTGCGATTTCGACGGTATGACGGAGACGTTGCTTCTCCGCGAGGGCCTCGGGCAGATGGCGTAAGCGCCCTGTCGTTGCGTTTTACCCTCCCGCAACAGAGGTTGCGGGAAGGTCAGATCGCGGTCAAGGCGATCGGCAGCCTGATCAGGCGGCCAGCTCGGCCTTCAGCTCGCGACGGCGACGGTGCAGCACCGGTTCGGTGTAACCGTTCGGCTGCTCGCGGCCCTTGAGCACCAGCTCGAGCGCCGCCTGGAACGCAATCGATCCGTCAAAATTGCCGGCCATGGCGACATACTGCGGATCATCGGCATTCTGGCCATCGACGACGGCGGCCATGCGCTTCATCGTTTCGACGACCTGCGCTTCACTGACCACGCCGTGGTGCAGCCAGTTGGCCATGTGCTGCGCCGAGATGCGCAGCGTCGCGCGGTCTTCCATCAGGCCGACATTGTTGATGTCGGGCACCTTGGAGCAACCGACGCCCTGGTCGACCCAGCGAACGACATAGCCGAGAATGCCTTGTGCGTTGTTGTCGAGCTCGCGCTGGATCTCCTCCGGCGTCCAGTTGGGACGGCTGGCGACCGGCACCGACAGGATATCGCTGAGCCTGGCACGCGACCGGCTCTTGAGGCCGGCCTGGACGTCGGCGACGTTGACCCGGTGATAGTGGGTGGCATGCAGGGTGGCGGCGGTCGGCGACGGTACCCAGGCGGTGTTGGCGCCGGCCTTCGGGTGAGCGATCTTCTGCTCCAGCATCGCTGCCATCAGGTCGGGCATGGCCCACATGCCCTTGCCGATCTGCGCGTGCCCGGAAAGGCCGCATTCCAGACCGATGTCGACATTCCAGTTTTCGTAAGCGGCGATCCAGGCGGCCTGCTTCATGTCGCCCTTGCGGATCATCGGGCCCGCTTCCATCGAGGTGTGGATCTCGTCGCCGGTGCGATCGAGGAAGCCGGTGTTGATGAAGACGACGCGTTCGCGGGCGGCGCGAATGCACTCCTTGAGGTTGACCGTCGTGCGACGCTCCTCGTCCATGATGCCCATCTTCATGGTGTTGGCCGGCATGCCGAGCGCTGCCTCGACGCGCGAGAAGATCTCGCAGGCGAAAGCGACCTCTTCCGGGCCGTGCATCTTCGGCTTGACGACATACATGGACCCTTCGCGGGAGTTCATGCGGCGGCCGCCCTCGCCGATGTCGTGCAGCGCGATCAGCGCGGTTGCCATCGCATCCATGATGCCTTCGGGCACTTCCGCGCCGTCGCGATCAAGAATAGCCGGATTCGTCATGAGGTGACCGACATTGCGCACCAGCATCAACGAGCGGCCCGGCAGCGATAGCGTGCCGCCACCCGGCGCCGTGTAGACGCGATCGGCATTGAGGCGACGGATAAAGCTCTTGCCGCCCTTGACGACCTCTTCCTCGAGATCGCCCTTCATCAGGCCGAGCCAGTTGCGGTAGACGACGACCTTGTCTTGCGCATCGACGGCGGCGACGGAATCTTCGCAATCCATGATCGTGGTGATCGCCGATTCGAGAATGACGTCCGAGATGTGGGCGGGGTCGTCCTTGCCGATCGGCGTCGTCGCATCGAGCACGACGACGGCATGCAGATTGTTGTGCCGGAGAACGACCTGCGACGGCGCGTCCGGCGCGCCGGAATAGCCGGCAAACTGAGCAGGACTACGAAGCGTGGTCCTGGCGCCGCTCGAAAGCGCAACCGAGAGGCTGCCCGAAGCGACTGTCAGCGATGCGACATCCTTCCAGCTGCCGCTTTCCAGCGGCGCGCTCGCATCGAGGAAATCGCGCGCCCAGGCGATAACCTTGGCGCCGCGCTTGGGATTGTAGCCCCGCCCCTTTTCCGCGCCGTCCTCGTCGGAAATGGCGTCGGTGCCGTAGAGCGCATCATAGAGCGAGCCCCAGCGCGCATTTGCGGCGTTGAGGGCATAGCGGGCGTTCATGACGGGAACGACCAGCTGCGGACCGGCGATCGTTGCGATCTCCGGATCGACATTGTCGGTCGAAACGGCAAACTCCGGGCCTTCCGGCAGCAGATAGCCGATCTCCTTCAGAAAACCCTGGTAGGCTTCGAGATCGTTCGGGGCGCCATTGTCGCGATACCAGGCGTCGATCTTGGCCTGCAGGTCGTCGCGCTTGGCAAGCAAGGCGCGGTTCTTCGGTGCGAGGTCATGGACGATCTTCGACAGCTCGGCGAAAAACCGCTCGGCATCGACGCCGGTTCCGGGCATCGCCTCGTTCACCAGAAAGTCATGCAGACCTGCATCGATCTTCAATCCAAACTTCTCAATGCGGTCCATCATCTTACTCCTTGAAACAGGCCACTCGCGCGCGTGAAAGGCCGGCAGTTTCTCATCAATTCATTCCCTGTCAATTCAGCAAGGATGCGAAGAATTGTTTCCAAAATGGAAAAGATCATCCATGCGCGATGCGGGGCCGGCCGCTCGCCTGGGCGATGAAGCGCGCCTCGATCAGCTTTGGGCTTCCTTCGACTTCGGGCGCATCGATTTCCTCGCGCAGCATCGAGACCGGCTCGTCGGCGCCGTTGGTGCGGGCGGCCTCGAGCGCCATCGTCTCGGCGCGACGGCGGGCGGCTGAGAAGGCCCGGTCCTGATCGAGGAAACGTTCGCTTGTCCCTGCCCCGTTGACGATGAAGATACCTTCTTCCGGCGTCGTGACGAACACTGTGACGGACGCCCGGACCTGGCCGACGACCGCCCCGACCGCATTGGCGACGTCGGCCTCATCGGGGATCGACGCGTCCGTGCCGAGCATGTCGGCAATGGCGGGATAATAGACCGGAGCCGAAGCCCCCAGACCGACGAGCGGGCGATCGAGGCCGAGCGAAAACCGCACGATGCCAGGCGCGCGCCTCAACGCCCGATCGACCGCCTGCGAAACGGCCGGGTCGATGGCGCCAGCCCCGTCTTCGCCGAGACAGGCCTGCAGGATGACTTCCGACGATTGCCGCGTGACGCGGTCGACGATCATCTGGGCCATCGCCTCGGCAGAGGGGGCAATCGGCTGGCCGGAGCCGTCGCGGGTCCGCGCTGCAAGCTCGATGCCGAGACGCGCAGCATCAGCGCTCCATTGCGACTGCCGGCCGAGCACATGCATGGCGTCGGAGGGCGTCAGCCCGCAAATATGCACCAGGCCGCGCGCCACCAGCCGGTCCAGCGTTGCCCGCTGCGGCGTCGACGTCAGAAGGTTTTCAAGCGAGATCGGCGAAGCGCCAATGCGCTCGTAGAGCGCCTGCTCCTGTGGTTGCAGGCCGCTTGCCAGATGATCGGGCAGGCCGGTGCGGACGGCGAGCCGGCCGTTGTGCCGGCCGACATGCTGCGCGCGCATCTGCTTTTCCAGAACGGCGAGCACCTCATCGCCATGAAGTGCTGCTGCCAGACTGAGCGGCATCAGCCGCCTTGGCCCAAGATCGATCTTCGCCTTCAACCCGCGATCATTGATGCGAACCTCCGAATCGCCGCCAAGGCCATAGGTGCGCATCGCCACCGCCTCGACCATGGTGCGGAAGCCGCCGACGACGGCGCCTTCGGCGTCCAGCCGAGGGCGGCCGCGGTCGAGCACCGCGACGTCGGTCGTGGTACCGCCGATATCCGAGACGACAGCATTGTCGAGGCCGGTGAGATGGCGCGCGCCGACGAGGCTTGCGGCCGGGCCCGAGAGAATGGTCTCGATCGGCCGGAGCCTCGCCTCCTCGGCCGAGATCAGGGCGCCGTCGCCGCGCACCACCATCATGGGCACGTCGATACCGCGCGATTTCAGGAAGCCCTCGCAGGCGCCGATCAACCGATCGATCATCGAAACCAGCCGGGCATTCAACAGCGTCGTCAGCGCCCGACGCGGACCGCCGAGCTTGGAGGAGAGTTCGTGGCTGCAGGTGACCGGCAGATGCGAGACTTCGCGGATCCGGTCGCGCACCCGCTGCTCATGGGCGGGATTGCGCACGGCGAAGTATCCGGCAATCGCAAAGGAGGACACCTGCTCGGAGAGGATCGGCAGGGCTTCGTCGAGCGCCGTCATGTCGAGCGGCGTTTCGCCGCCATGAACGTTGTGGCCGCCAGGAAGAAAGATTACCGGGTCTGTGCCCAGTGCATCCTGCAGGCCGTCGCGTTTCAGGTCCTCGGGGCCGAAGCCGATCATGACAAGGCCGGCACGGCCGCCCTGGCCCTCGACCAGCGCGTTGGTGGCAAGCGTCGTCGAGAGCGACACAAGGCTGATGGCGGAAGCCGGCACCGCCGCCTTCTGCAAAACCTGTTCGACGGCGCCGGAGATGCCGACGGCGAGGTCATGACGGGTGGTCAGCGACTTTGCCTTGGCGACCACGCCCGCCGTTTCCGAGAAGAGAACAGCGTCGGTATAGGTTCCGCCGGTGTCGATGCCGAGAAGAAGATGGGACGTCAATTCGAGCCAGTCCAGTGTTTCGGCCGGGGGCAGCCCCGGGTTCATTGGGGATCGATCCGGTGATATGACATATTGTGAGAGAAGGCCATCGCGTCGAGGACATTCACGGTCATCCCTGCGACACGGCAAAAACGGGAGAGCGGCATGGGATTTTCAAAGGGTTTCGCCGTCGCCGGCATCTGGGCCGCCGCATTGCTCTTTGCCCAGCCAGGCGGCGCACAGGACGCCGAGGAAGAAGAATACAAGCCGCAGCTCCCCGATGTGGCGATCTACAAGGCGATGCTCGACGCCAACAAGCAGACCGGCTGGATCCAGTTTCGTAACTATGACGACCGGCAGCTGATCTACTTTACCGCATTGCAGACGATGCATTGCCGGCTATCGGAAATTCGCTACTCGATCAATTCCGACGCGCTCGACAAGCGCTTTCCGCTCGCCAAATGCAATCCGCAGATCCCCTTCAACCTGCCCGCGGACGAAACCGCTGAATATGTCTACATCTCGCTTGCCGCCAACGAAGCGAAGACACTGACCATCCAGGCGGTCTGGGACGATGGCGCCGGCAGCGAGATCGTCGTCTACAAGCCGTGCGACAATGTCGGGGACGCGACCTGCGCCGCGATCAAGACGATCAAGAAGCCATCGAAAGTGCTGCCGCAGCCGATGCCGGCGGATTCGCCGGTGCGCAGCGTGCAATCGCCCACGCCCGGCAAGACGTTCAGCGAGCCGAAACCCGCATCGGCAAGCCGCCCCGCGGTTGAGTAGTCAGCCGCTGCACCGGCCAGGGCCTGGTCTCGTCGGTCATGTCGAAACGGAACCGGTGCATCAGCACGGCAAGGGCGATGACAGCCTCCTGCAGCGCGAAGGTCGCGCCGATGCAGACACGCGGTCCGGCGCCGAAGGGCAGATACTGGAACCGATGCAGCTTCTCGCGGTTTTCCGGCAGGAAACGCTCGGGCATGAAGGCGCGCGGACGATCCCAATAGAGCACGTGGCGGTGCAAGGTCCACGGCATCACCAGGACGGCGATGCCCTTGGGGATCCGGACGCGCTCGCCGCTCGGCGACGTCCATTCGTCTTCCTCGATGGCGGCGCGATTGATCGACGGCGCCGGCGGATAGAGCCGCATCGCCTCCTCGAAAGCTGCCAGCACATGCGGCATCAGCGTCAACCATTCGACCGGTTCGGCGCCACTGGCCATCACCGCATCGATTTCCGCCTCCATCTTTTCACGGAAGGCCGGCGTATTGGCGACGCAATAGAGCGTCCAGGCGAGCGCCCGGGCCGTCGTCTCGTGGCCCGCTCCAATGAAGGTGAGAATGTTGTCCTCGATCTCGGCGGTCGAAAGACCCTGGTTGCCCTCGATTTCCAGAAGCAGGGTGAGGAAATCGTTCGGCGCCGCCGCGGGATCGGCCGCAATCTTGCGCCGCCGCAGTGCCATCGTCTCTGAAACGATCGCCCGGAAGCGGTCCAGCACCTTCTTGCCGCCGATGCGCGTCAGCCGCGGCATCCATTCCGGCGCCAGCAACATATCCAGCGGATCGACGCGGCCCATGCGATGCAGCAGCTCCTCGACGCTCTGGACAAAGCCTTCCTTCTCGACGGCAATCTCGCCGGAAAACAGCGTCTCGGCCAGAATGTCGAACGTCAACTCCGTCATGTCGACGGCAACATTGCTGGTAAACGGTGCCTCAGCGGCGGGCGCATAGCGCTCGATAAATGCCTCGGTCGTTGCCAGCATCTGGCCCGCAAAGCCCTTGGCGTGGCGCGGCGTAAACACGGGCGCCATCGCCTTGCGCGACCGTTTCCATACCTCGCCTTCAGCCGTCAGCAAGCCGTCACGCAGTATGGGCCTGAGGATAAGCCGGCGAACCTGCGACATCTCGTAATTGCTGACATTGTCGACGAGGATGTAGCGGATGAGGCCGGGGTCGTTGACGATCAGCGTGCGCTGATTGATGAACTTGGTCTCGATCCAGGGCAAGGTGTAGGACGGCTCGCCCCACAGTTCGAGCGGATTGCGCAGAACGGTGGTGATGATTTTCAGGTAGGACGGCAGGCCGACCCGAGGTGTGGGAGCCGGCGGTTCGAACGGCTCCGGACGCATGTCCATGGTGATTGCCTTTCTCGATTACGCCAGGATTTCAGGTTTTTACGGCGCAATCAAGGAAAGTGCTTCACGTGAATCACAACAGGCTTTCGAGTTCCGCAAGCTTGTCGTTGACCAGCCAGCCGTAATAATTTTCCTCCGGCCACTGGGTCTCACCGCCCTGGTTGCGCGCGGCAAGGGCTGCGGCGCGACGATCGGGATTGCCGATGTTGTAGAGCGTGGCGGTGACACCCGGATTGCCGGAAATGTCGACACCGGCGATCGACTTGTAGACATCGATCGAATGGCGGATAGAGGCGGCCATGTAGGCGAGCGACACGTCCGGATCCATGATCGCCTCATAGACGCCGGCGGCGTTGGTCTCGTCGAGACGCTCGTAGCCCGAGGTCTTGGCGACAATGTCGGTCAGCATCAGGGCGGTCAGCGGATTGATCTGGCCAAGTCCGAAGGTCTGGCCGGCAAAGAACGGCTGGAAGAAGACGGCGCTGAAGCGATTGTTCGGGAAAGACTTGCCGCCGACGGACCTGCCGCGGAACTCACTGTCCCAGACCTGTTCGCGGCAACTCCAGAGCGAATAGGAACTCTTCTTGCCGGTGCAGTCGGCAAATTGCGGACGGGCGACGAACTCGGCCACGGTCTCGCCGTCATAGCCGAACTGGAAGCTGTTGCCGGCATAGGCGGCGGCCTTGACGTAATAGGACTGCAGCCGGTCATAGGCGTCGACATTATAGGTGTGCTCGCCGACGATGGCGCCGATCATGTGGATCGGCGCAATGCCATAGGCGCGCGACGTCGACTTGATCTTGCTCATCAGTTGCTTGTCATTGGCAAGCAGGTCGCGGACCTTTTCGAATTTGGCGTCGAAAGAGGTGCGGCCGGCCTTGGTGCGGCGGACGGATGCGCCCGGGATGCCGGGTTGTTCGACATTCCGGTTGCCCGGCGGAACAACATTGGCCGCCACGGTCTGTCCTGCAGTCAGGCAAAACGTGGCAATAGCGAGCATGCAGGCGGTAAATCGCACGATCTCTTCTTCCTGTGAACGGTGGAGACGCCTATCCGGCGGCGCGGCTCCTACGACAAGATCATGTCGGAATAATGCCTCCCGCCACAATCGATTGCTCGACCGTGTTAGAAAAAATGAAGGCGCCTGTCGAGAGACAGGCGCCTTTCTTCTTCGGCGTTGCTTGGCGGCGAGGAGCTGAAGCCCCGTCCGCACGTCAAAGAATGTAGCGCGACAGATCCGTATTGGCGGCGAGATCGCCGACATGCTTGCGCACATACTCGGCATCGATCGTGACGGCCTGGCCGGCACTGTCGGGCGCGGTGAACGAGATCTCGTCCAGCACCCGCTCCATCACCGTCTGCAGACGCCGGGCGCCGATGTTCTCGACGCTGGAGTTGAGCTGCACGGCAACATCGGCAAGCGCATCGATCGCATCGTCGGTGAAATCGAGCTTCACTTCCTCGGTTTCGAGCAGCGCCTTGTACTGGCGGATGAGGCTCGCCTCGGTCTCCGTCAGGATGCGGCGGAAGTCTTCCTTGGTCAGTGCGCGCAGCTCGACGCGGATCGGCAGGCGACCCTGAAGCTCGGGCAGAAGATCCGATGGCTTCGACACGTGGAACGCGCCCGAGGCGATGAAGAGAATGTGGTCGGTCTTGACCGGGCCATACTTCGTCGCAACCGTCGTGCCTTCAACCAGCGGCAACAGGTCCCGCTGCACGCCTTCGCGCGACACGCCGGCACCCATGCCGCCTTCGCGCGACGCGATCTTGTCGATCTCGTCGAGGAAGACGATGCCGTCGTCCTCGACCGCCCTCACCGCCTCGCGCTGGATCTGCTCATTGTCGAGCAGCTTGTCGGACTCGTCGTTGACGAGCACGTCATAGGAAGCCTTGACCGTGGTCTTGACCTTCTTGGCGCGCGCGCCCATCGCCTTGCCGAACATTTCCGACAGGTTGAGCACGCCAATATTGGCGCCCGGCATGCCGGGAATTTCGAAGCCGCCCGGCGCGCCGGTCTCGGCGACGTCGACCTCGATCTCCTTGTCGTCGAGCTCATTGGCGCGCAGCTTCTTGCGGAAACTGTCGCGCGTGGCCGGCGAGGCCGTTGCGCCAACCAGCGCGTCGAGCACGCGCTCTTCGGCATTCTGATGCGCCTTGGCCTTGACCTCGGCCCGGCGCTTTTCGCGCACCAGCCCAATGCCGACCTCGACCAGGTCACGGATGATCTGCTCGACGTCGCGACCGACATAGCCGACTTCGGTGAACTTGGTCGCCTCGACCTTGACGAAGGGGGCGCCGGCGAGCTTGGCCAGCCGGCGGGAGATTTCCGTCTTGCCGACGCCTGTCGGCCCGATCATCAGGATGTTCTTCGGCATGACCTCGTCGCGCAGTTCGTCGCCGAGCTGCTGACGCCGCCAGCGGTTGCGCAGCGCGATAGCGACCGCACGCTTGGCGTCGTTCTGGCCGATGATGAAACGGTCGAGTTCCGACACGATTTCCCGGGGAGAAAAAGTACTCATCTAGTCCTCTCAAACTCGGTCCGCGTCAGCTCCATCAAGAGCGTGCGGCCGGATGCATCTATCCATTCGCCAAAGGGCACGAAGCCCGCTTTCGCATAGGCCCGGACGGCCCGTCTGTTGCCGGCATCGGGGTCGATCACGATCCGCGGCGCGCCAGCGGAAAAAAGCGTGTCCGCAAAGGCCCTGAGCGCCAGCGTCGCGACACCCTTGCCGGTCATCTCCGGCGGGCCGATGAAGATATCGACGCCGGGGACGTCGCCGGGCAGATCCTTCGCCCATGGCTCTTCGTCATAGTCCGATGGTGTCCAGGACTGGATGTAGCCCGCCGGCTCGCCGGCCAGGTGGAAGATGAAGCCATCCACCTCGCCCGTGGCGCAGCCATCGCGGATCAACGCGACTTCCTTGTCCGGATCACCCCACCATTGCCGCACATGCGGCTCGCTCAACCAGGCACGCAGCATCGGCAGGTGGCCATCGGCCACCCGTTCGAAGCTGACATGGGCCTGATCATTGGGCATCCAGCGTCTCCACCACGATATTGTGGTTGGTATAGACGCAGATGTCGCCGGCAATTTCGAGCGCCCGGCGGGCGACTTCCTCGGCCGACTTGTCGCTGTCCATCAGGGCGCGGGCCGCGGCAAAGGCATAGTTGCCGCCGGAGCCGATGGCGATCGTTCCATGTTCCGGCTCCAGCACGTCACCGTTGCCGGTGATCGCCAGCGTGATCGACTTGTCGGCGACCAGCATCATCGCCTCGAGATTGCGCAGATACTTGTTGGTGCGCCAGTCCTTGGCGAGCTCCACGGCCGCGCGCATCAGCTGGTCCGGGTACTGCTCGAGCTTGGCTTCGAGCCGCTCCAGAAGCGTGAAAGCATCGGCCGTTGCCCCGGCAAAGCCGGCAATCACGTCGCCCTTGGCGAGCCGCCTCACCTTGCGGGCATTGCTCTTCATCACCGTCTGGCCAAGGCTGACCTGGCCGTCGCCGGCCATTACCACCTTGCCGTCCTTGCGCACCGTGATGATGGTCGTCGCGTGCATCGTTCCGTAGGGATTGTGTTCACTCATTGAAGATACCTGTCGGCCCCAGAACCAGGGGCGTTGGGGGCTCGAACGAGCCTGGTTGCTTGAAGCCTATGTAAGTGCCTCTTGCGCGATTGCAAATCCCGGTGGGCCATGCAGTTGACGGTAAATCAGGCCCATCGTCGAATCCGCCGAATCTCCGCCGCGGTTCTGGATATTTTCGCTCTCCCCTGATAAGGAGCGGCTCCAGCGCATTGAGGAGAGCCTGATGGCAGAAGCCACGTCCAGCCGCACCGCCCAAGTTTCGCGAAAGACGAATGAAACGGCCGTGTCCGTATCCGTCAACATCGATGGAACCGGAACCTCGAAGATCGCGACGGGTGTCGGCTTCTTCGACCATATGCTGGACCAGCTTTCCCGACATTCGCTGATCGACATGGAGATCAAGACCGACGGCGACCTTCACGTCGACGATCACCACACGGTCGAAGACACGGGCATCGCCATCGGCCAGGCCATTGCCAAGGCGCTTGGCGACCGGCGCGGCATTACCCGCTACGCCTCGCTCGACCTTGCCATGGACGAAACGATGACGCGCGCGGCAGTCGACGTGTCCGGCCGCCCGTTCCTCGTCTGGAACGTCGCCTTCACCTCTCCGAAGATCGGCACGTTCGATACCGAACTGGTGCGCGAATTCTTTCAGGCGCTCGCCCAGAACGCCGGCATCACGTTGCACATCCAGAACATCTACGGCGCCAACAACCATCATATCGCCGAGACCTGCTTCAAGTCCGTCGCCCGCGTTCTTCGCACGGCAACCGAAATCGATCCGCGCCAGGCCGGCCGCGTCCCCTCGACCAAGGGTACGCTTGCCTGAGCGGTCATTATCTGGCTGATCACCATGGCCTCTTACATGATCCTGACCCCGCCGGGCGGCGGCGCCGACGACGAACGGGCACGCTTTGTCGCTGACAGCTTTTCCTGGGGCGCCTTTCTATTCCCTGCGCTCTGGCTTCTTGCCAGACGTATGTGGCTCT
This sequence comes from Hyphomicrobiales bacterium, assembly GCA_900469625.1. Taxonomy (GTDB): domain Bacteria; phylum Pseudomonadota; class Alphaproteobacteria; order Rhizobiales; family Rhizobiaceae; genus Ensifer. The sequence goes on from UBXV01000029.1 coordinate 23,216, forward strand.
TCGGAATCGCAGTTGCTGTTTTGCAAATCCTGTTAATCTCTGCGTCGACGATGTCAGGCGGCCTGCTGCCGGCGCTTCTGTTGCATCTGGCGCTTGCCCTTTTGGTTGCACTCGAAGGCCCCATGTTCATCGTTCGCCGGCTCATTGCCCGCGACTGGACGCTGCGCGCCATCGTGCCGGCGCGTGATCTCGAGACTGCCGAGGAAATCTATTTCGCGAACGTGCCCTCAACCGACCGGACGGCCATTGTCCGGCCGGTTGTCGACTGGCCGAGGCAGACGGCGACAAATTCCGGCCCAGGCCTTGGGCTTTTTGAATCCTACGGAGAACGCTGATGCGCGTCGCCATTATCGATTATGGATCGGGCAACCTGCGCTCGGCAACGAAGGCCTTCGAACGGGCGGCGCGGGAAGCCGGCATCGACGCCGAGATCGACCTGACCGACAGGCCCGAACGGGTGGCGACCGCCGATCGCGTCGTGCTGCCGGGCGTCGGCGCCTATGCCGATTGTCGCCGCGGCCTTGCCGCGGTCGATGGCATGGAGCAGGCGCTGACCGAAGTCGTCGAAGCGGCCGGTCGTCCCTTTCTCGGCATCTGCGTTGGCATGCAGCTGATGTCGTCGCGCGGGCTCGAAAAGACCACGACCCATGGCTTCGGCTGGATCCCCGGCGATGTCGTCGAGATGAAGCCGGTCGATCCGTCGCTGAAGATCCCCCAGATCGGCTGGAATACACTCAGGCTAAACCGCGTACATCCACTGTTTGACGGCATCCGCACCGGCGAGGACGGCCTGCACGCCTATTTCGTGCACTCCTACCATCTGGCCGCGGAAAATGCCGGCGATGTCGTCGCCGAGGCGGACTATGGCGGTGCAGTCACCGCCTTCGTCGCCAATGGCAACAAGGCCGGCTCGCAGTTCCATCCGGAAAAGAGCCAGGCGCTCGGCCTTACCCTCATTTCGAATTTCCTGCGCTGGAAGCCGTAACGGCACCAGCGATCTCTGATCGGACAGATACATGATCCTTTTCCCCGCTATCGACCTGAAAGACGGGCAATGCGTGCGCCTGAAGCTCGGCGACATGGAGCAGGCGACGGTCTACAACCCGGATCCCGGCGCCCAGGCGCGCGCCTTCGAGGAGCAGGGTTTCGAGTGGCTGCACGTGGTCGATCTCAACGGCGCCTTTGCCGGCGAGACCGTCAACGGTGCCGCTGTCGACGCGATCCTGAAGTCGACCAAAAACCCGGTGCAGCTCGGCGGCGGCATCCGCACGCTCGATCACATCGAGAACTGGTTGTCGCGCGGGCTTGCCCGCGTAATCCTCGGCACCGTCGCGGTCCGTGATCCCGCACTGGTGATCGAGGCGTGCCGGAAATTTCCGGGCAAGGTGGCGGTCGGCATCGACGCCAAGGGCGGCAAGGTTGCCGTCGAGGGCTGGGCGGAAGCCTCGGAACTCGGCGTGATCGAGCTTGCCAAGAAGTTCGAGGGCGCCGGCGTCTCCGCGATCATCTACACCGACATCGATCGCGACGGCATTCTGACCGGCATCAACTGGCCGTCGACGCTCGAACTCGCCGATGCCGTATCCATCCCGGTGATCGCGTCCGGCGGCCTCGCCTCGATGGACGATATCCGGCGCATGATCGCGCCGGATGCGGCCAAACTCGAAGGCGCGATCTCCGGCCGCGCGCTCTATGACGGCCGCATCGACCCGCAGGAAGCCCTGGCGCTGATCCGCGCTACGAGAAAGGCATGAGCCGATGACCCTCAAAGCCCGTGTTATTCCCTGCCTCGACGTCAAGGACGGCCGCGTGGTCAAGGGCGTCAACTTCGTCGACCTGATCGACGCGGGTGACCCGGTGGAAGCCGCCCGCGCCTATGACGCGGCCGGCGCCGACGAGCTCTGTTTCCTCGACATCACCGCATCCTCCGACAATCGCGAGACGATTTTCGACGTCATCGCCCGCACGGCCGAACAATGTTTCATGCCGCTCACCGTCGGCGGCGGCGTTCGCCAGGTGGCGGATATCCGCAAGCTGCTGCTCGCGGGCGCCGACAAGGTCTCGATCAACACGGCCGCAGTGAAAAACCCTGATTTCGTCGCCGAAGCCGCCGACAAGTTCGGCAACCAGTGCATCGTCGTTGCGATCGATGCAAAGAAGGTTTCGAAGGACGGCGAAGAGAACCGCTGGGAGATCTTCACCCATGGCGGCCGCCAGACCACCGGCATCGACGCGGTCGATTTTGCCCGCCGCGTCGTCGATCTCGGCGCCGGCGAAATCCTCCTGACCTCGATGGACCGCGACGGAACCAAGAGTGGCTACGACATCGCGCTCACCCGGGCGGTTGCCGATGCGGTGCGCGCCCCCGTTATCGCGTCCGGCGGCGTCGGCACGCTCGACCACATGGTCGCCGGCATCCGTGACGGCCATGCTACGGCGGTTCTGGCCGCCTCGATCTTCCACTTCGGCACCTATAGCATTGGCGAAACCAAGCGCTATATGGCCGAACATGGCATCGCCATGCGTCTCGATTGAGTTTTCAGGGTTTCGTTATGAGTGATTTTTCCCTTTCCGACCTCGAGACCATCGTCGCCGAACGCGCCAAGGCCTCTCCGGACGAATCCTGGACGGCGAAGCTGGTGGCACACGGCCAGCAGAAGGCGGCCAAGAAGCTGGGCGAGGAAGCGGTCGAAACCGTGATCGCGGCGATCGGCAACGACCGCCAAAATCTCGTCGCTGAAAGCGCCGATCTCATCTATCATCTGATGGTCGTATTGAAAATTGCAGACATTCCGTTGCAGGATGTTCTCGACGAACTTGCACGGCGGACAAGCCAATCCGGTCTGCAGGAAAAGGCTAATCGGCAGGATTCATGACCCTAGCTGCGCACGACATCGAAGCGGCCGACCTCCCCGACGATCCACAGAAGCGGGACACATCGCCCTATCATTTCTTCACCGCTGAGGAATGGTCGCGGTTTCGCGCCGACACGCCGATGACGCTGACGGCGGACGAAGTCCAGCGGCTTCGCTCCCTGAACGACCCGGTCGATCTGGGCGAAGTCCGGCAGATCTATCTGTCGCTGTCGCGCCTCTTGTCGACCCACGTGGAATCGTCGCAGATGCTGTTCGAGCAGCGCAAGCGCTTCCTCAGCATGTCCGAGACAAAGACGCCCTTCGTGATCGGCATTGCCGGGTCGGTTGCGGTCGGCAAGTCGACGACGGCTCGTATCCTCGCGCAGCTTCTGTCGCGCTGGCCCTCGAGCCCGAAGGTCGATCTCGTGACGACCGACGGCTTCCTCTATCCGAACGCCGTTCTCCAACGCGAGAACATGATGGACCGCAAGGGCTTTCCGGAGAGCTACGATGTCGGCGCGCTGCTGCGCTTCCTGTCGGCGATCAAGGCTGGCCAGCCGAATGTCAGGGCGCCGAGCTACTCGCACATGACCTATGACGTGCTGCCGGATCAGTACACGGTCATCGACCGCCCGGACATCCTGATCTTCGAGGGCATCAACGTCCTGCAGTCACGCAATCTGCCGGCCGATGGCAAGATCGTGCCGATGGTGTCGGACTTCTTCGACTTCTCGATCTATATCGACGCCGAGGAAAGCCTGATCCACAGCTGGTACGTCAACCGCTTCATGCGGCTCAGGGAAACGGCCTTCAAGAACCCGGAATCCTACTTCCACCGCTACGCGACGATCAGCGAGGATGCGGCGCGAGCAATTGCCGAAGGGCTCTGGCACAACATCAACCTGAAGAACCTGCACCAGAACATCTTGCCGACGCGGCCGCGCGCCGACCTGATCCTGCAGAAGGGCCCCAACCACCTCACCGAGAAGGTGGCGCTGCGCAAGCTCTAGGGCGCCCTCGCCCGCGCGTATGACAGTGGCATCGCAAAGCGCTGCTCCGCCAGACGCAGTGCCATTCCGCCTGACAGGTTTCAGGGATTGACCCGACGCAGCGTCAGATTGAGCCGGCCGCCATTCTTCAGCAATGTCGACGTATCCGGATAGATCCGGTCGACGCCGTGATAGGCCAGGCGTCCCTCGCCGCCGAGCACGACGATATCGCCGCTGTCGAGCCGGAAGGACATGGTCTGCCCGCTGCGCTGACTGCCGCCGACCCGAAACAGGCAACTGTCGCCAAGCGAAATCGAAACGACAGACGTTTCCAGATCGCGCTCGTCCCGGTCCTGGTGCAGGCCCATGCGCGCCTCTGCGGAATAGAAATTCACCAGGCAGGCTTCCGGCCGCTTGTTGGTGGCCGCAACCGCATCCCAAATCTCAAGCAGAATGTCGGGCATCGGTGGCCACGGCCGTCCCGTTGCGGGGTGCTGCGGCTGATAGCGATAGCCCTTGTCGCGATCGGTCACCCAGCCGAGCGCACCGCAATTGGTCATGCGCACCGACATCGGCTTGCCGGTCTTCGGCATCTCCGGCACGAAGAGCGGCGCCTCGGAAACCACGCCGCGGATGGCTTCCACGATCGCTTCCTGCCGGGCGCGGTCGAGAGAGCCGGGAATGTGCTTTATGCCCTTGGGGAGAACCTGCATGAGGTTACCCTCACTCCAGCCCGAGTAATCTGGCCGGGACGCCGTAGCGCTCGGACCAACCGGCATAGGCAACATCCGTGGGGCCGACGACGTGGTCGACGAGATTCCATCGGCCGCCCTGGAAGCTCACGAGCGCGAACACCGTCGAGCCGTCCATCATGTCCGCATCGTCGCGAAAGCCGGTCTGCGCGAGGTCAATCGCGCCGCCGCCGGGCCGCTGCGGCTCGACCTGGACGAAGGCCCAGTTTGGCGTCGCCCGCATCGTCGTGACGACGAACTCCACCGAGCCGCGCATTTCCGCCTCGACGGCGGGCCGCAAGGCATCGAGGATCGCTGCGCGCTCCGAACTGCCCTTAGCCGGCTCACGCAAGGTTTGCGCCGCACCGGAAGAGGCAAGTCCCAGACTTGCCATCACCAGAACGGCGCTTGAAAATACCCGCATCGACAAGGCTGTCACGCGGCATCGAGATCCGGAATACGCAGTACCTGGCCGGGATAGATCTTATCTGGATGGGTCAGCATCGGCTTGTTGGCCTCGAAGATCACGGTATGCTTGGCGCCCTTGCCCTTGCCGTACTGCGCTTCTGCGATCTTCCAGAGGTTATCGCCCTTTTTCACGGTGTAGAAGACCGGAGCCTTGGCGGCTGCCGGCGCTGCGCCGGCATCGGCGACCTTGAGCTCCGAGGCCTCGACCTGGGAAACGCCGAGCGTATTGCCGACGGCAACGACAGCCTTCTCGAAGGCCGTCTGGTCCTTGACGACACCCTTCAGCACCACCTTGTCATTGACGACTTCGACCTGGACATCCTTGGTGCCGAGATCGTGGGAGGCGAGCTCCTTCTGGACGCTTTCGGTGTCCGGCGCATCGTCGTCACCGCCGATGCCCAACTTCTTGCCGGCGTTCTTGATAAAACTGAAAAGGCCCATGGATCCCTCCTTCTGCAAAAAGCGCTCGGGGATAAGAGAGGGCGCATGGCGGCAAAAGACAAGAGACGGGCGAAAAGATTTCGCAACCGCAGATCAGTCGCCGCTCGGGCGGCCGCGCAGTTTCTTGGTCTCGCCACGGCCGGACTTTTCCTTCAGTCGGCGCTCGATCGATCCGCGCGTCGGCTTGGTCTTCCTGCGCGGCGGCGGTGGCGGCTCGGCCGCCTTGAGGATCATCTCCTTCAGCCGTTCGCGGGCATCCTCGCGGTTGCGCTCCTGGCTGCGAAACCGGCTGGCCTCGATCATCAGCACGCCATCCTTCGAGACGCGGCGTCCGGCAAGCTTGAGCGTGTTGGCCTTGATGCGCTCGGAAAGCGCCGGAGATGCCAGGACGTTGAAAAACAACTGGACCGCCGTCGACACCTTGTTGACGTTCTGCCCGCCCGGCCCGCCGGCCAGCACGAATTGCTCCGTCAATTCCCAGCCGGCAATGACGATGGTGTCGTTAATGTAAAGCGGGTCGCTGGCCATGATTCACCTCGCCCCGATCTATGGCACAGCGCGAACCTCTTGAAAACATTCGCCACGAAAACGAAAAACCCGGCCGTTAAGGGCCGGGGTTTCACGTGAATCATAGCCGGCGATGTTTACTCGGCGGCGATTTTCGTTCCAGGAGCCGCATCGCGAACGCTGCCATCGACGTGATCTTCGAACTTGGCGAAGTTGGCGATGAACATGTCGACGAGGCGGCGCGCCTGGGCGTCATAGGCATCGCCGTCGGCCCAGGTCGAGCGCGGATCGAGGATGCCGTCGTCGACGCCCGGCACCGAAACCGGTACGGCGAAGCCGAAGTTGGGGTCGGTGCGCAGTTCGGCCGCGTTCAGCGAGCCGTCAAGCGCTGCAGCAAGCAAGGCGCGTGTCGCCTTGATCGGCATACGGTTGCCGGTTCCATAGGCACCACCGGTCCAGCCGGTGCTGACCAGCCAGCAGGTGACGCCGTTCTTGGCGATCAGATCCTTCAAAAGGTTGCCGTATTCGGACGGATGACGCGGCATGAACGGCGCGCCGAAGCAGGTCGAGAACGTCGCTTCCGGCTCGGTAACGCCCTTCTCCGTGCCGGCAACCTTGGCGGTGTAGCCCGACAGGAAGTGGTACATCGCCTGTTCCGGCGTCAGCTTGGCGATCGGCGGCATCACGCCGAAGGCATCGGCGGTGAGCATGATGATCGTGCGCGGCTGCGGCGCGGTGCCCGTTTCGCTGGCATTGGGGATGAAATCCAGCGGATAGGCGCAGCGGGTGTTTTCCGTCAGCGAACCGTCGTCGAAGTCCGGAACCCGGCGTTCGTCGAGAACGACGTTTTCCATCACGGTGCCGAAGCGGCGGGTCGTGGCGAAGATTTCCGGCTCGGCGGCTTCCGAAAGACGGATGGCCTTGGCGTAGCAGCCGCCTTCGAAGTTGAAGACGCCCTCGTCGCTCCAGCCATGCTCGTCATCGCCGATCAGCGTGCGGGTGGGATCGGCCGAAAGCGTGGTCTTGCCGGTGCCCGACAGGCCGAAGAAGATGGCGGTATCGCCTTCCGGGCCGACATTGGCCGAGCAGTGCATCGGCATGACGCCCTTCTTCGGCAGAAGATAGTTGAGAACGGTGAACACCGACTTCTTCATCTCGCCGGCATAGGACGTGCCGGCGATGAGGATGAGACCGTTGGTCAGATCGCAAGCGATGACCGTTTCGGTGCGGCAGCCGTGCCGCTCCGGATCAGCCTTGAAGCTCGGCAGGTCGATGATCGTCAGCTTCGGCAGGAAGGAAGGAAGTGCCGCACGGTCCGGACGGATCAAGAGGTTGCGGATGAACAGCGAATGCCAGGCATATTCGGTGACGACACGCGTCGGCAGGGCATTATCCTTGTCGGCGCCGCCGACCAGGTCCTGTACATAGAGCGACATGCCCTTGGCATGGTCGAGCATATCCTGGCGCAGAATGGCGAAATGTTCCGGCGACAGCGGCTTGTTGTTGTCCCACCAGATCTGATCGTCGGTGGAAGCGTCGCGAACGACGAACTTGTCCTTCGGCGAGCGGCCGGTGTGCTGGCCGGTGCGGGCAACGATCGCGCCATGTGCGGTCAACTGAGCTTCGCCGCGGCGAAGGGCTTCTTCATAAAGGTCTGCGGCTTCGAGGTTGTAGCGGACCACGTCGAGATCCGTAAAGCCGAGTTTTTCCAAGCCGTTCGCTGCGTTGCGAGTGCCGAGTTGCTCCATGGTCAAGCTTCCTTCGTGTTTGGCCATTGGCGTTGAATTTGGCCGGACATTACTTGCATGCTCGCTCAAAAACAAGGTGACGTCAAAAAAAGAATAATGATTTCAGTATATTAATCGATTTAAAGAAAATTATCGTTTTTTTAATCGGTTGAAACCGCGTTCCCTGCGCCTTATCTGCCCTCAGGCAACGGAGTGTACGCTTGCGGGCTTTTTGGGCTTCGCCACAATTTGTTCCACCTTTATACTCAAGTAACGCACCCGTGACTCGCGGTTGCCGCGGATTCGAAGACGAAACCGGCGATCGGCCTCAAATGACGGAGTTGAACACGATGCAGACCATCGCGCTTGTCGATGATGACCGGAATATCCTGACGTCCGTATCCATCGCGCTTGAAGCTGAAGGCTACAAGGTCGAGACCTACACGGACGGCGCCTCCGCGCTTGAAGGCCTCCTGGCCCGGCCGCCGCAGCTCGCGATCTTCGACATCAAGATGCCGCGCATGGACGGCATGGAACTGCTGCGGCGCCTGCGCCAGAAGTCGGATCTGCCGGTGATCTTCCTGACATCGAAGGACGAGGAGATCGACGAGCTCTTCGGCCTGAAGATGGGTGCCGACGATTTCATCACCAAGCCGTTCTCCCAGCGCCTGCTGGTCGAGCGCGTCAAGGCGATCCTGCGACGGGCGGCCAACCGCGAAGCGGCGGCAGCCGGCGGCGCCACCGGCGCACCGAAGTCCTCCGACACGCCGACCCGCTCGCTGGAGCGCGGACAACTGGCCATGGACCAGGAGCGCCATACCTGCACCTGGAAAAACGAGCCGGTCACCCTGACGGTCACCGAGTTTCTCATTCTTCACTCGCTTGCCCAGCGCCCGGGCGTGGTCAAGAGCCGCGACGCACTGATGGATGCGGCCTATGACGAGCAGGTCTATGTCGACGACCGCACCATCGACAGCCACATCAAGCGGCTGCGCAAGAAGTTCAAGATGGTCGACAACGATTTCGACATGATCGAGACGCTGTATGGCGTCGGCTACCGCTTCCGCGAGATGGCTTAATCGGCCTCTAAGCCGCTGCCGGGTGACTGCTTGAACCGACATCGGTTCGAGGAGAAAGACCTGCAGCGGTCTCTGCCGGCCACAGCGTCCTTCGCGCGATCATATATGACCCGCGGCGTTGCGGGACTTGCCATCGCGTCGTTTGTGGAGCATTCAGAACCGATGCGACGGCGGGCAGGCTTCGACCCGCCGCTTGGCTCGGCCGGTGGCATCGGAGCCACGAGACCGAAGACCAGAAAAGAACATCAACAGACCTGCGAGACCGGGCATACCGGCAACGCTTGGTCGCAACCGGAAAATACGGCGGGAATGATCCGCTACGGGAGCGGAAGACTTGGTGGAAGTCTTGCAAGGCGATATCGACGAGCTTGACGGACGGGCAACGGCCCGCAACGGCCGGCGCTGGGCCTATTCCTTCACGCTTATTCGCCGCCTGTTCGGCAACGCCGTCTTTTCCAGCCTGACGCGACGCATCGTCTTCTTCAACCTCGTCGCGCTGGTGGTCCTGGTCGGCGGGATCATGTATCTCAACCAGTTCCGAGAGGGGCTGACCGACGCCCGCGTCGAAAGCCTGCTGACGCAGGGCGAAATCATTGCGGGCGCGATCTCGGCCTCCGCCTCGGTCGACACCAACTCGATCACCATCGACCCCGAAAAGCTGCTCGAACTTCAGGCCGGCCAGAGCATCACGCCGTTGCCGAGCGACGAGGACCTCGATTTTCCGATCATCCAGGAGCGGGTCGCGCCAGTTCTGCGGCGGCTGATCTCTCCGACCCGCACACGCGCGCGCCTGTTCGACGCGGACGCCGACCTGCTGCTCGATTCGCGCCATCTCTATAGCGGCGGCCAGGTGCTGCGCTTCGACCTGCCGCCCATCGATCCCGAAACCACAGGGCTTGAGGAAAAATTCGGGAGCTGGCTCAACAGGCTGCTGCTGCCGGGCGACCTGACGCTTTACAAGGAGCCGCCCGGCGGCAACGGGTCGATCTATCCCGAGGTCATGAACGCTTTGACCGGCGTGCGCGGCGCCGTTCGCCGCGTCACGGAAAAGGGCGAGGTCATCGTCTCGGTTGCCGTGCCGGTGCAACGGTCCCGCGCCGTTCTCGGCGTGCTGCTGCTCTCCACCCAGCCGGGCGATATCGACAAGTTCGTCCATGCCGAGCGCCTCGCCATCATCCGGGTGTTCGGGGTAGCTGCCCTCGTCAACGTCATTCTGTCGCTGCTTCTGTCGTCGACCATCGCCAATCCGCTGCGGCGGCTGGCAGCGGCCGCCATCCGGGTGCGCCGCGGCGGCGCCAAGGAGCGCGAGGAAATCCCGGATTTCTCGTCGCGACAGGACGAAATCGGCAATCTCTCGATCGCGCTGCGCGAAATGACGACGGCGCTTTACGACCGGATCGCCGCGATCGAGAATTTCGCCGCCGACGTCAGCCACGAGCTGAAGAACCCGCTGACCTCGCTGCGCAGCGCCGTCGAGACCTTGCCGCTTGCGCGCACCGAGGAATCGAAGAAGCGGTTGACCGACGTCATCCAGCATGACGTGCGCCGCCTCGATCGCCTGATCAGCGACATCTCCGACGCATCGCGGCTCGACGCGGAACTGGCGCGCAGCGATGCCAAGGTGGTCGACCTGGAAAAGCTGCTCGGCGATCTTGTCGATATCTCCCGACAGATCCGCAGCAAGAAGAAGCCGGTGCTGCTCGACTTCGTCATCGACCGCAAGGACAGTCCCAAGGCGCGCTTCGCTATCAACGGTTACGAACTGCGCATCGGCCAGATCATCACCAACCTGATCGAAAACGCCCGCTCCTTCGTGCCCGAACAGGGCGGCCGCATCGTCGTGCGCCTCACCCGTTCGCGGTCTCGCTGCCTGGTCTATGTCGAGGACAATGGTCCCGGCATCCAGGCGGAAGACATCGACCGGATCTTCGAGCGTTTCTACACTGACCGCCCTGATGGCGAAGACTTCGGCCAGAACTCCGGCCTCGGCCTGTCGATCTCCAGGCAGATCGCCGAAGCGCACGGCGGCACGCTGAAGGCCGAAAACATCATGGGGCCCGACGGACAGATCGTCGGCGCCCGCTTTGTGCTTTCCCTTCCCGCCGAGCCGCACGCGTGACAGCGACCGGTCGCAACGTCCACGGCACGGCGATCGTGCTTGGAACGACCGGTTTCCTGATTATCGGCCCTTCCGGCACCGGAAAATCGAGGCTGGCGCTTTCCTGCATCTCGGCCGCCAGGCAGATGGGCCATTTTGCCGCACTGGTTGCCGACGACCGTGTCGACCTGTCGATGCAACAGGGCAGGATCGTCGCCCGTTGCCCGGCGTCGATCGAAGGGCTGATCGAGGTCCGCGGCGCCGGCATTGCAAGGGTAGAAACGGTCGCTGCCGCGGTGGTGGACTGGGCAATTCTGCCCGTAAGCCCGCCTTTCGACCCGCGAATGCCGCCTGAGAACGAGACGTTTCCCCTGCCTGTGGGTGGCAGCCTGCCGATTGTTCGCGTCCCCATTGAAAGTGGCGTGCATATGCTTGCCGTTCTGAGAGCGCTGCTACCCGAAAAATTAGGATTTTAGCTATAGTTGCAGGCAACCGGGCTGGTTTTTCGGCATTTTTGGCTTGCACTTCGCCTTTTCCTTGCCAAGATGACCGCCCCAACAGGTGGACGAAATTGCTGCATTGCGATATCTGACCATCAGTGAATTGCGCGTGCAGTCGGAGAAAAGATACCCATGATCGGACTTGTGCTTGTCACCCATGGCAAGCTGGCTGAGGAATTCCGGCATGCGCTCGAGCATGTCGTCGGTCCGCAAAAAGCTATCGAGACCGTTTGCATCGGCCCCGAGGACGACATGGATCAGCGTCGGCAGGATATCCTCGACGCCGTCACCACCGTCGACGAGGGCCATGGCGTCATCATTCTTACCGACATGTTCGGCGGCACGCCTTCCAACCTCGCCATCTCCGTCATGCGCAGCGGCACCGTGGAAGTCATCGCCGGCGTCAACCTGCCGATGCTGATCAAGCTCGCCGGCGTGCGTGGCGAAAGCGACATGGACAAGGCGCTCGCGGAAGCCTCGGAGGCAGGTCGCAAGTATATCAACGTCGCCAGCCGGGTCCTGAGCGGAAAATGATGGACCATCGCCCCGGCATGTCGCTGACGCGCGACCTCCTCATCGTCAACAAACGGGGGCTCCATGCCCGCGCTTCGGCAAAGTTCGTACAGACGGTCGAGGCCTTCGATGCCGAGATCACCGTATCGAAGGACGGCAGCACGGTCGGGGGCACATCGATCATGGGCCTGATGATGCTGGCCGCCAGCACCGGCTCCAGCGTCTGCGTCACCGCAAGCGGCGCGCAGGCCGAAGAGGCGCTGAATGCGCTCGACGCGCTGGTGCGCGACAAGTTCGGCGAAGAGATGTGACCGACAATATAAAGATATAAAGACTTCTTTATATCGAGGTTGCCCTCCCCCGGGATTCCTGATAGATCCATGGCACTCTCACCGCGATGCAATGCGCGGGAGGCATAGTCGTGCCGCCGGATGGCCAGAGGGCCAGAGCGGCTTGAAAAGATCAGCCTGGAGAATTTCATGACCACCACTCAGGATTACATCGTCGCCGACATCGGTCTTGCCGATTTCGGCCGCAAGGAAATCACGATCGCCGAAACTGAAATGCCGGGCCTGATGGCCTGCCGCGAAGAGTTCGGCGCATCCAAGCCGCTCAAGGGCGCCCGGATCACCGGTTCGCTGCACATGACGATCCAGACCGCCGTGTTGATCGAGACGCTCGCAGCTCTCGGCGCCGACATCCGCTGGGCTTCGTGCAACATCTTCTCGACCCAGGATCACGCAGCGGCGGCGATTGCTGCCAGCGGCATCCCGGTCTTCGCGGTCAAGGGCGAATCGCTCGAGGAATACTGGACCTACACCGACCAGATCTTCCAGTGGGCTGACGGCGGCGTCTCCAACATGATCCTGGACGACGGCGGCGACGCCACCATGTACATCCTGCTCGGCGCCCGCGCCGAAGCCGGCGAAGATGTTCTCTCCAACCCGGGTTCGGAAGAAGAAGAGATCCTCGTCGCGCAGATCAAGAAGCGCCTTGCCGCTTCGCCGGGCTGGTTCACCAAGCAGCGCGACGCCATCAAGGGCGTGACCGAAGAAACCACGACCGGTGTCAACCGCCTGTACCAGCTCCAGGCCAAGGGCCTGCTGCCCTTCCCGGCGATCAACGTCAACGACAGCGTCACCAAGTCGAAGTTCGACAACAAGTACGGCTGCAAGGAATCGCTGGTCGACGGCATCCGCCGCGGCACCGACGTGATGATGGCCGGCAAGGTTGCCGTCGTCTGCGGTTACGGCGACGTCGGCAAGGGTTCGGCCGCTTCGCTCTCGGGCGCAGGCGCCCGCGTCAAGGTCACGGAAGTCGACCCTATCTGCGCGCTTCAGGCCGCCATGGACGGTTTCGAAGTCGTCCAGCTGGAAGACGTCGTTTCGTCTGCCGACATCTTCATCACGACGACCGGCAACAAGGACGTCATCCGCATGGACCACATGCGCGAGATGAAGGACATGGCGATCGTCGGCAATATCGGCCACTTCGACAACGAAATTCAGGTTTCCGCGCTGCGGAACCTGAAGTGGACGAACATCAAGCCGCAGGTCGACATGATCGAGTTCCCGAAGGGCAACCGCATGATCCTTCTGTCGGAAGGCCGCCTGCTCAACCTCGGCAACGCCACCGGTCACCCGTCCTTCGTGATGTCCGCCTCGTTCACCAACCAGACGCTGGCCCAGATCGAGCTCTTCACCAAGGGCGAGAACTACAAGAACGAAGTCTACGTTCTGCCGAAGGCACTCGACGAGAAGGTCGCTCGCCTGCACCTGAACAAGCTCGGCGCCAAGCTGTCCGAGCTGTCGAAGGAACAGGCTGACTATATCGGCGTTGGCCAGCAGGGCCCGTTCAAGGCCGAACACTACCGGTACTAGTCCTTACCCGGGCAATCCACAACATGTTGTGGCCGCGTTCTTGACAAGAGAGCGCGGCCTCTTTTTTGGGCGGCTCCCTTCCCGGCGATTCGACTAAGAAGTATGCTCTAACCCATTGATTCGTGATGCCGGTGCGGACCTTCGGGCATTGCGAGTGGGATGTCTTGTCGGCAAGCGGCAAACAGACGGAGACAGACCGGGGATGCAACCAGAACTGACGCGAACCCTTCAGGGGATCGCCGGGACGGCGCATGGCACGACAGGGCCGGCAGCACCCTTCGGACAGACGGGGACGGCAGCGCCATGACAAAAGCACACGAAACCACATCGGGCGTACGCCGCAGAGCCCCGGTCATCCTGCGCCGTCTGATGGCCTGCACGGCGCTGTTTGCCGCAACGGACGCGGTCGCCCAGGTCACCGTACAGAAGGCGAATATCTTCGGCTCCTCGGAAGTCGTCACCTTTTCCGTTCTCATAGGCGTCATTTCCGCGGCAATGATCTCGGCCATCTGGCTGATCCGGCAACGCGGCAACATCGAAGCGGAAAACCGCGAGCTTCGCTCCGACCTCTCCGACGCCAACCAACGTCTTTCGCGCTTCCAGGCGCTCATTGCCGACAAGAACCGCCGCATCGTCATCTGGGACGGCCTTGCCGAGCGGCCCGAACTGCTGGGCCAGCTGCCGGCAGAAACCGGCGCGCCGGCGGACGATCGCGAATTTCTGGCGTTCGGACGCTGGGTCAAGGGCAACTCCGCCAGCGAACTGGAAAAGGCCATCGATGCCCTGCGCACCGATGCGCGCAGCTTCGATCTGGTGCTGGAAACGCAGCGCAACGAGATCCTGGAGGCCCAGGGCCGTGTTTCCGGTGGACGCGCATTCGTGCGTTTCATTGCGCTCAACAACATGCGGGCGGAACTCGCCGAGCTGAAGCTCGAGCGCGATCGCCTCAACAATTCGCTGATGTCCTTCCGCACGCTGCTCGACGCCATCGACCTGCCGGTCTGGCAACGCGGCACCGACGGCGCGCTCAGCTGGGTAAACGAAGCCTATGCCGACGCCGTGGAGGCGCCGAATGTCGCAGCGGCCATCGCCGAAGGTCGCGAACTGCTGGCGACGATCGCGCGCGAAAAGATCCGCGCCGTTTCGACCTTCGACGCGCCTTTCCGCGACAAGCTATCGACGGTGGTCAAGGGCAACCGAACCTTCTTCGACGTCGTCGACGCGCGCAGCCCGGCCGGAACGACCGGTATCGCCATCGATGTCTCCGGCGTCGAGGCCGTGCGCGAAGAACTCACACGCACTCTCAAGAGCCACGCGGAAACGCTCGACCATCTGGCGACACCCGTCGCCATCTTCGACGGCAATCAGCGTCTGCAGTTCTACAACCAGGCTTTCCAGCGCCTCTGGAACCTGGACATGGGCTTCCTCGAGCGCAAGCCTGACAATGGCGAAGTGCTCGACCGCCTGCGCTCGGGCGGCCAGTTGCCGGAACAGCTCAACTGGAAACAGTGGAAGGCGACCGCGCTGTCCGTCTACCAGGCGCTCGATACCCAATCCGACCTCTGGCACCTGCCGAACGGCCAGACCTTGCGGGTGTTTGCCACGGCACGGCCGCAGGGCGGTGTAACCTGGGTGTTCGAGAACCTGACCGAGAAGGTCGATCTGGAAACTCGCTACAACACGCTGGTGCAGGTGCAGGGCGAGACCATCGACCATCTTGCCGAAGGCGTGGCGGTGTTCGGTCCCGACGGCCGCATCCGGCTTTCCAACCCAGCCTTCCGGGCGATCTGGGGCATCAACGAGACCGAGGCGAAGCCCGGCACCCATATCCGCGCGATCGAGCAGGCCTGCCTGATGTCCTATGACCAGCCTGATGGTTGGAAGCGGTTCTCCCACATCATCACCAGTTTCGATGACGAAAGGCCCTCGAGCCGCGGCATTCTCGAACTGCGCACCGGCCTGATCCTCGATTTCGCCGTCATTCCGCTGCCGAACGCCCAGACGATGCTGACCTTCGTCAACATCACCGACAGTGTGCGGGTCGAGCGGGCGCTCACCGAGAAGAATGACGCGCTGCGCAAGGCCGACGCGCTGAAGAACGATTTCGTCCACCACGTCTCCTACGAGTTGCGCTCGCCGCTGACCAACATCATCGGCTTTGCCGATCTGTTGAAGACGCCGGCCTTCGGCGATCTCAACGATAGACAGGCGGAGTATGTCGACCATATCGCCACCTCCTCGTCGCTGCTCCTGACCATCGTCAACGATATTCTCGATCTGGCGACCGTTGACGCCGGCATCGTCGAACTCGACATGTCCGAGATCAACCTCACCGATTTCCTCGACGACATCGCCCACCAGATGGCAGACCGGCTGGTCGAAGGCGGCGTGACCCTGCGCATCGCGGCGCCGGACAATCTTGGCCGCATGGTCGCCGACCAGCAGCGACTGAAGCAGATCTTCATCAAGCTATTGACCAACGCCGCCAACTTTGCGCCTGACGGCAGCGTCATCGAACTTGCCTGCCGGCGCGAGGGCGGAGACTTCGTCTTTTCCGTTTCCGACACTGGCCCCGGCATTCCGCAGGATGTGCTCGATACCGTGTTCAATCGCTTCGAAAGCCATGGTCAGCGCGGCGGCGCCGGCCTCGGCCTGTCGATCGTCGAGAGCTTTGTCAGCCTTCACCACGGCACCGTTTCGATCCGCAGCCGCGAGGGCGAAGGCACCGAAGTCAGCTGCCGCATTCCTTCGGCAGAGATCCCGAAGATCGTCGCGGCGGAATAATGCAGCCGATCACCCGCTTTCTGGAGGACGAGGCCGCCACGATCCAGTTGGGCGAAGACCTCGCCCTGGCGCTGAAGCCGGGCGACTGCCTGGCGCTGTCGGGCGATCTCGGAGCCGGCAAATCGACGCTCGCGCGCGCCTTCCTGCGCGCCATTGCCGACGATGACACCCTCGAAGTTCCGAGCCCGACCTTTACCCTGGTGCAGAGTTACGAACTGCGCATTCCCGTCGCCCATTTTGACCTCTATCGCCTCGGCCATGCCAGCGAACTCGACGAACTCGGTTTCGACGAGGCGCTGTCCCTCGGCGTCTGTCTCGTGGAATGGCCCGAGAGAGCCGAAGAGGCTTTGCCGGCGAACCGCATCGTTTTGTCGATTAGCCATGAGGCGACCGGACGATCGGTCAGTATCTCCGGTCCAGACAATGCCCTTGAGCGCATTGCCCGCACGCTGGCGATCCGCGACTTCCTGACGGAAAACGGATTTCGAGACGCACGACGCCGACATCTGAGCGGCGACGCGTCGGTCCGGGCCTATGAGCGCGTCGACGGCCGGGACGGGCATCCGGCCAGGATCTTGATGGATGCGGCGCGGCACAAGCCAGGTCCGATCCTTCAGGACGGCAAATACTACCAGCAACTTGCGCATATCGCCGAGGACGTGATCCCCTTCGTCGCCATCGACGAGCTGCTCCGCGAGCGCGACTTCGCAGCACCGGCGATCTACGCGCGCGATCTCGACCAGGGCATCCTGCTGATCGAGGACCTCGGCTCGGACGGCATACTCGATGAAGACGGCGCGCCGATCGAGGCGCGCTATGTCGAAAGCGCGCGCCTGCTCGCCCGGCTTCACGCTGCACCGGCCAAGCGCGATATCGTGCTTGCCGGCGGTGTCGAACACCATATCCCGGACTTCGACCGCACGGCGATGAAGATCGAGACGCGGCTTCTCATCGACTGGTATCTGCCGTGGAAGCGTGGCACGCCGGCGACGGAACCGGAAAAGCAGGAATACGCTGCGATCTGGGATGGGCTGATCGACCTCGTCGAGACGTCCGAAAAGAACCTGCTGCTGCGGGATTTTCATTCGCCGAACATCATCTGGCGTGCGGAGCAGGACGGTATCCAGCGGATCGGACTGATCGATTTCCAGGACTCGATGATCGGGCCGACCGCCTATGACGTGGCATCGCTGGTGCAGGACGCCCGGGTGACGATCGAGCCGGCGCTGGCGCACCAGATGATGGATGCCTATCTCGCCGATCGCCGTGCCGCAGGCCCGTTCGACGAGGCACTGTTCCTGCGCGACTGGCACCTGATGTCGGCGCAGCGCAACTGCAAGCTCGTCGGCATATGGGTCCGGCTGATGCAGAGGGACGGCAAACCCGTCTACATGAAGCACATGCCGCGCACTTTCGCCTATCTTGAAGTCGCCCTCCGCCACGAAGCGCTGAAACCCTTGCGCGACTGGTGTATGAAGACGGGACTAATCGGTCCCGAATCAGCGAACTGACAGAGAAGCAATGTCGATCAGCAATGCGATGGTGCTCGCCGCGGGCCTCGGTACCCGTCTGCGCCCGATCACCAACACCATCCCCAAGCCACTGGTGAAGATCGCCGGCAAGCCGATGATCGACTACGTGCTCGATCTGCTTGTCGACGCCGGCGTCACCACGGCCGCCGTCAACGTGCACCATTTCGCCGACCAGATGGAGACGCATCTGGCGCAGCGCTCGGCACCCGAGATCGTCATTTCCGACGAGCGCGACGGGCTGATGAATTCCGGCGGCGGGCTGGCCAAGGGCCTGAAGCTGCTGGCCGATGGGCCAGTCCTGGTGATGAATGCCGACCTCTTCTGGATCGGCGAGAACGCCGATGGCCCCAGCAATCTCGCACGGCTTGCCAGTTTCTTCGATCCGGCCCGGATGGACATGGCGCTGCTTTGCGTGCGCGACGAGGATACGACCGGACACAATGGTAAGAAGGATTTTTCGCTCGGCGCGGACGGGCGGCTGGTGCGCTATGCCGAAGGCATGGACAATCCCGTCGTCTATGCCGGCGCGATTGCGCTCGACAAGACGCTGTTTGCCGATGCACCGGATGACGCATTCAACCTCAACATCTATTTCGACCGGGCGATCGCATCCGGCCGGCTATTCGGCATCGTGCTTGACGGCCACTGGATGACCGTCGGGACGCCGGAAGCAATCGAGGACGCCGAAGCCGCAATCCGCCGCTATCAGCCGGGGGGATGATCGTGTCCTTGCGCGCACCAAACGTCTTCACCATCCCGCCGGGCCTGCCCTTCCTGAAGACGCTCGCGCGCACGCTCTGCGACGGCACGCTGACGCCAGATTTCCGCTACGACCCCGCCGATCCGCTGCCGCTGGCCGGCGTGACGATTTTCGTTCCGACGCGCCGGTCCGCCCGCGTGCTGCGTTCGGAGTTCGTCGACCTGCTCGGCGGCGGTTCGGCGATCCTGCCGACGATCCGCGCACTCGGTGAAACCGACGACGACAGCGGCTTCTTCGATGCCGAAGTGCCGGCGATCCTCGACCTGGCGCCGCCGCTGCCCGGCACCGCGCGCCTGATCGAACTCGGCCGACTGATTCTCGCCTGGCGCAACCGCCTGCCGAAGGTGGTGCTGGACATTCACGCCGAGAGCCCGCTGATCGCCCCGGCAAGCCCGGCAGACGCGATCTGGCTGGCGCGCAACCTCGCCGAACTCGTCGACGCGATGGAGACCGAGGAGCTCGACTGGGACGAACTCGACAATCTCGATGCCGGCGAACATGCGCTCTGGTGGCAGCTGACGCTCGAATTCCTGAAGATCGCCCGGGTCTACTGGCCGGAACGGCTGGAAGAGCTGAAGCAATCCTCGCCGGCCCGGCATCGCAACGCCATCCTGCAGGCGGAGACGCAGCGCATCGCTGCCGGCGCGCTGAAGGGGCCGATCGTCATCGCCGGATCGACCGGCTCGATCCCGGCGACGGCGGCCCTGATTGCAGCAGTCCAGAAGCTGGACAACGGCACGATCGTGTTGCCTGGGCTCGACCGGACGATGAGCGATGCGGAATGGGGCATGATCATCGGCGAGACGGTCGCCGCCGGCCGTCCAGATCCTGCAAGCCGCAGTCATCCGCAGTATGGCTTCCACCGCCTGCTGCAGCGCATGCAGGTCGAGCGCCGCGAGGTTCCGATCCTCGGCGAGGCCGATGCCGGATTGACCGATCGCAGCGAGATCCTGTCGCACGCACTTCTGCCCGCCAAGGCGACCAATGGCTGGACCGAGACCCGCAACGCGCTTGAGCCCGAGACCCTGCTGCGAGCCTTTGGCGACGTTGCCCTGATCGAGACCGCCAACGAGCGCGAGGAGGCAACCGCGATTGCGATTGCGCTCAGGCTGGCGCTCCAGGGCAGTGACGACAGCCAGGCGGCGTTGATCACCCCGGACCGCAATCTGGCGCGCCGCGTCGGCGCGGAACTGGCGCGCTTCGACATCGAGGCCGACGATTCGGCCGGCACACCACTCGCCTCGACGTCAGCCGGCACGCTGATGCGGCTTCTGCTGGAGGCGAGCCTGCGTCCTGGCGATCCCGTGCCGCTGGTGGCGCTGTTCAAACATCCGCTGGCGCGCTTCGGCCTGTCGAAAACGGACATGCGCCGCAGCGGCGATGTGCTGGAGCGGCTGGCGCTGCGCAGCGGCACCGAAATCGCCGACATCGCGCTGCTGGAGCCGTTGCTCGAGAAGGCGGTCGCCAATCACAGGGTCGATCGCCATCCGCCGGAATGGCGCATCGGCATCACCGAGGACGACATCCTTGCGGCAAAGGATCTCGCGAACCGGGTAAAGGCGGCAACCGACCCACTCGCCGGCGCCCTCGTTCGGCGCAGCGACGGACGCCGCCCCTTTTCCGAGACATTCACCTTTGCCGAGTGGGCGACACGAACGGGCCAGGCGCTGGAATCGGTTTGCGGCGATGAACGGGCCGACCTCAGCGGCCTCTGGTCCGGCGAGGCGGGCGAGGCCTTGGCGACGCTTTTGCGCGGCATCATCGAGACCGAAGGCCAGATGGATGCCGACGGGCCGCAATGGTGCGACATCATGGAAGCGCTTGCGGCCAGCGAAGCGGTCAAGCCGCGCTCGATGCGCCACCCACGGGTCTTCATCTTCGGCGCGCTGGAATCGCGCCTGCAAAGCATGGATCTGGTGGTGCTCGGCGGCATGAACGAGGGCAACTGGCCCGGACAGACCGCCAACGACCCCTTCCTGTCGCGGACGATGAAGACCGGGATCGGGCTTGAACCGCCGGAGCGTCGCATCGGCCAGCTCGCTCACGACTTCCAGATGGCCTGCGGCACACGCAAGCTGATCTTTTCCCGCTCGATGCGGCAGGGGTCGGCGCCTACAGTTGCATCGCGATGGCTGCAGCGCCTTCTGGCGCTCGGCGGCAAACGACTGGCAGATACGCTCCGGTCGAACGGCAGCGACTACCTCCTTTGGGCGCGGATGCTCGACAAGGGTGGTCGCCAGGCCCTGGCAGAACGTCCGGCCCCCAAGCCGCCTGCCGACCTGCAGCCGCGCAAATATTCGTTCAGCGAAATCTCGCGGCTCCGGCGCGACCCCTATGCGATCTATGCCCGGCGGATCCTGCGGCTGCATCCGCTCGATCCTTTCAACAGCGATCCCGGTGCGGCCGAGCGCGGCACGCTCTACCACCGCATCGTCGACCGCTTCGTGCGCGGCGGTTTCGACATCCAGTCCCCGGCAGCCGACGAGGCTATGGTCCGCCTGCTCAACGAAGCCTTCGACGAAGAGCGCCTGCCCGCCCATATCGACACCATCTGGCGACCGCGCTTTACCGCCGTCGGCAAGGCTTTCCTGAAGTGGGAGCGGGAGCGCGCGCGATTTGTGCGAAAGTCCTTCACCGAGGCTGCGGCATCGATGGATGTCGGCGTGGCCGACATCCGCCTGACCGGCATCGCCGACCGGCTGGATACGCTGACCGACGGGACGGTCGAGATCATCGACTACAAGACCGGCTCCAGCCCTTCGGTCCGGGAAGCGCGGGTCTTGCTCGATCCGCAGCTGGCGCTGGAAGCTGCGGCGTTGAAGGCCGGTGCGTTCAAGAGCATGGGGCCGGCCCACCCGCAATCGCTGCTTTATGTCAGGCTGAAACCCGGCTCCCGTTTCGATGCGGAAGCGGTCAACAACGAGAACAGCCGGGCGAAGGAAACGAAAACGGCCGATCAGCTGGCCGACGATGCGCTCATCGAACTGAGGAAGCTGCTGACCGCATTGATGTCGGGTAGGCACGGCTTTGCCTCGCGGCTCATCGTCCAGAAGGAGCGCGACTACGGCGGCGAATACGACCATCTGGCCCGCGTCGCCGAGTGGTCGACCGCCGACAGCGAGGATGACAGCGATGAGGGATGAAAGCACCGGCCCTGACGACGGGACACCGGAAGCCTGGCTCGACTGGACATCGCGGCGGCAGTCGCTCGCCTCCGATCCGGCGCGCTCGGCCTGGGTGTCGGCCAATGCCGGCTCGGGCAAGACCCATGTGTTGACGCAGCGCGTCATCCGCCTGCTGCTTGCGGGCTGCAGGCCGTCCGCCATTCTCTGCCTCACCTATACCAAGGCGGCGGCGTCGGAGATGTCCAACCGCGTGTTCGAGCGCCTTGCCGAATGGGTGACGCTCGACGACGACGCGCTGGAAAGGCGCATCGAGGCCATCGAGGGCGAGCGGCCATCGCGGCTGAAGCTGCAGGAAGCGCGACGGCTGTTTGCGCGCGCGCTCGAAACCCCGGGTGGCCTGAAGATCCAGACCATCCACGCGTTTTGCGAGGCGCTGCTGCATCAGTTTCCGCTGGAGGCAAACGTTGCCGGGCACTTCTCGGTGCTCGACGACCGGGCGGCGGCCGTGCTCTTGGCGGATGCACGCCGTGCCCTGCTGACGGCAACGACGACGGACGGCGATCGGCCGCTTGCCGACGCGTTCGCAACCGTGCTCGAGCTTGCCGACGACACCGGGCTGGAAAAGCTGCTGGCCGCGATCGTTTCCAACCGCACGGCGATCCAGGCCTTCCTCGACCATGCAGACGCCCGTGGCGGCATCGCCGTGCAGCTGCGCGCAGCCCTCAGGCTCGAACCGCAGGACAGTGTCGAGCGCATCCTTCAAAGTGCCTGGCCGCTTGCCGGGCTCAACGGGCCGGCGCTCGAACGCTACCTCTCGCTTGCCGCCAGCGCCGGCGGCGCCAAGGTGCTCGACTTCGCCGAGGGGCTACGGGCAACCGCCAAGCTTACCGACCCGATGGCGCGCTACGAGGGCCTGCGGGAGCTGTTTTTCACCGGCACCGGCAAGCCGCGCGCCGATTCAGCCTTCGTCAACAAGGCCATGCTTCAGGCCGCACCAGACCTGCTCGCGCTCGTCGAAGCCGCCCGTGGTCATGTGATCGCGTGCGCCGATCGGTTGAGCATCGTCCAGATGTACGAGGCGACACTGTCGGCGCTGACCCTCGCCGATCGGCTCAGCAGCGATTATGAGGCGCTCAAGCGCACCCGCAGCCAGCTCGATTTCGAGGACCTGATCAATCGCACCGCCAGCCTGTTTGCGCGCGGCGATGTCAGCGCCTGGGTTCACTACAAGCTTGACCAGGGTATCGATCACATTCTTGTCGACGAGGCACAGGATACCAGCCCGACGCAATGGACCATCATTCAGGCGCTGGCCACGGATTTCTTCTCCGGCGAAAGCGCCCGCGGCACCGACCGAACGATGTTTGCCGTCGGCGACGAGAAGCAGTCGATTTATTCCTTCCAGGGCGCGCGGCCCGAGCGCTTCTCGCGCGAAAGCATCGAGACCGAGCGGCGCGTGCGCGACGGCGGCAAGGCGTTCAGCCCGATCCGGCTGCAGCTTTCCTTCCGCTCCACCGTCGACGTGCTGTCGGCCGTCGATACCGTCTTTGCCAACCCGGTGCATGCGCGCGGGCTGAGCGCCCGCAACGAAGCCGTCGTGCACGCCTCCAATCGGATCGGCCATCCCGGCGCCGTCGACATCTGGGACGTGATCGCCGCCGAGCCGACGGCAACCGACGACGAATGGACGGCCCCCTTCGACGCGACGCCGGAAACGGCGCCGGTCAACATTCTCGCCCGGCGCATTGCAGCCGTGCTCGACAGCTGGATCGGGCACGAGACGATCATCGAGAAGGGCGTGCGCCGCGCGATGCGCCCCGGCGACGTCATCGTGCTCGTGCGCAAGCGCGACGCCTTCGTCAATGCGCTGACGCGCGCCCTGAAGCGCCGCAGCGACATTCCCGTCGCCGGCGCCGACCGGCTGGTTCTCACAAGCCATATCGCCATCCAGGACCTTCTGGCGCTCGGGCGCTTCATGCTCTTGCCGGAAGACGACCTGTCGCTCGCGGCGCTGTTGAAGAGCCCGCTCTTCAACCTCGACGAGGATGCACTGTTCGAACTCGCGGCCAGGCGCGACGAAGGCGTCAGCCTCTGGCAGAGGTTGCAGCAATCGGGCACTGAGGAAAGCTCTGTCCACGAAGAAACCGTCAAGACGCTTGTTCGCTATGCCGCCCTTTCCCAGCAACTGGCGCCGCATGATTTTTACGCGCGCGTGCTCGGGGTCCACGGCGGCCGCGCGGCGTTTCTCGCCCGCCTCGGCAGCGAGGTGAGCGATATCCTCGACGAGTTCCTGACGTTTGCGCTCGAGCACGAAAGGAGCGGCCTGCCCGGCCTGCAGGCTTTCGTGTCGACGCTCGAAATCGAGGCGCCGACCGTCAAGCGCGAGCAGGACAAGGAACGCGACGAAGTCCGCATCATGACGGTGCACGCGGCAAAAGGCCTGGAAGCGCCTGTGGTGTTCCTGGTCGACGGCGGCGGTAAGCCGTTCAACTCCCAGCACGTACCCGATCTTCGTTTCCTGGAAATGGCGCTTTCGGACGGGTCGAGCTATCCCCTACCCGTCTGGCGGGCACCCGGCTCGGCACCGAACTCGTTTGTTGCCGCCGACAGCGAACGGCTGAAGACCTTGGCCGAGGAAGAATATCGCCGCCTGCTCTATGTCGGCATGACCCGGGCCGCCGACCGGCTGATCGTGTGCGGCTATCGCGGGCAGCGGGCAAGCACCGATACCTGGCACGCGATGGTGCAGGCGAGCCTGTCTGTCGACGACAGCGGCCGCAGCACGCCTGTCCTGTTCAAGGCCGGTGATGAGGAATGGACGGGGCACGCCTGGCGCGAGACGCATGTGCCGCGCGAGGTTCCGACAGGCGGAGAAACCGCCGAGCACGCAACGGCCGAAAAGACCGGCCTGCCGATCGCGCTTTCCACGCCGTTGCCGCCGCCGCCGCGCTTGCCACGACCGCTCAGCCCATCGGGCGTCGGCATCGCCGTCGACGAGGACGAAGGCGACCTGATCGTCGGCTCGGCGCTGTTTTCGCAGAAAACGCCTGGCAATCTCTCCATGTTGAGGGGGGCAATCCTGCACCGGCTGCTGCAGGTGCTGCCATCGATCCCCCTTTCGGAAAGGCTGGCCGCGGCAGACCGCTACCTCTCCCGCTCGGTGCCGCGCTGGCCCGAGGGTGAGCGGGCGCGGCTGCGCGATGCCGTGCTGCAGGTGCTCGACCATGCCGAGCTGCAATCGCTCTTTTCCGAAGCAAGTCGTGCAGAAGTCTCGGTCATGGGCACGCTGAAGCTTGGGAAACGCGAATTTGCGGTCTCCGGCCGGATCGACCGGCTGTCGGTGGCGGATGGGGTCGTCACCATCGCCGACTTCAAGACCAACCGCAGCGTGCCGGCAACGGCGGATGATGTGCCCATCACCTACAGGACCCAGCTCGCGATCTATCGCGAGCTGCTCAAGCCCCTTTACCCCTCTCACCGCTTCAAGTGCGCGCTGATCTTCACGGAAGGCCCGGTCATCCACCTGCTTGAGGATGCGCTACTGGACAGGAGCCTTGAAGACCTCGCGACAAAGTGAGATACCCGATATTGAAAATCCAGCCGGGCAGTCTCACATGAGACACAACATCTGGACACCGACATTTCGAACGCAAGGAGCAGCCGATGGCTACTGTAAAAGTCGATACATCCAATTTTCAGCAGGAAGTGCTGAACGCCGCCGAGCCGGTGGTTGTCGATTTCTGGGCTGAATGGTGCGGCCCGTGCAAGATGATCGCGCCCAGCCTTGAGGAAATCTCCAACGAGCTCGCCGGCAAGGTCAAGGTGGTGAAGCTGAACATCGACGAGAACCCGGAGCTGGCCGCGCAGTACGGCGTGCGCTCGATCCCGACGCTTGCGATGTTCAAGGCCGGTGAAGTTGCCGACATCAAGGTTGGCGCTGCGCCGAAGACGGCCCTGACGTCCTGGATTTCGACTGCGGCCGCATAAGGCCACCATCTCGAACCGATCTCAAAGCCCGGCTTGCCGGGCTTTTTTCTTGCCTGCAGGATCGCGCGGCGCTGCGACGCCCGCATGATCCTCTGGCGGTCCGACGGTCACTTCGGCGGCGTACCGTTGTCGGCGAGCACGTCGCCAACGAGATAGAGCGAACCGCCGATCAGGATGCGTGGCGGCGTCGGATCTTCATCGACCAGATTGGCTATCATGGTCAGCGCCTCGGCCACCGATGACACCGCGGACGCCTCGAAGCCGACCGAGGCCGCATCCTGCGCCAAGGCGACAGGATCGAGCCCGGCATCGGACGCCCGGATCGGAACGGTGAAGACCTGTTCGGCCAGATCGAGGAAGGCACGGAAGTAACCGAGCGGATCCTTGGTGTTGATCATGCCGATGATCAGAAACAGCGGGCGCGATTCGCGCTCCTCGAAATTGGCCATCGCTTCGGCGATCACCTGGCCGGCGCCGGGATTGTGGCCGCCATCGACCCAGATCTCGGCATCCTGCGGGCCATAATGGCCGAGCTTCCCACCACCCAGTCGCTGCAGACGCCCGGGCCATTCGACCCCGGTGACGCCACGCTCGATCGCCGCATCCGGCACGTCGAAGCCGGCGGCCCTGACAGCCCGAATTGCGGCGGCGGCATTGGCATATTGGTGCCGGCCGGGCAGCTTCGGCAGCGGCAGGTCGCACAGGCCGCGTTCGTCCTGGTAGACCAGGCGGCCGAATTCCTCATGGGCCAGGAAATCCTGACCATAGACCGACATCGGGCAGCCGAGACGCTCGGCGGTCGAGGTCAGGACGTCGCGAACGCCTTCCTCTTCCTGCTGGCCGATGACGACGGGGCAGCCGCGCTTCATGATGCCGGCTTTTTCAGCCGCGATCAGCTCGACCCGGTCGCCGAGATAGGCCTGGTGATCGAGCGAGATCGGCATGATCACCGAGACGGCCGGGTTGCTGATGACATTGGTCGCGTCGAAGCGGCCACCGAGACCAACCTCGATGATGGCAACGTCGGCCGGATGTTCGGCAAAAAGCACGAAGGTGACGGCCGTCAGGATTTCAAAAACGGTGATCTTCTCGCCGCCATTGGCTTCCGCCACGCGACGAACGGCGTCGGCCAGAACCGGATCGCTGACGAGCTTACCCTTGCCGCCCTTGACGCCGAGCCGATAGCGCTCATGCCAGTTGACCAGATGCGGCGAGGTATGGACGTGAACGCTCAGGCCCGCGGCCTCGAGCAGAGCCCGCGAAAAGGCCGTGACCGAACCCTTGCCGTTGGTGCCGGCGACGTGGATGATCGGCGGCAGGCGATCCTGCGGGTTGCCGAGCGCGGCCAGAAGCCGCGTTATTCTGTCCAACGACAGATCGAAACCTTTCGGATGCAAGGCAAGGAGTTTTTCGATCTCGTAGCCTGCTTCGCTGGCTTCCACCGCTGTCATCTCGCCCTGCCCCGATAGGATCGTATGCTATGCGCTTGCCGCAACCGGCAAGGCCACTGGGTCTGCACCACCGCCGTTGAGCTTGATCGCATCGGCCGGCTTCTTCATCAGGATCTTCAGCACACGGGCGAGCGTCGACGGGATGTCATGACGCTTGACGACCATGTCGACCATGCCGTGCTCCAGGAGGTATTCAGCCGTCTGGAAGCCTTCCGGCAGCTTTTCGCGCAGGGTCTGCTCGATCACGCGCTTGCCGGCAAAGCCGATTTCGGCGCCGGGTTCGGCCATCTGGATATCACCGAGCATTGCGTAAGAAGCCGTGACGCCACCCGTGGTCGGATTGGTCAGGACGACGATATAGGGAAGGCCAGCTTCCTTGAGCATGTTGACGGCGACGGTCGTGCGCGGCAGCTGCATCAGCGACAGGATGCCCTCCTGCATACGGGCGCCACCGGAGGCCGGGAAGATGACCAGCGGGCACTTCTCCGCGATCGCCTTTTCGAAGGCCTTCACGATGGCTTCGCCTGCGGCCATGCCGAGCGAACCGCCGATGAAGTTGAACTCATGCACCACGCCGACGAGCTTGACGCCCTCAACACGGCCGAGACCGGCAACGATCGTGTCTTCCAGTTCGGTCTTGGCACGGCTGTCGCGAAGACGGTCGGCGTATTTCTTGGAATCGCGGAACTTCAGCGGATCCTGCGCCACCTTGGGCTGCGGCAGGGCTTCGTAGATTCCGCCGTCGAACAGATCCTTCAGTCGCGCCTTGGCCGGCATCTTCATGTGGAAGCCGGATTGCGGGATGACCCATTTGTTTTCCTCGAGATCGCGGTGATACACCATCTCGCCGGTTTCCGGGCACTTGATCCAGAGATTTTCCGGAACTTCCCTGCGGCCCAGCATCGAATTGATTTTCGGCCGAACGTAGTTTGTGATCCAGTTCACTTATAGACTCCTGAAGATTTTCTTCGGGTTGTGCGCGCTAATATAGGCAATTATTCGGCTGCTGCGAGCCGTGCGGACCGCACGCCAGCCGAAAGTCCCCTTACCAGCGCTTCGACACCCGGTACTGTCGCGTCCGTTGCCTTGCCCTCTTCGGTCAGGCTCGACGCGATCTGATTGACAATCGCCGTACCAACGACGACGCCATCGGCGGATGCACCGATGGCTCTTGCATGTTCTGCCGTCTTGACGCCGAAGCCGACGCAAACGGGCAGTTTCGTATGGGCCTTGATGCGCTCCACGGCGCCGGCGATCAGGGACGGATCCGGCAGGGCCGAACCGGTGATGCCGTTCATCGAGACGTAGTACACGAAGCCCGAAGTATTTTCGAGCACCTTCGGCAGTCGGCGGTCATCCGTCGTCGGTGTCGCCAGACGAATGAAGTTGATGCCCTTCTGAAGCGCCGGGATGCACAGCTCGTCGTCCATCTCGGGCGGCAGGTCGACGACGATCAACCCGTCGATGCCGGCTTCCAGCGCATCGGTCAGGAAACGATCGACGCCGTAGATATAGATCGGGTTGTAGTAGCCCATCAGCACGATCGGCGTGCGCTGGTCTTCCTCGCGAAACCGGCGAGCGATCTCGAGCGTCGTCGCCAGTGTCTGGCCGGCCTTCAGCGAACGCTGGCCGGCAAGCTGGATCGCCGGGCCATCGGCCATCGGATCGGAAAACGGCATGCCGAGTTCGATAACGTCGGAACCAGCCTTCGGCAGCGCCTTCATGATCGAAAGCGACGTTTCGAAATCGGGGTCGCCACCCATGAAGTAGGTGACGAGGACCGGACGTCCTTCCGACGCCACATCGGCGAACTTTCTGTCCATGCGTGCGGTCATGATCGTTACAGCCCCATACCCAGAATCTTGCCGACGGTGAAGATGTCCTTGTCGCCGCGACCGGAGAGGTTCATCAGGATGATCTCGTCCTTGCCCATCGTCGGCGCGCGCTTGATGACTTCGGCGAGCGCGTGCGAAGGCTCGAGCGCCGGGATGATGCCCTCGAGGCGAGTCAACATCTGGAACGCCTCCAGCGCCTCATGGTCCATGATCGGCACATACTCGACACGGCCGACATCGTTGAGCCAGGAATGTTCCGGACCGATGCCGGGGTAATCGAGGCCGGCCGAAATCGAGTGGCCTTCCTTGATCTGACCGTCGCCGTCCTGCAGCAGGTACGTCCGGTTGCCATGCAGCACACCCGGCGAACCGGCGGTGATCGAGGCGCAATGCTCGTCGCCATCCAGCCCCTTGCCGCCAGCCTCGACGCCAACGATCTTCACGCCCTCATCGTCGAGGAACGAATGGAAGATGCCGATCGCATTGGAACCGCCGCCAACGGCGGCGACGACGAGATCGGGAAGCCGGCCTTCGGCTTCGAGCATCTGAGCCTTCGCCTCCTGGCCGATGACGGCCTGGAAATCGCGGACCATCTCCGGATAGGGATGCGGGCCGGCAGCCGTGCCGATCAGATAATAGGTGTTGTCGACATTGGTGACCCAGTCGCGCAGCGCCTCGTTCATGGCGTCCTTGAGCGTGCCGTTGCCGGCGGTGACAGGCTTCACCTCGGCGCCAAGCAGCTTCATGCGGAAGACGTTGGGCGCCTGGCGCTCGACGTCGGTCGCGCCCATGTAGACGACGCAGGGCAGACCGAAGCGGGCAGCGACGGTGGCAGAGGCCACGCCGTGCTGGCCGGCGCCGGTCTCGGCGATGATGCGCGTCTTGCCCATCCGCTTGGCAAGCAGGATCTGGCCGATGCAATTGTTGATCTTGTGCGAGCCGGTGTGGTTCAGCTCTTCGCGCTTGAAATAGATCTTGGCGCCGCCGAGTTCTTCCGTCAGCCGCTCGGCGAAATAGAGCGGGCTCGGGCGGCCGATGTAATGGGCGCCGAGATTGTCGAGCTCGGCCTTGAAGGCCGGATCGTTCTTGGCCTTGTCCCACTCGGCCTGCAGATCGAGGATCAGGGGCATCAGGGTCTCGGCCACGAAGCGGCCACCGAAAATGCCGAAACGGCCGTCTTCGTCAGGGCCTGCCCGGAAGGAATTCAGTTTTGGCGCCTCGTTCACGTCTTGCTCCCTGACCGTGCCGTAACCGCCTCCGCCTGGCGAACGGCATCGAAAAACGATTCCATGAGCTTCAGATCCTTGACGCCCGGCGCGCTCTCGACGCCGGAGGAGGTATCGATGGCGCGGGCGCGCGTCTGCGCCAGGGCTTCACCGATGTTGTTCACGTTCAATCCACCGGAAAGCATGTAATCGACGCTGCCGTCAAGCGCATCGAGCAGCGTCCAGTCGAAGGAAATGCCGTTGCCGCCGGGCAATTCCGATCCCGCCGGGGCCTTCGCGTCGAAGAGAAAGCGGTCGGCGATACCGATATAGGCCTCGACCTTTTTCAGATCATCGGCCTCGCGGATCGACAGCGCCTTGATCACGGGCAGGCCATAGACGGCCTTCACTGTCAGCACCCTGTCGGGCGTCTCGCTGCCATGCAGCTGCAGAATGTCCGGATTGAGCGCGGCGACGATCTCGTCGAGATCATCATTGTCCGCATCGACGGTGACAGCGACGATCTTTGCCTTGCCGCGGATCCTGTCGGCCAGACGACCGGCGTCATCGGGTTCAAGGTTGCGCGGGCTCTTGGCGAAAAAGATGAAGCCCGTATGCGTTGCGCCGAGCGCAACCGCGCGATCCACCGCTTCCGCGGTCTTCAGCCCGCATATCTTCACTTCGGTTTTCATGAGAAGCGACCTTGCATGAAACGTCGCTGGAGTCGAGCCAAAAACCACCCCGCACACCGTCGTCGAGAGGGTGCGGCTATGCGGTTCCGGCAGGTGCTCACCATATGCATTCTATCACAACGGAGAGACGAATGCGTCTGCTGCTTGCCCTCATTCTGCCCTGGCTTCAGTTCTTCACCATCGGCCGCCCCTTCGCCGGCATCATCTGCCTTATCCTGCAGATCACGTTGATCGGCTGGGTGCCTGCAGCGATCTGGTCGGTCTATGCGCTCAGCCAATACAAGACGGACGAAAAGATCCAGGCGGCACTTGCCGGCCGCAGTCGCGGCTAGCCCCGAAAACACCCTATTGGAAATCGATGGCGTGCAGCATCGTGCCGTTGCGCCTCAGCCAGCGCTTGGCATCGTTGGTGTCGGGGCAGAGCTTCTCGCACAGCGCCCAGAAGTCCGGCCCGTGGTTCATCTCCTGTAGATGGGCCACTTCGTGCGCCGCGAGATAGGCAATCACCTTCGGCGGCGCCATGACGATGCGCCATGAGAAGCTCAGCGCACCATCAGCAGAACAGGAACCCCAGCGACTGCGCGTGTCCTTGAGGCTCAGCGATTTCGGCCGTCGGCCGATCCGGCCGGCATAGACCGCGACCAGCCGGTCGAGATCGTGGCGTGCTTCCTTCTTCAGGAAGTCGACGATGCGGCGGCGCAGATGCTCCTCACCGCCGCTGACGCGCAGTATTGCGTCGTCGCCGACAACCACAGCCTCAGTCAAGCCTCTGATTTTTCCCGATCTTTCGATGCGATGGGAAACGCCGCGAATGAGGATCGAGCCCCCCTCCTCCAGCTGGCTCTCGCCCGAGAAGCGCGCCAGCTTGGTCATGAGCCAGCCTTGGTGGCGGTTGAGGAAGGCGTTTACCTCGCGCTCGGCGAGCCCCTGCGGGATCGTCAGCTTCAGAGCCCGGCCGCCAGGCTCGATGCGCAGAGTCATGCGCGTGGCGCGTGAATTCTGGCGGATCGTCAACGGGAGGATCTTGCCCGCGACCTCGATTTCTCGGGTCGTGTCAACTGGAACCGGAGGAGTGCGCCGCCGCGTGAAAGAAGGGAACATGACGGCTTTCTAACCGATTCGCGGCCTTTCCGGCCAATGCATAATTCCCCGGGACATGCCGCGCTCCAGGGAATTGCGGCGTTTATTCACGATCGTGCCGATGATCGACACCGCTCGACCGAAGGCAGTACCGGATGCCGGCACCGATCGTAACATCCGGCGTTTCATGTGAAACACCGGATGTCCTTTTCATCACTCAGCTTGCCTCAAACGGGCCAACCGGGCCGGAACCGCCGTTGCGGCGTTCGCGCATGAAGCGGTCGAACTCGTCCTGGTCCTTGGCACGGCGAAGCTCGCGCACGTAGGAATCGAATTCCTCGCGCATCTCGTCGAGCTTGCGACGCTCTTCGTCGAGGCGGCCAAGTTCGGCTTCGCGCCAGTCGTCAAAGGCGACGTTACCGGTGCGATGCGGCTGCGACCAGTTGGAGCGCTTGCCGCGCTTGAAGGCGGAGCACATGCTGTCGACCGTGCCGTTGGCGTCTTTCTTGAACGTTTTCAGTTTCTCGCCGAAGAGAATATAGGCGAGCATGGCCAGGCCGAGCGGCCAGAAAACCACGAAACCGAGCACCATCAATGCAATGGTCGCGGGCGTCCAATCCGGACGGATCAATGCAGATTGGTTCATCGTCAGTATTCCTCGCAATCACCCGGGCCACCCATCGCGGCCCGGTGAAAACGATGTGGGAAGGCGCGCTTTCGACTACAAGACGCGCTTGCCCGGAATCGGACAACCCCTTGACTCTACGCGGGCAAAAGCCCGCGTTTCAGCGGCCTCAGGCAGTCTTCCCACCCTTGATCAGCTGCTTCACCGGCTTTGCATGACGCGCATGCTCGCGCTGGAAGGCGACGATGCGCGGCGCGATCTCGCGGCGGAAACGCGAACCATTGAAGACGCCGTAATGTCCGACGTCGGGCTGCATGTAGTGCATGCGCATATGATCGGGGATGTTGGTGCAGATCGTCTGCGCGGCCTTCGTCTGGCCGACGCCGGAAATGTCGTCGTTCTCGCCCTCGACGGTCAAGAGCGCCACCTTCCGGATCGCCGAGGTGTCGACGCGCCGGCCGCGATGCACCATCTCGCCCTTGGGGAGCGCGTGCTGCATGAAGACCACCTGCACCGTCTGCAGGTAGAACTCTGCCGTCAGGTCCATCACCGCCAGATATTCGTCGTAGAAATCGCGGTGCTTCTCGGCAGCATCGCCGTCGTTCTTGACCAGATGCGCGAAGAACTCCTTGTGGGCGATCAGGTGCCGGTCGAGGTTCATCGACATGAAGCCGGAGAGCTGCAGGAAGCCCGGATAAACCATGCGCATGAAGCCCGGCTGCGGCCACGGCACCGGCATGACGACGTTATCGCGGAACCACTCGATCGGCCGCTCCTTGGCGAGCAGATTGACGGCCGTCGGGTTGATGCGGGTATCGATCGGCCCGCCCATCAGCGTCATCGACGCCGGCGACAGCGGATCGTCGGCCGCCTCCATCAGGGCCGCAGCGGCAAGCACGGGCACGGCCGGCTGACAGACGCCGATGACATGGGTGTCCGGCCCGAGGAAGTGCAGCATCTGGATGACATAGTCGATGTAATCGTCGAGATCGAAGGTACCCTCGCTCAAGGGAACCATGCGAGCGTCGATCCAGTCGGTGATGTAGATATCGGAATGCGGAAGCAGGGCCTCGACGGTCCCGCGCAGAAGCGTTGCATAGTGGCCGGACATCGGCGCCACGATCAGCACCTTCGGATCGGCTGCCCGACCCTTGGGCAGTGCCCGCTCGAAATGAATGAGGTTGCAGAACGGTTCGCGCCAGACGATGCGCTCGTGAACGCCGACGGGCTGGCCGTCGATCATCGTCTCGGGCAGACCAAATTCCGGCTTGCCGTAGCGGCGCGTCGTGCGCTCGAAGACCTCGAGGCCGGCAGCGGTCGCGCGGCCGAGATAGGTGTGCGACATCGGGTTCATCGGGTTGCTGAAGGCGAGCCGCATGGCGTCGGCAGCCGTGCGCCACGGCGCCATCATGGCGTGATTCAGTTCGTAGAGCTGGTAGAACATAGGAAGCGTACCCCTTGGTTCAATCAACGACAAACGCCGCTCCCAGTCGGACGCAAGCTTGCAATTGTTTGTCTTGGTGTCGGCAATTCCGGCCAGACGACCCTGTTTCTTGTGCACTGCAAAAACTATACCTGTTTCGGCTCCGGACAAAGCGCCTTCTGCGAGACTGCGCCTTGATTGCTGATATTTAACGAACGGACTTGCTCGTAGCTGGCCGAAAAAGAGTATTTCTTCCGGGAATTAGCGCCTTTTGGCGAAAGCGGGTGCCATTTTCGGGGCGATCACGGGCGTCTGTACCCGCCCCATACTCTTGCGGTGCAGCACAGATCACGCCGCGGCAATGCGAACGATCGCCTTGACCAGGCCAGACTTCTCGCTTGCCCAACGCGGCAAATCCTCGACGACGGCGTCAATCGTCGTTCGATGCGTGATCAATGTCCCGACCGGCACCTGACCGCTACGGATCGAGCTCACGACGTGGTCGAAATCCTCGCGGGTGGCATTGCGGCTGCCGACAAGCGTCATTTCCCGCTTGTGAAATTCCGGATCGGAAAAGCGGATGTCGTCCTTGACGACGCTGACGAAGACCAGGGTTCCCCCATGCGCCACATGGCCGAAGGCAGCTTCCATGGAGCCACCGTAGCCGGTGGCGTCGAAGACGACGTCGAAGCCATCGCCATCCGTGCGCTCGGCGACGTGCTGGCGCGCGTTCTGATCGGCAACGATGCCCGGACCGAAACCAAGCCGGTCGGTGGCGAATTCCAGCCTTTCGCTACTGGTATCCATCAGCGTCACGGCATGACCGGCGATACGTGAAAAGATCGCCGTTCCCAACCCGATCGGGCCGGCGCCGATGATGAGAGCACGACTGCCTGCCGCAGCTGTTGACCGACGCACCGCATGGGCGCCGATCGCCAGGAACTCGACAGTTGCCGCCGCCTCCGGCGTGAGATCGCGTGCCGGATAAAGATTGCTTTCGGGAACGAGGATCTCCTCGCAGAAGGCACCGTCGGTGTGGACCCCGAGCACCTTGATCGCCGTGCAGCAGTTCGGCTTGCCCCGGCGGCAGGCGATGCAGGTTCCGCAGGAGAGATAGGGGTTGACCACGACAGGTGTGCCCGGCGCGATTGCCGTTCCCGGTCCATTGGCAATGACGGTCGCGGAGATCTCGTGTCCCATGACGCGCGGATATTCCAGGAAAGGATGTTTGCCGGCAAAGATGTGATAGTCGGTGCCGCAAATGCCGACATGGCTGACGGCGACGCTGACCCAACCCGCAGGCGGGGCCGGCAACGGCGCACGGTCGACGATCTCCAGGCGACCGGGTTGCGGGCAGAGGACGGCTTTCATGGCATTTTCCGTATGTTGTGCTGCGAGCCTGGCGTCTAACGCGCGCCACGCCGCCTGAGCTGGTCAAAATAGACGATGACGATGATCAGCACGCCGGTGATGATGCGCTGCCAGAACGAATTGACGTTGAGCAGGTTGGCGCCGTTGTTGATCGTCGCGAGAATGAAGGCGCCAAGCAGAGGGCCGTGCACAGAGCCGACCGCACCGAAAAGGCTGGTGCCGCCGATGACCGACGACGCGATCGCCTGCAGCTCCCAGCCTTCAGCCTGGGTGGCGTTGCCGATGCCGATGCGGGAGGCGAGCAGCAGGCCGACGAAGGCGGCGCAGGTCGAAGACAGGATATAGGCGAGATAGATGGTGCGGTGGACATTGACGCCGGAAAGCCGTGCCGCCTCGCTGTTGGACCCGACGGCAAAGAGATAGCGGCCGAAGCGGCTCAGATGCAGGAAGATGTAGGCTGGGATCGCCACCACGATCACCATCCAGAACAGGCTGGGCACGCCGAGGAAATCGGCGCGGGAGAAATTGGTGAAGGCCTCGTTGGTGATGGAGATCGTCGAGCCGTTGGTGATCAGGAGACCGATGCCCCGCAGCGACGTCAGGGTTGCGAGCGTGATGATGAACGGCGGCAGCCCCATGCGAACGATGCCGAAGGCATGGAAGGCACCGATCAGCACGCCGAAGGCGAGTGTCAGGATGATGGCGATCCAGAGCGGTACGCCGGCAGCGAGCAGCCAGGCGACGATCACGCTGGTAAAACCGACCACGGCACCGACAGACAAATCAATGCCGGCGGTGATGATGACAAAGGTCTGGCCGACAGCCAGGATCGCCGTCATCGCCCCCTGGCGCAACAGGTTGCTGATATTGTTGGGCGTCCAGAAACTGTTGGTGGCAAGCCCCAGCAGCAGCCAGAGGAAGAGCAGGAGCCCGAGGAGCGTCAGGCCGAACAGGATGCTCACGCCTTTGCGCGGCGCCGGGCCCGTTCCGCTTTCGACCGATTCAGCACTCATCGTCGTTCTCCCTGCTTACCCTTGATTGTCATTGTCGCGATCAAACGCCGATCGCCTGCGTCAGCACTTCCTCATGGCTTGCGGCCCGGTAGTCGTGGCTGGCGACCAGCCGGCCCCGGCGAAACACATGCAGGCGATCCGACAGCTCATAGACCTCCGGCAGATAGGACGAGATCAGGATGATGCCCGCCCCGTTTTCCAGAAGCCGGGCGAACAGCCGGTAGATTTCCGCCTTGGTGCCGACATCGACGCCGACCGTCGGTTCGTCGAAGATGAACAGCTTGGCGCCGTGGCTCAGCCATTTTCCGATGACGATCTTCTGCTGGTTGCCGCCCGACATCGCTGACGCCAGCACGCGGCGAGACGGCGTCTTGATCTTCAGGTCCTTGATCTGCCGGTCGGCATTCTCGATTTCCTGCTGGCGGTTGATCGTCAGTCCGCGCGTCAGCCGGTTGAAGATCGGCAGGTTGATGTTGAGGCCGATCGGCACGTTGAGGCAGAGACCCTGGTCGCGCCGGCTTTCCGGCGCCAGCGCGATGCCGAGGTCCATCGCCTTGCGCTCATTGGCGATATCGACCTTGCGCCCCTGCCAGTAGACTTCGCCAGATGTCGTGGCATGGCGACCATAAAGCCCAAGGGCAAACTCGCTGCGGCCGGCACCGATCAGTCCATAGAGGCCGACGATCTCGCCGGCGCGAACGGTCAGCGACACATCCTCGAAGCCCGGACCACTCAACCCCCGTGTTTCGAGGATCGTCTCCCCGGCCTGAAAATGTTCCTTGTGGTAGATCTGCTCGATCGTGCGGTTGATCATCAGCGTGATCAGTTCGGCGTCGTTTGTCTCGCCGATCTTTCGCGTGCCGACATGGGTGCCGTCGCGCAGCACCGAGACACGATCGGCGAGCTCGAAGACTTCCTCCATGCGATGGCTGATATAGACGATCGTCACCCCCTCGCCCTGTAGCCGGCGAATGAGCCGGAACAGCTGGGCGGACTCCTGGCGGGTGAGGTAGGCGGTCGGCTCGTCGAAGATCAGGAACTGGGTGCCGCGCATCGCCGCACGGGCGGTTGCGACCAGCTGCTGCTGGCCGATCGTCAGGCTGCCGAGCGTCGCGGCCGCCGGCAGGTTGAAGCCGAGATCGTCGAGCACGCCCTGGGCCGCTTCGGTCATTGCGCGCTTGCGCATCAGGCCGGCGCTATTGATCTCGTCGCCGAGGAACATGTTGGCGGCCACGCTCAAATGCGGGCACAGCACCACCTCCTGGTGCACGGCATTGATGCCGCGCGCGATCGCTTCTTGCGGATTGTCGAGTTGCACCGGCTTGCCACACCAGAAGATCTCACCGGAGGTCCGGCGGATCACCCCGGTCAGAAGCTTGATCAGCGTCGACTTGCCGGCCCCGTTTTCGCCGACGATGGCGTGAATTTCACCGGAAAGAAATGTGATGGAAGCGGGCTTCAACGCTTCGACGGCGCCATACTTCTTCTGCAGCGAGCGCATTTCCAGGATCGGTTCGCCCCTCGGCACCGGGTGGCGGGCAGCCGTTCGCAAACCGTCGCTCTTGATTTCGCTGACCTCGTCGAGACCTGGCATCGCAGCACTCCTCCCCATTATGCGGACTGCCAGCGATCGGCCCTCGTCCCCGACCGCTGGCACCCGTATTCTCGGCGGCAGGCGAACCCTGCGTCACTTGCCGCCGATTGCCGTTATTTGACCTTCGGGTTGAGAAGAGCGTCGATCTTCGGCTCGGCCATGTTGGCCTTGGTCACCAGGTTGGCCCCGGTATCGACGTTGGCCTCGACTTTCTCCTTCTTGGAAACGGCGAGCGCCGTCTTCACGCCGTCGTAGCCCATGCGGTAGGGATCCTGGACGACGAGGCCGGCGAGCACGCCTTCCTTGAGGAAGCCGACGGTCTTCTCATCGCTGTCGAAGCCGATCACCTTGATCTTGTCGCCGAGCTTGTTTTCGGCAATCGCCTGGCCCACGCCCTGCGCCATGATCAGGTTAGAGGCAAAGACGCCGACGAGGTTCGGATTGGCGGTGATCAGGTCGGTCATCATGTTGAGGCCGGTGGTCGCCTGGCCATCGGCATATTTGTCGGCAACGACCTTGAAGCCCGGGTACTTCGTCTTGACCTGATCGAGGAAGCCTTCACGGCGCTGATCGAGCGAGCCGACGCCCGGCAGGCTGGTGATGATGGCGATATCGCCCTCTTCCTTGCCCGACATTTCCTTGATCGCAGCCGCCAGACCGTCGGCCGCAATCCTGCCCCCTTGAACGTTGTCGGTCGTCAGGAACGAGGAGAAGGCCTTGGAATCGGCGCCGGAGTCGATTCCGATGATCGGAACCGCCTTGGCAGCCTCGTCGATCGGCTTGCCCAGAGCCTTGAATTCGGTCGGCGAGATGACGACGGCAGCCGGTGCGCCAGCAACGGCGTTTTCAAGAATGCTGATCTGGCCGTTGATATCGGATTCAGACTGCGCGCCGAGTTCAGGAACGTTGACGCCGAGATCCTTGCCGGCGGCACGCGCGCCGGCCAGCACGATCTGCCAGTAGAAAGACGTGGTGTCCTTGACGATGATCGGAATCGTGACATCCTGCGCGAAGGACGCGACCGGAGCCATCGTGGCGATCATCGCCGCGCCGGCAAGAGCGGTGAAGGCACGGCGGGAAAGAATGTGCTTGGCTATGCTCATTGGGTTTCTCCTCTCAGTGCACCTCGTTCCATCTTATGGAGATCGATTAGCCGGGTGCGCGCAGATCGATCTTTTATCGATAAAAAACATATCGAAACGCTAATACATCACTCTCCGCTTTGCAAGCAGTCGTTGCTGCGATTTGCGTGATGGCACCGTCTCCTCCGATGTGCCTTCCGATATCGAGAATTCCGGAGCCGTGCCTGCGTCTGCCGCCTGCCCGGCACCCCGCGGCATCAGGCCCGGACAGCCTCCAATCCAAGCGCAGGAGCGACGAGCGTATAGGGCTCGAATTCTGAGAAATCGGCCTTTGTCATCGGGTGCCGCAACGAGTCCATGTTGCGCATCAGGCTTTCCGGTTTCGCCGTGCCGAGAAGCACCGAGGCAACCACGGGATTGTCGAGCGGAAACTGCATGGCGGCGGCGGCGAGCGGCACGCCACGCTCCCGGGCGATGCGTTCCATGGCTCCGACCTTGTCGCGAATCTCAGCGCTCGCCGGCATGTAGTCGAAATGGGCGCCCTCGACCGGGCCGGTGGCAAGGATGCCCGAATTGAACACGCCGCCGACGATGAGGGACGTCTTCTTCCTTTCGCAAAGGGGGAGAAGTTCGGCGACGGCAGATCGGTCGAGCAGCGTGTAGCGGCCCGCAAGCAGGATGCAGTCGATCTCGGCGTGGCGCATCACATCAAGGCAGACCGGGACCTCGTTGACCCCCAGCCCATAGGCGGCAATGACCCCGCCAGCCTTCAGTTCCTCCAGCGCCTTCAGGCCGGAATCGAGCAATTGCTTCAGATAGACGGCGTTGCGGGCAGCGCCATGGGTGTAGACGCCGATATCGTGCACATAGAGGATGTCGATGCGATTGAGGCCGAGACGCGCATAGCTGAATTCGACCGAGCGCATGATGGCATCGTAGCTGTAGTCGTACTCCACGTCGAAGTTCAGCGGCTTGACGTAGGAATAGTCCGGCACTTCGCCTTCGGGCACGGGATGCAGCAGCCGCCCGACCTTGGTCGACAGCACGAAATCGTCGCGCGGCTTTTCGCGCAGGAAGTCGCCGACCCGGCGTTCGGCAAGCCCGAGGCCGTAGTAAGGCGCAACGTCGAAGTAGCGATGGCCCGCCGCCCAGGCAGCATCAAGCGTCGCCATCGCCGCATCGCGCGTGCATTCGCGGTAGAGCCCGCCAAGGCCGGCTGCGCCGAAACTGTATTCGGTCACCGACAGGTCGGTCCGACCGATCTTTCTCGTCTGCATTCCCTTGTCTCCTCCCCTCCAAGGATGCGCGAAATCACATCGTCAGAGTGTCGCCCCCAGATGCCAGGGCACGAATTCATTGTCGCCATAACCGAAGAGTTCGCTCTTGGTCTTCTTTCCCGACGCAGTGTCGATGATGAGATCGAAGATCTCGCGACCGAGCCCGGCGATCGTCGCCTCCCCCGAGGCGATCACGCCGCAATCGATGTCCATGTCCTCTTCCATCGCCCAGAACAACGCGGTGTTGCTGGTCAGCTTGATCGACGGCGCCGGCCGACAGCCGAAGCAGCTGCCGCGACCGGTGGTAAAGGCGATGACATTGGCGCCGCCCGCCACCTGGCCCGTTGCCGATACCGGATCGTAGCCAGGCGTATCCATGAAGACGAGCCCATGTTCGGTGACGCGCTCGGCATAGCCGTAGACCGCATTGAGCGGCGAACGCCCGCCCTTGGCCACGGCCCCCAGTGACTTCTCCAATATGGTGGTGAGGCCGCCACGTTTATTACCCGGCGAAGGATTGTTATCGAGTGACGCGCCGTGCAGCGCCACATAGGTCTCCCACCAGGCAATCAGTCCGTCGAGTTTCTCCGCAACCGCATCGCTGACAGCCCTGCTGCGCAGCAGATGTTCCGCACCGTAAATCTCCGACGTTTCCGACAGGATCGCGGTGCCGCCAACGGCCGCCAGGATATCGACCGCCGCGCCGAGCGCCGGGTTGGCGGTGATGCCGGACAGGCCGTCGGACCCGCCGCATTGCAGGCCGACGATGATTTCGCTGACCGGAATGGCGACACGGCGCTGGCGCCCGACTTCGGCTGCTATTTCCTCGAGCATGCCGAGCGCCCGCTCGACCGACCGCCGGGATCCGCCCGCCTCCTGGATGTTGAAATGGCGCTTTTCCTGTCCCGCACCGCTTTGCCCGTAAAGGGTCAGCTGGTTGACCTCGCAGCCGAGCCCCACCATCAGCGCGCCGCCGAAATTGACGTGCCTTGCATAGCCGGCGAGCGTCCGGTGCAGGTTCATCATGCCGTCCCCGGTCGACGACATGCCGCAGCCCTGGTCGTGGACAATCGGCACGAAGCCGTCGATGCCTTCGTATTTCGGCAGGATGCGCCTGTTGGCCTCCTCGGCGATCGCACGACAGACCGTGGTGGAACAGTTCACGCTGGCAATGATGCCGATATAGTTGCGGGTCGCTGCCCTTCCGTCGCTGCGCCGATAGCCGAGAAAGGTGCGCGCCCGGTCGGCGGCACTCGCCT
The DNA here is from genome assembly GCA_900469625.1 of Hyphomicrobiales bacterium. Lineage (GTDB taxonomy): Bacteria > Pseudomonadota > Alphaproteobacteria > Rhizobiales > Rhizobiaceae > Ensifer. The sequence continues at coordinate 65,099 of UBXV01000029.1, forward strand.
CTTCCGGCGTCCCTTGCGGGCTGATCGCCAACCGATCTTGGTCGAAGGAGAGATTGTGGGAATGCACATGTTCGCCGGCTTTTATGTCGCTGGTCGCCCGGCCGATTGCCTGTGCATATTTGACCACCGGCTCGCCGGCATGGATCGGCCGGATCGCCACCTTGTGTCCGGCATCTATCTTCGTCACCGCGCGAACGCCGCCCGGCAGCGCCTCGCCAGCGTCCATCGCCAGCGTTGCGACCACCACATTGTCCTCAGGCGCCAGAAGGATCGAAGACGGCACTGACACTGCGAAGTTCTCCGTGAAAACTGCTGCGATTTCGAGATAGGTCTATTTGTCTTTTATCCACAATAGACAGATCGCCGTCAATGGGTATTATGCGCGAAGGATGAACACGGCAGAGCGAAGTGCGCACGCGATCAAAACCGCAACACGGGAGAAACCTCATGATTTTCGTGGCAGAGACGAAGACAAGTACGCTCCGGCAGGCTAGATCGGCGGCCGACGAAGGCTGATCGCATCAGCGTTTTCTCGCCCGTGCAACCTCAACCGCCCGGATATTGGCAATGGCAAAGCAGAACACCGTCTTCAAGGATGCCTATAACCGCTGCCTGAAGGTGCTGGCGGAAACATCCTCCCTGCCCTCCGAGCCGGAGCTGGGACAGGTGCTCGGCGTCAGCCGGACGACGGTGCGCGCCATTCTCGGCCGCTTCGAAGAAGAAAAGCTGATCACCTGGGACAAGCGCAAGAAGATCGTGCTGCGCCAGCCGCAGCCGGACGACTATTTCCCGACGGAGGAAACGGATTCGCTTGCCGAGATCATCGAGCGTAGCTTCATGCGCCGGATTCTGGCCGGCGGCGCCGAGCCGGGCATGCAGATCAACGAGCTGGAACTGGCCCGCGAGATCGGCACCGGCACCACCAGCGTGCGCGAATTCCTGATCCGCTTCAGCCGCTTCGGGCTGATCGAGAAGAGGCCGAACAGCCACTGGATCCTCAAGGGCTTCACCCGGGAATTTGCGCTGGAGCTGACGGAAGTGCGCGAGATGTTCGAGCTGCGCTCGGCGGCAAGCTTCGTGGCGCTGCCCGACAATCATTCCGCCTGGCAGGAACTCAGCAGGATCGAAGCGGTGCACCACGAGATCCTTGCCGACATCGACAACCGCTACACGGAATTTTCCGAGCTCGACGAGCGCTTTCACCTCCTGGTGCACAAGTCCTCGAGCAACCGCTTCATCGTCGATTTCTACGACATCATCTCGATCGTGTTCCACTATCACTACCAGTGGAACAAGACCAATGCGCGGCAGCGCAACGCCCGGGCGCTGGAGGAGCACCTCGCATATATCGAGGCGCTCCGCTCGCACGATCCGAAACGCGCCGAGGAAGCCTGCCGCCGGCATCTGCGCTCGGCACGTGAGACCCTGCTGCAATCCATTCCATAGCAAGCGACCGGAACCCCATGACGAAGACCCCGTTTGTGCAATTCGGAACGAGCCGCTTTCTTCAGGCGCATGTCGATCTCTTCATCAGCGAGGCGCTCGAACGGCAGGCGGCGCCGGGCCCCATCACCGTCGTGCAAACGACGGGGTCGCCCGAACGCTCCGGACGCCTGGCGGCGTTGACGCAGCCTGGCGGCTTTCCGGTTGCGATCCGTGGCCTTGTCGACGGAAAGTCGGTCGATAGAGTGGAGCGGGTGACCAGCGTCACCCGCGCCTTGTCGACCAATGACGACTGGGACGCCATCCGTGGCATCGTCGCGGACGAAGCAGACTTCCTGATCTCAAATACCGGCGATACCGGCTACGACATCGCTGGCGACGACCTCTCGGCGCGGGTGCCACGTTCCTTTCCCGGCAAGCTTCTCATGCTTCTGAAAGCCCGCTTCGATGCCGGCGGCAAGCCGCTGACCGTGCTTCCCTGCGAACTGGTTTCACGCAATGGCGATGTACTGAAAGCGATCGTACTGAAGCTTGCTTACGAGAGACTGGACGACCCTCGCTTTTCAGCGTGGCTGGAAAGCCAGGTCATCTGGGCCAATACGCTGGTCGACCGCATCGTTTCCGAACCGATAGAACCGGCCGGCGCTGTCGCCGAACCTTACGCGCTTTGGGCGATCGAAAGACAATCCGGGCTAAGGGCACCCTTTGCGCACGAATGCGTATTGATGGTCGACGATCTCACGCCATACGAAAAGCTGAAGCTTCATATCCTCAACCTCGGACATACGGTGCTCGCGGACATCTGGATCCGACAGGGTCGCCGTCCTTGGGAAACGGTTCGGCAAATCCTTGCCGATGCCGACGTCGCCGAACGGCTGGACCACATCTACGGCCAGGAGGTCGTTACGGCCTTTGCCGTCAAGGGCCTCGGGCCGCAGGCGAGCGCCTATGTCGAAACGACACTCGACCGCTTCCGCAATCCATTCCTCGATCACCGGCTCGCCGATATCGCCAGCCATCACGCCGAAAAGATTGCACGGCGGATTGTCGAGCTCCGCCGCTGGTGCCCTGGTGTCGCCATGCCAATGCTGCGGGCGATCAGCGATCAGTAGCCGGATTCGAGCTTGTTTGCCGCCTGGCCTTCCTCGCCTGTAAATTCCTGCCGAAGAGCCTGCGTCGCCCGTACCAGCGACGTCACATCAGTGCCGATTGCCATGAAATCGGCGCCGAGTTCGCGGTAGTCGCGCGCCTGCGCCAGATCGAGCGTCATGATACCCCGCGCCTTGCCGGCCTTTTCGATGCGGGCAAAGGCATCGATGATCGCCGCCCGCACCTCCGGGTGGCCCGGACTGCCGAGATAGCCCATGTCGGCCGCCAGATCCGATGGACCGATGAACAGGCCGTCGACACCTTCGAGCGCGGCAATCTCGTCGATCGCTGCAAGGCCCGCACGGCTCTCGATCTGCAGGAGCAGGCAGATCTGGTCGTTGGCGGTGTGGAGATAGTCGGCAATCCGGCCGAACTGCGATGCGCGCGCCAGTGCCGCGCCGACGCCGCGGATGCCGTGCGGAGGATACCGCGTGGCACGGACCAGCTCCCTTGCCTGCTCGACGCTCTCGACCATCGGGATCAGCAAGGTCTGTACGCCGACATCCAGCGCCTGCTTGATGAGCGCGGTGTCGCCGACAGGAAGGCGCACGATCGGGTGGCTCGACGATCCCGCGACGGCCCGAAACTGGGCGGAGAGAAGCGGCAGGTCGTTGGGCGCGTGCTCGCCGTCGATCAACAGCCAGTCATAGCCGCTGCCCGAGACGACCTCGGCCGCATAGGGGCTTGCCAGCGCGACCCACAGCCCGAGCTGAAAGCGCTGCCCGCGAAGGGCTGCCTTGAAGGGGTTGATCGGTGCCGGCATCGCGTCATCTCCTCTTTTCACGAATGCAATCTCTGTACCCACAAACGAAAAAACCGGCCAGAGTTTTCCGGCCGGTTTCGCGATCAGATCGGATCAGACGTGAGACAATCTCAGGCTATGCCACCGAGGCAGACATACTTGATCTCGCAGAACTCCTCGATGCCGTATTTCGAGCCTTCGCGGCCGAGACCGGAGAGCTTGACGCCCCCGAATGGCGCTTCCGCCGTCGAGATCAGGCCGGTGTTGACCCCGACCATGCCGTATTCCAGTGCCTCGGCCACGCGGAACACCCGCGCCAGATCCTTGGCATAGAAGTAGGAGGCAAGGCCGAACTCGGTATCATTCGCCTGCTCGACGACATCGGCCTCGTCCTTGAAGCGGAACAGCGGCGCCACCGGCCCGAAGGTCTCTTCGCGCGCGACTGCCATCGCCTGGGTGACATCGGCCAGAACCGTCGCCTCGAAGAAGGTGCCGCCAAGCGCGTGGCGCTTGCCGCCCTGGATCACGCGCGCGCCCTTGGCGGTGGCGTCGGCGATATGTTCCTCCACCTTTTCAAGAGCCGCCGTGTCGATCAGCGGTCCGAGAATGACGCCCTGGTCAAGGCCGTTGCCGATCTTCAGCTTGGCAACCGCGGCCGCCAGTTTTTCCGAGAAGGCGTCATAGACCTTCTCCTGCACATAGATGCGGTTGGCACAGACGCAGGTCTGGCCATTGTTGCGGAACTTGGCAATCAACGCGCCTTCGACGGCGGCATCGAGATCGGCATCGTCGAAGACGATGAAGGGGGCATTGCCGCCGAGTTCCAGCCCGAGTTTCTTAATGGTGGCCGCACTCTGGCGATAAAGCTCGGCGCCGACCTCGGTCGAGCCGGTAAAGGTGAGCTTGCGTACCACCGGGTTGGCAGTCATCTCGGCGCCGATCTCGCGGGCCGAGCCGGTAACGACGCTGAACAGGCCCTTGGGCAGGCCGGCGCGCTCGGCGAGAACCGCAATCGCGATTGCCGAGAATGGTGTCTGCGATGCCGGCTTCAGCACCATCGCGCAGCCGGCGGCAAAGGCCGGGCCGGCCTTGCGTGTGATCATCGCATTGGGGAAGTTCCAGGGCGTGATCGCCGCGACGACGCCGATCGGCTGCTTCATCACCATGATGCGCTTGTCCGGCTGATGGCCGGGAATCAGGTCGCCATAGATGCGACGAGCCTCTTCGGCGAACCATTCGACGAAGCTGGCGCCATAGACGATCTCGCCCGTCGCCTCGGCCAGTGGCTTGCCCTGTTCCAGCGTCAAGATGCGGCCGAGATCGTCCTTGTGCTCGATCATCAGCTCGAACCAGCGGCGAAGCACGCCGGCGCGATCCTTGGCGGTGCGTGCAGCCCAGCCCTTCTGCGCCAGACGCGCCGCTTCGATCGCGGCCTTCGTCTCCTTGGCGCCAAGTTTCGGCACGCGCCCGATCACTTCGCCCGTCGCCGGGTTCACCACATCGATCGCATTGGCGGCACTTGCTTCGATCCATTCGCCGCCGATCAGGGCAGCCTGGCGAAACAGTGACGGGTCCTTAAAAGTCATCGCGCGTCCTCTCTCCAAAAAATCTACAGAACTTATACAACTTTTTTATCGAACTCGACAATCACCCGAAAGACCGTTTCTGAATATTCCGGCCGGCGGCCGAAGAGGGCTGGCGAAACGATGGGCGGGCTGGATACGAAGTGGTTTCATCGCTCCCAGATCCCATGTAGCGTCCGCTGCGGATCTCGCCACAAGGTTCGCTCCTTGCCGGCCCCACCATCGATGGCACCGCTCTCCCGACGAATTTCAAGGTACGATAGAAGAGGTACGTTCATGACGCAAAGCAATCACCGAACCGCCGACCATCCGATCGACACGATGTTCCTGAAACGCTGGTCGCCGCGTGCGTTCACCGAAGAGGAGATCGGCGAGCAGGAGCTGCTGTCGCTGCTCGAAGCCGCGCGCTGGGCGCCTTCTGCGAGCAACAACCAGCCGTGGCGGTTCGTCTATGCCCGTCGCGGCACCGGGCATTTCGCACGCCTGCTGGATATCCTGCACGAGAGCAACCAGCGCTGGGCGAAACATGCCGCGGCACTGGTGATCGTCATCTCCAAGACACACAACCAGGCGGCTTCCGGCGAGATGCGGCCAGCCTACACCCATGCATTCGACACAGGGGCCGCCTGGCTCAGCCTGGCGCTGCAGACGACGGCTGCCGGCTGGCACGCGCACGCCATGGCCGGCATCGACCGCGACAAGGCAATGAGCACGCTTGGCGTTCCAGAGTACCACCGGGTCGAGGCGGCCGTGGCGATCGGCCGGCTCGCAGATCCCTCGACGCTTCCCGACGACCTGCGCGAGCGTGAGAAGCCGAGCCAGCGAAGGCCGCTCTCGGAACTCGCCTTCGAAGGTCGCTTCAAGGCGGAATAGACAAAAAAGATCCCGGTGTCTTGCGGCACCGGGATCTCAAAAAGCCAGAACTGATCGCGATCAGATGTCGAGGTTGGCGACGCTCAGCGCGTTTTCCTGGATGAAGTCGCGGCGCGGTTCAACCTCGTCGCCCATCAGGCGTGAGAACAGGCCGTCGGCGTCGGTCGCATCATTGACGCGGACCTGCAGTAGCGAGCGCACGTTCGGATCGAGCGTCGTCTCCCAGAGCTGCTCGGCGTTCATTTCACCCAGCCCCTTGTAACGCTGCATCGAAAGACCCTTGCGCCCCGCGGCGAAGATCGCATCGAGAAGCGCGCGCGGGCCGCTGATATCCTGGGCGCCATCGCGGCGGCGCAGCACGGGCGGCGCGGAGTAGATTTCCTTGAGCTTCGACGTCAGCTGGTCGATATGGCGGGCGTCGGACGAGCCGATCAGCGCGATGTCGAGAACGGCGACTTCCTTGACGCCGCGGACCATGCGCTCGAGCTTGAGGCCGCCCTCGGCCGTCACCGTGCCGGTCCAGCCGCGTTCGGTCTCCTCGGCGATCACGTCGAGCCTGCGCGCCACTTCGACGGCAACCTGTTCGTACTGTTCGCGCTGGCCGTTCAGCTCGACATTCAAGGCGCCGGCGATCGCTGCCTGTTCGACGATCGAACGGCTGTAGCGCGAATGCAGGCCATCCATCAGATTGCGCAGGCGAAGCGCATCGTTGATGACTTCGCGCAGGTCCTGCCCGGCGCGAACCTCGCCGGACGCGAGCTGAAGCGTCGCTTCCTCGAGACCCATGGAGATCAGGTAGTCTTCCAGCGCCTGCTCGTTCTTCAGGTACTGGGCGGACTTGCCGCGCGTCACCTTATAGAGCGGCGGCTGGGCGATATAGAGATGACCGCGCTCGATCAGTTCCGGCATCTGGCGGAAGAAGAAGGTGAGCAGCAGGGTGCGGATATGGGCGCCGTCGACGTCGGCGTCCGTCATGATGATGATCTTGTGATAGCGCAGCTTGTCGGCGTTGAACTCATCCTTGCCGATCGACGTGCCGAGCGCGGTGATCAGCGTGCCGATTTCCTGGCTGGAAAGCATCTTGTCGAAGCGGGCGCGTTCGACGTTGAGGATCTTGCCGCGCAGCGGCAGGATCGCCTGGTTTTCGCGCGAGCGCCCTTGCTTGGCCGAACCGCCGGCCGAATCCCCTTCCACCAGAAAGACTTCGGACTTTGCCGGATCGCGTTCGGAGCAGTCCGCCAGCTTGCCCGGCAGCGAGGAAATGTCGAGCGCGCCCTTGCGGCGCGTCAGTTCGCGTGCCTTGCGCGCCGCCTCACGGGCAGCAGCCGCCTCGACGACCTTGCCGACGAGGATCTTGGCTTCGCTCGGATGCTCCTCGAACCAGGTGCTCAGCGCTTCGTTGACGAGGCTTTCGACCACGGGACGGACTTCCGAGGACACCAGCTTGTCCTTGGTCTGCGACGAGAACTTCGGATCGGGAACCTTGACCGAGAGAACGGCCGTGAGGCCCTCGCGGCAGTCCTCGCCCTGAAGGGTGACCTTTTCCCTTTTGGTGATCCCGGACGTATCGGCATAGGAAGTGACCTGCCGGGTCAGCGCACCACGGAAGCCGGCCATATGCGTGCCGCCGTCGCGCTGCGGGATGTTGTTGGTGAAGCAGAGCACGTTCTCGTGATAGCTGTCGTTCCACCACATCGCGACTTCGACGGTGATGCCGTCTTTTTCGCCACGGATCGAGACCGGCTTCTGAACCAGCGGCTTCTTCGCGCGGTCGAGATAGGAGACGAAGGCTTCGAGGCCGCCGTCATACATCATCTCGTCCTGGCGCACATCGGAATGGCGCTTGTCGGTGAGGACGATGCGCACGCCGGAATTCAGGAAGGCGAGTTCGCGCAGGCGGTGTTCGAGCGTGCCGTAGTCGAACTCCGTCTTGGTGAACGTCTCCGTGCTCGGCAGGAACGTCACTTCCGTGCCCGTATCGCTGCCGGCATCACCGATCACCTTCAGCGGACCATCGGCCACGCCATGGGTGAAGCTCATCTCGTGGATCTTGCCCGAGCGGCGGATCTTCAGACGCAGCATGACGGACAGCGCGTTGACCACCGAAACGCCGACGCCGTGCAGACCGCCCGAGACCTTGTAGGAATTCTGGTCGAACTTGCCGCCGGCATGGAGCTGGGTCATGATGACCTCGGCCGCCGAGACGCCCTCTTCCTTGTGGATGTCGGTCGGGATGCCGCGGCCGTTGTCCGTGACCGTCACCGAGCCGTCGGCATTGAGCGTCACCGTGACGATGTCGGCATGGCCGGCAAGCGCCTCGTCGATCGCGTTGTCGACCACCTCATAGACCATGTGGTGCAGACCGGAGCCGTCGTCGGTGTCGCCGATATACATGCCCGGCCGCTTGCGCACGGCATCCAGGCCCTTCAACACCTTGATGGAGTCGGCACCATATTCGGCGGCGGCGCCGGTATCGGTTTCAGGAATATCGGTCATTCGGCTTCGGGTCTTTCCAGGTTCTTCGGACGTGGTGATTCGTTGCGAATCACGTCTCGGACGCCTCGCGGACTATAGAAAATTTGTCCACGGTTCCAAATCCCGGACCGCTTGCCGCGGCCGGAAAACAGCTGCTCATCCCCTGTCATTAGCAGGAAATGTGGCTTTTTCCAAAACATCTTCCAGGGCGCGGATGGTGTCGATGGATAAATCGCGGATTTGCCCGCTCAGGCGGTTGGCAAAGGCGGTATATTCCGGCGCCAGCCCCGACGTATCCAGCGTCACTTTCGGAGCCGACACATGGGCGATGCGGAACAATTCCTCGGCTTCGTCCCAGATGACATTGAAATAGCCGGCCACGCGTTGCAGGAAATCGAAGCTCGGCGCGCCGCGCTTTCCATGTTCCAGCGCCGAGAGATAGGCAGCCGACACGCCGATCGCCGCGGCCATCTGCTTCTGCGACACGCCCTTCTTGCGACGCAGATCCCGGACCACCGCACCAAAGGGGGTCACGGCGCGCTTCCCTTGCGGGCAAGGCGGACATAAAGCGCGCCCTCGCCGCCGTGATTGCGCGCCGCCGGCTCATAGCTCGAGATCAACGGCCGGAACTCCGGCAGCGAAAACCAGAGCGGCACGGCGCGCTTGAGCGCACCGTCGCTGCCGATCGATGTTCCCTTGCCGGTGATGACGAGAACATGGCGCAGCCCGCGTTCATGCGCCCTCAGGAGAAAATGCAAGAGGAAGCCATGGGCCTGGCTCTGGATCATGCCGTGCAGGTCGATGCGCGCTTCGAGCGCCAGGTGCCCCTTGGACAGCTTGCGCTTGACGGGCTTTTCCAAGGGGTAGTGGTGTCGGCCGTTCGAGGTGTTGCTGAGCGCAATTCCCTGCTGTTCTTCAGCAGTGCCAGCGGCGGGCGTTGCCTGCTTCTTTTGCGGCTCTTCCTTGGCCACGACAGGAACATCCTCGCCGAGGAACTCCCGCAATTCGTCGAGCCGGCCGGGCATGGGCCTTGCCGTGCGGGCAACTTTTCCCCACAGGATCCGCTCTTCCGGCGATAGCTTCTTGCCCCTAGCCATTGCCGTATCTTGCCGCGGCAGCGCTGGGAATGAAGATGTAGAAATCGGCTTCGTTGCGAACCGCACCGGCAAGCTCGCCGGCCAGCTCACCCGATCCGGTGAAGATATCGCCGCGCGCCGGGCCGACGATCGCCGATCCGGTATCGAGCGCCAGCATCAGGCGGCGAAACGGCTCGCCGGCATCGAGGCGCGTCAGGCTGTCGCTTGAGATAAAAAATGGCACGCCGAAGGTATGGATCAGCCGGTCGACGGCAAGAGAGCGTCCCGGCTCCAGCGAAACCTTGGCTGCTGCGACCGGTCCCAGCCGTTCGTCCTGCACGTCGGCTTCGCGGAAGAAGATGAAGGATCGATTGTGCCAGAGCACCTCGTCGACCTGATCCGGATTTGCGGCGAGCCAGGCGCGAATGCTCATCATGGAGACGGTGCCGGCATCGATCTCGCCGCGATCGATCAAAAGCTTGCCGATCGGCGAAAAGTAATGCCCGGTCTTGGCGGCATAGGTGATGCGCCGGCGCGAACCGTCGGGATAGACGAGCCGCGCGGCTCCCTGGACGTGAACGAAGAAAACGTCGACCTTGGATTTCGCATAGGCGATCTCCAGACCGCGCCCGGCCAGGAAGCCCTTTTCGATCGCCGGCCGGTCGGGATACTCGCCGACCACGCCGTCATGCATCCGGCCGAAGGCGAAATAGGGATCCATATCCGGCGGCCGATTGGTGTCGTCGACATCGACGAGATCGATCGGGCGCCGGTAGATCGGATAGCGGAAGATCTCATCGGCGACCGACTGCACTTCGATCTCGGGCTCGTAGAACGCGGTGACGAAACCGGTCCCACCCGTTTCCGGCCGGATCCTGAAAGCAACGAAGTGCTGTTCGAAGAAGGCTCGCGCCGCCTCGGCACCAGCCACCGGCGCACCGGCCGCGGCAAGCGCGGGCATCAAATCGTCGACGGAAACGCCGAGCGAACCGGTGCGATAGGGCTTTGCGGTCGAGACGTGGTGATGACAGCGACGCAGCGCCTCGATCACCGCGGTCGGATCATCGTCCTGCCACCCCGGCAACTCGGAAAAGGTGACAGGCTCTAGTCGAAGCGTCATGGTCGCTCTTTCCGATCAGTTTTCGGATTCGGTCGCGATCAGCTTCCAGTTCGGATCACGCGAGCGAATGTCGCGCGAGAAAGTCCAGAGATCGTTGACTTCCGCCACCGACTCCGCGTCGCCATCGATCACGGCACCCTGCTTGTCGTAGGTCGCCGAGATCAACTGGCTGACGATCCGCACCGTGATGTTTTCTTCGCTGTCCTTGACTTCGGCGTGGACGATGTCGGCCTTCTCGATGCCGACGAAGGTGGACTTCACCACTTCGCCCTTGCGCTCGCGCTCGGCGATCGCCGCATCGAAGCCCTCGTAGACTTCACGCGACAGCAGATTCTTCAGCGTCTTGCGATCACCGTCGGCAAAAGCCATGACGATCATCTCGTAGGCCATCTTGGCACCGTTGACGAACTCCTTCGGATCGAAGCCGGTGTCGGCATCGGTCAGCGAACGGAGTTGATCGTTCAGCGGCGTGCCCACCTTGGCGAAGGCATCGATCGCGGCGTAGCGCGCCGAATCGTCTTCCACATTGTCCCGGCGCGGCAATTGCACGACCTTGCCATTGTCGGCCTTTTCGGGCCCCTGGCTCATGTCGCGCGGCGAATAGGGATCAAACGGTGGCCGCTCGCTGCCGGTCCGGCGTCCGAGAACGCTGCGCAACTGCAGAAAAATGACCACTGCGGCGATCAAGAAAAAAAACGTGATGAAGTCGAAAGAGCCCATTTCCACCTGAAACCGCTGTTAGAATTTCTCGTAGCTATTCCATATAGTCCGCAAGGATAGATCATTCAAATCGCGTTGTCGCACCCTTAGATCGGTGGCGACGACGCAAAGACCCTTTCAGGCACCGCCAATGCGTTCATTGTTCATACCCCTGGTCATTCTGGGACTGCCCCTCGCCGAGATTGCCGGCTTCGTCATCGTCGGTCGCGAAATTGGCCTGGGCATGACGCTGCTGCTCGTTTTGCTCAGCGCTATCGCCGGGGTCGTCCTGCTTCGCGTCCAGGGTTTCGCCGTCATCAGGCGCGTGCAGGAAGCAACGCACACGGGCAGCGACCCCGGTCGCGAGGTGCTCGGCGGCGCCTTGATGTTCGTCGCGGCGCTGCTGCTGATCGTGCCCGGCTTCATCAGCGACCTCTTCGGCCTGCTTCTATTCCTGCCACCCGTCCGTCTGGCGGTTGCCGGCTACCTCAGGTCGAAGATGACGGTCGTGACCGCCGCATCGGGCCAGGCCTGGCGCGGACCGAGCCAACGGCCTGAAGAGCGTGCCCGACCACAGGTCATCGACCTTGGCGAAGGCGAGTTCTCGAGGACCGACGACGACGAAGCCAACCCGCCCGAAGAGCGCCGTTGGCAATAGCAAGCGCCTGTGGCGCAGGGTTGTAAGCCCTATGACGAAATGCTAGATGGCCTCACCCAATTCGAAGTCGAGGAAACCCTTATGACGACTGATACCGCATCCAACGGCAACGGCAGCGCGCAGCAGAGCCCGTCGCTCAACATCCTCGCCCAGTATGTCAAGGATCTCTCCTTCGAGAACCCGGGCGCACCGCGTTCGCTGCAGGCTCGTGACAATGCGCCTTCGATCAACATCAACGTCAATGTCAACGCCAACCCGCTGGCCGAGAACGACTTCGACGTTCTCCTGTCGCTGAACGCGGAAGCCAAGGACGGCGAGCGCGTTCTGTTCAACGTCGAGCTCTCCTATGGCGGCGTTTTCCGTGTTGCCGGCTTCCCGCAGGAACACATGCTGCCGCTGCTCTTCATCGAGTGCCCGCGCCTGCTGTTCCCGTTCGCGCGCCAGATCGTTGCCGACGCGACCCGCAACGGCGGTTTCCCGCCGCTGATGATCGACCCGATCGATTTCGCCCAGATGTTCGCCCAGCGCATGGCCGAAGAAAAGGTCCGCTCGCAGGTGACCAACGAGACGGCCAACTGATCTCCATCCAGTTGGGATCGAATTCAGGAAAAAGCCCGGTTGAACCGGGCTTTTTTCATTTCTGCAGATCGTACTTGGCCCAGATCGCCTTGGCGCCCATCTTGGCCACCAGCGCAGCGTGCGCCGCCTCGTCGGCTTCCGACAGCCGGTTCGGCAAGGGCCGCGGGCGTTGCGCGACGGCGATCGGCGCATCGTCGTGTTCGACGACCTGCCCTTGCGCGCTGTTATTCGACACCAGACCGAGCGCGGCCTGACGCCCCCCGAGCATCTCGATATAGACTTCGGCAAGAAGCTCGGAGTCTAGAAGCGCGCCGTGCTTGGCGCGATGTGAGTTGTCGATACCGTAGCGACGGCAGAGCGCATCGAGCGAGTTCGGGCCCATCGGATTTTTGCGCCGGGCAAGAGCCAGCGTGTCCGTCACCCTTTCGCCCGCAATGGCCGGCAATCCGATGCGGGCAAACTCGGCATTGATGAAGCCCATGTCGAAGGTGGCATTGTGTGCCACCCAGCGGGCGTCGCCGAAGAAATCGAGGATCTGCTGGGCGACGTCGGCGAAAGGCGGCTTGTCTTTCAGGAACTCGTCGGTGATGCCGTGAATGGCAAGAGCATCAGGATGGACCTTGCGATTGCCCGGATTGACGAAAATATGCAGCGTGCGGCCAGTCGGAAACTGATTTTCCAGCTCGACGCCACCGATTTCAATCACCCTGTCCTCGCGATTGTCGAGGCCGGTGGTTTCCGTATCGAAGATGATCTCACGCATCGGGCGCTCCATTGACGGTGAGATCGTCGACGATCGCCCTCACCTGTTGGCGTGTGTTGTCGAAAGTGTCGCTGGTATCGATTACGTAATCAGCGCGTTCACGCTTCTGACTGTCCGGCACCTGACGCGCCAGGATCATAGCAAATTTCTCTTCGGTCATGCCCGGGCGTTTCATCGCCCGTTCCCTTTGAATGTCCGGTGCGCAGCTGACGACGACAACCCGGTCGACGCGCGCCTCGGCTCCCGTTTCGAACAGGAGCGGAATATCGAGAACCACGAAAGGCGCGCCGGCGGCAATATTGCCGTCGAGGAACGCGCGCTCCTTCTGCCGAACGAGCGGATGCACGATCGCCTCCAGTTCGCGCAACCTTTCCGGTGTCGCCAGCAACTGTCGGGACAACTCGGCCCGATCGATGATGCCATCCCGTGCCGTGCCAGGAAAGGCCGCCTCGACGGGGGCGACCGCTTCGCCGCGATAAAGCGCGTGCACGACTTCATCGGCGTCGTTGACCGGAACGCCGAGGTCACGGAACATCTGTGCCGCGGTCGACTTGCCCATGGCGATGGATCCGGTCAGGCCGACGATCATCATGCGTGCGCTCCCATGTCGTCGATGACGAGTTGCCGGAGATGTTCGTCGACGACGGGCCGGCGGCCGAACCACAGCTCGAAACCCGGCGCTGCCTGATGCAGCAACATGCCGAGCCCATCGACGATGGCGAAGCCCTGTTCTTCCGCCTGGCGAAGCATCGGCGTCTTCAGCGGGACATAGACGATATCGGTCACGACGGCATTTCCGGCCATCACGCTGAAATCGATCTGCGGCGCATCCTGGCCATCCATGCCGAGAGACGTAGTGTTGATGAACAGGCCGGCGCCCGCCATGACGTCAGCCAGTGCCTCCATCGGATGGGCGTGCACGGCCGATCCGAAGCGGTCGGACAATTCCTCAGCTCTTGCCACCGTGCGATTGACCACATGGATCGTCTTGATGCCACGATCGCGCACGGCCTGGATGACGGCACGGCTGGCGCCGCCGGCACCAAGGACGACCGCGGTCGAACACTGGTCCCAACCATCGGCGCGCTCGTCGAGATTGGCGACGAACCCTTGGCCGTCCGTGTTGGTGGCGTGAACTTCTCCGCCCTCGAGCCATAGCGTGTTGGCAGCGCCGAGCTCCAGACAGAGCTCATCCGGACGATCCGCCAGACGGTGGGCCACTTCCTTGTGCGGGATGGTGACATTGCCGCCGCAGAAGCCCGATGTGCCCTGCTTCAGCGCGGCGACGAAGGCTGAAAAGTCTTCCGGCTTGACCTCATGCGCGCGGTAGCTGCCCTCTATTCCGAGCTGCTTCAGCCAGTAGCCATGGATCAGCGGCGACCTCGAATGCTTCACCGGATAGCCGGTGACGAAGGCGTGGTTAACAAATGTTTCACGTGAATCACGCATCGATCGTTTCCAATTCCCGAAGTTTTGCGAGCAGCGGCAGCATCGGAAGACCGAGAATGGTGAAGTAGTCGCCCTCGATCTTTTCGAACAGCTGGATGCCCTCGCCCTCCAGCTGGTAGGCGCCGACGCTCGACAGTGCCTTCTCTCCGACGCGCTGCAGATGGCGATCGACGAAATCCTGCGTCAACGGGCGCACCGACATCTGTGCCGACGAGACATGGCGCCAAAGCACCTCGCCACCCCGCACGAGAACGATCGCGCTGTTGAGGCTATGCGTCTTGCCGGATAAGGACAGGAGATGTTGTGCGGCTTCCACCATGTCTTTCGGCTTGTGATAGACGCGCTGACCGAGCGACATCGTCTGATCCGAACCGATCACCAGCGCGCCGGGAATGTGCCTGGCGACATCCCGTGCCTTGGCTTCGGCGAGACTGAGCGCGACGTCTTCGGGAGAAGCACCCCGCTCCTCGAGCGGCTTTTCCAGCGCCCGCTCGTCGATCTCGGCAGCGCGGGCGGCAAATACCAGCCCTGCATTTTCCAGAAGAGCGCGACGGAACGGGCTTGCCGAAGCCAGGACGAGTGAAGCTGTCATCATCTAAGTTCCCGAATTGTTCGGATTCGCTCTATCGCAGCCTCGGACGCAGGGCAACAATGGCCGCTGCGGTTTCCTCGATCGAACGGCGGGTGACGTCGATCAGCGGCCAATTGTTGCGCGCGCAGAGCGCGCGGGCATATTTGAGCTCTTCGGCGATGGCGGCGCGATCGGTATATTGATCACCGTGAAAGCCTTGCGTGGTTCCGAGCACCCGGTGCTGGCGCACCTGGGAAATCCGATCGGCGGTCGCGATCAAGCCGACGACCAGGGGTTTTGTCGCCGCCATCAACCGCTCGGGAAGCGGCACGCCGGGAACGATCGGTATGTTGGCGGTCTTGATGCCGCGGTTGGCGAGATAGATGGATGTCGGCGTTTTTGATGTTCGGCTGATGCCGATCAACACCACGTCGGCGTCATCGAAATCGACCGGCAACTGCCCGTCGTCGTGATCCATGGTGAAATTCAAGGCGTCGATCCGAGCGAAGTAGTCGGCATCCATCACGTGTTGCGCACCCGAACGGCGTCTGGATGGCGAACCGAGATAAGACTGGAAGAGCTCGATGATGGGATCCAGGACGGAAACGCAGGGCACGCCCATTTCGCGGCAGCGCTGGTCGATGATCCCGGCAAGCTCACGATCGACGATCGTATAGAGTACGATCCCCGGCGCGCCATCGATGGCATCGAGAACCTGCAGCAACTGACGGCGATTGCGGATCAGCGGATAGACATGCTCCAGCGCATGCGACGCCTGGAATTGAGCCGCTGCAGCCCGCCCGGCGGCGATCAAGGTTTCCCCCGTCGAATCGGAGATCAGATGCAGGTGGAAGTAGTTTTTCTTGTTCTCCACGCTATTCTCCGGGTGCTGTTGATAAACCGGGATAAAAACGCCCGGCGACGCCAGGCAGGCTCGGTGGACGGGAAAACTCCCGACTTATTCACAATTTGCCCAACGCCGAAGAATGCTTCGCGGAGCTTGTGGACAAGACTCATGGAGATGACAAAGTGTCACGTGTTTAGACCGGTTGTCCACAGATATGCGCGCTTTTTCGATCACCGCAATCATATGATTTCCATCGATTTTTCGGACTTATCCACGAAGCGCGGGGCCAAGCGCCAATCTGCCTCCCGCGCGGCTCCGTCGGATCGGGCGGTCGTGGATGAAGTGTGGTCAGCTTTTAATCCTTGATACCCACCGACTCTAAGAAATAGAAAGAGTCTAAATACCTTTGTTTATTTATTGGGAGAGACCATTCGTGGCCGAGACACGCAGGAAAGTTCTGGAGGTTCTGGGCGGGAAGACGGTCAGTCCCCCTCCCGTCTGGCTCATGCGCCAGGCAGGTCGATACCTTCCGGAATATCGAGCGACGCGTGCTGTCGCCGGAAGCTTCCTCGATCTCTGTTACACGCCCGATCTCGCCGTAGAGGTCACGCTACAGCCGATCCGCCGATATGCTTTTGACGCAGCCATCCTCTTTTCCGACATCCTCGTCATTCCGGATGCGCTGGAGCGCAATGTTCGCTTCGAGGAAGGTCATGGACCGAAAATGGATCCTATCGACGTCGACGGGATCCTGGCGCTGAAGCCGGAAGGCATTTCGAACCATCTGAGACCTGTCTTTGAAACCGTGTCGCGTCTTCGTGCCGAGCTGCCGACCGAGACCACGCTGCTCGGTTTTTGCGGGGCGCCCTGGACGGTGGCGACCTACATGATCGCCGGCCATGGTACGCCGGATCAGGCCCCTGCCCGACTGTTCGCCTACAGACATCCGGAGGCGTTCGAACGGCTTTTGACATTTCTGGCTGACGTCTCGGCCGACTATCTGGTCGAGCAGATCGACGCGGGCGCCGACGCCGTGCAGATTTTCGACTCCTGGGCCGGCGTTCTCGGCGAGGAAGAATTCGAGCGTTTCGCCGTGAAGCCGGTCGCCCGTATGATCGCTTCCGTCAGGGCGCGACGTCCACAGGCCAGGATCATAGCCTTTGCCAAGGGCGCAGGGCTTCTCCTGAAGCGATATCGGCAGAAAACCGGCGCCGATGCCATCGGGCTCGATTGGACCGTGCCCTTGGCCTTTGCCGTCGATTTGCAGAAGGAGGGCCCGGTGCAGGGAAATCTCGATCCGATGCGGGTCGTTGCCGGTGGTGTCGCGCTGGAAGAGGGCATCGACCGCATTCTCGATGCGCTCGGAAATGGCCCTTTGATTTTCAACCTCGGCCACGGGATCACACCTCAGGCCGATCCTGCCCATGTCTCGGCGCTCGTGTCGCGGGTTCGCGGAGTACGGTGATGAGCGAGCGCCAGACCGATAGTGGCCCAGGAAACAAGGCGCGGCTGAGGGCCATGATCGCGCTTGGCGCTTTTGCCGCCCTTCTGATCGGGCTCTTCGTCTGGCAGCCGGAGAGCCTCTATCTCTGGATCAAGGCATTGCACGTGATCGCGGTGATGTCGTGGATGGCGGCGCTGCTTTACATGCCGCGCCTGTTCATCTACCACACCGACGCGGCACCCGGCTCGGAGCAGTCCGAGACCTTCAAGATGATGGAACAGCGCTTGCTGAAGGTCATCATGAACCCGGCAATGATGATCTCCTGGGTGCTTGGACTTTATCTCGCCTGGAGCGTTTACGGTTTTCAGGGCGGCTGGCTGCACGCGAAATTGCTGTTCGTTGTGCTGCTGACTGTGGTGCATGTTGGGTTTGGTCGGGCTGTACGGTCGTTTGCGCGGGACGAAAACCGCCGCACCGCGCGCTACTGGCGCCTGATGAACGAGGCGCCGACGCTGCTGATGATCCTGATCGTGATCATGGTGGTCGTGAAGCCGTTCTGAATTTTATAGATTGCTAATTGTCGGAGTTGCGGCTAATTTTCGACAACCCCTTGCGGCGTTTCACGTGAATCGCTATTTTCTGCCATCTCCTCTTCATGGCTTGTGACAAAGACCAGAGCCTGCCCCCCTGCTGCAGCTCCCTTCAGAAAACACGCCGTCTTCCCATTCCGTTACGAAACATGGATCCTTCATGGCTGAAATGAAGCTACAAGAACTTAAGAACAAGACGCCGACCGATCTTCTGGCCTTTGCCGAAGAGCTCGAGGTGGAAAACGCCAGCACCATGCGCAAGCAGGAACTGATGTTCGCCATTCTCAAGATGCTCGCCGCCCAGGACATCGAAATCATCGGTGAAGGCGTCGTCGAGGTTCTGCAGGACGGTTTCGGCTTTCTGCGTTCTGCCAATGCCAACTATCTCCCAGGTCCCGACGACATCTACATCTCGCCGTCGCAGATCCGCCGTTTCTCGCTCAAGACCGGCGACACGGTAGAGGGCCCAATCCGCGGACCGAAGGAAGGCGAGCGCTATTTCGCGCTACTCAAGGTCAACACGATCAATTTCGACGATCCGGAAAAGATCCGTCACAAGGTCCACTTCGACAACCTGACGCCGCTTTATCCGAACGAACGCTTCAAGATGGAACTCGACGTCCCGACGTCGAAGGATCTCTCCGCCCGGGTAATCGACCTGGTCGCCCCGCTCGGCAAGGGCCAGCGCGGCCTGATCGTCGCTCCGCCGCGCACCGGTAAGACGGTCCTCCTGCAGAACATCGCACACTCGATCACCGCCAATCATCCGGAATGTTATCTGATCGTCCTCCTGATCGACGAACGGCCGGAAGAAGTGACCGACATGCAGCGTTCGGTGAAGGGCGAAGTCGTTTCCTCTACCTTCGACGAACCGGCAACGCGCCACGTCCAGGTCGCCGAAATGGTAATCGAAAAAGCCAAGCGGCTTGTCGAACATGGCCGCGACGTCGTCATTCTGCTCGATAGCATCACCCGCCTCGGCCGCGCCTACAACACTGTTGTTCCCTCATCGGGCAAGGTGTTGACCGGTGGTGTCGACGCCAACGCCCTGCAGCGTCCGAAGCGGTTCTTCGGTGCCGCGCGTAATATCGAAGAAGGCGGCTCTCTGACGATCATCGCGACCGCCCTGATCGATACCGGCAGCCGCATGGACGAAGTCATCTTCGAAGAGTTCAAGGGCACCGGTAACTCTGAAATCGTTCTCGACCGCAAGGTCGCCGACAAGCGCATCTTCCCGGCGATGGACATTCTCAAGTCCGGCACGCGCAAGGAAGACCTGCTTGTTCCGCGACAGGATCTGCAGAAGATCTTCGTCCTTCGCCGGATTCTGGCACCGATGGGTACGACCGACGCGATTGAGTTCCTGATCGACAAGCTGAAGCAGACCAAGAACAACGGCGACTTCTTCGACTCGATGAACACCTGATCGAGTTTGGTTCGACCGATGTCTCAGCGACCGGGCAACTTAGTTGCCCGGTCTTTTCGTTTCTGTGCCTTCGTTCATTAGCCGGATTCTGTTCCAACTTGTTTTTCGTTGAAGTTTTCGATTCGGCTATGCAACGAACAGTGATCGCATGTCGGGCGGATCGGCCAAGTTCCGCCGCTGATTCACGTGAAACACGTTGCCGCGAAGATGGTCTGCAGACTTGATCTTTTCCGTCATTTTCGGCATAAGCGCGCGACCGCCCGATACGCCCGCGATAATCGGTTCCGACGATAGAGGCCTTTCATCCGCCGGCGGGACGAAACGACTGGATGGCCTCATGGGCCACGGGTCATGTGCCGTCGAGCGAAAATCTTAAAGGGACCGGGTGAAATCGATGCCAGCGGTGGAGACGATATATGCGCTGTCTAGCGGGGCGTTACCATCGGGTGTTGCCGTCATCCGCATCAGCGGCACCGAGACGCAATCCGTTTTGCTCGCCCTGTGCGGCACGGTCCCAGAGCCGCGTCTGGCGTCACTCAAAACGATTCGGTCTCGCAACGGTTCCCCGATCGATAGCGGCCTGATCCTCTATTTTCAGGGGCCCGCCTCATTTACCGGGGAAGACTGCGCCGAACTGCAGGTCCACGGCGGTCGCGCCGTCGTTCAGGCCCTGCTTGCGGAGCTTTCCGGCTTTTCCGGCCTGCGCCACGCCGATGCAGGCGAGTTTTCGCGACGGGCGTTTCAGAACGGAAAGTTGGATCTCGTTGAAATCGAGGGCCTCTCGGACCTCATCGTTGCCGAGACGGAAATGCAGCGCCGTCTGGCGCTTGAACATTCGGCCGGCGGCCAATCGAAGATGTATGACGGTTGGGCCAGACGGCTGACGCACGCCCGCGCGATGATCGAAGCCGAGCTTGATTTTGCCGACGAGGATGATGTTCCCGGATCCGTCAGTGAGCGGATCTGGCAGGATATGGATTTGCTGCGGCACGAGATTGACGCACACATCGCCCAGGCGCCGATCGGGGAGATCATTCGGGATGGCCTCAAGATCGTCATTGCCGGTGAACCGAATGCCGGGAAGTCGAGCCTGCTCAATGCTTTGGCGAAACGGGATATTGCGATTGTCACCGAGATTGCCGGGACGACACGAGATGTGCTCTCGGTTGACCTTTCCTTAGCCGGATTCTCTGTGAAATTGTTCGACACAGCCGGATTGCGCGAAACGGATGAGGTTGTGGAGCGCGAAGGCATTCGCCGCGCCCGCGGCGTTATTGCCGATGCGGATCTCGTCCTGCTGCTGTCCGAAAGCGAGGATGGCTTTGGCACGTTGGACGGCCTCGATCTTAAAGGTGTACCCGTTTTGAGGGTGGCGACAAAATCGGATCGAGAGGGTCGCGCCGTCGGTGCTGTCGCCGACCTGTCGATCTCGACCAGAACCGGCGCGGGCATGGATCAGCTGCTGACGGCGATATCTAGCTATCTCCCTGATTTAAAAAACGTTACAGCGCTCTCTATCCCCTCGCGACAAAGGCATGTGGATGCGTTGCTGCAAGCCAGCAATGCCATTTCACAGTGCCTGGAGCACGAGACATACGGGCTGGACATTCGTGCGGAATTGCTTCGCCTTGCCGGCGACGCGATCGGGCGTATCACCGGGCGGGTGGATGTCGAAAACCTGCTGGATGTGATATTTTCGGAATTCTGTATCGGTAAATGACGTTTGACTAAAGCAATACAACGCAAGCGAGTCCCGCGAAGTGTTTCACGTGAAACGATTCGAGAGCGGAATGCGCTTGATCGGAGAGAACAACGATGGTCAGTTTTGATGTCATTGTCATTGGCGGTGGTCACGCCGGCTGTGAAGCGGCCGCGGCTTCGGCGCGCCTCGGTGCGCGAACCGCGCTGTTGACCCATAAGGCGTCGACCATTGGTGTCATGTCTTGCAACCCGGCGATCGGCGGTCTTGGAAAGGGTCACCTGGTTCGCGAGATCGATGCGCTTGACGGACTGATGGGTCGCGTTGCCGACGCTGCGGGCATTCAGTTCCGCTTGCTCAATCGCCGCAAGGGCCCCGCGGTGCGTGGCCCGCGAACGCAGGCCGATCGCAAACTCTATCGTGAGGCAATGCAAAGAGAGATCGCCGCCACCAGCAATCTGACGGTCATCGAAGGCGACGCTTTTGACCTGATCGAGCGGGATGGCAAGATCACCGGCGTGGTGATGAAGGACGGCAGGTCCTTTGGCGCGACGGCAGTGGTGCTCACGACGGGCACGTTCCTGAAGGGCTTGATCCATATTGGCGACCAGACGATTCCGGCTGGCCGAGTTGGTGAAGAACCGTCGCTCGGACTGTCGGCAACGCTCACCCGTTACGGGCTTGGCCTCGGACGGCTGAAGACCGGGACGCCTGCACGCCTCGACGGCAAGACCATCGATTGGGATCGCGTCGGCCGACAGGAGCCAGACGAGCAGCCAGTGCCCTTCTCCTTCATGACCGATCGGATCGTCAACCGGCAGATCGATTGCGGCGTGACGAGAACAACGGAAGCGACGCACAAGATCATTGCTGACAACATCGGAAAATCGGCGATGTATTCCGGTCAGATCGAAGGAGTCGGTCCCCGTTATTGCCCTTCGATCGAGGACAAGATCGTTCGCTTTGGCGAACGCGACGGCCATCAGATCTTCCTGGAGCCGGAGGGCCTCGATGACGATACCGTGTATCCCAACGGCATCTCGACCTCCCTGCCCGCGGATGTCCAGGACGCGTTTATCCGAACCATCCCCGGGCTCGAGGCCGTAGCCATCGTCCAGCCGGGCTACGCCATCGAGTATGACCATGTGGATCCGCGTGAACTGGATGCGACCTTGGCGGTGCGCAAGATGCCCGGTCTGTACCTGGCGGGCCAGATCAATGGCACCACCGGCTATGAAGAGGCGGGAGCTCAGGGCCTTGTCGCCGGCTTGAATGCGGCAAAGGCTGCAATGGGCCGGGACGCTGTGATCTTCAGCCGGACCGATTCCTATATCGGCGTGATGGTTGACGACCTCACGTCTCGAGGCATAACCGAGCCCTACCGCATGTTCACATCACGGGCTGAGTATCGGCTGTCGTTGCGTGCCGACAATGCCGATATGCGTCTGACGCCAACGGGCATCAGCATCGGCTGCGTCTCCGATGCACGCCAGGTGCGGTTCGAGCAATGGCGAGGACAATTCGATGCCGGTCGCACGTTGTTGAAGCAACTGTCGATAACGCCCTCCGAGGGCAATCGCCTTGGTCTGAAGTTGAACCAGGATGGACAGCGTCGTACCGCATTCGAACTCCTATCCTATCCCGATCAGACGATCGATGCGCTGTTGCCGCTATGGCCGGAGTTGAAGGATATCCCGCAGACCGTTGTCGAAGCGCTGGAGATCGACGCTGCCTATGCCGTCTACATGGATCGTCAGGCGTCCGACATTGCCGGCGTGCGCCGGGAAGAAAACCTGGTCATTCCCGAAGACTTCGATTTCTCGTCACTGGCGGGCCTGTCGAACGAACTGAAGCAGAAGTTGACCCGCCAGGCGCCACGCAATCTGGCGCAGGCGTTGAAGGTCGACGGCATGACGCCGGCTGCGGCGTCGTTGATTCTGGCTTGGCTGAAGCGTGTAAACCGCTCGACGGAAGGGCAAGACAAGGTGAGTGTGCAATGAAGACGAGTCCTTTCGCCGGACTGAACGGGCTGCGTGTTTCACGTGAAAC
The DNA here is from genome assembly GCA_900469625.1 of Hyphomicrobiales bacterium. Taxonomy (GTDB): domain Bacteria; phylum Pseudomonadota; class Alphaproteobacteria; order Rhizobiales; family Rhizobiaceae; genus Ensifer. The sequence continues at coordinate 88,334 of UBXV01000029.1, forward strand.
GAATGAACGCCTTGAGCATTTCGCCGCGCTGTTTCAGAAATGGGCAAAGTCGATCAACCTGATCGCTCCGTCCACGCTCGATGACCTTTGGCGGCGGCATATCGTCGACAGTTTGCAGCTGGCGCAGCTGGCGCCTGGCCCGAAGACGTGGGTTGATCTCGGCAGTGGCGGCGGCTTTCCAGGCGTCATCACGGCGATCTACCTCCAGGAATTTGCTGATGGTTGGGTGCATCTGGTGGAGAGCAACAACAAGAAGGCCGCCTTTCTGCGTGTCGCCTTGCAGGAAACGGGCGCCCGGGGCTCGGTTCACCCGATCCGAATCGAAGATGCGGGCACCGTCGCGCCGAAATGTGATGCGATCTCTGCCCGCGCTCTTGCCGATCTCAGCCTGTTGCTGGACTATTCTGCGCCGTGGATGACCGCCGAGGGTGGTAAAACGGTGGCCTATTTCCATAAAGGGCGGGATTACCAGCGTGAGATCGACAAAGCCGTTGGCCGCTATGACTTCGATCTGGTAAAACATCCAAGCATCGTCGAGCCAGATTCTGTCGTGCTCGAGATCGCAAATCTTTCGCGAAGAACTCAGTGATTGGCGAGCGGAACATGTTTGGCACAAAGAACCGGATCATAACGATAGCAAACCAGAAGGGTGGCGTCGGCAAGACGACGACTGCGATCAATCTGGCAACCGCATTGGCCGCCATCGGCGAGAAAGTTCTGATTGTCGACCTCGACCCGCAGGGCAACGCCAGCACCGGTCTTGGCATTCAGCGACGCGATCGCCATCTTTCCTCATACGAACTGATGGTTGGCTCGCACTCTATCGCTGAAATCGTCCAGCCGACTGCCGTTCCCAATCTGGATGTCGTGCCCTCGACCATGGATCTGCTGGGCGTCGAGATGGAGATCTCGAAAGAGGCGGATCGGGCGTATCGCTTGCGCAAGGCTCTGGCGAGCCCTGAAGCACTGGCCTACTCCTACGTACTCGTCGATTGCCCACCGTCGTTCAACCTGCTGACGATGAATGCCATGGCGGCGGCGCATTCCGTGCTCGTGCCGCTGCAGTGCGAGTTCTTCGCGCTCGAGGGGTTGAGCCAGTTGCTTGAGACAGTCGACCAGGTGCGGCGTACGGTCAATCCGAGCCTTGATATTCAGGGCATCGTTTTGACCATGTTTGATTCGCGCAACAATCTGGCGCAGCAGGTGGTCAGCGATGTCCGCACGCACCTTGGTGACAAGGTGTACCACACGCTCATCCCCCGCAATGTACGCGTGTCCGAGGCACCTTCCTATGGCAAGCCTGCGATCCTATATGATCTGAAATGCGCCGGCAGCCAGGCTTACCTTCAGCTGGCTTCAGAAGTGATTCAGCGCGAGCGGCAGCGTAAGGCCGCGTAATTATTTCGGTACCGGAATTAAAATCGGGTGATAAGATGAACGACGATAGCTCGAAGAGAAGGCTTGGTCGCGGACTGGCTGCATTGATCGGTGAGATGGACCAACCGATCCAGGCGGGCGCCGCCCCTGCCCCGGTCAACCCGGACCGGCGCGTGCCCATCGAGTTCGTGTCGCGTAACCCGCGCAACCCCCGCCGCCAGTTCGACGAGGGCGAATTGCAGGATCTGGCGAGTTCCATCCGTCAGCACGGCATCGTCCAGCCGGTCGTCGCGCGGACGATCGGTAGCGAACGTTACGAGATCATCGCGGGCGAGCGGCGTTGGCGCGCAGCCCAGCTCGCCGGCTTTACCGAAATTCCCGTCATTATCCGTGATGTCGACGACCGCACGGCGCTCGAAATCGCCATCGTCGAAAACGTCCAGAGATCGGACCTGAACCCGCTTGACGAAGCGCTCGGCTACGAGCAGCTCATTGCCGAGCATGGTTACACGCAGAATGACCTCGGCGAGATCATCGGCAAGAGCCGCAGCCATGTCGCCAATAGCTTGCGACTGTTGAAGCTTCCGGAGCCGGTTCGCGACATGCTGTCGGAAGGAAGCCTGTCGGCCGGCCATGCGCGCGCGCTGATCCCGACTTCCGATCCAGCGACCCTGGCGCGTAACATCGTTGCCAAGGGCCTCTCGGTCCGTGACGCGGAACGGCTGGCACAGAATGATATTCGCGCCCAGAACGACCCCAATTATGCCAAGGCCGCGCGTCGTGACGAGAAGGATGCCGACACTTTGGCGCTGGAGCGCACGTTGTCCGACAGCCTCGGGCTTGAGGTCTCGGTCAGCCACAAGGCTTCAGGCGGCCATCTCAGGATTTCCTACAAGACGCTCGACCAGCTCGAAGAGATCTGCCGTCTGCTAGAGCGTCGCTAGACGTCCGGCTTCCGCCGTCCTCACTCATCCGTATCGATGGAATTGAACAGAGCCCGCGAAAAGCGGGCATTCAGCGTCGCGCTGACTGCACCGCAATGGCCATCAGGTTCTGGAGCACCAGGCTCTCTTCGAGGCTCTGGCGACTGCGGCTCTGGAAGATCGTATTCTGCAATCGGGTCAGTTCGCGGCGGATCGCGGGCGAGGACCAATGGCGAAGGGCTGCTTCGATAATCGGCTTGCGGCGGAAATGCAGATGCCGACCCATGTTAGCAATGACCTGGCCGGCCTGCTGACGACTGGAATCCATCTCGGCACGCATCAAATCAAGCTGCTGAAACTGCCTAAGGCAGCCCTGCAATACAAGGAATGCAGGCGTTTTCGACGTGGTAATCTTCTGCATAGCGTGCAGAAGTCCGTCAAGATCCCCCTTTAAAACTGCATCGACTGCATCATCCACGGAAATGGCGCTGGCGTCGCCGACGATATCGGTCACGTCCGTTTCTTCGACCGTCGACTTCCCACGGCAATAGAGCGCAAGCTTGCGGACTTCGTTGCGCGATGCCAGGCGGTCGCCGCCCAGCGCTTCCATCAGGCGTTCGCGCGCAGCCGGTGTGATGCCGAGCTTTTCTTCGCCGAGTTCCTTGTCGATCAAGGCCTGCAGACTGCGGGCATCGTCGCTGTAGCAGGCAATGGTGGCGATAGAGCGCGCCGTCTCCGCGACCTTGCGCAGCGCCGACCCCTTTTTCAGGTCACCCGCCTCAACGATGACGTAGCTGCCGGTGGGCGGTTCTGACGCGAGGATCTGCAGAGCGTCGACGAGTGCCTTTTCGTTGGCAGCGCCTCGAACCCAGACGAGCTTTTCTCCGCCGAAGAGGCCGATCGCGTTGACTTCGTCGAGAAGACGGCCGGGGCTCTGTTGCAGGTCCCCGGCATCGAGTTTGGTGATGGCGAAGGGATCATCGAGCGGGACGCCACTGCGCGATGCGATTGCCGTTGCCCGCTCCGAAACCAGGCCACGGTCCGGGCCGTAGAGGACGAACAGGCGATAGAGCGCCGCCGACTTCTGAAGGAACGCGTCGAACTCGTGCGACTTGATTTCGCTCATCCCGTCACCGACCTAAGGCCTTTCAGATTTCAACGGAACCACGCAGCCGCTCGGTCTTCGTGGTTCCGCGCCTGTCCCGCGGGAAAATCGCGTCAGGATTTTCCCGGAAATGCTCCTAGCGGCTGAGAGCAGCGGCAATGTCGGCGCGGATCAACTCTGCCAGTTCCTTGGCCGCGCGGTTCTCGCCGTCTCGCACGGCGCGCACCTTGGCGAACTCCTGAACCGGAAAGTCGACGAGTGCCACGGCGGTGCGGTTGCCCGATTTGATCGTTTCGCCAGTACCCGCCCGTGACAGGTTGTAGTCGGCCTTGACGACGATACGCCCAGCCCCTGCCCGGTCTCTCGCCTGGTCGTAGAGCACGCCCATCGCGCGCGTCGTCACGTTCAGTGCCAGGTGATACTGCGGGTTCGCCGGTTCGCCCTGGCCGCCCGCGACGAGGAAGATCAGCGCATTGCGCACTTCCTGCTCGACGCGTTCGTCGGCATCGGAGATCTCGATGGACGCAAGTGCTGCCGAGGTGCCGGCGGCGTCCGAATAAAGCGGCCTGACCTGGCAGCCGGCGAGCGCGGTCAACATGACAACACCAGCGAGCATCGGAAGTGACCGGATGCGGGAGCCAGCTCTATCAGACAACGACATTGACGATCCTCTGGGGCACGACGATGATTTTCTTGGGGCTGTTGCCGTTCAATATGGCCTTGACGGCATCGAGAGCGAGAACTGCACTCTCGATTGCAGTCTGATCTGCATCACGCGCGATTGTCAAATCGGCGCGCTTCTTGCCGTTGACCTGTACCGGCAACGTGACTTCGTTCTCGACGACCAGGGCGGCATCGAATTTCGGCCAGCCGCTTTCGGCGATCAGACCGTTGCCGCCGATCGCTTTCCAGCATTCCTCTGCGAGATGCGGCATCATCGGTGCGATCAGGTTGATCAGGATCGATGTCGCATCCTTGGCAGCGGCCGTCAGCGCGGCGTCGGCCTTGCCGGCGGCGATCTGGGTGAGCGGGGCTGCAAGCACGTTGACGAGCTCATAGATGCGCGCCACGGCCTTGTTGAATGCGAGCTTGTCGTAATCGGCTTCCACCGCGCGCAACGTCCTGTGGGCCGCCTGCGAGATCGCCAGGCCGGCGCCGTCATGGGCTGGCGTAGCCTCGATGCCGCGAAGCATTTCCGCCGCTTCACCGATCAGGCGCCAGACGCGCTGGACGAAGCGATGGGCGCCTTCGACGCCAGCCTCGGACCAGATGACGTCGCGGTCTGGCGGCGAGTCCGACAGCACGAAGAAGCGTGCGGTATCGGCGCCGTAGGAGGCGATGATATCATCAGGGTCGACGACGTTCTTCTTCGACTTCGACATCTTTTCGATCGAGCCGATGGTGATGTCTTCCCCGGTCTCGAGCAGCACGGCGCGACGCTGTCCGTCGACTTCGTCGATCCGGATTTCCGCCGGTGTGATCCACTCGCGCTGGGCGCCCTCGCCGCGGCTGTATGTCTCATGCACGACCATGCCCTGGGTGAACAGGCCCTTGAAGGGCTCGTTGATCGCGACGTGGCCGGTCGCCTTCATCGCGCGGGTGAAAAAGCGCGAATAGAGCAGGTGCAGGATCGCGTGCTCGATACCGCCGATATACTGGTCGACCGGCAGCCAGTGATTGGCCGCCTTCGGATCGGTCGGGTTGTCTTCCCAAGGTGCTGTGAAGCGCGTGAAATACCACGACGAGTCGACAAAGGTGTCCATCGTGTCGGTTTCACGGCGCGCGTCCTTGCCGCAATGGGGGCAGGCGACGTGCCGCCAGGTCGGATGGCGATCGAGCGGGTTGCCCGGCTTGTCGAAGGTGACATCCGGCGGCAGGATGACCGGAAGATCTGCCTTGGGCACGGGAACGACGCCGCAGTCATCGCAATGGATGACCGGGATCGGGCAGCCCCAGTAGCGCTGACGCGAAATACCCCAGTCGCGCAGGCGGAAGTTGACCTTACGCTCCGCGCGCGGCGAACCGGCGAGCTGTTCTTCTTCCAGCTTCGACGCCACCTTTTCGAACGCGTCTTCCGTCGACAGGCCGTCGAGGAAGCGCGAATTGATCATCACGCCGTCGCCGATATAGGCCTCGTCGCCGATCGCAAAGCTCGCGGCATCGCCATCCCTAGGCATGACCACCGGGACGACCGGCAGATCATACTTGCGGGCGAAATCCAGGTCGCGCTGGTCGCCGGACGGGCAGCCGAAGATCGCGCCCGTGCCGTAATCCATCAACACGAAGTTGGCGACGTAAACCGGCAGCTCCCAGCTCTCGTCGAGCGGATGCCTGGCGCGAATGCCGGTGTCCATGCCCTTCTTCTCGGCGGTCTCGAGCGCTGCCAGCGACGTGCCGGCACGCCGGCATTCCTCGCAGAACGCCTCGATTGCCGGGTCCTTGGCTGCCGCCTGCCTTGCGAGCGGGTGATCGGCCGAGATCGCCAGGAACGACGCGCCGAACAGCGTGTCAGGACGGGTGGTGTAAACCGTCAATTCGGTCGTGTCGGCGTCTGCCGTGCCATCGACGATCTGCCAGCGAATGGACAGGCCCTCCGAGCGGCCGATCCAGTTTTTCTGCATCAGCCGCACTTTTTCCGGCCACTGGTCCAGCGTGTCCAGAGCGTCCAGCAGTTCCTGGCTGAAATCGGTAATGCGGAAGAACCACTGCGTCAGCTCGCGCTGCTCGACGAGCGCGCCGGAGCGCCAGCCGCGGCCGTCGATGACCTGCTCGTTGGCGAGAACGGTGTTGTCGACCGGGTCCCAGTTGACCTTGGATTGCTTGCGGTAGACCAGGCCCTTCTCGAGGAAGTCGACGAACAGGTGCTGCTGGCGCTGATAGTATGCAGGGTCGCAGGTCGCAAACTCGCGATTCCAGTCGAGCGATAGGCCCATCACCTTCAGCTGCGCCTTCATCGAAGCGATGTTCTGATAGGTCCAGCTTGCCGGATGCACGCCACGCTCCATGGCGGCGTTTTCCGCCGGCATGCCAAACGCGTCCCAACCCATGGGGTGAAGCACGTTGAAACCGCGGGCGCGCTTGTAGCGGGCGACGACGTCGCCCATCGTGTAGTTGCGCACATGGCCCATATGGATGCGCCCGGACGGATAGGGGAACATCTCGAGCACGTAATATTTTTCGCGCGGGTCATCGTTCTCGGTCTGGAAGACCTGGCCGTTTTCCCATTCCTGCTGCCAACGCGGCTCGGCATCACGCGGATTATATCGTTCGGTAGACATGTCTTTTTGGTGTTCCGGAAGTTCTGCGGGGCAAGGGAGCGCCCTCATGATAGTTGGGGTGACCTTCATCATGAAACCGCCTGACGGTCAAGTTTTCGAAGGGTTTGGCGCGACACTTTGGCGGATTTGGGTCGGCTTGCGTGGCGATGGCCTTGGCAAGGCGCGCAAGTTTGCCTAATCCGCTAATTCACCGTCCGCAAGGTCGTCACGTCGGAGAATGGGTCCATGGAAGTTCAAGAGCGGTTGCAGGATGTCGTGAGCCGGATTCACGCAGCGGAGAAGGCAGCAGGGCGCCCGAAGAACGCCGTCAGCCTCGTTGCCGTCTCCAAGACGTTCGATGCCGATGCGATCCGCCCTGTCATCGGGGCTGGCCAGCGCGTGTTCGGCGAAAATCGCGTGCAGGAAGCCCAGGGCAAGTGGCCGCAGCTGAAGTCCGAGACATCGGATCTGACCCTGCACCTGATCGGCCCGCTGCAGTCCAACAAGGCTGCCGAAGCCGTGGCACTTTTCGACGTCATCGAGACTGTCGACCGCGAGAAGATCGCCCGGGCGATCGCCGCTGAAATGAAGGCCCAGGGCCGAAAGCTTCGTCTCTACGTGCAGGTCAACACGGGTCTCGAACCACAGAAGGCCGGCATCGCGCCGAAGGAAACCGTCGCCTTCGTGACCCTATGTCGTCAGGAACTCGGCATGGAAATCGAAGGGCTGATGTGCATTCCGCCGGTTGATGAAAATCCCGGCCCGCACTTCGCTCTGTTGGCGAAACTGGCCGGTCAATGCCAGCTCGACCGCCTTTCGATGGGCATGTCCGGCGATTTCGAAACGGCCGTCCAGTTCGGTGCGACCAGCGTGCGTGTCGGGTCGGCGATTTTCGGCGCGCGCTGAGGTTAAAACGCCGCATTACGCTTTCGTCGGGGTTCACCTTCGTTCTCATAAGCTTATCCTTGTGCACGAGGAGGCCGGGCACTGTCCGGCATGCATTGGGAGGAGAACGGATATGGCGAGCCGCTATTCCGAAGTATATGGCGCGTGGAAAAAGGATCCGGAGGGGTTCTGGTCTGAGGCCGCAGCGGCGATCGACTGGTTCGAGAGACCGGAGCGCGCCTTTGACGCCGGAGGCGGCATCTACGGCCACTGGTTTCCCGGCGGGCTGACCAACAGCTGCTACAATTGCCTCGACCGGCATGTGGAGGCCGGTCGCGGCGAGCAGATCGCCTTCATCTATGACAGCCCGGTCACATCCACGATCGAGCGGATTACCTACGATGCGCTGCTTGACGACGTCAGGGCGCTTGCTTCCGTCTATCGCAAGCTCGGCGTCGACAAGGGCGACCGCATCATCATCTATATGCCGATGATCCCGCAGGCGGCTGTGGCCATGCTTGCGGCTGCGCGCATCGGCGCCGTGCATTCGGTGGTGTTCGGGGGCTTTGCCGCCAACGAACTCGCCGTTCGCATCGACGACTGCCGGGCGAAGCTCGTCGTCTCAGCCAGCTGCGGCATTGAGCCCGGCCGAACCGTCGCCTATAAGCCGATGCTCGATGCGGCCATGGCGATTGCCGAGCACAAGCCGGCCCATTGCCTCGTTTACCAGCGCGACATGCTCAAGACCGACATGGTGCCGTTGCGCGATATCGACTATGCGCACGCGCTCGCGGCGGCAAAGGATGCGGGCGACGAGGTTGGCTGCACGCCGGTTTCCTCCACCGACCCGCTCTATGTTCTCTACACCTCCGGGACGACCGGCCAGCCGAAGGGCGTTGTGCGCGACAATGGCGGCCATATGGTCGCGTTGAAGTGGTCGATGCAGAATTTCTTCGGCGTCGAGCCGGGCGAGGTCTTCTGGGCGGCGTCCGATATCGGCTGGGTCGTCGGACATTCGTTCATCGTCTATGGCCCGCTTCTCAACGGCAACACCTCCATCCTGTTCGAGGGCAAGCCCGTCGGCACGCCGGATCCCGGAACTTACTGGCGCATCCTCGCGGAGCACCGCGTCGCTGTCATGTTCACGGCGCCGACCGCGCTGCGTGCCATCCGCAAGGAGGATCCGGAGGCGGCGCTGGTGGCGAAATACGACCTTTCCGGCTTCCGAGCGCTGTTCCTGGCCGGCGAACGGGCCGATCCCGATACGATCCGGTGGGCCGAGCGCGCGATGGGCGTGCCTGTCATCGACCATTGGTGGCAAACGGAAACGGGCTGGCCGGTCGCTGGTAACCCGCTCGGGCTCGGGCTGCTGCCAGTCAAGTACGGGTCGCCCGCCGTGCCGCTACCCGGCTATGATGTTCAGATTCTCGACGATGCCGGCCACGCGGTCGAAGCGGGAACACTGGGCAATGTCGTGGTCAAGCTGCCGCTGCCGCCTGGCTGCCTGCCAACGCTGTGGTATGCGGATCAACGGTTTCGCGCCGCTTATCTCGATGAATTTCCCGGCTATTACAAAACCGCTGACGCCGGCTACATCGATGAAGACGGCTACGTGTTCATCATGGCGCGCACCGACGACATCATCAATGTCGCCGGCCATCGGCTGTCTACAGGCGCGATGGAGGAAGTCTGCGCCAGCCATCCCGATGTCGCCGAATGCGCCGTCATCGGCATCGCCGACGAACTGAAGGGGCAGATCCCGGCAGGCTTTCTGGTCATCAATTCAAATGTTTCCCGTGAAACATCCGAGATCGAACGCGAGGTCATTAGCCTCGTGCGCGACCGTATCGGCCCGGTCGCCGCCTTCCGCACCGCCATGTGCGTCAAGCGACTGCCGAAAACCAGATCGGGCAAGATCCTGCGGGCGACGATCCAGAAGATCGCCGATCGCCAACCGTGGAAGATGCCGGCGACCATCGACGATCCCTTGATCCTCGACGAGATCGCCGCCGTGCTGCACGCCAAGGGTATCGGTATTTGATCTCCGCCTGCCTGCGGTCCGACGGCAGAGCGACTGTGGAGCAAACAAAAAAGCCCGGATCGAGCGATCCGGGCTTTTTGTCATGTCGGGAGGAGCCGATCAGTACTGATCGTCTTCGTCCTCATCCTTGCGATCCGACTTCAGCGACTTGAGCTTGGCGAAGACGGCATCCGCATCGATTTCTTTCTCTTCTTCGCGCTCATAGCTGAAGTTGAGCTTTTCGGTTTCCTGCGCGGCTTCGAGCGTCGCGCCGAGTTCGGCAGCGGTCGGCAGCGGACGGCCCTTGGCGGCGCGTTCGACCTCGAGGTCGAGATCGATCTGCGAGCACAGGCCAAGCGTTACCGGGTCCATCGGCGTCAGGTTGGTCGAGTTCCAGTGGGTGCGCTCGCGGATCTGCTCGATCGTCGACTTGGTGGTGCCGACGAGGCGGGAAATCTGGGCATCCTTCAGCTCGGGATGGTTGCGAACGAGCCAAAGAATGGCGTTCGGGCGATCCTGGCGCTTGGAGACCGGTGTGTAGCGCGGGCCCTTGCGCTTGCTGTCGGGAACGCGAACTTTCGGCTCGGAAAGCTTCAGCTTGTGGTTCGGATTTCCCTCGGCGCGGGCGATTTCGTCGCGCGACAGCTGGCCTGTTGCAATCGGATCCAGACCCTTGATGCCCTGTGCTGATTCACCGTCGGCGATCGCCTTCACTTCGAGCGGATGCAGCTTGCAGAATGTGGCAATCTGTTCGAACGACAGCGCGGTATTGTCAACGAGCCAGACGGCTGTTGCCTTGGGCATAAGCAGTTGCTGAGCCATGGATATAGTCCTTTTGTCCGCCGCGCCGGTGTCGCGGGCCGTGGAGTCTACCACTGATTTCCGGGAATTGAGCGCCTCTATAGCGTCGTTGTCTCAAAATTGCAATTCTCCACTTCCAAATGTCCTTTTGTCTAATTGCGGCTTGGATTTGACCTGCTATGTATCGTCGCCGAGGCGGGGTCTCCGGGAGTGAGAACCCCAGACAGGAATGCGCAGGGAGGAAAGAATGTCCGCCAAGATCTATCCGGTGTTGAAGTCTGCCAAGAGCCGGACGCTGCTCGACAACACGACCTATCTGAAGTGGTACGAAGAAAGCATCTCCGACCCTGCCAAGTTCTGGGGCAAGCACGGCAAGCGGATCGATTGGTTCAGGCCCTATACCAAGGTCAAGAACACCTCCTTCAAGGGCAAGGTCTCGATCAAATGGTATGAGGACGGGCTCACCAACGTCTCCTACAACTGCATCGACCGCCACCTGAAGACGCACGGCGAAAAGACGGCGATCATCTGGGAAGGCGACAATCCCTATATCGACAAGAAGATCACCTACAACCAGCTTTACGAGCAGGTGTGTCGCCTCGCCAACGTCTTGAAGAAGCACGGCGTCAAGAAGGGCGATCGCGTCACCATCTACATGCCGATGATCCCGGAAGCATCCTATGCGATGCTTGCCTGCGCCCGTATCGGCGCCATCCATTCAGTCGTCTTCGGCGGCTTCTCGCCGGACGCGCTTGCCGGCCGTATCGTCGACTGCGAAAGCACCTTCGTCATCACCTGTGACGAGGGCGTGCGCGGCGGCAAGCCGGTGCCATTGAAGGAAAACACCGACACCGCCATCGATATCGCCGCCAAGCAGCACGTGATCGTCAATAAGGTTCTGGTCGTGCGCCGTACCGGCGGCAAGACCGCCTGGGCGCCGGGCCGCGACCTCTGGTATCACCAGGAAATCGCCACCGTGAAGCCGCATTGCGAACCAGTGAAGATGAAGGCGGAGGATCCGCTGTTCATCCTTTACACCTCGGGCTCGACCGGCAAGCCGAAGGGCGTGCTGCACACCACCGGCGGCTATCTCGTCTATGCCTCGATGACGCACGAATACGTCTTCGACTATCGTGACGGCGATATCTACTGGTGCACGGCCGATGTCGGCTGGGTGACCGGGCATTCCTACATCGTCTACGGACCGCTCGCCAACGCGGCGACCACCGTGATGTTCGAGGGCGTTCCGAACTTCCCCGACGCCGGTCGCTTCTGGGAAGTGATCGACAAGCACAAGGTCAACGTTTTCTACACGGCGCCGACGGCGATCCGCTCGCTGATGGGCGCCGGTGACGATTTCGTCAAGCGCGCCTCGCGCTCCTCGCTGAGGCTGCTCGGCTCGGTCGGCGAGCCGATCAATCCGGAAGCCTGGGAATGGTATTACAACGTCGTCGGCGATCAGAAGTCGCCGATCGTCGATACCTGGTGGCAGACGGAGACCGGCGGCATCCTCATCACGCCGCTGCCCGGCGCGACCGACCTGAAGCCCGGTTCGGCCACCCGCCCCTTCTTCGGCGTCCAGCCGCAACTGGTCGACAACGAAGGCAACGTGCTTGAAGGCGCGGCTGACGGCAACCTCTGCATCGTCGACAGCTGGCCGGGCCAGATGCGCACGATCTACGGCGACCATGCGCGCTTCGGCCAGACCTACTTCGCCACCTACAAGGGCAAGTACTTTACCGGTGACGGCTGCCGCCGCGACGAGGATGGATACTACTGGATCACCGGTCGCGTCGACGACGTGCTCAATGTCTCCGGCCACCGTCTTGGCACGGCCGAAGTCGAGTCCGCGCTGGTCTCGCACCATCTGGTGTCCGAAGCCGCCGTCGTCGGCTATCCGCATCCGATCAAGGGCCAGGGCATCTATTGCTACGTGTCGCTGATGGCGGGCGAAGTCGGCAACGACGAACTGCGTCAGGCGCTCGTGAAACATGTGCGCTCGGAAATCGGACCGATCGCCACGCCGGACAAGATCCAGTTTGCCCCCGGCCTGCCAAAGACGCGCTCGGGCAAGATCATGCGCCGCATCCTGCGCAAGATCGCCGAGGACGATTTCGGCGCACTCGGCGACACCTCGACTCTCGCCGATCCGGCTGTCGTGGAAGACCTGATCGCCAATCGACAGAACAAGGCCTGACGAACGAGAGACAGCAAAAAGGGCGGCCGTGAGCCGCCCTTTTTGTTACTGCCGCATGTTTTTGCTGCTGGACATTCGCAATCAACCGAGACTTCGGGCGCAGTTGCCGGCGGAGATCGTGAGCCGGATTCCAATCGCAGATCTGGTGCAATCTTTGCGTTTGCCTCCGGGGCTGCCAGCACACGCCATCGAATCAGGAAAAATATCCCGTCGTGGTAGGGCGTGCGCAATGCGAGCTCTCTCAGAAGTCGATCGCGCGGCCCTTGATCTCCCAATCGCCGAAACGCGCCGGGTCCGCGCCGCCGCGGCCGCCGATTTCCGGAGGCAATTCCTTGTCCGCTTCCGCCTGCCGGCGTTCTTCCGCCTCCTTCAAGGCGCGCAGGGCTGCGGCCGGGAGCGGCTTCTTCGGGCGATCGGGGGCATTGTCGTTGTCGTTCTGCATCGCTTCAGGATCCGGATTCGTGCATCTGTATTGAAGAACGGGGCGTTTGCACCCATCATATAAGGCGCGGTTTTCCGAACGGAAACCCTGATTCACGTGAAACGTCGACGACCCGGAGCCTCCTCATGAACCTCGTTCGCACCGCCATGCTGCTCGCAGTGATGACCGCTCTGTTCATGGCCGTGGGTTTTGCCATTGGCGGGCGTGGCGGCATGATGATTGCTTTCGTCGTGGCCGCGGGCATGAATTTCTTCTCCTACTGGAATTCCGACCGCATGGTGCTGCGCATGTACCGCGCCCAGGAGGTCGATGAGCGCAGCGCGCCCGAGTACTACGGCATCGTGCGCGATCTGGCCGCCAATGCCGGCCTGCCGATGCCGCGTGTCTATGTCATCGACAGCCCGCAGCCGAATGCCTTCGCCACCGGGCGAAACCCTGAGAACGCAGCCGTTGCCGCCTCCACCGGCCTGCTGCAGGCGCTCAATTATGACGAAGTCGCCGGCGTCATGGCGCATGAGCTGGCGCATGTGCAGAACCGCGACACTCTTACGATGACGCTGACGGCGACGCTTGCCGGCGCGATCTCGATGCTCGGCAATTTCGCCTTCCTTTTCAGCGGCAATCGCGAAAACAACAATAATCCGCTCGGCTTCGTCGGCGTTCTCATTGCGATGATCGTCGCACCGATTGCGGCCATGCTGGTGCAGATGGCGATCAGCCGCACGCGCGAGTACTCCGCCGACCGTCGTGGCGCCGAGATCTGCGGCAAGCCGCTGGCGCTTGCCTCTGCGCTGCAGAAGATCGCCGGCGCTGCCCATCTCATCCACAATGACGATGCCGAGCGCAACCCGGCAACCGCACACATGTTCATCATCAATCCGCTGTCTGGCGAGCGCATGGACAACCTGTTTTCGACCCACCCGAACACAGAAAACCGGATCGCCGCGCTGCAACAGATGGCGCAGGGTATGTCCATGGGGTCGACGCCGCCGGTTCGGGCTGATAATCCCGTGCGCAAATCGCGCTCTGTTCCCTCTACCGGTTGGGGTCGCGGTGGTTCCGAACCGCCGAAAGGTCCCTGGTCCTGATGTCTGCCGAAAACAACAACGATTCACGTCCGAAACAAAACCGCTCGCATAAGCAGCCGGGCAGGTCGCAGAGGCCTGCGCAGCAGGAACGCGGTCCTGAAAAGCCCGGACTGCGCACGCGTCAGGCAGCCGCAAAGATCCTCGGTGCGGTCATCGATCGCAAGACGTCGCTCGACGGCATGCTCGATCACGAACACGGCAATCCCGCATATCGCGAGCTGAGCGATGCCGACCGGGCGCTGGTGCGCGCCATTCTCAATTCGGCCCTGCGCCATCTGCCGCGTATCCAGACGGCAATCGGCTCGATGCTGCAGACTCCGCTTCCGGAAGGTGCGCGCGCGCTCGACCATGTTCTGGTGGTGGCCGCGGCACAGATTCTCTATCTCGACGTTCCCGACCATTCCGCTGTCGATCTTGCCGTCGAGCAGGCGCAGGCAGACCCCCGCAACCGTCGTTTTGCCAATCTGATCAATGCGGTGCTTCGCCGCCTCTCGCGCGAGAAGGATGCGATCCTTGAAAGCGTGCGCACCGTTCCCGCCATGCCGGACTGGTTTTTCGACCGACTGGTGAAGCGCTACGGCCGCGAACAGGCCAACCAGATCGCCGAGGCGCAACTGACGCCGGCGGCGATCGACGTCACCGTAAAATCCGATCCGCAAGGATGGGCGGAAAAGCTCAGCGGAACGGTGCTGCCGACCGGTTCGGTGCGGCTTGCCGAATTCTCCGGCTCGATACCTTCCTTAGCCGGATTCTCCGATGGCGAATGGTGGGTGCAGGACGCGGCCGCGTCGATCCCCGCGCGGCTTTTCGGGCCGCTTGCCGGCAAGAGCGTCGTTGATCTCTGCGCTGCACCTGGCGGCAAGACGGCGCAACTGATCCTTGCAGGCGCCGAGGTGACGGCGCTTGACCAATCCGCGAGCCGTCTGCGTCGCCTCAAGGGCAATCTCGAGCGCCTTGGCCTTGAAGCGACGACCAAGGAAATCAACATGGCCGATTTCCAGCCGGAAGAACTCTTCGATGCCGCCCTGCTCGATGCTCCCTGTTCGTCGACCGGTACGACCCGCCGCCACCCGGATGTGCTCTTTACCAAGGGTCCGGAGGACATCGAGAAGCTTGCGCTGCTGCAGGAGCGTCTGCTGCGCCACGCGCTGACGGTGGTCAAGCCTGGCGGTATCGTCGTCTTTTCCAACTGCTCGCTCGATCCGCGCGAGGGCGAAGAGGTGGTTGACCGGGTGATCGGCGCTGGCGAGGCTTATGAACGTGTGCCGGTCCTGGCCAGGGATTGGCAAGGTCTCGAAGACGCGATCACGCCGCTCGGCGAAGTGCGCACCACGCCCTCGATGTTCCCACTCGATCCGCCCTTTGCCGGCGGCCTCGATGGCTTCTACGCGGCGGTGATTCGTCGCAAATAAGCCTGGAAAAGTTGAAACGGCCCGCGGAAAGGTCCGGTCGCGGGCTGTTTTGTCGCGTCAATTGACGCTTTAAGGCCACAAGCCTATCAAAGACGATAAAATTGATAAAAGTTTAATGATCTATCCGGCACCATCCGGAGTCACGCGGAGCGTCGTGCGTCCGTTAGGACCGACAACAACGCTTTGACATAATGAAACGGCGCATCGTGTGTCCTGAAAATCGCAAGGGATTTTCGGGCAACCCTGCGCAAGCGGCACTGGCGCGAAGCCGACGTCTCCTTTCGGACGTCTCGGGCTGTTTGCTTCAGGAAAGAGGGACCGGCAGGCGTTGATGGTGTTTTCCGGCAGGCGAAAGCTTTCCTATCTCTATGCGCGCGAAAGCTGGCGGCGCGTGTCGCGCCGGCTTTCGGTTGGCCGTGTCTCGTCGTTGCGCTTTACCGGTTCGACGCCCAGTCGCCTGATCGTTGCGCCGACCGACCTGAGGGCTGTCGATCCCTTCGTTGCCGAGGAGATACTTGCAGGGCGATTTCCGCTCGCCGGTCGCGTGCTCGACACCGAGGGCGAATCGCCCTTCGAGATCGATCTGCCGTCGCTGGAGTTCGCCGTCCGCCTGCATTCCTTCGGCTGGCTCCGGCATTTGCGCTCCATCCGCGAGGATGCGGGCTTCGTGCGCCTGCGGCAGATCATCGATGACTGGCTCGCCACCCATGGCCGCCACTTCGGCGGCATCGCCTGGGAGGCCGATGTCATTGCCCAGCGCATCATCGCGTGGCTGTCGCACTCGCCGGTGGTGCTGCGCAATGCCGAACACGGGTTCTATCGTCGCTTCCTGAAAAGCCTCGCCTTCCAGGTTCGCTATCTGCGCCATATTGCCGAAACGGTCAGCGACGGCGAGGCACGCCTGCGCGTGCGGATGGCGCTCGCCATGGCATCGGTATCGATGCCGTCGACACCCTCGGCCATCCGCAAGGCGTCGCGCCACCTCGATTACGAGCTGGACCGGCAGATCCTTGCCGATGGCAGCCATTTTTCGCGCAGTCCCCGTGCCGGGCTGGAGCTGCTGCTTGACCTGCTGCCGCTGCGCCAGACCTATGTCAATCTCGGGCACGACGTGCCGTCGCGCCTTATCCCCTGCATCGACCGGATGTATCCGGCCCTGCGTTTCTTCCGCCACCAGGGCGGGGAACTGGCGCTGTTCAACGGCGCCACCTCGGTGCTGGCGCACGAACTCGCCTCGGTGCTGCGCTATGACGAGACCGCCGGAGAGCCGTTCCGGTCGCTGCCGCATGCGCACTACGAGCGCCTTTCGATCGAAAACACTGTTGTAATCGTCGATACCGGGCGGCCGCATTCCGTCGATCTGTCGCGCAGCGCCCATGCCGGCTGCCTTTCGTTCGAAATGTCCTCCGGCAAGACACGGTTTGTGATCAATTCGGGTGCACCGAAGTTTGCCGGCGACCGGTTCCGCCAGATGGCGCGGATGACGGCTGCCCACTCTACCGTGACCGTCAACGACACCTCGTCTTCTCGCTTCTCCCAGTCGCGCTTTCTTGGCCCGATTATCACCAGCGGCGTCTCGCGGGTGTTGGTCGAGCGCAAGGACGAGCCGGGCCGGCTTGAATCCGTCACGGCAAGCCACGACGGCTACATCGCGTCGTTCGGGCTGTTGCACGAGCGCGATATCGGTGTGCTCAACGGCGGCCGGGTGATCCGCGGTCGCGACCGGCTGTCGCGGGCCGACGGCAGCGACCCGGAGGAAACAAATCCGGCCGTGGCGGTCGCCCGTTTCCATATCCATCCCGCCGTCACCATTCGCCAGAACAATGGCCGCGAAATCTACCTGACGGCTCCAGACGGCGAGATCTGGCTGTTCGCGTGCCAGGACGGCGAACTGGCCGTCGAGGAAGACATCTTCTTTGCCGATCCCTCGGGCATCCGGGCCTCCTCTCAGCTGACGGTCACGTTTGCGGTCGCCCGGCAGCCCGAGATCCAGTGGACCTTCTCGCGCACCAACTGAGCTAATTTCAGGATGTGGGCCTGCCGAGGTTCCTTCGGCCGGCAAGCTATGCTAACGGGCAGCCATCCCAATGCCGGAGCATCCTCCCCGCGCTTCCGGCGCTGCCTAAGGAGCATGGTTGATGGCTGTCGCCTCCAAGAAAATTCCCGCCCCGAACGAGGTTCCGGTCCGCACCGCCCTTCTGTCCGTGTCCGACAAGACCGGCGTCGTCGCGCTTGCCCGCGCGCTGCACGAAAAGGGCGTGCGCCTGGTTTCGACCGGCGGCACGCACAAGGCGCTGGCCGAGGCGGGCCTTCCGGTCAGCGACGTTTCGGAACTCACGGGCTTCCCCGAAGTCATGGACGGCCGGGTGAAGACGCTGCATCCCGGTGTGCACGGCGGCCTGCTGGCGATCCGTGACGATGCCGAGCACCAGGCGGCGATGTCGGCCCATGGCATTACCGCGATCGATCTGGCGGTGATCAATCTCTATCCGTTCGAAGAAGTGTGCGCGCAGGGCGGCGACTACCCGACGACGGTCGAAAACATCGATATCGGCGGACCGGCGATGATCCGCGCATCGGCCAAGAACCACGCCTATGTGACGATCGTCACCGATCCCGCCGACTACCCGGTGCTGATCGAAGAGCTTTCGTCCGGCGCGACGACCTACGCATTCCGCCAGAAGATGGCGGCGAAGGCCTATGCCCGCACGGCGGCCTATGATGCCGCGATCTCCAACTGGTTTGCCGAGGCGCTCGACACGCCGATGCCGCGCCACCGCGTTCTCGGCGGCGTCCTGAAGGAAGAGATGCGCTACGGCGAAAACCCACACCAGAAGGCGGGCTTCTACGTCACCGGCGAGAACCGCCCGGGCGTCGCCACGGCCAAGCTGCTGCAGGGCAAGCAGCTTTCCTACAACAACATCAACGACACCGATGCGGCCTTCGAACTCGTCGCCGAGTTCCTGCCGGAAAAGGCGCCGGCGGTTGCGATCATCAAGCACGCCAATCCGTGCGGCGTCGCCACGGCCCCGACCCTTGTCGAGGCCTATCGTCGGGCGCTCGCCTGTGATTCCACGTCGGCCTTCGGCGGCATCATCGCCCTCAACCAGCTGCTCGACGCCGAGACAGCCGAAGAGATCGTCAAGCTCTTCACCGAAGTCATCATCGCGCCAGAGGTCAGCGACGAGGCCAAGGCCATCATCGCCCGCAAGCCGAACCTGCGGCTGCTGACCACCGGCGCCCTGCCCGATCCGCGCATTCCAGGTCTGTCCGCCAAGACCGTGTCCGGCGGACTTCTGGTCCAGACCCGCGACAATGGCATGGTCGAGGATCTCGAGCTGAAGGTCGTGACCAAGCGCGCACCGACGGCGCAGGAACTGGAAGACATGAAGTTTGCCTTCAAGGTGGCAAAGCATGTGAAGTCCAATGCGGTCGTCTATGCCAAGGACGGCCAGACGGCAGGTATCGGCGCCGGACAGATGAGCCGGGTCGATTCCGCCCGCATCGCCGCAATCAAGGCGGAAGATGCGGCCAAGGCGCTCGGTCTCGCCACACCGCTGACCAAGGGTTCTGCCGTAGCCTCCGAAGCCTTCCTGCCATTTGCCGATGGCCTGCTTTCGGCGATTGCCGCCGGCGCCACTGCCGTCGTCCAGCCGGGTGGTTCGATGCGTGACGAAGAGGTGATTGCCGCGGCCGACGCGCATGGCGTTGCCATGGTCTTCACCGGCATGCGCCACTTCCGCCACTGACACTGGCCGGGACCGGCGTTTCACGCCGAACCCGGTTTTTCAAAGTCAGTCTGAAAACATCAGGAGCCGTCGCGTCCAAAGGATGCGGCGGCTTTTTTGCGCCCGTCATCAGCCGGAGAGGGCGTGCGTAGCAGGATCAGGAAGCCGACGACCAGGAAGGCGATCAGCGCCATCATGCCGATGCGAGCTGAGCCGGTCATCAAGGTGATCGTGGCGACGGACGCGGGCGCAAGAAAGGATGTCGCCCGACCGGAAAGCGCATAGAGCCCAAAATAGCGGCCGGCCTCGTCGAGGCTGACGCTGCGGGCGAGATAGGAACGCGATGAGGCCTGGACCGGGCCGAAGGCAATGCCGACGAGCAGGCCATAGAGGATGTAAGCCTTCTCCGCCGCGGTGCCGAACAGGCCGCCGGAATCCTCTGTCGAGAGTGGCATGAGTCCGAACAGCGTGAAACCCGGCCCCGTCGAGACGATGCCGATCGTGGCGATGATGAGACACACGAGGCTCGCGTTGACGATGGTCTTGGAGCCGAGCCGCGCATCGAGCCGGCTCGCATAGAGGCAGCCGCCGATGGCGACGATGTTCAGGATGATGCCGTAGATGCCGAGCTCAAGGGTTCGCCAGCCGAACATCGCAGCGGCGAATGTGCCGCCGAGCGCCAGCAGCCCGTTGACGCCATCCTGGAAGATCATGCGTGCGATCAGGAAGCGGAGAATGCCCGACCTTTCCTTGAGCTCGCCGAGCGTCCCTTTCAGCTCTCGCAGGCCCGTGGCGGTCGCCTTGCGCAGCGACATCGTCGCCCTGGTCGCGTCGGGGGTGAACAGGAACATCGGAATGATGAAGACGAGATACCAGAGCGCCGATATCGGCCCGGTAATGCGTGCGTCCTCGCCCTTGGCCGGATCGAGGCCGAACAGGGGATCGATGCCGAGCGCCGTCTTGCCGCTTTCCGGGCTGCCGGCAAGGAGCGCGACCACGGCGATCAGCACGATCATGCCGCCGAGATAGCCGAGCCCCCATGCAATGTTGGAAATGCGGCCGACATCCTTCTCGTCGACCAGCCGCGTCATCATCGAATCGTTGAAGACGATCGAAAATTCGGCGGCGACCGTGGCAAGCACGATGAAGAAGGCGGCGTAAATGATCGGCGAACCGGGGGCGGCAAACCAGAGCATCGCCAGCGATACGATCTTGATGACGGCAAAAAAGCCGATCCATGGCTTGCGCGGACCAGTGGCGTCGGCGATCGAACCGAGCACGGGCGACAGAATTGCGATGATGATGCCGGAAACAGTGAGCGTGTAGCCCCACATCGCCTGCCCGACCGCATGGTCCTCCGTCAGTCGCGAGACGAAATAGGGGCCGAAGATGAAGGTGGTGATGACCGTGAAGAAGGGTTGTGCTGCCCAGTCGAACAGCATCCAGCCGGCTATGCCCGCGCGCGACGTGCGCGGTCGTTCGTCAATTCTCTCGGCCGAAAGCTGCACATGTCCCTCCCCGGAAACGACTGCGCCGTGCGTCCTTTCGAACGCGCGGCGCAGTGCATTGTCAAATCCGATAGCGTCGGACCGGTCAATTCCAATCCACGCCAATCAGTCCGGGGCGGACTGTCTCACCTCGCCCGCCCGCGTGCAAGGTCATTCAGAAGGCCCGCAGCAACGGTGATCTTGGCGAGGGTGGTTTCCCCCTTCTCGGTCAGAAGACGCAGCTGGCTCGTTGCCTGGGCGACGCGCTCGCGCTCGTTTTCCTCCCAGGCCGCGACCGGATTGCGTTCCTTCTTCTGCTCGCGCAGTGCTGCCGCTGTGATATCGCGCCGAGCGGCAGCGATATCGGAGACGGCCCGCGACAGGGCCATCGCTTCGAACTGCTCGGTTGCCGGCACGCGATCGGAGGCGGCCAAGAGCCGGTTGATCCGAAGCGTGTCGGTGACGGCGAAGTAGCCCTGTGCGGTGCGGCTCAGCGTCTCGCCGGTCTCGGCCGAAATCTGCATGATTTCCGGCACGAGCGTCATCAGCGCCAGTTCCGAGATCTCCTCGGCGAGCTTGGCGGGGACGCCGCCCTCGACGAAGGCCGCGGTCTTCAGCTGTGCCTCGTCCGCGCTTTCGCCGGAGACGGCCGTGCGCATCGTACCGCGCAGCTTCTGCAGGCCGTCGCGCAGCCGCGCAACGGCGTCGGAGACAGAACCGGTCGCCGCATGGGTCCTCAGCGTCCGCTCGGTCACGAGCGCGAAGATGCGGCCGACCTCCTGGTAGAGGACGTTCTGCAGCCCGCCGCCGATCTTGTTGTCGAGCGCGTCGATCTCGTCATAGATCCGCGGCAGGTCGAAGCCATCGAGCGCCAGCACGGCCGCCTTGACGACGTCGGCCGAGAGGAAGCCGGTGGCATCCGTCAAGGTGGAGACGAAGGCAGGGCCGCCACGGTTGATGACCTCGTTGGCCAAGACCGTCGCGATGATTTCCCGACGCAGCCGGTGGCCGTGGATGTCGCCGGCATAGGCCTTGCGCATCTTGCCCGGGAAGTAGCGTTCCAGCGTTGCCGTGAAATACGGATCGTCGGGAAGCTCGCTGGCGATGAGCTCATCGAACAGCACCAGCTTGGAGTAGGAGAGCAGCACGCCGATTTCCGCGCGGGTCAATGGCTTGCCCGCCTGGTAGCGCTCGGTCATTGCCTGGTCGGTCGGCAGTGTCTCGACCTTGCGGTTGAGATGACCGTCGACTTCAAGCCGCGTCATCAGCCGGCCGAGCGTCGTGCGGTTGCCGGCGCCCTGCATGGCGGTCAAAGAGATCGCCAGGGACTGCTCGTAGTTGTTGCGCAGCACCAGATGGCCGACTTCCTCGGTCATCGACGCCAGCAGCGTGTTGCGCTTCGGCCGGGTCAGGCGACCGTCGCGCATGGCAGAGGCGAGCGCGATCTTGATGTTGACCTCGACGTCGGACGAGTTCACGCCGGCCGAGTTGTCGATTGCGTCGGAGTTGCAGCGACCGCCATTGAGGCCGAAGCCGATGCGCCCCTTCTGGGTGACGCCGAGGTTGGCGCCCTCGCCGATGACGCGGGCACGGATCTCTTCGGCGGCGACACGGATCGCATCGTTGGCACGGTCGCCGACTTCGGCGTCCGTCTCGTTGCTGCCGCGCACATAGGTGCCGATGCCGCCGAACCACAGCAGATCCACCTGGCTCTTCAGGATCGCGTTCATGATTTCGAGCGGCGTCGCCTTCTGCTTGTCGATGCCGATCGCCGCCATCGCTTCCGGCGTCAGCGTTACCGACTTTTCGGCGCGCGAAATGATCATGCCGCCTTCAGACAGCGTCTTGCGATCATAGTCCTGCCAGCTTGAACGCGGCAGCGCGAACATGCGCTTGCGCTCGGCGAAGGAAACATCCGTATCCGGATTGGGATCGATGAAGATGTCGCGGTGGTCGAAGGCCGCGAGAAGACGGATCTTTTCCGAAAGCAGCATGCCGTTGCCGAAGACGTCGCCCGACATGTCGCCGACGCCGGCAACAGTGAAGGGGGTCGTCTGGATGTCGATGTCCATCTCGCGGAAGTGGCGCTTGACGGTTTCCCAGGCGCCGCGGGCGGTGATGCCCATCTTCTTGTGGTCGTAGCCGGCCGATCCGCCCGAAGCGAACGCGTCGTCCAGCCAGAAACCGGCCTCCTGGGCGAGACCGTTGGCGGTGTCGGAGAAGGTGGCGGTGCCCTTGTCGGCGGCGACGACGAAGTAGGGATCGTCACCGTCGCGGCGCAGCGTGTCGGCCGGAGGCACGACATCCTGGCCGACGATGTTGTCGGTGACCGACAGCATGGTGCGGATGAAGGTCTTGTAGGCTTCGGTGCCGGCCTTGAACACCTCGTCGCGGTTGCCGCCGACGGGGAGCTGTTTCGGGTAGAAGCCGCCCTTGGCGCCGACGGGCACGATGACGGCGTTCTTGACCTGCTGCGCCTTGACCAGGCCCAGCACTTCCGTGCGGTAGTCCTGTGCCCTGTCGGACCAGCGAAGACCGCCGCGGGCGACCTTGCCGAAGCGCAGGTGCACGCCCTCGACCTCGGTGCCGTAGACGAAGATTTCGCGGAACGGACGCGGTTCGGGCAGGCCTTCGAGCTGCTTCGGGTCGAGCTTGAGCGCGAGGACGGCGCGCGGCTTTCCGTCGGCGTCCTTCTGGAAGTAGTTGGTCCGGAGCGTCGCTTCGATGGCGTTGACGTAGCGGCGCAGGATCCGGTCTTCGTCGAGGCTTGGAACCGACGACAGCGCGGTCTCGATCGAGGCGATCAGCGCATTGCACTTCTTGGCGCGCGGCTTTTCCTCGAGCGCCGGGTCCATGCGGGTCACGAACAGCCTGAAGATATCGGCGGCAATTGCCGGATACTTGTTCAGAGTGTCGGCGATATAGCCTTGCGAATAGGTGATGCCGGCCTGGCGCAGGTAGCGCGCATAAGCGCGCAGCACCGTCACTTCGCGGGCGTTGAGGCCCGAAAGCAGGATCAACCGGTTGAAGTTGTCGTCCTCGATCGTGCCGTTCCAGGCAGCAAGGAAGGCTTCCTCGAGTGCGGCGCCCGACTTTTCGAGATTGAGCGCAAGGCCGTCGCGGTGGATCAGTTCCATGTCGTGCAGCACGACGCGGTGCTTGTCCTCACCATGCCTGCCGACATTGAGGTCGTAGGTCTGTTCGCTGATGACGCGGAAACCGAGATTTTCCAAAAGCGGCACGCGGCGCGACAGCGAAACGGGCTCGCCGGCATGGAAGATCTTCAGCTCGGCAGTATCCGGCCGATTGACCGGACGATTGTAGTTGTAGAACGAGATTCGGATCGGATCCTCCGCCTTGCAGGCGGCAATGTCCGCGAGATCGGCATAGGCTTCCGCCGGCGTGAAGAACGACTGGTAGGCGCCGTCAACGTCGAGCTCGATGCCATCCTTGCGGGCGAGCAGGTCGAACCGGTCGATCCAGCGCGTGACGATGCCGCGCACGGCTTCTTCGAGCTTGGCCTGCGGGATGCGCGGGGTCTTGCCGCTGGTGCGGCCGATGATGAAGTGCACGCGTGCCAGACCGCCTTCGGGGAAGGCCGGATAGTAGGCGGAAACGCGGCCGTCATAGGCGGTTTTCAGATAGTCGCCGATCTTTTCGCGCACGTCGGAATCGTACTGTTCGCGCGGCACGAAAACGATGACGGAGACGAAACGGTCGAAATGGTCGATGCGCGGCAGGACGCGGATGCGCGGCCGGTCGCCCAGTTCGTTGATCTGTTCGCAGAAGGCGGCGAGCAACCCGACGTCGATCTGGAAGAGATCGTCGCGCGGGTAGGATTCGAGCGTGTTGTCCAGCATCTTGCCGGAGTGGCTCTGCGGATCGTAGCCGAAATGGTCGACGATCTTCTCGATCTTGTGGCGCAACAGCGGGATTTCCGCCGCCTGGCGCGTGTAGGCCGAGGACGTGAACAGGCCGACGATGCGCAACTCGCCGGCAACATTGCCGTCGGCATCGAAGCGCTTGACGCCGATATAGTCCATATAGGCGCGGCGGTGCACAACCGACTTCACATTGGCCTTGGTGACGATCAGGAAATCCGGGCTTTCGAGGAAGGCCAGAATTTCCGGCGTCGTCAGGACCGCGTCCTTGCCCTGGCGCAGCACGCGCACGTCGGGGTTGGACAGGATGCCGAGGCCCCTGCCCTTGCCGCGTTCGACCGTCGCCTTACCGCCCTTGCCCGAATAGGTGTATTCGCGCATGCCGAGGAAGGTGAAATTGTTGTCGCGGAGCCAGCGAAGGAAGGCGAGCGCCTCGTCGCGATCGCTCTTCTTGCGCGAGGCGCTGTAGTCCTCGAGTTCCTTCATGGCGTGGTCGAGCAGCGTCGTCATCGCCGGCCAGTCGTGCACGGCCTGGTGAACCTGCTCGAGAACGTCGCGGATGCGGTTGCTCAGCGACTGGGCTTCGGCCGGCGTCAGCTTGTCCAGGTGGATCTGGATATGGCTGATCCGGTGGGCCGGATCGCTCGGTTCGTCCGCATCGAACAGCTTGACGGGCTTGCCCGGCTCCTGGACCAGAATGGGGTGGATGGCGAGATGGATGTCGCGGTGCGTGCTCGTCACCTCGCCCATGACCGAATCATAGAGGAACGGCATGTTGTGTTCGGTGACGGTAATGATCGAAACCTCGGTGCCGCCGGGCGCCACGCCGGGCACGGTTTCGACCGAAACCTGGGGTTTTCCGCCGTCCCAGCGTGCGAGTTCGCTTCTCGCATGGGCCGCAGTCAGTGCCAGCATCTCCGCCGAATAGAGATCGAGGTCGTCGTTGCTGGCTGCCCCGAAGAGGATCTCCGGCGCCAGCGCGTCGGTGCCCAGTTTGATGGCGGCCGCCTTCGCTGCGTCGATGTGTCTGTCCCGCTTCGGATTGTATTTCACGCCCATGAAGTTTCTCCCATTCATGATAGGCTAGACCCTATCAGAACCATGGCTAATGGCGACCGCTTTTTATGACGATTTCGGCAAAAACGAGCCCAAAATCGGAGAATCTCACGTGAAAACAGCTTAAATCCATTTAAATCGAAGGCAAATTGGCGAAAATTGCTCGAATTCCGATGAAAAAGCACGAAAACGCCAGCGGCTTGTGCGGAACCTCTCTGCCATAGCCTGTTGACATGGCGGTGACAGTCGTTGATCAGAGGTCAAATCGAAGGAATGGACTGGCCGATGCCCGAAATGCCCTCCTTGCCCGGTGCCGTGATCGTTATTTCCAGTCACGTGGTGCGTGGTACCGTCGGTAATCGGGCTGTGGTTTTTGCCCTGGAGACGCTAGGCCATCCCGTCTGGGCGCTGCCGACAGTCATTCTCCCCTGGCATCCGGGTCATGGCCGTTCGACGCGAATCACCATCCCGGACGCAGAGTTCCAGTCTGTCATTGACGATCTCGCGCAGGCGCCGTGGGCCGGCGAGGTTCGCGCGGTCCTCTCGGGTTATCTCGGATCCGCCGACCAGGCCGACGGCGTTGCCCGGCTGGTGACGGCGCTTCGCGCCCGCAACCCCGATCTCGTCTATGCCTGCGACCCCGTCATCGGCGATGCCGAGGGGCTTTATGTGCCCGAAACGACGGCGACCGCCATCCGCGATCGCCTGCTGCCGCTTGCAAGCCTTGCGACGCCAAACCGTTTCGAGCTGGCCTGGCTTGCCGGCGCGGCGCTCGAGAGCAATGCGGCCATCCTCGACGCGGCGCTCGGGCTCGGCCCGTCACGCATGCTGGTGACGTCGGCGATCCCGATGATGAACGGCGGCACCGGAAACCTCTATCTCTCCGGCAACCATGCGCTGCTGGCCGAGCACAGGCTGATCGAGAACCCGCCGAACGGCACGGGCGATCTGTTGACCGCAGTGTTCCTGGCGCGGTTGCTGGAAGGGCTTACCGAGGAGCGGGCGCTGCAGATGGCGACAGCCAGCGTCTTTGAAATCATCGCGCGCACGGTCAAGCGTGGCGCCGACGAGCTGACGCTCGAACAGGATGCCTCGAGCCTCGCAACACCGATGGCGATGGTGCAGATGCGGCGTCTGCTGCATCCGAGCCAGATGCGCCGCAAATAGAAGAAGCTGTTCACGGCGTTCCGTCGGATGGCTTGTTGGATTGAACTCTCGACGACAGCGGGGTAACCGATGGATATGCAGCGTTTTCCAGACCACCTACTGAACGGCTATCATAATTTCATGAATGGTCGCTTCAGCGAACAGCAGCAACGTTACAAGACATTGGCCGATAGCGGGCAGAAGCCCAAGACCATGGTCATTGCCTGTTGCGACTCCCGGGCAGCGCCCGAGACGATCTTCGACAGCGGTCCCGGTGAACTGTTCGTCGTGCGCAACGTTGCCAATCTGATGCCACCCTACGAGCCGGACGGCCATTATCATTCGACCTCGGCGGCGCTCGAGTTTGCCGTGCAGTCGCTGCGTGTCAGCGATATCGTCGTCATGGGGCATGGCCGCTGCGGCGGCATCAAGGCGGCGCTCGATCTCGACGCCGAGCCTCTGTCGCCCGGCGATTTCATCGGCCGCTGGATGAACCTTCTGAAGCCTTCTGCCGAACAGATCCAGAGCAACGAAGTGATGACCCAGGCCGAGCGGCAGCGGGCACTCGAGCGCGTCTCGATCCGCAACTCGATCGCCAACCTGCGCACCTTCCCTTGCGTCCAGATCCTCGAAACGAAGGGCAAGCTCAACCTGCACGGCGCCTGGTTCGACATCTCGACCGGCGAGCTCTGGGTGATGGACGCCAAGACCGGCGATTTTGCCCGTCCGGGCATGTGATCGAAAACGTGAAAAAGCCCGGTCCTTTCGAACCGGGCTTGCCAATCTGCAAGTCTTTTGATGGTCGCGATCAGTCGCCGTCGATTTCGGCGCCGATGATGGCGATCGCCTGCTGGTAGACGCTGGCGGCATTCCAGCCCTGGATCGCGGCGAAATTCGCCTGTCCCTGCTGGTATCCGGCGCCCGGCTGCCAGCCGTGGCCACGCAGGAAGTTTGCGGTCGAGGCCAGCGCGTCGGCTTTCGATCGGACCATGTCGACATGGCCGTTGCCGTCGCCATCGACGCCGTACTTCAGGACGTTGGCCGGAAGGAACTGGGTCTGGCCGATTTCGCCATGGGCCGCACCCCGGGCATCCGGGCTCAGGTCGCCGCGCTGGACGAGCTGGAGTGCCGCATAGAGCTGGTTGGTGAAGTAGTCGGATCTGCGGCAGTCATAGGCGAGCGTCGAAACGGCCGAGAGCGTGTGCTCCTTGCCCATGAAGCCGCCGAAGCCGGTTTCCATGCCCCAGATGGCGATCAGCGGGCCTGCGGGCACGCCGTAGCGCTTCTCGATGCTGTTGAAGAGTGCGGCGTTCTGCGCCTTCATTTTCTTGCCGCGCGAAATGATCGTCTGGCCGCCACGCTTCTGCATGAACTGGCTGAGCGAGAGCTTGAAGCTCTTCTGGCCGCGGTCGGCGCGGATCGTTGCCTTGTTGTAGGAGACGTTTGCGAGCGCCTTGTTGAGCACAGCAGGGCTGATGCCGTTGCCGGCCGCCTCCTGCTTGAACTGCGTCATCCAGGCAGCAAAGCCGCTGCCGTCGTTGCCGCACTGTGCCGCCGAAGCGGTTGCCGGAAGCACCGCCGTTGAAATCAGGGCCGCAAGCCCAATCGCTACGCACTTTGCCGTGTGCATGAAAAACCCCGTGATTGCCCGAATCTGGTGCCGTTACAAAGATGCCAGCCTTTGCCGGCTCTGTCACCCGCCCCTCAATGGCGGAAAATACCTAACGGTTTCACGTGAATCCGATCAATTCTTCACACGGATCCGTGAAACAGCAAACCCCGCAGGCCGATAACCGGCCAGGCGGGGTTCTTATTCGTGTTTTACCGCCTGTTTGTTCAGGCGGCCTGCTTCTTGGCGCGGATCAGGCCGCGGTTGACGAGCAGCTCGGCGATCTGGATCGCGTTCAGTGCAGCACCCTTGCGCAGGTTGTCGGAGACGACCCAGATGTTGAGACCGTTTTCGACCGTTGCGTCTTCGCGGATGCGCGAGATGTAGGTCGCGTCTTCGCCGGCGCATTCGTAAGGCGTGACGTAGCCGCCATTCTCGTGCTTGTCGACAACCAGGCAGCCCGGCGCTTCGCGCAGGATATCGCGCGCCTCGTCAGCGGTGATCTCGTTTTCGAACTCGATGTTGACCGATTCCGAATGGCCGATGAAGACCGGGACGCGCACGGCCGTGCAGGTCACCTTGATCTTCGGGTCGAGCATCTTCTTGGTCTCGGCCAGAACCTTCCACTCTTCCTTCGTGTAGCCGTCTTCCATGAAGACGTCGATGTGCGGAATGACGTTGAAGGCGATGCGCTTGGTGAACTTCTTCGATTCGATCGGGTCGGCGACGAAGACCGCACGCGTCTGGTTGAAAAGTTCGTCCATGCCGTCCTTGCCGGCGCCGGAAACCGACTGGTAGGTCGAGACGACGACGCGCTTGATCTTGGCGTGGTCGTGCAACGGCTTCAGCGCAACGACGAGCTGCGCGGTCGAGCAATTCGGGTTGGCGATGATGTTCTTCTTGGTGAAGAGCGAGATCGCATCCGGGTTCACTTCCGGAACGATCAGCGGAACTTCGGAATCGTAGCGCCAGGCCGAGGAGTTGTCGATGACGACGCAACCCTGCTGGCCGATCTTCGGCGAATACTTCAGCGAAACCGCGCCACCGGCCGACATCAGGCAGATGTCGGTGTCGGAGAAATCGTAGTTCTCGAGGTTCTTGACCTTGAGCGTCTTGTCGCCGAAGGAAACTTCCGTGCCCTGGGAACGGGCGGAAGCAAGGGCGACCACCTCATCGGCCGGAAAGCCGCGCTCCGAAAGGATGTTCAGCATCTCCCGGCCGACATTGCCGGTAGCGCCTGCGACTGCAATCTTGAAACCCATGATCTAAGCTCTCTTTTCTGTCTCTCCTCGTCGGGTGGAGGGGGAAACCGCGCGATCCGCCGCGAGGGTTCCTGTCCCCGGCCAAACCGGGGAGAGAGCGGAGGGCCAGAGACGTCAGACGGTTTTCGTCGTCGTTTTGGCCGTTGTTTTGAAGGAAGCTTGGAAACGCATATCCAGCCCGGCGATTTCTGCCAGGATGCTGCTGTCAGCGAAGTTATGTTCGCGGCGAAGCATGGAATGCCTTCCTTTCCGAGGCTCGTCATAATTGTTTCTATCGGCGAGTCAAGCGCGGGATGCCTGGGTCGCCGCAAACGTGATCGCAATGTCATGTCGCTGTCATGGCCGGGCGTTAGGACCGCGCCATCCGACACCTCGAAGGGACGATTGCCATGCGCACGCTTCTTGCCACCCTCCTTGCCACGACGGTTCTGGCCTTCACGGCCCAGGCCGCGGATGTCTATCCCATTGATCGCGCGACAATTCTTGCCGGATCGCCGTTCGACTTCAAGGTCGAGCTCAAGGGTGCCGTCAAGGCGGAAGACATCAAGGTGACCGTCAATGGCGAAGACTACAAGGCCGCGCTCGGCTCCGAGGCCAGCTATGTCGCCATGGAAAAGGGCAAGGAAGACAAGGAACTCGGTTCGGCCCTGCTCTTGCGCAACGCCGTCATCGGCGCGCCCGGCAGCTACAAGGTCGAAGTGACCGCCGGCGAACAGACGAAAACCGTGACCTGGGATGTCTTTGCCACGGCCGAGCAGCCGAAGGCCAAGAACGTCATCTTCCTGCTTGGCGACGGCCTTTCGGTCGCCCATCGCACCGCCGCCCGCATCATGTCGAAGGGCATGACCGAGGGTAAGGCCAATGGCCGCCTCAACATGGACGATCTTGAGCGCATGGCCTTCATCGGCACGTCGGCCACCAACTCGATCGACACCGACAGCGCCAACACGATGTCGGCCTACATGACCGGCCACAAGACCGTGATCAATGCCGTCGGCGTCTATGGCGACCGCACCCCCGACAGCCTCGACGATCCGCGTGTCGAGACCATCGCCGAGGCGCTGCGCCGCCAGACGCAGAAGTCGATCGGCCTCGTCACCACCTCGGAAATCGAGGATGCGACACCGGCGGCCGTCGTCTCCCATACGCGCAACCGCAACGACAAGGCCGAAATCGTCGGCATGATCTACGACGTCAAGCCGGAGGTGATCCTCGGCGGCGGTTCGGCCTATTTCCTCGGCAAGGAGACGCCGGGCTCCAAGCGCAAGGACAATCAGGATTACATCAAGCTCTTCCAGGACGCCGGCTACGCGCTGGCCACCGACAAGACCGAGCTGGCCGCGGCACCCGCCGACGGCAAGCTTCTCGGCCTGTTCCATACCGGCAACATGGACGTGACGCTCGACCGTGAGTTCCTGAAGAAGGGTACCGCCGAAAAATTCCCGGGTCAGCCCGGCCTCGTCGAAATGACCAAGACGGCGCTCGACCGGCTTTCCAAGAACGAAAACGGCTTCTTCCTCATGGTGGAAGGTGCCTCGATCGACAAGATGAGCCACCCGCTCGACATGGAGCGTGCCGTGGTCGAAACCATCGAGTTCGACCAGGCGATCGGCGTTGCCCGCGAATTTGCGAAGAACAATCCGGATACGCTGATCGTCGTCACCGGCGACCATACGCACGGCGTCTCGCTACTCGGCATCATCGACGACACGGTCGAGGGCAAGGAAGGCCGCGACAAGGTCAAGACCGGGTCTTCGGCGGGCTTCCCGAACTACACCGACGAGAACAAGGACGGCTTCCCCGACAAGATCGACGCCAGCCGCCGCCTCGCGATGTTCGTCTCCAACTTCCCCGACTATTACGAAACCTTCAGCCCCAAGCTGGACGGTCCGTTCGAACCGGCGGTGAAGAACGAGAAGGACGAGTATGTCGCCAACGAAGCCTACAAGGACATGCCGGGCGCGGTCCTGCGCGTCGGCATCCTTCCGAAGGACGAGAGCACCGGCCAGCACACGGTCGATGACGTCGTGCTGCAGTCGGAAGGTCCTGGCAGCGAGGGCTTCCGGGGTTACATGGAGCAGAGCGACGTCTACCGCGTTCTCGTCGACGCGCTTGCTCTCGGCGTGAAACAGACCAACTGACCGCCTGAGACGTGCCTTCTCCCCGCAACAGGGGAGAAGGCTTCCCATGACGCTTTTCCGGCCCCGCGTTCCTGCGTTGCCGGGACACCGATGGCGACGAGACGATGCCCATAGCCACCCCCATCTCCATAAGCCGACGCGCACTCTTTGGCCTCATCGCCGGCGCGTCCGTTGCCGCCAAGGGACGCATGGCGCTCGCGGATGCCAGCCTCACCTTCGACGAACTCTATGGCAAGGTGAGCGTGCTCGGCCTTGAGTTTTCACAGAAGGTGAAGAGCCTTGCCGGCCAGGAGGTGCGCATGCGCGGCTTCATGGCGCCGCCGTTGAAAGCCGAGGCGGCGTTCTTCGTGCTGACGGAAATTCCGATGGCGCTCTGCCCGTTCTGTTCGTCGGATTCCGACTGGCCAGACAACATCGTCGTCGTCTATCTCGGCGAGAAACAGACCTTCGTGCCGCCCGGCCAGACGATCGAAGTGCGCGGCATGCTGGAGGTCGGCTCGTGGACCGACCCGGAGACCGGCTTCGTCAGCCTGTTACGCCTGCGCTCTTCGCAGTTCTACACGGTCTAGCCGATGCTCGGTCTTCAGCTGCAAGGGATCGACATACGCTTTCCCGGACTGGCCGCCCCTGCCCTTGCGATCGAAAGTCTGACACTTGCAGCGGGCAGCCGCGTGGCGCTCATTGGCGCATCCGGATCCGGCAAGAGCACATTGATCAGCATCCTGACCGGGCTGGAACGGGTCGGGCAGGGTCGCATCCTCTGGGATGACGTCGATATCTGCGCGCTCTCCGAAGGCAGGCGCGATCGCTGGCGCGGCGCCAATATCGGCCTCGTCCTGCAGGATTTTCATCTTTTCCCCGGACTGAGCGCGCTCGAAAACGTTCTGTTGCCGGCAAGTCTTTCCGGCGCCATGGCCCGTGACATCGGCGCGCGTGCGCGGGATCTGCTGCTTCGCGTCGGGCTCACCCGGCCGACCCAGATGATCGAAACCATGTCGCGCGGCGAGATGCAGCGCGTGGCCATTGCCCGGGCACTGCTGCGCCGACCGGGCGTGGTCATCGCCGACGAGCCGACCGCCAGCCTCGACAGCGAGGCGGGCGCCGCCGTCGGCGAGCTGCTGCTCGAACTTTCCCGCGAAAGCGGCTGTACGCTTTTGGTCGCGACGCACGACCTCTCGCTGGCGCAACGCCTGGACCGCCGCATCCGGCTTGCCGGCGGGCGCATTGTCGACGACGGCCCGGTCTTGGAGCAAGCAGCATGATCGGTTTCATCCTGGCGGACCTGCGGCGTCTGTGGGCCGGGTCGCTCGTCGTCGTTCTCCTGGTGGCGCTGGCAACAGCGCTCGGTGTCGCCGTTACCCTGCAGGAGCGTGCGCTCCGGCTCGGCAGCGCCCGCGCCGCTGACAAGTTCGATCTGGTGATCGGCGCCCCCGGCAGCGAGACGCAGCTTATTCTTTCCTCGATCTTCCTGCAGCCCTCGCCGTTGCCGTTGATGGACGGCACGGTCCTCCCTCGCCTTCTTGCTGACCCGCGCGTCGCTTCCGCAGCCCCCGTCGGCTTCGGCGACAGTTTTGGCGGCTATCCGGTCGTCGGCACGTCCACCGGGCTGGTTCATCAGCTCGAAGTGCTGGCCGAAGGTCGCGTCTTCGCAGCGCTCGGCGAGGCGGTCGCCGGATCTGCAGTCGATCTGCCGATCGGTTATGCGGTCAAGCCGACCCACGGGCTTGCCGAGCGTGGCGGTCACGCCCATACGGAGCTTGCCTATCGCATCGTCGGACGGCTCGAACCAACCGGTACCGCCTGGGATCGGGCCATTCTGGTCCCGATGCAGGCTGTCTGGGCGCTGCACGGAATGGAAGCGGAGTCCGACGCTGATGGCCGTCACGATCACGCCGATGACCTTGAACATGACCATGGCCATAGCCATGACGAGGCTGCCTCCGGTGCAAAAGCCGGCCATGCGCCCATCGATGCGGATGCGGCGCTGAACGAGGATTGGGGCAAGGTCCCGCCCGGCCTGCCGGCCATCCTCGTCAAGCCGAAATCGATCGCCGATGCCTACAAGCTCCGGCAGGAGTATCGCGACACCGAGACACTGGCGGTTTTTCCAGGAGAAGTGCTGACGAACCTCTATGCCACGCTCGGCGATGCCAAGCGGGTGCTCGTCGCGGTCACTACGGGCGCCCAGGTTCTGGTCGCCGCCGCGATCCTGCTCGTCACCATCCTGCATGTCGGTCAACGCCGGCGGCAGATCGGAGCGCTCCGTGCCTTCGGTGCGCCGCGCAGGGCGGTGTTCGTCATTGTCTGGAGCGAGCTTTTCGCGCTTATCGCCGCGGGCGTGCTCATCGGTTTTTCGCTCGGCTTCGGCGCCGCCAAATTCATAGCCGGATATCTTTCCGGCGAGAGCGGCGTGGCCATGCCGGTGGTCTTTGCTGCCGGCGACGGATTGCTCATGTCGCTCATCCTGGCTTTTGCCGCCATCCTTGCCGTTCTTCCGGCTGTTCTCGCCTACCGTCAATCGCCGGCCGCAGCGCTTCGCGCCTGAGAACCCAAGGGTTTCTTAGACGAAAGTCATAAGCCGAAAGCATCCCTGCCTAGGGGGCCTCTTTTCTGACATCCTGTGATCAGGCGCACCACGTTCGGACGTTCTTGGGAGGAATGTCCGAGCCAGCCAATGGGCGCTCCAATGGGCTGTTTTGGAGTGGAGGATAAACAAAATGGCAAATGTCGCGACTGCGGACGACGCAAAAACGCGTCCGATGACCGGCGAGGAGAAGAAGGTCATCTTCGCTTCGTCGCTTGGTACCGTGTTCGAATGGTACGATTTCTATCTTTACGGTTCGCTCGCCGTCTATATCGGCGCGACCTTCTTCAGTTCCTATCCGGAAACGACGCGAAACATCTTCGCGCTTCTGGCGTTTGCCGCGGGCTTCCTGGTTCGCCCGTTCGGCGCTCTGGTCTTCGGTCGCCTCGGTGACCTCGTCGGCCGCAAATACACCTTCCTCGTGACGATCCTGATCATGGGTCTGTCGACCTTCCTGGTCGGCATCCTGCCCGGCGCTGCCCAGATCGGCATCGCTGCCCCGATCCTGCTCATCGTCCTGCGCATGCTGCAGGGCCTGGCGCTCGGCGGTGAATACGGCGGCGCTGCCACTTACGTAGCCGAACACGCGCCGCATGGGCGTCGCGGCTACTTCACCTCCTGGATCCAGACCACGGCAACGCTCGGTCTGTTCCTGTCGCTGGTGGTGATCCTGCTCGTGCAGTTCGCGCTGGGCAAGGAAGCCTTTGCTGCCTGGGGATGGCGCATTCCGTTCCTGCTGTCGTGCGTTCTGCTCGGCATTTCCGTCTGGATCCGCCTGAAGATGAACGAATCTCCGGCCTTCAAGAAGATGAAGGAAGAGGGCAAGGGCTCCAAGGCACCGCTGTCGGAAGCCTTCGGCCAGTGGAAGAACGCCAAGATCGCGCTTCTGGCCCTGTTCGGCGCTGTCGTCGGCCAGGCCGTCGTCTGGTACTCCGGTCAGTTCTACGCGCTGTTCTTCCTGACTGGTGTCTTGAAGGTGGACGGCCAGTCGGCCAACATCATGGTCGCCGTTTCGCTGCTGCTCGGTACCGGCTTCTTCGTGCTCTTCGGCTGGCTCTCCGACAAGATCGGCCGCAAGCCGATCATCATGGCCGGCCTGCTGCTGGCGATGCTCACTTACTTCCCGCTGTTCAAGGCGCTGACCTGGGCCGGTAACCCGGCACTCGCTCAGGCACAGGCAACGGTCAGGGCAACCGTTACTGCCGCACCTGGCGACTGCAAGTTCCAGTTCAACCCGACCGGCACGGCGAAGTTCACGACCTCGTGCGACATCGCAACCGCATTCCTCACCAAGAACTCGGTTCCGTATGACGTGGTCATGACAGCGGCTGCCGGTACGCCGGCAACGGTCAAGATCGGCGAAACGACGATCAACAGCTACGACGCGGTCGCCGCTGGCGACGGTGCCAAGGCTGCCAACGGTGCCTTCGAAAAGCAGACCAACATGGCGCTTCATGATGCCGGCTATCCGCTGGTTCGTGGTGCGGCAAAGGTTCCGGAATCCAAGCTGGACGGCTTCGTTGCCGCCAACCCGGAACTGGCTCTCGACGCTACCGCCGTTCGCGGTGGTGAAAAGACAGTGGTTCCCGCCGACAAGCTCATCGCCGACAAGCTCCTGACGAAGGACGAAGTCGGCGCCGCAACCGAAATGGCCGTCTACACGATTGCCGGCGGCGGTACCTATGCGATGGTGGCGGATCCCGCCGGCGTCAACTGGACGACGATCATCGCCGTCCTGACCGTCCTCGTCATCTACGTGACAATGGTCTATGGCCCGATCGCAGCCCTGCTGGTCGAAATGTTCCCGACCCGCATCCGCTACACCGGCATGTCCCTGCCCTACCATATCGGCAACGGCTGGTTCGGCGGTCTGCTGCCGGCAACGGCCTTCGCGATGAGCGCGGCCCAGGGCGATATCTACTACGGTCTGTGGTACCCGATCGTGTTTGCGGGCATCACCCTTGTCATCGGCATGTTGTTCCTGCCGGAAACCAAGGATCGCGACATCCACGCGATGGACTGACGCATTTCCAGAAGAAGGGCGGAACCGCTTTTCGTCCGGAATGCGACGACCGAATGAAGGAGCGTTTCCAAGATCCGATAGGGATTGGAAACGCTCCGAAGACTTCCCCGAGAGGCATCACGGCTCTCCTGACTCCGGCGCGGTCTTCCGCGCCGGCTTTTTCATGTCCGGGAGCCCGAGCGCTTCGGGATGGGCCAGCCGCCTTCGTCGGCCCGGAACAGCCAGCCGCGCTTGGCAAAGAGGAACGCCACCATGAGGGATGTCCAGAGGCCGAGCAGAAGGCCGGCGGCGACGTCGCTCGGGTAGTGGGCGCCGACGATGACGCGCGATATCCCGATCACCAGCGCCAGGCCGAAGAAGACTGGCCTGAGCCTCGGCAAGAGCATGGCAAAGACGCCGAAGAAGGCACCGGCTGCCGTCGAATGGCCGGAGGGAAAACTTTCAAACAGGGTGTCGCCGGTGAACGGCGTCAGGCTGTAGGCGCCGAGATCGACCAGCAGTTCCGGCCTTGCCCGGCCGATCAGGAATTTTAGCGCATGCACGAGCGCGCTTGCGGTGCCGATCGTCAAAAGGAAATAGGCGGCGAGGTTGCGCACCGTTCGTGCCCGGCGCTGAAGCGGTGCCTGGCGCACCACGCGCCTCAGGATGAAGGCACTGGCGAGCACAAGGCCGGAGAGATAGATCATCCAGCCGAAGGTGCCGAAGTCGGTGATCATTCGGTTGAAGGCGACGACACTTTCAGGCAAGGCCTGTGCCCGCGTCGAGAGAAACGGATCGAGCGGGATGAAGGCGAGCACGAGGATCAGTGTCGTGACCAGGATCCATCCGGTTGATGCGAGCGGTCGGTTCATATGGGCCTTTCCAAGCTTTCTGCATGCACATGCGCTTTGATCGACCGCCGGCCGGTGCCGGTTCCAATCGTGGCGGCATTTGCATGCATGTGTCGGTTCAGCCGTCAAATTCAAGGCCGCGCGACGCAAAACACCTCCGGATCGCTCCGGAGGTGTTTTGAGAACGCAGCTCTGAAAGGTC